>NZ_AP035952.1:0-226117 GCF_059730565.1 Pantoea sp. X-Soil-TKNS-1279 | reverse complement strand
TGTATCTCACTTTGTGATTAACGGGGATGGTATGCCAAAGCCGATAACCTTCGAGATAACAGCGCCTTCAACAATGGCCTCGCCCGCACGGGAAAAAAGCCGCTATATCATTTTACTTGTCACATTTGTGGCTTGAGCCAAAGTAATGAACTGCCGGCTTCTTATTCTTATCATGCCATGAAAGATTTGTACGTATTGGTGACTCACCATAATGCCAAAAACACATCATCGCCTGATGTGGTTGAGGGACTGCTAAGACATATTAAGCTCAAGGATTTGAGAGATCACTCGATAGGCGATATCGCTGACAAGCTGGCAGAATGCAATATCGTGCTGGAGAATTATAAATTACGTAAGATCCTTGTGAGGTTCAGGAGCTTTCCCTATGCGTTACACCGACAAGGCTGGCACTCCATGCCTGACAGTGCCGGGATAACATCGATTAAATCTCTTAACGCATATCACAAACAAGCCCTCGCGAATGCCTTTGTGAATAATATGCACGCACGTTTCCCAGAGGAAAAATTTCCACTCGCGTGTTACATTTTGGCCTGATGTCCATCGGCATCATTCTTTCCGACACGATGTTGAGCCGGGCAAAACTTCCTTTCAAAGTCGATACTTCGTACAAAACGGTTTTGCACATCATTAAGGAAATGCAGCCCGCGCCGCTTCAGCGCTACTGGACGCGCTATCTCAAAATTAAACCTTCAAGAAATGTGACGTCAAAAATTTGTTAAAAGCCATAAAAGCAACGCGTTTAAGTGAGTCGGTCACCCTCAAAGAAATAGACGTGGATTACTATCGCATTAAAGCCAATACACCCATCGCTCATTTGCAAAGCTGGTATGACGTGACAAACTTTGAGTTTGCTCACATCGAAGATAATCAGGAGAGGCTGGAAAGACAGTTATGCAAATTGACCGTAAGATTACTGGACAATATTGAGGTGGACCAGGTCATGCGTCTGATTAAGGAAGATGCCAACAGATCTCAGTTGGTAAGACGCGCGGTGAACGAGTCGATTCAGTTAGCTCAGTGCCAACCGGATCGCGTTCAGATGAAGTTGGTGGTTGAGGTACACGATTCTGTTATCCAAAATGCTCAATATAGTAAGCTTCCGACCGAAGCAAAAAATTGATATTGCGCGATACATTGCGTTACTCGACGCCGATCTTATTGCGAAAGTGGTTACTTAGCATTGGGAAACGTTTTAACACAGATGCCAGTAACTAGCGATGGCATCTGTGTTACGGAGTTTTCAGGCTGAAAATCCTTCTAGTTATTGTTATTTATCATAGTGTTACTTATGAAATCTTGCGGAGAAAACCGACTCGCGCCGCCTCGCAATGCGCATCATCCCGGTACAAACGCCGGTGGTTGGAATGCGGTTACCGCAGGCAGCGGCTCATCCCATCTCTCAATTTCTACCCAGCAGCTCTGCGCGCTACATCCCTGCCCTAATCTTGAACTGCCACGATCTTCCGTCAGTACGTTCGGATTTCCATGTTTGTCGAGTGAGTCCGGCTGGTGAGGATCTTGCGGGTCATACCAGGCTCCCGTCGACATCTGTACCACGCCGGGACGGATATCTTCGCTCAGATGGACGCCCGCCAGAATCGCTCCGCGTGCATTGAACACCCTCACCACACTACCTTCATGAATATTACGCACCGCCGCATCCTGCGGATGTAACCACAATGGTTCCCGATCCTGAATCTTGGTTTTGCGGCTGACGCTACCGTGATCATACTGGCTATGCAGGCGAGTACGTGGCTGGCTGGAAAGCAGGTGCAACGGCCAACGCGCCGCCGTTTCGCGTTGCAACTGCGCTTCCGGCTCGTACCAGAACGGGTGACCCGGACACTCATCATAGCCAAAATCCGCCACCGTCTGGGAGAACAGCTCGATTTTCCCCGAGGGTGTCGGCAACGGTGCTTGCTCAGGATCGTCACGAAAGGCTTGCAGCAAAATCTGCGGTTGGTCTGGCCGCTCATACTCCAGCATGCCCTGCGCCCAGAAATCATCAAAAGCAGGTAGTTCGATTCCGTCAGCCAGTGCACGCGGCCGGGAGGCGTCATAAATAAATCTGATCCACGCCTCGGCATCACGGCCTTCACTGAAACTGTCGCCAAAGCCCAGTTTTTCCGCCAGCGCATGGAAGATGGCGTAATCGCTCCGCGCCTCACCCTGCGCCGCAATCTGCTGACGCATGGCAATCATATAGCCATCATTGCTGGAGCTGCCAATATCATTACGCTCCAGTGAGGTCGTCACCGGGAAAACAATATCAGCGAATTTCGCCTGCGCAGTCCAGTACTGCTCGTGGACTACCACCGTATCCGGTTGCCGCCAGGCTTCCACCAGTCGGTTCAGATCCTGATGATGGTGGAACGCATTGCCCCCCGCCCAGTACACCAGACGGATGTCGGGATAAGTACATTCTTTGCCATCAAACTGATAAGCCTCACCAGGATTAAGCAACATATCTGAGAGCCGCGCTACCGGGATGACACTCTGGACGGGATTGGTTCCAGCCGGGAAACGTGGACCGGAGAAAGTGCGGCGTACTGAACCCGCAAGGTTGGTACTGGCATAGGCGAAACCGAGGCCACCGCCCGGCGTACCAATCTGACCGATCATAGCTGCTAACGCCACTGTGGCCCAAAAGGTCTGTTCACCCTGGAACGCGCGCTGGAGCGACCAGGCGATGTTGATCATGGTGCGCTTTGCCGCCATCATGCGTGCCAGTTCGCGGATTTTCTGCGCATCAATGCCGGTGATCTGCGCCGCCCAAGCCGGGTCTTTTGCTTTACCGTCTTTGTCGCCCATCAGGTAGTCGCGATACTGTGCAAAACCCACGGTATGACTGGCAATAAAACTCGCATCATACAGGGACTCATCAATCAGCACATAACTCAGCGCCAGCAGCAGTGCAGTATCGCTGCCGGGTTTTAATGACAACCACTCCGCGTTCGTAACACCAGACAGATCATTTTTCACCGGACTGACGTTAATGAAATGCGTGCCGTTACGCTGCATCTCGCCCAGCCAGTGTTTCAGCGAATGATCGTTCGCCGCCCCACCGTTAACCTGGGAATTACGCAGCGGCAGGCCACCAAAGGCAACAAAAAGTTCGCAATGTTCCGCCAGGGAAGACCAGTGCGTATGCTGTTTTTGCAACACATCTAATTCCCCAATGATATGGGGCAGTAAGCGCTCGGCCGCCGCCAGACTGTATGTATTGGTACTGTCGGTATATCCGCCTAACTGATTAAAAAAGCGATGTAACTGACTTTGCGCATGATGAAAGCGTCCGGCACTTGACCAGCCATAAGATCCTGCATAAAACGCCTGATTGCCATGCGTCTGTTTTACTCGCGTGAGTTCAGCGGCTACCAGCGCCAGGGCAGTTTCCCAACTGACTTCGACAAAAGGTTCTTTGCCACGTCCATGACGCGCATCGCGCCCCTGTTGCAGATATCCCAGACGAACGGCGGGGCGACGGATACGACTCGGACCATCAATTGCGCCAACAAGAGATTGTCCAATTGCCGAGGGATTACGATCCCACTCGACCGGGTCAATGCCAGTCAATGCGCCCTCGGAGGTTGATACGCGATAGGTGCCCCAGTGCATTACTGCAAGGTTATGATGTGTTGTCATGTTGTGATAAATCAGTGTGTGCGATGTGAGAAGGAAAAAGATGAAAATACCGTATCACAAACCCTTTCCTTTCGGGAGTGCATGCACTAATCGATTTTATTTCATAAGGTTATGCTTAACGGTGTGATGGTAACCGTCTCACAAGTGATGCCCGGAACAGGTTTGGTTAATCACCACACGTTTGATGGGCGATTTATCTCACTGCATAACATCATACCCGGGGCCGCATATCAGGAAGCATTTGGATTTGAACCGTAACCAAGCCGTACCCAGTTCATTATTATAAATAATGTGTTTTGGTGAACATAAGATAATATCTTATTAAGATAATATCTTAATCTTTTAATATCATATTACACGAAAAACAATTAACATCTTAACAAGATATTAAAAAGATAAAATAACAACTTAATTATCACGTATGTTGTTCACCTCCTCCGGGCATTTATGATAGGGCAACCAATTGGTTCAGTGCGTTAACTAAACTCTGAAAATGTCATTTCTGCCACTTCGCTCAGTATGTTCAGCTCTACAGTCACTCTGTGGCTTTTATGCAGTCTGATGCAGCAGAAGTGTCAAAGGTGATGCGTAAGGTGTTATCTTGCTAAGAAGTTAAGAAGTTAAGAAGTTAAGAAGTTAAGAAGTTAAGAAGTTAAGAAGTTAAGAAGTTAAGATATTATCTTATTAAGATAATATCTTAACTTCTTAATAGCCTATCTGACATCACCATCAAACCAGCTGACGGCACGTAATAGAATATAAAACACACGGTCGGAACGAGGGTGAACAATAACGCAAAAATGGGAAAGAAACGCCAAACTTTCACTTTAACTGAAATGCATAACAAGAGGTATAGCGCGCTTAAAATCAGAGCCTTTCTGGTTGAAAGTGACAAATAAAGCAAGGGTCTTCGACACCAGATTGCAGCCTGATTATTTGATACTCGTTCGTCTTGCCAGGAATCATTCAAATCAGTTGTCTTTGTAAGAGATGACCGAAGCAAACATCTTAACAAGATAAGCTCTTAACAACAAAACAAGACTGCTATCGTATCATGTTAATATGATATTATCTTAACAATCGTTTAATATCATTAAGTTATACTCAATCACCTTACTATCTTAACAAGATAATTACTTGCCTTGTTGTTATTTAACTATCTTGTTAAGATAATCATATAAAGTTATTTCTGTTTTTGTCGTCTTCAATGGAGGTCATCAATGATTATCGTTTTAGGAAGCCAGAAGGGTGGGGTTGGCAAAAGCACACTGGCTGTTTCGATTGCCGCCGGCTTACTTGCCCGTGGCTACAGGGTGTTAATTGTTGATGCCGATGACCAAAAATCTGTGTTGACCTGGTACAACAATCGCCCGGAATCGCTGCCACATATTCCTGTCACTGGTGCTTCTGGCAATATCAAAGCGATGCTAAAAGAGCACGCAAAATCCTATGACTACATCATTGCTGACTGTGCCGGACGTGACAGTGCTGAGATGCGCAGTGGCTTGATGGCCGCCGATGTCTTTATTTCACCACTCCGTCCCTCTCAGATGGACCTCGATGTCGTGCCGCATACCTGTTCGGTGTTTACAGCCGCAAAAGATTTCAATGAGGATGTGAAAGGATATCTGGTGCTCAACATGACACCTACCAACATGTTCGTAAATGAAGGCAATGAAGCTGCTCAAGTGCTGGAAGACTTCCCACAAATGAAACTGGCCGATACCCGCATTTGTGATCGTAAAGCGCACCGCGATGCATGGGCTGAATCCATGACCATCTATGAAACAGAAAACAGCAAAGCGAAGGATGAAGTCGAAAGACTGATCCAGGAGGTCATTCTATGAGAAACAGATCCGGTGTGACGAAAGACAGAGAAAACGACTTCATAAATGGTGGCACAGCAGCATTGTCACCCAATGCTGCTCCAGACGTAAAAGCAGTTGAAGCTGAGCCGGTGAAGAAGGCTAAAGCAAAACCTGTCAGCATCTCTTTCACTGACGAAAATCTTAGCGAGATTGATAACCGTATACGTAATGAAATTCTTGCCGGAGGCACACGGGTTAATCGTTCGGATATTGTACGTGCTGCCATTCTTGGTCTGGAGCGTTTCTCTGATGAAGAGATCTCTGCACTGATCAGTAAGGCGAAACTTCAGTAAGTAATGTTGTTAAGAAAGTTAGTTATTATCTTAATAAGATGATAACTAACTTGTGACGTTGTAACTCGTTCTTCTCATTAAAGTGATTCTGTCAATTCAGGATTATTTGTTCAGTCCAGTCGATCCTCATTTCACTTAGCCAGAAATCGGTCATGATCATCAGGAAGATAAATTTATATTCCTGGTGTTATGAAAACACGCTGTAGAGCACTACAGGGCTTCTTCAGGAAGAAGAAAGAGGATTTGTCGTAACTGACCATTGAGGCACGCAGGATGCCGTACACACGCTTACAGATGCCATTGATGTGCTCAGATTGCTTCAGACAAGCTGTAAGTTGATCCTTAACATTCGGCAAAGCTGTTTATCAGTGAGAGGATCTACCCAGATTTCTGCATCA
The DNA here is from genome assembly GCF_059730565.1 of Pantoea sp. X-Soil-TKNS-1279. Taxonomy (NCBI): domain Bacteria; kingdom Pseudomonadati; phylum Pseudomonadota; class Gammaproteobacteria; order Enterobacterales; family Erwiniaceae; genus Pantoea; species Pantoea sp. X-Soil-TKNS-1279. The sequence goes on along the minus strand of NZ_AP035952.1, from coordinate 219,892 downwards.
ACAGGAAAACTTGTCCTATTGCAGAACGATTCTGACTTCGCATTTTTCACATAAGCTTCAGAATAGCTATGAGCGCTCAGCAAGATATCCACTTATCCACCGTCCAGATCCCAGTAATTTAGATCCAATTTAGATCCTATATAGATCCCAAAGAGATCCCCGATCGCGCCAGGCCGCACCAGTTCTGGCCTGAAAGGGGTATTGCATAAGCTATAGAAAGTAAATTATAAACTATAGGCAGATTACAATAAGCTATAGATTGTTAAATCTAAGCTGTAGTTAGAAAACGACATAAGCTATAGTGAGTCAAACGCCTTGAACACAGATATTGCTGTGGATAGTTTTTTCTTTCTGTCTTCATGCAATTAGGCTCGCCCTGCGTGAGTTGTTGTTCTGTCATTCACAAATCCAGATGTCTCGATCCTTTTGTCGATCATCATCGAAAACCGTGAGAAAGCCTGTGGACAGCGAAAATCTTGACCTCAAGAAATTGTTTGAAGAAACGGACAAAATTACAGGTGAGGTGATCACGCTAACGCCGAATGCAAATAATACTGTTCAGCCGGTTGCATTGATGAGGCTCGGTGTATTTGTCCCTACACTTAAGTCATTGAAAAACAGTAAAAACAAAACCTTTTCTACCACAGATGCAACGGAAGAATTGACCCGACTTTCTCTGGCAAAAGCAGAGGGATTTGATAAGGTCGAGATCGTCGGTCCACGCCTGGATATGGACAATGATTTCAAGACCTGGGTCGGGATCATTCACTCTTTTGCCAAACATAAAGTCATCGGTGACAAGGTTCAGCTTCCCTTCGTTGAATTTGCCAAACTCTGCGGAATCCCTTCCAGTCGTTCTTCCAAAAAGCTCAGAGAGCGCATCAGCCCGTCTCTGAAGCGCATCGCAGCGACAACGATCTCCTTCACCAGCAATATGGGGGAAGATGGTAAGGAATACATCACGCATCTGGTTCAGTCAGCCTATTACGATACCAAAAAAGATATCGTGATTTTACAAGCGGATCCCAAACTGTTTGAGCTGTATGAGTTTGATCGTAAGGTGCTTTTGCAGCTTAAAGCGATTAATGCACTGAAGCGACGAGAGTCTGCTCAGGCGCTGTACACCTATATCGAAAGCCTGCCCAAGAACCCGGCACCAATCTCACTGGCGCGCTTGCGTGACAGGCTGAACCTGAAGTCACCGGTGTTTTCGCAAAACCAGACGGTACGGCGCGCTATGGAGCAGCTTAAGGAGATTGGTTATCTCGATTACTCCGAGGTGCAACGAGGGCGTAGCGTCTATTTTAATGTGCATTATCGTCGGCCAAAACTGAAAGCGCCCAGGAACGAGAGTTCTGAAAACTCACAACCGCCAGTGCCTGTCACGCCAGCTGAACCTGTTGATGCGGAGCTTCAGGAAAAGCTCAACCTTCTGAATAAATTAGGCATTTCGATGGCCGATCTCGAAAAACTCTTCAAAGGTAAATAAGCCGATAAGCTGGAGTGAGTAGGTTACTCACTCCAGCTTATGTTACCTCACGCTACACTCCCTGCAGCTTATCTTATCCGGTTAATATCCTGATTTATCATTTTTTTATCATCATCTTATCACGTTTGATCAGTCGCAGTTACTCTCTATAGTTTATGTATTCTACTCGTTATAGCTTATAACATATGCTGTAGTGAGCAGAAGGACTTCCCGGCTCTAAGCAAAGGGGTAGGGCATCACATTATTTACTCACTACAGCTTATACTGCCTATCCTCATCGGCCAAAACTACTCACTACAGCTTATCGGGAAGTTGACAGGTGAGGTAAATTACTCCCTATAGCTTATATATAGCATGAGAGGAGTAGCCTACTTGCTATAGCTTATATTGCGCTACCGCCCTGGTAACTACTAACATATAACTACATGATTTATATGTTGTTAGCGGTCACTAACATTTGTGCTGAGGCGAGATGACTGCGCACTGTACTCACTACAGCTTATCTTTACTCACTCTAGCTTATGTAGCGCCGCCGTATAAAGTTGCTCCCTATAGTTTATATATAAGCTGTAGAGAGCGAACAGGAACGTTGCAGTAAACGTCAGGATAAGGGCGTTATAACGCCCTGAGGGAAGTGTCAGAATGAAAACGAAATCAGAATCAGAAACACGTTGTGACGGCGTCACTAATTAAATATTCATAAATAACAGTAAATTATAATATTTCGTTATGCGGAGAAGGCTATGAAAGGGTTTTGGTAACTCCCCGCCTGTGAAAGTTACTACTCGTACGGCATTGGGACATCACAAGGGATATAAGCTGTAATGAGTAGATTGAAGCTCAACATAATCTATGACGAGGTGCAGGACTTACCAGATCCGGGATCATCGCGAGACGTCATGGGGTACAGAATTGCATCATGTTGGACTGATATGCATGCACAGCCGAATCCATGTGAAAATTCCTACGACCAATCAAGGCGTCAAAATTACCAGCATTGACCTGAAGGTTGTTGCGTTTTGACAGGAATATCAGAAGTGATTTTTCTATTTATTGGACATGTTTGACGCAATGGTCAGCATTTCGATATTACTTCAGGAAAAAATCATTGTACCCCTAACGCAGAAAACTATCGCTATGACCTGTCAGGAGTGCGACTGGGCAAGTCTGCTACGCAGAACAGTTCAGTGTCGCGTCTGCACCAGCAAACATGTTATTTGCCTGGGCTGGCGAAGCGCCTGATACGACAGAATGGCAGAACCTGCCAGAACTTCATTGTGATGATGGTGGCCAATAATCCGGTCACCTTCAGTGACATTGATGGGAGAGTGCGAACTGAGGGCGCAGCGGTGTTTATAACCGCAATGGAATCCGTACAAATGAAAATCAGTGATGAAGATGCGGCAAAACACCGGGAGGCAATGAGTAGGGTATTTTTGCAAACCAATTTCACAGGGGATGTGGCAGATTTAATTCAACAGGCCACGCTCGAAAACCCCTCGGCTATGAAAATTCACCACTGTTTTCACGAAGGCTGTAATACGCAGTTCACTCATGGTGAGCTTTATGACCAGCACCTGACAGAAGCGGGAAGTCGGGTGCACGACAAAAACTCTGGTCCTGCCACTGGATGAATTGTGGCAAGCTTTTTCAGCATCCCTTCAGACTAAGGAACCATCTGAAGGCACATGAGAATCTACGCGATGTGCCCTGTAATGTCGCGGGGTGTACCGCCCGTTTCAATACAATCCCGGTAATGTATAAACATGTGAAGAGGAAGCACTCAGATACGACCCCTTATCTCTGCACGGAACCCAAGTGCGAGCAACGCTTCGAGACACCGCAGAAACGGCTCGACCACAGAGTCGCGCAGCACAAACCCGAGGGGCATATCTGTGATAAATGCCCAATGGGAAAAGCGTTTGCTAATAAAAACAATCTTGAGCAACACATGAAGAAACATGACGAGGGGTGGGTGGGGCATCGCGGTGCATTTCCCGACTGTGGTAGAGAATATTCGCAATCACAATCGCTATTAAGGCATCAAAAACGTGATCATGTATGACCGGATAAACTTCATCGCTTACGCTATGCTTGCTGCGTGATAACCCGTTAAACCATGAAGGCAACGATGAACCGAAATCTGCGAGGACAGGTTGCGAGGATCGCACTGGCGTTAATGAGTTTTTTACTTTTTCTCGCGGTTTCGGTTTTTTTTATTTATGTGCAGACCAGCGAATGGCTCAGGACCCAGCAAAGCACCAGTATGGCGCTGGCGGATCGGCAACTAAACGCCATCTTCAACAATGTCACCTCGGCGACAAATGCGCTCTCCGGTTTGATAGGGGCACCCTGCACATCGGAAACGATACAGCAGTTACGTAACCAACTTGCCATCACACCTAACCTTGGCAATATCGAACTGGCGTCAGACGGGGTGGTGTATTGTTCCTCATTGGTGGGGGATGTTCACAACGGGCAGGAGCGGCGGGAAGACGCACCCCTCTACCTCACATCAGCGATAAAAGCATTGCCTGGCCATCCCTTTGTTATCACCCAGCGACAGCAGGGCAAGTTTGGCCTCTATACCAGTACCGATGGCTATTACCTGAAAAACATTCTGGAATCTGCCTCGACATTATTGCCGGTGGTATTAATCACGCAAAGCGGTTGGATGGGTGAGAGCGGGGCGATCAATCCCAGGCAATATCCTGGCCCGCATAACCTGCAATTGAACTCCTCACGTTTCCATTATCAGTTGTGGAGCAATATTGACCCGCAAGCGGTGCTGGCCACCAGCGTAAAGAACAATCGCCTGCTGATGTTGCTGCTGATATTCATAGCGGCAATAGCAGCTTATGCCTGTTATCGCTGGTCAGCAATGAGGCGCAGCCCGGAACAACAACTGGCCTCCGCCATCCGTCAGGGGGAAATTCAGGCCTGGCTCCAACCGATTGTGTGGGCCGGCGACAGGCAAGTGGTGGGTTGTGAAGTGTTGGTACGCTGGATCAGCAAAGAAGGCATCATTCCACCGGATCAGTTTATCCCGCTGGCTGAGCAATCCGGGCTGATCATCCCACTCACCAAAGCGCTTATTACCCAGGTGACGGAACAATTCCTGCAAGATTTTCATCCCGCGACTCCCTTCTATATCAGTCTCAATATCAGCGCTCAGCATTTGCAGTCCCCAAACTTATGTGCCGATTTGACCCCTCTGTTAACCGTGCTGAACCCAAATCTAAAACTGGCGTTGGAGATCACCGAACGGGAAATCGTGGTGGCTAATCAGCAAGTGAATGACAATATTCACCTGCTACAACAGGAGGGTGTGCTGTTTGCCCTTGATGATTTTGGCACCGGCTATTCAACGCTGGAGATTCTTCATCATGTAAATATTGACCTGATAAAAATCGATAAGTTGTTCGTTTCCGGTATTGGCAGCAATCCGGTTTGTCAGGACATTATTGGCAACATCCTTGACCTCGCAAAAAGAATTAATGCGAGGGTGATTGCGGAAGGTGTCGAAACCGAGCAACAGGCCAGTTTCCTGCAACAACAGGGCGATTTGTCGTTGCAGGGATATCTGTTTTCGAAACCGCTGCCGATTAACACCTTCAGGGAGTATCTTGTGGCGAACAATGTCTGGAATGATTAAGCGCGATACTTCAGCATCTGACGCTCAATCAGGTTAACGCCGTAATCAAGCAATAAGGCAAAGGTGGTCAGCAGCAAGGTGCCGGCTATGATGGTGTTGATGTCGAAATTGCCTTCAGCCTGCAATATCAGATAGCCCAGCCCCTGCGACGATCCAAGATATTCACCCACCACTGCACCAACGAAAGCCAGCCCGACCGCAATGCGCAAACCGGAGAATACCCAGCACAGCGCTGATGGGAAATAAACTGACCACAGCAGTTGACGACGGTCGGCACCTAATATGCGTGCGTTAGCCAGTAGCGCGGGGTTCACATGACGTATCCCTTGAGTGACATTAAAGAACACGACAAAAAATACCAGGCTAATCGCAAAGGCGACTTTCGACCAGATCCCCAGGCCGAACCACATGGCAAAAATGGGGGCGAGGATAATCCGGGGTAAGGCATTCAACGCCTTGATATAGGGCGACATAATGGCGGTTATCAGTGGGCTGATGCCCAACAACAGCCCTACGATGAGGCCAAGCATTGTGCCAAAGACGAAGGCCAGCAGGGTTTCCGTTAAGGTAATAATCAGGTGCGGATAAATCTGTGCCGGAAAATGCAGCGTCATATCGGTGCCGTAGGCCAGTGAGACAACAAGAGTTCCTTCACCTTCACTGAACCATTGCCACAACACCTGTATCACCTGGCGTGGACTGCCAAAGAAAAAGGCCAACTGAGGATCCCGTGAAATCAGTTCCCATAACAGGACAGCTACGACGGATACCGCCACTTTTCCTATAAAAATCACATTTGCGTTAGCGGTTTGCTTGTTCATTGTGTGCCAGTTCGTTGCTTATAACTGTTCAGAACCTCGCTACCCAACACTTCCCAAATCTGTTGATAAAGTCGGTTATAGGCAGGTAAGGTGCGGATGTGTGCCATTTGACGCGGACGTTCCAGTCGGACGGGGAACTCTCGGATCGGGTGCGATTCAGGTGCGGTTGATAGCACAATCACCCGGTCAGCCAGGGTGATGGCCTCATCCAGGTCATGTGTCACAAACAACACGGCGCTGCCACTTTTTTCCCACAGCGTCAGTAACTCCTGTTCCATCAATTGCCGTGTCTGGATATCGAGCGCGGAAAAGGGCTCATCCATCAGGATGATCTGCGGATCGCAGATCAGGGTTTGTGCCAGCGCGACGCGTTTACGCATGCCGCCAGAAAGTTGAGCAGGATAGACATTAGCCACCTGGCTTAAGCCGGTACGTGCCAGCCAATCACAACCCCGTTGGTTTGCCACGGAACCGACGATGCCACGGTAATTCAGACCGAGTACCACGTTCTCAAGTACAGTCAGCCAAGGCATTAATACCTCATCCTGGAACATATAGCCGATGCGTGGGTCCAGGCCGCTTAACGTTCCCTCGAACAGCGTGATATGCCCGTACGACGGGGCTAACAACCCGGCACAGAGATTCAACAGTGTTGATTTCCCGCAGCCTGTTGGGCCGACAATGGCGACAAATTCCCCGGCCCGTACGCTCAGGCTGACATTAGCCAACACTCGCGTTTCCACCCCTCTGACACGGGTCTGGCAAGAATAAGACACCCCATGCAATTGCAAAACGGGGTTATTGTTGCTCGCCATCTTTCCGGGCCTCCATGACATAGTCATTTGTCCAGGTTCGGCTAAGATCGATGCTCTCAGGATGAATGCTGGTATCGAACGCACTCAGGGCGCGCAAGGCAGTGACAGGCGATTGTGGAGCAAAGGCGCCATCGCGTGAGTAACCGGGTTGGATATGACGAAAGGCCTGCTGATAAAGCGCCGGATCACCGGCCAGATAATTTTTCGGTACCGTCGCAGCCACCTGCTCCGGTGTAGCCTCGTCCAGCCAACGCAATGCTTGCAACATCGCCTGCGTCAGGGCGCGCACAGTGGTGGGGTTGTTTTTCAGGAACGATTCCTTCGCGTATAACGCGCCTGCGGGCAGCGTGTCACCAAATAACATCTGTGTCCCTGCCGGGGTGCGCGTATCGGCAAGGATGTTGATATCCTGACTTTTTTCCAACTGAGAAATCACCGGCTCGGTGTGGGCGATGGCATCAATTTTACCCGAACGCAGGGCTTCGACCGCACCTGAACCCGTGCCGACCGCAATCCACACCACCTCGTCGGGATGAATACCCTGTTTTGCCAGCCAGTAGCTTGCCACCATATGGGTCGACGAACCGGGTGCGCTGATGCCGATTTTTTTCCCCTTGAGATCTGACGCCTGTTGCCAGAACGGCAAATTTTTGCGTGACGCGGCGATGACAATCTGTGGCGTCTGGCTGGTGAGGACAAAGGCGGTGATAAATTGCTGTTTGCTTTGCATTTTAATGGTGTGTTCATACGCGCCGCTGACCACATCTGCGCTACCACCAATCAATGCCTGTAACGCTTTCGTACCACCGGAAAAATCGACGATGCGCACATTCAACCCAGCCTGCCTGAAGTATCCCCGCTGCTCAGCAATGGTGAGTGGTAGATGATAAAGCACGCTCTTCCCGCCAACGGCAAGGGTAATCTGCGTTTGTTCCAGTGCGTTGGTTTGCGCCAGGGCGCAAAAACCGGGAAGCAACAAGGTGCCGCAAAGCCATCTCATCATCATTGTCATCGGGTTTCCTGCCGCGTTAATCGAGTCTGGAATGACTCGCAATAAACGTCCATTCTTATCTCTAGCGCAGACAAACCACCAGCTATAGCAGCCCATAAATCAGGGTAGAAGAAAATCTGAATCAGAAGATAACTGCTCGTAAGATAAGGAAAATGTCAGTTTAATCAATGTGTCAGAGGTAGGGGGGTTAACTGGGTGATTTCCCGCCTTCGCGTGAAAAATCAGGTTGCGCAACCGCGTTTTTATGTTTCTCTCAGAAGCGAGCGGGCAGTGTATAGGCTGCCCGTGTGACATGTTGAGTTTTTTATCCGGTTTATTTCGGCGTTTATTCCCCCAGTGGCCGGCCATTAGGACAACCAACCAGCCAGTCCGGGCGTGTGATACCTTGCGTGTCATTGGCATCCTCCGTCACCTGATACCAGGGGGCCGGGTGATGCGTGACCAGAACCAGCGACCATCCAGGGTATCGATTGGGCGGCCCACTGCATCGTACCACAAGCAGCTGTACCAGCTTTTCTCACGCATACTGCTGTCGCTGGCATAGCGCCAACCGGCGATAAAATAGGGCTGAAACTGACGTACCGGCTGGCCCTTATTGTTATATTCAACACGTTCGCTGACGCGCCAGCGATCGTCGGTATGGGCGATCGCTTCCTCATCCTGACGCACCCGATTCAACTCATTACGCGTGAAGGCCTCCCCGGGTTCATCCCGCTGTTTATTTTGCAGCACACGGCCAAAACCATCGGAGAAGATGAGGGTAATACGCATCTGACGATCCGCATCGTCGGGATAGCGATCCGCACTGATGGCGGCACTGTAGATGGGTTCACCATTTAACATCAGATTGTCAGGGGCATAGAAGAATACGGATTCCCGATCGCCAAGGGCAGCGACAGGATCCTGCAAGGCGGCAACAAAATCATTGGCTGGCAAGGGATGCTGGGTTAGCGCTGCAAAACCAACCGGTTTTCCCTCTTCCACACCATACAGGCTGGTGGCGCGTACCCGTCCTAATGCATCGAATGCTGCCTCATGCTGTGTACCTTGCGCATCAATCAGCCTGACAGGTGCCATCAGCCGATAATCATAATCAGCCAACGCGTTGCCGCCTCGGTTCCCGGCATATAATGCGCAGCGAGCAGCATGTCTTCCAGCGCCTCGCCCTCCAGCCAGCCTTGCCAGGCGTTCAATGCCTCATCATCCAGCTCTCCCTGGTCGCTGCTGAGCAACAAACCGGCAGCCAGTGGTCGAGACTGCGCATCTGTTTGCCAGTGAAGCTGCTGCCAGCTCATAAGCGTGGGGGGTAAGCGTGCGTCCTGTAACCAGTTGTCGGAGCGGCTGAGGAATTCGTAACTGACACCCTGGCGCGCTTCGTGTTCAGTGACGGGTATGCTGAGTGCAGCCATCTGATTTTGTGAGGGTAAACCCAGTCACCAGTGGCCTACATCAAGGCGCGCCAGCCAACTATGCTGCGAGGCCTGGAGCTGCCAATAGTTTTGTTGATCATCAAAACTTTCCTGCCACCAACGTGCCTGTGGCGTATCGGCGTCATAGGGGGCAGAGCGGCTGACGACGCGGGTAATCCACTTTGACTTGTTGCAGTGGTTGGCCCCAGCGATCCCATGTCAGTAATACTTCATGGGTTGCCTGCGGACCATCAGCAATTCCGTCATAACTCCATTGACGATTTTCCAGACTGAGCGACTGGATTTGCGCATAATCCTGCGCTTCGGCGGTTTGCCATACGCGCAGCAGGTAACGATTTCCACTTATTGAGTAGGGAACCGGTTCATCCTGAGCGAAGATTTCCTGGCGCAGCAACATCCCTTTTAAGGCACGGTTTAGTGAACGGCGAGTATTTTTATCCGGTAAGACTAACGGCACATCCCCTTCATCCCTGCGCTCCAGTTCATGGGTCTTTCCCATTGGCGTGACCGCGGCATCCTGCCAGAACCGCTGGCGGTTGGGCACATCGGGATCGCCGGTGTGATACCAGCTACGACTGATCAAGGGTGCGGAGAAACCTTCCTGACGGGTCAGAGGGCCAGCGCTTTCAGCATCATATTGTGCCACCTGCGGAAAGCCGTTAAATTCCCGTTCGTAACCGTCGTACCATCCCTCGCGATATTCAAAGGTTTGGGTCAGGGTATTTTGGCTCATCAGGTCATGCGTTTGCACTTTCTTCAGCACATGCACCGGGAAAGGTAAAGAGCACAGTGCTGAAGGCCACCAGCTCCTGACGTGAGGCATTAAACAGTGGCAGGCTTCTATCGTGCGCAACGTCCTGTGGCGCGCTAAAGGTGTCGAGTTGGTTGCTATACAGGCGCACGCTGCGTGGGCCAATCAGGCTGATATCGTTCAGATACCCCCCGGTGCCGCTAACTGGACATCCGGATGGACGAACTCGACAGGAAAGGCTTTCCATGGAATAAACGTTGACCATTCTCCCGCGGCATTCGCGGTGAAAAAACCTGCCATATCTGGCAACGGTACCACCCAGTCAGGAAAACCATCGCCGGTCATATCGGTCAGTAATGGACGCGCACGCTGGTGCAAACCAACCGGCTGCAACGGTAGCGCTTGTTCCGGCCCATAATCTACGCTGTCTGCCTGGGTTGTTGCATCACGGACTGGAGCGCGGTAACGCCAGCCGTCGGTTGACTGATAGAGGATCCCTGGTAAACCTTCGCCCCACAGGTCAACCCATTGATAATGATTACCTTCGCACAGTGCCGTCAGACGTAACAGCGATTGCCAGGCCAGCTCCGTGGCATTGGGATTAAAGCGGGAATAATGGTAGGTGATGGCGGGTAAACTCTCGGTTTCGCCCGCGATCCGATGGCCCAACATATCGACTTGCTTGAGCAACGTGAGAGTCGGCGTTGCTTCATAGTGCAGCCGCAGTCGTGCAACCGGCTGCGGCAGGGGGCCGAGTAGTGCGAAGCGGTGATACATAATCACCTGATGGCACAGACGTAAGGTACGAACTTCAAATCCGTAGTGATAGCAACTGTGAGGTTCGCATCATCTTCGGTTCGATAGTGATAATAGATGTTTTCACCATTCGGCGTGACGGTCTCTTCCAGCAGCCAGCGCGCAATGTGCTGCGGCTGTTGTGCGTCGGCTACCCGTGCCTCAACACTAAAACCATATACTGCCAGCATGCCGTCGGGCGAGCGCACTAACCAAAAAGGTGAGAGTTCACCGGTTGTGGGTGTCCAGCGTTGATATAACGTGGGTGAATCAAAGATCCGCGGCATAAAGGTTTCAACTGTCCAGGGTGAGGGCAGCATTTCGCCAGCCAACTGGCTGATTTGCTCGATCTGCGGTTCACCCGCGCTGTCACGGCAGGCAACCAGGACATCTCCGTTGGGGGCAATCAGTTGATCGTCGCCTTGATACTTTGGTACGCCGAAGTGGGTGTGTAAGGAGATAGACGGCGTCATCAGATCCCAACCGAGTCCAAAAGGACTTTGTCCTTGCTGATTGGCGTAAGTGATGGTCAGGGCAGGATCATGTCCGCGGCCAGGAATAGTCAGGCTGTTTTGACCGGTAACACCAGTGGTTTCAATGCTCTGACGAATGCCGGTAATAGCGCCACCACCTTTAGGCAAGCTGATGGCGGGTAATGTGACATCCGTATTGGGTTGCTTTGTATTCATAGTGATAATCCTTAGCTGAACCTTTATGCAGGGTTAGCGCCTCCGTTGATAACCTACGTGGCGGCAACAGGCCAGGGGCAGGATGATCCGGTTAATAGCAGGAAAACAGCTACGGAAAATGTGGCGTTTATGCCTGATTTTCCGGTGGCAAAGTGGCAGGTTTAAGGTTGAGATAGCGATAGTAGGTGCTGCGGGCGATGCCCAAACGCCGGGTTACTGGCTGGAGTTGAGTTTTTTTTGCGCGTACATTCCTTTCGCCTGTTCTTTCAATTGCAATGCTTTATCTGACAAGCCACGCGGGCGACCTGCCGGCGCATGTTTCGCTCGTGGGTTATGTCCGGTCAGTGCGGCGATAAGTGACGTTGCTTCAGGCCACTGAATACTATTGAAGACGCCATCGAGGGTAATAATCTGGTTTCCTTTAAGCAGCCATTTGCGCAACCAGCTGAGCTGGAAAGATTGTGAGCCATGCAATACGTTCAGGTTGGTGATGATTAAAGTCACATCCAACGCTGAGAACGGCTGTAATGCCGGGCACAGATCATTACCTTGGTCCGGGTCTTCAATTATTGAGGAGCAAAGGGCATGCTTTAATCGCTCGTTTTGTTCTTTTCGTTCGTCCTGCGTACCCCGGCTATAGCCAATAATTTGCTGCTGATTATTTTTCATGTTGTTTATTCTCCTTGTAACGTTGCAGTGCAGCGTAAAGCGTGGTGCGTGATATCGCATATTTACGGGTCTGGTGTGAAATGAAGCAGCTATGGCTTCGGATAGCATGGAAAATCTTTTCTGTCTGTTCATGACTAAGGCTACGATGACGACTTCCTGCATGAAAGGATGGCTGAAGTCTTCTATTTTTCAGGAAAAGAAAGAAACGGGAAGATGGATGCTCTGGCGCAAATTACAGTGTAAGCATATCCGCAAGGCTAATTATACGAATGTCTCGTGCGAGAATATCCGTTAACCAGGTCACTTTATTATGATATTTCGGAATGGTTTTATCCACGCGCCATAATACCAACGTTTCGCCAGGATTAAGCTCCTGCAGGCAGGTGCGTAGCGTCTGCGAATCGTGGGGAAACGTTTGTTCATATATAAGGTCACAATTCGCCTCAAGCAGTTTGGCGCGGATGAATGACCGGGTATTAGTTGACTCTATATAGAAGATATAGCCTTTGCGGGGTGACGTCATTTGCTCGTCCTACTTACAAGAAGGTGTTAATCGAAGAACCAAGCAAAGTCATGGTAGACATTTCGGCAGATCAGAACAACAGAATATGCTGAGAGAATGGAAAAAATGCATTGGAGAGAGAAAAAAAGAGGTGGACTTTCAAATAAAAAAATTGCCGTGGTGAATCACACGGCGAGAATAATATTGGATGAATTATTAATGAGACAAAATAGATGATGCGCGATAAAAGAGATGTGACTGTTTCCTCAAAGGGAAAAGTAGAGTTGATTGAAAGATCGAACACCTAATTTCTTCAGTGCGTTCATTTTATGTGTGCTGACGGTTTTGATGGAAATCGCCAGTTCTTTGGAAATTTGTGCATGCGACGCCTGCTCGTAAAGACGACGGATGATGATGCATTCCGTTGCTGTCAAATGACCCGGACAGTAGCGCAGATTACGGGGGGCCTTACGCATGGTTTCAAGCAACGTTGTCAACTGGTTAAAGGAAATGTCTTTAGGCGCCTTCGCGTAAGCTGTGAAGATAGATGACAAATGTTTACGGGCGTTATAAAGAATCATCACATTCACTTTACAGGAGATGATCGGATGGATGATGCTCTTCTCCACAAAGCAATGGTTACTGGAGTCGAGTAACAGGATATCGCCATGTCTCAGGTGCATTTGAGTGAATTCTGGCGTGTAGTTCTTCCATTTTTGTATAAAAAATTTCTGATTGTCAGCAAGAAAATGAGCTTTCATACCGTGAGAAAAATAGTAATCGTCAGAAACCAGATAAATGTTCATGGTTAATCTCAATGCAGGATGCGCAAATTTATTTGAAAGAGATTTATTTTCACTCGTCGTCGGACAGGTGAATAAGCGATATCTCAGCCTTGCTTAATTTTTATAGCCAATTTCAACAACAAAGCCATTATGGCAACGCCTGCGCTCAGGCGTCAATATCGAGCGATGCGGCTAAATGACGTGTATGCAATTACTTCTCCAGGTATTATAGGTTCATCCAGACGCTGTTTTTGATGAAATTCACCTTGTTTAATCAGGGTTGATGCCGATTCATGTTGATGAAAACTCGATATTTCGCAAAAAAAACTGAGAATGTTCTTATCTGAGAGGGAGTATTTCTTATCTTGCTAATGAAAAATCATGTTTTTATTATTTTTAATTCATACTAAAATCCGATATTGTTGGCTGGATTGACATGATTTCAGTAAAAATCATGCTCGTGGCAGGGAGGGAGCTGTAATTCCGTGGCTGAATTTGTTATTTTTCCCTTCTAAATAAGATGTCTCTCGGTCTGAGACGAGTGCGCTTTAGCGTTTACCTGCATGATACCTAATTAATTCAGTGAGTTATCTATATTAATCGGAATTTTTACATTTAGGAACCATCTGTGAACCAGAATGAAATCTCGCTCTCGCCAGAAATCACGTTTATTCAAGAACGTTCATGCCTCTCATCACCGGGGCAGGAGGATATTCACTTAACTCCCAATGAACGTCGTTTGCTTGAACTGATTATCAGCGGTAAAGGGAAGAAGGAAACCATCATTGAAGAAATATGGCACAGCCGGGGAACGATAGTCGGTGAATCCAGCTATCACCAACTGATAAAAATGCTGCGACGTAAGTTTCAGATTGCTGGTCTTCCTTATTCCGTCATTAAGACTATCCCTCGACATGGTATTACCCTTAACCTGGTAAAATGCCCTGAGCCTGAGGCGAACGCACAAGAAGCGGCAAACGTTGACGCTATAGCAACCGATACGGAGATTATTTCCGATGTAATTGAACCTGTCGCATTACCGGTGTTAGCGCCGCCTGTTGTTACCCCGAAAAAGCTGAATTCAGGCCGATTTCTCCCTGAAAAAAAACTAGTATTATTCGGATTGGTAATTTTTGCATTACCAGCACTGCTAACATGTATATATAAGTTAACTCATCAACACCAGCAGGCCTTTCCGTATGAAACGCGTGTTGGAGATGTGGCGTTTCACTTGAGTTCAATGCGCGGCATCAGCCGTGAAGTGTTGGAAGAGCGAAAGGCAAAATTACCAAAAACAGTGACCAATGTTTACATTGCCTCCAACGGCCCTAAATTTTGGGTTGCGGAGTGTGAAGGCGAATTATCTAAGGAGAATAAATGTCGATACGAACTCTATTCCTCGTATTGATGGGTGCGGTTTGCGTATTGGGCGGAGCTTTGTTGTCGTGGACGATTTGGCACCATTTTGAAAATGCACAACGTCCCGAGCAACCCTGTTCCAGTATTATTCAGGGAGCCAATTTAATTGATCAATATCAAAGTTCTTATCAGTTTAATGGCGTAATAACCTGGTGGCCTCAAGCTAAAAAGCTCACATTATTTGGCGTGAAAAGTGATAAAGACAATGCAGGCATTGTGTTTGACCGGGCACTGCAGTTACAAACCCTGACGGCAAAAAAAGGGGTTATTCAGGCAAAGATCAGTGATTTAAAGATCTTTAATGATGACAAACTGCCGCCAAATTATGTCATTTTGGGTGAGAAGGGCAAAGATCTGACGTTGCTATTTAAACCCATCGATCGCAACAGCTGGTTAATGTTGATAAATGACAACTGGATTATGATGTGCGAAAACAAGTGATTGAGATTGTTATGCAATCTCTTTAGCTGACAATTTACGACGGTAATTTTAATAGATTGCGGCTGTTGCCTTTTTCTTTTTTTTGATCATTTTTCGTTATTTTTTCTCCGGGTTGTCACAGCTCAAAGTGGGAGTTTTTTTTATGATGAATGATTTCTATGATAAAGGCATAGAGATTCCGTATTGCAATGGCGATGAAGTGATTTCATGGCAAGCCATCAAATCGGCAGGTATTACTCATGCCTTTTTTAAGATCAGTGAAGGAGTTCAGTGCTACGACACCCTATTTATGCGGCACTGGTCGGATGCCAGAAATGCAGGTTTTGAACTGGGCGCATGGCATGACTTCACCTATGCGGCGGGCGATATTCGCACACAGTTAAAAAATATCGTGTCTGCGTTAAAGGCCATAAAGTTCAATCCCAGTCTGGATAAGCTGGCACTGAAATTTAATCTCACAGGAGCAAGAGGTTACCCAACAAAGGCCGTACTGGAAGCTTTTCATACCTTACTCGAATGGGTATGTCTGAACGGCCTGCATGGCAAAAAACCCTATATTTACTGTTCGCCAGATGTTTGGGAAGGGTTATATGGCTGGCAACAGTTTGATTTCCACGATTATCCACTTTGGCTGGTAAACCAGGGGGACACCCGTTTTACGCTGCCGCTTCCCTGGCAACTTAATAATAAGATGTGGACTATCCGGCAATATCGGCAAACCTGTAGAATTGACGGGATCAGCGCCCCTGTTGCGTTGAATTACGTCTATCGCGACTGTCCTTCCTGGTGATAAAGCTTCCTCGAATTGATCTGCGATGTTAATGGGTGCGCATGGGTGCGCACCCGGAAGTGCCGGACCATCTAACTCCGGCATGCCCTATAGGTTGTGAAGTTGACATGGCAAAATTGATGTCTGTTGCGTTAATCTTACCTGCCTGCAAGATCAGTGATTTTAATTGTTCACTCGCCATATCTGCATCATCCCTGTCTCCCTTTTTTAACTCAAGATATTGGTAAGCTTTTGCCTGAAGTTGATCCAGCACACCGGCAGAGAAATCTGCATTATGTGCGATCAAATATTCAACGAGCGCATTGTTTTTAAATACCTCCGTCACTAATTTAATCAGTGCCTTACGCTTATCATCTGCGGCAACACTATAGCTGTGTTGTGCATAAGATAATTAACCAGTTGATATCGGTTTGATAGCAGGTCCTGGCTGAAGTGCGCGCTGCCGGACAGGCTGAATTTGACCACGGGATTATCTGTTTCTGCATAGAATTCGGTAGGTGTAAATATCACGTTATCTTTATTCGCAAGATGCCGGCCTTCATGCGAGATAACAATTTTGTTAGATCCAGAATGAGTGACCCTTTGCAGATAGATAAGTTTATTAAGAACAAAACCGTCCGTGCTGGCACCATACAACAATCGCTCAACCTCCGTATTTAAACAGCCGTTTGCGATCCTACCATCGTCGGTATATCGCTCTTCAAAAATTCTGATGCGGTCGGGAGTGATAGATTTGAGCTCATACATATAATTTTTATAGTCAGCTACGATCGTTCTTACCTGCTTGTCAGTAAATGAATTGCCAGTGAATGACTCGTAGACCTCTTTAACTGCGGTAGTTGCATGGTTGCTGTTGAGAAACTTCTCGACAGTATCGGCAATGTCATAAACTTCACCGAGTGTGCGGTTGATTTCAGTGTAATAATTGGGGTATTTCGTCTTGAGCTCGGTAGTGTTGTTGGTTTTCAATATGAATTGATGGGCATCCGTGATACCTGGATTCCTCAACTTGTCCTTTGTTTTATTGAGGCGGCTATTAATTATTAGGTTTTTTCAATGTGTTTATTAAAATAATCATCCGCTATTCTGCCAAATTTTTTATTGGCAACGTGAACGGATTTGTTTTTCGCAACTAACTCTTCGAAATTTCTAATGATTGTTGTAGCTGCTGTATAGAAAACAGAGTCCTGGTGATGCTCTCGTTTAAACTGTTCGACCGCATCAACACATTGATTGAAACCGTCATTAATTCTGATCGGAACTTCCCAGCGGGCAAACTTTTCGACAAAATTAGCAGCTACGGGAAATCTCTCTTTGTTAAAACTAGATGGCGTAAGTTTTATCAACTCCTCGACATTTTTTCGGCAACGGCTTTCCGCCCGATGATTGAGGTTGGGGATTTGGCTAGCCTGATCGAGGAGTGCCATCATATCAGCTGCACGCTGTGCGTCGTTGTATTGGTTTATTTCCTGGTAGTGGGTGGTAGCACCCCGCGCGACCCTTTTGTTCCGGATAGGATCACCAAACCAGTCGATCAGGGTACTATCCCGTTGTGATAACTGTTTATAATGTATTTTATCTTTAGCATCCTTAAAACCAATAACAACAAAGTCGACGACGTCTTTTTTAACCCAGAGTCCGATTGGTTGCCACGGGGAATAGATATTCAAATTACTAAAAAAGGTTTCTCGGACATCACCACGGTTGAAATCAATCTCATTGATGTCATTTTTGAATAGCACATCCCCGTAGCGACTGCTCTCCCGCATGTCCTGCTCCATGCGCTCGGTTTTTAAGTTGTCGAGCGTTCCGCTCTCGGCATGAGAAGCGAATGCGTCAGCATCCACCACTAATTCCTGACTGTGCGTAATACCATCGGTGAATTGATGGTGAGTAGGAAGCAATAAAGCATTTTGTTCATCTGGCTATCCTCGAGGAACAGCTGTTGTTGAATAGGTGAGGCATTCAGTGGGGCTGGCGTGGCATGCCGGGTCCGTTGGGACTTCTCGCTAAAAGGTCCGATAATTTTTTCTGTAACAGAACCAAGGGCATAGCCGACTTCATTCGTCAGGCTGCTGGCTTCCTCTTCTGGTGTCAGGTTATACACGCAAAGGGCGACATATTCGGCGGTTATTAACGCGGCTTCGATCGTGTCGGGCCTGCTGCGCACCGCCTCGAAAGCCTGTCGGCAGGTTTTTATCGGGATAAAATTCGCCAGCAAATTCCCGGCAATGCTAAACACCAAGATAAGGCGCAACCCACTTGATCAATGGTCGCAACAGCGAGGGTTGTGGCTGCCAGAACCGGCGGTCAATATCTGCTCAAATTTTTGCGCCTGTTGGTGCTCCTCACCGGACAGGCTGCTGCGCCATTTTCCACATTGGGCGATATAGCGATTGATCTGTTCCAGCACCCCGTCATGCGGGGTGGTCGGGGCGAGAGAATTTAGCCGGTAGAAATAAGCATTCAGCATGTGATTGTCAGAGGTAGCTCGCAAAAGCTCTAGCAGCTGGCGGGTTGCCTGATGCCGTTGTTGCCAAAACATCCCCTCAACCAATATGTATGTCGCGGTCAGAAGCGGTGTTTCAATGCTTTAAACGTCGAGGAAATTTCTGAGATTGCTTGCGACTTGCCGACAGGCTTCCGGTCCACTGGCGGGGAAGCGATGATTACTGATCACCGTCCCGATACTATTGCAAATGAAGCGACACGGCCCACCCAAAGAGGGTTTCGGTGTGACTTTATCTTCGTCAGCACAGCTCGCCGTGCCCGGAGATACCCTTTCTGCTCCATGCATAAGAAACTCCATCCAATAACCTTGCTAACTGACAAGTAATAGGCGGAGTGCCTGTTCTTTGACAAGGAAAAGACGGTGATGAAGGGATGAGACATTCCTCAACCGGCGAGAGAGATTGCTGATTTCTACCTGAATGCTACCAAGGTATAGTTTTTTGGTCCTTTAGTGGTGGCGAAGTATAGCCATCGGGTTATCTTTATCAACAATAACAAGGTAAAAAACAATGAGTTTCTTACACGGTTATCCGATCAGTGAACTGGTGCTGGTCCTGTTTATTCTCCAGTCTGGCATTATGGCAAACCTGTTGAATTCGCCGGAGTCATTTTCGCTGCGTAAACTCAGTGGCAATATGATCCACGGCGTTATTGTCGCCATGATGATCGTCGCGTGGGATTTGCTCCAGCACGCGTCGATTCATCACACCGTTACCCATGCTGCGTTAATCGCTATCGCCTGGCCGCATGCAATTAAGGCGTTAATGCTGCTCAACAACGGCCACAAATAACGGCTAACTCGCCCTGGCTGTTGCAGCACTACTGACAAGGAAACTGCCGTGATGAAGAGATGATATAAATCTGAAGCGAAGCCGTGTGCGTCGGGGATGATAGCTGGAAAAGTGGTGAAATTGCCCCGAATCATGACGTGCCTGACAGCGCTCGTTACATCGCGTTCTATGGGAGGGCGTCATAACAAAACCTCGTTACTACACTCGCTAATAAGTTAAAGCGCGTTTTCCCTTTTTTCTGAATCCCTGAAAACACCCCGTTGACGCAATGAGAAGCGTGCAAAAAATAGCCATTACAATCATGGCGTTAACATAATTGATTGATTTTTTTGATATTGCTCAGGGAAAAGTGTTTGCGCACGGCAATGAACTATGTCATTTTAACTGTGCTTTGGTATAGTAGTGATACTTAGGCATAGTGGGAGCATTTCCCTGGTGTTGGCCGATAAGGCACCCTCTCTATGTGGAAGTGGAGAGGGTTTTTTTTGCCTGTCATCCTTCGCGTTGTAGCGGCGTGATTTATCGCGCGGGTTTTATCCAACGATGACATGCTCAAAAACAAACCTGCCATCTGTGTATAAATAATTCCTCCGCCAACCTAACCACAACGCTTTGCCGTCATCTACATTAAAACTATTCTGTGACGTGGATTTCCGTTCTGGCATAAATTGCGCCGTTACGGTTGGCATCTTGCCTGCAAAGTGGGTGAAAAATGACTCTGCGTGTTAATCAAAGCTCCGGGTGGCGACGGCCCAACCGCTGGGATGTGCTTGCGTTTCCGCTTATCCTTTGCCTTATTGCCTTATTCGCTCTCGATTTTCATCAAACCCTGCAACCCGTCAGCACACTCACAAGCGAGCCGATAACCTTAGATCCGGCTAACCTGGCTGAATATGCCATGCGCACTTCGTTGCGCATGCTGGTGGCGATGCTGGCGTCTCTGGTCTTCACCTTAATCTACGGCACCCTGGCGGCCAAGAGTCGACGGGCGGAGAAAATTCTGATCCCCGCCTTAGATATTCTGCAATCAGTCCCGGTGCTGGGTTATGTCTCTTTTACCGTGGCCTTTTTTATCGCCCTGTTTCCCGGCCGCATATTGGGGATGGAACTGGCGGCAATCTTCGCCATCTTCACCAGCCAGGCGTGGAATATGACCTTCAGCTTTTATCAATCGCTTCGCACGCTCCCGCGCGATCTGGTTGAGGTTTCACGCGGTTTCCAGCTCACGGCCTGGCAGCGTTTCTGGAAACTCGAAGTCCCCTATGCCATGCCGGGATTGATCTGGAATATGATGGTATCGATGTCCGGTGGCTGGTTCTTTATTGTGGCGTCCGAGGTGATCATTGTCGGCAGCACCTCGGTTAGTTTGCCGGGGTTGGGATCGTATCTGGCGCTGGCCATTGATCAGAAAAATCTCACTGCCGTGGGGTGGGTATTGCTGACCATGATTGTCGTGATATTCATCTATGATCAGCTGTTATTCCGTCCACTGGTGGCCTGGTCTGATAAGTTTCAGATGGGCACGACCCGCGCCGCCATACAACCCTCCTCGTGGGTGCTTAATCTGCTGCGGCGCACCCGGCTGGTGCATCGTTTGCTACAACGCGCAGGTGGGATATTTGCGACGGCGGCGCGTGTCTCGTGGCGCTTACCCGCATCGACAGGGCATCAGCCACCACGGACCGCCAGCAAAGATGTTATCTGGAATCTGCTGGTCCTCGCCCTCACCGTTGCCGTGACGGCACGCGTCATCTATGACATCCATGATGACCTTACGCTGCGTGAAGTGGGGCATGTGTTGCTGCTGGGGATGATCACCCTGCTGCGTGTGGTGTTGATGATCCTGCTCTCCTCGCTGATCTGGCTGCCGCTGGGGGTGATGATTGGTCTGCGTCCGGCGCTGGCCGAGAAAGTCCAGCCGGTGCTGCAATTTCTTGCCGCTTTCCCTGCCAATCTCCTGTTTCCCTTTTTTGTCATCGTCATCGTGCATTACCACCTTAACCCGGATATCTGGCTGTCGCCGTTGATTGTCCTTGGCACCCAGTGGTACATCCTGTTCAACGTGGTGGCTGGCTGTACCGCGTTTCCCCATGACTACCTTGAAGCGGCACGCAATTTTCATATCCGGGGTTGGCAGTGGTGGCGGCAGGTCATTCTGCCGGGCATTTTGCCGTTTTACGTAACGGGGGCGATTACCGCGTTTGGTGGTGCGTGGAACGCCAGTATCGTTGCCGAATATGTGCAATGGGGCGAGACGCAACTGACTGCGCATGGCATCGGAGCCTGGATTGCGCAGACCACAGCCGCGGGGGACTTTCCACGCATTATCCTCGGCATTGCGGTGATGGCGTTGTTTGTCACGCTCAGCAATCGGCTGATCTGGCGTCCTGTCTATGATTGGGTGGCGGGCAGTGGGAGAGAATAATGAAGATGAAACCCATTGATCTTTTATCGGTGAGTGACGTCAGCCACGGGTTTACAAAGGTGCAGGGGCAGGTGTTGATTCTTGATCAGGTCAACCTCGCGCTGCATGAACATGAAGTGGTGGGCTTGCTGGGGCGCTCGGGGTCGGGCAAATCCACCCTGTTGCGCATCATCGCCGGGTTGATTAGCCCAACCGGAGGGGAAGTGCAGTATCAGGGAGCACCGCTGCGTGAACCTGCGCAGGGCATCGCGATGGTATTTCAGACGTTTGCCTTGTTTCCGTGGCTGACGGTGATGCAAAACGTGGAGGCGGGGTTGGAAGCGCAGGGCATTGCTGCGGCCGAACGCAGACGACGCGCACTGGCGGCGATTGACCTGATCGGTCTTGATGGTTTTGAAAATGCCTATCCGCGCGAGTTGTCGGGGGGCATGCGTCAGCGCGTGGGGATTGCTCGCGCGCTGGTGGTCAATCCGGTGCTGTTATTGATGGATGAACCTTTTTCGGCGTTAGACGTATTAACCGCAGAAAACCTGCGCAGTGACCTTATCTCCCTTTGGCGCAGCGGTCAGATGCCGATCAAATCGGTGCTGTTGGTCACGCACAACATTGAAGAAGCGGTGTTTATGTGCGACCGCATTCTGATCCTCTCCTCCAACCCCGGTAAAGTGATTGCCGAGGTGGCGGTGCCGTTCAACCACCCGCGTGACCGCCTCGATCCGCAGTTCCGCCGTCTGGTGGATAACGTCTATGGCAAGATGACCGCCCGGCTGGCTCACGGTATGGATCGCAAAGGGCTTACGCTTGGTAGTCGCCTGCCGCGCGTCTCCACCAACCTGATGGCAGGCTTGATCGAGACGTTGGTGCAGGCGCCTTATCATGGCCGCGCGGATATGCCAGACATTGCGCGTGCCCAACTGCTGGAGGTGGATGAGTTATTCCCGGTAGCCGAAGCGTTGCAGGCGCTCGGTTTTGTCGAAATGCAGGAGGGGGACATTTTCCTTACACCGCAGGGACGTATCTTTGCGGAGTCTGATACGCAACGCCGTAAAATGGTGTTTGCCGAGCAGGCGTTGCGTTATATCCCTCTGATTGCCTTGATGAAAGCGGAACTGGATGAACGTTCCGATCACCGCGTCACCCGCGCCTGGTTTGAACAGGTGCTGGAGAAAGATCTCTCCGATAATGCCGGCCGCCAGACGCTGGATACCGCTATCCAGTGGGGGCGTTTTGGCGAGATCTTCTCGTATAACGATCAAACCGCGATGTTCAGCCTGGAGGATGTGGAGGGGTGATGGAAAGGATATTTGGGTTTACCCATTAGTAACTATCAGCCAACTGGAAAACCTAATAAGAAAGCGAACAGTGATTATTTCCCTGTGTGGAGCTTGGTCAGTAGTATCACCAGTTCGAAGATAGCGGTAAAAGGTTCGGGTTCAGTATCCGCGGTAAAACGTTCCGCCAATCGTGCTGCACGGTTGGTGGCGACGGCCAAATGTTCACTGGTGGTTGCAAATGCTTTACCCGCGCCTTTCTCATAACCATGAATACGTAGCTTCAGGCGGCGCATCACTTCGTCGCGGTGTAGTGAAGCCTGAATATCTTCATAGTGCAGTAGCAGCCATAGCTCAAATTGCTGATCCACACCAACAGATCACCTTCATGGGGTACTACCTGGAAGGCTTCCACGCCGGGGGCAACCTGCGTACTGTTGTTGGCATTCAGCGCCAGTGGCAGGTCTTGCGGGCAGGTGCTGAGAAGCAGACAAATTTCTTGTTTGCCGCTGAGCCGCAATGTGTCCCCCGCAAACGGGGTGAGCTTCAGGGCGCCCGGTTAGAAGATATCCGCTGGCGGATCAAAATTCATAAAACGGTCATCTTCCACGGGGTCATGGTGGTCATCACTTTGCCACGTTGGTGTTGCAACCGCTGCGCTGGCTGCGGGTTGCCATTGTTGTATTCGCTTGTCTGCCGCCCGACTGATATAGAGGAGCGTTTCTGCCACCAGCACCAGTAGCGCATTATGCTGCGGAAATTGTGGGTCGATACCTTCCCGACCAAGCATTAACCGGGCCACGGAATAACACATTGGGGCCGCCGTACCCGCCAGTACCGTTTGCAGCAGCGCCACGCAACTCGCATGCGTGGTATTGAGCACGCGTATTTTGGCGTCCTGAAAAGAAACAGGCAGTCTAAGGGCATGTAGCGTTCTGATCATGGGGTCGAACAGCACCCGGTAAGGCAGAGCCAGACTATTTTTCAGGCGAACAATCTGAACAGTCAGTTGCGATGAGGCATCGCAGACGATGCGCACCGGTGCAGCACACCAGGTGGATAGTGTGGTTAAGGGTTCCATTGGCACTCCTTGCCCTGGAAATGAGAGAAGGTGCACTGCCCGACGCAGTGCCATGCAAAAAAACACGACGCAGATCAGCATGACCTCGCATCGTGTTTTTACGGGTTAAACCGTACGGGATATTCTCAAGATTTCTGTATCAACCGGAGCAAGATACTCACATTCTCTGGTCACGGGTTGACCAGCATCTTTAAATCTGTAATACGCCGTTGCTTTTATATTTTCGGATACCATCCGGTTTTGTGCGCATTTTTTTTGGTCACTTTCGACAGATCGCGGAATCGCTTCATAGTCCATTTTTTTAAGCAGAGTAAACTTATATGGCGAGACGCCTGAAGTGTTAACTTTCCTGGCTATCTTATTATGACTTTGAACTATTTTTTTTCTTATACGGAACATCTTGTCCTTATGGTCGATTTCCTTAATTTTTTGTCGCTGTATTTTCGTATCAATCACCGCTGCCAGCGGCGTATCGCTATTTTCAATCTCCAACGTCACATTATAAGCATGTTCACATGTTTTCTTAATAATGGCATTCGAACTGTTTAACGTCTGGATGTTCTGCGCGTGATCCTCACTGGATACCCTGTTCTTCTCTGACTGCTGCGCATAATCCTCTTTATTTTTCAACAGTTCCCTACAGCGACGTTTCTGTTCTCTCTTTTCGTTGTTCTGCTGATTTTCTATTCCGGCACGAATAGCCGCACCCGATTTGTCATTAAGTTGAGAAACAGACTTTGGCAGGGCATGGATGGATTGCATAATCATAGAAACATTGTTCACACCGGTAGTTGGCATGAGATGAGGGGTAGGGCTTTGGTTAAACAGTGTAAAAGAGAGAGCGTGATTTACAGCGAGAGGCTGGATGGTCGTGAGCATATTGGGCATCAGAGACTCCTGAGTTAAGCGAGATTCGGCTGAGAGGAATGGGACAGTTTTATATTCGGCAGACAAATCAGCAGAATTTATTTTTTCGCCATCAACCCTACGACACATGGGGGGTAAATTTCCTGAATTTTCTCTGAATTTTAATTCTAAAGTGTTATTAATGCTGCGAACCAGGTATGCGTTGAAATACGAACCGGATATCGCTTTATTTCCCTTGCCGTAATCCTCTGACAATCGCTGCCTGTAATTCGGATGCTGACACCGCGCGAATAAATACCGAGGTATTATGCATTGTCGCACCCTGCACGGGCATGACGATGACGGTTGACAAGTTGCTCAGTTGTAGCCTCCTGGCCAGCAAGGCACTGCTGCTCAACACGCGTCGCGCCTGGGTGATTGTCTGCTTCTCCGGCATGGCGATGTGCATTGCTTTCACTACCCGTGCGATATCCTCGACCTCGACCTCGACCTTGCCTTGCTGTTGCGCCATGCTAAACAAAGTCAGATGATTCTGCTGCCATACGCGTCCCCCTGCTGTTGCCACAACGTCACAGCGATTGCTGAGGCCGTCTCTGACACGGACCAGCCAGCACCGGCCATCGGCCAGTCACGAAAGACAAAACGGACCTGTGGGAAATCGTGCATCATTTGCGCGATGACTGCGTCCATCTTTCCGCAGGGCAGGCAGCGATAATCGTAAAAGACTATCACTATGACGGCCGCGCCATCCGGGCCAGTATGGGGGGCGCTGCTGCCAGATGACTGGCGGACCAGCCCCAGTGCGCCGGTATTCACATTATTTATCAGGTTATTGATATTGGATGTGTTGCTGGTGGTGGCGGTGTCGAGTCACCAGGCCGTTGACCGAGTTTACCGTAAAGGTATTACTACTCAGAATGTTTGTTGCCATTTGAAGCGTTGATATTTTTTATTTGATTTTGTGATGCGACTCGCTTAAGTATGGTTAAAATTAAAAAACATGAAATAAAATGTGTTGGCGCAAAGAAAGTGAGCTGTAAATATGCGCTTAAAAAACGGATCGGGTTGGCTTGAATATGAGATTTGAGAGGCGCGCTTTAAATTTGCGAGGAATTTTTAAACTGATTAATTTTAGATTTCGTTAATTTATTTTATCATTTTGTTGTGAAGATCATTGCAATTCTCATTCTGAACGTTATTGTGCAATGGTTTTTGTATCCTAAATGTGATGCGCAAATCGCGCCACAAAAAACGCGGTCTCGCTTAATATCGCATACATCCCAGAGAGAAAATTTATACGCGTCAGGAGTTAAATCCACCCTATGCCCTACATTTCCGTCAGGCATCTCACCAGCACTTCTGGTCAGCATCATTTCAAACTTGATAAAAAACAAGGAAGCCAACAAAAACAAGATGATTTTCTAAAGACATTGGCTCGCCAACGCGGTTTACATTCAGGAAATCCAGGGAAGCATTTACTCGCCAAAGCGATTGTTCATGTTGCCACCACGATGGTGGTTATGGGCGAGAGTTATGCTACAACGGCAGGAAGTGCGGATAAACGCAGGTTAGAAAATAATATTGAGATGGCTGGCGTCCGTTCGCATCAGAACAACGTCGCCAGCGCGGTGAGAAATGAAATTGCAAGACAGAATGCCGGCGAAAGGGTCGCCAAACCTGAACATCGTTCGGCCTTTGCCATTCCCGCTGATCGGGCGCTGGCATTAAACACGTCAGTGTCTTCACTGTCGCGGATGGTCAGATCCGTCCCGTTGCGTTCAATGCCACAAGCCACCACTATGACAACCCCCATTCCTCGCGATGATGTAAAAAAAGTCGAATTGCCGCGTTTCGTGATTAAAAAAATTGACTCCTTGAATGATGCACTTGTCAGCATAACTAAAGGGGGAGCACACCCTTTTCAATCTCTGATGGATATTGGCAGCGATATTTATAGCATCATAAGCTATAAGGACGTGAGTCATGATACCCGAAAATTATTGATTCAAATTGGCAGCGTTATTGATGATATTGCGGCGTTAATTCCCGACGTCAATTTTACCCGTTTTCCATTTAAATTAACCGAACTAATGACGAAGCCCGATACACCGCCTACGGCGGAAGAATTAACCGGGTTGTTGAATGATGTTCATGCACTGAAAAGCTATTTCAGTCAGGAGGTATTTCCAACCACGCAGGCGAAGTTACAAAAGGGTGCAAAAACTGGCACCCTTACCGTCACTGACCGCAACGGGAAGTCGCACACTTTGCCGGTGAGTTGGTATAAAAAAACCAATCGGGATACCCAACTTCCTGACGGGGGTGAATGGAAGATTCCATTAAGAGGCTATCGCGCCAGTAAAAAAGAGATGTTGATTGAACGAGACAACGGATTATACAGTTCAATGGATAATCATGATTTTATCAAGATAAAAAAGGATTTTTATCCGGTTGAGTTTCTCAAGGGACAACCGGATAATGCCTTTATTATCAACTCTGATGAGCAGGCTACCATTCCTGTCGAGCGTGTAGCTGGAAGTTCAACTGAATGGCGCGTGGTATTTGGCATGCGCAGCAGCAAAAATAAACCGGACACCACAGATATTCAGTGGGAGCATCGTCTGGCTTCTGCGGCCTCATCGCATACACTGGAATTGGCCCAACCTGATATGACTACCGGTATTGCAACCATTGAAGGTGAACAATATATCAGAGGAAATTATGGTGTCTATAAAATTGAATACAATGATAGCATCAAATCCTATGTGGTGAAAACCGGCGATGGATTAGACTATCCCGTCAGCTATAATAAAAACACCTTCACCTGGGAAACGAAAATCGTTAATTTCAAGTCGCATCGTTTAACATCGAACCGTTTTAAACGGTTTGATAATCACTTAAAAGAATCAGTGATTAAACAGGAACTAAAAAGAAGGAGCCGAAGCGACAGGCTGCGCTATCCGGTCCAGGCAGGTGATATGATCAAATTCCAGAGGATAGATTATATTTTCGAGGCTGATGGTTTCACCGAGTTGCGCTCGGTTAATTATGATAAATATGTCAAAGTGATGCGGGGAATAAAAGGTGCAGAGCAAGAGATTAAGTTTGCGCTGGAGGCGATTGCCAAACCTCATAATTCACAGGTGAGAAAAGTGATCAGCGAACATTTTGCTATTTCCGAATCGTCTATCACCCCAAAATTAATTAATGAAGTGAAGAATAATCTGATGGCGCTACAGTCTGGGATCTTATGGCTTCGTCGTAGCGAGTACAGCATTATGACGCTAAATAATTTGCCAGGTGTAAGAGGGCGATATGATGGCAGCTACATTCCAGAATATAATAAAATCGTTATTTATGATGAAGCCCTTAAAGAAGGAAAGAGCGGTATTGAGCATATGATTAAGCATGAACTGGGTCATCACAGCATTCCCGATTTGAAACGCCCTTTCAGGACGACGACAGATAAGATGTACCGTCCACGCGATCGTGGAGAGAATATCCATAAGAGTATTTCCAGAGATGAACGCAGTGGCGTGACCTATGATGATGGCGGCGAAAGTTTTATGCGCAGTATGAAGGCCAGCAATTTGGATGAGGCTTGGGAAACCTATAAGAATGATGAGAAATTAAGAATAAATATGGAGCTGTATAACCCAGACTCGGTGGCGGATCTGACTACGGGACTGGCAAAAGTTATTCATGCCGGGAATATTCCCGCGGGCGACAGAAGGAAAAAAAGGGATCGCATGTTTAGTGGGACGGAATCATACGATGTGTAGCGGCGCAATCTATCGCGCTGCCGAAAGCATGTTTTTAATTGATCCCTGATGACTTACGTTTGTTGCTCTCAACTCAGGAGGACACGTATGTCACAATATCGGGGATATTATCGCTACGCTGCCCGTGGTGAACACAGCATCAAACGCCAGCAACAGGTACGTTATCTGCCGGGGCTGGAGATACGGGCCGCGGCTAACCTACAACCCCACATGCTGGTGATCACGGCAGGACTGAGCCGCATTTATCGGGAAGGCAGCCAAATTATGGCACATTTTAAACTCAGCGATCGGCTCGCCAGTGTCACTGGAGTGGTCGATGTCAGTGGGAAGATGGTTAGCCGGGAAACCTGGTATCCGTACGGTGGTACAGCCAGTTGGTTGACTGCTGCTGAGAGCGGGGCGAAAGTTAAATTTCAGCGTTATGCAGACAAAGAGCGCGACGCCACCGGGCAATAATCTATACCTCACTTACCGATGTTCATATCACTTTAGTCGTGTCTCGCCCCGCACCATTTTTTCTTCCTTAATACCAAAATAGCGTACCACTTTACGTAAATCTTCGGCATCGGATTGGTGGCGTGCTTTTTCCTTCTGATATTGTTCGGCTTCCGTCTCCAGTTGCAGGATATTACGTCGCATAGCCGCCTCCAGCAGACGGACATCATAGACTTCCTGGGTCACCACCACCTGTTGCAGCGTGAGATGTAGCATGGCCTGATCAATACTGAGCGACGCCTGCTTTCGCACCTGTTCATTTTCAGCAATCTGAGTTTCAAGCCGGGCGATGTTTTTTTGTGTCTCCTCAAGTTTTGCCAGACATTGCATTTTACGACGGCGGTGCAGTTCGCCGAGCTTAGAAAAAAGCGTGCGCGACATGTAGCATTTTCTCCAGAGTAGTTTCAGGCGCTTCACTTTCAGCAGAAGTCTGCTGAAGGAAGTCCATGAGTATGGTTTTGTGCTCAATCACTTTATCGGTGAAATCATCATGACCAGTTTGGTATTCTCCCAATTCCAGCAGCAGTTGCACTTCATCCAGCCGTTGTAATGCGCGGCGGAGAATGCCTGCAATTTCCTGTTGTTGTGGTGAGGTAATGCGGGAAAACAGGCGACTCAGGCTGTTCAGCACATCAATGGCAGGGTAGTGGTTGGCGGCGGCAAGTTTGCTGGAAAGGTAGATATGGCCATCAAGTATCGAACGTACCTCCTCACCGATGGCATCATGCCCATGTTGCGATTCGAGCAAAATTGTAAAGAAGGCGGTGATCATGCCGCGATCTTTGCCGCAACCGGCGCGCTCCAGCAAACGAGGCAATTCGGCAAACACCGAGGCGGGAAAACCGGAGGATGCCGCAGGTTCTCCGGCGGCAAATCCGACTTCGCGCAGGGCGCGTGCATAGCGGGTGATCGAGTCCATCAACAGCAGCACTTCACAGCCAGCATCACGGAAATATTCGGCAATCGTCATCGCCACCAGCGCGGCGTTTTTTCTTTCAATCGGCGGGGCATCGGAGGTAGCGTACACCAACACCGTTTTGGCGCGCTGTTGGGGATGTAGCCCATACTGGATAAAATCCTGCACTTCCCGGCCACGTTCTCCAATCAATGCAATAACAATGACTTCAGCATTGTCGTGCTGCAACAATGCCTGAAGTAGCGATGATTTTCCGGCACCCGCGGGCGCAAAAATGCCGACACGCTGGCCTTTACTACAGGTCATCAGACCATCTATTGCCCGTACGCCAGTGAAAAAGGGCTGATTAATCGGCCTGCGTCGCAGCGGGTCCACAACCTGACTTTCAACCGTGCGTAGTTGCGGGGAGAAACGCGGCTCAGAGGCTGGCTTGTCTGCCACCATGCTGGCGCAGAGTTCACCGACACCATTATAAATGCCGCCAAGGCTTTTCTCGCTGACCTCAACACATAATGGGTGTCCGGTTGGAAACACCTGAGAACGCCCGTTCAGCCCTTGCCCATCGTCGAACAAACTTAGGATGGCGCAGCCAGGTTTAAAACCAATCACCTGGCCACGTCGCCATGTTTCTGCGCGGGCATCGGCATGAATCAGGCAAATCTCGCCCAGCCTGACGTGTGGCAGTGGCACTTCCATAATGCCCCCAAGCACCTTCAGCGGGCAGGCATAATGCTCGATAAACTTAATCATGGTGACGGCTTACCCTAACCGACTGAAACGATCTTGCAGGCGGGTACAGAGCAGGAAAAAACTTTCGAGCAGTGACTCAAAGCCGTCTTCCTGTTCGAAACAATTCTCATCGACCAGCGCTTTCAGCTCATAACCTTCATCGCCATGCCCCAGCACCGGTTGCCCGGTGATGACGGATGGCAGCGTCTCTTGTAATTCCAGCCATAACTCGGTTCCCCAGGCATCCAGCGTGTCACGGTTCATCCACGTCAGACGACTCCATAACCATACGCGTTCATCAATCAGCGATAAGAACATGCTCGGAATATTTTCCAGACCGATTTCAATGGTGGAGTGGGAATCAAATTGAAACTCTTCGCCTTTATAGCCCATTTTATCTAACGAACGACGTAGCATCTCTGCGAGATCAAATTGCATTTTCTTTCCTTATTCATTCCTGGCTGCGCGCTCGATCGCGCAAGGTTGGTTTTACAATAAATTTAGCGGGCGAAAGGCGTTAACTACTGCGTATATCCATTTTGCCGGACAAGCCAGAGCGGAAATAAAAAGGCTGTGCGCTGTAATACTGATCAACACATGACTGGATATCTCCCGGTAGTGAGCTTTTCACCTGAATTGACTGTCTGGAGGTGTACCAGGTGACCTGCACCGACGTTTCATCAGACCAGCGGTAATAAACCCGTGGCAGCATGCAGCGAAGAATCAGACGCTGAATTTGTGCGGTCATTAGCTGGTCGTTGGCGTGATTGCCAGGTTCGTCCGCAGTGGACTCAGGAGATGAACAGGCTGAAAGTAACACGCAACACAAAAATGCCATAAAAAGAGTCTTTATCATTGGATATCTTTTATTTTCAGTTTGTTCGATTATTCTCCGCACAATTATAAATAACTGCCGTTAAATCAATCTGATATTACCATGATAATTACGTGTGTGGACTTGTGGCACCTGTCTGAAAATTTAGTATGGCGCGTTATATCCCGCAAAAGTCAGCCAATATTATGCAACCGAGAAAATTAACCCCGTTTACGGCAATTGATGGGCCAGTAATTAAAGCCGCCAATGCGCCACGTCCGGCGCTGGAAGATGCACTGGAGCAATTCAAACGTTATCTCTCCCGTCAACGCCGTCTCCAGGACAAACAGGCGGAGGAACGCTTTCAGAAAGCATTTGAACAGGGGAAGAGTGAAGGCTTCCGCCAGGTACTGGCGCAGGTGCCGGAAACGCTGGTGCAACAGCAGCAACTGATGGAAAACTGGCTGAGCTGGCTTAAAACGGAGCTGGAACAGCGGCTGCCTGGTTTGCTGATGACACCGCTGGTCCTTGATAACTTTATCAAGACGTTAACGCGGGAATTCTCCATCACGGAAGCCACGCTCTGGTTGCCGCGCAGCGTGGCAGAGGAGGCCGGTTCGCTTGAACAGCGTTGCCGGGCGTTAGGTATTTCGCGGTTTAACATCAAAATTCACGAGCATAAACAGCAGTTCAGGCTGGAGGCGGGGCCAATGGTATGGGTGTTTGATGCCCGTAAACAGGTGATACAGCAAGTGGTATGGCAGCTCGGTAAACCTGAGCTGCAAAAATAATGCAATAAAGAACCGTAGCGGTGCGATTTATCGCGCTGCTACAGGGAATACAAGCTACTGATCACGCGAGCATATATTCACATAATCAGCTTATTTTCAGGTTTTCATAATTTAATCGCAGGATTATCACTCTGCGTATATAGCCCGTTTTCTCACTCATCGAATAATCCTATTACCTTGTCGTAACGCTGGCGTATCTGCCAGGCACGACTTTCTGTACTTTGGATTGAGTATTGAGTTATGACGGAACGGACGATCTCCTCTTAGCTGCGCTGGCAGACAATTTTTGTATTATTTCATTATCTGTTTTCTTTATTGATTTTTTCCTTGCCTGCACATGCCCTTAGCCCGGGGGCTAGCGGTCCACCGTCCGAAGAAGTTTTCACCTCAGAAGCCTCGCCGCTACGTGATCACATGGCGCAGTTCTGGGGATCCGCGCAACAAAGTAATGCCAGCGATGCGGCGCGCGGTGTCGCGAACAGTGCGGTGAACAGCGCACTGACCGCCGAAGTCGAAAGCTGGCTGAAGTTGGGCGGTGGCAAAGCGAAAGTCTCCCTCGATACCGGTTTCGCTGGCAACCACAACCGGGATATTGGTCTGGATTATTTCTGGCCGTTGATCGAGTGGGTGAGCTGAATGGGTTTCCCTGACTCAACATCGGTCATCTTCCAACCGGCATTTTGTGGTGCGTCCAGACCGATTTTTCTTTTATCCCCGGCGGCACATAACGATCCATCCGGTACTGCCAGTTTAACGCTCTGATCATCATCGGGATGTTCAGGATTGGCCGCCACTTCGGGCCACTGGACAAACGGATATTGCTGCGAGATTTGTAAACTGGCACGGCAGCCAGCGTTTGGCACATTTTCTATCGGTCCCCCATATGGCACCATCCTGAAAGCATTGTAATTGTCGCGAAACAGGGTAAGAAACCGCACCGTGACCATAGGCTAATTGGGATAACAAAAACGAGATTAATATTGTCATTCCTTTTAGCAGGGTCGAGCCTATCTTGATTATTTTCATAGAATTAATTCCTGCAGTAACCAGTCGTGATAAGGTTAAAATACGGCATAGGTGATTGGCGTGCGAATTAATAGGTTGGGTAGAGTCCGAAGAAATTCCTCTCAGGAAAGGTATGGGACGATATTAATTATTTTTCCAGAGGTTGGTTGAGAGTTATTAAGCGAGGCGTTAATAAGTCTGTTAGCGGGGGTGAAGTTACATTGCGTAGCGTTATCTCACTTCGCTTAATATTTAACAAATGAATTTTATGTCAGATAAAAGAAAATAGACGAGACGGTTTCATTTATATTGTGTTAGAGAAATTAAATATTGAGGGAATGTTTTTCTTTATGCGCCGTCATTCTTTCAGACGGCACAAAAAAAACTTCACTCGCTTTTCGTACTGCCAGGCAATGCCACTGATTTTAACTGATTACGCGCATCCCAGGTCATGGGTTGATTGGTGTTAAGCACCAGCAGATGGCCGTTAGCATCAAAGAAAAGGTCAACATCCTCGGGTTTGATAATGCCGGAGGCATCCTGTTTCACCGCCCGGTTGGAGGTGGGAGAGACGACCATCGTCATCGTGTAACGTTTGTTGCCATTATCACTACGGTGACGCATCACGCTCAGGCAAATCCGGCCCCTGAATGCCCGCTTTGATACTTTCCTGGCCGGTGGCTTCAATCAACTGATAAAGAGTGTCGTAGCGGTAGGTACACAGCCCATCGACGCGTTGATTGCGAAAGAAGGAGGTGGGCTGTGCGGCATCATCCTGAGTAATCACATTGCCCGCAGGATCATATCCGTAAAGTAAATCCTGCAAGACAGCGCCATACTGGCGTCCTTGTTGTCCGGGAGCGCGAACCAGAATACGCAGCAGACTTTGCAGTGTGGGACAATATTCGCGCCAGGTCGTCACGTTGTTGCCTGCGACTTCACGACACGCTTGATTGAAGACATCATATTCGATGGATAACAGTACCGGTATCAGGGTTTCGGGTTGTTCATCCAACGCCGCCAGTGTGACTTCACAGGATAAAGGTAGCCCCAGCAGGGTGTAGCGATGCGCCTGAATATTGCCGCAGGCATTGGTCATGTCGGTCATTTTCAGCTCCTGGAACGAATAAGGGGGGCGGAAACATAACCTGCGTGATGTCCGATTAACACCGGAATGGTGGTAAGTTAAGACCACGAACCTTATCTTAAATTAGAAGCTGCTTTTGTTTCATTTTTATTTTTTTGGATTTTATTGTGACGAATTTATTAACTCTTCATCTGTGTCTGTGAAGGTATAATCATTTTATTTTAAGTTTTTTATCATGGCGCGCTTGAAATGAAATTAGCCTGATGGACTACAATTTTATTTTTTATTTCCTGTCTGGAGATGTTATGTCTGAAATTGGATCGGTATCTGTTAATCTCGACTATACAGATAAGCCACAATGTCACCGAGATACACCTGCTTATCGGCTTTCTGAAAACATTAAGCTGCTGAAAAATACAACGGGTGAAATCCTCTCATGTTTAAATCGCGTGAAGAGCCTGGTTATGTCACCTTTTACCCTGCCTTTTGCCATTCATAATACGTTCTGTCAGATAATGAATAAGGTAAATACCGGTTTGCAAGAGAAAGCCTTTAAGCAAATTGATAAAATGTTGAAGGAATGTATCGACAAAGGAAAGACGGCGAGAGATGAAACGGTGGCGGCATTGGGACAGTCGACACACTGGGCACCAGAGCGGATCGAAAAACTGGTCGATGCCGCACTCCTCTGGGGTTCAGCAGAGCATAATCGTGAAGCGACAACACAAATTATCAATGAAATGTCAGAACAACATGAGACAACGGAATTGACTGCGGAGCAACAACGCGAGTTAACAGAACTGCAAAAAACCTTGAAGGATCAGGAAAAAGAGTGTGAAGAATCGTTCGCAAGGATGACAAACTTAAATAAAGATTGTAGTGAGTCTGCCAGGTTGAAAAACCTCGATATCATTGGCGGTTTTTTGCTGGAATATCTGGACGTTAAAACAACGGTTTTGCTACTCAGTTTTGCCATGTCGTTTCCCTATGAACGTGTCACTGCGGTTTCGGCCAAAATGGGCCTGCAATTAAGGTTTGTCGTGCCGGAGAGTAAAAACCCTTTCACGCCTTTCAACGCTAATGACAGACCCAAAAAATTCACTATTGAAGGTTGTGGTTATGTTGAAGCGGCGTTATCAAAGACCCTAAATATTCTGAAGCAATACTTTGGTGTCGCTACCTCAACGGCGGATCTCTACGCTCAGGCGAGGACTATTATCAGGCGAAGAGTATTTGTGAGTGCTGGCTTTGAGTTAAATGAACAGCAAAAATATCAGAAAATTCCAGGTATTACCGTTTCGTATGAGAGCGTGCTGCGTGGTTATGGCATCGTCGGTGTTCATGCGTTGGGAGGGGCAGGCGCGTCGTGCTCCACACTCATCGGGAGGGGTTCAGAAAAACACAGTTACTCGTTAACCGATGAGTGGCTCAAACTGGCTGTTATCTTTCTCGGAACATTGAGCTGTGGTGCTGTTGCTTATACATATGTGGATGACAAGGCCAGCGACCAACTCATGGCTGCTATTGGCAGTATGATTGCATCATCGCACCTGTTAACGACAATTTTGCCGGCGCGCAACCGTACAGACATGAGTATCATTAACTGGGCGCCGGGAATTAAAGCAGGGGTCATCGATCATCAAGGCACAAAAATCGAGACGACATTCGGTGGCAGATGGATCAGTAAATATATTCCTAAAACCTCCTGAACCATCACGGCACGGATAAAATACCAACGGCCTCTGACGAGGTCGTTGAACGTATTATACAACCTCTTTCACCGACTCATCATGTCGAATATCCGTGAATTTTGTGAGAACGACATCCGATACTAAATAGACGGATGGCATGATATTGGTATTGAACATGGTAGCGGCCAGAGCATCTTCTGAGTTATCTTTATCGGCGATTCTTTTGTTGCCATCCTTATAGGTGTATTTAAAGGGCTCTTGTCGCGTGTACGTGGTGGACTCAGGTTTTAAGCCGAGTGATTTGGACATTATTCCGAATAAACTGGCACTGATGGTGCTGTTACAGACAGTCGCCAACACGCCGATGGTATTGTTAATTGTATAACCGACCATCTTACCCGGTTCACTGATAAAAACTGAGGCGGATATGCTGACCAATATTGGCACCAGCTCGGTGAGAATCATTTTTGCTTTCTCGGCATTCGATGCAGCAATGAACGTCGGCCATTATCTTACTATTTCGGTCGCCTTTTGTAATGCGGCAAAAAAACTAGCACCACTTATAATGCTTCTGGCCCATTCCCTGGGAATCTGTGCAGTGTGGTGTGCCGCTAAAGCACCTGCAAAACCCGTTGCCGCATTGCGCAAGCTGGGAAGTGGCGCGTGCAGCAGATCCAGCGGCTCACCGTTGCTGGCTTTGATGTCATGCTGATTACATAGCACGGCGGAACACCAAACCGGCTGTTCCCGACACAACACCATCAGCCCCGGAGCCAGCGCCAGATTGGCGCGTTGTGACTGGCGGAGTTGCCGGGTGGCGTCGGGACCGGCGGGAGACGCGAGAAACGCAGGCTGGAGCATATTTTCCAGCACCACTTTATCCCAGCGGGTGTTCAGTGCCTGCAAACCGAGATGGGTGGTGCTGGCGGCGCTGTGCCAGGGTCTGCACCTCACCACCGGGGCGAGAGGGCAAATGCGCCGCTGGCGTGGTGATTCAGATAGTGACGAGTGATCTGGCTGGCGCGGCTCTGGGCCGCCTGGTAAAACGTCGCGATGGTTTCCGGAGAAAAGCGGTCCTGATAGTCGTGAATAAGCTGCGCACAGCTTTATTCACCACATCGAACACCGAGGAGATACCAAATTCGGCCATTTGTTGCTGCAATTGCAACAGCAGGTCCGGTTGTTCAGGAGAATGAGAGATCATCATAGGGTTCCTTTGTTGCTGAGAGGGCGTTGTGCCGTAAGGCAAACGTGAACCAGGGTAAAGAGAACCAGATTGCAAAAATACTGCTCAACCGGCGTGAACAGGTATGACAAATAAGGGAGGACTTTTTTTTCGAACCCGACTGATGGAAAGCGGGTGTCATAAAAGGAATAAATACGACGATGTTATGGCGGGTGGCTTCATGCCCGGTGACGTTTTTTCAATGATGGTGAGAATATTTTATGAAATTTGATGCGTTACAACGCGTTATTTTAACGGCTGCAACTTTAGTGATGTTATCCGGCTGTACTCTTCAGTCTTCAGACCTGGTGGATTCCCGCTCCTGCAATGCCAACACCAGTTTTACCCGCGGAATGAACGACGGCGCAGCAGGGGGGCCTATGGACAGCGACTATATTAATTTCTGCCCGGAAAATAGCCGTAACGCGATGCAGCAGGCTTATCGGGACGGTTATATGCAGGGACGTGACACCCGTCGCGAAGACGAACGTAGTGAACGCCCGCTTCCTTCCGCGCCCGACGTGAATATTAATGTTGGTCATCAACGGCCCGGCTACGGCAAACCCGTCGGTGCCGCCCCTGAACGTCAATATTTCTGTAAAGTGAAAACTTTTGGCACGGAATATTCTGCCTTCGGTCGTACCGAACTGGAAACGCGTCTGACGGTGCAGAAAAAATGTGAGGCAGGAAATGGTCAGAGTTCGATGTTTTGTCGTGCTGAAAAAATAGATTGCCAGATTAATAAATAGCGCCTGTCGTAGCGGTGCGATTTATCGCGCCGCTCTATAAACATTTCCCCCATCAACGAAACGAAATTTCGGCATGAGTAATGGGGTTGTTCGCCTTAACGTATATGCTGTTTATTCGGTCTTTTTCGGGATAAACATTCCCGTCGTCATGCATTGCCCCGGCGCGGATACGGGTATATGTGCCGTTGATCATTTCTGCCACATAATAACTCCACGCGCTCTCTTCCCCGGCAGGTAAAGATACATGTAAATCACGCGCCGTTTTATCCGCTTCATTACTTAAAAAATGCACGTTAATGGTTTTACCCTGCGGGGCTATCATCGGCTCGCCGTTGACCAGTTGGTCGATTGTCGCGATCTCTTTGGTCCATTCGCTATTGACCGGTGTGGGACGACCAATTTTGATGTGATCAATATCGACATCAACCACGTTATAAATACGCTCGTGGCTGCCGCTGGCAGCGGATTCCATTTCCGCCACGGCATAAATTAATTGATAGCCCTGACTGTCGGGTAATTGGCAACGATGGGTGACCAGTCCCTGTACGTTTTCATCACTGCCACGCTGGGTGCAAAAAGGTTTGCTGGCAAAGCTGTCGCGCGTCAGATGGTTGGCCTTATCCAGCCTTTTTTGCCAGTCTGGTTTGGTGAGATAATATTTATAACTTGCCACACGGGAAGGCGCGGTGAATTGCCAGCTAATATCAACGTTGCCTTTATCCAGCGAATTCTTTTCCCAGCGGGTGGCGCGTTCGCTATTTAATGATGAAAACTGTAACAGGCCACCGCTGGCCAGCCGGCCATCTTCAGGAAAATCACCGCTGAATGCGGTTGAGTTGATGACCCGATCAGCGATATACATCGCTTCGTTATCACATTGGTTATTTTTGCCCTGCTTGCACATAGCCGCCCGCGAAGGTGGGTCCACCACATAACCTTGCGAATATGCCACACCGCTCACCAGTAAGCCGACCAGGGTAATGGCGGATTTATTGAATTTCATAACTGTTCTCGTCGATTCTCGCGCGAAGAATAAAACCTGATTGTCAGGTAATAGAATTTTCCCGTGATTTTGCTGAATAACGCAGCCCGGTTGAATGAGTAACTTCTTATCCCGAGCGAGAAGTTGCGATTTCTACACGGGATAATGGTTTTTTAGTTTAATTACTCTGCTATTCTCGCTGTAGAAGAGAAAAACCTTATTCCGCCAGGTGACCAGGGTATCTATATTCCATGCCGAATTCATAATGAATCACCAATTAACACGTTTTCTTAGAGCTTCACCGCAGAATCGTGGGATTGCATTCATTTCAACTTAATATTGATGAGCAATAAATATGAAACTTAACAAACTGGCATTTGCTGTTACAACCCTGTTGGTCAGTGGTGCGGCCTGGTCACATGGTTACTTACTGGACCCACCGGCGCGTGCGTTATTGTGTAATAAGATCAAGGAAACTCATGATAAAAACTATCCCACTGAAAAGATGAACACCGGCTGCGGAAATATTCAGTATGAGCCGCAAAGTATGGAAAGAGGCAAGGGTTATCCTCTGGGTGAACTACTTGATGGTATGATTGCCAGCGCTAACAGTGTGCGTGGTCCTGAATTGGATGCGCAAAGCGAAGCGCGCTGGAATAAGACCCCGATGTCTGCTGGTGAGCATCAGTTTACCTGGTACTTTACTACACCGCATCCGACCACGAAATACGAATATTTCATCACCAAAAATGACTGGAACCCAAATCAGGCACTGTCGCGCGCCTCTTTTGAATCCACGCCATTCTGTACCGTTAGCCGTAATGGAGAGCGTCCGGGGCAGACTGACAGCCATACCTGTAACGTTCCGGCCCGCGAAGGATATCAGGCGATTCTGGCCGTCTGGACGGTCAATGACACCAGCGCGGCGTTCTATAACATTGCTGATGTTGAGTTCAGCGGTAGTAACATCGGTGGTGGTGATGATGGTTCCCACGAACAGCAGCATAAACCGGTCATCCATTTTGCACAGAACAAAATCGTGGTGGAGAAGAACAGCGCCAACGCGGCTTATGCGATGGATGCATCCAACACCCAGTATGCTAACAACTACATTTGGGAAGTGGTGGAAGGTTTCGACAAATTCCAGTTGCAGGAGAAACATGCAGCGCCTACCACTCGCAGACTGGAAGGTCCGAATATCACCGCACCACGCGCCTGGGTTAAGGGTGACCATACCGGTACCGCGACCTACCGTCTGACAGCAACAAACGATTTTGGTAGCGTGTCGAAAGATATCCAGGTGGAAGTCAAAGACAGTATCCCGCAAGGCAGCGCCTGGGTGGTGGGTCATCAGTATTTCGCAGGTGATACGGTGACGCATAACGGCCAGACGTATAAGTGTCTGAACGACAACAAATCACAGAGCGATTGGGCACCGGGCGCGGCACATAGTTTGTGGCAACTGGTGAAGTAAGTTTTCTTGCGTGAACAAAGCGTCAACGGCTCTGCTGTTGACGCTTTTTTATTGCTAATGCCGGGTCCGTTTTACCTGGCGTAATGTCTGGCACAGATAGCGTTTGTCATCATTGGTCAAATTATGCAGGCGCAGTGACTGCAACGCGCTACATGCTTTGCCGCCCGCTTTAGGGTCAACACGCAGATCGCGCGAAAGCTGACGCAGGATCTCGCTGCTGATGCTGTTAAGTTGGCTGCGGGTTTCATCCAGCGAGCGCGGCGGGGTTGGACGGTGTGTGTCTGATAGCCAGTCGGCGCGATAGCGGTACTGAATCGCCTTCGCGACATCCATTTGCGCCTGAATAAATGGCGCGACTGAGTCCGGAGACAGGCCGAGTTTACGCGCTTCTGCCAGCGAACTGTCCAGTACGCGTTGTTCCTGCGGCAAATCCTCCACGGGTTTATGATTGGCGGCTTTCCAGGCGGCGACGTCTTTCATCATTGACAGACGTTGGCCTACCAACCCGCCAACCGACGCGGCACTGGCACTCCATGAACAGGATGCCAACAGCGCCAGCACTCCCCAGATCCACTTTCTACCCTGATGTTTCATCTTCATTACCTCTCCCTGTAGTGATCTTTTTGATGCATTTCCTGATAAAGCAGCCAGGCAAAGAATAATTTACCTGATGGCGAGCGGGGCAGTAAATGCCTGCAATGTGAGGGATGAGGACTCTGTCGCTATTGCGCCCCTGACAGGGTCAACCCGCCAATGAGTGACGGCTGTCCGGCGATACGCTGCAACATCAGCACACAATGCACCCGCTCGCCGTTGAGCCGCTGCACCCATAATGGCTGGCTAAACTGGATGCGGGCGGTGTCGGCATACCATTCAATCACCTCATGTATAAACGGGGGAGAGCAATGGGCATTGAGTAATTCCAGCGTGCTTACCGAAAGGGTTTCATCGGGGAAAAAAACCGCAGGCGTTCCGCGCCACTCAATTTCGCCTGCGGCCAGGTCCAGCGTAAATATCAGGCTGGAGGCCGTATCCGCCAGGCGGGCAATAATTTGCTGTTCGCTTTCTCTGCGTGCCACCATTTGTCGGTGGGCATCGACGAATTCACTGAGGCAACCGGAAATAATCGCTGAAAAAATCAGATACCACTGTACCTGCCATACCGTCAGTACCGTTGCCTGTGTCGAATGGTCGAATGACGCGGCGGTGGTCATGATGGCGTATTGCAGCAGCAGAAGCAGACCCACCTGGCGAGTGGAAAGAATAAAAACGCTTAACAGCAGGGCGCTGAACTGAAGCCACAATGGATTCAGCCCCAGCCACGGGCCGTTATCGGTGGCTGCCAGCAGTAACATCAGACCAAGGTTGCTGGCGAGAACCGGGATGCTGTGCCAGCGGCTGGGTGAGAAGGTACTCTCTCTGCTATGCAGAAAATGGAGGATAGACAACGCCGCCGTGAGCGCGGCCAACGTCCAGGAGAGAAAATGCTGCGGAGCGACGGCATAGCCTGCCAGCAATAAACAGCAACTGAGCAAGATGCTGCCGAGGCTCAGGCACATTGCCACGATCCCGACCTGGCACAGCACCTGAATGACCGGCTGTTGCCAGCGTAGCTGTGGCAACTGGCGCAGCAGCAGGACACAAAGTGGAAACACCACGATATCAAAAGCGGCAAAAATCCCGGCGAGTAAAGGAGGACGTCCGGTATACACACCGCACAATGCGTGCAGTAGCCCGGCGGTGATTAGCCACATTGGCCAGTCGCGCCGGGGCGATAACCACAGCGCTGCCAGCAGCAGACCTGCCGGAAACCACACCGTCGAGGAGAAACTCCACGGGTCGCGGTTTTGAAAACTGAACAGCGCCAGCACGGTGTAAAGTGCCGCAAAACCTGCCCAGTACAGCAGCGTTTTTTTGATGGGATGGCCCCCAGTCAGGAAAACGGTTTATCACGGAATATCTCAGGAACGGCGGGAGAATGACTGATCGCGCGCGATACCCCGTAGAGATCTTATTCATGAATGTAGCTGTTCGAGCTCGCTTTCGCTCAGACCCGTTACCTTCATGATAGTATGGAAATCGAGTTGCTCCTGCATCATTCGCTGTGCAACCTCTTGTTTCTCCTCCCGCTTACCCTCCTGGTGTCCTTCCTGACGCCCTTCCATCCGCCATTGCTGCTCAATCGTCACAATTTGTTCCTTTAATTGCGGTTTAGCCTGCATCATTATCTCAACGAATTTATCGCGGTCCTCCGTTTCACCGTAACGAAGCAGGTACAGGATGACATCGCTTGAGAGATCATCATTGTAATCCAGCGCCAGCAACGTTGCCATTGGGTCAATATTTTCCAGCATGTCACGAATACGCACTATTTATGCGCCATCTCCAGTCGTGCCACACTGCGGTGCAGCAGAATTTCATCATCAGGGATCATGGTGACATCGACCAGAGAGAAAGGGCGACAAAAGACCTGTTCAGCCAACTGCGGATCGGGAAAGGCGTTCAACCAGTTCATTGAGTAAGGGTAGGAACTTGTTTTGCCATGATAGAACAAAATTGGTATCACAAGAGGCAATTCATCATGGCCTTCATCCAGATGACGCTGCATCGCAGCAATGGCGTACCGCATCAGCCGTAAGGTCATATGCTTATCGGGAGAACTTTGATGTTCAAGCAGAGCGTAGACGTAGCCTGCGCCACATCTGCCCGACATGGTTCAGTTGAACATACACCGCTGCGGCAGCGGCATTTTTAAACTCCACGATCAATTGCGTGTGTGGTGCCGTTTTTATCCAGCTACGCTG
This sequence comes from Pantoea sp. X-Soil-TKNS-1279, assembly GCF_059730565.1. NCBI lineage: Bacteria > Pseudomonadati > Pseudomonadota > Gammaproteobacteria > Enterobacterales > Erwiniaceae > Pantoea > Pantoea sp. X-Soil-TKNS-1279. Next base: position 176,339 of record NZ_AP035952.1, on the reverse strand, counting down.
ATAGCGCCATTCGGGAGGAAAGCTGGCGTGGTCAAGATGGTTATAAACGATACCTGATCCGGGTTTTCCGCTTCGACAGCATTTAATCTAATCGGGATCGCTGAGAGGGGAGATAAGTTGCTGATTAACATTGGCAACTGCTGATTCTTGAGTGCATTCAGGAATTCTGCGACCGGGAAAGGTTGGTGCGTATCTGTGTTGAGAAATTCAGCACAACTGTTTGCGGCAAGTTGGAGCGGAAGAGGGGCCGTTGGATAGTTAAGCGCGGAGTTAGCATGCAACTTCAGGGTGAAGTTAAACATGGGGATAGCTTTGTCTTCATGCGGTATGGCGGGAGATGGCATCGCTGACGATGTCATGACACTGCGCGATGACGCCAGCTAAAGTTACCGGCCGACAACCCGCGGAATCGACGGAGCTACGGCCCAGCAACGGCACACAGGCCCATTGATCAACCAAATGCAAAACCGGTTTGATACCTTGCCGTGGTGCAAGGCGTATCGCGTTAATCCCCTGAATAGCCAGCACAGGGGGGGAAGGAGTGCCCGGCTGTGAAGTGATGGCAGAGGTCTGTTGTTCAAAATTAAGCAGCTTCGCCTGAATATGGACGAGTAACCCGGTTTCACTGTTGAACGATTTTGCACCCGGTATACCTTTTGTCATGTTTTTGTAGTCTGCTAATGCCGCGTCGGCGGTTAGTGGAGGAGGAGTGATAAACCATGACTTGATAAAACTGCATGTATTCCGAACCAGCCAGGGTACCAAAGTGGCTTTTTTTGCCTCGCTGCCTGAACCGCCAGGGTGAATAAATTCTGGTGAAGATAGGGGATTGGCTGCATCCGGGATCATTCTTTTCCTCCATAGCTATGAAAAAAACATGAAGCTGTTGCCTGATTTTTTCTAAATACAATTAATGGAAATCGATCATATACACTGCGATATTTTATGTTAATTACGTGAGTTAGTTGAACTGGTAATAATAAGTTAAAGCTAGTGAATGATTATTGGAGTTTTTCTCCCTCTGTATATGATGTTTCCAGGTTAAGATTTATTTGCGCGATCTCGTTATTCATCTCGTTAACTATCCGGGCTACATTAAGATAAACATGCCATGAAAAATTCATGAAAGCCGCTCGACAAGACATTCTGCGATGACAAAGATGGAAGTCTGATTTCAGATTAACAACCATGTCTCAGAGGGGAAGGCAATGATAATCACAGGTCCACACCAGGGTTCTGCCTCAGACTACATTGATCTTCTTATAGGTGATCGAGTATCAAAAGAAGGCGCCAGAAAGTTCGTAAAATACATAACTAATGTCAAAGTCTCTCTTAATTTCCTAAAGCCGAAATATGTCAGGAAAAGTGGTTATAGTTTGAAGTTTCAGAGAGCTATTGTGTGTTCTCTTAAAAAAGGGATTGAGGGCGATAGAATTACCGTCCGGCAGGAAGGCGATAAGGCGAAAATTATTCGCTTATTGACCCGAGTTGAGCAAAGGCTAGAGGAGAAAATCTCTAACATCACCAGGGGAACTTTATCCGTCAGTAAGATCATGCAAATGAACGGCTGTGACGACTGGCAAACCCAACGATTACTCTCTGCTAAATCAGGTAGGGGGATATTTTCCCTGGTGGGACAGGGAAAATATTCATGGGGTAGCGATCGAATTAATAATGACTGGGTGTCTAAATTCAAACATTCTTATGATAAATGTTGCACGAAAAAACTCAACACACATGAAATGCTGACCTATATGGCGCGCAAGGGATTTAACATTGATATTGATACGCTTATAGTGAGCGACACCAGAGAATCCATCAGATCCTATGGTGAGATAAAATGCCTGACGAACAGCACACCAGATGTTGTTGTCAAAGTAAATAATGCGATTGCATTTGCCAAGAAATACAATATGAGCGTGGTTGATACGATTCGCGTGATAAAAAGTCATGTTTCTGATCATGACGTTGTTTTTGTCGAAGGTAATCATAATGCCGTGCATCCACAAGAAGATGGTCAGCAATTTATCAAACCCTGTTGTTTTTTTGATATAACAAAAAAGAACGATACTGAGTTTACGCGGTTTTAATAGTGAAATAATGGACCGCCAGCGATATAACAAAGGGAGGAAAGGGGTGGCAAACTTAGAAAAGATTGCGCGAGGTATTGCAGAGCAACTGGAAGAGTTAGGTTATTACAAAGGTGTGCAGCAGGTCAGGGTTGATATCGCTAAGGCAATGGAGAAGGAAGGCTATGATCGTGAAACCATTATCGCACTGACAGGCGTTAGTGAGGACGATTTATCGGGACCAGAAAAGTAGTTGTGTGGGTTGGGTGTTGCACTTATTTCCGATGAAGGGTGTAAGCGCAACATACCAACCCGGTGTAAACCTGGCGTATTAACTTACATTATTTCGCCATTGAGTCTTCATCGCAGTCATCTGCGACTTTGCCTACAGCTTCTGGCAATTCGATGGTAATACGACTGTTGCCCGATAACCACAGACGGTTGCGATAGCCGCTATACACCGTCCTCATTTGTACATCTCTCTTCGCATCCAGCTTTTCTCCGGCCCTGAACGCATAGTTTCCGAACTGGTTATTGATAAAATCACTCAGAAATTTAGGCCAGCTATAACGACCTGTATTCTCTCCAGCTTCGAAGATTTTGGTTTCTGCCTGTCCAAAGGGCGGAGTCGCGGTCACTTTTATTTTAGAGTTTGGCGCGAGGTCTTTGAACGAACAGATATAGCTGCCGGTGGGGTTAATTCCCCGATAGTGAATAACACCGCTGTTGCATCCGGTTGAACAATCTGCAAAGTCATAAAAAGTGGGTATTAGTTCCACACTCATATTGCTGCCCTGTGGAATGAATTTGCTAGCAAGCGGAATAAATTTATCATCTTGTTGTTCACCGGCTTTCAGGTACAGAGAACGCTCGTTGATGGCGGTTGCCAATTGCAATGGCCATTGATACGGAGAGACCTTCTTGTCGACAGAATCACGCGGACTGACTGGAATGGATCCACGTTCGATTTCGATACCGTTTTCTTTCACGACCCAGGCTAAGGAAATGAATTTGTCATCTTTATTATCCTCCAGCACATCCTGACCGATCTGTCGGGCTTGTTTCCAGCCAGCAATCTCCTGGCCATCCAGTGTATCGCGATAGAGGGTACTACTCGTTGCGACGTACAGTGAGTTGCCCTGAATCATTGGCGCGCTGTCGATACCCCAGCGATACAGCATAATTTTAGTGTTTTGCCCGTCAGGCGAGAAAGCCAGGACACCGCTGCCATCTTCGCCACTGAAAGTGCGATAGCCCCATCCGGTTCTGGCATCAAACGTTGTCTGATGAATAAATTTTGTCCCTTCTGGTGCCAGAACATGCTATTAGTGCAACCATCAGCGGTAACTCCCCCAGCCAGGTTGATCGCTGGTGGCACCTTTCAACTTAATTTTATTGATTTTGCACTAATACGCATTCAGCCCATAGAGCATATTATTTTCGTCAATGACCGCATAGCTGGAGCATTCCTCAACAGCTTCAGGTCACCCGTCTGTCTTATGATACACAGCATAAATTAACTGATCATCACCCTGATACAGGAAGGTACTTTTACCGGGTAATGGAAAGCTTTCCACCGGGGAAAGCGCCGCATAACTGGCACTGATCCCTGTAAAAAACAATCCTGATGTCAGTATAGTGCGCGGAAGTGCGCGTTTATTTCTGCGGGGAGATAATAAATCGCACATGATGATGACCTCTGTTGTTATTTTATTTATTATTTATCCCGCAAATAAAACGGAGTAATAATTTTTCCGTGAGTTTTTCAGCAATCTTATGAAGGGGGGTATAAATTGCGCAGGGTCTCAGAGTTTTATTCGCTTGTGTCCTGAATAACGGATGACTCAGGTTTTGCTGCTGCTAGCCGTCGGGGTATATTCGGCATCGCTAAAGGGCCAGTTCGGTTGGGCTAACCCTTGCTCCCAGTCCACCGCCAGGGGTTTGCCTCGTTCCTCCTTCAGCTTATCGAAGATATTTTGCCAGTTCTTTTTGTACATCAGCTGGAAATTGTTGAATGCCAGCGACAGAAAATTCTGTTCATCGGTCGGTTCTACAGGATCTTTTCCGCTGGCGTCTTCTTCGTCCGGCGTTGGCACCAGCGCAATCAACCAGTCTTCCATTTCTGATATCGACGGAGGTTGCAAAATTTCTTTATCCTCCTCGGCCGGTAACATCAATTGGTAGAGCAGGGCGAGATCTGCGGCGAATTGCTTACACATCTTCTGCGGGTCTTTGTCGTAGGCGAGGATAAAGTCCCCGGCGGCGATAGCCTGCGCATAACGTTGCAAAAATTTTTCTTTGGCATTCACGGTGGGGGCTGGCGTCTCTTCGTTTTCCTGAAAAACCTGACCGCTCGGTTGGGATGACAGACGCTGTATCATCATCGCATCCAGTGATGACGAGGTCACCGCAGATGATGAGCGCAGGGCATAAGCCGAAAACAGTTCAATGCTGCTCATAGCCTTATTTCCTGAACGTAATGCAAAAGTTTGTTAAGTGTCAGGCAGACACGCAGCGATACCGTCAGCGGTACTCGCGTGTCGCAGGAAAGGGGTGGCAACGCCAGCCTGCCAGCCTGTGTCATTTCAGTAGATGCGTTAAACGCCTGGCAGAGCGCCAGCCAGCCACGTTCACACAATAGCGCTTCGTTTAACGACGTTCCGACATCCGTGGCCAGGATGGGGAAGCATTGTAGGGACAAGGCGGTGATATAGCTGAGGTCACTGACCTGATACAACGACTGCAAACGTTGCCTATGTACTGCACCGATCAGGCCCAGGCTGCCCGCCAGCAGGCTCAGTCGGGGGAGTTGCCCCCAGCAGGCGATGAGATCGCTGCCGGGGGCGCTGGTGAGCGCATCAGGGTGAGGTAGCCTGAACTGATGATGTAAACTCAGCAGCCGATTTTGCTGTAGCCGGTTCAGTCCGGCGTACTCCTGAGGTCGACGCAGCGGGTGCAACCAGTTGCTGATATCTCCCAGCTGACATAGTTGCTTATGCAATCTGGTTTGCACGGGATGCCCTCCGTCTGTGTAGCCAAATCCCCGCGATAATTAGCAAGCCCGTCATGAGTAGCATCCCCACGCCAATCATGATGATGGCACTGGTGCCAGAGGGTTCCGCCGGATGCGAGGAGGGATGTGGCGGCTCCTGTTTAGCGAACAGCACCACGGTAATGTCTTCCAGCTTGACGTCAGGAAAGCTGTTCAAAATAAATAAACGGATCTTATTGGCGAAGATGGTGGCGTCATCCAGAGGTCGATGGAGCATCAGTACCGAAATACGTTTATCTGATGGATGGGCCAGGCGCGTCTCATCCTCCAGCGGATAAGTGATATGCACCCGTACCTCCACCGCTTCATCCAACCTGAGTAGCGATTGCTGCAACTTTTGCTCAATCGCGGAGATCAGGCGCGCCTTCTCAGCCCGTGGCGAAGCGACTAAGGCATCGGTGGGGAAAAAACGGTCGATCTCAACGTCATCGTGTGAAGGGAGGCGATAGTCGGCAATGACGGCAATCGCCTGCTTCATGTGCTGTTGATCGACCAGTACATTAAACATTTTTTTCTCACCGTGCACTTTGGTCGCCGGGATCTGGTTACGATCCAGTAATGCAATGACCTCATTCGCCTGGCGCTCGCTTAATCCACTCAACACCTCATCGCGACAAGCGGTGAGCAGTAACATCAGCAAGGCCAAAAGGCAGACTTTACCCGTAGCAAACAGTTTCATCAGGCTTTAACCAGCGTTTCAATCCCTCGGTTCACTTCACGCGCGAAGGCCAGTAGCGTCTCGGTGTGAATTTTATGATCGCCCAGCAGGGCCAGAGATTTCAGCATCTCGCCAGGCGAATTGTTGGTCACCGCGTTATCCATCGCTGTAGTGCCTGCTGTACGCAATTGTTGATTCTCCGTAATCATCTGACTCATGGCGGCAATCATCCGTTGGTCCAGTGAGACTTCGACATCATGGTTGAGTGCGCCAGCCATGTCCGGCAGGGCGAAAAGATGAATTTGCGCCATGTTATTTAATCTTCTGAGTCGCTTCGCTTTGCAGGGCGACCAGCGCACTGATCAGGCTACCCACCCCGCGGGTAAGGTTGCCGAGGTCACCCTGGGCAGCCTGCATTTTGAGCGTAAGTTTTGGATCGGTAGGGGTTTCTTCCCAGTCCGCAGTTGCTGTACCCAGCGCTTCATGGGCTGCCTTAAGTTTTTCTTCGAATACACCATATAGGTGTAAAAAGCTACCGCTGAGCGGTTTTGTCTCTGTCGGTGTATCAGTGAAGATTGAGCTCATTTCACTTTCCTTATAGTGGTTGCTTTAAAACAGGACGGAAGATGTGATTTTTCCGGTCCCAGATAAGGTCATCCTGACCACGCTGAAGCACCGCGCGTGGCGTATCGCTGGTGTCAGGTAACTGAATAGAGACATGCACGCGCTGCTTTCCCCAGCGCAGGTAGAACGCGCTCAGGCGTTTGTTCAGAAAATCGAGCGCCTCCGGGGCCAGCGCCTGGCGTACAGCAACATAAATCCCTTCGGCGGTGGTTTCCTGATAATACTGAATGCCGGTTTGGGCAAAGAGCAGCTGCAATTCGCGCTGCATCTCCTGCACTGAATGCGGATGGATAATTACCGTACCCATCTGGGGCCAGGATTGCTGGAGTACTTGTGTTGCGCGTTGTACCGCATCCTTTTGCCCATCGGTCAGCAAGCGCAACACCACTTTGTTTTGCTCGTTTTGGCTGAGGGTGAGCCACAGAATACCGGCCTCTGAAAGCCGTCGCTGGATTACCTTGCGCACCTTGGGCGTGAGCTGAAAACTGCTGCTGGCCTGAGGCGACTTCTCCTGCGAGGTTGAAGGCACAACATAATAAAAAACAGCGGATAACACGCAGATCATCAGCATGCAAACCAGCATAACAAGCTTCAATGGAGAGACAGTCCCAGTGCGGGTGGTGTGTTTTACCGGTTTGTCATCCACATCGACTGGTGTCTCAGTGCCCGAGTCACGGTTAAGTGACCAGTTCTCCTGTTGTGGCTTCAGCGCAAAACTGAGGCCACCGAAGTCTGTTTTTTGTTGAGGTGTGAGTAGTTGAAAAGACGTTGGCTCGTCCTGCCAGCCATAGCGGCAGTCCTGTACGCTTTCTCCGAGTTCCAGTTGCATGTGTCGTGCATTTTCGTCGCCATACACCGGAATGAAAATAACATTGTCACCGGCGACTTTCACATTATTGGCTACCCGGATTTGTTCGGGCTCATTATTTTGGTTGTATAGATAAAGGTGCCACAATCCACTGTTCAACATCATATCAAAACCACTCAGTGGACCATTTAGAATTTTTAGTGAAAACATGATAAACCCAAGGTTAACAATACGGTTCCACGCCGTGGAAGAATGAAATTGATTTCTGGTATTTTATGGATATATGCCAATTATGAAAGCCAATAAAAGGTAAATAGAATGCATTTTTTAGCGGCTTTTGGTGCTTACTTGTTGTTATGTAAGTGCTTAATTTCTATTTTTCATATGTAAGGTGAAGTATTTATCAGATTTAAATCATCCTTTTCAGAAGATTATCAAATCTGCCTGCATGGTTTTATTGGACGCTTATCGGTAATATTAAGCTATATTCTTGTGTCGAAAATAAATTAATTGGCTGGGAAGGATTGGATGATCTTATATGCCAGATTGGCTGTGGATGAATTATTTTCATATCACTATAGCTTGTTATCGGTGGCCATATTGATATTACGTGAACACGTAACTATTAGCATTAATATGCTCCCGGACGAAAGCAGTTGCCGCATAGTGTTAGACGTCATCGAACCAGAACAAAAGGGTGCCAAATGTCAGGCGTTATTGCGCTGGCTGGCACAACAAATGTCAGGAAACTTGATCATGGAAGAGGGGGCCGGGTGAGTAACACAGGACGACACCAATGGAATACGGCACTCAACCGGGCATGGGCGGAATTTTACCTCCTGCCGGTCAGCCTGATGCTGTTATTTATGACTTTTTCTGCACCGGCAAAGGAACCGGCGTTGCTGACGTTGCAGAAACAACCGGTGACGGTCTACTTTCAGGCGCTGTCAGCACTACTGGAAAGACCCGTCATCCTCAGTACCGCCAGCAAAAAAATGGAGGTGTCGGGTCAGTTTGACCTGACTGATTCGATGCTTGCGTTAAAAGTCTTCTGCCATGATATGGGGTTGATTTGGTATTTCGATGGTCTGGCGATTTACGTTTATCGCCAGGATGAACTGACCAGTGCGCTGGTGCGCCTGGAGCATATGAGTGTCGAGGGGTTGGTGCGCTCGCTGCGCGATGCCGGGTTATATGATGAAACCTATCCATTAAAAGCGCGTCCCGACGCCCATTCATTTTACCTTGCCGGGCCACCCAAATATGTCCAGTTGGTGACGCAAACCGCAGCACTGCTGGATAAACAACAGCAATTGGCGCAAGAAGATCGGGGCGGTGTCACCGCGACGGTTGCCGTGGTGCGGGTACGTTATCGTCCTATCTTTGCCCGTACCCTGACGCTGCGCGGTGAAAAAGTCACGGAACCCGGTTTAATTGATACGCTACGGGCGTTATGGACAGGGGCAGATCGTTTGACGCTTACTGCCAGCCGTGAGGCCGGGCAACCGCCTTCTCTGCTACCACCGGTCCTGGAAGAGGCGACGCCGGCGGTTGAAGGAGAAACGGTCGCGTTAACTGCCCCGCAGTCATCTGGTCAGCAGTTATGGATCCTTGGCGACAACGATAGCAACAGCGTCATTCTGCGTGGTGATCCTACCCAAATCCGCGATGCGCGTTACCTGATACGGCAACTGGATAATCCCCGCCAGCAGGTGCAGCTTGGCCTGCAAATCATCGATGTCAAAGAAAGCGAGGTCGAGCGGCTGGGAATTAAGTGGTCGGGCAGCTTCACCGATGGCAGCCTGACAGGCGAAATCAACCCAATTGGTGCAGCGAAAACCCTGGTACCAACCAGCGCGATTTTGGCGCGCATCCACGCGCTGACCGAGAAGTCACAGGCACGGATTATCTCGCGTCCGATGGTGCTGACTCAGGATAATGTCACCGCCTATTTTGACAACAGCCACTCCTTTTACATCAAGCTGGAAGCCGAGCGTTTTGTCGATCTGAAAACCATCACCTATGGCACGCTGATATCTGTCACTCCGCGCATTATCACCGCGATTGGGCAACTGCCGAAGGTGGAAATGCAACTGACGGTGGAGGACGGCAGCAGTGATGCCGCCGCTGATGTGAATAATCAGCAAGTCAGTCAGACACGTATCGAAACTGTGGCACGCGTCCCCTCCGGCGACAGTCTATTGATTGGCGGTTATACCCGCAGCGAGCGGGTTGATGACCGTAACAGCATTCCGTTACTGAGTCGTATCCCGTTGGTGGGCGCCTTGTTCCGCTATCAGGAGCCGCGCAGCACCAATGTGGTGCGATTGTTTCTGATTGAACCGCGCGTCCTGAGCGAACCGGACAGCTCGGTTACCCGTCTGGAAGAGTGGCTACAGCGCACTCGTCAGGAAACTGATCGGAGCCTGCCATGAGTAGCCCGATTAGCAGCCAATATGGCTTTGTCGAAGTCAGTAGCGATCGTGCGGGAAGCCGGAAGGATGTGCCTGACAAAATCACTGAGATATCAGCGTTTCCAAATTTGATGGAACAGATTGGCATTTCTGATGATTTAGGCCTGATGCGGCCGATGTTCGGTCTGCCAGGCATGGCGAAAGCCGTCAGCGCTGAGAATATTAACAGCAAAGTGGAACTGGATGTTGAGGGTAACGCCTCTTCGCTGGTGCCTGACATTCAGCCGGTCACCCGTGCCAGCGAGCTGCTGCTGATGTTGCGCCAGCGTTATAGCGATGCCACTGATATTTTGCTGATTCTAAAAGCCTTACTGGCTAACGCCAGCAACTGGTTGTTGGATCGGCTGTTATTGCAGGAAACCTTGGATCTGCTGGAGGCTGAGGCCAGCGAAGAGGAGCGCCAGGCGATGTGGGCCGGGGCGAATACCCATGCCCTCACACAGCAGTACGCCAGAATGACGCGTTTTACCCCGCAACAACTGCGGCGCTGGTATCGGGTATGGCTGAGTTGGTCAGAAGATGACGAAGATGGTTTCTTTTGGGCCATGACGGATGAGGCCGAGCTCGACAGTCTTGGCTCCCTGTTTCACTATATATCGCGGGCTTTACGTCACGATATGAATGCCTTGCGACCGAGCACGCAACCCGCACACCTGAGTACACTACAGAACAAAATCTTCGCCATGTCACGTTTTTCTACCCTGCTGCAACGTGTCTGTGAGTTATCCCCGGCCGGACAGTCGGCTTCAGAACAGGCAGCATCCACTCTGGCTGACCCGGTAGTCCATTTTCTCCGCACTATCCTTGCACAGCCTGTGACATTTTTACCGCAATGGCGAACGTTACAGTGTCACGAACTGTTAAATGATCATTCCCGCCAAACGCGCTTTTTACGTGAGTTGCGTGCCGCGTTGGTGGAATTGCCCGACTTGTTCTTTAAAGAGCAGAGTGATCGGGCACGGCTGGATGCAAAAATCGTTCAGGAACTTAGCGAGCGTTGGCAGGGACAAGGGACAGGGCAACATGATGTGGGATGTTGAAGAGAACGGATTGTTAGGATCGTGGCATGAATTGGAGCCTGGCGCGGGCATCGAGCTTGATATAGGGGGCATCACCGTCTATCTCCATCGTCGGCAACATGGTTGTGAGATATTGCTGCTGTTAGCTGAGGTGCCGTTTTCAGCGGCGCTGATTAGCCTGGTTGAGCGTGAGTATCCTGGTTATCTGCTGCTACTGCTTCGCGAGAAATGTTATCTACATCGCGCTTATGAGGAACTGACCAACCAGATTTTGCGCGACCTCCACGCGGTTACCGCACAGCTAAAGGAGTGGCTGCATGCTGAGTAAACTGGGTCTGTCTGCGTTGATTAAACCGGAACTGGCCATCGTCATTCTGATTGGCACGGTGATTGCCATGTTGATCATCCCGTTGCCACCCCGGCTGATTGATTTTCTGATTGGTCTGAATATCGCCCTGGCGCTGTTGATTTTCCTCAGCTCACTCTATGTCAATGATCTGATCCAGTTCTCCACCTTTCCGGCGGTATTGCTGATCAGCACGTTATTCCGGCTTGCGCTCTCTATCAGCACCAGTCGACTCATTTTATTAGACGGATATGCCGGTGAGGTGGTGTCCACCTTTGGTCAGTTCGTGATTGGCGGCAGCCTCGCGGTGGGGGTGGTGATTTTCTTCATTGTCACCATCGTGCAATTCATCGTGATTACTAAAGGTTCGGAGCGTGTGGCGGAAGTCTGTGCGCGTTTCTCGTTGGACGGCATGCCCGGTAAACAGATGAGTATCGATGGTGATCTGAAGGCCAACAGCCTGACGGCTGAACAGGCTACGGTTAAAAGAAAACGCCTCGAGCAGGAGAGTCAGTTATTCGGTTCGATGGATGGCGCGATGCGCTTTGTAAAAGGCGATGCTATTGCCGGTCTGCTCATCATCCTGGTCAACTTTATTGGCGGCATTTTAATTGCGCAGCACTCCTACGGCATGAGTTTCTCCGAAGCGCTGGACATCTATACCATGCTGACTATTGGTGACGGACTGGTGGCGCAGATACCGGCACTGCTGATCTCGATTGGCGCTGGATTTGTGGTCACGCGCGTCAATGATGATAACAAGAACCTCGGTGCCAGCATTGTTCTACAACTTTTCAGCAACCCTTTTGTATTGGGTGGCGCTGCGGTGATGGTACTGATTGTTGGATTGCTACCAGGTTTTCCACTGATGGTCTTCGGCTCACTGGCTGCGATGCTGGGGATAGTGGTAGTGATAAAACGGGATGGTAAATTCAAGGCGCAATTAGTGACTTCGCTCCAGCGGGTCGGTCTGATGCGTACTGCTGAGGAGATCCTGGCGGCTGAGGAAGCCGCGGCGAAAGGCGAGGAACAAGCCGATGGGCAACTGTTTCCTGAAACCATTCCGGTGATGTTGGTGATGGCGCCACAAACCCACCAGTGGCTCAATCAACCTGATGATATGACGTGGTTTCAACAATCGTTTTTTCTGGAGTTTGGCATTCCCTTACCACGAACTGAGCTTCTGGCGAAAGAGGGAATTCCTGAGGGAGTTGTGAAATTACTGATTCATGAAATTGATGTTGACCAGATTGAGGTATTGCCAGGTCAGCGTCGCATCATGGCGGTTGATCAATTAGCCATGCTGGAATCATTGCATATCCCCCTGAGGCGTCTGGAACGCACGCCGCCACAATATTGGTGCGACGAAAACTATGCCAGCCAGTTAGCCCCCCTCAATATTCAAAGTCGCAGTGCTCGTGAGGAAATATACCGCCTGATGTCCCGCGCGCTGAGCCGTCTGGTTAATGAATATTTTGGTATTCAGGATACCAAAGAAATGCTGGATAAAATTGACAGTAAATCACCTGAGCTAATGAAAGAAGTGTATCGCAACTCCACTGTTCAGAGAGTTTCAGAAATTTTTCAACGTTTAATCAGTGAAGGAATCTCCCTCAGGAATAATAAGATAATTCTTGAGACGATCGCTCAACATGCGGGCAAAGAGAAAGACAATTTGGCGTTGACCGAATTAGTTCGGGGGCGTCTGGCACGTTATATCTCAAACAAATATCAGAGTCGTGGCTTTATTCGCTGTGTGATGATGACCCAGGGCGTAGAAGAGGAAATTCGCAGCAATATCAAGACCAGCGGCTCCGGCAGTTCGATCAATATGGAGCCTGGGCAAATGGATGAGATTTTTTCGCTGTTTTCCAATGCTATTGCCGAAACAGCCTTTGCCGCAGATGAGCTGGTCATTATGTGTAGCATGGATATTCGCCGTTTTGTGAAGAAACTGTTGGAAAATAAATTCACCGATCTTGATGTGCTGTCATGGCAAGAAATTTCAGATCACAGTCAACTGCAAATTGTTGCCACGGTATAGGTTGTCATCCGGTTAATAAGGTCGCGCGATACATCGCGCCGCTGCAAAATAAGTGCGGGTTTTCGCTCTGCCGATATTTGTGGTTGCTCTAAGGAAAGTGCGACCTGTTTCGGTCAGATCTCTCTTAAATGAAAAACGGCATGTCCTGTAGCGGTGCGATTTATCACGCGATGTAACCATCTAAAGCGTTACGCCATTGCTGTCGATGGCAGTCCGGATTACGCAGGGTGAAAAGGAGAAAAAAGTGACAAACCCGAACGTCGCAAACCCGATGATTAATAACGCGGGTGCGGTAGCCTGCGCGGAAGACACAGGTGACCTTGCCCAATGTCTGGCCGATCGCCTGGTGCAGAGTAAGCAAGAGGCTGTCGATCGCAGCAAGAAACGCTATAAAACCCAGGACGAAGGGATTGATTTTATGCAATATCAACCCCAGCAGTCGATATCGTCACAACCGTTACAACCGGCATTATCCAGGGTGATGATGCAGTTAACGGTCTTAAATGGCTCAGCCACGCGACCTGAAGCCGATTCCTCACCACATACTGCCAGTGACAAACCAACGCTGACTCCCTTACCGGCACGGGTAGTTAAAACCACCGACATGCCGCCAGATATTAAGTCTGCGGTGCAGAGGGTAAACCAACCCCGTGGCCCCTATGAGCCGTCGACAGTGTCACCTGCCAACTCGGTCCATTCTCCTGTGGCAGCGGTAACGGAAAACTCAGCGGGCATCGTCACCTTGCGCAGGGGGGTTGATGAAGCCGCAGAGAAGATAGCCGATGCTGACCTTGGGGTGCTGCGTGTTATCGGTATGCAACCAAACTCGCCGCCAACCCACGCTGAACAGTTAAAGCCAGCGGATGCCGCGTTGCCGGGCGCGCAGCGTTCTGATGTGTCACCCGTGGCGGCAACAGACGATGTTCTCACCAGTGTGGTCGGAAAAACCATCGAGCTTGATTTACAGGCCGAGCAGGTAGTGCTGCGTTACGCCGTAAATGATCAGACATCAGCCAGACTTCAGGTGGCGGAGCAGGCGATTATGCCGTCCAGCAGCGATGTTCGACTCAATACTATGTTGGTTGGTCAACAATCGCTGACGACCTATGACCCCAGTTGGACATTACATGGCATCAGACAGGCCAAACCCTTTTATCTTGGCAGTGCCAGCGGCCAGGAGCGTGTGAACCAAACTGATGGTACATGGGATGAACGTGACCAATAAAATGCCGAAGTCACCTGTCATTCCGGCAATGACCAAAACGGCTCATCACTTGCTGTATCGTCAGCGATGTTCGCGCGGCGACATGCCACAAGGTGAGGGAGATATCCTGCAACTACAAGGCAAGGACCGGGATGCCCCTTTATATCTGTTTGTACCGGTACGAGGTATGGCAGAACGGGTGTTTGCACCCAACGCGCCACCCGATTCTGTATTGATGAAAAAAGAGTTGCGTCAAGCATTGCTGGCGCAATACCTCGAAATGCATGGATTAGAACTGTCGGGTAATGTCTGGCACGCATCACAAATTCGTCTGTTGACGCAAGCTGAAGCCTCGGCGGCGGACCTGACCGACTGGTGTTATGGCGTCTCCTCCAGCTTTGGGCCATTGGCGCTCTGTCTGGATAACCATCCCAGTATCAAGGTTCCGGCGATCCCGCCACGACGCCAAAGAGATAACTATCCGGCGTGGCATCTGCCATTGCAATGTCGGGTGGGATGGAGCGTGATGCCGCTCAGCCAGTTACGTGAACTGAAAACCGGCGATGTAGTGCTGCTCACCCATCGCCAGCAATATCTGACACTAACCGGACGTTTTTTTGGCCAATGGAAATTTGATGAAAAAGGAATCGTTATGGAACGAATGGACCCTGATGAAAACTGGATGTTCGAAGATGACGATGAGGATATGGTCGATGATGAGGACGAAGATGAATATGACGAGGATGACGACGAATTTGGTTTAGCGGCGGAGAAAGTCGATGCTGTTGAACTGGCGTTAAGTGATGTTGAAGTGACGCTGGAGATGACACTCGGAAAAGCCGGGTTACCGCTGTCGCAGGCCATGGCATTACAGGCCGGGGACTTTGTCCCGCTGACCAGCGGCGGTTTGAAAGCGAGCCGTCTGCGTCTCGGCAACCAGACGCTGGCAAAAGGTGAACTGGTTGAAGTTGACGGGCGACTAGGCCTGATTCTTAACCATATCTATTTTCGTGCCGCAGGACAGCCCTGAATCATGAATGAAGCGGCACTGATATTAACCTTGTCACTGGCGGCTACGCTACCATTTCTGATCGCCGGTGGTACCTGTTTTATCAAATTCAGCATTGTTTTTGCGTTGGTACGCAATGCATTAGGCATTCAGCAGATACCCAGCAACCTGACACTCAACGGCCTGGCATTGATTCTCACGTTGTTTGTTATGGTGCCGGTTGTGAAGCCGATTATCGCCTGGCTCGATGAACATCCCGTCAGTTACAGCGATCCCGCCTCGATGCAGGGGTTGATGAATGAGGGCACGCAAAGTTATCGCGCTTATCTGACCAAATTTGCTGACCCGGCGCTGACCAGCTATTTCACAACCATCTGGCAGAAACGAGATAAAGGCGCACCCCAGGTGGCAGAAGGTTATCAGGACCCGCCTGAGCCATCGGTGTTCGCGCTGTTGCCTGCTTATGCGTTAACCGAAATTAAAGATGCGTTTGAAATTGGTTTCTATATCTATCTGCCCTTTATCGTTATCGATATTTTGGTCTCCAACATTCTGCTGGCGCTCGGCATGATGATGATGAGTCCGGTCACCATATCGTTACCGATTAAATTGGTGTTATTCGTTGCCGTTGACGGCTGGGCGAAAGTGGTGCAGGGCACGCTGACCAAATATCTGGAGTTGTGATGGGTGAAATCGGTTATGTCAGTAATAAAGCCATCTGGTTGATCCTTGTACTCTCCGCGTGGCCGGTGATTGTTGCCACGCTGGTGGGGTTACTGGTTGCGGTGATTCAGACCGTAACGCAAATTCAGGAACAGACCTTATCTTTTGGCATCAAGCTGATTGCCGTATCGATATGCTTGTTTCAACTGTCAGGTTGGATGGCACAGGTAATAATGAATTATGCCAACGAGTTATTCACCATGATCAGCCGTAGTTAACAGGTAATAAAATGCTGGAAGGACTCTATGCGCTGGCGGTGTTTTATATTCGGGTATTGCCGATGTTCCTGGTGATCCCGCTGTTTCAGGGTAACTGGCTCACGCATAGCATGATTAAAAGCTGTTTGATCGTGATGCTGGGTTTGGCGTTTATCCCACATATTCAACCGGCCTTGCCTGGCATTGAAAATCATCTGGTGCGCACGGCATTAACAGAAGTGACCCTCGGTTTACTGATCGCATTTCCGATCGGCTTACCGTTCTGGGTTGCCAATGTGGCCGGGCAATTTATTGATAACCAGCGTGGGGCAACCATCAGTAGCACCTTTGATCCCAATAGCGGTGTGGATTCATCTACGCTGGCCAGTTGGTTCAATTTCTACTGTTGCGTGGTTTTTGTGGCGGGTAATGGGTTTATTCATCTGTGCAATCTGCTACTGGAAAGTTATGCATTGTTTCCTCCCGGCCAGCCAGTAGATTTCTCATTAATGAAGATCGCCAGCTTTATTACGTTACTGGACCTGTCAATTCTTAAAGGCATCATATTGGTATCGCCGGTGCTGATTACCCTGTTTCTGACTGACATGATACTGGCGGTGCTGTATCGCTACACTCCGCAACTTAACCCTTTTATGTTGTCATTATCACTGAAAAGCCTGATCGCCTTTGCTGTGCTGCTGCTATTTTATAATCCGGTGTTTCATACCACTTTTCAGCAGTTGATTGATGAATTTATGCCGTTGCGGCATTATTTTTACCTACGATGAATCAGAGTAAAACCGAACTGCCGACGCTGAAAAAAAAGCGTGATGCCGCGAAACGTGGGCAGGTACTGAAAAGCCGTGATGTCACCACCACCATCAATCTGGTGGTGGTGATGACTTATCTGTTTTATTTTTTTAACGGCCTGGACGAGACGCTGCATTTTCTGCTGAATACGTTGCCCACGGTCAATCATATTAATCCCCATGACTGGTTCCGTGCTCTGATGATGGTGTTGGTGGAGCCAACGTTGGTGCTACTGGTCGTCACGCTGGTATCGTCGATTGTTCCCTCGCTGCTGCAAAGTCGTTTTGCTATCGCGACCCAGTCGCTGAAAATTGATTTCAAACGTATGGACCCGATAGCGGGATTCAAACGTATTTTTTCCCTGCGCACGTTCTTTAATACGCTGAAATCACTGTTATATGTTGCCGCTATCGCTGTGGTGAGTTGGCTGGGATATTATGCGGTGCTGCGTTCGCTGCTGTCAGGGGTAAATGCCACGACATTAAGGACCATCATCGCCTTATGTGAAACGGCGTTTCTGACCACATTGCTGGCGGTGTTATTGACTTGCGGGTTAATTGCAATTCTTGATTTTTTGCTGGAATATTTTCACTACATTAAAGAATTAATGATGACTCGCCAGGAGGTAAAAAAGGAGAACAGCGAGCAGAATGGAAAGCCGGAAATTAAAAATAAACGGCGTGAGCTGCATCAGGAGATATTAAATGAGGACATCAAAAAGAATGTCCGTGATTCACAAGTATTACTGGCCAACCCCACCCATATTGCCATAGGTATCTATTTCAACCTGACGTTATCACCTTATCCTTTTGTTTCGCTGGTGCAAAGTGGTGCTGCGGCGCAAGCCGTGCTGCACTACGCCAGCGAAATCGGCAAACCCATTTATCGCGATAAAAAGCTGGTCAGAGAGATGTTCAAAACGGTGAAACCGTATACGTTTTTGCACTGGCGCTGGTTTGACGCACTGCTGACGGCACTGCGTTGGCTGGAAGAAGTGGAAAAGCAGTACATCGTTCTGAATGGGGCAGAGAGTGAAACGGATAACCTGCCGAAAACGTAATATCGGGGGGTGGAAAAGGAATTGGCATGAGCAATATCTCAAGATCTTATCCCTTTCAGCCGCAGTACAAGTCCCTAATCGACAGCCATAATCAACCAGAGAAAACGACCGAACAGGAAATTACCGAGGTCGATAAATCCACTGATGAAAGTCTTCTGGCGGTTTTAGACGACATTGATGACTTAATTCTTCAGATGCAGCAAAACCGAAGGAAACTGTGCGAGCAACCTGCGCTGTGCGAGTTTTTTCTGGAGTTAATTTATACGCATCGATCTGAGTTGAATAAAAAAATGCTGGAAGATCAGCTGGCATTTTTTGATTCATCAGGTGAGTTAGTACGTAAAGAGAATCATGGCATCACGCAACGGATTGTTCAGTTACTGGATTTGGAGACTGAACTGGATCAGATAGAAAGCAAAGCCAGAGAGAGTGGTGCGCTGATCCTGACTCCAGCAGAACAAAAAGCGTTGATGCGCCAACTAGCTAAAACTTCACCCATCGTAAAATTTGGCGAGACGTATTACAGCGTTAGTGACGTCATTAATAGCACCCCCACCCATGAAGCCATCAGCGGTGGGGTGGAAAAGTTGTTTGAAGCTCGGACAGAATTGGTTGAGGTGATGCAACTAATTGAAGCTAGCTTACAACGTGAATATCAACAGTTATTTTCTATCACATTAAAAAAACTTGTAAGTATTCAAAGAAGAATGGATGCATTTATTAAGATGCTCCATCCTGGAGCGGAAGTCCGACGCGAGCATGATGACATGTCAGATAAGTCCGAACGACGCCAGAGTTGTGAGGCAGCTGAAAACAGCAAAATGAGCTTTTATAAGTCATTGATGGAATTAATTCAACGTTGGGAAAATAAGGTCACATATTTTAATACGCAATATGTTGGGTTGTTAATTGCGCTCAGTAGTCTGACGCCGCAGAACGATACGCAGCGATTTGATATCAGCAGTATCGGTGCCATGCTCACTGTACTGCAAGATATCGCCGCCATTAAAGATAATATGGCAGCGATGCTTGGAGGCGTGACGGAAACCGATCTGACGCATCTACTCGAAGATATCGGGATTAACTCAGGTGAGCTGGTGGGTTCAATAGCATTAATTAATATTGGTAGCGATGTCGCCAATATGCTGAAAGATGCCATGCTGGGATGTTTTATTACTCTACAAACCGCGCAAGAGCGACAGGGTATGATGACGCCCGAACAGCTCTCGAATCTCAATAATATGATGGCGCATTTCGGGCGTGTCATTAAAAAAATCGCGTCCTTAAGCAGCACCAAGAATGTCTTAGGCCAACTGATTAAAACAGCGGAAAGTTTATTGTCATTGCTGGCGAAAATGTTCAGGTAAAGAAAATCACGCTAACGAAAACAACAGGAAATTATACATGACTTCACTCTACACAGGATATCGTAATGTTTACCAGCCACATTTTAACATTCCGCAGGATAATAAAGAGCGCGAGGAGAAGGTAAACGAGCGGGAAGTGCGCGACAATAAACCCTCGCGCGTTTCCTCTGAAGAGATGGCCGAAGATATCGATTCTTTTCTGGAAAAATGGCAGAAAAACCGCAAAACCCTGTTGCAGAATGCTGACCAGCGCCAGCAGATGCAGGACGAATTCGCCAAACGAAAACTTGCGTTAAGTAATGCAATACAACTGAGTAAGTTGGCATCTTATGAGGCAACCAACCAGCAGGTGCAACAGGAAATTAAAGGTCTGGTGCAGCAACTGGCAAAATTGCTGGCAGCGCAAGCCGAGTTGGACGAGGCAGAAACAAAGGCGGTCGATGTCGGCCAATCAAAATCTGTTTCGGCGGCGGTGAAGAAAGTGATGCATAAGCAACAGACGATGCTTTCGCCATTTATCACAACATTGGCGCAGGAAACTGTACCGCATACACGTAGTGCGCCATTGGCTGCTGAGGTTGTTGAGCAGGATGCGACAGAGAGTGAAACTAACCCGCTGCTGCGTTCGGCCCCGACGGAAACTTCAGAGTCAACTACGCAAGCGAAAAGTACCGGGGCTACTACCTATGCAGACGATATCACTACTATCGGCCAGGATAAGATGACGCCAGAAGAGCAACTCTGGCATGATTTGTCGCTTTTACTGGTAACCCTGTCGTCGATAAAAAATATTATGGATGATATCAATGCGCTGTATAAGGGTGTTTCTTCAAGTGGTAAGTTGAATTCAGAGGAGCAAAAGAAATTAGATTTCATTTATAAGCGATTGACAAGCTGCATGGAATATATTAAAGGCAAATTTGATGTCTACGGCAGTAGTATTTACCTCGATGTGCCGGAAGGAATGACATCTGAAGAGATGAATAATTTGCTGACTAAGGCAGGTATTGAGTTTAGAGTGAGTGAAATTTCGGGTCGGATGTATCTTAGTGGATTGCAAGTTTACACACTTACCTCGATATTGATATGGTTGAAAGACGCAGTGCAGTCTGTAGAGTCAGGAGAGATTTCTCGCGCCATTTCGTGTCTTAAGTTAAGCAGCCAGTATGGAACTGAATATTTATATACAACTAACCTCAGGCAACAAATTGCTGCAATCAACAGTTACTACCCTGAAGCTGCTGTACCTGAGTCGGATGACAGTACGTTAAGCGGCTGGTTAGATGGAATGCTTCCAGCTTTCGATTCCATTGATAAAAGCAATCTCAACTTCTACAAATCTCTCGTCTCTCTTATTACCTCCTGGCAATCAAAAATAAATGATTTCAATAAGCTCTACTCGGAGATCTTAAGAAAATCCGGCGGCGTGAATCCGGGTGATGGCAAGCATCGTTTTGACATTGCGGACACTGATAGATTGTTGACAATGCTGGATGATATTTCCGCATTAGAACAACAGATGGCGTTAGTTCTCGGTAATGTTAACTCCACTGATTTACAAAATCTCCTGGAAGGAACAGGAATTAACGTGACGGAAGTCATCGGTACCGTGGCAATGGTAGATTTGGGTATGGACATCACAAATATGATGAAAGAAGCGGTGAAAGGACTCCAGAGCAATGTCTCGTCAGACAATTATCTGGTTACGCCTGAACAAGTTACACAGTTTAATAGCACTTTATCCCAGGCGCAAACGCAGTTCGATATCATCATTAAGAAAGTGAATACCAAAGCTGAATCTGCTAAGTCATTGTTTAATGACACTAAAGAAGCATTGAGTAACTTACTGAAAACTGCGGAAACTTTGTTAGCTGATCTGGCAAAAATGATTCGATAACCCAATCTATCCTCATTGGTGGGTATTGCATGAATCTTACTTCATAAGGAATTCCATTGTGACGACATTTCACGCGGCTTTTCGCGTTCGCCTTAGCGAATATGAAAAACAGGCAGTAAGAACACCCGAAGAACAATTTATGCATGATCTTTCTTTTGAATTATGGCTATCGGGCTATCAAACAGAATTTTTGCTTGCGCATAGAGAGAATGCCGATTTGATTAGCAAACTTCATTATCTTTCTGGTTTTGTTTCCTTTCGGTCAGACTGGCATGGTGTCTATGCCGAAGTCATGCGTATGGTGGAAGCACAGCAACACACAGTGAAAATTCCAGCTAATATGAGCATGGAACAAGTTAGCGCTATTCTTAATCGTTCTGGTATGTCTTTCACGCTAAAAGATAAACATGAAGTTATCATCAATCCGTTTGCGGACATTCATGATCAACTGCTGGGTGTATTGACCGGAATGAAACACCAGGTTGATAATTTCGGTGATTTCTCAAATAAACTTCAGAATAAACTGGTTTCACTTATTGGGAAAATGGCAAATCCTGAGATTTCCTGTAAATCCCGTCTGCAAAAATCCATTAATAGTATCGTTGCCTGAATACTGGCCTGTTATGCGACGAAAAAATTTGTAAAATGGAGAATTCCAATGGAAGAAACAGAAATATTGAACGAAAGAACTGAACAAGCCTGTGATCAGGAAACGCTGGATAATCTTTACAGTTGTGCCTGGAATCTCTATCAACGTTATAAATTGGAAGAAGCGAATGTACTATTTCAATATCTGTGTTTACTACGCCCTTTAAACAAAGATTATCAGATGGGCCTGGCTGCAACGTATCAACTAAAAAAACAGTATCACCGTGCTATTGAGGTCTATATGACAGCAGCAGCGCTGGCGGATAATGACTATCGGCCTTTATTGCAATTAGGGTACTGCCATTTAATGATTAAGAAAAACGTGCAGGCGCGTGAGTGCTTTGAAGAAGTTTATGCCTCTACCAACGATGCACAATTAAAACTCACAGCACAGGGATATCTCAGCACCCTGGATAGTTCCCCGGACGTTTAACATTAAAGGAAAACGCCATGACGGCATCCATAGCAAGTTATCGCAACATTTATCAGTATCATTTTAATTCCCAACAAAATAATAAAGCGCGTGATGAACAGCGGGCTGAACGAGAGCAGCGGCAGCGACTCACGCTTCACAGCAATAAAAATATACTCCTTGACGAAATTGAAGTGCTGTTGAACGAACTGATTGCCATGAGAAAAGCGCAGCAGCAAAAATCTGCGCGCAACGAGCAGCTTGGCGATGAATATCACAAAAAAGCGTTACTGCTGAACGTCAAATGGTTTGCGCTAAAGTCCTCTGATGTAATGGTGTCGCCGGCGAATCGTGAGATGGTGCAAAAGCTGGAGCAACAACGAGCGCAACTGCTGGCACAGACACAGCACGATATCATCAACCAACAAGAACGCGGCACTGGCAGCAGGCTGTCGCTGACGGCAGCAATGAAAAAAGCCGGGTTAAATCAGTCACCCGTTACCCGTGCAGACGCCGCTCTGCTGGCAAATAAAGTCAAGCTGCCAACGACGCTCATGACCTCCGCTGCGCCGATGTGTAATGAGACGCCACAACCCTTGCACGCAACACGACAGGCAGCGACCTCGTTACCGAGCATGTCACTACAGCCGTCGGACTCCTCGCTTGTGGATGAAAGACCTGATGTGGCGACGCTGCAACAACTGGCAAACGATGTGGTGTTGCTGGCAGACGAGATGGGAGAGTTATGGCAATCAGTACAGGATGAAGCCCTCGATGCGGTGATTAGCGTGTTGTTGCAAAACCCGACAGCCATAAAACGAAACAGCATTGAACCGACCGCCACGCCGCAAAGTGCAGAGCAGCCAGAACTCGCGTTCCCGGCAGGAGGCACCACTTATGATCTTGAGCGTATGTTGCTGAATTTGCGTGGACTCAAAATCTCTGTGAGCACACTCAAAATCGAAATCGAAAAACATGGTAGCGATGCCATGCAGGCAGTGATGCTTGAGACGGCGAGAAAACGACTCAAAGATAATGCTGAATTGCAGGATAAGGCGCGACAACAACAACAATCCGCCGAACGCAGAGGCACCATCTTTAAGTGGTTGACACGCATTGTCATGACGTTAGTTGGATTGTTGGTAAGCGCCTTAACTGCGGGGGCGGGCGCAATCTTGTTTTCGTTGCTGTTTACCCTTGTGGAGGTGGTACTGGAAGAGGTCGCCGGTTTCAGCCTGACCGGAAAAATCGCGGAAGGTATCGGGAAGGGGCTGGCTGAGCTGATGAAACTGATGGGGGCATCCGGGGACTGGGTGGAGCATGTCGCCAATGCGCTGGCACAAATTATTGTCCTGGTTGCCAGTATTCTCGTCTCAAAAGGGATTTCAAAATTCTCAACCAGCAAGTTTGGCCAACGCCTGGCGGGCTTTTTCACCGAGACAATGCCTTGCCTGAAGAAATTGCCCGGCGTGCCTGACGCCTCCAAACTCGCGAAACCCCTGCAATGGGTACAGAAACGCAGTTCATTAGTCCAGGGAGGGGCCGGTGTGGTAACGCAAAGCCTGCAACTGGTGCAGTTTGGTTATCTGTTCCAACAGGTTAAAACCAAGCGGGCACTGGGTGATAGCCAGGCGGAAATCAAGCAGGTTGAATTCTGGCAGGATCTGCTCTACCAGATGATGAAAAATATGCCAAAGGGAATAGAACAATCCACCAAAACAGCAAAAGAATTTGTTGAACTTATCAGTGAACTGGTTCACGACATCAATCAGCGCAATATTAAGCTGACAATGAACATTGCTGCACGTCATTAAAGGATATCAATATATGAGTTTACTCATTCAATCACCCCATCGTGCTTTACCATTAATAACAAATATCGAATCAGCCACGGAGAATAGCAGAAAACTGTCCACATCACTCAACCTCAAGTCGCTAGAGGTGAGCGAACTGGAACAAATGATATTAGTTGATATTCATGATCTGCGAACTCCAACCCTGGCGACACCTCAGTCTGTTGAGCCGTCGCAAGAACAACTGGCCGTCGTCAAGGCTTTCCTGAAGGCGAATCCGCTGGAGAACCTGGCGCAGTCAGCGGTTGATAGCAAGCGTCGCTCAGCAGCAAAAGAGGGAAAAGACGGTGCACCGGCGGCAACGCTGCATACCACCACAGACCAGCTTACGATTAACCTGATGGATGTACAGACCGAACGAGCTAAAACACAAATTCTTGACGAGCAGTTAAAAAAAGCAGGTATCGAACTGCTGGCCCAGACCTCACTTAATCAGCAGCATTTCACCAGTCAGCAACTATATAAAGAAGCAGGTAAGGACCTGGGAGCCGGGATTTCTAATGCGGTGGTCTCCTCGGTGGCAACGTCCACTGGCGCAGTAAGTAGCATTCGTGCCAGCAAATTCCATTTGAAAGCCCATCAACATCAGAAAAATATTGATGCCTATGGGCATATAGAAAATAAATTAAATATTAATAATGAGCGTCTCTGGAAGAATAAAAGGATTAAATTCGATAGCACTAAAGTGAAAGAAACACCGGAGCCAGCGACATTGAAACCTGATGTTGCGAGTACTGAGATGGAGCAACAAAAATACCATCATGCTTTGGTCTATAAAAAAACCAAAACTGAGATGCCTCAATATGAAGATCTCCCCAAAGTCACACCGCAAATAGCTCAGCCGTTACCTGAAGGGGGGCGTGCTGTTCGCCCCCGAGCGCTGTTTATCAGTGGCACCAGCAAAAGTACGTCGGCATCGGTCGATATGAAAATAGAAAGTATGCCCTTTAATGATCGATTTACGTTGATGGGTTCAAGTAGAGCACAAACAAAACAACATTTTGACCTTGTTCAGGAAATGAAAGGCAGTACAAAATTTGTTAAGGCAGTGAATAATTCGCATAACCAGGTTGATAACACCAAAGTTGAACATGAACAAACCATCGCGCCTTCTGCTGTGGCTAAGATCCAAAAAAATAATCTGGAACAAAAACCGGCAACAGAAACCAAGGTCGAGTATAACGATTTGCTATTGGTCCCCTTAAGCGCCCCAGCAGTTGGCGTAAATAAAAGCACAAAATCTGCCACATCAGAAACCGCAACGGCCGCTGTTAATGAAATTAAGACTCCCCAGCCGACTCCGGTTCAGAACAGGAAAAACCAAACCCCGATCGCGGTATCGGAAGAATTGGTTGCAAGCACTTTACCCCTGCCGGGACAGCAGCAAGTTCAAACAGAAGTGAAAAGATTGTATTCGTCGTCAGATGATGGTTACGCGGTGACCCCTAAGGAAACGGAGGCTGTAGCCACTTCCGCAACCCCCTCTGTTGCCGTGACAACTGAAACCGAAGCGCAGAACCACATAGACTTGAAAAACGTTCCACTGCCACCCCCAGAACCGCCATGCCCACCTGCGAAGCGAGAAAAAGTTGACGGCTTCGAACTTTTTGGTGCCAGTACCAAAGCAACCTTTGACATGCTGCAAAATGTTCGCGGTCTTCAGGGCGGTCTTAATGCGGAATTTAAAGATTTCGCCAAAACTATTTTTAATAGTGAGGGGCATCTGAAGCAGAACTGGGGAACGTTCTTAAAGAGTAAAGCACAGACCAGCCAACATTTTCTAAGGACAGGAGAACTGCACCCTTTGCATTTTGCCGCACCCGAAACGGCGACCATTAATAACGATGAGAAAGCTAACCTCTCCACATCGATTTGTCGGTTGGAAGATATCGCCAAACAAATGGAGCGAAAAACTGACTCTTTCCTTGTTGCTGAAGACGCGTTGTTTGAGTTGACAAAAAATAAACGATTAAAGGACTTACCAGAAAGGAATGCACAGGAGATAAAAGATAATTTACACGATGTCAGAGTATTCAGAAACGAAGCGGAGCTGCTTAAAAATGAGTTTGCGAAACAACTCAGACTTGCAATGGATAGTAATGATGTGAGTATGTATAAACCTCATCTTATCGGTATTTTGAATAGATTCAATGCGCTGAAAGGTCCCTTTATGGGTGCAGTGAGTAAAACGGTCAGGAATCTACAACAGGCCCGAACCACCATTAAGGAGAATATCGCCGTAGAGCAGGACCTTAAAGCCAAGGCTGACTCCAGGGCGAAGTATCTGGATACTGTCTCGATGGTGTTATTCCAGACAGTAGCGAATGCGTTCGGTCATCTTTCCCAGGTGAGCACCGCGCTGGCAATGATAAGTGCAGTTGAAAAAGCCAAAATTAGCGTGATTAGGAGTGACACGGCTAAAGAGACACAGGCCAGCTCCTTGCGCAGCGATGAAGCGAGAGCGGAACAAGCACGCAAACTTCAGGAGGAGTTGGACAGTTTGGGCAAAAATATTGAGCAAAGCCAGAAGAAGATGCGCGGAAGTTTGCACAGCCATTTGTAAGTTTTCCTTCGGGTTTTATATTAAATATCTATCTTTGCGCCATCACTGGTGGCGCAATCTTTCTGTTATCGACCCTAAAAAATGTGGAGGGGATATGACTGATGATAAATATCATCTGACCGAATTTTCTATGGAATTGGCAGATGAGAGGGACACCGCCGTAAAATTTATTATCCCTGATGGGGTACATCATGGTCCGGTAGTGGTGAAAATGAAATTTGAAAACAAACGGGGGGAGGTGGTATTCCCACATCATTCTCAGTTGAAAGACAGTATTCGTTTTAGTACCCGCTCTGGCACTCGCTTGATCTGGAAAGGCAACCGTGAAATGGCCAAACGCCGTCCCTGTTATACTGATGAAAAAGGAGATAAAGTGGGTTTTGCCCATCATTACGGCGACCATTCTCATCTGAAGCCTTATGATATTGTCGATGATAATGTGGTGATGTGCTTCTTTATTTATTCTGCTAACGAAAAGCCACTGGTAGATTATTTTGTTGCGGAATATGGTGGTGAACACACCACCTCGCCAGTGCCGATTTGTCTCTCCTATCCTCCTTCCTGGTAATAAACATTATGGGGCTGAACGGCCTGGTTTTTGTCAGTTAAGCGTTAATGGGAGATCGCAAATCTGCACAACGCAATGTGCCTTTACTGAATGGTATCAGGTCTGAACGGCCCTTGATTTTTTTCTTATAGAGTTCCGTTTTGATGAAAAAAAGTACCCCTGTTTCCTATGATGTACTGTTTAAAACCTTTTTCACTCATCCTGGTACCGCACGGGATTTTCTGCAATTTCACCTGCCTGTGTCCCTGTTAGAAAAATGTGACCTCAGTTCCCTGCGGGTTGTGCCGGGGCGCTATATCGAGGCGACGCTGCTGAGTGATTACAGCGAAGTGTTGTATTCCGTAAAAACATGGAGTGGCGATGCCTACATTTATTGCCTGTTACAGCACCCGCGCAGGACGCCCAATCAACATGTCGCCTTCTGGCTGATGCAGGCCGCAATTACCGTGATGCAAAAACATCTGCATTCAGGGGCCGGCCAGTTACCGTTGGTGATGCCGCTGCTGTTTTGTCAGGACAAAGCACAGTCGTCACCACTCAACTGGATCGACCTTTTCCCCAATCCCGCGCTGGCGCAGCAGTTTTACACCCATGATTTCCCGTTGGCCGATGTGCTGTCCTTGCCGGACAACGTGATTATGAACCATCGCCGTATGGCGACACTGGAGCTGCTACTTAAACATATCTATACCCGGGAACTCACCGCGTTGATGCCACAGTTGATAACGCTGTTGACCATCAACTATATGACGCGCGATCAGTTGCATGTCCTGATCCGTTGGATGCTACAAACCGGCGATGCCGGGGAACCGGAAGCGTTCCTGCTGGCGCTGGCCAGCCATCTACCCCAACATAAGGAGGTTTTTTTGAACATTGCGCAGCAATTTGAACATAAAGGGCATCTTGAAGGCCTGAAACTGGGCGAAGAACGCGGCATTCGGCTGGGTATCGCGAAAGGTGTCGAGCAGGGACGACTGGACGCTGCATTGTGTATCGCCACCACCATGTTGCAGAACGGCATGGACAAAACCACGGTGATGAAAATGACCGGACTTTCGGAAGAGTGGTTGACCCAGGCGCGGATGCAAAAACAAACGCCCTGATTCAGCGGCAGTAAAATAACAACGATAAATCCTCGCCTTCTCCTTTTTTCACCAGGTTGGACCTTCAACATGGATTGAAAACCGCAATGAATATGACCCGTCGTCTGGTAGCCTTTTTATTATTTATTTTCAGTTGGTTAACCTTATCTGAAGCGGCCTTTGCCGTCGAGTTCTCCCGTCCCCGATCGCTACTCGGGGATGATATATGTCGTATGGCGGTTGCGCCACAAGGCGATATTTATACCTTCTCACCGCTGATTAATGGCGCGCTGGGGTATCGCATCCTCAGTGCGGATTTGACCCGCGAGATACGCGGCGAAATTTTCGCCGTCGATACGCTGCTGGATTGTCCACAGGCGGTTATTTTTGGCGCGAACGGGCTTCTCTGGTTGCCACTCAGCAGTCAGAATCACAGCCTGATTTATGAACTTAAAACGGCAGAACAACCGGTTACCGCCAGCTTAATTTATCAAAGCGCGACCGGGCGCATCCCGCTCAGCAGTTGGCTGGATGACGATGGTACGACGCTGTCCATCGTCACTGCACGCAGCATGGAGAGCGAACACCACGGCACGCTTGAGGCGATCGACATCGCCACCCGGCAAAAGCAGACCCTAACCGTTGCCCAACACGGCAATATCGGTAGCCCGGAAAGCCGTGATAGTGAGGCGGTTGCGGAATTCCCGTTGACCCGGTTGACCCATAACAGTGTCAATGTCGTGGTTTCCCCACCGGTTTACGATCCTGTCACGGGTGAGGGGTATAGTTATTACCGTAGCACCGCGGCGATTAATGCCGCAGATAGCGGGCGAGAGTGGGGCATCTGGCGTTTTGATCCGCAGACACAAAAACGCGACATTATTTTTCGCAAAGCCGGTGTTGGCAAACTGCAATCTTTGGTTATGCATCAACGACGGCTATATGCGCTGGTCAGTGGCGAGTTGAACCTGTTTCATTTGGCTGAAGCGGATATGGCACTGGATAAGCGCTGGACGCAGTTGGAGGAGATCATCGAAGGCGAGCCGCTTGCCGCCAGCGCCGATCTCTATCAGGTGCGCTGGGAAGTGCGCGACCAATTGCACCGCATCCGCCAGCAAGGTGACATCCTGTTGGACAGTGCTGATAAATCCGCCGGTTATCCCGGATTCTGGCCGTTGCGGGTCGCGGAAAAAATTAATGCGCAGCAGGCTTTTCTCCAGGCAGGAGAAAGGGAGAAGAATCGTCATATTCTGCCGTTGGCCAGCAGTTATCGTAACCATCTGTGGCTGCCGACGGAGTTGCAGGCGCGTGGCTGGACAGCGTCGCTCTCTGCCCCACTTGCGGATCGCAGCGCCCCGATACAGACACTGGCATGGTTCAGCAATCCGGTTGCAGACTTCACCGCGATCACGCTGGCAGAAGGCGAGGCGCTGAGCGATCGCGTCTGCCTGAAACTGGAGAAGCGTCTGGGTGGTAATGAATATTTTCCACTGACTGCATTACATACCCATAATCATTCTCGCTGGTCTTACGATCTTGCTCGAGCCATTAATCGCAGCCCGGTGCGAAATTACATTGGCGCAGGTGCATTTATCAATAATGAACTGGTACCGCTGTTTAGCAAATTTCGCAACCGATTGTGGTTGAAAAACCTGAACGATGACCACCAGGGACTTAATTACAATAAATATTCCGGGTTTAGCTATCAGCAGGGTAGCTGTCCGGGGTTGTAGTTGCGGTAACTTAACCCTCAGTAATGAATGGATAAAGGGTTCGGCGGCGAGAGCTAAAAGGTTTTACTACCACAATCATTTACCAACGGGATCACAAGGCGAACTTTATCTGCCGGTATTGGCGACGGTAGATGATAAACAGCTTATCTCATCAATTTATAAATTAACTCCCACGCCCGATCAGATACCTGAAGAAGTATTTAATTTTCCATCTGACGGAGATGGCGACGGATATACCTTAAAGTCGTTTTTTTTAATCCGGATTTCACACAATTTTATGTCAGTATGCGCACCCGTGGCGAAAATAATACGTTGTTGGTGGCGAAAGGTTCCGTAGCGACGCTGGCGGAGCGTTTTTATAGAAGTGTGATGACTTAAGTTGGCTCCTTTTAACCCAGGAGTCATGTATGACAATAAATCTTGAATGCTATCGCTACGCTATGCCGGGCACACGCAGTATGAAACACCAGCGAACCGGCACGCACCAGCAGCAGGTGCGTTACCTGGCGGGGCTGGAGATCCGCACCGACATCTCGCATCAGCATCTGCAATCTCATAATCTGGCACCAATCTATCGTTGCGATATTGAGGGGTGTCCTGCGTTTTTTATTCTGAAACCGAACTCCCCATGCACAAAAAAACACACAAAAAAGTGGATGTAATTTGCAAAGACTGCGGCAGGTCGTTTGTCAGTTATTCCGGTTTGGGGGCACATAGCAGAAAACATTAGCGGCATTATTTCCGCAGCAGCGTTATTTAAGGCGCTGCTGCGTGAACCATTCTTAGTTTTACCAAAGCGTTGGTGAGGCTGTTTCTGATAATAATTACAACATCCTATTACCTCTATAGCAGATCCCACCAGATGGCTGGTGTGCTCGTCGGTCTGGCAATAGACTGATGAAAACCTGAAAATCCCCACAAATACGCTCGCCGTTAACCTTTTATTGAAATTAAAACCCTGCTCCCCACTCTGATCACGTCTCAGATCAAAAAAGTGGAATGCTTATCATTTATATAATCGCCGTTCCTGATTACCGGACTGGCTGATGATATGCAGATAAAAACGCAAACCACCTGGCGCATTGCGGGTTACCAACCCGCGATAAACCCGCACTGGCGGCAGAAGTTGTTAACTATGGGGATGTTACCTGGATCGCTGATTGAGGTTATCCGTGTTGCTCCGCTGGGGGATCCGGTGCAAATTCGCACCCGTCGCGTTAGCCTGGCGGTACGACAGAGTGACCTGGCCTCGCTGTTGCTTGAGGAAGTGGTGTCATGAAACAACTCACCATCGGACTGATCGGCAATCCCAACACCGGCAAAACAACTTTATTTAACCAGCTGACCGGCGCACGCCAACGTGTGGGAAACTGGGCGGGTGTCACGGTGGAACGCAAAGAGGGGCAGTTTTTCACCGCGCAGGCGGATGTCCGTCTGATTGACCTGCCGGGAACGCGTTCGCTGACCACCCTCTCTGCCGACAGCTCGATTGATGAAAGCATCGCCTGTCGGTATCTGTTTAATAATGATGCTGACCTGGTGATTAACGTCGTTGATGCATCCAACCTCGAAAGCAATCTGTTTCTCACTTTCCAACTGCTGGAACTGGGTGTGCCCTGCATTATTGCACTGAATATGCAGGATATTGCCGCCAGCCAGCATATTGATATCGATATTGCCGCACTATCACAACGACTGGGTTGTCCGGTGGTTTCGCTCACCTCGACGCGTGGTGCAGGCATAGCCCAACTGAAGGCGGTGATTGACAGCGAACCTGCGCATCAGCCAGTCAGGCAGGTCATTTATCCGGCGGCGATCGATGCGGTTATCCCGCGCTTATGTGCCAGGATGCCGTCTGATATTCCAGCAGAAAAACAATTCTGGCTGGCATTGCAGTTGCTGGAAGGCGATATCAATAGCCAGTCGCTCTGTCCGGCGGTGGTGCCACACCTCGCTGACCTCACCCGACAGGCCGGCGATGATCCCGCAATGTCAATCGCCGATGCACGCTACCGTGCCATAAACGGACTATGCGCCGCCGTCAGCAATATTCAGCACAGTACCCCGAGTCGTTTTACCGAGCGACTCGACAATATCCTTCTTCACCGCTGGGTGGGCATTCCGGTGTTTCTCGCCGTGATGTATTTGATGTTTGTGTTGTCGATCAATATTGGCGCTGCGCTACAACCTATCTTTGATGCCGGTTCGGTGGCGTTGTTTATTCATGGTGCACAATGGCTGGGTTACAGCTGGCATTTCCCGGACTGGTTGACAACCTTTCTGGCTCAGGGCATTGGAGCCGGGATCAACACGGTGCTGCCGATCATCCCACAAATTGGTCTGATGTATCTTTTCCTGTCGTTCCTGGAGGATTCCGGCTATATGGCGCGCGCCGCCTTTGTGATGGACCGTCTGATGCAATCGCTGGGGCTACCCGGCAAATCCTTTGTGCCGTTGATTGTCGGTTTTGGCTGTAATGTGCCCGCCGTCATGGGCGCTCGTACCCTGGATACCGCGCGTGAACGTTTGATTACGGTCTTGATTGCCCCCTTTATGTCTTGTGGCGCGCGTCTGGCAATTTTTGCCGTATTTGCTGCTGCCTTTTTTGCTACGCACAGTGCCAGCCTGGTCTTCTCGTTGTATGTACTGGGTATGGTGGTAGCGATTGGCACTGGCCTGGTGTTAAAGCACACGTTGCTACGGGGTGAGGCTTCGCCGTTTATTATGGAACTGCCGGTTTACCACCGACCCCATCTTAAAAGCCTGCTCTTGCAAACCTGGCAACGGCTGAAAATGTTTATCGTACGGGCGGGCAGGGTCATTATCCTGGTCAGCATGTTGATTGGCGTGTTGAGTAGTTTTTCATTAACTGGCCGAACGGTCGATAACATCAATGACTCCGCGTTGGCTGCTGCCAGCAAAGTGATTACCCCAGTCTTACTACCCATTGGTGTCACGCAAGATAACTGGCAGGCCACGGTTGGGCTGGTCACTGGCATCATGGCAAAAGAAGTGGTGGTAGGGACGCTGAACAGCCTCTATACCGGGGAAGATATTCAGAGTGGGAAATTCGACCCGCGCGAATTTAATCTGCTAAGTGAAATCAAAGACGCACTGACACAAACCCGCGATGGCCTGACGGCGGCGTTCAGTTTAAGCGCCTTGTCAAACCCCATCGAGGCCAGTAAAGGCGATGGTGTGATGGATGCCGGGCAGATGGGCGCGATGAGTGCGAAGTTTGGTAATGGATTCGCCGCCTACAGCTATCTGATCTTTGTGCTGCTTTACGTGCCTTGCGTCTCAGTGATGGGGGCGATTGCCCGTGAAGCAGGGCGCAACTGGATGCTGTTCTCCTTCTTCTGGGGATTAAACATTGCCTGGTCGCTGGCTACCCTGTTTTATCAAAGCGTGAGTTTTGCTGCACATCCAGGCTTCAGTTCGCTTTGCGTGGTCAGCGTGATCGCACTGAATGGTGTCATCCTGATGGTGATGCGTCGTCTGGGTAGACGCATGACGTCGCATCATTTTACGCTCGCACCACAGAACATGGCCGCAGAATGTGGGGGATGTCACGGGTGTTGTAATAATCAGGCTGATCACCGCGTAGCAAAAACCTAATTGCTCAAAGAAAATTCCTGGTAACTCTCAGAAAAATATCAGATTTCATGGCGGTAAATAACTTTACTGTTATGCATTGTTCGATAAACGCAACATATCTCGTGAGGGGAACCAGGATGAATAATGCGTTAAGGGCTGCCCTGGTATGGGGCGTTGTCTGTTTTTTGCTGCTGTATTGCGCGTTACCTGTTGATATCGCCATGTCGTGGCAGATGCGTCAACAATTCGGCGTGCCGTGGGTGCAACTGATTGCAGTGAACAGCATCCAGATAATCCCGGCAATGATACCGCTGCTGTGCTTCGTTTGCCTGAGGAATCGTATTGCCAAGCGCAAATTCTGGCTGCTTGTCCCGGCGGTTGGCTGGTTTATCGGTAAGCTTGTCGTCCTGGGTGTCCTGTATATTTTTGCATTGAAAACCGCCAATGTGCCGCTTTATGCAGAAGGTTATTTCAGTATGCTCAGGCGCGTGATAACCGCCGAATGGCTGGTCAAAGCGTCGACATTAGTGCTGGCGATTATCGCCTGTAGCTATGCCTGGCGGCGGGAAACGCGGGGCAATTGAGGAAAACTCTGGCATGTAGCGGCGCGATTTATCGCGCGTTTTAGCATCATCACGCGATAAATCGCACCGCTACGATTGTCAGCCATGCCCGGTAATTAATCCGGGAAATGGCGCACCGGGACAGGTTCCTGCCGTGGTCGTGAAAAGTTATACAACCGACGTTTCAGGACGCATTGCGGGCAGGGTGTAACTTTTCTGAAGTTATTGCGAGAAACGCCCAGTGCAATCACAAGTTGCTCGTAACGACCAATCAGAATCATATCCTCTTTATTTTCCGCATAAATTCGGCAGGTAGCGTTATGCAGGATATGATTATCATTGGTTTTGGAGATGCTGATGTAGTAGGTGTTTTTCATTGTTATTATCTCTGTGTGATCGGGAAGGCAGCATCTCTTACCGGTCCGAAAAAGTGTAATTATTTTGTATTTTTTTCGGAAGAGTGCTTATTACGTTTCGTTACAAGATGATACAACCCATTGAAAGTTATGATATGGAATAATCAGCTGAAACAACATTTTCAGAATAATGTTATACGAAATTTATATGGGTCAAATTTTATGACAGTACGAGTTATCGTTCGGACAATAAATTTGTGTTAATGCGGCACCCGGATCACCCTGCCATCATCTAAACGTCACTCAACTTAAATAATTCCTTCACTCTCCCCAGCTAAGTTACCGCCATTCTGATTCCGGGCCAGAGGGCGCATGAGCTACCTTTCTCTTCAACACATCACCAAAGCCTGGGGCGATAAAGTTGCCCTGAATGACATCAGTTTTGCCGCGGAAGAAGGGACTTTTGTCGCACTGCTGGGACCGTCCGGCTGCGGTAAATCAACCTTACTGCGCACCATTGCCGGGCTGGAAAACGCCGACCAGGGTGAAATTTACTGTCGCGACAATGCGATGAGTCATCTGCCGCCGTCACAGCGCCAACTCTCGATGGTGTTCCAGTCTTATGCCCTGTTTCCCCACCTCAGCGTGCGCGAAAACCTGTTGTTCGGTCTGAAAGCGCGTGGCGAGGATAAACAGACGTTTGCCGCGCGTCTGGCTGAAGTCAGCAAGCTGATGGAGTTGGAGAAACTGTTGGATCGCCAACCCTCTCAACTCTCTGGAGGTCAGCAGCAGCGTGTGGCTCTCGGCAGAGCGGTGATCGCCAGACACCGTCTGTGTCTGATGGACGAACCGCTGTCGAATCTGGACGCGAAACTACGCCAGAGTATGCGGCGTGAGATCCGTGCCTTGCAGAAGAAACTCGGTCTGACCATGTTATACGTTACTCACGACCAGACCGAAGCCATGAGCATGGCCGACAGCATTATTTTGCTGAATGACGGCCGCATTGAGCAGCACGCCACGCCAGACGACCTCTACAACAATCCTGCCAGCATTTTCGCTGCACAATTTATTGGTGCCCCGCCGATGAATATTCTGCCGCTGCATTGTCGGGGCAGTGCGCACTATCTCAGCCGCATGGTGGCACCGATCGTGATCGATCCTGATGAATCCGCGTTGAGTCTGGGATTACGAGCGGAAGATATCACCCTGGTCGAGCCGAATAACGCACAACTGACCGCCCACGTCATCAGCTACGAATATATGGGTGCCGACACCCTGCTGGTGTGTGCACTGGCGAACGTCACTGACGCGCTCACCGTCAAGGTGCCTGGCATGCAACGCTTGGAGGAAGGCAGTCTGGTCGGGCTGCAATGGTCTCCCTCGCAACAATATTTGTTTGCCAGTCACAGCGGAAAGCGCTGTTGGCTGGCTGAGCAAACGCTCTTTTCATGCGAAAAAAAATACGCTGTTTAACCTTCATCTTTCGATCAGGGAAAAATCATGTCTGCACTTCGTCACATACGCCTCGCTTCAGCTTTATTACTTTGCGCATCCTCAGCAGCACTGGCCGCCGAACCGGTTACATTGCAGATGTACTACCCGATTGCGGTGGGGGGAAAGGTAAGCCACACCGTAGATGCCCTAGTGGCTGACTTTGAAAAAGTGCACCCTGAGGTCAGCATTCAGCCGGTTTATACCGGAGATTACGCCACTACCGTCACCAAAGCGCTCACCGCATTCCGCGGCGGCAATGCGCCGCAGATGGCGGTGATTGGCGATATTGAGGCGTATTCGTTGATTGATGCTGGCGCTATCGTTGCCGCCAGCGATCTGGCGAATGATGCAGAAGGAAAGCAATGGATCGACGGATTCTATCCAGCCTTTCTGCGTCGTATCGACGGTAAAGTCTGGGGGATCCCGTTCCAGCGCTCCACGGTGGTGATGTACTGGAACAAACAAGCGTTTGCAAAAGCCGGACTGGACGCCAATACGCCGCCAGCCACCTGGCAGCAGGTAGTCGATTTCGGTAAGAAGCTGGTGATCAAAGATAACAACGGCGTCAGCCAGTGGGGGATTGAGATCCCGTCAACGCCCAACGGCTACTGGAACTTCCAGGGGTTGTCTGCCACTAACGGCGGTCGTCTGGATAACGGTAAGGGCACGGCGGTGCATTTCAATACCCCCGGCAATATTGCCACGTTGCAATGGTTGACCGATCTCGGACAGAAAGAAAACGTGTCACCGCAAGGCGCCATCGCCTGGGGCACCACGCCGCAGGATTTTATCAGCGGCAAAACCGCGATGATGGTCACCACCACCGGCAATCTGACTGTGGTGCGTGAAAACGCGAAGTTTCCGTTCGGTGTGGCAATGTTGCCGGAGAAAACCCAGCGTGGCAGTCCGACAGGGGGCGGCAACCTCTACGTGTTTAAAAATGCCTCACCGGAACAACAAAAAGCCGCGATGGAATTTATCCGCTGGGTGTCTGCACCGGAACAAGCGGCTCGCTGGAGTATTGCCACCGGCTACGTTGCCACGTCGCCCGCCGCCTGGGATACCAGCGTGATGAAAGATTATGTTAAGGATGTGCCGCAGGCGCTGGTCGCTCGCGAACAGCTTAAGTACGCGCAGCCGGAACTCTCGACCTATAACAGTGTGCAGATCCAGGAAGCGCTGAACCACGCGATCGAGGCGGCGGTGACGCAGACAAAAACACCGGCTGAGGCGCTGGAATCAGCGCAGAAACAGGCCGACCGTCTGTTAAAAGCGTATCAATAATGAGCACGCTCCTCCCAACAGTGGCGGTCAGCCGCCCCCGGTTCTGGTCACTCCAACTGTATGGCTACTTGCTGATATTACCGGCGCTGGGCTTTTTGCTGCTGTTTACCCATTATCCGGCGCTGGCGACGCTGTGGGAGAGCGTGTTCAGTGCCGCACGCAATGGTCATCCGGCCCGCTTTGTCGGGCTGGATAACTATCTGGCGTTGCTGGATGACGATGTATTTATCCGCTCGCTGTGGAATAACCTGCTGTATGCGATGATCACCATTCCGCTGGCGGTAGCGCTGTCATTGATGATGGCGCTGGCGGTCAACCGCCATCTGCGAGGTAACGCGCTGGTGCGTGCAGCCTTCTTTATTCCGTCGCTGCTGCCGATGATCGCCATCGCCAATCTGTGGCTGTTTTTCTACACGCCGCAGCTCGGCTTGCTGAACAAACTGTTGGCGCTGTTCTCGTTACCCGCCGTCAACTGGCTGGGGGAGCCGGGGAGTGCCCTGTATTGTCTGATGGCGGTGTCGGTGTGGCGTGAGGCGGGTTTTTTTATGATTTTCTACCTCGCGGCGTTGCAGCAAATCGATCCACGCCTGAGTGAAGCAGCCACCATAGAAGGCGCATCGCGCAGTTATTTCTTCCGGCGCGTGCAGTGGCCGCTACTGATGCCCACCACGCTCTTTGTGCTGATCAATGCGTCGATGAACGCCTTCCGTATCGTTGATCAGGTGATTGCCATGACCAATGGCGGTCCGGATAACAGCAGCAGTCTGTTGCTGTTCTATATTTATCGCACCGCATTCAGCTACTGGGATATGCCCGCTGCTGCCGCGATGACGGTGGTATTGCTGGTTATCCTGGCCAGCATTGCCCTGATTAAATTTAACCTGCTGGATAAGCGAGCGCATTATCAATGAGATTGCTCAACCTGGTGATTTGGCTGGCGGCGCTGCTGTGGTTTCTACCCATTCTGGTGGCATTGTGGGTGGCGAGCCATCCGGCCGCGGAGCAGGGCAGTTTTTCGCTGTTCGCGCCGCTGACGTTACAAAACTTCGTCAACGCCTGGCATGCCGCGCCATTCGGGCGTTATTTTATTAACACCAGCTTGCTGGTTGTGATGATCGTAGTCGTGCAGTTGGTTTTAGCGACTATGGCGGCTTACGCGTTAGTGCGCTTTCGCATGAAATATTCCGGCATATTGTTTGCGCTGATCCTGCTGCAATTAATGATCAGCCCCGATGTGCTGATCCTGAATAATTACAAAACGATTGGCGCGCTTGGATTACGCGATAGCCTGACCGGCATTGCGCTGCCCTATTTTGCTTCGGCCTTTGCGATATTCCTGCTGCGTCAGGCGTTCAAAAGTATTCCGCTGGTGCTGGAAGAGGCGGCAATTATTGAAGGGGCCAGCCGTTTTTATATCCTGCGCAAGATCTATATACCGCTGGCGAAACCGATTTACGTGGCTTTTGCGCTGGTGTCGATCAGTTTTCACTGGAATGATTTTCTCTGGCCGCTGGTGATTACCGATTCTGTGCAGGTACGACCATTAACGGTAGGGCTGCAACTGTTTTCCGCCCCGGAGCAGGGGGTGCAGTGGGCATTAATTGGTGCCGCCACCCTGATGACCACCTTGCCGCTGTTGCTGCTGTTTTTCCTGTTCCAGCGTCAATTTATTCAGTCATTTATGCGTGCCGGTATTCGTTAAGGAGCAATCTTCATGTCATTTGTTCAGCCGTTAACCGCACAGCAGCGCAGCTTATTGGGCGATGTCAGTCAGTTTTATCAATTGCCGACTTTACGCCCTGGTTTACTCAATCCGGCTTTACGCTTTGGCCTGCTGGCGGACCCACAGTACGCCGATATCGAGGCGGATCATGAGAAAAACCGCTACTACCGCCATGCATTACACAAGTTGCCGCCGATCATCGGGCAACTGAACCAGCAGCCACTGGATTTTGTCGTAACGCTTGGGGATCTGGTTGATCGTCACTGGGAAGATTATGCCGCGCTGCTGCCGATTTATCAGCGCCTGCAACACCCGCATGCGGTGGTGATGGGTAACCATGATGCACTGAGCCTGGTTGACCGTCTGGCCGATGTTCCGCTGCCAAAAAGTTATTACAGCTTCCGCCTGCCAGGCTGGCGTTTTGTGGTGTATGACGGTAACGATATCAGTCTGTATTGCAGCGGTGCCGAACGTCAGCAGGCTGAAACAATGCTGGCAGAACTGGTGAAAAACCAGCAGCCGCAGGCACAACCGTGGAATGGCGCGGTAGGCAGCCAGCAGTGGCAATGGATAGAACAGCAGTTGCAGCAGGCGCAGGCGAGCGATGAGCGGGTGATCGTATTTGGTCATTACCCGCTGGCACCGCATACCACGCATATCCTGTGGAATGGTCCCCAATTGGCGGCGCTATTTTGCCGTTACCGGGTACGTGCCTGTTTTGCGGGACATGATCATCGCGGCGGCTATGCGCGTATCGGCGATACTGAATTTTTTACCCTGCAAGGGCTGTTGGATGGCGCAGAGGCCGCGCCATTTGCTGTGGTGGAAATGATCGGAGATGTACTGAAGGTAACCGGATATGGCGGTGAAATCAGCCGCTAAAGCCGCACCGGCATTACCGCCAGCACGCCAAGCAGGGTGAGATGTCCGGCATAGGCATGATAGAAAAAACGCCGGGGCCAGAGGCGAGCCACCGAGATATGCGGCAGCGCAGCGACTGCGGCAATAATCAGCAGTGGTAGCACCAGCCCTGGCAGTAAATCGTAAACCAGGGTGTCTTGAAAGCCGTGACCGGGCAAACTCAGCCATGTCAACGCCGCGCACACCAGCAGCAGAAACAAGCGACTTTCCGCGACAGCACTGATGCATCTGGCGGCCATACACAGCAAACAAAATACGATGCCGGGAATGCCATAGCTGGCAGGTGTCAACGGCCATGCCAGCAGCAGAAGCACCGCCAGCCCTGCCATCGCACCATTGACACCCCATCTTGCAAACCAGCTCAACAATTGCGTACAACCGGCATAGGCGAACAGGATGTTAAGTGCCAGCCATGACTGACCTTTCATCATAAAAGCCAGCCAGAACAGCGGTTGGGTGGCGATCGCCCACATCCAGAGCCGTTTGGCGCGCTGACGCAGCCGTGCAGCATCATCGGGCAGGTTTGCGGCCCAGATAAGGGTAAATAAAGGAAAAGCGCTATGACCAAGAGCCGTAAGAAAGGTGTTGTGACTATTTAATAAAATGGTATTGATGTGATCAGCCAGCATCGCCATCAGGGCAATGGTTTTAATGATATCGGCCTGAAATGGGCTAAATGATTTAACCTGGTCAAAAGGTGAGGGGAATCTTAGCGATGTCAGCAAAGCATGCATAGAAAGTCACCGACTATTATTATGTTTTAACCCAAACATTACAATGAGCATACTCGCGAGTAAAGCCGGTAATAATCCGAATAGCTTTTGGCACATTCCGTAGCGGCGCGATTTATCGCGCGCATTTTTGCTCAAACATCTTGCGCGATAAATCGCGCCGCTACAAATAGTGCTGGATTAGATTAAGAAATCATTAAGCGATTTACCGCTGGCAATCGCCGCTTTAATCACCGCAGGTGTGCGGCCCTGACCGGTCCAGTTTTTTTCCTGCCCGTCTTCATCGGTATATTTATACTTCGCCGGACGCGGAGCGCGCTTGGTACGCTGTTTACCGGCGGCCTGCAATGCACCTAATAATTCGGTGGGATCGATGCCATCGCCCAGCAACAATTCACGGTATTTAGCCAGCTTTTCTGCCTTCGCACGTACCGCTGTTTCTTCAGCGTGGTTCTCTTCACGACGCTCGGCAACCACCATAGTGAACTTCTCCAGCATCTCTTCCAGTTCTGCCAGATGGACTTCACGCGCCTGAGCACGCAGGGTACGAATATTATTAAACGCCTTAAGTGAATCACTCATGGACTTCTCCCAAAAATTCTGTGTCATTGAACGAATAAATTAAGCTTTGTTTGATTTTGTACTGCGCAATTATAGGTAGAACATCTTACCCTTACATTTCTGTGCAGAGAAGTACAGCACAACTCTGGCTTAGAATAAAGCAGATTGCACGGTACTTATAACTTTTTCTTTGCATTGAACGGCAAGTGATGAAGCGATTCTAAAGCCAACCTGATAAGAATGACAACATTTGCTCAGGTATTAAGGGAATTATTTATTTATTTTTTGTGACAGACATACAAAATGTGCGGTCGGATCAGAATGGGTTGTTTTGCCAGAAGAATCGTGTTTCTTTATTAGGAACTTGTGATTTGTCAGGGATGAATTATTAAAGCCGCGACGGCGCATTTTTAACGTTAATTCCCGGCAGCAGCAAAGTAAATCGGGTGGTAACGGCATCGGACACCACGCTGATTTCCCCCTGATGGGCGGTGACAATCGATTTTACAATCGTCAGACCAATACCGCTGCCTTCGCCTTTTCGTTGGCGTGACGGATCAACGCGGTAGAAACGGTCAAAAAGTCGTGGCAAACCGGTCAGTTTGAGTTTCTGGAACATGCCAACAAGAAGCTGAAACTGATGGTGCCGATGACGGTGATGATTATCTTTATCCTGCTGTATCGGGCATTTCGCCGCGTTGATGAAGCTCTGCTGATCCTGATGAGCCTGCCTTTCGCACTGGTGGGCGGCATTTGGTTTCTCTGGTGGCAGGGATTCCATCTGTCGGTGGCGACCGGCACCTGGTTTATTGCGCTGGCCGGGGTGGCGGCGGAATTTGGCGTGGTAATGTTGATGTATCTGCGCCACGGCATCGAAGCGGACCCTGCGCTGGCTCACCCGACCACCTTCACGCAACAAGGGCTGGATCAGGCGTTGTATCAGGGGGCGGGCCTGCTGCCGATTCTGTGGGGGAGTGGGGCGGGATCGGAGGTGATGAGCCGTATCGCTGCGCCTGTGATCGGCGGCATGATCACCGCGCCGCTGTTGTCGCTGTTTATCATATAAACTGATCTGGCTGCGTCGGCAGCGGTTATCGGTACATCTGTCGTAGCGACGCGATTTATCGCGGGGTTAAGTTATAAGCGGTGGGTACTGTTCAATAAGCGAATGTAACGCTGTTGCCGGGTAGAAAAGAATCAGGCGTTTATCGATAGCAAGTATGATTATGTACCTGTTATTGAAAAATATGTACGGGATAGTCCCGTACAATGATTGTAAAATCCTGTGGTGATTTTTTTCAACACCCGTGACGATATGGATATTACCCCCGTTGCCAACTCTGTGTCAGGGGACCATGACGTCCGCTAACCGGATCGCTCTCCGGGAACGGTAACCGGCTGATACGTTGCAACATCTCTGAGGTCGGTGCCGTGCGGCAGATATCCCATTGTTGGTGGGGCGGATAGGCACCCACTACCTGGAAATCCTCGCTGCTGCCCTGATTACAATGTCCGGTGCCGGCGGGGAGCAGGGCGACATCACCTGCCGTCATCGTGATAACTTCACCTCCTGGCCCTCCCAACATCACTTTCGCATGACCGCTGACGCACCCCAGCACTTCATGGGCGGTGCTGTGATAATGATGAAAGCTGAAAATGGACGCGACCCACTGCGGCGGCCAGTCGTTGTTCTCAAACAAACTTTCGGTAGGGGCCGTCATTGCAGGCGCAGGGGGTAACACGCCTTGATAAAAAATAACCGGCAGATGGGGGTTATTTGGCACCCAGTTGTTGCGTTCTAAGCGCAGCAGTTTGACGTTGTCTGCTGCAGGTGCAGCTCTGGCATAGCGGTTGAACAGCACAGGCGCACTCAATGCAAGGCCGGACAACGCCCCGATAAAGTGACGACGAGATAAATCATCCATCCTTTCCTCCAGACATTTAATGCGAGACAGTTCACATTTTAAGCTTAATACAAATTTTATCCGACCGAGTGGCATTTGCGACGGAAGAAATAAAGTTACCAAAGGTGAAAATTTCATCTTAAAATTAACGTGAAGGAATTGTACCGACATGAAATGAAAGGAAATTGATATGGAAGTTAACCATGAAAGCGGCAGTATTCATCTTCTCAATGATCTTAATGCTCAGACTAAACATAATGACACCAGGCGCATAAAGAGGAGTAAAAACACTCATAAGACTATTAAAAGCAACAATAAATTCAACATTAAACCCAAAAACAATAATGACAATTGGATAAAAACAGATAACTACAGGAATCAGTATAAAATGATAACTGATAGCCTGCTAAAGGAAATTAATGAAATTGTTCCTGAGAAGTGGAAAAATATTGAAAGGAGAATTCACCTGGGTGAGAGACTGAAACTGAAAAATATAGTCATTGAACTTCTATCCCCTTTCAGTTTCAATGCATTAGAAGTGTTAATGACAGGCCAAATGACAGGAATTCTGAATAGAACAGTAACAAATGGCGTGTCGAATTCGACTGTACGCAGTGCGTTATCCCAAAGGCTTCGGCAAGAGATGGAAATGTGGGCTCCTGCAAATGACAAGCAAGTTGCAGGCATAAGTTCTCTCCTGAAAACGTATAAATTAATATATTGTGATTTGACTAAGCTGGTGTTGATACAGTTGAATCCACAATTTACGGCATTGCATCTTTCCAAAGAGAAATTAAGATTTGCATTTAGACAGCTGAAAATAACTATGACGTGGACAGATATTGAGCTTAGTCATATGATCGCCAACACAGTTATCCCCAAAAATACGCAACAGTGGTACGAGAAAAATAAGGCGTTATTCAGCGATAAAAGCATGAAATCTGTTGATTTCAATTTCCGCCTCAAAAATAGTGGTCCCCCGTCAGAAATGACCGTTGAACAGTTACAAAAACTCCTTTTGCGTGATGCTCGTCACGAGCTGACATGTAGCCTGATTGCTCTGCATGCTACGCAATCAGGAATAAAATTGGCGCTTTATGATCGCCACACTGCCATTTTGAAAGAGGATGAGCCAAAGGTTAATTCCGATCCTGAATCTGAATACGAGCCAAATCCCTCTTTGGTTCAACTTCCTGAAACATCCCTTTCATTGTCTGTTCAAACATCAGTCCCTGATATGAAGATGCAATTCTGCTGGTTCGCTGATCCCACAACCCCATCGAAACCCTTGATGCTGGAAAGCGTACCTTGTATGGACACCTTTGATTGCGTCCTGGGAGAGATGGTCCACACCCCAGTGGCTGATGCCTTGCAGCGTAGTAAAGATTTTGCCCGGCAATTCTTGCTTGACCGGGAAGGATAACATGACGCGCCACCCCGCGCTGCCAACGGGTAGTGGCGCATGGCACCATCAATCAGCCAAAACGTTCCGGTCGGAACTCCGC
Source organism: Pantoea sp. X-Soil-TKNS-1279 (assembly GCF_059730565.1). NCBI lineage: Bacteria > Pseudomonadati > Pseudomonadota > Gammaproteobacteria > Enterobacterales > Erwiniaceae > Pantoea > Pantoea sp. X-Soil-TKNS-1279. The sequence continues at coordinate 131,477 of NZ_AP035952.1, read as the reverse complement.
CAGCATCGGGTGCTGTTCGCCGCTCACGATCTCTTCCGCCAGCAGCTCCCCGACGATCAACGCCAGTGTCGCCCCGGAATGGGTAAAGGCGACAAAACAACCCGGCACCTTTTGCAACTCGCCCAGCACCGGTTCACCGTCGCCGGGAATCGGTTTGTAACCGATCTTCCAGCTTTGCGCCTGCAAATCCGCGCCGTCTGGCAGGAGTTTTTTCGCTTCACCCACCAGTTGCTGCACCACCTTTTCATCGATAGTAAATCCACCGGTGGCAAGTGGCTGGATGTCGTGTTCATACCAGTCATGATCCAGTGCCAGCCGGTTGCCGGGATCGGGACGTACCGCCACGCGCGGCGTGTTCAACACTGCGGTTAATTTTTGCCCCGCAGGTTGGGTGATCACCAACATCGAGAGTGGCGAACCATTGGGGATCTGTACACCCAGCGGGGCCACCACATCAGGCGTGGCGGGACCGCAGGCCACCAGCACCGCATCCGCCGCTAACTCACCCCCTTGCCAACGCACACCGCAGGCACGGCCTTCGCGGGTAACCACCTGAGCCGGTCCGGCTCCCTCGATAATCTCGCCACCCTGTCCCCGGAGCTTATCCGCCAGATAAGTCATCAGGTCGGGTAAACTGACCCAACCCTCGCCCGGATTAATAATCGCTTCTCCGCTAAATGCATCGGGTTTGATTTGTGGCAGATCTTCACAGCTAACAAAATGTGAGTCATAGCCGTGCGCTTTTTCATACGCATGTCGCGCCCGGAGAGCCGTGCCATCTCCCGTGGTCCAGAACACCGCGCCATCAAAGCGCAACCAGTCGCGCGTCGGATCTTGGGCAAACAGCGTACGGTAGCGGTCGATACCCGCCATACGCAGCGCATGATAGGCCGCTGATCGTTCGCCTGCCGAGTTGAGCCACGACAACGAACGCCCCGATGCGCCGGAACATAACGCAGCCTCTGTCACCAGCGTCACCGCGATGCCGCGTTGTGCCAGTTGCAGCGCACTGGACACGCCCAGCACGCCGCCACCCATTACCACTACTTTTTTTACCGCCATGTCGGATTCCTTGTTCACAGCACTTCAGAAAGAAAACGTTGCAGACGCGGCGATTGCGGGTTATCAAACAGCGCTGCCGGGCTGCCCGCTTCGATAATCTCGCCTTCGTCCATAAACACCACCTGATCGGCGACTTTGCGCGCAAACCCCATCTCATGCGTCACCACCACCATCGTCATGCCGCGCCGACACAAATCCGCCATCAGGGTCAGCACACCTTTCACCAGCTCGGGATCCAGTGCCGACGTAGCTTCATCAAACAGCATAACTTCCGGGTCCATCGCCAGCGCTCTGGCGATGGCCACACGCTGTTGCTGACCGCCAGACAGATCGCGCGGATGATGATCGGCACGCTGGCCCAGTCCCACTTCGTCCAGGCGCTGGCGGGCGATAGCCATCGCCTGGGATTTTGGCAAACCTTTCACTTTCCACGGGGCCAGCGCCACGTTTTCCAGCGCGCTATGATCGGGAAACAGGTTGAAATGTTGAAACACCATGCCAATCCGCAGGCGCAGGGCATCGGGTTTGTCACGTAACACCGAGCGTCCGGCCAGCAACACATCGCCGGATTGTGGCTCGTGTAGTCGGTTGATGCCGCGCAGCAGGGTGGACTTACCGGAACCGGACGGCCCGATGATGCAGGTGGTGGTGCCGGGAGCCACTGTCAGGGATACCCGACGCAACACCTCAATCGGACCATAAGCCAGTGACAAATTACGCAACTCCAGGCTGGCACCTTTCCAGCTTGCCTCAGTCATGATTACCTCCCAGGCTGCTGAACAGCGCGTTATTCGTGGGTTTCTGCACTTCCTCCACTTCCTTCAGACCGCTTTGTGGCGCGCTGCGGCGGCGGCGTCCGGTGCGATAACGCACATCGACGTAGTTCACCATATGCGTCAGCGGTACGGTGATGATCAGATAGAACAACCCAGCCAGCATCAGCGGGGACAGGTTGCCGGTCAGCACCGCAGCGTCCTGGCCGACACGAAACAGTTCGCGCTGGTTGGTCATCAACCCGAGCAGATACACCAGCGAGGAATCTTTAATGATGGCGATAAACTGGTTAACGATGGCGGGCAACACACGGCGGATCCCCTGCGGGATCACCACCAGCCGCATCGCCCGGCTATAACTCATACCGAGTGCACGACAGGCCTCCATCTGGCCGCGTTCTACGCTCTGAATCCCGGCCCGGAAGATCTCCCCCATATAGGCGCTGGCAATCAGGCTGAGGGCGAAAATGCCCAGCGGGTAGGGCGACGGGCCAAACAGTTGATAACTGAAGCGCGCTAATCCCTGACCGATCAGCAAAATAGTGAGAATCGACGGCAGGCCGCGAAACAGGTCGGTATACATCCGTGCGGGCAGGCGCACCCAGCGTGACGGGGAGATCCCCAGCAGCGCCAGCAGCAGTCCCAGCAATGTGCCGAGCAGGGTGGCGGCCAGCGAGATAATCAGGGTGTTGACCAGGCCGGTCGCCAGCAACTGCGGCAACACCTCCATCATCGACGGAATATCAAAGAAGGTACGGGAAAGAATTGTCAGGATGTCCATCGGCGTCTCCCTTCATGGCGGGTGATGAGCAAGCCCATCACCGGTTGAAAGTGTGATCTACTGGCCGTCAGGCAGATACTGTTTTGGCATGGGCGAGCCGGGAAACCACTTCTGATACAGCTGTTTCCAGGTGCCATCCTGCATGGCGGCTTTGATGGCTTTGTCCAGCGCCGCTTTGAATGCCGGTTTGTCTTTGGCGATGGCGACGCCCGCAGGCGCATTGAACGAGGGGATATCGGCGGCGGAGACCAGTTTGAAGCGCTCGGCATAACTTTTCGCCGCTTCATAATCAAGGAACACCGCATCCAGCGTGCCGTTATTTAGCGCGGAGACGGCGGTGTTGTTATCCGGGAAACGGACGATGTCCGTCTGGGTGAAGTGCTGCACCGCATAGCTTTCCTGCAATGTCCCCTGAATCACGCCAAGGCGATGTTTCGCCAGGCTGGCGACATCCTTAACGCCGCTGTCACTGCGCGTCAGCACCGTCAAATAACCGGCGAGATAGCCGGTGGAGAAATCGACGGTTTTTTCGCGCGCCGGGGTGATCCCGATGGCGGCGACGCCAGCATCAAACTGACCATTCGCCACCGCAGGCAGAATGGCGGAGAAATCCTGACCGACAAAATCCACCTGATCGATACCCATGCGGTGGGCGACATTTTTGAAAAACTCCACATCAAAGCCGGTGAACTGGCCGCTGGCGTCGGTGAAGGTATAGGGTTTGGAGTCGCCAACGCTGGCGACGCGCAGATGGCCGGGAGAGAGCAGGCCGTAAGGATTGTCCTGACTTACAGCAACGGTGGTAAAGGAAAGCGAACACAGGGCGATGGCCGCGCCGAACAGCGCGTGCAGGGATTTATGCGATTTCATAGCTCGTCCGTTTTTGCAGGTTAAACATCAGAGACTGTTGAGCCGGTAAGCTGTAATGTTTTTGAGACCGGTCTCAACGCAGGTGACTCCGCGAGACGCAGTGATTGTGAGACCGGTCTCAAGGAGTTACAATGAGTTTAAGCACACCCGTTTTTCAGCGTCAATGATCCTGACCTCAACCTGTGATTCGAATTAATTATGACCAAGCAAAAAGTGCGTTCTAAAGCGCCAACCGTGGCAGATGTCGCGCGGGAGGCCAACGTTTCCAAAGCGCAGGCGGCACGGGCGCTGGGGGGCTATGGTGCGGTGAGCGAAGAGGTTCAGATTCGGGTTAACCATGCGGCTGCCGCCCTGGGTTATCGCCCCAATGAGCTGGCGCGCAGCATGAACACCGGACGTTCCAACACTATCGGGGTGATCGTCGGGGATATTGAAAACCCGCACTTTGGTGTGGCGCTGCGTGGTATGGCGGATGTGACCCGTCAGGCCGGTTATCAGTTGTTGTTAAGTAACAGCGATGAAAAATGGCAGGCGGAACAGGATGCGGTCCGGGTGATGCTGGAAAAGCAGGTAGATGGCATCATCGTCACACCGTGCTGCTCAGAACGGGAGAAAAACGGCCATCTGATGCAGGTACAGGCGGAAGGGCGGGCGCTCAAATTATTTGATCGCGCGGTTATCGGTATGGATGTGGAGGCGATATGCTGTGATTTTACCGCCGTTGCGCAACAGGCTACTCACCAATTGATTGCGGCGGGACACCGTGAGGTGGTGTATGTCACCAGCATGACGCTTGAGCACGATTTTCAGCAACTCAGCGACTTTGGTTTGACCCCGGTAGCACAGCGCGTTGATGGCATGATGCGCGCGTTTGCGGCTGCCGGACATCCCTTCGATCCCGGCATGGTGCAGGTGAATGCCGGGAGTGACGAACAGATCCAGCAGATCGTAGCGCGCCTGTGGCAACGCCCACGTCCACCCACCGCACTGATCGCCTCCGATAGCGTGGTGGCGATGTCACTGCTGCGCGAGCTGACACGGCGTGGCTTGCGTATCCCGGAGCACCTGTCGTTTGTTATGTATGACAACTTCCCCTGGAGCGAAATTATCTCCCCGCCACTGACCGTGGTGGCGCAGCCGGTATACGAAATGGGGCGCGAAGCCGCGCGCCGGTTGATCGCGGAAATTCGTGGCGAGATGCTGGAACCCTTACCCATGTTTAGTGCGGAGCTGATTGATCGCATGTCTATTGGGGCACCCCGTAGATTGCCGTAGCGGCGCGATTTCTCGCACTCTTTTGTCGCAGCTTAAACCGCGCTGCTACCAGGCCTGGCAACCTTACCTCGCTGTCCGGTAAAATCATCCATAGTTGTAATGAGAACCATTCGCAGCTAGTATCATTACACTTTTCACCTTTTGACATACTTTGACATCATGTTGCCTGCTGCTGAATCGCCCGCTGCGCCTTCTCTCGCGCTGTTCTACGCCACCAATCACCGCTGGCTGAAGCACTGGCTGACGGGCAAGTTGCGTTCGGCTTTTGATGCGGATGATGTCGCTCAGGATACGTTTCTACGGGTGATGTCCGGGCATCATCTGTCTGATATTCGTGATGCCAAATCGTTTCTTTGTACGCTCGCCAAACGTGTGATGGTGGATCGCTTCCGCCGTAACGCGCTGGAAAACGCATATCTGGAATTACTCAGCCAGCTCCCTGAAGCGGTCGCCCCCTCACCGGAAGTACAACAAAGCCAGCTGGAAACCCTGCAATTACTGGATCGAATGCTGGATGGACTGGGTTATAAGGCGCGTCAGGCATTTCTGCTGTCCCAGTTGGATAACCTCACCTATGCCGATATTGCCGTGCAGCTTGCCGTGTCAGTCAGTTCGGTAAAGAAATATATGGCGAAAGCCACCGAGCATTGCCTGCTGTTTCGTCTCGAGCAGGGGTTGTGACGTGGCGGCTCCGCTCTCCAGCTCACAACGGGAGGCGCTACGCAGCGCGTCGCACTGGTACGCCGTGCTCAGCGGTGAACGCGTCAGTCCTCAGCAGGAACTGAAATGGCAGCGCTGGGTGGATGCGAATCAGGATAACCAATGGGCGTGGCAGCAGGTGGAAAATCTGCGTCAACAAATGCAGGGCATGCCGGGCGAGGTGGCCAGCAAAGCACTGCGTGATTCGCAGATAACGCGGCGTCATGTGCTGAAGGGGTTGCTGCTGGCGGTCGGCGTGGGTGCCGGATGGCAGTTGTGGCGCAGCGAGTATGCCACCGGATTACGTGCGGATTATCGCACCGCACGGGGTGAGATCCGTCACTACCCGCTGGACGATGGCAGCCTGCTGACGCTCGACACCGCCTCAGCAGTAAATGTCAGTTTTTCGGCCCAGGAACGGCGGATCGATCTGATTGAGGGCACCCTGGCCATCACCACGGGCAAGGATGCGGCACAGCGTCCGCTGCGGGTCTATACCCGTCAGGGGCAGATGACGGCGCTGGGTACGGCCTTCAGCGTGCAGCAACAGCCCGACAGCACGCTGCTGCGCGTTTCACAACATGCGGTGGCGGTGCGCCTCAACCATGATGCAACACAATCCCTCACCGTACAGCAGGGGCAAAGTCTGCACTTCACCGCCGATCGCTTCGGTGCACTGACCCGCGACGTCGAACGTGCCCCGGCGTGGATTAACGGCTGGCTCAGCGTGAGCGATCGTCCTTTGGGGGAAGTGATCGACCAACTGGCGCGTTACCGTCAGGGTATGCTGCGTTGCGATGCGGATGCAGCGCAGTTACGCGTCACCGGTACTTTTCCGTTGCTGAACAGCGACCAGGCGTTACTGGCGCTGGAGCAAACCCTGCCTGTTGTCCTGCATCGCATCACCCGTTATTGGGTGCGGGTCACGCGGCGATAAATTTTTTTGTCCCGTCATTGTCCCTTTTGCCTGCGTCATACGACTTATCTCTGAAGACCACAAAAAATCATAAATTTTGGAGAGGTTATGACTGTTTCTCGTCCTGCTTTGCACCTGCTTCCTGCATTACTTTTCACCTCGGGAATGGTGATGGCGGCCACACCGGCCACCCATCCGTACAACATTGCTGCCGGCCCGTTGGACAGCGCATTAAACCAGTTCGCCTCTGCGGCGGGTATTACGCTGTCGCTGGATGCCACCCTGACACGCGACAAGCACAGCGCGGGCTTGCAGGGCGACTATTCGGTGCAGGATGGCCTGGCGGCCCTGCTGGCCGATTCACAGCTCGAAGCCAGTCCGTTGGGGGGTAACCTGTGGACGGTAAAGCAACGTCCCCATGAACAGAGCCTGACGGTGGTGGGTGACTGGCTGGGTGAAGCACGCGAAAGCGACGTGTTTGAACATCCGGGCGCGCGTGATGTTATCCGTCGCGCAGAGTTCGCTAAAAACGGTGCCACCACCATGCGCGAGGTGCTCAACCGCATTCCCGGTGTCAATGCACCGGAAAACAACGGCACCGGCAGCCATGACCTGGCGCTGAATTTCGGTATTCGCGGTCTGAACCCGCGTCTTGCCAGTCGTTCAACGGTGCTGATGGATGGTATCCCGGTGCCGTTTGCGCCTTATGGTCAGCCGCAACTGTCGCTGGCACCGGTTTCGCTCGGCAATATGGATGCAGTGGATGTGGTGCGCGGCGGCGGTGCGGTGCGTTACGGACCGCAGAGCGTCGGTGGCGTGGTCAACTTTGTGACGCGGGCAATCCCGGCGGATTTTGGTATCGAAGCCGGTGTGGAAGGGCAGCTTAGCCCGACCTCGTCACAAAACAACCCGAAAGAGACGCATAACCTGCTGGTCGGGGGCACCGCCGATAACGGGTTTGGTAGCGCGATTCTCTACTCCGGGACGCGCGGCAGCGACTGGCGGGAACACAGCGCCACCCGCATTGATGATGTGATGCTGAAAAGTCAGTTCAAACCTAACGATGTGCACACCTTCACCAGCCTGCTGCAATATTACGACGGTGAGGCAGATATGCCGGGCGGCCTGAGCCGTGCCGCTTACGACGCCGACCGCTGGCAATCCACCCGTCCGGTCGATCGCTTCTGGGGCCGTCGCCAGCTCGCCAGCCTCGGCTATCAGTTCCAGCCCGATGCGCAGCATAAATTCAATATCCTCGGCTTCTACACCCATACGCTGCGCAGCGGCTATCTGGAACAAGGGACTCGCGTGACGTTGTCACCGCGTGAGTATTGGGTGCGCGGCATCGAACCACGCTATAGCCAGAGCTTTAACCTGGGTCCGACGGCGCACGAAGTGGGTGTGGGCTACCGTTATGTCAGCGAATCTGGCCATGAGATGCGTTACTACGTGCCCACCGCCAGCGGCGAGCTGCCGTCCACCGCCAGTCCTTACGATCGTGATACCCGTTCCGGCACCGAGGCTCATGCCTGGTATCTGGATGACCGTATCGATGTCGGTAACTGGACCATCACGCCGGGAATGCGTTTTGAACATATTGAATCCTTCCAGCGCAACGCGATCAAAGGTACGCGTCAGGACGTGAGTTACAACGCACCGCTGCCTGCGCTGAACGTGCTGTACCACCTCACCGACAGCTGGAACCTGTATGCCAACACCGAAGGATCTTTCGGCACCGTTCAGTACAGCCAGATCGGTAAAGCGGTGGAAAGTGGCAGCGTCGAGCCGGAAAAAGCCCGTACCTGGGAAGTGGGCACCCGTTATGACGATGGTGCGCTGACGGCAGAAGTTGGCCTGTTCCTGATTAATTTCAACAACCAGTATGACTCCAACCAGACTAACGACACCGTTACCGCGCGCGGTAAGACGCGTCATACCGGTCTGGAAAGCCAGGTACGTTACAACCTCGGTGAATTGACGCCCGCGCTGGAAGACGTGTCGGTTTACGCCAGCTACGCGTACGTCAATGCCGAGATCCGCGAAAAAGGCGACACCTATGGCAATCAGGTGCCGTTCTCTCCGCGTCAGAAAGGCACTTTCGGCGTGGATTACCAACCAGGTAACTGGACCTTCAACCTCAACAGCGAATTCCAGTCGAGCCAGTTTGCCGATAACGCCAACACCGTGCAGGAAAGCGCCGATGGCAGCACCGGCCGCATCCCTGGCTTTATGTTGTGGGGCGCGCGCGCCAATTATGCTTTCGGTCCCAGCCTGGCCAACCTTAACCTCGCGGTCGGGGTGAAGAACCTGTTTGATCAGGCATATTTCACCCGTTCCTATGACGACAACAACAAAGGCATTTATGCCGGTCAGCCTCGCACCTTCTATCTGCAAGGTTCACTGAAATTCTGACGGGAGACGTCTCCATGCGCGTTCTTTTATTGCTGCTGGCGTTGATGGGACAGGCCAGCGCGGTGACGGTGCAGGATCAGCACGGTACCTTTACCCTCAACCAGACACCGCAACGGATTGTGGTGCTGGAACTGTCGTTTGCGGATGCGTTGGCGGCGGTGAATATCAGTCCGGTGGGGATTGCCGATGATAACGATCCGCAACGTTTGCTGCCGGAGGTGCGTGAGCACCTCCAGCCCTGGCGATCGGTCGGGCTGCGCGGGCAGCCCAGCCTGGAGGCCATCAGCAGCCTGCACCCGGATCTGATCATCGCCGACAGCAGCCGTCACAGCGGAATTTACACCGCGTTGCAGCGTATCGCCCCGGTGTTGTTGCTTCAGTCGCGCAATGAAACATACGCAGAAAATTTGCAATCCGCCGCCATCATTGGCGAGGTGGTGGGTAAAAAAGCCGAGATGGAAAAACGCCTGGCATTGCACCGGCAACGTATCGCTGAGGCAGCCAAACTGTTACCACAAGGGGCGCGGGTGCTGTTCGGCACGTCGCGGGAAAATCAGTTCACGCTGCATTCGCGCGACAGCTACACCGGCGGGGTGCTGGCTGAGCTGGGGCTGACGGTACCGGATCCGATTAATGGCGCGGCGATGACGCCGATTGGTCTCGAAAACCTGCTGGCCCAGAACCCGGACTGGCTGCTGGTGGCGCACTATCGCCAGGAAAGTATTGTGAAGCGCTGGGAAGCCGATCCGCTGTGGGGGATGTTGAGCGCGGCGCAGCAGCATCATGTGCGTGCCGTCGACAGCAACAGTTGGGCGCGGATGCGTGGCTTGTTCGCCGCGGAAAAAATTGCGCGTGACGCTGTCACCTTATTTGCGCCATGACCCGTTGGATCCTGAGCCTGGCGCTGCTGCTCTGCGCCTTCTGGTTTAGTCTGACCAGCTTCTCGTCCGTGCCGATTGCACCGCAGTCGGCACTGCATGCGTTGTGGCCGGGGCAGTCTGGCAGCATCGGTGAGGGGGTGGTGTTCAATCTGCGCTTGCCGCGTGCGCTGGTGGCGGTGCTGTTGGGTGCGGCGCTGGCACTGGCGGGGGGATTGTTGCAGGCGCTGACCCATAATCCGCTGGCCTCGCCGTCGGTGTTAGGGATCAACAGTGGCGCGGCGTTAGCCATCGCGCTGGTGTCGGCCTTTGCACCGGTGAAGCTGGAGGGCTATCCACTGGCGTTGATTGCTGCCTGCGGCGGCGCACTTAGCTGGCTGTGCGTCACCCTGGCGGCAGGCACACGCGAACGTCAGCGGCTGATCCTCGCCGGTATCGCGTTATCCGCTTTCTGCATGGCAATGACCCGCATTGTGTTGCTGCTGGCGGAAGATCATGCCTGGGGCATTCTGACCTGGTTAGCCGGGGGAATTGGTCATGCGCGCTGGCAGGAGGTGTGGCAATTGTTACCGGTGATGGTGGTGATTATCCCGCTGGTATTGACCCAGACGCGTGCGCTCAACGTGCTGGCTATGGGGGACAGCGCGGCGCACAGCCTCGGCGTCAATATTGGCGTGGTACGCGGTGGGTTGAGTATCGCGCTGCTGCTGTTGGTCGGCGCTTGCGTCAGCGTGGCAGGACCGCTGGGGTTTATTGGCTTGCTGGTGCCACATCTGGCGCGCGCGTGGATCGGGCACGATCTGCGCGTCATGCTACCGATGGCAATGGTGCTGGGGGCCACGCTGCTGCTGTCGGCAGATATCGTGGCGCGCGGGCTGGCATGGCCTGGTGAACTCCCCGCCGGAGTGGTGCTGGCGCTGGTCGGTGCGCCCGGTTTTGTCTGGCTGGCAAGGAGGCAACGCTGATGTCGACACGCTATCTGTTGCCGCTGTTGTTGCTGTTGCTGACGATCAGTGCGGTGGTCAGCCTGAAGCTCGGCGTGCAGTCATTCGCCTGGTCAACGCTGTGGAGCGCCTGGCAAGTGAGCAGCGAGGCGCATTTCGTGGTGATGGAGTACCGTCTGCCTCGTGTGGTACTGGCGTTGCTGGTGGGGGCGGCGCTGGCGGTTTCCGGCGTGCTGATCCAGGGCATCATCCGTAATCCGCTGGCCTCACCGGATATTCTTGGCGTCAATCATGCCGCCAGTCTCGCGTCTTTACTGGCGCTGCTGCTGTTGCCCGCCTTACCGCTGGTGTGGCTACCGCTGATAGCGTTTGTCGGTGGCTGCGCTGCGCTGGTCATGCTGCACTGGCTGACCGGCACTGCCTCGCCGCTGCGGCTGGCGGTGGTGGGGGTGGCGCTTGCCGCCTGCTTTGCCAGCGTCACCGATTATCTGTTGTTATCACGGCCACAGGATGTCAACACCGCGCTACTGTGGCTGACCGGCAGCCTGTGGGGGCGCGACTGGCAGATGGTGCTGCTGGCGTTACCGTTGCCGGTGTTGCTGCTGATGAGTCTGGCGTTCTGCCGCGATCTCGACCTGCTGGCGCTGGGGGATGAGCGTGCGGCGACCCTTGGCGTGTCGTTACACCCTTTTCAACGCGGCGTGTTGCTGGTTGGCGTCGCACTGGCGGCGCTGGCAGTCGCGGTGTGTGGACCGATCAGCTTTATCAGCCTGGTGGTGCCGCATCTGGTGCGCCGTCTGGTAGGGGGACGCCATGCCCGCCTGCTGCCGTTTTCCGCGTTACTGGGCGCACTGGTGTTGCTGCTGGCCGATGTGCTGGCACGCACCCTGTCGCCACCGATGGAGCTGCCAGCCGGTGTGATCACCGCATTAATCGGCGCTCCGTGGTTCTTCTGGCTGTTAATCAGGACACGATAGATGCAACTGAGGGTTGAGAATCTGACTGCGGGCTACGCGGGCAAGCGCGTTTTGCAGGATGTCAGCGTCAACTTTGCCGTCGGGCAAGTCACTGCGCTGCTGGGGCCGAATGGCTGTGGTAAGTCGACATTATTAAAATCGCTGGCGCGTTTGTTGGTCCCCAGCCAGGGACAGGTGTTGATTGGAGATCAACCCCTGGCGCGCTTTTCCGCGCGGCAACTGGCACGGTATCTGGCATTGCTGCCACAACAGCATCTGACGCCAGAAGGGGTTAGCGTAGCCGAGTTAGTGGCTTATGGTCGCCATCCCTGGTTGCCGTTATGGGGGCGGTTATCGGCACAGGATAAGGCGCAGGTGCAGGTCGCGATGGAGCGGATGGGGGTGGATCATCTGGCGCCGCAGCGGGTCAGCGATTTATCCGGTGGGCAACGCCAGCGGGTGTTCCTGGCGATGTTGTTAGCGCAGGATACGCCAATTGTGCTGCTGGATGAGCCAACCACCTGGCTGGATATCAATCATCAGATCGAACTGATGAAACTGATGGGAGAATTAAAGGCACAGGGCAAAACGGTGGTCACGGTGCTGCATGACCTTAATCAGGCCAGCCGCTATTGCGACCAGTTGGTGCTGTTGGCACAAGGTGCGCTGGTCACCCAGGGAACGCCGGCGCAGGTACTCCAGCCTGGGATCCTCAAGCGTGTGTTCCAGGTAGATGTAGCAGTGGTGCCCGAACCTCTCAGCGGCGCGTTAATGTGCGTTCATCATGATAATTAGCATGATCACGATAACCGCACTAATTATCAATACTGAAACGATAACTATGGTTATTATCACCTCCATCGAAGGCACACTGCCTTCCACACAAACAAATGAAGGAATAAGACCATGAAAACCATCAAAGCAATGTCAATCGCCGCTGTCGCCGCTTTTTCTATGATGTCATTTGCCAGCTTCGCGCAGAGCGTTTCTGTCACCGCCGATACCCTGGACGGTGCTGAAGCGCAAATCGCTGCTCAGGCAGCACAGCATGGTGATCAGTACAAAATTACTGAAGCCAACACCAATAACCGCGTTCATATGACCGCAGAGTTGTACAAATAATAAACGCGATAAATCGCGTCGCTACGAATTTCATACCATGTAGCGGCGCGATTGATCGCGCGGTTTGTTTTAAAAAAATCCGGAAACGCCATGTTCCCGGATTTTATTATCAGTAAAGCATCAGAACTGATAGACAAGGCCCACGGCAACAACATCGTCGGTGCTGATCCCGGCGGATTCAGTGAACTCGCTGCTGTCGATCAGGTTGATCTTGTAATCAACATAAGCGTTCATGTTCTTGTTGAAATTATAGGTCGCACCGATGTCGATAAATTTAACCAGATCCTGGCTGCCATAGGTGTTGCCATCGCCGGAAGCACCAAGGTCTTTGGCACGGGTCTGGTTATATCCCACAAACGGCACCAGACCGAAGTCGAAGGTGTAGCCCGCATAGGCTTCGAACAGGTCAGACTGGTTGGCATAACCGTAAGCACCGCCTGAGCTGGAGCCGAAACGTGAGGCGTTGTAGGCTTTGGTGTACATAAAGGCCAGGTAGATGTTGTTCGCATCGTATTTCAACGCCGTGGTGTAGGCTTCTGCGCGGGTACCGTGGCCCATAATGCCGCTGGTCACGCTGTTTTGCTCGTTGGTACGGTCGGCACTCATGAACGCACCGGCCAGACTGAAGCCTGCGCCAATGTCATAAGATGCTGACATGCCGTAACCGTCACCATTCTGACGCAGCACATCACGCACGCCCGGCTCGCCGCCGCCGTCGTTTTTGCCCTGATATTGCAGCGCGAACTTCAGACCATCCACCAGACCGAAGAAGTTGGTGTTGCGATAGGTCGCCATACCATTGCCACGGTTGAACAGGAAGGTGTCTGAGTTATAGGTCATGCCGTCGAACTCAGGCTGCATATCGGTGTAGCTCAGAGCATCGTACATCACGCCAGAGTTACGACCGTAATCGAACGAACCGTAGTCGCCATATTTAACACCGGCGAAACCTTTACGGGTATACATCGAGTCGGATTCGTTTTCCGCCTGATTCAAATTCCACTGCGCCTGCCAGAATCCGTAACCGGTCAGCTGGTCAGTAATTTGCGTTTCACCACGGAAACCAAAACGCATGTACGATTGGTCACCATTCTGGCTTTGATCGTTGGTGATATAATTTTCACCCACTACCATGCCGTTAATATCTAATTTGTTACCATCTTTGTTATAAACTTCCGCTGCATGTGATGCGTTGGCCATGATCAGGCCTGCCACCACTAAGGATAGCTTTTTAATGTGCTTGCTCATTTTATTCCTCGAAAAAACCACTGCTTGTAATATTTAGTAATGCGGGAACTTATTTCCGCAGTGATGGTATGTAACATTCATTTTCTGCTCAGTAAATCTATGTAAGTAAAATCCGCACAATTAGGTAAAATAGTTCTATTGATGTGCAGTCGATCACGGTTTAGCACAGTTTGGTAAATTAAAACCGCCCGCAGTTGTGTTATTAGTCTAACAAGTCCACACCAATGCCGGGTGTGATGATGGCAATGTGACAGATGAAAAAGATGAAATGGATCGTTACTGGCGCGGAGTCCGGGCTGGGTAAAGAAATTGTTGTGCAGTTATTGCAGAATGGATGCTATGTCTCTGCTATTGTTGAAGATTATATTAAAGTTGCCGACCTGACGTCCCGGTTCCCAAACCAATTTGTTGGGGTGGAGATCGCTCGAAACGATAGCCGGGGAATCGCCTCATATCTTCAGTCTGTTATTGACGATTTTTCCAGTGTCGATGGAGTGATATTGTGCGACAACACCTTATTAACAAAATCGGTGGAGGATATGTCAGCTGATGAAATTATATCCTCCGTCAGCTTCGGATTAACCAATCCGATCTTACTGATACGTGAAATTATTCCGTACTTCCGATATAAAAATGAGGGCAGGCTCATCCTGGTATCCTCTGCCCATGATAAAAAATCGCCGACAGACAGGGCGGTAAATTATGCTATCAGTAAGGGAGTGGAGAGTCTTTTTTCATCACTAACGCATGATCTTTCCACATTTGGCATCGAAACATCTGTTATTAATTTCAACACAGAAGATTATGTTGCCTCTGTGACAGGAAAAAATAACTGGGCGGCTTATTCGATGGCAGAATGTATTTCGAGTGAAATAACCCCGACTCGCCTGGTGATCTGTTAATCACTCGACGTGCGTTATTATTTTTATGCTAAGTCGGGAAGTGTTCATTATTAATCCAGCGCGCTGATATTGGCGTTGATTTTATCCGCAGTGGCTTTAATCACGTTGGCCGGGATTGCATCGCCCAACGCCTGCGCCGTTTGCACAAACATCGCTGCCACGTCGCTCACCTCTTCAATGATACGATTCAGCGTCTTGCCCGCAATATCTGCGGATGCCGCCGCTTTTAATAAGGCTTTGCGGCTGATATCGCGGCCATAACCCGCCACCGACGTCTGATGCTGGCCGCCTGGCCCCATTTGTAAGGTCAGATCGTAGGCGGGGGAAACCTGCCACTCATCTTGCTGATTCAGGATAAAGGCGAAGTTTTTAGCGTGATCATCCTGGTTGTTCATCAGAACATTGAAAACCATCCGGCGCGCCTGGATTTCCCGTTCCACCCTTGAACGGGTGATCATTCCCGTTGCCTGCAAGATATCGCTGTAGTCGAGACAGGGGAGGCGGAAGTCAGCCTGCAATGCTCCCGCCATACTCAGCACTGGCACATGCATGCCTGCCTGGCGATCAAAACGTTTCACCCCGAAAGCAGATAAACCTTTACCCAAATCAAACCAGTGGCTGTCAGGAAAATTGATGCCAGCCTGCCGTGCCAGCCGGGCATACACCTCCTCCAGCGCACACACCCATACCCCTTCCTGAGCCGCGGGGAACTTTATCAGCCAGGGATGGCTACCCGCAAAGGGTTGTGCGGCAATACGGCCAGTTGCGGCATCGAACTCTACCAGTACCTTGGGACGCGCGCCGTGTGGTGAACCACCCAGCCTCACCAGCTCTGGCAGTACTTCTGAGTCCTGGCCGGCGACTTCAATCTGGATCTGCCCGGCCAGGACGATCAGGTCATCAATATGCTGATGCGGGTTGTCCTGCTCGGGCATATCGAGCAGCGGTCGATAGGTGAGGGCACCCATCGTGTTATCACCTAACATTGCCAGTCGATCCAACACCGACAAGGCTGCTGGTTCGATATCATTACGCCGTAACAGACGATCCATCAGTAACCGACCCCAGCCATCGGGTAATGAGTCGGCAATAAAACCGGGAATACCCTCCTGATGTCGTTCAAAGTCGGCATAAGTGGTGCTGACCGGCGGATGCAGCAGCGGTGACAATTCAAGGCCGCGTTCGATACCCTCTGGTGAGTATTCAAACAACCACTGGCCGCGATCCCTGCCTGCCGCCAGAATGCCCAGTGGGAAGTGTTCACCCCAGCCCTGGTAGATAATTTCCAGTCGCTGAAGGGGGTGATAGTTCTTGATCATTGGCCTTTCCCCTTACGTTGGGTCGCACGTTGTCGGCCAGGCTGCTTCAGGGCTTCAACCTGCGCGATACTCAGCGCCGGTGGAGTAAACAGCCCGGTCAGCTCTTTTTCCAGTCGCAGGGCAAACACCACTTTCATAAAATTTTCCAGCGTGGCTTTACCGTCGTTTTCGAGGTTCTTCAGGGCGGAAACCGAGATCCCGGCTTTCGCCGCCAGATCCTTTTGCAGCAGATTGCGGCGCAGGCGGTGATCTTTCAACCGCTGCCCTAATTCAGATAGCAATCGGGCTTCAGAGTAGAGATTAAGGGACATATATAAAGCTCCTGATGCCAAATTTTATGCATAAGGGGTGAATTTATGGCCTTTATTATAACACGATTGTCATGTTCCGCAGTATCGGGATTTTAATCATGTCCAACGGATCTCTCATTCCGTGCTGTCCTAAAAAATAATGCTCTTGGTTTTCCCTGTGTCACAGATTGCTTGCCTTATGGATTGAGCAGCGCCATAATTGTAATGACATTTGTAATTACATTATGGAGCTCAAAATGGGTAGTATTAATCTACGTATCGACGATGAGCTAAAAGCTCGATCCTATGCAGCGCTGGAAAAAATGGGTGTAACCCCTTCTGAGGCGCTTCGACTCATGCTTGAATATATAGCCGACAATGAACGTTTGCCTTTCAAGCAAACACTTCTCAGTGATGAAGATGCCGAACTCGTTGAGATTGTTAAAGAGCGGTTACGCAGTCCTAAACCCGTACGAGTGACGTTGGATGATCTCTGATGGCGTATCTTCTGGATTTTGACGAGCGGGCACTAAAGGAATGGCGAAAGCTGGGCTCGACGGTACGTGAACAGTTTAAAAAGAAGCTGAGCGAAGTGCTTGATTCACCTAGAATTGAAGCAAATAAGCTTCGTGGGATACCTGATTGCTACAAAATAAAGCTCAGATCCTCAGGATATCGACTTGTATACCAGGTCATTGATGAAAAGGTTGTTGTTTTTGTCGTTTCAGTCGGGAAAAGAGAACGGTCAGAGGTATATTCTGAAGCCGTAAAACGTATCCTTTGAAACAAATAAAGGGCTTTATATAAAGCCCTTATTGATTTTTTTTCTTATTAAGAGTTTTAATTAAGACCCTTAAATTCCATTCGTGCCACTGCCGCACAGTACCACAGCAATTTTCTCATCCGGCTTGAGGCTAAACAGCTGACGCGTCACCGCAGCCACCGCTGTTGCGGCCCCCAATTCAATCGCCAGGCCGGTTGCTGCCCAGACTTCACGCGCCGATGCCTCGACCTGATCTTCCGGCACCAGCACGATCTCATCAACGTACTGTTCCACCAGCGCAAAGTTAATCGCTTCGGTTGAGCGAGCAGCGAGGATCGGCACAATGGTTTCCACCTGCTCCAGTTTGACGATTTGCTGCTGTTGGCGACTGGTCCACATCATCGGGCAACCTGCCGCCTCGACGCCGATAATACGAATGCCCGGTTTCAACAACTTCGCCGCCTGCGCCACGCCAGCAATCAAACCGCCGCCGCCGTGAGCGTGTACCGCTCAATTATGCAGGCCATCCGTGAGGGGGATTTAAAAGCGGGGGATAAATTACCCAACGAGCGTGAGCTGGCGCGCCGCTTTGCGACCTCACGCAGCACCATTCGCAACGTGTTGGCGATGATGTCGACGCAGGGATTAGTCACGCGTAAGGTGGGTAGCGGCTCGTACCTGTCGGAAAACCTGAACCAACAGTTGAGCGACACCGACCGCCCGGTGGCCGCCTGGCACAAAGAAGTGCCGACTTACAGCGAGATCCTCGAAGGACGCCTGCTGTTCGAGCCGATGATGATGACGCTGGTCACTGCCCGTGCGACCGAAGAAGACTTTGCCAAAATGCGCCACCATTTGCAGGGCATTCGTGAGACGCAGGAGTGGCTGCAATATAAAGAACATATTTACGCGGTGCATCAGGCGATGTTTGCCGCAACGCGTAACCGCTTCCTGATTCAGATCTTCGATAACGTGATTGCCGACCGTCGCGCGGTGCAGTATGACGGCCAACATTCGTTGCACTCGGCGGTAAGCGACATCGTGCGCGAGCAAACGTTACGGGAGCTGACGCCGCTGGTGGAAGCTCTGGAGGCACGCGATGGTAAATTGGCCCAGAAACGGGCGGATGACTACTTTACCCGGATTTTGGCGTCATTAAGTGTTTATGGGTAACTGCAATCGCGCTGTTTTTCCGACAACTCTCCGGTAATTGCGCGATAAATCGCGCCGCTACCGGAGGGTGAGAAGGGTGCCTGAAGGCCTTTGCCTGACAACAACCGGAACGGCGGGGTGAACCCCGCCGTTGTGGCCCTTACTTCGAGGTTTCACACGCCAGCGAAACAGCAACCTCCGTTACTGCGGTGCGATACCGTATTTCACAGAGATCCTTACGCGAGACCAGGATGACGGCTGTCACCGCCAGTATCAGCAGGGTGACAAACATTATCGTCGTATGCTGCTTCATGGTTGTTACCTCTTGCCTTGCGGCATGTAAGAGGCTACCTTTATGTTGTTCAGGCATAAAGATAAGGCCTCAGGTTGATTTACAGTCACCTGGGGCTTTTCTCTTTCTGCCGTCAGCAATGGCATGCATAAGGCAGAAAGCCCCAGGCACCCGCCGCGAGTCTACTTATTCCCTGCCAGCACATCAATTACCCGAATGCATAACATCGCCCTCATTTTTACAAGATATCCTGTGATATTTTTATAAAAATCAATGACAAATTAATTAATAAACTGTCACTTGTTTTTTAGGCTCCATATGAGAAATGTGAGTGGGATCTCCATCAGGAGAGAATGAAGAAGGGTGCCTGAGTGCCTTGCCTGACAACAACAAAACGGCGGGGCGAGCCCCGCCGTGGTGACATCTTACTTCAGAGTGCTACATGCCATTGAAACAGCGACCTCCGCGACTCCGGTTCGCAATCGAATCTCGCAAAGATTCTTCTGCGTCACCAGAATGATAAGGATCACAATGATGAAGACTTTCCTCGTCATCAGCTGTTTCATGCTTGTACCTCCTTGCCTTGCGGCGCGTAAGAGGCTACCTTGATGTTGTCTAGGCATCAAGGGCAGCCTCAGGTTGATGGATAATCTTCCTGGGGCTTTTCTCTTTCCGCCATCAGCAACTGCATGCTTAAGGCAGAAAGCCTCAAGCACCCACCGCGACAATACGTTTTTTGTCTGTTAAACATCAATTCCACGAACAAGTAACGATTTATCGTAAAAACACATAATAAAACGAAAATTTTGTTTTAAATCAGGTGGTTGAATTTATGATAAAATCAGGTCTTTTATAATTGCATACGAAGTTTGTTATTTGCCTCCCATCAGGGATGAAAATCTGTCAGTTCATTTCACATTATCTGCAAAATCAAATTCCCCCCAGACATGACGGGCTCCCTGCGCTATCACTAACATTGCCAGCCAACCTGTTTGCGCTGACTGAAAACTGTGCAATGCTCTCCATTGGTGCGCAACTTTCGTGCAACATCTCGCGTTGGTCTTGCTGTAGCGGGCTGTAATCCTGGCACTTAATTTGCTTGCAGTTGTATATACATGCTCTGACAACAATCACTCTTAACTTTTTACCAGAAGGAAATCAGCATGCTATCTCTGCGTACGTTGAAAACGACCCTTGCGGCGGCCTGTTGCTTTGGTTTGATCGCGTCTGCCAGTAGCCTGGCCGCACCGGCACCGGAAGCAGGCACGTTAAAGATGGGGATTGAACCCTGGCTGGGTTACGGCCAATGGCATGTGGCCACCGCACACAACCTGTATAAGCAGCAGGGATTAGACAACGTTGAGGTGATTAACTTCGCGGAAGATAAAGATATTAACGCCGCGCTGGCGAGTGGTCAGATTGATGCCGCCAACATTGCCACACACACCGCCATGGGCATGATCTCCGCCGGGCTGCCGGTCAAAGTGGTCCTGTTACTGGACCGCAGTCAGACCGCCGATGCAATGCTGGTTTCCAAAGATGTCACTTCGTTAAAAGACCTGAAAGGGAAGCAGGTCGCCTATGAAGAAGGTACCACCAGCGACATTTTGCTGCGCAGCGCGCTGGCCAAGGCGGGTCTGAAGTACAGTGATATCAAACCGGTGCCGATGCCGGCGTCGTCTGCCGGTAGCGCGTTGATCGCTAAACGCGTCCCGGTCGCGGTGACCTACGAACCTTATCTTTCGGTAGCGATGAAGGGGGATTCCAGCCTGAAGATGCTCTACAGCGGTGCATCTGACCCGGGGTTAATCAGCGACGTGCTGGTGGTACGTGATGACGTGATCAAAAACAAACCCGGCCAGATTGCCGCCCTGATTAAAACCTGGGATGCTGCCGTGGCGCATTATCAGGCCAACACCCCGGCGGATCGCGCCATTATTGCTAAAGCGGTAGGCGCCAGCGTCGAGGATCTCAACACCGCGTTTGATGGCGTGAAATATTACACCCTGGCGGAGAACAAAGCGGTACTGGGCGGCGAATACAGCACCACCACCTTCCCGCATGTCCTGAAAGCGGCAACCGAAGCCGGGATTATCAGCAAACCGGTAACACCCGCGCAGGTGATTGACGCCAGCTTCGTTAACGCACAGTAATCCTCCCCGGAGGCGTAATGAGTTCTTTAAAACTGGACGCCGTCAACCGTCCCTCTCATGCACGGCGGCGTCGCTGGTCGCTGCTCACCATTGGTCGCGCCCCCTCACGGGGGCAGTTTCTCAGCATCGCCGTCGCGGTATTTGCGCTGTTGCTGATCAGTTGGTGGCTGGCAACCCGGAACGGCACGATCCCGGCGATCTTTCTGCCGGGCCTTGATCAGGTCTGGCAACGCATGGTGCGCTTAGCCAGTGACGGCACCTTATGGAGCGATGTGCAGAGCAGCCTTTATCGCATCGCCATTGCTTTTATGATCTCCTCGTTGATGTCGATTGTGATCGGTGTGCTGGCCGGGTGTTATGGCCTGTTCAAAGCCATTTTCGAACCGCTGGTGGATTTCATCCGCTATATGCCGGTGGTGGCGTTTGTACCGCTGACCATTTTGTGGACCGGCACCGACGATGTGCAGAAGTTTTTGGTGATCTGGATCGGCACCTTTTTCCAGCAGGTGCTGATGATGATGGATGCGGTGAAACGCGTACCGGTAGATTTTATTGGTCTGGGGCGCACCCTGGGTATGCCCGATCGCAAAATCCTGCTGCGCATTGTGTTACCCGCCGCCTTGCCCGCTATCTGGGATGCGCTGCGTATCAGTCTGGGCTGGGCATGGACCTGGCTGGTGCTGGCAGAGCTGGTGGCTTCCACCTCTGGCCTCGGCTACCGCATCGTGGTGTCCCAGCGCTACTTCCAGACCGACACCATTATCGGCTACATCCTGCTGCTGGGATTGTTGGGCCTGATCACCGACCAACTGATGCGCGCGGCTGAACGCGTGTTATTCCGCTACAACCGGAGGCGCTCCTGATGGCCACGCTGACCTTATCCAAACTGGAAAAAAGTTTCCCACTGGGCAAAACCCAACGGCGAGTGCTGCATGGGATTGATTTAACCCTGAACGATAACGAATTTGTCTCGATTGTCGGCGCATCCGGCTGTGGCAAAAGTACCCTGTTGTCGATTGCCGCCGGGTTAGAGGAGTTCGAAGGCGGAGATGTGCTGGTGGATGGGCAATCCATCACCGGACCGGGGTTGGATCGCGGCGTGGTATTTCAATCCTACACCTTGCTGCCGTGGCTAACCGCGCGGCAAAACATTGAGTTTGCCCTGAAGGCGGCGGGCACCCCGGCAAAGCAATGCCGTGAGATTGCCCAGCAACATCTCGAACTGGTTCGGCTGGAGAATGCCGGTGACCGCTGGCCGGGTGAACTTTCCGGTGGCATGAAACAACGTGTGGCGATTGCGCGCGCGCTGTCGTATCGCCCGAAAATTCTGCTGATGGACGAACCCTTTGGCGCGCTGGATGCCATGACCCGCCATCAGATGCAGCAGTTACTGATTGAAATCTGGGAAAAACATCGCCTGACGGTGATGTTTGTTACCCATGACATTGAAGAAGCGGTGTGGCTCTCCGATCGCATCGTGGTAATGGGACAGGGCGTTATCGACAGCACCTTCCCGGTGGATCTCCCCCGACCACGACATGAAGAAATGAGCCGCGATCCCGAGTTCATTGATTTGCAGCACCGGGTGTTGTCACGCATTCGTCAGCCCCTCGCGACCCACTGACTTAAGGAAACCACGATGTCCGTAACTTTTCACGATTTAACCCAGGCCGACACCCTGCCGGAGGCGCTTTTTAAACGCACCGAGTCTGATCTCTCGTTCTTTGCTGCGCGCGTCACGCCGATTATCGAGGCGGTGAAAAACGAAGGGGATGCGGCGCTAATCCGCTTCGCGCGTGAATTTGATGGGGTGCAACCGGAACATTTCTCGATTCGCGCTGAGCCTGAAGAGTTTGATGCCGCCTTTGCCCGAATGGACCCGGAGGTTATCGAGTCGATTCGTTTCTCGGTGGAGAACGTGCGTAAGTTTCATGAGGCGCAAAAACCGGAAGAGATGTGGCTGAAGGAGATGCAGCCAGGCGTGTTTGCGGGCGATCGCCACGTCCCAATCGATGCCGTCGCCTGCTACGTGCCTCGCGGGAAAGGCTCGTTTCCCAGCGTGCTGATTATGACCACCATCCCGGCGGTGGTAGCGGGAGTACCGCGTCCGGTGGTGATCACGCCACCGGGACCAGATGGCAAAGTGGATGACGCCACCCTGGTCGCAGCAAAACTGGTTGGCATCACCGAAATTTATAAATGCGGCGGCGCACAGGGCGTAGCAGCCGTGGCGTATGGTACGGAGAGCGTGCCGAAGTGCCTGAAAATTGTCGGCCCCGGCAGCCCGTGGGTGGTGGCGGCGAAACGTCAACTGACACATCTGATTGATCCCGGCGTCCCGGCTGGCCCCAGCGAGAGCATCATCCTGGCGGATGGCAGCGTCGATGGCGCGCTGGCCGCGTTAGATTTGCTGATTGAATCCGAACATGGCCCGGATTCTTCGGCGTATCTGGTCACCTCGAGCCGCCGCGTGGCGGAAGAGGCGATTGCCGCGCTGCCTGACTACTGGGCGCAGCAGAGTGAGAAACGCGCGGAGTTTTCTCAGGCGGTGCTGTGCGGCACACATGGCGGCGTGGTGCTGACCAAAGACTTCGCCACGGCGGTTGAATTTGTTAATCAGTACGCGCCGGAGCATCTGGAGATTCTGGCGCGTGAACCGCTGGCGGTCATGCCGCAGATTCGTAACGCCGGAGAAATCCTGCTCGGGCAGCACACCCCGATAACCCTCGGTAACTTTGTGCTCGGCCCGAATGCGGTGTTACCCACCAACGGTGCAGCGAAAACCGCCGGGCCGCTGTCGGTGTTTGATTATATGAAACGTGTCTCGGTCGGCTATGTTACTTCGGCGGGTTACGATGCACTGGCAACCAAAGCCCATCGCTTCGCGCTGTATGAAGGATTCCCCGGTCATGCACTGGCGGTGTCCGACCTGCGTAAAACGCTGATGGGAGAGAAGGATGACCGCTGAACCACGGCAACCGTTGGCCGCGCAGGCGCGTACCCTGGCCCGCGCGGGTGACTGGCAGGGGGCGCAACAGAAACTCACCCAGTTGATCAGTGAGGTCACGGGGGGGACAGCCAGTGATGTGGTGATCAACCGCGATCAATACAGCCTCAATTCGCTGAACGGCCACGTTACCCTTGATGGCAGTCGCCGCTTGTTTTTCAAGTATCACCATGAAGAGAGCGAAGAACACACCATTGAAGAGTACTACCGTGCCGAATTGCTGCGCGAGCATGGTTTCGCGGTGGATGTCCCCTGTTACGCCTGCGGTGAGCCGGGGCGACAGATTTTGCTCTACACCCTGCGTAACGATCGGCGACTGGCGGATGTCTGTCGGGAAATTGAGGCGGGAGACGATCCTGCGTTGCAGGCGGCGGTGATCACGGCACAGCAACACGCTGACCGCGATATTCTGCAAAAAACCCTGCCCACGCTGCAACGTGGCAGCGTAGATGAGGTCGTGGCGGAACCCATCCATCAGCTGTTCTGGCACCGGTTGATTTCACCGGATGCACCGGCCGGACTGGGCGGGCGCGTGCAGCGTTTTTACGTCGATAAAGAATTTATCCTCGCGGGCGAGACGCTGTCATGGCAAACCCTCAGCCAGTTGCAGTGGGAGATCAACGGGGTGCGCTACGCTCACAGCCTGCGTCAGTTGTTTCTCGAAGCCGGGCAACTGCTGGCCCCGGCTGCGTTGGCGCAGCATGGTGTGGTCGTGGCGCATGGCGATGCGCACAACGCCAATGTCTGGTATGACACCCAGGGCGAACAACCGCGGTTGGTCAGTTTCGATCCCGCCTTCGCCGGCAGCCATATTCCGGCATTGCTGGCGGAGGTGAAAGCCACCTTCCATAACATCTTTGCCCATCCGCTGTGGTTGTATGAACCCGGGCAGGCCGACGGGCGCTATCAGGCCACGGTGGTACGCCGTGGCGATACGTTGCATGTCAGCCACAACTGGCAACTGACGCCGTTGCGTGCTGCGTTCCTTGACAGCAAAGGGGAGAACTACTGGCGGCCGCTGCTGGCGAGGTTGCGTGAGAAAGGCTGGTTACCGGGTAACTGGCAGCGGGTGGTGCGGCTGGCGATGTTTTGTTGTCCGACGCTGGTACTGGACCTGCGGGCTGGCGGCGGTAGCGGGCATACGCCGTTGACCTCCTCGCTGGGACTGGCGCTGGCGGTGATGCTGGGGAGTGAAGGGGATGATGATTTCAATCGCTGGATCAATCAACTGGTGTAAGGAGACGGCATGAAAGCTGTGCGGTTAGCAGGCATTGAGCAGTTGAGCGTGGCGGAGGTTCCCGCCCCCACGCTGGCGCCAGGTCAGGTGCAGATTCGTGTGCTGGCAGCGGGAATTTGTGGTTCCGATTTGCATAACTACCGTACCGGCAAATGGTTTGCCCATCTGCCTGTGACACCGGGGCACGAGTTGATGGGCGAGGTGATGGCTTGCGCCCCGGACGTCAGCGATTTTCGTCCGGGCGATCGGGTCGTGGCGGACTCCCGCGTCTGGTGCGGTGAGTGCCCGGCCTGTGCCCGGCAGCACTTCAACCTGTGCGAGAAGCTGGGCTTTGTCGGGGAAGTGTGCGATGGCGGTTTCGCCGAGCAAACCCTGTTACCGGCGCACGGATTGCTTCGGGTGACAGACGATTTACCGCCGCAGATTGCAGTGCTCAGCGAACCGCTGGGCGTGGCGCTGCGGGTGGTGAACCAGTTGCAGCTTGCGCCTGGGGCGCGGGTGCGGGTCGCCGGGGGGGGCACCATCGGCGGGCTGGTCGCCTTGCTGCTGCATGAGGTGGCGCATTGCCAGGTGCAACTGGTTGAGCCGAACACCGAGCGTTTCCAGCGGCTGGCAGACCTGATTCCGTTGCAGCCACCCGGCCCGTTTGATTTTGCCGTGGAGGCCACCGGGATCAATGCGGTATTAAGCCAGCTGGTGGAAGAGATCAGCAGCGGGGGACGGGTTGCGCTGGTGGGGTTATTCCACCATTCAGCGGATTTCGATATGAACCGCCTGGTGGAGCGGGAAATCATCCTGGTGGGGTGTAGCGTTTTTCGTGATGAACAACGCCAGGCGCTGGCCTTGCTGCCACAGTTGGCGGATAAACTGGCGACGCTGGTCGCGCCTGCCATCGGCCTTGATGACGTGCCGGACATCTACCCACATTTGATTGCTGGTCGCAGCCCCTGGTTAAAAACGGTGATCACCCCATGAAAGGATTAGAACGATTCTCGCTCCAGGGAAAACGCGCGCTGGTGACAGGCAGCTCACGCGGCATAGGCTTTGCGCTGGCGTCGGGTCTGGCGCAGGCGGGCGCACAGGTAACATTGTGTGGGCGCGATGCGGCCACGCTGGATAACGCGCTGATCGCGCTGCGCCAGATCGATCCACAAGCCGAAGCCTGGCCGCTGGATGTCTCACAACCACAGGCGATCCGCGATTTTTTTGCCCGCCTGCCGCCGTTTGATGTGGTGATCAACAACGCCGGGACTGAGCAACTGTGCCCGTCGCTCGACGTCGATGAAGCGCTGTGGCAACGCATCATGGATACCAACCTGAAAGGCGCGTTTTTCGTCGCTCAGGCTGCCGCACGCGGTATGGTGGGGCGCGGCGGGGCGATCCTTAATCTCTGTTCGTTGACCAGCGAAGTCGGTGTGCCCGGAGCGGCCGCCTATGGTGCCTCGAAATCGGGGCTGGCGGGGCTAACCCGCACGCTGGCAACGGAGTGGGCCGGGCAGGGGATTCGGGTAAATGGCCTCGGGCCAGGTTATTTCAGCACCGATCTGACCGCCGAATTCTATGAAGACAGCGTCTGGTGCGCCGCGATGCTGCAAAAAATTCCGCTTGGCCGCTTTGGTGAACTGGATGATTTGGTTGGCACCGCCATTTTCCTCTGCTCCGATGCGTCAAAGTATCTCACCGGACAGGTAATCTATGTCGATGGTGGTTATCTCGCGGCGATTTGACAGCACAGGAGTCGACGGGGTTGGATGATCGGCGCTATAGGTGAACAGCGGAAAACCCACCCCCAGCGTCAGGCCAACAGCGCCACTGGCTGCCAGATCACCGCCGGGGATGGCAAAGGAGTTAGCAAAACTTGCCGTGAATAATGAGGCCCGGCCAGCAACCGGATCGGTAAAGGTTTCGCATACGCTTTGCCAGGTAATCTCCTCGGCGCAACGTGGATGCAAATCTATCCGCAAGTCTGGCTCGCCAGCGTACCAGGCTTTGATGTGGCGGGTGATTAACTCTTCTGCGGTTTCGCCGAGAAAATTCAGGCTGGTCACGGCAGCGATATTGGCCGTGACCGGGCCAAGCAGCGGTTCCAGCACATCGGCAAACTTTATCATCCCCAGACTGACGGCCGTTTGGTTGACGGCATACGCTGCCGCTGCGCTGAGAACAGCACGAAAATCCACCTCTGAAGTGACATTGTCACGCAGTGGCAGAAAATATTGAATGAAATCCCGGATCGGGACATACACCACCACCGCAGAGATTAAGGGTGCCGCCGCCAGGGACAATCCGCCGCTGCATACCAACCCAATCATCGAACCGCCTGCCAACAGGATGCTTCCCACACGCGCGCAAACGTTTTGCGTGGTCTGTCTTCCCTGATAACAATCCCAGGCCAGGGATCCCCCCTGCATTACCAGAGATACCGTACCGCAGCCAACCGCCAATGCGCTGAGCGTGGCAGGTGCCACCGCCGGGAGCACCACGCGTCTGACCACTTCACGTACCCCGGTAGACACCGCGACCGACGCCAGGCTACGTGCGGCAACATTACCGATATTGCTTAACAGATGAGAAGACTGAACAGCGGGCAGTTCAGTTTCCTGTTCTGGTATATCAATAACAATAAAGTCCTTGCCTCCGGTAGCTTGCGACTCGGTTAATGAACCGCTGATTTGGGCCGGAGATGAATACGATCGTTGCCGTGTAATCCTGGCACCAGAATATTGGGCGTCTGCGGTATTGGCCACGAAGGTCAATGAACGCAATTTAGAAGCATTATTGTCGGTCGCTGAGAAAACAACAGAGGCATGAGAGCTACGGGAACATGTGACCACAGACATTATGACATCCATTTTTATGATCGAGATAAGTGTGTATTGTTAAAGTAGGGTTAATTTAACGATCGTGTCATATAAAAAACTTATTATGATAATAGGTAACATAACCCCATTTCTATTTACCCGCGTATTTCACAGTGACACACAAGCTTAATTTTCCCTGGAAAAAAGTAACCATTTCTGATTAATGACTTCTGGAAGCGGAAAGAAGTAGCGGCAATATAATGCTGTCCGATAACGGCTAAGTCAGCTTTGCTTCTATATGGAAGTGCACATAATCATGATTATGTTAAATACGATATCCCGTTAATCCCGGAATACCACCTCTCCCGTAGCGGCGCGATTTATCGCGCAGGTTTTACGTCACCATCGCTGGATGATGCGCGATAAATCGCGCCGCTACGGAATAACCGGAACACACCTGCCAGCGCTACGCAAAATCTCTCGCCCAATCCCCCTGCGTTTCTCTCAGAATTTACGTAACGACACTATTTTTTTGCAAGTCCTGTCACTTCATGTACCAGCAGCATTATCCGAAAAAGTTAGAAAAGCGTAATGCAACTCCATTGCTAATATTGATATTGTATCAGCATTATTAATTCTGACAGCTTTCTTGAAATCGACGTCCGTATGAAATTTACTAACGGCATCTTCCAGGCTTTTCTCTCCAGAAGCTTTAATAAAATCCATCTCCCGATTTTTATTGATGTGAGCGATATTGAGGCTTTTTGAAATCTCACTATCTCCTGTGTCAGATGGTGAAGTTGCGTGAGCGAACGGGTAATTGTGCTCATGGTCAGCATCCCTGCCTGGATTAAAATTGACGGGTTCTCCCTCAGCCAGAAAAGTAAGAACTTTCACTATAATCAATGCTTATCACCACCAATGCCTCTAAAATTTTCATGAAGTTTCTGTGTTTTCTGCCGATACTGAAATGTGGGACGATGTTTTCAGTTTACTCTCCGTTCGTTTACACAACACCAGACAAAGGACGATCAACACATCCCGGCCTGCGCGCTTTGCGCAGCAGAGACCCCTCTTTCGCCATGTCAGGCGGATGATCAAGTGTCCGGCAGGGAAAATCATGCGCAGCCGTCATACGCGGCAGGCGATTTATTAATCGGGATAACGATAACCTCCTGGGGTGTCTTATGTTTGGTGTTAAAAAGTCGGGCTCTTTTTTGCATTTTTCCAGAGATGGTGGCATTGCGAAGGATATTGAGGCGATCAAACAACATGTGGCATGGATTGAGTTTTTGCCCGATGGCGAAATACTCAGCGCCAACCAGCAGTTTCTCGATGTTACCGGCTACAACCTGGGAGAAATTCAGGGCAAACATCACCGGATTTTCTGTAGCCCTGCTTACACCCACACGGCGGAATATCGCCACTTCTGGCAGAGGCTCGCCTCAGGTGAGTCAGTAACCGGTATTTTCGAACGCTTTAACCATCAGCATCAGCGATTTTATCTCAGCGCCACTTATTTTCCGGTCAGCGATGATAAAGGCAAGGTGTACAAGGTGATTAAAGTGGCAAGCGATATCACCGCGCGACACCAGGAACTGGAGCAAAAAGAAGCGGTAATCACGGCGCTGGACCGCTCTATGGCCGTGATTGAATTCACTCCCGACGGCCATATTCTCACTGCTAACGACAATTTCCTTACGCATATGGGTTATACCCTGCCGGAGATTATCGGCAAACATCACCGTTTGTTCTGCTATGACAATTTTTACCGTGAAAATCCGGATTTCTGGCAGAAAATCGCCAAGGGTCAGCACTTTGTCGGTCGCTTTGAACGTAAAACCGCCAGTGGTGAACGCATCTGGCTTGAAGCCAGCTACAATCCGGTATTCGACGCTGACGGCAAGGTCTACAAGGTGATCAAAATCGCCTCGGATATCACCGCTCGCGTCGAGGCAGCAAAACGGGTGGCAGACATCGCAGTCACCACTTCAGAACAGACATCACAAATTACCCATAACGCCAACGAGGTACTTGAAGAGACTGTCCGTAATTCCGGACTGGTGTCGGTGCAGGTTAACGCCGCCACTGAGATCGGCGCGCAATTGAGCGCGTCAGCGAAAAGTATCAGCGAAGTGGTCGCCTCCATTAACCTGATTGCCTCACAAACCAATATCCTGGCGCTGAATGCCGCCATCGAATCGGCCAGAGCGGGAGAGGCCGGACGTGGATTTAGCGTTGTCGCAGGCGAGGTGCGGCGACTGGCGGCTTCTACCGCTACCGCCACACATAAAATCACCGAGGTCGTGGAGGAAAATGCACGGCTGATCCAGCAGATGTATCACCAGCTGGATGAGGTTAAGCATTTTGTGGTGTCTGAACAGGATAAAATCAGCGATTTGTCACGCAGCCTGCGAGAGATTAATCGCGGTGTGCACGAGTTTGTAAATGTAATTCATCGGCTGGATGTGTGATTGTCGGCGTGGAGGGACACACTACGCTGCCCTCCACGCCTATAGTTAATCTATACGCTTATTTTGTCGGGCAATAATAACAATGGATTTTTCTTTCCGAACTCACCTACGCACCCGATTGCGTTTTCTGGTGTCTATTGCCGCCGGGCTACTGTGCTTTTTTTTGCTTCCCACTCAACTGGGTTATCTGCAACGGTTGTTGATTGGCTGGAATGTACTGGCGTGGCTGTATTTGATCCTCGTCTGGCTACGCATGCTTCGTACCGACGTGAAAGATATTCCGCAGATCGCCAGACAACAGGATGAGAGCGCGACATTGGTGCTAAGCCTGGTGACGCTGGGTTGTCTGGTCAGTCTGATGGCTATCCTTATCGAGCTGCCCTCGTTAAAACACCTTACCGGCACGCCGCGCGTGTTACATCTGCTGCTGACGGCCAGCACCCTGGTGGTTTCATGGGCATTGTTGCCAACATCGTTCGCCCTGCATTACGCCCATCATCACTATTTGCACCGAAGTCATAAGGTCACTCCGATGATCTTTCCCGAGAAACCGGACAATCCGGGATACTGGGATTTTCTCTATTTCTCCTTCACCATCGCCGTGGCAGCACAAACCGCCGATGTGGCTACCGGCACCACCGACATTCGCCAGATTGCGCTGCTTCAGTCGGTGATTTCGTTTGTCTTTAATCTGGCGATTCTTGGATTGTCGGTGAATGTTGGCGCGGGATTGTTGAGTTAACGTCGCCCTTTCATCACCGAGGCCGACCAGTTGAAGTCGCTGACCTCACTGGCCGCCTGCGACTCCGGTTTTTTCTTTTTCAACGGTTTCTTTTTCGCTTTCTCTGCCAGCGCTTTCTCTTTAGCCTGCTTCAGCGCCATGATTTGCTGTCGTGCCTCGGTGGTGAATTCCTTCTCTTTTTTCACATCGGGTTCCTTACCGGTGCGCTGGCGATACTTTTGCACCAATCCCCTTAACACCTCTTCAACCGCCAACCGCTCCTCAGGATTGAATTGATCGATTGAAATCATTTTTTTATCACTCATCGTATTTGTCCTTAATCTTGTCGTTGATGGACTACATATACAAGAGAGCTACCGGCGTGCCGGTAACTCCACCTCTGCCCATGCCTCAGCCTGTACAAAGTGGACATAAAACTGTGCAGAATTTGTCCATGTACGAAAAGCATTGCGCCCGGCTTGACTTTGATCGCCTAACTCAGAAAATGTCCTTTTTACAGGATCATCAGAATAACCGGAGCTTATCATCACCCTCTCGCTGAAAAGGAGTGGCTGGCTTGTCGCGGTCGCTTTGGCAGTTGCTGGCTGCACGTCACAACCGCCAAAATCACTGGTCACCCCGCTACCGACCGTTGCGCAGCCCCCTTTACCGACGAAACCGGTAACCGATCAGCAACCGATGCGCGGCGTCTGGTTGGCAACCGTTTCACGCCTTGACTGGCCGCCGGTCGCGTCGGTGAATACCAGCAGTGCCGCCAGCCGCATCAGCCAGCAGCAAAAAGCGCTCACAGATAAACTGGATAAGTTAAAGAGCCTGGGTATCAACACCGTATTTTTCCAGGTAAAACCGGATGGTACTGCGCTGTGGCCTTCTAAAATTCTGCCCTGGTCCGATATGCTGACCGGTAAGATCGGGGCCGACCCTGGTTATGATCCGCTGCAATTTATTCTGGACGAAGCGCATAAGCGCGGCATGAAAGTGCACGCCTGGTTTAACCCCTATCGCGTCTCAGTCAACACCAAGCCATCCACCGTGGCTGAACTGAACGCCACCCTGTCGCTTCATCCTGCCAGTGTGTTTGTGTTGCATCGTGACTGGATCCGTACTGCTGGCGATCGTTTTGTGCTTGACCCTGGCATACCCGCGGCACGCGACTGGATCACCAGCATTGTAGCGGAAGTGGTTAGCCATTATCCGGTCGATGGGGTGCAGTTTGATGATTATTTTTACGCCGAATCTCCGGGGTCTGCCCTGAATGATAGCCAGACGTTCCACCAATATGGTCAGGGATTTGCGTCCAAAGCCGACTGGCGACGTCACAATACACAATTGTTGATCGAGCAGGTGTCTCGCACCATTAAACAGCTGAAACCCAGTGTCGAGTTTGGCGTCAGCCCGGCTGGCGTATGGCGCAACCTGTCGCATGATCCCTCCGGTTCCGATACCCGAGGGGCGGCAGCTTATGATGAGGCTTTTGCCGACACCCGTCAGTGGGTACAAATGGGCTTGCTGGATTATATTGCCCCGCAAATTTACTGGCCGTTCTCACGTCAGGCGGCGCGTTATGATGTGCTGGCAAACTGGTGGGCGAATGTGGTGAAACCGACGCATACCCGCCTCTATATCGGCGTGGCATTGTATAAAGTGGGTGAACCCTCAAAGAGTGAACCTGACTGGACGGTCAACGGCGGTGTGCCGGAGTTGAAAAAACAGCTGGATTTAAATGAATCACTGCCGCAAATCAGCGGCACGATTCTGTTCAGAGAAAACTACCTTAATCAGCCGCAAACGCAGCAGGCCGTGAATTATCTGCGTAGCCGCTGGGGGAGTTAAGTTTTCTTGTACTAACGTTGTTTGAACGCGTCAGAGAACTGATCAAAGCAGCTCATGAGAATCCGTCGCAGGGTATTGGAAAACCTGAACGGTTATAGTTGGGTGTCGGTTCAATGACGAGTTTTAGCTTTTTTGTAGCGGCGCGATTTATCGCGCCCCAGAAAATTATCAAACAAAATACGTCCTCAGCAAAATCGCCGCGCCGTCATCAATCGCCTTCATCACCACCTGCTCCGCCAGCACCACATCTTTGGTCTGCAGCGCCTCCAGCAGGTGATCGTAATTATGTGCTTTGGCCATTTCCATCGATTGCGGATAGAGATAATTCAGGCAAGGCCCAATCTGCACCCACAGTTGTTCAATCAGCAGCAACAACGTGGGCATTTTTGCATACCCATACAGGGTAAAGCGGAAAGCACGATTGGCCTCCAACGCAGCTTCAACCTCCCCACTCAACTTGGCCTGCATAAAGCGATCGCACAATTTTTTTAGCTCAGAAAGTTGTTTTTTCGTGATATTCGGTGTTGCCATCCGCACCGCTAACCCTTCCAGCTGCTTACGTATCAGAGTGATCTCCTGATATCGCTCTAGTGTCATTTCCGGGACCAAAAACGCTGCCGCCGGGGTTGCGTTGAGTGCGCCAGCGGAAACTAAGCGCAGTAACGCCTCACGTACCGGCGTGATGCTGGTACCCAGCTGGGCCGCCAGATCACGGGTGACCAGGCGCGCGCCGGGCTTGAGCTTACCGACAATCAGGGCGCTACGCAGCGTGGCTTCTACCTGGGCGGTCAGGCTGAGTCGCTGTGCTTTTTCCATCTCAATCATGCGTTTTTTCCTTTCCCGGATTGTGCAAATGGTAAGAAGTTTAAATGTTTTGTTGCCAAAACGTCCCGCTATAGGATATATCATGTATTACAAAACAAGCGAAGCACGATCAACACAGCAACACTCTTTTCACTACGTTACCGAATGCATTTTGGGATGAAGTTTATGAGACTACCTGCAGTGAAGTTTGCTACCACCGCATTGCTTTTTGCCCTGTTACCCGCCAGTTTGCAGGCGGCAGAGTTAACCATCGCCCAACCCGCATCAGCCACGGCTATGGATCCCGGCTTTCTCAAAGAAGCTGCCACGCTGGTGGATAATATTTTCGATACCCTGGTACGTCGCGCCGATGATATGTCGCTGCAACCGGGCCTGGCGACCGACTGGAAAGCCATCAATGACACCACCTGGCAATTTAACCTGCGCAAAGGGGTGAATTTCACCGATGGCGAGCCGGTCAATGCCGCGGCGGTAAAATTCTCCATTGACCGCATTCTTGACCCCGCCAACCACGCACCGACCATCTCCTACATCCGCACCATTAAATCGGTCGAGGTGGTCAACGACTATCAGCTGTTGATTCATACTAACGGTCCGGATCCGCTGCTGCCAACCCGCATGAGCCGTTATCCGACCTATATTGTCCCGCCCGCTTATGTGAAAAAAGTGGGAGCCAGCGAATTCGCGCGCAAACCGATTGGCAGCGGAGCTTACAAGCTGGATACCTTTATCCCGGACGAAAAAGTGGTGATGGTCGCCAATGACGCTTACTGGCGTGGCAAACCTGCCATTGACCGCGTCACCTGGCGTCCGATCCCGGAGGCCACCGCCCGTATCACCTCATTGCTGACCGGGGAAGTCCAACTGGTGGAAAGCGTGCCTGCCGATCTGGTGCCTGCGCTGAAAAATCGCCCTGGCGTTGCGCTGGAGCAGGTCAAAGGCGGTGGGTTAACCATCTATCTCGGTCTGAAAAACAACGAAAAACCGTTGAACGACGTGCGTGTACGTCAGGCACTGTCGCTGGCGCTGAATCGTCAGGCGTATACCCAGCAGTTGCTGCATGGCTACGGCACGCCGACCGGTACTATGGCGGGAGCCAATGATTTCGGTTATCTGGCGGTACCCGCCACCACCCAGGATGTCGCCAAAGCTAAAACCCTGCTGACGCAGGCCGGATATCCGAATGGCTTTACCCTGCGCTTCCAGGCACCACGTCGTTATATCGCCAGCGCGGATGTCGCCCAGGCGATCGTGCAGGATCTGGCAGCGATCGGCGTGAAAGCCCAGCTCGAAGTGCCGGAATGGTCGGTTTATACCCAGCAGGTCGCGGCGCAGAAGCAAGCCCCGATGTATATGCTGGCGTGGGGATCGACCCAGACACTGGACGCCGATGCCGCCCTGTTCCCGATTCTGCACAGCGGCGAACCCTACTCAACGGTGAACGATCCTGAAATGGATAAGTTGCTGGATCAGAGCCGCCAGACGGTGGATGCCGCGAAACGTAAAGTGCTGCTGCAACAGATTCAGCAACGCGTTGCTGAACAGCAGCCGCTGATCCCGTTGTATCGCGAAGACACGCTGTATGCGCACAGCGACGCACTGACCTTTAAAGGCCGTGTCGATGCCCGTATCCCGCTGTTTGATCTGAGGCTGAAATGATTACCCCGGCAGCAGCCTTACAACGTCGGCCACGCCGTATTTTTTACGGTGATGCCATCATCGGCAGCGCGCTGCTGCTGGTGGTGATCGTGGCGGCGTTGCTGTCTCCGTGGCTGCCATTGCCGAACCCGTTAACCAACCAGCTAACCGAGATGTTCCTGCCGCCCGGCACTGGCGGCCATTTGCTCGGCACCGATCAACTGGGCCGCGACCTGCTCTCCCGCATCCTCGCCGGTACGCGCCTGTCGCTGTTGGTGGTAGTGCTAGCCGCCGCGATTGGTGCGGTGGTCGGCGTGGCGCTCGGCATGATTGCCGGTTATGCCGGCGGTTGGGTTGATGCCCTGATTATGCGCCTGATCGATATCCAACTGGCGGTGCCCTTTATCCTGCTGATCCTGCTGGTGATTGCGTTGATGGGAACGTCCACCACCAACATTATCGTCATCATGGGGGTGACCAGTTGGGCGATCTACGCCCGTGTGGCGCGTGCCAAAACGCTGGAAATTCGCGAGCTGGAATACATCCAGGCGGTGAAAGCGATGGGATTCTCGCCACTGCGTATTTTGTTACGTCATATCCTGCCTAATCTGCTCACCCCGTTGGTGGTGCTGCTGACACTGGATATTCCGCGTCTGATTGTGCTGGAAGCCTCAGTGGGTTTTCTCGGCATGGGCATTCAGCCGCCGACGCCCACCCTCGGCAATCTGATCGGTGAAGGTCGTTCGTATATGTTGCTGGCACAGTGGCTGGTGCTGTATCCCGGTCTGGTGATCGCCGCGCTGGTGATTGGCTGCAACCTGCTGGGCGACGCCCTGCTGCGCCGCACCCATACGAGGCTGGATTAATATGCTGAACATTTTACTCAATCGCCTCGGACAATCGGTGTTGGTGTTATTCGGCGTATCGCTGCTGATTTTCTTCAGCCTGCACCTGACCGGCGACCCGGCTGCGCTGATGATGCCCCCCGGATCCAGCCAGCAGGAGATTGATACCTTTCGTCACAGCATGGGCTTCGACCGCCCACTGTTGTGGCAGTACGGCCACTACCTGAGTGGCGTGTTGCAAGGCGATTTTGGTGAATCGTTGCGCTACAGCCAGCCGGTGCTGGCATTAATCGGTGAACGTCTGCCTGCGACGGCACTACTGGCCATCAGCGCGTTGGTTTGGAGTTCCCTGCTTGGCCTGCTGCTCGGCATTATCAGCGCCCTGCGCCCGCACAGTTTTTGGGATCTGATCTGCCGCCTGGTGGCCTTCAGTGGTCAGGCCATTCCGGTGTTCTGGCTCGGACTGCTGATGATTTTATTTTTCAGCCTGCATCTGCAATGGCTGCCCTCCAGTGGCTACGGCAGTTTCACTGCGCTGATTATGCCCGCCGTCAGCCTCGGTGCCTTTTATATGAGCGCAGTGGCACGTCTGACACGCGCCAGCCTGCTGGAAGTGCTGCAACAGGATTATATCCGCACCGCGCGTGCCAAAGGGTTAAGTCAGTGGCGTATCGTGGTGCGACATGGCCTGCGTAATGCGTTGATCCCGGTGGTGACGGTGCAGGGTATGTACTTCGCTTCGCTGCTCGGCGGCGCGCTGGTGACAGAAATTATCTTTGCCTGGCCGGGTATTGGTCGCCTGGCGATTCAGGCGATTCAAAACCGCGACTTCCCGCTGGTACAGGCGATCGTCCTGCTGGCCGCGCTGGTGTTTGTGGTGATTAATCTGCTGATCGACCTGTTGTATCTGGTGCTGAACCCGAGGATCCGCCTGTGAACCGACTCGACGCCACCCTGGAACTGCTGAGTGAACTGACACGCTGGCCAAGCGTGTCGGGACAGCTTGACGCGCAACACGGCCTGGCCGCGTGGCTCGAATCCTGGATGGTGACGCACCTGAACGCCCGCGTGATTTATCCGGTTGCCAGCCAGGCAGCCGACAAGCCGCCGGTGGTGCATGTCCGTATTGATACCGGTGCCAGCAAAACCGTGGTGCTGTACAACATGTACGACGTGATGCCTGCGGATGACGCGGGCTGGGATGTGCCGCCCTTCGTCGGTGGCGTCTGCCACTGGGACGATTTAGGCGATGTGTTCGTCGGACGCGGTGCAGAGAACAACAAAGGCCCGGTGGCGGGGATGTTGATTGTGCTGCGGGAGTTGTTGCAGAACAACCAGCTGGCGGTCAACCTCGAAATCTTGCTGGAAGGCGAAGAGGAAATTGGCAGCGGCACGCTGCGGCGTTACCTCGCGCAACAGCCCTGTCCGGTGGCACCGGCTGAGGCGGTGCTGTTTCCGTCGCTGTGCGAATATGGCGGCGGCGCACCTCGCGTCTATCTCGGCTTTACCGGCCTCGCCACCGGACGCTTAAGCGTCAACGGCGGCGAATGGGGCGGGCCTTCCTCCGCCATTCACGCCAGTAACGCCGGATGGATAGCCAATCCCGCCTGGCGTCTGGTGCAGGCACTGGACGCCATCGCCCCCGCCGCTGACAGCGGTGTACTGGGCTACATCACGCCGGATGCCGAGGCTAACGCGCTGCTGGCAACGCTGGCGCAGTCGTTCAGCATCGATGATGAGCTGCACTTCCGCCGCAGCCAGCGTCTGATGATTACCGGTGACGCGGTCACTTGTTTGCAAACCTTGCTCGGCAGCGCCGTGCTGACGCTGGCCGAGTTGCACAGCGATCCGGTCGGTGGTCGTGGCGTGATCCCGTTCCGAGCCAGCGCCGAACTGGCTTTCCGTATCCCGCCTGCGTTTGATCAGGATGCGATGATTGCAGCCGCGCAGCAGCGCCTTGAACAGCCGGATTTGACCGGCACCCGGCTGGAACTGGTTGATCGCTATCCGGGAATTCGTTTCGGTCGCCACGCCAGCGGCGTCGATGAACTGATCGCCAGCTATCAGACGCTGGGCGCACAGCCGCAAATCTGGCCGTGGGCACCGGGTTGCGCCCCGGCGTATGCCTTCACTGCCATCGCCCCCGCTTTTTTAATTGGCGGCCTGGGGCACGGCGGCAACGCCCACGCCGTAAACGAATTTGTCACCCTGACTGGACTGGAGCGCTTCCAGCAGTCACTGAGCCTGTGGCTCACCGCATTTTCTGACTCGACCTTTGGTCGGGTCGCGCCACACCAGGGAAACACCAGAGAAGTACTAAAACAAAATATTACAGGTAATTTTAATGAAGACAGTCGATGAGTTTACACGCGTGCCGTTGGGGTTCTTCCCCACGCCGCTGGAGCCGCTACCGCGGCTTGGGGAGGTATTAGGCATAAATCTCACCATCAAACGTGATGACTACAGTGGCTTCGGCGGCGGCGGCAACAAAGTCCGTAAGCTGGAGTACCTGATGGCAGAGGCCTGCCAGGCCGGCGTCAACGTGGTGATCACCACCGGTGGACATCAGTCAAACCACGCCCGCATGGTAGCAGCGGCGGCGCGTAAGTTTGGTATGCGTCCGGTACTGGTGCTGCGCGGCAACCCGCCTGCCAGTTGGCAGGGAAACCTGCTGCTCGATAAGCTGTTCGGAGCCGAGGTGCAATTCCTCGACCCGGACGGTTATTTCACCCAGATCGAAGGGGCGATGCAGGCGCACGCCGATGCGGCCAGCGCCCGCGGCGAGAAGCCGATGATCATCCCACTGGGCGGTGCCACACCGCTCGGCGCGCTGGGTTATGTACGTGCGGTTGAGGAAATCAGCGCGCAGCTTGCTGAGCGCGCCGCCCCGGTGCCGGATTTTGTGGTAGCACCGACCGGTTCCGGCGGTACCCTCGCGGGACTGCACGTTGGCACGCGCCGTTACTGGCCTGAGACAAAAGTGATCGGCATCAGCGTCAGTGCCAAAGCCGACTGGTTCCAGCCGCGTATTTCAGGCATGGCGCAGGATTGTGCTGATTTGCTGCAATGGCCGCAACAGTGGCAACCCGACGATATCTGGATTGAAGATGGCTATGTCGGTGAAGCTTACGGCATCCCATCAGCCGGCGGTATCGACGCCATTTACCAACTGGCGCAGCAGGAAGGCGTGTTGCTCGATCCGGTCTACACCGGCAAAGCGATGCACGGCCTGATATCGCTGGTTAAACAGGGGCGTATTCCGCAAGGTGCCAACGTGACGTTCGTGCATTGCGGTGGTTCTCCGGCGCTCTATCCGTTTGCCGACCGGCTGCTGGAGCAATAAATGCGCGTGCTGGACGAAGCCACGGTGGCGCTGCTCGGCGGCGACGATCCGGCGTTAGCGCTGGCCGATGTGCGTGACGTTGTCACGTTAATGCGCGCCGGTGAAACGCAGATGCCTGCCGAAAACCATATCGACCTCGCGACACCGCTCGGCAAAGCCTATGCACTTCCCGCCAGGGTTGGCGGACATTTTAACGCTGCGGGCGTCAAGTGGACCGCCCACCGCCCGCAGCGACCCGATGCGCTACCTGCCGCCCTGGCGGTAACGCTGATCAACGATGCCGCCAGTGGCGTGCCACGCGGCCTGGTTGCCAGTGGCGCATTAACTGCCGCGCGTACCGCTGCCGTCAGCGCGCTGGCATTGCAATATGCCGCGCCCCGTGCGGTAAAACGCGTGTTACTGCTGGGTGCCGGTTTTCACGCCCGGGCGCATCTGCGTATGTTGCAGACCTTGTTTCCGACGCTGTCGCAAATCGGCGTGTGGAATCGCACGTCGGAAAATATGTCTGGCCTTAACGGCATCACCCCCGAGCCCGATCTCGACGCGGCACTGGCAAAACCGTATGACGCGGTGATCACCTGTACCAGCGCGACGCAACCCATTGTCGATGCGCCAGCGGTACGTGCGGGCCGTCTGATAATCCAGGTGGGCTATCACGAGGTAAGCTTTGCCGCGATCAAAGCCAGCCGCCAGGTGGTGGTGGATGCATGGGGCGATTTCGCCCAGCGCAGCGCCAAAAGTTTGTTCCAGATGTTCCGCGCGGGGGAATTCGCCGAGCACGAAGTCGCGGCCGATCTCACCTCGCTGGTGCTAGATGGCTGGCGACCTGACGCTAACGATAGCGTGTACTTCTCCTCCTTCGGGCTGAACGTTTTCGATATCGCCCTCGCCGCCCGCGTGCTGACAGCGGCCGAGCAGCAGCAGCCTGGAAACTGGCAAACATTATTTAATGGAGTCACGCATGATCATTAAGGCCAGTGCGCTGCGGCTGAGACAGTCACGCGGCGAACATTTTTTATTGATTGATGTGCGTGACGCTGCCGAATGGCAAGCCAATACGTTGCCCGGTGCGCAGCACTGCAACGTTTACGATTACTTTATCGCCGACAGCACCCCTGCCGGGTTGGCGGCGATGGCAGCCGATGCTGCTGCCGCGCTGCAACCGTTGTTTGATCGCTATCCGGCCGCAACGCCGGTGTTTTTTGAACAGCAGGTGGGGATGCGATCGCCGCGCGGTGCCTGGTTTGCCTGGCTGCTGGGTCGGGACGATGCATTGATTCTCGATGGCGGATTGGATGCCTGGCGGGAGACAGGTGACGTCCTGGAGCCGGGCAAGGGATTAAGTTACACCGTCACACAAGATTCAGAACACGCTGTCGTAAGTTGGGACAGCCGCTGGGTCAGCAGCCGTCAACAGGTCATCAACGCTGATGGTAAAACGGTGTTCAACGTTGACGCGCGGCGTCCGTCAGAATTTGATGGCAGCTTCGTGCACGATTGCTGCCATCGCGCTGGGCGTATCCCTCATTCCCGCCTGTTGTTCTGGGAAGATGTGCTGGAAAATGGCCGCTTTCGTACTGCTGCTGAAATCGCCCAGCGAGCTGAAGCGGCAGGTTTGGCACGGGGTGCACAGTTGCAGGTCTACTGCCATCGCGGCGCACGCGCCGCCACCGTGCTGGCGGCATTAAAACTGGCGGGTTATCCGCAAGTGGCGATTTATGTGGGTTCCTGGCATGAATGGGCGGAACATGATGAACTGCCCATCGTGTAATTCGTCACAGTGTAATTTATCGTCGAATAAGCATGGATTGTATGAACTATAAAAATGAAACACTAAACTCATCCGCGCTTCAAAGGCTCCCTTACTCATATTCCCTTATTCCCTTATTCCCTTATTAAAGGGCTCTGCCCGTGATCATTATTATACGTATCATCCTGCTCTTTTTTTAATCGAGCATATTGTTCCTTTCGTTCCTCCGTTGTCAACTTCAATTTCAAAACCGTTTCTGAATCCAATACTTCATCGATATCGTAGCTCGACGCGATAAGAGCATCTTCATTTTTAAGTAGAGGGTCCGTCTCCTCTTCTATCATTGCAGCTATTTTATCATTAACTGCTTTTTGCACATAGACTATTATTTTCAGCTCTCTCTTTAATTTGTTTTTACCTGACTCAGAAAAATTAGTCTTTGTATGAACAATTTTTTTAACATCGGGCATGGTAACTTTATTACCGTTCTTCATGTTTTCCAATAGGTCTGTTTTCGCGTTTTCTATCTCTGCGACCTCGTCTTCCGCCTTTTTTATCTCTGCGGCCCTGAGTTGTCTTCGGGTCTCCTCAATTTCAGGCCGCATTTGTTCCAGATGTGGATTATTTAACGGATCAGCCAGCTCATCAGGCAGTTCCACTTTCCCCGACTCATCAGGCAGTGCCACTTTCGCAGTATCCTCGTTACGTATTGCCTCTAAAAATGCAGGGCTTTTAGCCGCAAATAACAGCCTGCTCAGCGAGTTTTTAGCGACTTCTACCCGCAACGCATTGAACTTATTGTCATTCTCCCAAGTGGGCAAACCTATTTCCTTCAATGTGCTTTTTAGTTCCTGTACCCAGGCGTTATTATTGGCACCCGTATTTTTATATTCTCGATCCAATGCGGTAATGAATAAGGATTCACTCGCAACATCGCCACGCGTAAATATAGGTGAAAATCCCTCACGTACTGTTCCGGCTTCATTTACAGTTATTGAATTGATTATTTTCATTAATATATTTTTTGTAGGCTCTGCCATATTTCCGGGAGGGAGAGATTGATCGAGGAGTATGGAGAGCAGGATTTCTATTTGTTCTTGTTTTTCCATTTCCGATTGAACCGGAATGCATTCAGACAGGAGTGGCTGCCGGTCAGGCCCGATGGTATGTTTAAAACTCTCATACCGGAACGTGTTCCAACCTTTCAGCTCATGTTCTTTCGGCACGTTAGTTGAAGGCGTGAGATTCGTGTTATTCGTGTTGGTTACCTGTTGCCCCAAGTGTGCGCCGCCTCCCGCTGATAGCTCGACAGGTTCCGTGCAGGAGGACGCGGGTCCAGATGAAGATGAGATAATCAGCATTTATTCCTCCATGAATATCAACCAGGAAGCGACCATGATGAAGCCCCCTCAGTAGCATGGTGGCGGTACCATGCTGAACGTAGCGGCACGATTTATCGTGCGATCTGACGCTGGGACAGCGCCTGTTGTACATTGGGCGCGGCAGCCAGCAGCTGACGTGTATAGTCCTGCTGAGGTTGTTCCACCACCTGAGCGGTCGCGCCGGATTCCACAATCCTGCCGTGATACATCACAATGACACGATCGCACAATTGCTGAACCGCGCTGAGATCGTGGCTGATAAACAACACAGACAAGCCAAGTTTGTCACGCAACTCGCTGAACAAAGACAGAATTTGCCCACGCACCGAGAGATCCAATGCGGCGACCGCCTCATCCGCCACCAGCAGTTTGGGTTCCATCGCCAACGCACGGGCAATCGCAATACGCTGACGCTGTCCACCCGAAAAGGCGCTGGGTAAACGATCTGCATGTTCCGGTTTTAAACCCACCAGCGTCAGCAATTCATTAACACGCGCGTTGATCGCCGCCCCGTGCCGTAGCTGCCAGACACGTAACGGCTCGGCAATCTGTTCTCCCACGGTAATCTTCGGGTTCAGACTGGCGTAGGGATCCTGGAAGATAATCTGGCTGTGGCGACGCAGGCTATTCAACTGGCGACCTTTCAACGGCTTCCCTTCAAATAACACCTCGCCGCTGTCGGCGGCGATCAGGCCGATTGCTGCACTGCCCAGGGTGGTTTTGCCGGAGCCAGATTCACCAATCAGACCAACAATTTCTCCGGGCTGAATCTCGAGGTTGGTGGGATGCAGCACCGTCTGGCGCTTGCCCGGCATCAGCGGCAGGCGTCCCGGCGTTGAATAGCTTTTACAGATGTCACGCAGTGTCAGCAACGGTGTCTGACGCTCACGCACCGGAGGCGTGGGGGGAAGATGTGATAAAGAAGCATTGATCAGTTTTTGGGTATAGGGATGCGCAGGCGTCCCGAGGGTGCTAAGTACATCCCCCTGTTCAACCAGCTGCCCTTGTTGCATCACGCACACCCGATGCGCATAACGCGCCACCACCGAGAGATCGTGGGTGATCAACAACATGCCCATCCCCATCTCCTGCTGCAACTCCTGCAACAATGACAGGATTTGTACCTGAATGGTGACATCCAGCGCGGTGGTTGGCTCATCGGCGATCAACACATCCGGTTGCCCACTGATGGCGCTGGCAATCATCACACGCTGGCGCATGCCACCTGAAAGTTGGTGGATATACTGGCGCGCGCGCTGTGCCGGGTTGACGATACCGACGCGATCCAGCAATGCCACCGCTTCGTGCTGTGCCTGTTTCCAGCTGAATTGCCGATGACGTACCAGTACTTCGGCAATTTGCTCACCAATACGCAGCGTAGGGTTCATGCTGGTCATGGGTTCCTGAAACACCGTCGCGATGCGGCAACCGCGTAATGTGGCGGTGCGCCTCGCATCCAGTTCCTCTCCCTGAAAACGGATGATACCCGAGGTTTGTTGTACGCCCGGCGGTAGCAAATTCATCAATGCCAGCGAGGTGAGTGTCTTACCGGAGCCGGACTCCCCTACCAGTGCCACAATTTCCCGCTGATCGAGATGGAACGAAACATCGTCCACCAGCAGACGTTGGTCTTCCGTTGCCAGATTGAGGTGTTCCACAGACAGGAGGCGCGTCGTTGCATTCATAAGGCTATCGGTCCGTAAAAGCGGAAAAATACAGGATATATCCTGAGACAAAAGCTAACAAGAACGTTAGGTTATGACCCCAAAGTCATGAATATAAGGGCGTGACAGAAAAAAGGAATAAAAACGAGTAAATCGGCATTATTTTGAGGTTAATCACCGAATTGTGATGTGACAATCATTTCTGATGGTTTATACAGAGAAATTGCCCACAAATAACTTCTCTCGACAAAATAAATCATATTATTTTATATTTTTTCATCATATTGATTTAAATGATAAAAAATATAAGTTCTTGTAAAAAATCGTCTGAATTTCGCGCATTCTGTTAATTGCAGCTGTGACAGGGAATAAGTA
This sequence comes from Pantoea sp. X-Soil-TKNS-1279, assembly GCF_059730565.1. Taxonomy (NCBI): domain Bacteria; kingdom Pseudomonadati; phylum Pseudomonadota; class Gammaproteobacteria; order Enterobacterales; family Erwiniaceae; genus Pantoea; species Pantoea sp. X-Soil-TKNS-1279. The sequence continues at coordinate 86,754 of NZ_AP035952.1, read as the reverse complement.
GACTCGCGGCGGGTGCTTGAGACTTTCTGTCTTAAGCATTGCTTTCGCTGACGGCAGAAAGAGAAAAGCCCCAGGTTAATATCCATCAACCTGAGGCCCCCTTTATGCCAAGCAACATAAAGGTAGCCTCTTACCTGTCGAAAGACAAGGAGGAGTATCAATGAAACAGCAGACGGTGATCATTATCACCGCCCTTATCCTTGTGACGGCCACGGCTGTCTTGTTGGTCGTCCGGAAGGAACTCTATATGGCTCAGGCCACGCTCTCATCGTCTTTTTCTGCTACACAATCCATTATCACGGCATTTCAACCCACCGTCGTTAACGTGCAATATCGCGTGAAGCCGTAGTGGTCAGCCCTCTCCCTGACCTGTCGTCAGGGAGAGGAGACGGAGATCAATCAGAGATTTTTATATCTGTTATCCCTTCTTCTTTAAGCACATCGGCAATTTGGTGCGCTTTCGCCTCGTCAATGTTCTCAATTTTGCCACTATCTACAGCATGCTTAGTGACTGCCATATCCCAGCCGAGAATTTCTCGCACTTTTTTATCACCACTACAGGAAATTTATTGGACGTGATGTCCCATGTGACGGTTGCCATTGTTTCGTTCTCCTTGAAGGTTGATGCGACTTTCGCTTAACAACAGAAAGCCGCATCCGTTTACTCTTCCTCGATTCTCACTTTATCCCCCGCCGCATCCTCAATGGCTTTTCTCAGCCTTTCAGCCGTCACATCATCTAACTGACCAATCTCACCTGGTTCAGCTGCATGTTGCGCATCGAGTAATTCCCAACCTTCTGCCGCCATCACGGAAAGGATCGCTTTAGTTACCCCTGCTGGATTTGGACGGGCGCTAAATGTTACTTTTTTCATTTTACATACCCTTATCAGAGATTCTGGTTCACCCAGAATTTACCCAACGCCTGGCTGACAAAAACGTGAAGTGAGGCAAAGTGAACACCAGATTGCGACAAATGCTGAGCGCACAAGGACCAGGCTAAATCATGCGTGCCAATATGATCGAATTTATCCAGATCTTTACCCAGGTGGTGGAGCTGGGCAGCTTCACCAAAGCGGCCGATGTCCTGCAATTACACCGGCCTGCGGTGAGTAAAGCGATTCAGCAGTTGGAAGCTGAACTTGGGCACCCGTAAACTCAACGTCACCGACGAAGGTGATGCGTTCTATCAGCGCGCCAAACTGCTGCTGACCGATGTGGACGATATGATGCCCAGTTTCTCTGCCACTCAATCACCTCGTGGTCGACTCCGGCTGGATGTCCCGCTCGCGCTGGCCAACACGCTGCTCATCCCCATCTGCCGAACTTCATCAGCCGCTATCCTGAGATTGAGGTGGTACTGGGATCGTCAGACAAAAGGAGTGACTTGATCGCCGAAGGCGTCGATTGTTTGGTTCGCCCTGGCTATGAAGCCGCAGGTGTGGTTACGACTACTGGTGACAACGTCACGGAATTTCACCCAGGTAATGGCACCCCGGGGGATGTTTTTCCAGTATGGGGCACTCGACAGTCGCGATATGGTTGTCCCGGTATTTGATATTCTCGGTAAACACCTCACGCTGCGCGGCTATGAATTGTTTAAAATCACGACTGATGCAGAAAGACTGGCGCGTGCAAAATCCTTCGTGCTTGAGGGGTTACGTAGCGGCAAGCTGCAACCGTGGATCGAGAAAACCTTCAGTCTCGATGAGATTGCAGAAGCCCATCGCTATATGGAAGCGAACGGCCAGGTGGGCAAGATTGTTGTGACTATCTGAAAAACACTGAAATCAGGGACTACTGAATGAATATGCAACCAAACTGGCAGGCACCGGCAATTAATCGTAAACAAGTCGGCGATATGCTCGTCACCATGCTGAGTGATGGCTATCTCGATGTTTCCTTTGAGTTGCTATCAGGCATTGATGGCTCAAAAGCCGAGGCGTTACTCCAGCGACGCGGTGCACCGGTCGCCCCGCGCATCAACATCAACGTGTATGTGGTTCAGACCGCGCAGCGTACCATCCTGATCGACAGCGGTGCTGGCGGAATTAAAGGCTGGGGCGGCAGATTGCCGGTGGCGCTGGCGGCAGCAGGGATCGACCCACTCCAGATTGACACCATTTTGCTGACCCATGCACATCCTGATCATATTGGCGGGCTCGCGGCGCCTTTGCAGACGCCGCTATTTCGGAATGTGCAGCAGCTGTTTGTGCATGAAAAGGAGTTAGCGTTCTGGCGTGATGAAACCATCGCGGCCAGCGCCCCGGATGGGTTTCGTCCCTATTTTGAGCTGGCGCGTAATGCGTTTGGCGCTTACCACCAACAGTTGGTGCCTTTCCGCGAGGAAGCGATTTTACCGGGCATTCAGACCGTACCGCTGTTTGGGCATACACCGGGACATAGCGGGTATCTGCTTGGCGATGAGAAAGCATCATTGTTGATTTGGGGTGATATTGTGCATTTCCCACATATCCAGGTAACACAACCTGAGGTCACCATCGCGTTTGACAGCGATCCCGCCGCTGCCGCGCAGGTTCGCAGCCAACTGCTGGATCGCGCCGCCAGTGACAACCTTGCCGTCAGCGGAATGCATTTTAACTTGCCAACTACCGGTAAGGTGGTACGCGAGGGCAATAGCTTCGCACTCAACTATGACCTCTGGTCACCGGTGATTTAAATAATGGGTGGCGCGATAAATCGCGCCGCTACACCAGCCGGATATTCTGCGATTTAATATGTTGCCAAAAACGTTCCGCTGCCAGATTCAGCCTCGCGCCCGACCGATACACATAGGCCGAGATCGGTAACGACAAGGTGCCATCCAGAATCATCAGCTTGCCCTCACGCAGTTCACGCTGAATCGAATATTGCGGCAACCACCCCACCCCATGCCCGTTTACAATCATACGTTTAAGCAACTCACTCATCGAGGAGACGAAGCTGAGGGTAAAGGTATTGTCAGGGATTTTATCGATCACCTGATTCACCTGACGGCCCATATAACTGTCGTTGGCATATTTCATCAATGGCAACCCGCCGTCGTTGAGCCGAAACAACGGTCTGCCGTCGACATCACAGGGTGAAACCAGATGCAAAAATGAGTCGAATATTTTGTGGTGGATAAAGGGGTAATTCATAAACTCTTCGTTGTAGAAGGTGAGAATAAAGTCGCTTTTCCCTTCTTTGAGGTTATATACCGCCTCATCCACGTTGATGGATTCAACATAGTGAATCCTTTCAGCGCTATCGGCAAAACCGGCAATTAACGTCGGAAGCAACAAAACCGACAGTGAGGGAGCGGCGTCGAATTTGATACTCTGACGGAAATTGTCCAGTCCTTTGATCCGATTCAGTTGGTAATCCATATCATCCAGCATATTGCGCGCGTAACCGACAAAACTTTTACCCTGGCGGGTAAGCTGCAATGGATTAACGCTGCGGTCGAAAATGGCGAAGCCAATCGCTGATTCCAGCGACTGAATACGACGGCTGAATGAAGACTGGGAAATGTTGCGCTTTTCAGCGGCTAACGTGAAGCTCCGTGTCTCTTCCAGAGCGATAACATCATAAAACCACTTCACTTCCAGATTACTGACCATCGCGCTGATTCTCACAAAATCTTATTTGTCGCCATGCAAATTATGCATGGCATATAGAAATTATGCAATCAATGCATCTGAATGTTGGTGCTAGTATCCTGAACAGTTGCATAACTGAACTGCGCCATTTCATTAACAGCTCAGTTAACTATCAAACAAACTATCGGCCGCAGTGCTATGCAGCCCAATATTCAGCCAGCAATCAGTCAGGTATAACATGTCCAGCTCTGAGAAGATTAAAACAGCCCTGTCAGATTTAGGGATCACCCGCGTAAGCGAAGTGATCTACAACCCCGATTATGACCTGCTTATCGCACATGAAACCTCGGCAACGCTTAACGGCTATGAACGCGGCATCATGACTGCTTCCGGGGCGGTCGCGGTCGATACCGGTGAATTTACCGGCCGCTCGCCGAAGGACAAATATATTGTCCGTGATGAGCTAACCAGAGATACCGTTTGGTGGTCTGACGCGGGTACTGGCCGTAATGATAACAAGCCACTTTCCCCGTCGGTGTGGGCTGAGCTGCGTCATCTGGTATCAAACCAGTTATCTGGCAAGCAACTTTACGTGGTGGACGCCTGGTGCGGTGCCAGTAATGACTCAAGACTGGCGGTGCGCTTTATTACCGAGGTAGCCTGGCAGGCTCACTTTGTGAAAAACATGTTTATCCCGCCTTTAGCAGAAGAGCTGGAAAATTTTGAACCTGATTTTATTGTGATGAACGGGTCAAAATGCACCAATCCGAACTGGCAGACGCAGGGTCTCAACTCTGAAAATTTCGTCGCGTTTAACCTGACCGAAAAGATGCAGCTGATTGGCGGCACCTGGTACGGCGGAGAAATGAAGAAAGGCCTGTTCTCAGTGATGAACTATTTTCTGCCGCAACGCGGTATCGCCTCTATGCATTGTTCCGCCAACCGTGGCGCAGCGGGCGATGTGGCTTTGTTCTTCGGTCTGTCCGGCACCGGTAAGACCACCCTCTCCACCGATCCGCTGCGCGAGCTGATTGGTGATGATGAGCATGGCTGGGATAACGAAGGTGTCTTTAACTTTGAAGGCGGCTGCTATGCCAAAACCATCAATCTGAGCGAAGCGGCAGAGCCAGAGATTTACCGTGCTATTCGCCGCGATGCGTTACTGGAAAACGTGGTGGTTCGTGAAGATGGTTCAGTCGATTATGCCGACGGCAGCAAAACCGAGAACACCCGTGTTTCATACCCGCTGGCACATATTGAAAACATCGTTAAACCGGTTTCCCGTGCGGGCAATCCATCCAAAGTGATTTTCCTCGCGGCAGACGGTTTTGGTGTGTTACCGCCCGTATCACGACTGACGACCGATCAGATGAAATACCACTTCCTGTCTGGCTTTACCTCTAAACTGGCCGGGACGGAACGTGGTATTACCCAACCTACCCCAACCTTTTCTGCCTGCTATGGTGCCGCCTTCCTGATGTTGCATCCGACACAATACGCGGAAGTGCTGGCGGAGAAAATGGCGGAAAGCGGTGCTGAAGCCTGGTTGGTCAACACCGGCTGGAATGGCGAAGGTAAACGACTTTCTCTGCGAGATACCCGCAATATTATTCGTGGCATTCTGGACGACAGTATCGTTCTCGGTGATAACACCCTGCCGGTATTTGGCCTGCTGATCCCGGATGCTGTGCCAGAGGTGGAGTCTCACCAGCTTGACCCACGCAACGGCTGGGCAAGCGCGGAACAATGGCACGATGCAGCAGACAAACTCGCCAGCCTGTTTATTGCTAACTTCAGTCAATATGCGCAAACCCCGGAAGGTGCCCGTATTGCACTGGCGGGGCCGAGTGTAGAGTAGTTAAACGATACCCGCCAGGACGCAAGCACTGGCGGGTAGAGGCAGATTTTTGCCGATTTGTATGCCCCACGAATTCCCTCATTCATATCCCCAGCTGAACTCAGAATTTTTGTGATTCCCTCTGCAATTTCAACCTTTCAGGCTGGATGAAAACCATACAATACCCGCACAATAGAATATATAACCACTTGTGAATATATATTCAGAGCATCTGAATTACGGCATCAGTATTCGTAGCGACTCTCTCAATATGATCATTTTAAGGTTTAAGGAGAACATCTTATGAGTACCTGGAACTACCCAAAATTTGGCGCGGGCTTATGGCACTTCGCTAACTATGTTGACCGCTATGCGGTGGATGGTTATGGACCCGCGCTGAGTACGCTGGAACAGATTCGCATCGCTGGCACCGTAGAAGATCTATCGTATGTTGATGTCCCCTATCCTTTTACTGAAGGTGTCAGTGTCAGCGATGTCAAACAGGCCCTGGCGGACGCGGGCTTAAAAGCTATCGGTGTTACCCCCGAGATTTACTTACGCCGTTTTTCACGGGGCGCATTTACTAACCCGGACCCGACTTTGCGCAAACAGGCATTTGAACTGATGCATGAAGCCGCCAGTGTAGTACGCGAATTAGGGGCTAACTATGTCAAGGTTTGGCCAGGTCAGGATGGTTGGGATTATCCATTCCAGGTCGACCATAAAAATCTCTGGCGACTGGCGGTTGATGGCATGCGCGAGCTGGCGAGTGCGAACCCTGATGTTAAATTTGCCATTGAATACAAACCGCGTGAGCCTCGGGTAAAAATGACCTGGGACTCAGCTGCACGTACATTACTGGGTATTGAGGAAATGGGGCTGGATAATGTGGGTATCCTGCTGGATTTCGGTCATGCCTTATTTGCCGGAGAGTCCCCTGCCGGTTCCGCGCAACTGATTATCGATCATGGCCGCCTGTTCGGCATGGATGTGAACGATAACCTACGCGGCTGGGATGATGACCTGGTGGTGGGAACGGTACATATGACGGAGATCTTCGAGTTCTTTTACGTACTGAAGATCAATAACTGGCAGGGTGTCTGGCAGTTGGATCAGTTCCCGTTCCGCGAGGATAATGTGGAAGCAGCTAACCTGTCGATTCGGTTTCTGAAGCATGTGTATCGTGCGTTGGATAAGTTAGATATTGTGGCGTTGCAGGCTGCACAGGTGGAGCAGAATCCGCTGCTGGCGCAGAGGATTATTCAGAATGCGCTGCTGACGGCTATTGAGGAGTGATGGGATAACGGTTTTATTACCAAGAAGAAGCGGTTTACTACATAGAATCCGTGAATGGTGAGCAGGCGGCTACTAAGAGCCGCCTGACATACTCATTATGCTGCCATGACTTCTGTCTGTAGAAAGCCGTTAAGAGTCAGATAAAACAGGTTTCTTCTTTTTTCAAAGAAGGTATAGGTGAGCTGTGATTTGTACTCTCGTAATTTTTTAAGTGTAATGAGTAATGTCTCGCAAATTCGTTCATCGTCCCAGCCGCGAAGAATAAGCAGAAAAACACGCATTCTTGCGCTGTCGTCTTTTTCCTTGAAGGGTTTTACTTTCTTGAATTCCTTAGTACCTTTAAAAAAATCGAATATATCATAACTCCGCACATCAAGAGCGAAGAAAGAGACATTACAGATTGACTGAAGAATGAAAACTTCCAGTTCATTATTGAAAATCAAGACGACATTCTTTGTTCTGGAATTGATATCACCACGACTCAATAAAACCAAAAAATGATGAATATCACAAACAATATAAAATTGCCTTGGGCGATTGATACTATGCAACAAGCCATCAATTGCAGAACCTATAAACTTATTATGTAGCTGCATGAGAAATAGATCTTTTTTTATCACAATGTCACCATTAAATATATCATTGCGAGATAAAAATTCAGCTAATCAGTTGTAATTGGGAACACTGATTACCTGTAAAATTCGAATTAAATTTGCAAATGGCCATATTTATAAGTAATGCAAGCCTGTTAAGAGCAATACTATTAATGTAAACCAAACTGTGGCACAAAACCCCACAACTAATGACCAGGCACGTAGATTTGACATGATATCACCTCACATCAAGTAAAGTTTGGGCATGATTATTAATAAGCAGCCTTATTGATAAACCCTTTGAATATAGTCAGAAAGATTATTTTCAAATCTACCCAGACACTCCACATACGAATATACTCAAGATCAAAGTCAATTCGTTTCTGCATTTTCTCAAGAGTATCAGTTTCGCCACGCCATCCCTTTATTTGAGCAAGTCCAGTAATACCTGGCTTAACTTTATGACGCAACATATACCCCTGAATAAGAAAACGATACTGCTCATTATGCGCAACAGCATGTGGCCGTGGACCAACTACAGACATGTGACCAAAAAATACGTTGAAAAATTGCGGCAATTCGTCCAACGAGGTATTGCGCAAGAAACGACCAATAGGTGTAACACGGAGATCATTTTTTGTCGCCTGTGTAACAGCGCTACCATTTTCCATTACAGACATAGAACGAAACTTCCATACAGATATTGGTTTGCCATCCATTCCATAACGAGTCTGTCGGAAAATAACAGGACCTGGAGACGTTAACTTGACGGCACAAGCTATAGTTAATAATACAGGTGAAATAAGAAGCAAAACAAATCCAGACACCAGAATATCTTCAACTCTCTTAAAAATACGATTGATTCCTATAAAAGGTGTATCGAACAATGGCACAACAGGAACACCATTAATTTCTTCTGTACGCGATTGCAGAATATTGAAAGTAAAAACATCAGGTACCAATAAAACAGAGCAAGTCGTATCGGTCAACTGTCTCACCAACTCACTGATACGAGCTTCATCTTTCATGTTCATTGCAATATAAACACGATCAACTTTCCCTTCACGCGCATCATTTACCAAACTAGAGATGTTGCCGGCATAAGGGACACCATCAAGGTTATTCGAGAAAGCATCATCATAAACACCTTTTACAACGAAGCCGAGCCATGGTGATTTTTCGAAACTTTTTAGTAGCGCGATACCAGCAGGCATGCTACCGGCAATGCAAACACGTCGCGTGTTATATCCATATTTTCTTAGCATACCTGCCAGTAAACGAATACCAGTACGACTTGCAACAAATGCGACAGAAACTAAAATAAACCAATGTGCGAAAAGAAGATTTATAAAAGAAGAAGTTGGTACTTGCCTGCTAATAAACCATGTAAAACTTAATGTTAACAACCAATTTCTCAAAACAGTGAAAATCTCTAGTGATATAGACACTCCTCTCCATGAACGATAAAAGTCAGTGATTCCGCTGATCGTCTGGAAGATAAAAATACCAGCCATCGCGATTAACTGCGATTGGGCAGAAAAGGGTTGATTATTAAATGAGGTGACAATATAAAGACCCACAAATATGATTAGCACATCCGATATGCGTTGCACTATAGATATCAATGATACATTGGGTTTGGGGGAAGCTACATGCTGTAATGTTGTCATGATATGGATCTCATTAGTGATGAAATGGCGTCCTCACTGGAAAAACAAAAAAGAGGACGCCTACCCTATTTACTATTAATATAGGTGCAATGAATACGCGATAAATATGAAGTGTGACTTTACAATTAGTATTATTATCACTGCCTTAACGCAGATAAAATCTCTTCAGTTTTAGAAAGCATCAAAGAAGGCTTTCCTCTTGACTCAACATTGAGACGAACTACAGGTTCAGTATTTGAACTGCGTAGATTGAAACGCCAGTCATCAAACTCCAAACTTATGCCGTCAGTATGATCGACAACATTGGCCTCTGATTGATACAGATCCAGTACACGTTTGATTGCAGCAGGAGCATCAGAAACAGTGCTATTAATCTCGCCTGATGCAGGGTAAGCATTAACACACTCTTCGACTAAAGCATTTAAAGATAAACCACGTAATGAAACTAATTCAGCAACCAGAAGCCAGGGGATCATACCACTATCGCAATATGCAAAATCTCTGAAATAGTGATGAGCACTCATCTCTCCACCATATACGGCATCTTCACTACGCATTCTTTCTTTGATGAATGCATGTCCGGTTTTCGACATCACAGGAACCCCTCCCGCTCTGGTAACAATGTCAACAGTGTTCCAGCTTAAACGGGGGTCGTGAATAATGCGTGCAGCAGGATTTTTCTCCAGGAATGCAGCGGCCAAAAGCCCTACGATATAATAACCTTCAATGAAGTTGCCTTGGTGGTCAAAGAAAAAACATCTGTCAAAATCACCATCAAAAGCAATGCCGAAGTCAGCCTGATTGGCAATGACTGCATCACTAGTATGATGGCGGCATTCTGGCAATAAAGGATTAGGAATCCCATTAGGGAAAGTGCCGTCGGGTGAGTGATGTACCTTAACTAAATCGACAGGAATTGAGAACTTTTGGAAACGTTCTTCAAGGGAGTCAATTACCTGCCCAGCAGCACCATTCCCACTGTTTACAACAATTTTTAATGGGCGAGTGAAGTTTTTAAGGTCAACAAAATCAAGAAGGCAGTTGACGTAGGATTCCATGACAGAATGTTGCTGATAAGAACCTCGTTGAAAAGGATTCACGTCAGCAAAATTGTTTACCTCGGCCAGTCGTTGGATTTCCTTTAAACCAGTGTCACCACTGATGGGTTTAGAATTCTCTCGAACAAGTTTCATTCCATTATAATCTATCGGGTTATGGCTTGCAGTAACTTCAATACCACCGCTTGCTTTCAACCACGAGGTAGCAAAATAGATCTCCTCAGTACCAGTCATGCCCAAGTCTATAACATTCGATCCTGAATCCATTAATCCTTTGGCTAAAGCTAATTTGAGCGTTTCACTGGTCAAACGGACATCTGCACCGAGTACAACCGTTTCCGGTTTAAGATATTCACCGAATGCTCGGCCGATACGGTAAGCTATATCTTCATTTAACTCTTCACCCAGTTTTCCGCGGATATCATACGCTTTAAAACAAGTCATTTTTTTAGTCATTTTTATTCTCGTTTAGTAATGAGCTTTTAATCTGATAATGTCGTCATCGCCCAGGTAAGAACCTGATTCAATTTCCAGTAATTCCAGAGGGATCTTCCCTGGGTTTTCCAACATATGAACCACTCCAGGGGGAATAAAAGTAGATTGGTTCTCTGTAAGTAAAAAAACTCTGTCATCTAAGGTCACTTCAGCCGTCCCGGATAAAACGACCCAGTGCTCTGCACGATGTAGATGCTTTTGTAATGAAAACTTCCCACCTGGTTTTACGGTTACACGATTAACGTGATATCGCGGAGCGGTAACAACCTCATCATGGCGGCCCCAGGGGCGATAAGATTCTCGATGTAGTCTGAACTCTTTTCTGTTGTGAACTTTCAGATGTTGAATAACTTTCTTAACGTCCTGAACCTTCGTCTTATCAATAATAAGTACCGCGTCTTTAGTATTAACAATTACTAAATTCTCAACTCCAATGGCGGCAACGAAAGTGTCATCTGTATTTATATAGCAGTTCTCAGTATCTGAAACGAAGACATCTCCTGTTAAGCAATTCCCACGTTCATCTCTGGAGTTAACCTCCCATAAGGCTGACCACGATCCAACATCATTCCAACCAGCATCAAGTGGAATAACAACAGCATCGGATGTCTTTTCCATAACAGCATAATCAATTGACTCTTCCGGACATGTTCTAAATTGCTCGGTGTCAATACGAATGAAATCTTGCGAATTATCCCTGTTAAGTTTCGACATGGATTTATTACAGGCTTCTAAAATATCCGGGCGAAACTTACCTAACTCTTCGAGATACCGTTTGGCTTTGAAGAGAAACATGCCGCTGTTCCAGTAATACTCTCCACTAATAAAGTATTCATTAGCTGTTTCTAAGTTAGGTTTTTCTACAAACCGCTGAACACCAAAAGCTGGAGTATCATTATACATTTCACCCCGTTGGATATAACCGTAACCCGTTTCAGCAGCCGTTGGGACGATACCGAAAATACACAATTTCCCGTCGTGAGCATAGGGTAGCGCTTTCTTTATTACATCATGAAATGCATTCTTATCTTCTATAACATGATCTGCAGCCAATACCAGCAACAGGGGATCGTCATTATTCTTAACGGCCTGAAGTGCAGCAAGAGCGATTGCAGGTGCAGTATTTCTTCCAACAGGTTCAAGAATTATATCGCTATGTGGTAGATCAATCTGTCTTAATTGTTCAGCGGCCAGGAAACGATGCTGTTCATTGCAGATTAACAAAGGGGCGTGGGTATCAAGGCCATTTAGACGCACGATCGTTTCCTGCAACATTGATAACTCACCACTTAGACGCAGGAACTGTTTAGGATAGGTTTCTCTGGACATAGGCCAAAGACGACTACCTGTTCCGCCAGCCATGACAACGGGAAGTATCATTTTTACCTCGATGAATTAATTATCGAACGATAAGTTAAAGTTTATAAAGTTGAATGCCGTCTAGTAGGTTTTTAGGTTCTGATTTACTTATCCTTAAAGAATCACCCAAATCATCCCACAAAAAAAATCGACCAATTTTCACATATGACAAGCCATCATTACCTTCCGTTTCTTTTTCACCTACTGAAAATCCTGACATTAAATTCATCTGGTTTTGTGCATTCTGATCAACCTCAATGACAACAGGTTTTTTAGACTTGTTATAGATTGATATTGAACCAAATGAATTAATTTTGAAAACATCATTACCCTCAAGATCTGTGACATTGAAAGCATCACCACGTCCAGATTGAACAATTTTGTTAATTTTCTTCGTGCTTGAAATCTGGAACAAAGACTCTCCATTCAGTGTTGAATCTGCTACGCTGACCACTTTTTCACTATAACTAGTGTTGTCATATAAGTCTGTCAGAAGTTCAGCGTCAGCTCCTTCACTTAACTCCAAAAGGAATCTGGGTCTTTCGCTTTTTTTAGAATAAGAATAATGGGTATTTCCATTTAGATTAACACCAACAACGTTCTTCGCTAAAAAGACATTAGAATATACCCCACTGACTTTCCTTGAATTATTGAAGAAAAAATTACCAGCAATGATATGCCCTTGGGTATTAGGAGAAACAGACTCTATAGATATAGCCGTCTTCCCATTACTATTAATTACATTATTAGAAAAATATCCGTTTATAGCATTCCTCTGAAGCAGGACTCCATTTTCACTGTTAAAATAAACATCACAATTAGCGATTCGATACGTCGGCTGTGTAATAACAATTCCATTACCATTCTTTGTGTAACCAATCGAACTATGCGAAATATTCCAATCAACACCATTAATAACCACTGAATCCAGACATGAGTACTCAATTTGACAATTTTCAATGACACCCATATGTCTGCCATGGGAGGAGTATAAACAATTACCAGTAAAGCTGTTGATATTACAATTATACATAATGATTGATGGGGAGTATTTCTTCGTATTGTTCGACGATATGAATACTCCCGTCAGTTTATTTTCCAGGGTGATTGCTCTGGCTGAAATAGTGAGGTCATAGAAGGTTGGTGACTCAAGGCAGTTAATTGAGATAAAATTCCCTGATGTATCCGGAAGGGGAACCAAGGCCGCTTCGACCCTTCTGCCAGCACCTTGAATTATTAACGGTCCATTAATATAAAGGTTTCTTGATCTATAAATACATGAAGAAAGGATCAATTTGTGATTTATGGCAGCATCTAGCGCTTTCTGTAATGCTTTAGTATCATCCGTTTTACCATCTCCAATGGCACCGAAAAACTCCGGACGATAGTTCCCGTCAAATTTCCTCTTCCATCTTTTATTATTAATTACTATAACTGTTCCATTATCATCCTTACTCACCTTGTCATTTTTATCATAGTAGAAAACACCTCCTCCCTTTCCACTACCATTCCGATATTCATGAAGAACAGCCTGGACTCTTTCATCTGAAGGTTCAAATGTTCTCAACTCATCAATATCATTAAAAAAAACATATTTTATTTCTTTTTTTATCTCTAAATCATGATGTAATGATGGCTGAACAGAAGAATCAGATGCCGACGTTCTTAACACGCCAAAGACTGCAGCCACTGCAGCAGCACCTTTCAAGAAAGCCTTTCTACGTTCCATAAGGAGCCCCAAGAAAAATCTTTCAGTGGGTGGAAATTAAATAGCGCAAAACAAAACTAAAATTCTTGATATAACGAGGTAGTAATCTTTTCGGATTGCTAAATGCTCTAAACAACCATTCAAGACTTAATTTCTGCATCCATGCAGGCGCTCTCTTTTGCTTGCCTGTAAGAAAATCGAGAGATGCACCGATACAAAAAACAAAAAAATTAGCATTATTTTTTCTTTGATACTTATCTAACAGTCGGCAGGCAACAATTTCCTGAGCGGGAGAGCCTACAGCCAAAAAAACCAAATCAGGATTACTTTCATGTATAAAATCCACACATTTCTCAACTTCGTCAGGATTCTTGGTAAAGCCCATAGGGGGATTATGATGTTCTATTTTTGAAAGCGAATATTGTTTTTTTAATTCGTTCACACTAACAGAATCGCTGCCAATGATAGTTACACGATAGTTTTTTATCCATTCTGAAGCTATTATTTCACGGGTGAGGTCACTACCAGGAACAACATTATTTATCCTATTACCTTTTAAAGAAGATAAAATCTTCACGATACGGCTGTCACATAAACGAAAAGCTGCACGTTCATAAGCCTCTACAAAAGCCGTATCAGAATTTCTGCTTAATCGTTGAAAATGGTCAATATTAGGCGTAACTACAACTTTGATTGATCTATCTTCATCACTTATTAAATTGGCCTGAACGATATCAACAAAGTGCCGTAAAGAGACGTCATTTATGGTCAGGCCATTAAATTCAGATTTGTTAATCATAATAACCTTAAGATAGACTGTTTAAGATGATTTTTTTAAGTCTGGTGTTCTTTCTTTCATACCAGTTACTCGCTTCAACACTACAATTTATAAGTTCCTCATCACCAAGCTGTGATGATAATACATTCTTAACCTCTTTAATCATGGCTTCATGATCAGCAGCACTTTTTACATATGAAGGTGCATCTTCAATACCCCTAAGTGCGAACCGTGAAGCGATAGTTGGCACCCCCAAGGTAATTGCATCTAAAGTTTTAATTTGAACACCGGCTCCGGACACTGATGGTATGACTACCATTCGAGAAGAAAGCATGAACTCTTCTGCACTCTGAACAAAGCCCAAATATGAAACGTTAGAATACTTGTCTTTTAACCACTGTGCTCCTTTCCCTGCGACATGAATAGTTATGTCATCTGGCAGTTTTGGGTATACCTGATCGAAGAACCACTCCAATCCTTTAGAATTTGCACTCCATGTCCAGGTACCTATGATCGAAATATCGCAATTTATGTGCGTTCTTAGTGACTTTTTTCTAGGAACAATCATCGGTAAGGGTTCGAACAACACTAACTTTTCATCTTTAACCTTGATCTGATTTTTGTAAAACATCAAATCATCACTACTTAATGACCACACTTGATTGCATTTAGATATGGCTTTATTTTCTAGTCTTGAGATACTTTTTGCTTCTCTCAAAAAAATTGTTTTCTTTATAACACCCTGACTTTTTTTATAAAGATCGAAATACAAATCACTTTCAACATTATGACTAATAAAAATAACCTTTAAGTTCGGAGGCAAATAATCCAACATCCATAAAATCTGAGTGTGATCAATAAAAACATAGTTGTATGAATTCTTTTTTATTAGTTCATTCACTTTATTGATGTAAGACTTTCCGTAGTACTTAATTACTGAGAATGACTTGTTAGAGACGATAGCGCTGATGAGCCACTTTATGGTTTGAAACTTATTACCGCTAGTTTCTATAATTCGTTCATCTACGCTATGAAAATTTTCTTCTTTCTTCTCTGTAGACTCATGCATTCTCTTATAGCCAACAACATCAACATATACACCCAGTTCAGACATCTTACAGATCAAATTCTTGCTTACTGATTCACCACCAGAGCTTGCACGGTAAGGTAGTACCGTAGTTAAAAAGAGCGCGCGCATAGAACCTCATTTTTTAAATAAACTAATGCTATTTTCAATATATATACTGGAATAAGTGTGAGTATTGAATTCATCTCTGAGATATTCATAGGCGTTATTGCTAATCTTCTCGGCTAAAGCACTGTTAGACCAGAGCAGATTGATACTGTCATTAAATTTCTCTTTATTACCAATAGGTACAAACAAACACGTTTCATTGTCTATGCCGTAATCTTCAAGACCAGGTGTGTAATTTATTATTACTGGCTTCCTGGCAGCTGCAGCTTCGAGAAGTGTTGTTATTCCACTCGCATGAAAGTTGAATTTCAAGGGGATAATTACCATCTCGCAATTACGATACAAATAAACCATTTCATTATAATTTGCTCGCATCAACACAATATTATTACTTTTAAACTTCTTTAATTGGTGAGCAGGACTACCAGAACATACGATGAACTTTTTTTCAGGGTTCCCCCCGGCAACAATATCCAACAAGTCTAAGTCTCTATGCTCGTCGGTACCAACAGATAGAATATAGTTTCTATAGTTGAAATTATGCGGTTTGCTTCCAGTTGCTAGAGGACCATATGCAGAGAAATTTATACCGTATCGAGTATAAAGTAACTTATCATTCGGGACTCTATAGTGGGTGATGAACTCTTGCTCCTCAGATTTAGACAGATAAAAAATCTTATCTATTTTTCCTAACTTCTTTGAAATTCTCTTTTTTTTATTTGAATCGAATTTTTGCGTATGATCGATTAACCAAACAAAATTTGCTATATGCTTACAAAACAACCTGCCAATTAACGGGATTCCTTTTAATCTGGCTATGAAGAGAGCATCTCTGTCTAAATGAGTCCAGACAACATCATATTTCATTAATAAAATTGGTAATTTTAAAAGATAAAGATAAATTTTACCTATTTTATTTTCTTTGAAGAATATTCTCTCAACTCTTGAAAAGGAACAATATTCGACAGAAAAACCCTCTGTCGCTGCGTTTCCGTATCCATAGAGCATCGTGTCATTTCTCATCCCTAATGCATACTCTGACTCCCACTGTTTAGCTAAAATGGTATGTCTTAACCCTAAGAAAACCAGAGCTTTCATCCTTTCTCCTTATAAATGCTTAAAAATCGTGTTTTTCCAAACAAATAGACAAAAACCATCATAACAAGTATTTGGTAAGGTCTAAAAAACAACCCCCCAGTAAAGATTGAATTAATGAATAAAGTTGTAAAAAGAAAAGTAAATATCTGACTATTATTCTTTCCAAATGATTTCAACCACAAATGGCTAAACCATACAAATCCGATAATGAAAATGATAAAACCATAGGTATAAACCACCCCCAACAACCCAACATCCAGAGGGCTGAATTTAACATTAGAAAAACTCGCATCCCCTTGATTGCTAAGATACCCATTCCCCATGATAAAATTATTCAGAAAGTTATCACCCATCATTCTAAATATTTTCAGTCTGGTCAACGATGAACTATCTGACAAGTTAAAGTCGTTAAGTAGCGTTTGATAAAGATTTATAAGTTGATCATATGTAAAATATATTATAAGGAATGCCGCTGTGGTTATAAAAGCAAGCACTAATATCAACACATACCTCAGTCTATAAACTGCGGGCCTAATCATCGATAACCCCATCGCTATAATCATAGCGAGGATGAACATACGTCCCTGATAATAAAAAACTATATAGATAATTGAAAAACACATCGCACCTAAATTTATCAACTTCTTATTAGTTGTCTTTAGTCTTAGCCATCCACAACACAAAAGCATGAATGGGAAAAATATATCAAATCTAAATCTGTAACTTCCATCACTCCTCGTATCTACAAGTAGATTCCCACTTGTTAAGTAGTACTCTTCTGCATTCAGAGTGTATGTGAGATAAACCCAAAGCAAGGTTATGAATAGTGACAGATAGAATATCAGCGTTACTAAATAATCAAAAAATTCACTGTGTTCCGTTATCTGTTTAACACGGAAGATTATGGCGAACAAAAAAATAATTGCACATGTAATAAACGCCACTCTAAAGGTTAACAGACTGATTATAATGCCTTGACCATAGTTTATGTATGACATCAAAGAGCAAATAACATCCATAGAAACGATAATTATTGCAACAAATAAAATATCATACCCAACAGACCTATAACGTTCTTTATTAACACAAACTGTAAGAAATAAAAAAACGAATACAAGGCCAAGTGCACCTATCTCTAAGAAGTAATAGAGAGGAATATTTAATAACTCGAGTGACCTTGAACTGAAAACAAGCGAGACAACGAACAATACACAGATAAATCGTTCATTTAGACTTAACTTATTATGCATGTTTAATCACTTTTTGATATAAAGTCTCATACTGTGAGCAGATATTTTCTGAGGAAAACATTTCAACAACAGCTTCATCAAGCTTATAAGTCGCTGGTTTCATTATGCATTCAATTGAAAATTCATCCATAGCATGAATACTTTGAAAAAGTTCAGCAATTTCGCCCGTGCCGCCAGTGAGATTCGTGAAAGTTGGCACGCCTGCCAGACCGAGTTCCACAATGATCCTTCCAAATGGTTCATTCCATTTTGTCGGGAGAACAACAGCATCAACCTGATTGATAAACTCTTCCACACCCATAAAACCTATCAATTGAACATTTGACCGCTCGCAGTCATTCTTTAAATCTATACTCAAGGATTCGATAGCTCCCGCCGCTATAAACTCGACGTTATCGTTTGTTTCTTGGGTAGTTCTGGCCAGTTGACAAAATCGGTCCAACCCCTTTTCAACAGTTAATCTCCCTATGAATCCTACAACTAATTTTTTGCCTGCTTTTCTGTTCCTTTCCATTTTAGTAACAGTATTATAGATAAATTTGTGATTGCCTCTGTTTGCAAAACCAGCTGAACGATGAATTTTCGACATATATTCACTGATGCCGACAAAAGTGCTCACACGATGAGATATTCGGCTTTTGATCCACGATAAAATTTTAACTTCGAAACCGTAAGGATCAATGTTCTTTCCGTTTCGAAACAATGCTGCATTAAGATGCAACATATAGTAGTCACGCGTAGTATGAACTATCTTTACGTTTTTTTTGCTTAGTGTCATCCATGTCAAACACGAAAAGCAAAAAAGGTTATTGGTATGGGCAATATCAGGTTTAAAGTCTTCAATTTCATTCTTGATTTTTTTCTGCATTCTAATATTAAAAAAATCATTGGCATGAAAAATCAGCTTATCAACAATGCTTAACTTTTTATTTGCAAATGGCCAAAACACACTCTCATGGCCAACTGATACCGATTCTACGCCATTGATAATTTCTTTTATCCTGACACCTTGATCATTAACTGATAAGACCCTAACGGTATGGCCTCGCTTGACCAGAGATTCAGCTAAAAGCCTGACTGAAACCTCTGCTCCGCCTACCTTGTATGGATAATACAACGTATTTATCATCAGAATTCGCATCAATTTTAAACCTTAATTTTAATGAAAAACATGATTGAGATGATCAGGCGAAGAATGCTTCCGGCAATCAATGCATAAATTGCTCCCCACAATCCATACTCTGTGCCATAGAAAAAGATTATTATAAAAAGCAAAAATCCTAATGCTTGCCTTCCAATGATGAGTAATTGGTTACCAGAAATCAGTGCTTTTTGACTCAGTATCCATGCCAATCCATTTATTGAAAGATTAAGGATTATGAATGGCAGATACTCATGCGAGGACAGATATTTTTCTCCAAATGCCAATACAATAAGCATCTTGGAAAGTACAAAGGAGAGAGCAACACCGACAACCCCTCCAAGAATAGCGGTCAAAATCACTGCTTTGTCGTGATTTTTTTTATAAATATATCCAGAAAATAAATAATCTGCCAGGGTGTTGTAAAACTTTAAAGGCAAAGTATTAAATGCCGCAGCCGTTGAGTATAAACCCAATGGCGTAATACCGATATACTTCCCTATTAGATATTTATCCATATTATTAGTTATAACACCAAAAACCTGCATCAAATACTGCTTAACATAATATTTGTAAAACTCCCTTCTCTCGATCTTTCCGTTGATGGAGATGAGTTTCATTACTTGCGTTATGAATATAACACCCGTGATTGCACCTACTAAATTCGAACTTACCGCCAGAATGATTGCTTCACTGGCAGTGATTGACTCTTGCGTTATGTAGCAAAAGGCTGTAATTAAAAAGAAACTAAATGGCGTCACAAATACATAGATTTTATATAATCTAAGGCCATCTTGTAACTTCAACAGCTCAGATGATAGCTGTATAAAACATAATGAAACCACCTGAGCTGCAAATAGAATCGATCTATTTTCGTTGCTCTCGAAAAAAAGCCTCACAACAATGGCCAGCAACAAAATTGATGTCAGCAAACCCAGAAGTTTCTCATAACCTTTCTTTTGGTTGTTCCGAATGCAAAAAGCAATAGTATTCCCTGCACCAGATATGAAAAATGACGAGAATATGGTGGTTGTAACAATAAAAAGCTGAACTATTCCTCTATCATCTACATTCAAAAGTCGTGTCATCAAAACGGCCTGAAGAAATGATACTACCACACTGCCAAAACTAGCACTCAGAATTTTGAGAATACTTCTAATTTGCTCAATCATGGATTACTCAGCTAATAGCTCCGCATTACTTATTTTATTAGTCCACTGGTTGTAGTAACCGCTGTTTTTACCATATGCGTTATCGATAACACCATTTGGAACTTCTAACAGACAAGAAAAAATGTGGCCGTGCATTCGCGATGTGACGACTTTCTCGTGTGATGTAAAAAATAACGCATACCTATCTACCATTTTCTTCGTGTGATTAAACCAAATCCAATTAGATAGCCTCTTCAATGAGGTTATTTTGTATACACTCCCTGCCCCATCCAACTTGCGACACAACATTCTAATTCTAAAATCTTCGGATTTTAATATGTCTTCCCAATCAACCGTACTGGTTGTTTTGCTAACAAGTTTATCTTGCAGCTGATTAATCTCTTTATCTTTTCTTATTAAAAACAATGTGCCTTTGTTTTTTTCAGCTCTGGGGAGTTTCCCCCATAAACTATGAGCCATGTCAGGCATTAGGTAACTTTTATCGGTGAACTTTCTAAATACCTCAAGACTTCTTGTATCTCTCGAAAAGATCACCAAATTTTTATGCTGCCTGAATATTTCAGCAGATTTATTCTCTTCTTCTTCAGAACTGAAATACGCAGTTTGCGGTAAAATTACTACGGCATTATTTTTAAAGCATTTAGCCACATCTTCTCTGAACTTTTGGTATTCAGGATACAGATCGCCAAAGTTACCGCCACCATGCATCAATATTGTTGTATTTTTACTAACATAATTTTTAATATCTGCGATTGAATATCGTGCATGACTCCTTCTTGCTTTGACTTTTATTCCATTTTCTACAAAAAAATTCTCCGTCCCATGATAGATAAGTAAATCACCGACATTAAGGTGTAAAGGATAATCAAGGTATATAACGTCGCCTCTATCTTTGATATATGCCAGAATACTTTGTAATTGATCTTTCAGGCTTTGCTGGTTCATATTTAACCCTTAAATTATTTCTTATCCGAGTCGTAGCTATAACCATAGCTATAATAAGAATTAGTACTTTTCTTAACTGCGTTAAGAATGGCACCTTTGACTAAAATCCCGCTGTCCTCAAATCTTCTTTTACTGAACTCAATTTCTTTAGCAGTATTTGTTTCATACCTTGCAACTAACAAATTAGTGCCGACATATTGTCCAATTATTGCTGCATCCGTTACTGCTAAGATTGGAGGTGTATCAACTATGACCAGGTCATAGTTCTCTGAAGCCCATGCCAGCAACTCTTGTAAGCGATGGTGCATTAATAGTTCAGATGGATTTGGTGGTACAGCACCTCTTGATATAAAAGTCAGATTATCCGTTTTATTTTTTAGTATTTCATTGATTGATGATTTTCCGGAGAGATAATCAGACAATCCTTTATCATTATCTTTATTTAAAACGATATGAGATTTACCTTTCCTCATATCTGCATCTATCAGTAATACGCGCTTCTTTATTTCAGAGACAATTACTGCAAGATTACTACTGATAAATGATTTCCCACTTTCGGGACTGGCCCCTGAGATCATTACAACGTTGTTCTTAGCCTCCATCATTGCAAAATGAAGACTTGTTCTAAGACTTCGCAGCGCTTCTATAGCGAGATCCGCTGGGTTCTCAAGTGAAAGAATTTCATTTTTATTTTTTTCATTTCTTCTTCTTTTCAATAATTTCTGACTATTTTTGTCCTGCCATTCTGAGAATGGGATGTTTGCATAAACATTTATGCCGAGAACCTCTAAATCATCCGGCTTTTCAATTCCTTTCCTGATTAAGATTTTTATTAAAATATAAATCACGGTCAGGAAACCACCCAGAAGCGTTCCAATTAACACCACGAGTATTTTTTTCGGCTTGACGGGTTCAGGCTCAGTCACTGCTGGGTCGATAATTCTGACGTTTCCAATAGCGCTCGACTTTGAAATACTTAATTCCTGCTGTCTGTTTAATAGTTGCATGTACACAGCTCTTCCGGAATCAACATCTCTACTCAATCTAATAATTTCCTGTTGAGTTGATGGCATTCCATTTACGGCTTCGTTAAGTTTGTTTTTTTCCTGCGACAATGTCCTCTTTTTTTCTAACAATGCTTTATAAGTAGGATGGTCTTTTGTGTATAGTTGAGAAATTTCAGCTTCGCGAAATGTTAACTCATTGATCTGATTATCAACATTCACGATTTGGTTCAGTACGGTCTGTGCTTCCATTGATAAGTCAACAGAATCTTTTTGCCTTCTGTAATCATTAAGCCTATCTTCGGCCTTATCCAAATCATCCCGAACCTTGGGCAATTGAACCTTTAAAAATTCCAGGCTTTTCTCATCCTGAGCAGCTTGCCTCTCAACATTTTGTTCAAGATAGTTGTTACTGATGCTATCTAAAATGCTTTTTATTTTATTATTGTCCTCACCGGTTAATGTGAGAATTAACATCCCGGTGTCTTTACCCTCATCATCAACATTGTAAAACTTTTTAATATTATTTATTGCCTTGAGAAAACCAACAGTACTTACAGTAAAGCTAGTACCAGGGTCAGCGTCAATATTGTTAACCATAATGGTAACCGCTTTATTATTCAGAAGCTCACCAACACGCCCCTTATAATCCACACCATTTACAGTTATTTTATATTCATTTCTGTTTAAAACTTCTATGTCAGCATCAATATCCTTCCCTTCAACCTGCGAAAGATATAATCTTGTTATATCAAGTTTGCCTTTTTTCTGACCAGTCATTCTTGCCCAACCACTACCAAAAATTGGGAAGTAATCTTGCTGGACATTTATTTCCAGATTGAGGTCTTCAACCGTCTTTCCAAGAACCATTCTCGACTGGAGCAATGTAATCTCTGGAGCGGAGGGTTGAGTACCCGTGGGCAGAACCTGATTCAACGTATCCAGAATTTCGTTACCCTGTTTTTGTTCTACCTGTATCAATGCATCGGCCTGATATACGGGACTCGCGAATAATGCATACACAACTGAAATAACTGCAAAAATTGCTGTAACTGATATTATTAGTTTTTTTCTATCTAATATTTCACCTGCAATTTTACCAATATCTATTTCATCAGTAATAGCGTTGGTTATTCTACCTTCAGTCCGGTTAATCATAAAATTTCTCGATTCGTTAAATAAGTTTTTCAATCCAGCTTACGCATGATCTTTCAATAAGCCTGAAAACATGGTCAAAAGCGGCCTCGCTTTTACCATACGGGTCCGGTATCTCTTTTTTATCAAGCCAATGCCCCAGAAGCATGGTCTTACCTCTTAACTCTGGTGCCATTTCACTGATCAACTCTATATGCTTTTGTTCCATGACTAACAAAATGTCGTACTCTTTAGCAATTCTCGTAGTCAATTGACACCCAACGTGCCCGCTAATATCGAGACCATTTTTAAAAGATACTTCAATTGCCATCTTATCAGCAGCTTCGTTTACAACGGCCTTTAATCCCGCAGATGCAACTGTAAAATCAGTAAGCTTTTTTTTAAAAAAATATTCGGCCATTGGCGACCGACATATATTTCCGGTACAAATAACAAGAATTGAGTCAAACATCTTGATTACCACTCACGGATATAATGTGCGGCATCAACCATGTCATACACTCCACCAATGGTTGGTACCAGCTGAGAGATGACACGGTTCCAACGCACGATCGGAGCAGTAGTAACATAGACGATGTCATAGGGTTGCAACTTGAAAGCAGTGCTCATTACCATGGCTGCTGCGTCTTTTGCGTTCAGCTGGTAAATATTAGCCATCTTACCGTTTGCATCTTTGTTTCTCAGGGGACGGATCACGAAGATACCTGATGCATCCGCCATTTCCTGTGAGACCCCATCGGCATTACCCAGTGCTTCCGCAAGAGTCATCCCACTGCGGTCCATTTTCAGCGTAGATTGTTTGTTAACTTCACCCATCACAAACACCTTCAAGTCGTCGTTGCGAGGTACAAACAAAATATCACCGGGGGTCAACAGGTGGTTTTGGCGTAAATCCCCTTGCTGCATCAATGCCTGAAGAGAGATCAGGCTGTCTTTTCCGTTATGCGTCAACACTACATTGCGCCAGTCTGCGTCCGGGGCTAATCCGCCTGCCGCATTGATCGCATCCATCACCGTCAGTGGAATGTTGCTGATCGGCTGTTGGCCTGAATGTATCACCTCCCCTGTCACATACGCTTTTTGCGAGCGGAATGCAGCGATACTCACATCAACCTGCGGGCTTTCAATATAGGTTTTAAGTCGCTCAGTGATCTCGTTGCGAACTTCTTCGATAGTGCGTCCGGCGACTTTCACCTTGCCAATATAAGGATAAAAAATGGTGCCATCGGTATTCACCCAGTTACCGGTATCGCTGGCGCTGCGGTATTGGCCGGCAGGTGTCGTCAGTTCCGGGTGATCCCATACCGTCACCATCAATACGTCACCAATGCCGATGCGGTACTGGTAGTTTTTGATTTCATCTTCCAGCTGCGGGTTGGCGCTGGACATCACCTTTTGTGGTTGCAGCGAATCAATCAATTTTGGTGTTAACGGATAAACAGTAACGTACTTGCTAATGTCCGTATTCGAATCCATCTGCTCCACGACATCTTTATCACTGGTCGATAAATGTTGCCCTGGAACGATGGTGCACGCGGAAAGAAAAAAAGCAGACACCGCAATCGCGGATAGTCTAAAAGGCAATTTCATCATCATGAGTTGAACTATCATCCTATTAAATGCAAGAAAATAAGGCCTCTTTATCAATTTGCTAAAGAGGCATAGTAAAGGGAAACGTCATTCACTCACCCTTAGAAACCCATCCCTGCGTGGCTGCGTTGTTTTCCATAAAACAGATTTCTGAATGATGAAATATCTCGGTGCAACATATGTAAGTTACTGACCTTCAGTTTCTTTAAACCTGAATTTTTTTGGGCACTGATTGTTTTTGGGCTAAGCCCGCTGTTCCTTGAGATTTCGAGTATATTTTGCCCGTCTAATAAGTCCTTCAAAACATCGATTTCTCGTGGAGTCAGGTACATGGTTTTTCTTTCAGCGATGAGTCGATACAGCTTGTGATGTAAAGGCGTTAGCCCATCATCTAACTGGTAACTCATCACAAAGGTTGTCAGGCAATTACCGACAAAAAACTTCTCATTAGAATAAACACTTATGTCTTTATAAAGTCTGATGGTTTTCAGGTCAGAACTTAACGAAATAGTCATGTCCTGTAGTCCGATTTCGTGGACTTTTAATGCTTCCCGCAAACCCAGACTCAAATAGTAATCATCAGATATTATCCTCATATCTCTCTGACACCTTTGCGATGCCCTCCGCTGTCTGGTTAGAACTATCTGCCCGTGGTGCTGGTCGTGGTGGTGGTGGTCGTTCCGGTGCTACTGCGATCGTTAGTCTGCGTCGCTAAAGCAAGCGCGGCCAACGCGGAAACCGCAGAGACACCCACAACCACGCTGGTTCCGGCAGCATAACTGGTTGCGCTTTCACCTGCCGGCGCACCCACATTTTGTGCGGCGGCTGTTTGTTGCGTTGTCGTTTCTTCTGCTGCGTTTACACTCAAACTCAGCAAACCGGTTAATAACAAAGTACTCATTGCTGTGATTTTCATAATGTTACCTTTTTGGTTGTTAGCGATAATGAATGATGTTTTTTACCACTTTTATTACTCACTCATTCCTGACGTTTCAGGCACGCTACCGCCCTTAGCTTACTGGCGCCAATAGCCTGAAAAAAATAAATAATCAATGCAACAGGCGCAGCGACGCCTTTGCGACGCTGGCAAAAAATAATGGGCAGGACAATGCCGCCATTTTGCTGTGTAAAAGACGTATATTAAAAACTCAAAGTTATAATATGAATTTCTTATTTAAACTTTCGATTTGTTCAAGCCGTACGCTTTTAAAACACCCACCCTGTACCGCTTTAATATCCGTTTCGATGGCGTGGCATTGCTCTGTGCTTTCCACACCTTCGATGATAATAAACTTACAATATCGCATTATGTTCTTGATAATGACCGGCCAGATGCCTGACTTGCTGTAGATCTTAAAAAAATCATTATCAATCTTTACGGCGTCATAGAGATTTTCCTGCAATGCTCTCAGGCTGGATTCGCCTGAACCTAAATCTCCCAACCACAAGCGGTACTCTTCGGCTAATGCCTGCAAGACCCGGTTGCTTCTCCCATCGGAAAGATTTGGAAAACCTTCTGAAATCTCTAAACGTAAAAAGGGTTTTGATTTGGCTAACTCAGCAATCTCCTCATCCTGTATCAGGAGTGCGGCCATATCAAAATCAATAGTGATGGAGCATAAAATATTATTATTTTGAAAATATGCTGTTTTTAGGTCGATAAGCGTGAGTTGATCCTTCAACAGTTTTTTTTTCTGTGCCTTAGCGGGTTTCCCAACCTGCCTGAAAAACCACCCTGGTGCGGCGCTGTCTGTACGTATCTTTACCGCCAGAACATTCCCTGCTCTGTCTACTATCGGTTCCGCTTCAATACCACTGATAACTTTACCTGTTAAGACTTCGCTGAGATTCATGAGAATGTTTTCCATAACACACATCAGATGATTCTCATTCTATGATCACTAATACCAATCAATAAACACTTTACGATCGGTTTTATCTATGTTTTTACCTATCAAAAAATAACCTTTGATCGATCGATCCTTTCCTAAATCGAATGAATAGAATATTGTCCCGAATAATCAGGAAGAGGTAGGCGTTTGGTGGCAATATGCTCTAAACATCAGTCACATAAGCCAGGCGGGAACAAATTTTTGATAAAATACAGTTGGATATTAGCGGTTAGCTAACAATCACTTAATTCTTAAGACTCACTCCGCTAACCATGTTAATGAATTGTAGCAGAATTTACTGTTTGCGCTGCTTTAACCGACCTTAACTGATTGATTAGCATTTGAAAACTGACATATTAATTACGTTACTGAACTATTAAGTTTGTGTTTCCTGCATTATTAATGCTGATGAATGGCACTAATCCAGGCCCATCCTGGGCTGGAAGGCGAAAACCAACACTGACTAAATTAGCAACAACAACATCTTTAAAATTAATCATTAAGCACAACTTAACTTACGCATTTTTGCAAAATCTTACCCGGTCTGCTGGGCAGGTAAGTATCAACGGTTATTCTTCACCGAACGTCATCACATCAATTGGCAAAAAACAGGTGGATAACTGTGCTTCTTCGTTTGATTGTCCATTCAATATCATCTTTTCCTATAGAACAGTTGTCCGTCTCTCATTGCCGGTAAAGTCGTACTTTTTGTCGGGTATCAGGCTGTCGGGAGGGCGTTACGTGGTGGTAAAAAGGTGAAGGCCAGGTGATTAACCTGGCCTTTGAGATTATTTCAGGTGGGTTTTCAACTCTTCCGCCGCCTGACGCAGCGCTGTTTTCACGGCCGGCACGTTACTCAGTGGATTCAGCAGACCATAGTCGTGGATCAAACCGTTATAGCGCGTGACGGTCACATCCACCCCGGCCTCATCCAGTTTACGACCAAACGCTTCACCCTCATCACGCAGCACATCCAACTCAGCTGTCTGAATCAATGTCGGCGGCAGTCCCTGTAACTGCTCACGGGTGGCACGCAGCGGAGATGCCAGAATGTTGTTACGATCACTCTCTTTGGTGGTGTAGGCATCCCAGAACCACTTCATCATATTCCGTGTGAGAAAGTAGCCATTCTCGAACTGGTTATAAGAAGCGGTATCGAAGTGCGCATCTGTAACCGGCCATAACATCACGTCATAGCGAATCGCCGGGGTATGTTGCTGTTTTGCCTGCAACGCGACAGCGGCCACCATATTCCCCCCGACACTGTTACCCACCAGCGCCAGGCGTTTACCGTCAACGCCTATTTCCTGGCCATGTTCCGCAACCCAACGCGTGGCAGCATAGGCCTGATTGATCGCCACCGGGAAATGCGCTTC
This sequence comes from Pantoea sp. X-Soil-TKNS-1279, assembly GCF_059730565.1. NCBI lineage: Bacteria > Pseudomonadati > Pseudomonadota > Gammaproteobacteria > Enterobacterales > Erwiniaceae > Pantoea > Pantoea sp. X-Soil-TKNS-1279. The sequence continues at coordinate 58,562 of NZ_AP035952.1, read as the reverse complement.
CGGTGATGGGGTGTAATTAACAAAAACTGCCGCTGCTCCTGATTCCACCACCAGGTCACGTACCAGGCGCTCATGGGTTGGGAAGTCACCTAACACCCAGCCACCGCCGTGGAAGAACATAAATACCGGCAGCGTACCTTTTGCCCCTTTCGGTTTGACGATATTTAACTTCAGCGATTGTCCGTTAATTTCGATGGTTTTTTCAGTCACGTCTGCGGCCGGCAGTACAGCTCCCTTCTGGGCGCCAATCAGCACCTGACGCGCATCATGGGGTGAGAGCTGTTCAATAGGTTTGCCGCCGCTGCTGTTGAGGGCATTCAGGAAAGCCTGCACATGACGTTCTGGTTGTGGCTCTCCCGCCATGCTTGATACAGATACAGCGCCTAATGCGATGGCTAATAATGATTGTTTAATTTTCATGGTGATCCCCTTCTATATCTCGCTATTAAATAGTGCACTACTTAAGTGAATAAATTTGTGCGCTCGTTGTTGGCTTCGGGTTCAATTTACATAGCGCGCTACTCAATAGCAAACAATTAAAGGCGCGCACTTCAACGGGATTTGTCTAATCATTTGAAAAATATGATTAAAATACGGCACAAATTGTTAAGTACGTGCCACAAAAGACCCTGATCAACAGGCTCTTGCCGGTATGACATCAGACGTTACAGTTCAGCAGCGAAAATCCCCTCATTAACGTTTGCGCCAGTCAGTCGACTCCCATTCGGCTTCAACCCTAGCAGCAACCTCTTTCGGTACGCTTTCCACCAGCTGTTGAACCATCGCATTGAAAAAGTCCGGAAATGGCAGAGCCGGTTCGATTTTCAGTTTCGGAGCGGTCGCCAGGATATCGATAATCCGATCGATCTTCTGCTGGTTACTCTCCGTCACTGGATAGGCCCAACTATCGCGTATTTCACTCGCGAGACGGGCGATTTCTGCATTGGATGAATAGACGCAGGCGTGAAAATAAGTCCGGGTAAACTCCTCCAGGTCCTGGATATAAGCCCGAAACACCGCAGGCGCAGACATCAGCTTATGGAGTAATTCTCGCTGTTCGCTACGTACCAACGATCTTTGCCGGTCAGGCCAGTCCAGATAGGGCTCGCCAATAATTTTTTTCGCATGGGGGACGAATTTCCTGATGATGTTATGCCTGACCGTGGTGGCAAGAGATTTTTTATGTCCCTGGTTGGCGCAGGATACGGCAATTTCATCTCTTTTTTTATGCCCCGTCGCAAAACCATTGAGTCCGTTCCAGGAAAACAACTCTCTTTCCGGCATGGTTTTCATTTTAATCAACGCATACTGTTTTGTTTTGGGGTTGTAGCCTATTGCATCTTTAAATACCTTGATTCGATATTCAGTATCTGACTCCAGCGTTATCCGATATTGATGCAATAATTTCTCAAACAACCCGACGTCCAGCGTCTCACTTTCCGCCACATGGAAGATTTTTTTCAAGCTCTGTGCAATAAAATTAGCATTCTGGCTTATGGCCGCGCTAATTTTATCCATATTCAACCGGTATTCATTATCTATCTGCTCCAGTTCCTTTCTCATCCACGGGAATTTATTCCATACCGTTGAGCCAGTACCAACATATCTGATCCCTCTTAACTCCTCAGGGACAGAAACCGTTGCCAGAAAGACTTCGGTGATATCATCCGCTTTAAAAATCTGATCGCCATAATCATCAAAGTAGGCCAGTTGCCTCGTTCTGAATGCGGCGTTTGCCACTTCGGACGAGGTCATTTCTGATTTGAACACACTGGCGAAATTCACCAACTTTTTTGCCATAGTGGCATAACTATCAATGTCATGCTGCGTGAGGGAATGATCGCTATCCGGAAGCCCGAATACATTGATAATATTGTTAATCCCTCTGCCTGCATCCTTAATTTTGCGTAAAAACTCTTTACAGGATGCCTGGTCTGGGGACAATTCAGGGCTGTGAGGTCAGCACACCACGGGCAATCTCTTCTACCATTTGGCTCAGCTCGAGAAAACCATGCAATGTGATATCACTTTCCGGCAGTGAATCGGCATGTTTGAGCATTGCCAGATGTGCCGGTAGTTTATTCACCTGATTGGCCAGGCAGATAATATCTACCTTCACAGTGACACTAATTTCTTACGTAGATTATATAATTCCAGTATGGCACGGCTACGTACCGTATCGTAAATTCGGCTTAACGCATAACGACCACGAAATATCGGACTTTCGTTAGTACTGGGATCATTTTCGATACCTCGCCCCATGCGATAAGGGATATTAGCGAATATTTGTGGTTCAAAGGGGATAAACGCGCCACTGGCACAGAGCATTCAGTATAATGTTTCCCCCTCTCTCGTCTTTATTTTGATTACCAGGCGATTATCATTGAAGGTTGATATGAGCATCTCTTCCACCGAGATTCCTTGCTCCCGGTTTTTTGATTGAGCAACATAAACAGCGCAATCTGCCTGATGGCCTGTAATGGAATGGCACTGCGTTTATGCTCTGCCACCACCGGAGCGGCCAGTGCAGCGCAATGCTCTCCACTTGCATGGTTTGATTCACTGCAGCGGCGTTGTTTTCCCTTGAGATGGTTGCACGCGTTTCCATCTCCATCAGTGCTTCCTGATGGCGATAAAGTGCCGCTGTCAGCGCCTGCACCATTGTCGGATTATTGCTCAACATCTTAATCGCCGCTTCATCATGCTTTTCCCCGGTAATGTCCCGAACAGTATTGAGAATCTGCGCGGCATTACCCGCCGCATTTTCATGACCAAGCCATTGCAACACCGCAGGGACAACATTGGCTAACGACATGCCCAGGCTCACTGCGTCCATTTGTAACCAACGTACCGGATGCCCACCGTTAAACGCGATATCGAAAATCTGTAAGGCGATGAATGATGGCAAATCATCACAAAGATAACAGTCCCACCACAAACGACGGGCGATGTTTCGCGCCGTTTCCAACGGTAGATGACGCATATCACCGGCGTAACCGCTCTCCCGTGCAACCCGTTCGGTAATACCATAACAGGTCGCGCCACCGGGATCGTTCGGGTGATTAACGTATCCTCCCTCATGGCCCATTAACATCTCAAATGCTTCATTAAATCGATGATTCATCATTCATTCTCCCAAAAGATAATGGCGACCTCGTCGCCTGCGGGAGTGAATATGTGTGTAGGGGCGTTTTTTTATTAGCGGCCTGATTGAGCGTTAATGTCGCAACATGGGATAAGTAAAGAACAGCAGATGAAGCATATTGAGCGCCACATGGAATAAAACGGCAACCCATAACCTGCCACTCCACATCCATGCCAGACCGTAGATTAGCCCAGCCAGGCTGGCAAACACGACCAGCAGGATCCCCCCCGCGATATGCATCAAACCAAACAACAGCGCAGCGAGCGCCAGGGCAAGGAAAGGCGATATCCATCCCGCCAGTCGCTGTTGCAGATACCCCCGGAACAGCGCCTCCTCCGCCAGAGAGACAAAGAACACATTGGCAAAGGCAAACTGAATAAGCCACTGTGGCAGGTGTCTCTCCGGTTTTAATCCACCAAAATAAACCGCCAGCCATAACAGCGCAGGGACCGCCAGTGCCAGGCCCAGCCACTGCCAGCGCAGCGCCTGGCGAGGAGGCTGCGAGACAAATAACGACCGCATCACTACCAACAGTACGAAGGGAGTCAACGCCTTATCGAAGTTGTAATACATCGTGAAGGGCACACTTTGCGGTCCGGCAATGACCTGATCGAGGACTTTGATATTATGAAAGCCGGGAATCTGATGGGTCATCAGGGCGATCGCGGCGATGAGCATAAGTACCTCTGCGCCATATCGCACCAGTTTGTTCTCACCAAAACGGAATGACGTCAGAGCCACCAACAACAATCCAGCGAGAAAAAGCCATGCTTGCCAGTCCAGAACGTGGGTGTATGTCGCGAGAATCACCGTGATAAGCAAAATACCTAAAGCGAACTTTTTATGCGTTTCCAAAAACAGAAGCGCTATTGCCAGCAGTATCCACATCGGCTGTCCTTAGTCTGATTAAGAGTGGTATGCATAAAATTAATGCGGAGAAAAAGAGGAATCACTTCTCCACTTCCGAGACGGGAATCTCACGGCAGACAAAAAGTATATAGGGATATTACCCTTTTGAGGTACTTTCGCATTGACAACTGGTGTGACATCTTACCAGCACCCTGTAAATTGTCGTGAAAGGTGATGAAGATGAACGCCAGAACCTATTACATCCTTATATCTACAGACAGTGATGATGATCACAAGTTAACCAGAAATATCTGCCCGTCCCCTACCGGGCAAAAACATGGGATACCGCTGTCTCTTCCTGAACAAAAAACGCTATCCCTGGCAAATACGGCGAGGAATTTCCACGATTCCACCCGGTTGCTTTTCACTTTTGGTCAGCACCGAGAAGCCTGGGCTTTCAGTTCATAACCGGGACAATAAGTATGCATAAATCAACTTTCTATTATCTGGATAATCAGATCCTGCACAGCAAAGAATGTCCTTATGTTCATAAAGGCATCAGCCTATTCCTCGGTTCTGCGTACAGCAACGTTCAGGCGATGTCGATTGCAAAGCAACGTAGCAAAAATGTACGTTACTGCAAAGAGTGCTGTACCCGAGACTGGCTCCGAAGCCTGGATGTTGAAGCAAAGTAACCCGTAAATCGCAGCCTGGCGTTACCCTGTCCCACGGAGTGACGGATAAGGAACGCCAGTTTTCTTGCCGAAATGGACTATTTAAACCTGCCCCAGGTTATTTCATTGCCATGATTAAACCCTGAAATATTTATTTGAATTCTCCTGGTTGACCTGAGAAATTTCCAATACAACCGGTAAGCAAACTTATTTTTAACAGAAAAATAGTCAATATAATTATCGAATAAACATCGTTAATGTAAACCCTCATATTAATAACTACAAACTTATCAGCAGAAAAACAGCCCCCATTGCCTTACATTGAATTCACACAAATTTCGCCCTGGAAAATAAGGAAAAAACCATGAGTCTCGACACCACTGAAAAAGTGACGGCGGTGAGCCTGAATCGTTGGCGTAAAACGGACACCGTCTGGATGTTAAGTTTATACGGCACTGCGATTGGTGCTGGCGTGCTATTTTTACCAATCAATGCCGGTCTTGGCGGCCTGATACCCTTGATCCTGATGGCATTGTTCGCCTTCCCAATGACTTTTTACGCGCATCGTGGCATGACGCGCTTTGTTCTCTCTGGTAGCAAACCCGGCGCAAATATCACGGAAGTGGTGCAGGAACATTTTGGTCCTCGCGCAGGCAAAATTATCGCGCTGCTCTACTTTTTCGCCATTTATCCCATTTTGTTGATGTATAGCGTCGCCATCACTAACACCGTTGAAAGCCTGCTGGTTAATCAACTGGGGGTGACTGCGCCTCCCCGCGCATTGTTGGCGTTGTTGTTAATCCTCGGCATGATGACCATCGTCCAGTTTGGCCAGAATATTATGGTTAAGGCGATGAGCATCCTGGTCTATCCGTTCGTGTTGTCTCTGCTGCTGATGGCAATGTATTTGATCCCTCAATGGAATGGCGCCGCACTGGAAACCTTGTCATTCGCATCTTCTGGCAGCGTCGTGACTTACCTCTGGCTGGCCATTCCGGTAATGGTGTTCTCATTTAACCATTCCCCCATCATTTCCTCATTTGCCGTGGCAAAGCGCGCAGAATATGGCGAAGAAGCCGAGCAAAAATGTTCCCGTATCCTGGCTTACGCGCACATCATGATGGTTGTCACGGTGATGTTTTTTGTTTTCAGCTGTGTGTTGAGCCTGCAACCAGAAAATCTGGCCGAAGCGAAAGCGCAAAACATCTCAATCCTTTCCTATCTGGCTAACCACTTCTCTCTGCCATTTGTCGTCTGGATGGGGCCGATCATTGCCATCGTCGCGATTACTAAATCCTTCTTTGGTCATTACCTTGGTGCCGCTGAGGGCTTCAACGCGCTGCTTAACATCAACAGCCAAAAATTCGGCTGGGTGACATCGCTGTTTATGCTGATCACCACCTGGGCCGTCGCCACACTGAATCCGAGCATCCTTGGCATGATTGAAACCCTGGGTGGCCCGGTCATCGCCATGCTGCTGTTTTTACTGCCGATGTATGCGATCCGTAAAATCCCGGCGATGCACAAATATCGCGGCGCGTTAAGCAATGTTTTTGTCACGGTTATTGGTCTGGTGGCACTGACAGGTATCTGTTTTTCCCTGTTCGCCTGATCGGCCATGCAGTGAGTAAGGTAATCGCATGATCTCGATTCTTGATATGTTTAAAATAGGCATTGGCCCTTCCAGCTCCCACACCATTGGGCCGATGGCAGCGGCAAAACGCTTTGTGACACAGTTGCAACAGGATGGGCAACTTACCGCAGTGACCCATATTGATGTACATCTTTATGGTTCACTGGCACTGACGGGAAAAGGCCATCAAACTGATAACGCTGTTATTTTGGGGCTGGCGGGTTTCTCCCCGGATAATGTTGATATTGATGCTATCCCGGTATTTCTGACGCAACTGATGAAGACTGGAAAATTACCGCTGGCTGAAACAGCGCACTCGATTTCATTTACCGCACAGGACAATATCCAATTCCACTCTGAAGCGTTGCCGCTACATGAAAATGGCTTACGGCTTCAGGCCCGACAAGATACCTGCGTGGTGGCGGAGAAAACGTATTTCTCCATCGGCGGTGGATTTGTGCTGGACGAGTCGGAGATGCGGCAAACGCAGACTGATGCGCCCTATGTCCCGTTCCCTTACACCAGCGCAGCCGATTTACTGGACATCTGCCACAGCCACCATCTCACCATTGCTGAAGTCATGATGCAGAACGAACTGGCCCTGCATCATGCCAGTGCCCTGACGTCGCATTTACGTAACGTCTGGTCCGTGGCACAACAAGGTATCGAGCGCGGTCTGGCTCAGGATGGCGTTTTGCCGGGACGCTTCCGCGTACCACGGCGCGCGCCGGCGCTACATCGTTTGTTGCAGGGTAGCGAGAGTCAAAAGAACGATCCTTTGCTGACGTTAGACTGGCTTAACTTGTTTGCACTCGCGATCAGTGAAGAAAATGCTTCTGGCGGTCGGGTGGTGACAGCCCCCACCAATGGTGCCTGTGGCATCATCCCGGCGGTACTGGCCTGGTATGATAAATTCGTCAGCCCGGTCGATGACAACATTTTAAGCAACTGGTATCTCACCGCCAGCGCTATCGGTTCACTGTATAAAATGAATGCCTCAATTTCTGGCGCTGAAGTGGGTTGTCAGGGAGAAGTGGGAGTAGCGTGTTCGATGGCCGCCGCCGCACTGGCAGCGGTATGGGGTGGCAGTGCGCAGCAAGTTTGCATTGCAGCAGAGATTGCGATGGAACATAACCTCGGATTGACCTGTGATCCTCTGGCGGGCCAGGTTCAGGTTCCCTGCATTGAGCGCAATGCTATTGCCGCCGTTAAAGCAGTCAATGCCGCCAGGATGGCATTGCGCCGCAGTTCTGCACCGAGTGTCAGTCTGGATAAGGTGATCGCGGCAATGTATCAGACAGGCAAAGATATGCATGCGAACTACCGCGAAACGTCACAAGGTGGGCTGGCCGTCGCGGTAGAGGTTAAGGACGTTGAAAAGGTGACGCTGGACCGTTAGTGGTAATATTTTCATCTAACATTCTCTATCGGCGCGATAAATCGCGCCGCTACCAAGACTAACAATCGGTGCGATGAGTCTTAACGACTTGCAAATGATTGTTATTATCATTAGGTTATTCCCCCACATATTCGCCGCTTTTAACGATCGGGTCACCGATCATCAACGAATGTCATCAAAGGGATGGGGGATGAACATCAAATGAATCAGAGCTTATACAGGAAAGGAATTCAGGGAATCTCAGCGTTAACTTTTGTGTTTGTCTGTGCCGGAAATTGCTATGCCAGACCGGATATGACACCGTTAGGCCCTAACATTGCTGACAAAGGATCCACCTTTTACCACTTCTCCACCCGGACATTTGATTCCGCTGACGGTAAACGCCATTACAAAGTATGGACAGGCGTGCCGGACAAGCACCCTCCCAAAGCAGGTTTTCCCGTTCTCTATATGCTCGATGGCAATGCCGTGATGGACAGGCTATCTGATTCTTTCCTGAAAAAATTATCAGAAGGGTCACCTCCGGTTTTGGTCGTTATTGGCTATCAGACGACGCTGCCTTTTGATCTACAAGCCCGAACGTATGATTATACACCAACACATTTTATCAGCAGGTGGGACAGGCATGGACGATCAGTCGGGGGCAGCACCGCTTTTCGTCATCTCGTCGAAGAGACGATTGCCCCTACCAGTGAAAAAAATCTGAAAATTAATCCTGCGCAGCGCGGGCTGTGGGGGCACTCGTATGGCGGGTTATTTGTGCTGGATTCCTGGTTATCTTCGAATTTCTTCCGTTCATATTACACGGCCAGCCCCTCGCTGGATCGTGATAACAACGAGATGCTCGCGCAAATCACCGCTACATCCGGGGAGGCGTTCAGTCATAAGAGGCTGGATATAATGGAAGGCGACGGCGATGAGAAAAGACCGCAGGCCAGTGCCGCGCCAGACAGGCTGCGGGCCTTGCGTCAGGCAGTAGAGACGCTGCGCAGCAATGGCGTTGCCGCAACCTATTCGCTGTTCCCAGGACTGACACATGGCGCGATGTTCACGGCGTCATTCCAGGCAACACTTTTGCAGATGTCTGAAGAGAAGTAAGTCTGAGCTGGTGGCGCGAACCTCTCCCGGTTCGCGCGATAACAATGGTAGAGATAACCGCCCTTCAACCGGTAGCCCATCGTAATCAAGTCGCTTTTTATTGCCGTCCATGATCTGGATAACCTGTGGCGTCTGATAACAATCACTGAGTGGCGAACTGCAACGTCGGTTATCGTGATGTGTGACGCCCAACCAGTCACTAAGCAGCCAATAGTTATTACTGGTTGAATATTTGTCTGGAAACACCCTTCCACGGGTATTAGAGGCCGCCACTGTGTGGCTGTACCAGATAAACATCGGGATATCAAAAGCTTGTTTGGTCGGATTGCTGATATCATGATGGTAATAATTCGCGTATTTTTGCGGATCGCGTACCAGCCCGTGATCAGAGAAATAGATTAATGAAGACCGCGTACCGGCAAGTAATGAAAACAGACGCCCCAGTTGCTTATCCGTATAAGCAATCGAGTTCAGATAACAATTGTCGTTAACATCGCCTGTGAAGGGAATGGTTTCACTACGCGGAAAGCGCTCACAGGCAGGTTCATGGCTGCCGTAAAAATGCAGCACGATCAGTTTTTTCCCCGGCTCAGGAATCACCTGCGCCAGTTCATCCACCAGGCTACTATCAAACCCTATCGTTTCGTTCCATTTATGATGCCTGGCGCGTTTTGCCATCGCTGTGATTAAGCTATTACTCTGCCCTACACTAGCCTGATTGCTGAACCAATAGGTATCGAGTTTTAAATCGTTGGCCAATGAGATCACATTGTCAGCCCAGGCAGTCAAAGGTACGTCATCGGCATGATGCACTTTTGCCAGAGAGGCCGGTACGGAAAGAATGGTTAGCGGCGCAGGGGCAATGGCCTGATTAAACAGCAGCATACTGCCATGCTGCGCATCAATAAATGGCGTGGTGGGGTAGTCGGAACCATAGATCCCATGATCTTTCCTGCGCGCAGACTCGCCAATCACAATCACATAATTATCGATACCTTTATCTTGCCAACTGTAGTCATAAGTGTTTTTCGCCTGCATGACGATGTCGGTCAGCTTCGCATCGTTGTAGGCACGTACGATGGGGGAAAAATTATATAACGGCGAATTGACCAATAATCGTTCTGAGATCAGGAAATCCTCGGATCGGGTCTTACCGGAAACTGTATACAAAAAAATCGAGATGCCTGTGTAGAGCAATAATATGATGCCAGACAGTACAAGTTTTCTCTCAGTAACACGCCGGGACAAATAATAAGAGAGCGACACATAAAGCAAGAAAATTATGGCAAACCAGAAAACGTAGCGATAGTTATAGTACAGCATATCAATACTTTCTTTCTGGCTGGTATTAATGAACGTTGTGGCCATCACCGTCGAAAAAGCGGTGTCGAACTCGAAATGGAAATATAATGATGTCACTACCGAAAGTGATAAAACAAAACATAACGCCAGCGAAAGTAAAACTGTTGATTTCCGCTTGAAAAACCAGGCAGAAATCAGGAAAAGAAGTACAGTCGTCAAATAAACTTTTATCACTGTCCCTGACTTCTGATTAAGTACAAACAGTGCCGGACATAAGGCCAGCAACCCGACCCAAAAAACCTGTATTTTTTTCACTCTATCTACCTGTAGAAAAATACCTCCCCTGCCTGTGCGGCATACTCCCGTTTGAAAGCTGGATGATGGGTGGTTTACAGTGGCCTTTAGTATGTTGTAACTATGTAAGGCAAACCATAATGATGGTTAAATCAAATAGAATCCCCACGATGCAATAACCGCCCAAAAGATCAGACAACCGAAGAACACCAGCCGCCAGGGATTGCTACAGAATTTAGCTGTACGCTGTTGTAAAGACATCAACACGTATCCTTTTTAAATTTTTGCATTATTGGGAGAGATAAATTAACCATTCTACTTATTTTTTATTATCCTTCTTCAGGAATACAGGACATCTACTTCAGAATTCTCTTTTTTATATTAACTGAATCCTGGTTCATTACGCTGACATCTCGCTGATATCACGAAAAAATCAGCACTATCCGAACGCCCACTCCCCTTCCCTGATTAATGATTTCATAATAGTCTTCACAAGAACCCCAGATATTATCACCTCTGGATTCCTGGTGGGGGGGGTAAAACATCCGCATTATCAGCTTTAAATATCCGAGTACCTTGCGACAACAATTCTATTTTATTAAAACATTCAGGCAGCAGCACAATAAATAAACCAGCCAGACAATTCCCTGCGTATCCGCGCCGGTCATAAGATAAAAGGGTCAACATGGAACAACAATTTTCACCTGAACAGCAGCAGTTTCTAATGACACAACTGTCACGTTATATTGAGCAACTCACCTCAACCATTCAAAACGCGATCAGCGCTACGGAGGCTGAAGCTAACACAGCATTTACCGCGCAGGGTATGGTGTTCAGCGCGTATTCACCCGCCAATGTCATTTTCAGAAGACGAGTGCACCATCTTACTCCAGGATTGCTTGCTGCCGGTGTCAGTCCGATGCATCTTTATGAAGACTATGCTTTCGGCAAAATTGAAGACCGCCCCGGGCTGATGAACTGCCTGAAAGCATTACGGGAAGGCGACACGCTGGTTGTCTGGAAATCTTTTTAAAACACATGGGGTAATTAGCCTGATAAAGTATGACAACAAGTTGAATAATAGATACTTGAGTGCGATCCGAAATCATAAATTTATCGGCCGCTCTCATAAATTCAGGTTATTTAATCAACTTAATTAACAGGAAGGATATAACCCTGTGACGCCAGATAATTTTTCTTTTCAGCTGACAATAAGAAATAACGATTTTTATTTGGAATTTTTCTACGTTCCGGTGAGATTATTCCCGGCAATCAAACTATAATCATCTGGTCAAGATCACTGAGACTGCCATATGTTTAAATCCAAAGTGATATTATTAATCATGCTTGCCACCCCCGTATGTACCTTTGCGGCCCAACCCTGTCAGGTTCGTTTTCATAATTTTGTCGTCGATCGTGAACCACATGGTTATCCGATTAACAAAGCGACACTGAGGGTGGTCAGCGCCTCCGCCTGTAGCAGCAAAACGGATAAGAAGGGTAATATTGCTATCCGCATTGGTGAAACGGTTATCGACGTCTATGATCGCGTAACCCACCAGCACAGCGCAGCACGCAGTACCACCTTCATCAACGTCAACCCTGCCAACCAGCGAGCCGAGCTGTTTAATAATTACTTGAACATCAATATTGAGGTGCCGATCGAGCTCAAAGGGCGACGTATGACGATCAAACTCACCCAACCGCCCAAAACGTTATTTGGTCCCTCGGCACCACCGGATTATATCTTACGGCTGGGTGCGGAGCTGACCATCAACTTTACCCGGTAATTTTCCCAATTCAACGTCTGAAGTTATGAATAACAAATATGAAAACAGGAATATCCTGTGATATTTAACCTGCTGTGATTGCATTTTAGCACTGAAATGGCAAATTGACTGGGCAGCGCAGTATCTCGATACCTTCCTCTGAACCAGACTATAGAAGATACACGCTGTGCCTCTACCAGGGTCTTAAGGTTGATCGATAATTGATCAACCTTTTTTTTGCCTCAACCACAGAAGTTAATTACGCGATCGCGTAAAGAATTTTCTTATTTACTACAACTCGACTTCTCATCCCGCATGACTTTTTTCCGCCACCGAATAAGGTCAGAATAGCCACATCAAAATGACATCAGCCATTAAAAAATAAAATCGGAAGTACGGTTATGATTTTTCTCATTGATAGTCGCCGCGACGGGACAATGCTCTGCCGGGCACTTTTGCTGGCATGGTGCTGTACTGCAGTGACCTCAGCTTATGCCGTAAATGAGCAAAACATTCCGTCTTCAACGGCGAAATCTGATGTGGTCACCTCTGTCAACCATACCCTCCAGACCGCGATAGAGAGTAATGATGGCCGTCAGATCAGCCTGTGGCACCAAAGGAACGCCAGCTTCAACATTGGGGCATCTGCGGATGTTACACCTCGTTGGAACGAGAGCGACCGGGAACAGGCTGCGGAGCATGAACGTACCTGGTGGTTTTCCGGAAATTATCATTTTTAAAAATGGATATGCGTGGTGAATAACTGCAATTGCCCGAGCTGCAAATCGGACAGTAGCGGATATTTTGCGCAATCCCTCACTTCAAATTGAGTTAGTGAGTGCCCTTTGGGAATGGGTTTCCCCGCCTTTCAGAATGATTATTCTGAAAGGCTTTTTTTATTTGCGAATTTTTTCCAGGAAACGCCTTACCTTAAATGAAGATTATTCTTTAATATACCAAGCCACGGCTCGTTTCCGTAATTGAAAAACAACAAACAAATCACAATGAAAGAAAAAAACACAACAAAATAATGGCTTAGTAAACACCCCCACTTTAATTAATTGTAAAAGAGAAAATGTAAGCAATGGACGGGTGTTGATTTCCATTATCATGGAATTATCATATTAAACATTAGCAGAATCGTTATTACACTACCCTGTCTGCATATTAATAAAACCCTGTCCCATGGAAATCTTTGCTTTGGGAAATGCTGTCATGGATTTTTCCCGCGACAGGCGGGTAAAACACTCACTAATGAGAATCATCAAAACATGAAAATAACGTTAAGGCTGGCTGGCCTGATTACCCTGCTCGCTTCTCCACTTCTCTATGCCTCCGGCGTCATAGCGGACAACCCGGTTGTGATTATCAACGAAGGCACGCATGGTGGGAGCATTAACATCAAAAACACCAATGAAGCTCCGCTGCTTCTTTACAGTACGGTAACAGATTTAACCGACGACCCCGGCCCTCATGTGGTCGCTGCACAGCCCGTGGCACGTCTTGAACCTGGTCAGACACAGCAAGTGCGTTTTATCCTTACCAGCCATGACAAACTGGATCGTGAACACCTGAAGCGGGTGTCGTTTGAAGGCATCCCCACCAGTCGTAACACCCATGACCTGGTGCTGGTGAGTCGCCAGGTTCTGCCGATGCTGATTGTTCCGAAAGATATGAAAGCGCGGCCGCAGCCAATTAATGACCTGATTTGGTCGGCAAAAAACGGGGCACTAACGGTGACTAACACTGGCTTGCAGGTGGTTCGTCTGGAACAACAGGCGCTGCTGATGCCCGGAAAGGTTTCAATCTCGTTGATGAAAACGTATGTGCTACCGGGTGAAACGCTGAGCGTTAACGGTAATTACGCTAAGCATCTGAAACATCAGAGTCAGGTGATGGTTATTCCTCTTTCACGAGAGGGCAAGGCTACCACACCGCAGCTGTTTGACTTAAAGCATTAACCCCTGCGTAGCTACGTGATACATAGCGCCGCAACAGGATGTTGCGGGCTGACAAGACTTCACAACGTTGCCTGAGCGATCCCTCTTAACCACCAGTCGCTTTGTGTTGTGAAAGGTAAGACAGAAAGATTGCCGTGGCAGCTGGATTACCTGGCGATTGCCTTGTTGTGGGTAATTTCGCTTTTGGCATTGCATTTAACCTGCTGGCAAGATGATATTTCCCGATACGCCCTTTGGCTTCCATTTTACCAGAGTGTCCTCGTAGGATTCCCACATCGATTCTGTTTATAAAATCATGATCAAATAACGCCTTTACCATTTTCTGGTTGTCGGGATGTTTGAGTCTCTGCGCGATCTCGTCCAGTTTTTCATGATCGCTGGTTCTCCGCTGCTCATTTTTTAAGGTACGTTTCGGTCTTCTGGAACATACTAAAATAAAGCTGTAAAGCTCATTCAAAAAAATATCAAGATAGGGGTCGGCTGCGACGTTGGTCGCGACTAACTCAGCCGCGCCCTTCACATCCCCGAACATCAGTGAATGCTCAACAATACCTGATAACGTGGTTCCGACATCCATTATCACGCCTTGAGTTGGTTTTACGTTCAATCCTTTATTTAACTCAGGCATGTTATTTTTTGCTAATGTCGTAGCCGTAGTTTGTAGATTGCACTCACCTTCACGACACATAAAACTCGTGATTCCCGCAGCCACCAGACCTAAAGTCGCAGCTCCTCCGGCAATATATGAAATCATTTTATATGAAAAATAAGAGGTATGATTTTCCGAAGAGGCAGGTTCTGTAGTCTGATTATAAACATTATTAACCAATAATGGCGATGTTGATTTTTCTGTATATTCATCTTTTGGAGGTGAATTAAGTGACAATGACTGGAAAGCTACCGCAACCATGATTTTCTCCTTTGCTTTGGTAAAGTGATTATAGCTCCACAAATTAGTGCCACTAATTTTTACGACTTTTATTGATTGATATCAATTAATTCTATTAGCTGGTATAGCCTGGTCAGATATTGTTAGAAAATGCTCGCCCTACTCACAGAAATATCCGACGAAAACACGCGCTTTGGCCGTAAAACATGTGACCTTTCTCATAAAAACCCGGTGATATCCGTGGCAGGATATTAGCCAGTAGAACAGTATCATTACAGGGACATTGCCATGCCTTATCTTTTCCTGAGCCTCGCCGCCTGTTTCTGGGGCGGCAATTATGTGGTGGGCCATCTTCTGGTCGCTCATGCCGACCCTATTCTGTTATCCGAGGCTCGTTGGCTACTGACCGCGCTGCTGCTGATGGCGCTCTATCACCGGTTGGTCAGGCAGCAATGGGCTGCCATGAAGCGCGCAAAATGGACATTGCTGTTTCTTGCTACCTGTGGCCAGGTACTGTTTCCAGTCACTCTGTATATCGGCTTGCAATATACCTCGTCGCTTAATGCCGCCATTTATCTTTCTACTACACCCGCGCTGGTGTTGTTAATAAATAAACTGGTGTTCAAAGAGAAAATCACGACGCGCAATATCGCTGGCGTGATATTAAGTTCGCTGGGAGTCGTTTACCTGGTGCTGGAAGGCGATCTGCTGCATGTCGAAACCCTGAAAAACCTCAATCGTGGTGATCTCTGGACCATGGGCTCTGCCATCAGTTGGGCCTTGTATTGTGCCTTTTTGCGCATCAAACCGCGCGATATTGGCGGTAATGCCTTTGTCGCCATCAGCGCGCTGATTGGCGCAGTAATGTTAGTGCCGGTGTTGCTTTTCCGCACGCTGGAACCGGGCACAGCTGAACTGAATGTGTTTCTGCGTGGCGATTTTCTACTCGGCCTTGCCTATCTGGTTATCTTCCCTTCCTGGCTCTCCTATCTTCTGTGGAACAAAGGTATTCTGGCCATCGGCGCTACGCGCGGCGAAGTGTTTTCGCATCTTATCCCGCTCAGCGGGGGGATATTGAGCATCCTGTTTTTGCACGTCCCGTTGCATATTTTCCATCTGGTCAGCGCGGTGCTCATTACCGCCGGAATTGCATTGTGCTCGGGAAAACATCCCGTCACGTCCCCTCAGAAAGTTACCCCGCTCAGATAAATTCTGCCTGACTGTTAAATGCGCCAATCGGCATATGTTCGTCACCGCACGATAAATCGTGCGGTGACGACTATCATTATCGAGATCTGATTTTTATCAGTGAATAAATTCGATATTAAGGAAACAATGATATGGACAGAATTAGCCACCAGCCAGTATTGTCGCAAAGGCGATTAGTCGAGCATCCTGATCAGAAAAAATTATTCGCGGACTTAAATTCCGTTTAAATAAAAAGTTCAACCCCTCGCAGGTCAAGAACACTGCATAAACCATGACGTTCTTCCGGTATGCGTATTATGTCCTGATACTGCCAGAAAGAGCGGAAAAATTCTTATCTCACCAGTCCGTCAGCATGATCAATACGCAGACGGCCCAACATGTTGAAGTCTTCCTTCCCTCAACAATCAGCAAACAAAGCCCAATTATCACAACTACCTATTATATTTTCAGGAAAATATAAAAAAATCACAAACAAATACGATCGTTATTGTCCGAATCATCCCCGTTCTGCCCTTCAATAATCCTCGGCTACCTGTTACTACACGATAAACAACGGGAGGCTTCAATGAAGCGCGAGCGCAGTGGCTGACCCCCTGAGCAAGATAATTCCTGGACGTTACACGACGATTCGGTAATGAACAAAGAGCCGTCAGCTACTCCATCAGAGCAACTTCATGAAAAATTCACGCCAACAATTTCAGATATAACCATAAGGCACGCACTTATTATGAACAAAGTACATTCTCTGCTGAAAAAACAAGGCGGCTTCACCTTACTGGAGCTGCTGGTGGTGTTAATGATTATCGCCCTATTGGCGGGTTTTGTCGGTCCGAAGGTTTTCTCTCAGGTTGATGGCGCCAAGGATAAAACTGCCATGCGCCAGATGCGCTCGCTGGCGGATACTCTGGGTCAATATCGCCTTGATGTCGGTCACTATCCTACTGAAGCTCAGGGGCTGAAAGCGTTGACGGAAAAACCGGCCGGTGTTGAGAACTGGCATGGCCCGTACCTGAGCCAGAATGTGCCGCTGGACCCGTGGGGCAATGCCTATAAATGGCATAACCCAACCCGCGAGAAAAATTCCATTAATGAAGTTGACATCATGTCCACTGGCAAAGATGGAAAAGCGCTTACCTATGGGTTCTAACCATGAAAGGCAGAATATTGGCTGTATTGCTGCTCGTACCCGCCTTTTCCAGCATGGCAACCTGCTGGAAACAAGCTGGCGACCGTTACGGTATTGAGCCTGAACTCCTTCAGGCGATCGCGATTGTGGAATCCAATATGGATCCCAAAGCGGTGAATAAAAATACCGATGGCACTATCGATGTTGGCCTGATGCAAATTAATAGCCGTCATTTTCAGACGTTGCGCAAATTTAGTATTAGTCAAAAAGATCTGATTAATGACCCCTGTCAGAGTGTCATGACTGGCGCATGGATCCTTGCCGGCAATATTCGCCAGTTTGGTTATTCATGGGAAGCTGTCGGCGCCTATAACGCGGGCACGGGTAAAACGCATAAGCATCAAGCCTTACGGCAGAAATATATTAAGAAGGTGGCCCTGCAATACGCGCAATTAAAAAAAGGGCCCAAACATAAATCTAAACACTCGCTATCATGAAACATTACGACGTAACCACCCTGGAACAGGGTAAACGCGTCACCCTGTCTGTTATGGCTGAATCAGCCGACAACGCCAGCCTGCGTATTGAAGCCGAAGGTGGCATTGTCATCAGGGTGGCAGAACGCCAGGCTCGGCGTGATAAACATTTTCCTCTTAACCTGTTTTTACAGGAACTGATCGCTCTGCTCGAAGCCGGACTGGTGGTGGTCGAAGCCGTCGAAGCGCTGCGTGAGAGCAGCCGCGAAGGCGAGTCCACGCTGGTGCTGGATACGCTGATCAAGCGTTTGTACGAAGGCGCCCAGCTTTCCCAGGCGATGGCCAGCTTGCCGGATGTATTTCCGCCACTGCTGATCAACACCGTCGCGTCATCTGAGCAGACCGGGCATTTACCGGTGGCGCTGGGGCGCTTCCAGCACTATGAACAACGCATGGATGTGTTGCGCAAGCGTATAAAATCCACCCTGCTCTATCCGACGATTGTGATATCGGCTGGTGGGGCCATCATGTTTTTCCTGCTTGGATTTATTATTCCGCGCTTCGCTGCGGTGTTCGATGGCATGAAAAACCTCAGCAGCAGCGCGCAGTTTATCGTCTGGTGGGGGCGTCTGGTGCAGGACAACGGCTCGTTGCTACTGGCCGGCACCATAGCAGGTATTGCCGCACTGGTGATGACCCTGCGTCAACCCATTACGCGCCGGGTTGTTACCCGCTTGCTGCTTAAAGTGCCACAGCTCCAGCAACAGCATCAGCTCTCCGTACTGGTTCGTTTTTATCGCACCCTTGGTTTGTTGCTACAGGGCGGTATCCCCGCGCCTGAAGCCCTGAAACTCGGCAGTGAAATCCTGCCAGACGACCACCGTGTCCGTATCGAGCAGGTGATCCGCGACGTGGAAGCCGGCCAGTCGCTGTCGGCCATGCTCGATAAACAGCAGATGACCACTCCGGTCGCCACGCGTTTATTGCAGGTCGGCGAACGCAGCGGCGAACTGCCGGCCATGTGTGAACGCATCGCCGCTTTTTACGACGAGTCGCTGGAACGCGCCATTGAGAAATTCAGCAAAATTTTTGAACCGATCCTGATGATGATCGTCGGCGGCATTGTCGGTGCGGTGGTGTTTCTGCTGTACATGCCCATTTTCGAGCTGGCAGGAGGATTACAATAAATGTCCCATTCACATCTTGGCGGTGTCTGCATCGATAGTCTGGTTCAACTGCCAGAGGAGCAGCGTTGTGTTGCATTAAGCGAATTGCTGCAAAGCTTCCCGCATGCGCTGACTGCCGCCGCCACCGCACTCGGATTAACCCCGCTGATGCAGTCAGAATGTCGCCAGGCGATCGAGGATTTCAGCCAGATCCCACTGACTGAGGCCCTGGCGCAACGTGTATTGCCGTTACGCTTGAACGATCAGCCGCTGGTGGCACTCGCCGATCCCTTCTCGCTGCCACTGCGCCAGTGGGCACGACGCTTCAATGCACTGCCGGTCCTGACCTCGCTGACGTGGCTTAACACGCGTCTGGACGCGCTCGGCAAGCAGCAGCGTACGCTGGACCAGCTGGAACAACAAAGCGAAGAAAGCACCGAAAACGGCTGTCTTGAGATCACCCCGGCGGCTATCGCCAGCGAACCCCATGCGGTGATCAAACTGGTTAACGCCACGCTGTATGACGCGTTGCAAAGTCGCGCCAGCGATATTCATCTTTCCGCCGTGGCCGATGGCCTGATGGTGAAATATCGCATCGACGGCGTGTTGCACAACATCCGTCACTGCGCCGGGCTGCAACATGCTGAGCAGGTGATTTCGCGAATCAAAGTGCTGGGCTGCATGGATATCTCTGAGCGTCGTATCCCGCAGGACGGGCGCTTCAAGGCCATGATTCAGCAGCGCCCGGTCGATTTCCGTGTGTCAATCATGCCCAGTATCTACGGCGAAGACGGCGTACTGCGTGTGCTGGATAAATCACACGACCAAAATTTACGCCTGGAAACCCTGGGTTTTGACGACCACACGTTGCGCGCCATCCGCCAACTGACACACCTGCCGCACGGCATGGTGTTGGTTACCGGGCCGACCGGCAGCGGGAAATCCACCTCGCTCTACTCGGCGTTGAGTGAGCTGAACAGCGGTGAAAGCAAAATCATCACCATCGAAGATCCCGTGGAGTATCAGTTAAACGGCGTGTTGCAGATCCCGGTAAACGACAAAAAAGGGCTGACCTTTGCCCGCGGTCTGCGCGCCATCCTGCGTCACGACCCGGACATCATTCTGGTGGGTGAAATCCGTGATGGCGAAACCGCCGGTATCGCCGTACAGGCCGCGCTGACCGGTCACGTCGTCCTCTCTTCCGTGCACGCCAACGATGTGTTCAGCGTGCTGGAACGTTTTCTGTATATGCAGGTGGAACCGGCCAGCCTGATTACCGCGCTCAATGGCGTGGTGGCACAACGTCTGGTTCGCCAGATTTGCCCGGATTGCGGTGAAGCAAGTCAACCCAGTACCGAGGCGCAGCAAGCGTGGCATAACAGCCCATTGCAGAACCTGAAACCCAACTGGCGTAAAGGGCGCGGTTGCGAGTCGTGTCGCCAGACCGGTTATCGCGGCCGACTGGCGCTGGCTGAGGTACTGAATTTTAGCGACGGCATCAAGGAAGCCATGCTGGCACGCGCATCACAACGCAAGCTACGCGAGGTGGCGTTGCAGGACGGCTTTGTGCCGCTGCCAACCATCGCGCTGCGTGCCGTGCTGGA
Source organism: Pantoea sp. X-Soil-TKNS-1279 (assembly GCF_059730565.1). Classification (NCBI taxonomy): domain Bacteria; kingdom Pseudomonadati; phylum Pseudomonadota; class Gammaproteobacteria; order Enterobacterales; family Erwiniaceae; genus Pantoea; species Pantoea sp. X-Soil-TKNS-1279. Next base: position 37,968 of record NZ_AP035952.1, on the reverse strand, counting down.
AGGAAAAACCACCTGGGAGGAAGTTAACCGTGTTATCGCTCACTAAAACCTGGCAGTGCGATATCTGGCCACATGCGCTGCGTCTGCGCCACGGTACGCAGGTCGTGGTCATGCATGACCGCACACCCGATGAGACGCTGGAAACCGCGCTGACAACGGTGTTAAGCGCGCGCCCGAAAGCAGTGGCCTGGCTGGATGCTATCGAATTTTACCTCGACAGCGACGAACTGGATTTTCTGGTTATGTCCTGGCCGTCGGGGATCAAAACCCCGCAGGAACTGCTGAAATTAGCCCAACGCGAGGCCAGCAAACGCTTCTCACATCCGCACTGGCAGGCGCGTTTTGAAGAGGTGAACTGGGGACAACCCGCCTTGATCGCTTGTCTGCAACAACAGTGCTGGCAATTGCTGGCCCAGCAGGCTCGCCTGCATCGGCTCCGTTTCCAGGGCGTGGTGACGCCATTTCAGCTGTTGCTGAATCGTTACGGCCGCCATTTACCGCAGGAAGGTGTATTCATCGTCATGGGTGCCCAGCGCTGCCGCGTCGCCTGCCGTCAGGAAGATCAATGGCGCGATGTCTACGCACTTGATTTACCCGAACAACAACCCAGTGAGCAATTGCACATTATTGGCCGTCTGGCAGGCATGCCCGATAGCCCGCGTTATGTGATCAACACCACCGACTGGCAGCCCGTCGCGGACGGAAAGGAGACCGTAGCATGACACCACGTTTCTCCCTGACTCCGCCCTGGGCACGTTATGTGTTAGTGGCGACCACATTAGTTAGCCTGACTCTGAGCGGTTTGATCCTCCATGAACGAGGCATACAGCATCAGTTGGTAGAGGAAACCACCGAGGCGCAACAGACATTGCAGACTCAGCAGCAGGCATTGCGCAAGCTGCGCGAAGCACAGCAAAAAATCCTGCGTCAGCAACAGAAACAGCAAACCACGGCTCAGGCTCTGGTACTGCTGGAAAATATCGGCAGCGTATTGCATCCGGGTGTGGCGCTGCGCACCGCGGATGTCAATCCGTCCAGACACAACATCCGGCTGGAGGTGAACGCGAAATCGCTCGCGCCGCTGCTGGAGTTCAGTCAGGCCCTACAGAAAATTCCCGCCAAAGTGGTGTTGGAAAATCATCGCGATGTCGCTGAAAAGAGCCCGGAGTGGCCCGTCACAGCAGTGCTGGATGTCAGTTTTGAGGAGGGGAGTGATGAAGCTATCCGTTGATCGCGATCTCTGGTACTGGCGGTTGGCGCAGCTGACGGATCGCATCGGCAAAGTTCCACTGGCGCTCAGCGCGCTGCCTGTTTGCCTGCTGGTAGTGTGGTTGGGTATGAGTCTGCCGCACAGCGCGCAACTACAGACACAGCTCGACGAGTTGCAGCACGCATTGCGTGATGCGCTGCCACTGGATCAGTGGCAACCTGCACTCCAGCAGCAAATCAGTTTGAATGAATATCAGCAGGTACAGCTCATTTTTGAACAGCTGAAAAAAAATAACCTGGTCGTGGAATCAAGCCGTTACCAGTTGGAACAACAGGGTGAACGCAAAGTATTACGTCTGGATATCCCGATGAAAGGGGAATACCTGCCGCTGGTGCAGACGCTGGATAACCTGAGCCGCACGCTGCCACTGCATATCGACCAACTGTCGTTGCAGCGCGCCAGCCCGGCTACTGACCAGCTAAAAATCACCCTGCGTTTGCGGTTGCAAAAGGAGGCGTCATGAAACTTCCACGCTATTTACAGGTGGCGATCGTCGTGACAGCTGGTCTGGTGCTATGGAGTCAGTTTTCTGCGGATGAACCGACGGAAAGTACCCCGTCATCACGCACCACCGCGCAACGCACGCGCCCTGCTGCCGCAACCAGTACCCCTGCAGCCCCCGTCATCAAAGAGTGGGTGAATTTATTCCCTGGTCCGGCGAAGCCGGTAGCCAGTAATGGCAGCGAGAGCCTGGCTCCACCGCCGCCAGCACCGTCAGCGCCGCCGTTGCCGTTAAAAGCGATGGGGGCGTGGTGGAGCAAGAAACAGCGCGTCGTCATTGTGACAGACGGTCAGCAAACCTGGCCGGTGTGCAACAAATGTAATGCCGAAGGGAAGATCTGGATTGGCAGTTCGCCGATTGAAGGATGGAGTTTAGTGGAAGTGGCTGATGACCACCTCTTATTCGAGTGGCAGGCCACTCACACGCGCAAACGCCTGGAACTGGGTGATTTGCAGGATAAACCAACACGTTAAGTAATCATGAAAAAAGCAACATTAACACTCGCCATTTTAACCGCACTGCTGACCGGTTGTGCACAACAGAAACCAACCACTCACGCTGAAGTGGCTACGCCACAAACGCCAGAAACCATGGCCGCCCGTTTGCTGGAAATCGATCGCGAGCGCGTCGCGCATCCGAACGATATCGCCTTGCGCGCCGAACAGTCGGATCTCAACAGCCAACTGGTGAGCACCTATATTAAACGCGCTGAAATTGCCGTGCGTAAAAATAACTATGAACAGGCAGCTGAAAACTGGCACAGCGCGCTGCTGTACCAGCCAGGTAACCTGCGTGCCCAGCAGGGACTTGCCAAAATCAACGCCTGGCGTGCGGTGGATAAAACCTATCGTGAAGCCGTGAAGGTCAGCACCAGAGACCCGGAACTGGCGCTGCGTAAAGTGAAACAGGTGCTGGAAGAAGATCCTAACTGGCCGCAGGCGCGCGCGCTGCGTGACCATCTGCTGCGTGAAATTTCGACCATGAATCAGCCGTCAAAACGTCTGAGCCGTGAGCTGCAAAAGCCGATTTCACTCAACTACCGTCAGCACAACCTGGTGGCGATCTTCAATAGCATCAGCCAGTTAACCGGCATCAATATTATTTTTGATAAAGATGTCTCCACCAGCGCGACCGCCAGTATGATCGCCAAAGACACCACCGCTGAAGATGCGATTGATGTGCTGCTGATGTCCAACAACCTGCGCAAAAAGGCTCTCAGCACCAATACGCTGCTGATCTATCCGGCCACCGCGCAAAAAGAGAAGATTTACCGCGATGTAGTGGTGAAAACCGTGTTCCTGGCTTATGCCAAAGCCAAAGAGGTAAACGTGGCACTGCGTAACCTGGTGAAACTGAAAGATATTCATGTCGATGAACGCACCAACTCCATTACCATGCGCGGTTCTGAAGAGAGCGTGGAGAAAGCAGAACGTCTGTTGGTAACGCTGGATCGCCCGGAAGCAGAAGTGACTCTGGCAGTGGAAGTGCTGGAAGTCAGCTCCGATGACATGCAAAAACTCGGTGTGAATTTCCCGCAAACTATCGGCCTCTCATTCGGTAAAGGCAGCGATGCCAGTCGGGCAAGCAACGACAGCGGCGTACCGATTAGCGCCATCAACGTCAACAACCTGATGGTCAGCATGAGCGGCATGTCGGTGGATATGCAATCCCTGCTCAGCCATGCCAAAGTGCTGGCCAGCCCACGTATCCGCGTGAAAAACAACAAAAAAGCGATGGTGGATATCGGCCAAAAAATGCCTGTCCTCACCTCCACCGTCTCTGACGGCATCATGCAAGAGAAAGTGGAATATCAGGATGTGGGTATGAAGCTGGAGGTGACGCCAGACATCAGCATGGATGACAACATCTCGATGGATGTGAAGTTCGTCCTGAGCACATTGGGTGCGCCGCTGACCAAAAATGGCGCGACTTACTACAGCACCAACAGCCGCGAGGCCAATACTGTGCTGAGTAGCAACAATGGTGAAACGCAGATGCTGGCTGGCCTGGTTAAACAGAATAATGTCGATACCGATAATGGCGTGCCTTACCTGAGTAAAATTCGGGCGTTGGTCGTCTGTTTAAGAGCAAATCAGACGATAAAAAACGTACCGAAATTATTCTGCTGATTACCCCAACCATCGACCGCAACCTCGATCTGCCGGGCAGCCACGTCAGCACCATCGAAATGGGTACCGACGAATTGCCGGGTGAGAGCCTGCAATTACGCGGTTCGATGCCCGCAGAGGTCACACCACATTTTGATGCGCCGCGTCTGGCACCGCCAGCACAGTTCCCTGACCATTCTGCCGGTTTACCTTCACCTGCGGTTAAGGGCCAGCAGGCTGCTGCCGGGGAGGAGTAATGCAACGGCAACGTGGGTTTACTCTGATTGAGATGATGGTAACCCTCGCGCTGATGGGGACGTTGGCTGCGGCCGCGACCCCACTGGTGCAACATTATCATCAGCAACGCCAGGAAGACGCGTTACGCATCGCACTGCGCGAGATCCGCACCGCCATTGACAGTTACAAACAGGCCACCACTGACGATCGCATTGAAAAAAAATCCGATGCATCCGGCTATCCACCCACGCTTAGCGTGCTGGTGGAGGGGGTGGTCGATAAACAATCGCCCAACGGCACAAAAATCTATTTTTTACGCCGCATCCCACGCGACCCGATGTGCGAATGCGAAGGTCGCAAGGATGAAGAAACCTGGCGCCTGCGCGCCGCCGATCAACCGCCTGGAGAGTTTAGCGGCGGTAAAGATGTTTATGATATCAGCTCCAGCAGTGGAGCCACGGGACGTAACGGGGTGCCCTATGCGCAATGGTGAAAAAGGTTTTACGCTGATTGAGCTGCTGGTGGTGATGACCATTATCGCCACTCTGATGACGCTAGTCGCACCGCGTTTCTTTTCGCAGATCGACCGCTCAAAACAGGTGGTGCTGGAGCACAACCTGAACACGTTGCGCAGCGCGATTGATAATTTCCGCCGCGACCGGGTGATTGGGCCGTACGTCCTGGATGAGCTGGTTGAGGCTGGTTATCTGCGGCAGATGCCACTCGATCCGGTAACCAACCGACGTGACAATTGGGAAGCCGTCACCGATGAAGCCGGTCAGGTGATCGATGTCAACTCGCCATCGCTGGGCAACCAGGAGCAGCAGCATGATGATGAAGCCTTTAACAACTGATTTACACCAGCAGCAAGGGGGATTTTCCTACCTGTTGCTGCTGATTGGCTTGTCAGTGCTTGCGCTGTCGCTGCTAAAAAGTACCGATGAAGTGACCACGCGCCATCGTCAACAGCAGGAAACCGAGTTGCTGTTTCGCGGCGAGCAGATCCGTGCGGCCATCACGGCTTACCGCGCAGTTGGGAATGGTTGCTATCCCACCCGGTTCGAGCAACTGCTTGAGGACCGGCGCGGGTCAAAACCGGTACATCATCTGCGCCAGCATTACCGCGATCCTCTGACACAAAAATCAGACTGGAAAATGATCCTGGATGCCGATGGCAGATGGTTGGGTGTCACCACTCAGGATGAAGGCATTCCACTGCGGAAAACCGGCTTTGCGAAAGACGCGACCGACTTTGCCGAAGCGAAGACCTATGAAGACTGGAAGTTTGTGGTGAAAAGTGATTTAACGGCACCACTTCCTGCGGCCTGTGACAAGTGAAATTGCCGCAGGCAATATTTGCCATGCTCAGATTAAGTCCGATTATTTGGCATGTTAAAATACGCAAAGATCGAGGTCCCATCACCCAGAAGAACATCAAACTGGGTTTTGTTTCCTGTAGCGAACTTCTGTAATTCGATAAGAATTTGCGGCGGGCGCTTTAGATTTTCGTATTCAGACTGGTATTCCTTCAGATTTTCAACACTAACATAAGGAGCCAGTTGCATTCTTATTTCATTTTCGCGCAAAATACTCTGCCAGAATTTTTAATCTCACTCAAAAATATTGTCCAACCTCATCCATCTGGTCTTCATGTCGGAGATTAATCTTTTAATTTTTGATCCAGGAAACCCTTTCTCTACAAAATCATTTTTCTGTTCATCTGAGAGCAAAACGACCTTACCGCAAACCAACTTCAGCCTTTCAACCGTCTCAATTAATGCTGATTGCCCCTCCCCCTCACTCCTATTTATTATTTCGGAAATATCTCGGTGCACTGCCAATTTAACATTATTTTCTTTATGTTACTGAGAGACGAGTTGAACATTGCTATTTTCTACCTTAACAATATTTTTCACTAAAGAAAAAACCGACCTACCGCGGTCAACATTGATCTAACTGACGACACAAACATCACATCTGTAACCTGCATCATTGCTCTCCTTTTAAATGAAGATCTCTTTAAAAATCACTCATCGCAATATAGAAAAAAACACAAGGTAATGATCTCATCATCTGATATAAATCTGAATATCCGATGTTATAAATCCACCAGCAGGCTGCGCTGCGTTTATCAGACACAAATTCATTAGCAAGCTAACTTTAGCCTGACAAAAAAATATCAGAAAACAGGGTGGTCACTATAATTAAATTTCTCCCCTACGTTGCGTAAAGGTCATAATCATGAAAAATCGCTTGCTCGCAGCCGTAACCCTTCTTCTTGCCGTTCCGCTTATTTCCTATGCCCATGTTAAATGGTTTGTCGAATTTGACACCACCAAAGAACCGGAGTCGCTATATGCCATTATCCGCGAACCGCAAATCTGGTGGTTAACGGCGTTATCGGTGGTGGTTATCTATATCACCTCATGGCTGGATCGTGAATGGACCTCGCCGGTCGACCAGCCAGAGTGGCAGGATAAACTCTCCATCCTGCAAAGTTTTGTGCCCGATATCATGCGCTATGGCACCGGTTTGTTTTTTCTCGGGCTGTCGGCTGGCTTTCCCTACATCATGCTGACGCCGGAACTGGTGACGGATAACCCGATGCTGCGTTACATCCATATTATTATCGGCGTGACCGCCTTTCACCGCCGCAGCAGCTTTATCGCCGGGCTGGGCATCCTGTTCCTGTATAGCTATGCCGTGCAGCTGTATGGCACCTTCCATATGCTGGATTACCTGGTGTTTATCGGCACTGCGTTCTATTTGATTATGCAAAGCGTGCGGCAAAAAGGAGAGAGTGGACAGGAGATTGAACTGCTGCGACTGGTGCTGTGCTACTCATTTTTATGGGGAGCGATTGAGAAGTTTATGCAGCCCGACCTGTTCTTCCAGCTGTTAAAAGAACACCCCTGGCTGGCGATGGGTATGGACTGGGAATTCTTCGTTCGAGGCTGTGGTTTTGTCGAATTTTGCTGTGCGTGGCATATTCTGACCGGAAAACTTGCCGGATATGCCGCTATCGGTTTGATGGCCTTCTTTGTGGTGGCGGCACTGATCCCCTTTGGGTTGATAGATTTTGTCGGTCACTTCCTGTTTATCGTCCCGTTGCTTGCCATCACGTTTACCCCTCGACGCACGTTACCCATTGCTTCAGCATTGGGCAGTACCGCTGCATTTATTGCTACACTGGTATTTTTGATATTATTCGCCTATGCCAGTTACTACGTTTTGCATTATCAGCTGCATCCAAATATGTTTTAAACCCAAGCCCGCCTGTATTTCAGGCGAGTTTTATACACTAAATAATTCAAGTTGCAGGAAGGCGACAAACTTGTGAACCCCCAGGAGCTTACTCCAGTAAGTGACAGGGGTGAGCAAGTGCAGTCAACGCACCTGCAACTTGAAGTATGACGTGTATATTTTCCCGGCATAGCCACTTTCCCCTGCTTCACCACAAAAAAACCCCGCTCACTGGATATCCGGTTGGCGGGGTTAATTTCAATAGTGTGCGATACATCGCACCGCGACAGATTTATTTAGCGATAGTCCAGGCTTCCTGCCATGCCCAGCCCACGCCTGGTTCGTAGGCACTTGCCAGACCACACCAGCCATTACGCCCATTGTCAGCACGGCATTCATAGGTGTTGCCATCACGGCCTTGTACCTTGTCGCCAGCTTTGTAGGCTTTACCCAATTCCCAGTCCGCGTTCTGACCTGGTCCACTGGTAGCATGATGCAGGATGATCACAACACTCGGTGCAGAATCCTGTTTGCCATCATTAACCGTCAGCCGGAACTGCAAAATTTCCGGTTCAGCCGTCTTACCCAGGTCAAAGCTTGCCTGCACTCTATCCGCGTTATTCAGCTGAACCGGTGTGCCTGCAATCTGTTCCCATTTGTAAGTCAGTTTCGCGCCTTCCGGACCGGATGAAGCAGAGCCATTAAGGGTAACACGCCCTTCTTTCAGCTCTTTCGGCGTTGCAGTGATGCTGGCCGTTGGTGCCAGGTCATTCTGCGCTTTGTGTTTAATGCTAAAGGCCGCCGGTACGGAATCCAGTTCACCATCATTCACTGTCAGGGTAAACTGTAATACTTCATCCGCATTGGATTTGTTCAGCGTGAAGTAAGCGTGCGCTTTGTTAGCATCCATTAACGTTACCGGGGTGCCCGCCGTCTGTTCCCAGTGGTAGCTGAGTGTGGCACCCTCGGCGTCATAAGAACCTTCGCCATTCAGATCAACCCGGCCGACGATGGCTTCTTTCGGAGCGTTAACCACGGCAACTGGTGGCTGATTTGGCACAACTTGCTCCGCTTTATGTTGAATGTTGAATTCAAGTGGGGCGGAATCTCTTGAACCATCGTTAACGGTCAAACGGAAACGCAGCGTCTGATCTTGCATCGGGCTGTTCAGGGAGAAGAAAGCTTTGGCCTGGTCGCTGTTCATCAATGTCACTTCCGGGCCGGATACCTGCTCCCATTTATAAGTCAATGGGCTACCTTCATGATCGTAGGAAGCAGAGCCATCCAACTCAACATGGTCAGACGCGCCGATGACGACAGCGGGATAGCTGGCTTGCGCGACAGGTGCCTGGTTAATCGCACCGCCATTGCCACGATCAGCAGCATCTTTCATCTCTGCAACGTAAGCAACCTGATCCTTAACGCTTAACTGCTGGTTATTACTCCCCAGAGTCCAGACGAAGAAACCGCCATAATTGTTGGCCGCCTGCCATTCAGCACGGGCAACATTTTTCTCGCGACTTTCCACCCAACGGATATCACCCTCACCCCACTGATCGTTAATGGTCTGGCCGAGTACAATTTTAGAGGCGTCACCCACAGCGTTGGCATAGTTACGCATCGCGACATCGTATTTGAAATTCTGACCGGCGTCATACGCCATGACGTTATAGAAATCGAATACGCCTTTACTCTGCTGGAGCAGGTTCAATACTTCACCGAAGTGGATGGAACCGCCGCTAAATGAACAATCCGAAGTTTTGTTTTCCAGGCAGCTAACCGGGTCTGCACCCACATGATATGTCGTCAGGCTAAGGATCTTATTGCTGTTGGTACCCAGCAAAGTTTTAACACGCTGCGCCAGTTTCAGCAGATGATCATTCTCTTCCGGGGTCAGACGAGCACTTTTTTCGTAATCGAAGTCGATACCGTCCAGATAAACCGTGCCCGCACGCTGGTAGCTTTTCATATCGCAGGCACCGGAGCCACTGTAATCATGCGCCAGACAGTCACCCACCATTTCTTCAGGTTTCAGATTCTTTTTGTACACCGGGAAACCGGTGTTCAACAATTTCACCAGTCCCTGAGCAATGGTTTCACGGTTCGCAGCGCTGGCAAGGTCAGACCACATATATTCAAACGTTTCACCACCGAACGCCAGCAGCATCTTCATATTGGGATTCGCCAGTTTTGTCTGCGTCCATGCGATGTAAGTGGGTTCCATATAGTCACGCGAATAATCATTTTTCAGCAGTGCATCAGACGTGGAGATATTACCCGCAGTATCCCAACGACCAAACGACAGCATGAGGGTATCCATTTTGCTCTGCTTTAAGTGTTCAGCCGTGAAGTCGCTGGCTCCCCAGGAGGTGAAGTAGCTGATTGCACGTTGTTGATCTGCAGCCTGCGCACCCAGTGCCAATAATGCGGTGCCGATAAGTAAAGGAAGGGTTAGTTTTTTCAAAATATCCTCTGAATTGTATATTAAATAAAACGCACGCAATATAACAAAGGCAACCTGGAGAATTTTCTTTTTTTATTCAGGAAAAATGGAGATCTGAGCAGGTAACGATCGGATTTTTATCAAGAATGATATTAACTGATTTTTTATGACAACATTGATAATAAACAGCCATAACGTAACATTCAGAAACAACAGAATATAATCTGACTTTTATAACCTTTATTAAAAAACTGTTCGCCTTATCCTGTCCGGCTTTATTTTTTTACTCGTCCTGCTTGCTGGCTGTCGGTCATACTCCCGGATCTCATTCAAGTTTTAAGTACCCCAATCCCCCCGTCGGATTTGATGCGTTCAATATTACGCTGCATCCTAACAAAGACCCGGGTAGTACCTCCAATGTGTTTTGGGCAAATCAGTTCGGTTTTAATACTAATTTCGAATATGGTTATTTCGGTATGCAGAGTAACAATATTGATATAAAAGAACGGCTTTTCTTATTCTCTGTCTGGCATGCCACGGAAGCCAAAGTTGGCAAGGCGAGATCGACGACATCGGCGTTGTTGATGATTGTAAGAACTTTTCCAAAGTTGTCGTGCTCGATGCTGGCCCGGTTCAGTACAACGGCATAGGTAATTCCAGACGCGGTTTACTCGAATCTACTGCGGTGAATGGCTGCCTGCCAGCCGGGGAGAGTGCAGGTTATGCATTGCCTGAATGGATTAAAGGCCTGGATGTGTATGTCCAGGCAAATCCTGGCCTTTCGGTCATGCTTTCCGACTGGAACAACCTCTCCTATGGCCGCACAGCCAGTTTTACCGGTTATGTCAGCAATACCAATCTGAAAAACGTTAAAGCAGATAACGGTGAGTATCTTAATTTTAATCAGCCGCTTTCGATGCGGGTAAACGCACAACAGGCGGATACGGAAAACAGAAACCATTACCGATAAATCAGCACCCAGCCTATCGCAGCAATGATCGGATAAGGTCCAAAGGCAAATGGTTGGTCGGTTTTAATTCGCAGGAATAATACCGCTGAGGCAATCGCCAGCAGTGAAGAGACAGTGAACAACGTTAATAGCGGCTGCACCCCAAGCCATGCCCCCAATCCGGCAAACAGCTTCATATCTCCCATCCCCATGCCGTCGTAGCCACGCAACCAGCGAAACACCAGCGAAAGGCACCAGGGCAGCCCAAATCCTATCCCTGCGCCGAGAGCCGCAGCGGTAAAATCCGTCACGCCCTTCCCACTGACGGCAAATAACAGCGCCAGCACTAACAGCGGTAACGTCAGACGATCTGGCAACAGCTGGGTTTGCAGATCGATAAACAAGAGCGGCACCAGTAACGAAATCATCAGCAGGTCAAACAGGCTTTGACTGGTCACCCCCTGTTGCCACACCACCAACGCATAAAGCAGCGCCATCAGCGCTTCCACCAGTGGATATTGCCAGGAGATCGCTTGCTGGCAATGAGCACAACGACCACGCAGCAGCAGCCAGCTAAATAACGGAATATTGTGCCAGGGTTTCACTGGCTGTTGGCAATGGGGACAATGCGACGCTGGCCACGAGAGCGTTAGCGTCTGCCCCAGCATGATGCGTGGCAGCCGATAGATCACCACATTACAAAAACTGCCTATCACCGCGCCCAGCACGGCAAATAAAAGCACCCACATATTCTCCTCCAAAAAAATAAGATACCGGAGCGCCCCACTCCTTTTTCTGACCTGTACTAAAGAATCCTCTTTATCAGGCGGTTATCTTTCTCCGCATCAGGTGAGTGCTTCCGCATCACCCTTACACTTCCCGGAGATGCAACATGAAAGCCCGTATCGTTATTGCTGATGAACATACCATTATTCGTCGTGGCGTGATGTCGATGATCACCAATATGCCACCTGCTGCCAATGACAGCTTTGATAAACCCGACTTCACCGTGCTGGGCGACACCGCCTCGCCACAGGAGCTGATGGCGCTGCTGTCGCACAATCAGGTCGATATCCTGTTCCTCGGTTTCTCGCTTTCCACTACCCAGACCCAGAACCCCATCAGCGGAATGGACGGCGTCTCCCTGATCAAGTGGATCAGCCGCAAATATCCGGCGATGAAAATCGTGGTGATATCACCGTTTAAAAACACCCTGCTGATCCGCCTGGCGCTTGAAGCTGGTGCCAAAGGCTACATCAGCCGTGATACCTGCGAGAAAACCCTGCTGCGCACCCTCAGCTCGGTACTTAACGGTGAAGTGTATATCGAACGCGAGTTGATGGATTCGATGTTCCGTCGCGATAACGACTCCCTCACCGGCCAGGAACTCTCACCGCGCGAGATTGATGTGCTACGTATGCTGTGCAAAGGGTTGTCACTGACCGATATCTCGGTACAGATGAACCTCAGCAACAAAACCGTCAGCGCCCACAAACTGCGGGCAATGGAGAAACTGGGGGTGAAAAGCGACTGCCAGCTTTACTGCCTGATGGCGAAAACCCAGATGTTTGATATTGCGATTTGATAGTTATGCAAGCACGTATTGTTGTTGCTGATGAGCACATTCTGGTCCGCCGCGGGTTGATGGCAATGATCCATCAACTGCCACCGCAGGGCGGAGACTTTTTTTCCCGACCGGTTTTTACCCTTCAGGGTCATGCAGACTCACTGTCGCAGCTACTGACGCTGCTGGCCGAGCATCCGGTCGATATTCTTTTTCTTGGTTTTTCGCTGGTAAAAGTGGGCAATGGCAGCGGCACCCTGCTCGAATGGCTGCGGGAGCACTATCCCACGCTGAAGGTGGTGGTGATCTCACCCTATAAAAATGCCCTGCTGGTACGGATGGCGCTGGAAGCCGGAGCAATGGGCTACATTGTTCGCGACTGCTGTGAGAAAACGGTACAAAACACGCTGCGTTCACTGCTGAACAACAAAGTCTTCGTTCAGCGCGGCCTGATGAACGCGGTATTGCTGCATAAAACCGGCTCTCTGGCTGGCCAACCTTTATCGCCTCGTGAAGTCGACGTATTACGCAGCTTGTATGAAGGGCTGGAACAACCCGAGATCTCCAGTCGGATGGGGCTAAGCAATAAAACCGTCAGTGCACACAAGATTCATGCCATGGAAAAGCTGGGCGTGCAAAGCGACTGTCAGCTGTATTGTCTGATGACGGTCGCACAGATTTTCGATGATGTAATTTAACCCGCTTTATTCAGGTCGGTTTAAAAACCGACCTTGAGTCAGCTTTATCTTCTCATTTCATTATCAGAAATAATTCCCACCTCGATCATTTAATTCTTAAATAACTCCGCGTAGTTTTTATCGTTTAGCAAGACAACTTTTATTTAATTACGCCAGGTAAGATGATCATGTCAGGGAAGACAGTTAATGCTGCGAGTCAGACATCGAAATACATAAAACAATTAAAATGGGTTATCCCGGCCACGACTGCCTCTGTCATTATCCCTGCCGTCACAGGATATCCAGGCAATGCTAATACTCTATTAACTTTCACCCTACTACTGCTTGCCAGAAAGAATCTACTTACCCTCATCCTGGCCTGCCTGGTCTTGTTAGCCATTTCCCTTTACATACCTGTCGGTTACAGCTTTGGCAAAATTGACTACAGTTACGTTGCCTCAGTCTTCCAGACTAACCAGCTGGAATGTCTGGAGTTTGCAAGGGGTGTCAGCGTCACAGCATGGTTTCTTCTATTTTTCGCCGTTTGTTCAGTTGGTTTATTTTTCAAGTATGGCAAAGATTTCAACACCCAATATCGCGCGGTATATTTCATTGCGTTTATATTAATCAACATCAACTCCTGGCCCAAGCGATTCATCTTTTCCACCATCACTTACGTACAGCAGGTCAGCGCAGAACTGGATAAACTCACACAATCGCTTATGACACCTGATGATTTTCACACCATCAGCGGCAAGATAAGATATAAAAACGTCGTGGTGGTGATTGGTGAGAGTGTCACCCGAGATTATCTCTCTGTTTACGGTTACAAACATAACACCACGCCGTGGTTAAATACTGTTCCCGGAACCTTCTTCACTGATTATATCTCAGCCGCACCAAACACCTGGCTGTCATTACCCCGTACGCTCGCACTAACCGATGGTGTCAACGCCCAGGAAAACAACAGTATCGTGGCGTTGGCAAATAAGGCCGGCTTTAATACGTTTTGGCTATCTAATCAGGGTTTTCTCAGTGATACCGATACACCCGCCACGATCATCTCCAGCAGGGCTAACCACAGAAGCTTCTTTAAAAAAGGTGATTACAATAGCAATCATTCGGACGATATGGCCCTGCTGTCGCCATTACGCAGCATTGTGTCAGAACACAGCGACACGCCTAATGCGATTTTTCTTCATATGATTGGTTCTCATCCGGATAGCTGCTCACGCTTAAATGGCTTCCCGATAAATTTCCGCGTGTCTCCGCATGAAAGCGTCAATTGCTATCTCGCCACCGTTCAGAAACTCGATGCGTTTTTGCAGGAGGCACACCAGATTCTGGTACAGAAAGGCGAGCCGTTTGCGCTGTTCTATTTTTCTGACCACGGGATGACCATCGACAACAGCGACAGGCCGGTACGCCACGGTAGCGACGCCCGACAAAACTACCATGTCCCACTGTTTATCCTTACCAGCAATGACCACCAACATCTGACCGACGACACCCCCATCAGCGCCAGCCAATTTATTGCGCTTTTTTCATGGATTACGGGCATCAGCAGCGATCTCATTCCGGCACACGCGCCTGAGCAACTCTCAGACAAGCAACGAACGGTGTTTAATGGGCAACAGAGGGTTCCGTACCTGGCGTTACACGAGAATGACATTGTTCAATAAGCAATCAGCAGCAGGGGGACACGACCTCCCCCCTGATAGCAAAGAAAATCGTCTTGTCAGCGGAGTCTCCCGACATCCCGGCTATGGTTTTCTTACCCGTACTAAAGAAACCTCTTTATCAGGCGGATATATTTCTCCGCATCAGGTGAGCGCTTCCGTATCACCTTTACACTTCCCGGAGATGCAACATGAAAGCCCGTATCGTTATTGCTGATGAACATACCATTATTCGTCGTGGCGTGATGTCGATGATCACCAATATGCCACCTGCTGCCAATGACAGCTTTGATAAACCCGAATTTACCGTGCTGGGCGACACCGCCTCACCCCAGGAACTGATGGCGCTGCTGTCGCACAATCAGGTCGATATCCTGTTCCTCGGTTTCTCGCTTTCCACCACCCAGACCCAGAATCCCATCAGCGGGATGGACGGCGTCTCCCTGATCAAGTGGATTAGCCGCAAATATCCGGCGATGAAAATCGTGGTGATGTCACCGTTTAAAAACACCCTGCTGATCCGCCTGGCGCTTGAAGCCGGTGCCAAAGGCTACATCAGCCGTGACACCTGTGAAAAAACCCTGCTGCGCACCCTCAGCTCGGTGCTTAACGGTGAAGTGTATATCGAACGTGAGTTGATGGACTCGATGTTCCGTCGTGATAACTACTCTCTCACCGGTCAGGAACTCTCACCGCGCGAGATTGATGTGCTGCGTATGCTGTGCAAAGGGTTGTCACTGACCGATATCTCGGTACAGATGAACCTCAGCAACAAAACCGTCAGCGCCCACAAACTGCGGGCGATGGAGAAACTGGGGGTGAAAAGCGACTGCCAGCTTTACTGCCTGATGGCGAAAACCCAGATGTTTGATATTGCTATTTGATATCTGAAAACACGTCATCTTCACTGCATGACAGGTCCTGGAAATGCTGATGGGTTTACTAAATCTTAAGCATTTGCGGTTAACATATTGTAGCGTATGATTTTATGTCCTGATGACAAGGCGTTTTCAGATGGAAGAAGTCAAATTTATAGGTTATGTTTCGCATGAATTCCGTGACACTGAAGAACCGGAGAATGAAGTTGAGTTTTCACGTCTGGCGTTGACCATTGATGGCTATCTGGCAGAGGATTTACGCCAGAGAAACCCTGTTGGTATCCAGCTATACAGAGCCGAATTTTTTTATGAAGAAACACCATTCCAGCAAAGAGAACTGGCGCGGCTCCGCCAGATCGCTCCAGCAAGAACGGGGCCTGTTATATTGACACTTACTTTTTCCAGTAAGGAAGAGGCGCAGGGCGGAATATTTGCTTACTTCCAAAACATCTAGGAAGACTACCGATACATCAGACTAATTAACCTGAACTTCTCAGGCGTCAGGGATTTGTATTTAATGTGGCGCAGAGAGTGCTATTTGTATTACAACGTGGCAAAAAAGATATTATCCTCTCGTTACAAATCTAAAATCAAACATGCACAATATGTCAAATCCCGCAACATAAACTTAGTTACGGAGCCGATAGGACAAGGCGCGTTATCACGATTAATCACGCGTGAAGGCGTTACAATGGGCTTGTTTGATGTAGGGCATGGTACCCCTATCAATAAGGGTGTCATTAGCAATGGAAAGTACAAGTTCAACGATAAACTGGATTCCACACAAGTCGTTTTCCTTTCTCATTGGGATGAAGACCATTTTCAACTTGCAACGCATGTGAAATTTAATTTTTTACTGGACTGTTATTGGTATTTCCCGTTTTCGATAGACATAATTGAAGAGGGTAGTATAGGTAAAGCATTTGATTACGAGCCGAGATTATTGGTCTGGGAAACAATCTTAAAGATTGTTAAAAATAATAAATTTATGGTTATTGATCATGAAACTGAAGGAAAGATATCGCTAGGTGTGAATAAAGAAGTTTTGTACGCTTGTGGCAAAAAGAACGAAAATTCGAACAACAGGGGAGTTGTGTATATCCTCAGCACACAGCAGACCGGTTACAAGATGCATGTATTCATACCTGGAGATGCTGACTATCAAATAAAAGAGGCCTGGCTTAAAGTGAGCTATACCTCAGTTATAGCCTCCCATCATGGTTCAAAGCATTTACCGTCATTAAAGCTGACACCAGCAAGACTCCCCTTACCCGCAAACAAAAAGGCAAAATTTGTTTTTAGCTTCGGCTTTAATGACCACCACAAACACCCATCAAATACAGCTATTTCGCTTGCGCAAAACCAGGGTTATGTCGTTGATTTTACCTCGGACAGATATTGGCAGAACGTTCCAAACTACAAATTTTTCAAGCTCTCTCTTTATAATAAATTTGCAAAGCAGATTTATCATTTAGATTAGGTCTATTGGTTCTCATTAACAGATAGCGAACCGGCCATCAGCCCGGGCTACTCTGCTAAGCATCACCTGCTGACTCATTTCCTGTGCTGATGGCAGTATAAATATCTTGCAGAGCCAGTCACATCTCGTGTGGGGGGGAAGCAGTCTCCCCGCGATCTCTGCTATATAGTAGAAGCGACAGCCCCTTTTTGAGACTTCGTGCCTATGAAAAAAACAGTCCTGATTGCGGATGATCACCCGGTTTATCTGCTGGGGTTACGTACCCTGCTACAAACACGCCACGATCTGTATGAGATCGCCCATGAAGCCACCAGCGCTGACCAACTGATGACGCAACTGGCGCAACGACCGGTAGACATTATTATCACCGATCTGAGTATGCCTGGAGAAAAGGCTCCAGATGGCCTGGCGATGGTGCAGAGTCTGACACGTCGCTATCCACAAAGTATGGTGGTGGTGATCACCATGATCAGCAACCCGGAACTCCTGGCTGCCCTGCGCCGTCATGGCGTGCATGCAGTACTGAGCAAAAACAGTCTGTCGACTGAGCTTATCAGGACCCTACGCCGTCCGCGTCAGCAGCAAAGCGACACCAGCAAACCCGAAGCCCATCTCACTCAACGTGAAATTGAAATACTACGCCTGCTGTTGCGCGGCATGACGGTCAACCAGATTGGCGAGCAGCTCAACCGCACCAAACAAACCATCAGTACGCAAAAAAACAGTGCCATGCGCAAGCTCGGGGCCACCAACGATTATGAACTTTTTCAGTGCGCGCAAAGCCTGGGGCTGGGCAGCTAACGTTTTCCTTCTGTTATTCACGCTGTGCGCACCCGCCGCGCACGCCGCTCCGTTGCGTATTGGACTCCTCAACGAAGCCCCCCCTTTTGACGCCATTCTGGCCGATGAAGCCAGCATCTTATTTACCGCGCCACAGTTGGTCCGTCTGAATAGTCGGGAAGACGCGTTGAAAGCGCTGAATCTCAGACAGATTGATTTATTGATTGCCACAACCCCACCGCTGCCCTCTTTGGCGGGAAGCGACCCGCTGCTGGCCTTTCCACTCAACATATTGAAAACCAGCCCCCCTGGCGAGGGAGCCACGTTACGCTTTCCCGCGATCCCGGCCAGTCCCTCGCTGCCGGATAACCAGCCTGGCGACAGTGATCTGCATGAGAATATTCAACGACTGATACGCGGTGAAGCCAATCAATTGATCGCCCCGGCGTTTTTGCTCAATCGCTATCTGTCACATGCTCCCAATACCGACCTGGTCCTGAGCAGTGACAGCAAGTTACCTTCATTGCATTTCTACGCCTGGTCGCTGCCATCACGACATAATCTGATAGTCGAAGTTAACCAGCGTATTGCCACGCTCAACCAGGCGGATGCCGGACAGCTGGAAAAAAAATGGTTACTTCCCACCGGCAGCGTTTTCAGTGCACGTTATCCCCCCAACGCGGAACTGGCCCCGCCCATTGCCGTACAGGTCGTGGTGCCGGATGCTCCCCCGCCGTGGGTGCAAATCAATAAAATGGGTGAGGTACGCGGTGTCTGGTATAACCTGCTGACGGCGATGTTCCCTGAAAGCCGCTTTAGCCTGACATTCGCCCTGCAAACCCCTGTCCAGGGCAGCCCTGACGTCCCTATTAATCTGCAAATCATTGCCGCTGCAACGTCACCTGACCCGTTGGCGGTGCCGTTTGACGCCCTTAACTGGGGGATCGTCAGCGCCGCAAAGAGTCAGCTCTCCGGTTCTTTCACCAGGCTAAAAGATAGACGGATTGCCGTACTGCGTTATTCGCCCTTGTTAAGCCAACTGCAAGACCGACTGCCTGCCGATAATCTGGTGATCGTGGATACCCTGGAACAAGGGTTGGCCTTACTGCATGCCGGAGGAGCAGACGGCCTGGCGGGGGAGATCTTCAGCCTGGATTATGTATTAAAACAACAAAATGAACAGCAGCTACGACTGACCCCACTTGATCTGGCTGAAACGCCGCTCTGGTTTACGATCAGCGCCGCTGATAATGCCGATACACAGCGGGTACGACAGGTACTGGCGCCCGTCAGCCAGACTGAAGTCGATAATAGTCGCGCCAGAAGTCTGGTGGCATTGCAAAGTAACCGTTTGACGGGCAATAACCTGTGGCTTATTGCTTTGGGGATCGTGGCGCTGTGCGCAGTGTTGCTGGCGTTGGTGGCCTTCAGTCTGGCGCAAATACAGCGTCGGCAGCGTGAGCGCGATACCGTCGCGTTACATAATGCCCTGACGTTGTGGCAAACCCTGATGAACAACGCACCGGTGCCGCTGTTTGTCTGTGATCCATCCGGCACCCTGACGCGTTTCAATGACGCCTTCCGTAGCGCGCCCTTTCTGCCCCCAACATTACAGGAAGGTGCCATTCTGGCTGACCTGCCGTTGGGCGCTATCGCCCGACAACTCGCGTTGCCGCAGCGTCTGACCTTGCTGAATTCTCCGCTACCGATCACCGGCGAAACCACGCTGGATGACGGCATCACAACCCTGTTCTGGTGGTTGTGCAGCTTTAGTGACAACCGTGGTCGGCCGCACGGAATGGTCGGCGGTTGGGTCAATATCAGCGAAAAAGCCGCGCTGACCGAGGCACTGAATCATGCACTGTCGCAGGCGAAACAAGCCAGCGAGGAAAAATCGGCGTTTCTGGCACGCATGAGCCACGATATCCGCACTCCGCTCAACGCGGTCCTCGGGCTGCTGGAGCTGGAGCGCGATAACAATCAAAATCTGGATATTGCCTGGCAATCAGCCGTCACGCTGCGCGATCTGATTGGCGACATTCTTGACCTTTCGCGCATCGAAGCCGGGGAATTACAGCTGGATCTTGCGCCACATAATCTTTATCAGGCGTTAAGTGTCAGCGGCGAAATATTCTGCCGCAGTGCGCAGGCTAAGGGACTGAGATGGCATAGCGAGCTGGCGCTGTCTCACAACAACCATTACCTGTTTGATAAAACTCGCCTGAGTCAGGTAGTCTCCAACCTGCTCAGCAACGCCATCAAATACACCCGAGAAGGGGGCGTAAGTTTTATCGCGCGTGAGCTGCCGGGCAAGTTGATCCTCACCGTACGCGATAGCGGCATCGGGATGTCGGCAGAAGCGCAGTCCCAGTTGGGACAGGCCTGGTTTCAGGTCGACCAGGCCACGCCGCAAAGCAGCGGCCTCGGGCTGGCCATTTGCCACCAGTTGGTGAGACTGATGTCGGGTACGCTGCGTGTAACCAGTCAGGAGGGACAAGGCACTGAGGTCGAGGTCCATATACCGCTGGAAAGAACCGAGGAACAACCTGTCGATACCCCCATCACGCCCACCCAGTTGTCGCGCCAGCATGTGTTGGTGGTGGATGATTTCCCCCCCAATCTGACGGTGCTACGTTTGCAACTGGAGAAATTTGGTATGCAGGCCAGCTGCTGTGGCAGTGCGGATGAGGCGTTGGATTTTATCGCTCGCCAGCCCGTCAATATTCTGATTACCGACTGCCAGATGCCACAGATGGATGGATATGAACTGGTACAAACCCTGCTGATCCGTGAGCTGCTGGGACAGGGTAGCGCCCCGGCGATAATGCTGGGCTGCACCGCCAATGCCTTGCCACGCGAAGAGGAGCGCGCGCGGCATGCTGGTATGGACGACCTGCTACGCAAACCCCTGACCGCTTCACGTTTGCATCACGCGCTGGCACAGCATAACCCTGAGACGCGACAGGAGCCCAACCTTGAAGCACTCTATGCGTTGGCAAATCATCAACCTGACGTTATCGAGCAGATGCGGCAGCAGATGCATGACGCCATTCGCAGCGACCTGGCGTTGTTGACATCGCCCTTCCCTGAGCCGGAGGAACTCAGCCGCATTGCACACCGGCTGAAAGCATCATGGAGCCTGCTGGGGATGGCTGCGGCACTGCGCGCCTGCCTGGTGCTGGAGTCGCTCCCGGAATATCTGGACAGCGGGCGCGTGGCGCGAGCAGATATTCAGACTTTAGTGATAAATTTCTCAGAGGTGATGCAACGAAGCCTTACGCGGCTGGATGTGGCGCTGAGGACAGAACAGGTCTGACGTAGCGGCGCGATCTATTGCGCTATTTTACCTTCGCGTGATAAATCACGCCGCTACGGAATAACGTTTTAGCCAAACGAGATTGAAGATATAGCAGAGCTCTTCATATGTTTCCTGTACGGATGATTACTATCGCCTTGTGTAAATTTTATTAACCATAACTTCCAGAGTGTTTGCAAAAAAATTCAATAAAGAATCACGTTCTGCAACTTTGCTTTTTAAATCCGCTTCAAATGATGTATTAGATTGTAACTCACACTTCATCAACTGTTCTTTAAAAGAATCTATGTCATGATCTAACTGATTTCTTTTTGAAATAAACTCTTCTGCCTCTGCCTTCTCTTCAGAAGTCAACTTTTTTTCAGCCTCGACCTTTGAAAAAGAGATATTCTCAGCCACAATCCGAAAGACATCCTTGTTGGTTTTTATCGAAAATTGAAAAACACAAACCGCGTCACTTGCGGATTTAGTGTTGGCAGCCCCCCTCTGGTGCATAATGGTAATTTCATAGTTGAAAAACTTCTCTCTGAGTTCAGATACCATTTGCTCCATACTGGACTTTTTGAAGTATAGTCGGCAGATCTCATCACGAACCGTTTCCGAAAACCTACGATCACCTCTGTTTGAAGCATTATATGGCTCTATACTATGCGTAACATTTTCGTAGCGGTAAAGATTAATGTTGACACTGACGACTTGTTTAATGGGGTCTATATCATAACCCAGATTAGACATCTTTCGACGTAGTTCGTTTATATTATTCACTTTGGTATAATATCTTTCATACGCCTGAGAAAACTCTTTCACCAGACCAGAAAAATTCTTTTTGACTTCAATGTCAATATCAAAGTACTTTGAAATCGAATCACTACTCCCTTGCAGAGCATGATAAAATTTCTTATCACGACTGCGCGCTATTTTATCAGCAAGACTGGCATGTGTTTTTTCATTGTAATAATCTCGATTGCTGTGAAAACTCTTCGGAAAAGCAGCACAATTGAAAAATGACACCAACCTTTTCAAAATAGAGGGTTTACTCTTCTGACTTTCACAATCAATATTTGATATTGTTGCCGAATTTATTGGCGAAATCGCTTGTGGCATAATTACTCCCTTTATTCACCGCTTCACTTGCGGCATCCCCCAGGACAGTGGCGAGTTGATATAAAAACTCCGTACCGTAAATGATCATCTTAACCAGTTACTCTCAGCAATCCTCTGAGTTAAGTCCAATTTCATTATTTTGTCACTGTAAACGCCGGAAAATATCCGGCAGTGGGTACAGATGGTGATCAGGATTCGGAACCTGCCAATGCCTTTATTGAGTAACGCTATTCGCGTCACCCTGCCAGGTATCAACAAAGGCGTTGATTTCATCAATCGGCAAATAACCCGCTGCGCTGGTTTATTGCATACGCCACCCTGCTTTGACGATATTCTCAATGTCACCGCAGCAGACGAGAAAATTGCGCAAAATCGACAGCTGCTGTCTTGTTTGTACCTTATTGATGGTGATACATCCTGTCAAAACACGCCGCAAGCGCTGGGAACATTATTTCGCACGCTACTTAGCGGTTTTGTTGCCGAACCTCTGGCCATCAATTATCAGGTGTGTGAAACCCTGGCTACCGCCCTGGATCCCTGTAGAATGCAGGGAAACAGTGACCGCTGCCAAAATAACACCACCTGCTATGCCGCCGTTGCCGAACGGCAACGCCGATTAATACCTTTCCGTTTCGCCAACTATCTTCAGACGCTTAACGATCGCCGTCCGCTAAGTAGCAGCGATCATATCGAACGAAAACAGCTGACTGAACTACTTCAGTGCACAGATTCGCGTCCCGTCCTTCACTTAGTGGAATTTGATGGACAACCGCTGAGCTGCGTCACCCGTTCACTGACCGCCATCAGCGAGTTGGTCAGCAATGCGCCAGAGAGAGATGTAGCTTATACGCTGGCAAAATTGGCGTCAGCGCAAAATCCCCCTTTGCCGATCGATATCGTGATTGGAACCGCCTTTGACTTCAACGGACTCGCGACACGTACTCCCGATCTCTATCCCGGCATGCTGGCTAAAAATCAAACCTCGAAAATCCTTAAGGCGCTGGAACGCGCCATCAAAACCTTAACTGCTGCCCATCAACGTCCATTGGTTAATCGTCTGCTGCAACTCTTTTTTGCTCGTGAAGACGAGGGTTTTATTCAGCGTTTCACCAAACAACTGCGTCAGATGAAGCGGGATCTGAACCGGTTTAACCCAGGAAAACATATTCAATTGAGTGCAGAAGACGAAAACAGGATGACGGTGGATTTGGCTGACTATAAACGATTCGTTAAAAACTAGGTCGCCCTTGAGAATGGCGAAACAGACGTTGCACGCTTTAGCGATCCGGTGTGCACCATCAACACTGACCAATTGCTGCATCAGCTGAATCACTGTGGCGGAGATAGCGGAGAATAATATGGCTGAAGAGGCAATCAGTAAGCTGGAGAGATCACGCCTTACCCCACCGAAGCGATAACAGGGTTCGTCGCGGTGCGATAAATCGCGCCGCGACGAGAAAGGGATTATTTTGACAGCCAGGCTTCCATATGATCGATTTCCGCGGTCTGGGCTTTTATCACATCTTCCGCCAGTTCACGCATCACCGGATCTTTACCGTATTTCAATTCCGTCTCGGCCATCGCGATGGCACCTTTATGGTGCTCGATCATCCCTTTTGCAAAAGCGCGGTCCGGGTTGGATTCGTTTAATCCCTGCATCATCCCCTCATGCATCCCCTGCATGCCTTGCATATATTCCTGAGAAGCTGCTGAGGTTGTGGTTTCGCTGCTCATCTGATGCGCGTGTTCGTCACTGTGCGTCTGATTAGCCATTACCAGTACCGGAACAGAAATTAACAACGCGGCCAAAGAAAGTTGAATTTTTCTCATATAGAAATTTCCTGGATATTTAAGTATAACGTGAGTGATGATAACTTTTTGCAATGGTTTCACGAGAACGAATAATAAATTTTGATCCAGCGCAAAAAATGAAGACGCCAAAGACAACACATGAAGGTTCTTATATTAGACTTCACGCCATCTTAATCAGGCAAAGAATTATGAACGTGCCGGATAATGATGATTACAAAAAACAAATATGCTGATGTTTAACTGATATCAGTTGCTAAACCATGCCTGCAATCCGGTAAATTATCATTACCAAAAATAAGAGAGAAGTATCATCTATGATAACTGCACACTCTATTGCGATATCACCGTGGCAAAACAGCGTTGCCCCTGGAACATCTGGCAACTTTGCTTCCTCATTCGCTCAACACATCAAAGAAATAAGCAACAAGGTCTGTCACACGATATCATCAGCAAGGAAAATCTCTACTGAACTCGCCAAAACCAGCACCATGAACATAATGCAATTTGGACCGCAAATTCGTGTATTTAATATTGACCTCAAAGGTACAGCGACGGCGGTCATAACAAGAGATGCTTTGTCGGTTTATCCTTTGCATTTAGAAGTGGGTAAGGAACAGGCAGGTTTCTATTTACTTTCTGTCCATCAATGGGGAATGAAGTTTACCTATAATGGCAGTTTCAATCCTAAAAAATGGAAATGTGAATTCACCTATGAAAAACTCGAACACCTCGATAAAGCCATCCCCTACGCCAAATTTGGCTCTGGCGCATATCAGGGTTCAGTACAGTGTAATTTCTTTGTTGAGAGCGGAATGACCACCATTTACCCCGAAAACCCAACTAAAAACATGCTGTATGACACCTTGTGTCGCCTGCCAACGGCGATATGTGAGTTTGGACTGGACCGATTGTCTGACTATTGTTATGGCAGCGACGCAGACGAGTCTGAACCATCGCCTGTGCCTGCCAACAACACGACGATTGCCCCCCTCCGAACGACTGAAGCAAACCAGAATATTACTGTATTTTTGGCTGAAGCCATCGCCAATATGTTCATCAACGGAATTAAAAGTAACGATACTAACAAAGTATTTTGGTTAAATTTTGGCAACGGCCCTGTTGATATCAATGCGGCAATAACCTGGCATCTGTGCCAGAGCGTTAGTATTTCCGTGCAAACCAACAATTACTTACGCTTTAATTTCACAGTTATGTATATTGATGGCAAAATCTCTTTTTCAGGCAACATCAAGTTACTCACTGAACTTTTAGGCAACGCTTATGAATGTTGCCAAAAATGGGCTGAGATTCATAAAATCGCCAGAGAAAAGACCGACAATGCCGGAGTGCCTGCTAAAATAGTTAATGACTTTTGTAATGAGGTTCGTATATCGATCGAGCAAAGTGAGAATGATGCTCCCGCGGTAAACACCCCACCGCTCATTAATCGCTCGGTCAACCAATTGACTCAACCTGAGTTTTTACAGGCACTGGCAAAAATCACCAACAGTTACTGGATTATTAAAGATACAGATAATAATTTTCTGACAGGTTACGATCCGGAAGGTGATAAACTTATTCAGGACTTAGACCCGGCTGATACGCATCATAGATATATCCTGGGTGCGACAGAATCCGTCAATTCGCCCAATATCACTCATCTCGGAGAATACAAAAATAATTATGACGTACTGGTAATGTTAAAAGGAGAACCTCTGGTCGCTCACTTTTTTGCAGGGGAAATTATGAAGACTGTGACCGGCAAAAATGCCAACTGATATCAAGCCAGACCGGTTAATCACCGGCCTGGCGCGCCTCACTTATTGACAACCTGCATGCATATTATCCCCTCCCAATGGGCGCCACACACCCCATCGCCCGCTGTTCTCGGGGTTATCACCGCGCGTCCACCAGCCACTGACCCACACCTTCCCGTTATAACTGACCTTATCGCATAAGGTGTAGACTTTGCCCGCATCCCATGCCGCTGCCCCGCTGGCTGGCTGTTCTTTCGCGGGCACCACAATTTTTTGACTGAGGGTGCGTGAATGTGTCCCGGCCTTCACCACCACCGACACGTTCAGATTCTGTATCTGCGCCTGTTTACTGACGGTAAAACTCTGCTGTGCCCTGCCGTTGCTGTTACCCTGCGGGATCGTCCAGTCATAAGATGCTGAGTTGGTCGGCGCAGTGGTGGCTGTCACCTCTCCGTTAAACGTCATAGTATTGCCGTTGTCTTGCGTCGTAACGCGTAACGCTGCGCCACTCACAAAGGCCGCATCCTGGTTCACCTGCTGCGGTTTTTCTACCGTTACGGTGATCAGACTCGAGGCTTCCCGCTCATTTTTGTCCCATACCGTCAGCCGGTATGTCACTTCACCGCTCTTATTCATCGGGATCAGGGCTCGCGCTTTAGCGGTATTGACCACCCATTGCCATTGTCCACCCTCCGCATTTTGCAGATAGAAGTCGCCACCGCCTTTCACCATATCCCATTTGTACTTGACGGCATTTTTACTGGCACTGCCATCGAGAGCATAAGCGCGTGAGGCATCGCTGGTACCTGTGACGGTAAAATTTGCCCCAGCCACGGCCACCGGTAGCACATCCTGAGGCTGAGAATAGTCATATTTGATATTCTCGTCGCGGTTCTCCCAGATAGGATCGCTCATCATCGGCAGCGCCAGCTGTGTCAATTTCTGCCGTGTCGCATCGGAAGCCTGTAATCCCCATTGATCGTAGAAAGGCACCAGGTTGTAGCCCGCCAGGCGGCTGGTCTCCAGAATGAAGCGCTGGATTTTACTGTCGTGGGTAACGGGCACGTCGGTCATATCACGATAAATACGTCCCAGCTTCGCGTAAAAATCCTTGCCAAAGGTCAGGTCGAGTTGCCACAACATCGCCACCTTCACAAACAAATCCTGCGTATGGTAATTGCGTTGTGGTTGTTGAAAATAGGTAAACGCTTTAGCCCAATCACCGGCGGTTTCCAGACGTGAGCGCGCACCGAGTTCGCGCTGAACATATAAAGACGTAAGGTTGACGCTGACCTCACCCATGTCATTCCATTTTTGCCCCTCCATCTGAAATTGGTGGCCAAGTTCATGCCATGGACCCCAGCCGTTTTGCACCATACCGGGTCCGTGAACCACCGTGCGCATCGCAGCGTCGGAGCAGGCTTGCAAGCGCCATGTCCAGGAGTTTAACTCGCCATAACAGGTATCATTATTCGCCACGCCTTGCGGCGGTATGCCGTCCACAAAGTGGAAGCGATGCGGGATTCGGCGATGCTTGCTGTCCGCAGCGCTTTCGATCAGTCCGTACTGGTCCTCTGTCCAGGTGACGATGTTGTCCCAGGTGGCCAGCATGTCATTGACATCTGCCGGCGCGATTGACTTCTCGGCAATGCTGCGACGCAGCGTGATCATCATGCGGTCACTCAGCAGTTCAACATAAGGTGACGCCTGCATTTCCGGGTCGGCCAGCATGCGTTGCCAGTCATCTGCTGTATTTTGCTTCAGAATAAAACGTGGAAAAGGTTGCCCACCCTGAATATCGACCTGAATATCACCCGCAATCGGGTTACTGTGATTGGCGATATACAAGATGCCATCCCGGTCAACTTGTAGGGTGTTGTTGCCCCGTTTCAGGCTCTGACGCATCGCGTGGGTGTATTTCCAGGTGCGATCGTGCGGAACGCTAACAAAAGATTCCAGCGCAGGTGCTGCCACATTCGCCGGATAAGTGATGTTGATGTTCAGTACATCGCCTTGTTTTACCCAAAATCCGGTTGATTGCAACGGTGTCTGGTCATAGCCGCGTTGCTGACTGATACGTAATTCATGCGGTGTGCCGGGTTGCGCAAGGGTAAACTGACGTGCCGGAATAATGCCGTCATTCACCTGATGCAGCGTGAACATACTGCTCGCTGCGTCAGATACAGGTGATGCACTGAGATGCACTGGCACCCACAAACTGCTGATGGCTAAAGCCAGACATCCAAATTTGAATTGTTTCATAACTCTCTCAAAATGTTTCAGATAATTTCAGAAACATTTAATGCGAAGTAATGAAACGCTGATATCAGATGTTATCGGGTAAAAATTAAGAATTTTCTCTGGAAAATTTGGAAATAACCACATAATACCCATCACGAAACCTGAAAATGCCTGTCAGTTAAGAGAAGGGACGGGTCTGCTTGCCAGCCGCGCATTGAGACTCTGTGGTGCTATGCCCTCAAGTTTCTCGTTGGAAAAATTCGCTATCAGCACTGAACCATCGCTAAAGGTTGTCTGCTGCACCCATCCTTCCTTATCGAGCCAGCGGAAATCAATCAACGCTTTGTCCCACAGCACCTGATGCAGCGGGCGAAACTGCGCATCAGCCTTGATGATCTCCGGAAGACGCTCCCGCAGCGTGGCACGGCTGACATTAAAGAGTGGCGGCGTATTATACAGCTGGCTTAGCAAGTCACGCGTCCGGGTGACTTCAGGGAATTTCAGGTTATCCAGCGTCCAGTGATGGGTATTGATCACCGCGTCGTGAAAGACCGCCTGATACAAGGGAACGCGGTAGCGCGGATCGAACACGACAGTACGATAGAGAGGCTTGAGCTGAGCCGCACGGAAAAAGGTCGCTGGCTCGGCATCCGGCCACCACGCGCCAAGGTAATAAGGTGACGTTTTGTCATGCCGCATCTCTTTATCTCGCCAGCCAAAACCCCAGCTTTCCGCGCCGTGGGCAAACATCAGGTAACGCGCCGCCACGGCGTTTCCATCTTCAGAGCCTAAAGGCAGCCCGATCTGCTCACTGAACCACGCCATACGCGTATTACGCGCTGCGGCCATCTGTGTCGCGCTGGTCAAATGTGCAGGCTGGTAATCATCATCCACCATACCAGTGCCATCTACATCAAGAAACAGGCTGTTTAAGCCGGCCAGTTGCATTAACGCGCGTATTCTTTGTTGTGAGTAAGGCAGTACACAACCCGGATTCATATAATACCCTTCACCGCCAAAGCCGGGCTTTTTGCTGCCATCAGCACGAACGATGGCGCAACGTTCACGTATTTCAGCAGGTAGCTGTGCAGTAACCCAGCTATCGTTGCGACCCGGCGCTAAGGCGGTGTCGTAAGAATCGTAACTCGCGACCAGATAACCCGCAGCTTTGGCGCGAGCCACCGCATTGGGGTGAAGAAACGCGGCGGTCCAGGTATCGGTCCCCAACCATAACCGTGCCAGACCCGCACGATGTAAACTGTCGATCACCGCTTCAGACAACCCCTGCCCCCACAGATGAGGGGCCGTCAGGTAGCCCCCTAATTGCTGTTGCGCCAGTTGACGAACCCTGGCCGCCTGGTGTTGTTGCGCCCTGAGATAATCTGGATCGTCGGGTGTGGCGTTAAGAGGCACCTGCGCCACCAACGCGCGGTTGAGTGCGGTAATAAGTGCGCTTTTCTGCCAGTCCTGCGGTCGCGATTGTTGCAGGATCTTCTGCGCTTCGGCACCCATGTTGCGTTTCACTGTCGCCCCCGCAGGCGATTTCAGGGAGGAGAACAACCCAGACCAGTTTCTGATATCTTCCGGTGCCAGCAACTGGCTGCCCCACAGGTACAGAAAGGTTGCGCCAATCAGTTTCCGCCCTTCCGGCTCTGCTGCCAGCTTTTCACGCAAGGTGCTGAACTGCCCGGTTTGTTTCAGCCATGTGCGATAACGCAATGCACCCGATAAGAGAGAATCCCCAACATGCAACAACACTTCAAACGGTTGCTGTTGATTAAATTGGTTAAATTCGTGTTGGCTGTGCATCGCTAACTGGTTGCCGTGCTGGCGAAAGGTGATGCGATTGTGAAATGGCGTCAGCAGTAGCCAACTGTACGTTTTATCCTGTTGTTGGCTCCAGAGCGGCAGTTTCAGATCGTAATTGGTATCAATCGATTCCTGTTCATGTGCCAGGTAGGTCTGCCATTCCGGGTTATCAAGTGGAATGCGGCTCCCCTCCCCCAAAGGCAACAGCAACACGCGGGTGTCATTCGGCAAATCAAACCAGTTCAGTACCTGAGGTTGATCACTGCGAAATGTCATCCGCAGATCGGCCCCCTCCACATCGGCGTTGATATGCAGGCGCTTTGCAGGCCAGTACCAACTGGCCGCAGTAGCGGTGGTTTGCAACGCGGTTACGGTCTGAACAGACTGCGGGCCGTTGACCTGCGTATCACCCACCTGAATTTGAAGCGTGGCTGGATCAATCATAAAACTCTCCGCCCCATGCTGTAAGCGAATGGCAGAGGTGGAAAAAGCAATAATAAATAGCAACGTAGCGAGTAAAAGCTTATTCATGCAAATACACTCACGAAAGTGATATTGAGCGCAGAGTGTAGGGGGGAAATCAGACAGCACACCTGATTTTCAGGATAATAATCAGACTGAAAATCCTGAGTTTACATTAACATTCAGGCGTTCTTGATTACTTATCTCAGTGATTGAATATGACTCCAGATATCATTAACGAAAGTTTTCAATATTTCGCAAGAGGATAATATGAATAGAATTCATGATAACATCACGAATCTGGAAGGTTGGGTTGTTGTTGATCAAGATGTAACCCACAGCCAATATGAAATGTCAGCTCACATTGAATGCATTGAAAATGCTCAACAGACACTAACTCAGCCCCCTGCAAGGCGAAGAAATAACCTCGGGAGGTTGTTCAATCGCATCATTCCAGGTACGCCAGAAAAAAACGTACGCAGCGCACAGAAAACTATTGAAACGTTGCTAAAGGAAAAATCATCTCCCGTTGAAAAAGCAGAGGCGCTACTGAATTACCTGTTAACTAGCGAGTTACCACTTGATAAAATCCTGAACCTGAAGAAGATCGACACTGAAATACTAAAGGCATTAATTCAGAACATTGGCAAAAAGATGCTCTACATCTTTACGCCTCGAGAACACGTCATCACGCTATTTAATACTATTCTCAATCCCCTCTATGCATTGCAGGACGAGAAATCACGTTGTGCTTCAACCTGGTTTCAACATGAGCTTTTTTTGTTATTCAGATCATTAACGAACACAACGACAGAAGATTGGAAAACTGTTGAATTCCTACATAATCTGGCGGTGTATAAAGATAATTTTCATCAACTAACAGGCTTAATCCAACAAGGCAGGCGCTGTCAAACAGACCACGTTCCCGCTGTCACACAAGACACATCACCCATTGCTGATTTACAACGAACTGAATATTTATGCAATCAATTAGAAATGGATATTTTACAGATTGACTTCTCATTAAATAACTCTGGAAAATTCGTCACCCCGGCCATTGAAATCCTTTCTCTGGTCATATCAAATATTTATTTTGGCATCGTCGCAGCGTCATTAATGAAAGACAAAACACGTTCTGGACATTTTATGACAAGAAATGCAAACATGATGGCAACCCTGTTAGCCACCGTAAGCACCCTTTACAAAAAAATAATTAGCTTCACAAACACCGGTGATAATAAAAATGAAAAAGGCCTCATCACCGTTGTCCCTGACCATAAATTTATCGCGTATAACTATTCTGATTTCGTCACGCATGTCGAGGTTACAGAATGGCAAGGCATAAAAAAAACACTTCGCGTTCCTCAAATGACACCGCAAAGTAAAGCTCAATTTTCTTCCGCATTCGCTATCGCTGGCTTCAGTCAGGAAGCGGAAGCATTAATAACAGGTCTTGACAGGAAACTGAGTATTCTTTTCGATCTTAACGCTCCTGCAACAATATAGGCAGAAGCAGAAGAAGAAACGTTTTGCTGTGATCTGTCGCCCTGATTTACCGCTTGTGCGTCATCTCTCACAAATAAAACAGAGGTCGATCGCAGCAATTCACATCGCCCTTTCCAGACGTTGATAAGATGCGTTACTCTCCCTGCGAGATAACGCCACAGGGAAGATGTAATGGCACTGAATCAGGGACGACAGCGTGGAGATCATCCCACGCAATGTAAATGCAGCACACCTTCATATTTCCGTTCACCGCATTTCAAAAAATTGCCTGGCGATTTCCCCGGCCTTTGCTCGTCTGGCGGATATCGACGAGCCTGAAATTTTCGCCTTCGTCACCGCATTCGTTATTTTTCCGCTGTCAAAAAAGAAATTCCTGCATCGGGTGAAGGATTTTACGGTGGAAAAGATATTTTTACGGTTTTTTGGTGGCAATAAAAAATAAACGCGCAGAAATGAAAAAGCGGCTTCGGTAAAAACGAAGCCGCTTTACATTAAGTATCACCGGGGTATGCGTTACTCAGCTACCCATAAGCTGACAGCAGCATCAGGGGCCCAATGATTGGCACCCACATGCGACTGCAAACAGCGATACACTTTTCCATTATAGCTGACTTTATCGCCTTTACCGTAAGCTGTACCGGCTTTAAACGCGGTTGTAGCGCCAGTGTCACCACCATTGCCCGGCTCTTCGACTTTGGCTTTCACCAGCACACGGGTACTCGCTGTGGCGCTAAATTCCTTGTCCTTCACCGTAACTGAGAACGTCAGGGTGGTGTCGCTATTCACCTGTGGTGCCACAAAGGTGGTCGTCACGCGATTAACAACAAAGTTTACTGTCGGTCCAGAGGTTTGTTTCCACTCATAGCTCAGCACATCGTTATCCGGGTCGGTAGAACCGGACGCGTCCAGCGTTACGCTGGCGTTGCTCTGCACGGTCTGATCCACACCCGCGTGGGCGATTGGTGCCTGGTTTGCCGGACCGTTAGGTTTCACCACCACCGCAACACTCTGACTGGCAGGGGACTCATTACCCGCCGCGTCTTTCGCCGTAATCCAATACTGATACACCACATCGTTCGGCTGATGATGTTGAATATTGTTATCAACCCAGGCAGTTGTCATTGAAGTCCCCACCTGCATGCCATCACGCCAGATGGTGTAACCCACTACACCCACGTTGTCGCTGGAAGGCTGCCAGTTAAGAATGACGCTGTTATTCTGCTGATTGTGGGTGATGCCAGTCACAATGGACGGCGCTTCCACATCCGGCAACGTGTCGAGGGTGTTTCTGTAGCGATTAGCGAATTCGTAACCGTAACTCTGCCCTGCTTTGTTTTTCCCGTTGTCCCAGTTAACGGACCAGGTCATCAGACCCTTGATCGGTTCTCCAGCCGTCGTCAGACGGGCCAGCGCGTTATATACCGCCTGCGGATCTTTCACATAACCGTTAGCAGCCGCATCGTTATTGGTCGGCAGACCAATAACCAGCTTATTGGCGGGGATTTTGGTAAAGCCGCGAGTACCGTTAGCCAGGCTATCGGTCAGATAAAACAGGAAGTGCTCCTTGCGGGCATCGTCGTTCTGTGTCAAATACCAGACACCCACTTGCGCATGTTCTTCAGTATTCATATCCACACCCGCACCATTCTGGTTGTAATATTGCGGCGCGATAAAGTCGTAAACCCCTTCCAGGTTCTGGAGATAAGGTTTATAGGCACCTTCGGTGGTCAGATAGGGGAATTCCGGTGCCATGCTGATAATAAAATGTTTACCCTGCTGCTGATAATGCGCACGCACCATTTTCAGCGCTGCCGGGATTACCGAGCTGTTATCGCCAGCCGTAATGGCACTCTGCTCAAGATCAATATCCAGCCCGTCAAAACCGTAAACCTCAACCAGACGAATGATCTCATCCGCCAGTGCCTGCTCCTGCCCTTTATGCAGCAGAATATGCGCTTCAGCGCCGCCAAGAGAGATAAGTACAGGACGGCCTTGCGCATTGAGTTCAGCTACCTGCGCGCGAAACTCTTCATCAGTGGCGTTATAAGGTTTAAAGGTGGGAATATTGCCGTCTTGTCCGTCGAAAACTTTCATAAAGGCGACGCTGACAACGTTAAATTCCGCAGGCACTTCGCGCAGCGATATGCTGGATGGCAGACCGCCGAGATAGCCCAGATTATCGCGGGTGCCGGGCCAGTTGTGCCAATACCCCAGCAACACTTTTTTATTACTGATATCTGGCATCTGTGATGCCGCGTCCTGCGTGGCAGCGTGTGCCAGGTTTCCTGCACCACACAGCAGCAATGCCAGAGTCAGTACATTAAGCTTTCTTTTCAAAGTAGCGGGCCTCAATAATTAAACATAAATTTCGACCGGGAAAAATACGTTATTATTCAAGCAACCACGATGCGAAAACCCTACAGCTGGCAGAGAATATCAGAGGAATAGATGAGGATGTTCTGACTAATCCTGATGGCGGGTTAAAAACCGCCGCCACCTATGCCGCTTAGCTGACTTACACGGGGTAATGACAGCGGAAGCGCATGGCAAAATAAATGCGTGTATTGCGTCACCGTCCCGGTGCACAACCAATCGTGCACCAGGCCAGACATGACCCCGAATCAGAAAGCAAAGCCGACACTGGCCAGCACATAAGAGTGGTCATGCCCGCTCTTATATTCCGATGACACCTTATTGAATGAGAGCGATAACGCACCGGTGGTTTATGCCGGTAACGCGACGCAACTGTATGCCCTGAATGCCCAAACCGGTCAGTTGCTGTCTGAAATTAGTATCCCGACAGAAAACAACGCGCAGTATGCAAAAAAATGGTGAGTGATCCGCGCGGCCAGCACCTTTATCAAATGTTTATCTCCAATAACAAAGAAGTGGGCGCCATTACCACCACGGCAGACAACTCAGCATTTAATCCCCTTTTCACCCTGCCGGTACCGAAAGGAGAATTTGGCGTAACTTCATCGCTGGTCACGGAGCATGCGCTTTACTTTGGCGTCGGACGTGGACTTTACCGCTACGAAGTGAAAGCGGAGGAGGAGAATACCGCCCCGGTGGCGATCGCCGGAAAAGACTTCACGGTGAAATCTAACCCAGAAAGCAGAGGTTATGACCTCAATGGCCTGGCAAGCCAAAATGCCGATGAATATCGCTGGAGTATCGTCTCAGGCAAAGACGACTTTTGGTTACAGGTGCAGGACCGTGCAGTTTGGGTGAGTAACGTTTACCAACCCACCGCGCGAGCGCTGATTCCGGGCGGGAAGACCGGTAAGGTCACTTATCGTCTGGAGGTGAAAAATAAGCAGGGTGAAACGCATTACAGCGATATTACGGTAACGGTAGAGTAAGAGGGTTGGTCGATAACACTCTCTGAATATTTTTAATGGATAACTGATAAGCGATAGTCGTTTTCCGTAAATTGAGGAAAACCACTATGGCACAACACCATGAACTTTATCGTTATTGCGCTCCCGGTCAGCGCAGCGAGAAATACGCCCCCTCTGCGCAGCGGAGGCAGCAGGTGCGTTATTTACCGGGTCTGGAAATACGCATCTGCACCTCCCCTACTCCGCAATCTTCGCGATTACATGTCATTGCCGCGGGGCACAGCCACCTTTACCGTACAAATCAGACTTTTTCCCATTTTAGTCTTGGCAGCATAACCGGCGTGGTGAATGAAGCCGGACAATGGATCAACCGCGAATGCTTTTATCCATTTGGTGGCACCGCCTGCTGCTTATCTGGAGTGACCCCGCATCGGGAGACTTACTCTTTTATCTTTACTCCTTTTACTCCCGCCAATACCTGCTTGATAGCGGCTTCAATCTGCTCCACAGCGTCTTTAGGTAAGCGTACAAATTCATAACTGATCGCGCGCTTTTCCGCATTCACCTTACGACGGGCCTGCATATTACGATCGTCAAAATCTGCCAGCTTTTCCGTTACCAATGCTTTTGCTTTAGGCGGTATCAGGCTGCGCTTAGCCGCACGGAAATGGCCAAGGATCTGATTTTTTTGTTCATCCGCGCTGTTAATCTGCTGCGGATGCTCACCGATAAGCTTGCGTACCTGTTCCGCCACGTCACCGATCGCCACGCTTTCTGCTCTGGCATTGTCGGTCACATCCAGCAGTAACTGATAGTCTGGTAACGTCAGTTCCGACACCACCGGGAACAACGCGATCAGCTCTGCCGGAACTGAAGCGGCCTGAAAGGCGCGCGTCACTTTGGCGTTAGAGATCCCTTCCACTTTAGCGATGTCGCTTTTGCTCATGCCGTTCTGATTCATCAGGGCAAAGCGCAAGCCCAGTTCACGCAGGTTATGCTCTTTCGCGGTCTGAATGTCGGCCGCCAACTGGCGGGCATCGCTGATATCCAGCTCGTCGTTGGTAACCAACACTTCAAGGCTGGCTCCGGCGAACAGACAGGCTGCACGGCGGCGCGAGCCATCCATGATCTCGATACGATTATCTTTCTGCCGACCAATTGCCGGGAAGAATTGTTGCAGACCAATGGTACGCGTGATGTCCCGCACCGACTCCTCAGTCAGCGTTGCCTGATCGCGCCCGTTAATCTGGGTATCGACATAGGTGCGAGATGTAATGTCGCCATGTGGGATCAGCTGTCGGGTAAAGGTGGCGCTCTTGCCTGATTTCAGGGTGAAGGTGCGTGAGGCATTGTTGCTGTCGATAAAGTTAGCGATAGCCGTCTGGCCCATGGTACGACCAATACGTTGAACGGGTTTATGCATACTCACAGCGTACTCCTGATGTATTCAATGCGATCGAAAACAGCACGGGAGAACTGTTCTGCTTCATACTTGGCCTTTCTCAGCGCATCGGCACTGCCCGGATAGGAGAGCGGGTTGGCGCTGATTACCGTGTCAAACGACTCGCCACAACGCTCGAAACCGTCAAGACGCGGCAGTGATGCATCGAGCATCGATTTGGTAAATACCTCGCGCGCATAACTTTGCGACGTGAGATGGTCATGCTTGGTGGTCATCTTCGACATAAAACCAATATTTGCTTTCAGACGAGGCTCAACGCCCTCTTTCTCAATCCGCTCCAGCATTTCCGGCAGACGAGTGAGATACTTCATCGTGGAGTGGAAATCGACCTGCGCCGGTGGCGTCGGTGTCAGCAGAATGTCGCTGGCAGCGATGGCGTTCAACATGAAGGAGTCCAGATGTGGCCCGGTATCTACAAAGATAAAATCATAGTCGTCAGCCAGACGGTCAATCACATTGCGGCGCAGCACCTCCGAGGGCGCAACACCCGGCAGATATTGCTGAACCAGCGCATCCCAGTCACTGGCAACGAAACCGTCATCGATCGATGCGGGCATCACATCCACACCTGGCATTACCGTCGGCTGAATAAATTCACTGCGTAACTGGTCACGTCCGAGGTCATTGAGCATCGCCTGAGCAGCGGTTTCTGCCTTCGAACCGATGCTGTCTTTATGGCTTAAAAACATGGTGCTGGATGCCTGCGGGTCAAGATCGATCACAAGAATGCGTAAATCATTATGCAGCATGGCTGGATGAGCACGCATGCCGTGCGCCAGCGTCACGGTGCTGACGGTTTTAGATACACCGCCTTTGAGGTTAACCACAAACACCACAAACGGGCCTTTATGTTTGTCGCGGTATTTTGGGACGTTGCGGTGCTGGTAGATATCAATGACGTTTTGCAGCGTCAACGCATATTGCGCGGTGCTGCCGGTCTGCTTTTTACCGAACTCGTATCCTGCCTCTTCCATATCACCGATGGCGGCTACCACCGCATGTTTACTTAATAATGGGAAGTTCGCCACCGCGTTACGTGACCAGGTCTGGTAATACCCGGTTTGGTTGAATTCAGCCCGTTGCTGTTCAATGTGATTGCTCAGTCCCTGCAATAAACTGTGCGCTCGCTTGGCTGTCTCCAGCACATCGCCATAGTCACGTTTCATAACGTCCTCAGATGTAATGTTTTTTGGCATGATACACAAAAAGCGGGCACCTGCCAATTTTTCAGGAAAATACATTAAAACTGGAATTTTTCCCAAGGATTGGATTTATCTAATCTGACTGATATTTTCATGATAAAGCGGCTGGCAGCCTTGTTGCTGCCTGAAGATAACGTTAAAAATCC
>NZ_AP035951.1:0-251332 GCF_059730565.1 Pantoea sp. X-Soil-TKNS-1279 | reverse complement strand
GTCTGACAAGGGTTTCAGGGGGTATGGGATCTGTTTAGGATCTAACTGGGATCATATTAGGATCGAATAATTGGATCTGTCCTGTGGATAATGAGGAAAAAGCGTCTCTGCACTGGCATGCATTTGTGTTCTGTCTGGCGGCCAGTTCATCGAAAACTATCCGCCGGTTCAATGATGGGATGATTTATCCGCTTTGACCATACAACATCGAAAGTACATCTCATCAGACTCAACAACAACATCACTAATGACCACTGTAGTGAGTGTCTGACTACTATAGAGAGTAATAGAAAACTGATTCTCATCTGCGATTCAAACCACCAACATCAGCAGAGCACTCCAATCCCTACCCGTTCTCGCCATTCCCCGTTAATGAAGACCACTGTAGTGAGTAAAGTTACTCTCTATAGTAGTCATATGATTCTTGGTTTTCATCTGACAACTCAGGACTTGATCGAATTGTTTTCAGTTACTGAGTGAACACCTTTCCTTGTCTGATGAGATCAGCACAGGATGATGATGTAGTACGCATTCATTTTCACCATACATATCCACTGGACTCACCGCAGTTCACGACCTTACCACTACGCAGGATGAATCTCTTCGCCGTCACCTGGTAGAACTTAGGTTGCCGAATCTTAGACGCTGACATCACCAGGTCAGTATGGAATTACCGACCGCGTGCTTAAATGACCTTCTATGGCAGTGCAGCCGTCAATTCGCGTTCAGTTGTCATGTGATTGCCACACTTAACGTCTTCCTTCTGGTTACTCTTCCCGTATTTATGCTTTCACTACACGAATTTCCCTCTGTTCATCGCAGTGAGGCCTTAGTCACATGTTTGATTACCACAGCGCTGAGCTGAGCTCCGCTCTTTCGTACAGAGACGTACTTTCCGCTAGCCACGAATCAATTTTTATAAATTGAGGTTACTGCTGATTCTGCTGTTGACCAGCTACCGCCCTCCCCTGGTTCTCATTCTCAGAAAAGCAGGATGATTGTTTCAGGTTCATCTTTTTTGGGTCTCAATTGATGTAATGGTTGAGTAAAAACACAAATGAGTAAATGTGTATTCTATTTTCAGATAATGAACAACAAGTTACTTCCTGTGATGTAAAACTCGGTTCACACTCAACTACTCAACTACTCAACTACTCAACTACTCATTTGAGTATAGCTATTCAATCTAACCTCGTAAGGCCGCTGTGATCATTTTATATTCCACCTTCGTGATGAGGCATCACAGGACACACATATGTATGGTGAATAAATGGTTGCAGTGTGAAAATTGGGAAATATCATGAGTAAGTGAGTAAGTGAGTAAGTGAGTAAGTGAGTAAGTGAGTAAGTGAGTAAGTGAGGTTTTGTGTAAATACTTATCGTAATGAAAGCCCGACACTACGATTTCGAGCTGATTTTGCATCCACGCGATAGCAAAAGGTTTGATGAAGGGGGCGTATTGCATGTGAGATACAAGAAAATCCATGTCCACACACGCGGAAATCAGAGAGCTGCGGAGACTACTAGTAGACAATCAGCGAATCTGGGCGAAAAGAACTACCTTGTAGGAATAGCTTCATTTGAGTAAATCAACATAAGCTCATGTGAGTAAATACACATTTTTTCATTTGAGTAAAAGCTTATCACACAGGAGTTACGAATAACCGGTTGGACCGAGCATACACATGGAAACTCACTTACTCAAATGAGTATTCATTCATTTGAGCATTAACTCATTTACAGATATGAGTAGTGTGGCAGTCTCAAAAGCTCAAAAGCTCAAAAGCTCAAAAGCTCAAAAGCTCAAAAGCTCAAAAGCTCAAAAGCTCATTTACTCATTATCACTAAGCCATTGATCTACCAGATCATTAATAACAACAGTAATGTTCGTGCCGCGCTTTGCACAAGCCGCTTTGAAGCGAGCATGCTTGGCTTCGTCGAAGTTTACGTTTACCCGCTTTTGTTTATCTGAGCCTGGTTGTGCTGGCGCAGAGACAATCTTACTCAGGTCACGGTGTTCACCAAAGGTCATTGTTGATGATGAATGCTTCTTTTGCAGTGCCATAATCGTCATCCTTCCGAATGAGTATTTGTGTAAAAGTCATTTTACTTAAATGAGTATATACCCATATGAGTATAGGTGTGTATGAGTATTAACTCATTTAGTGATTACTCGAAAAATGCTTCTATCTCTCTGGTAAGGATTTGGATTTCGCCTTTTGCTGCGCCATCAGATGTCTCAAACACACTGTCCCCGTCGAGCACAGATTTGACGTAACTCTGTCGTTGGTTGATCGCTGTCTTGAGGGCCTTAATGCCGGTTTGGGCAATGCTGTCTTTAAGGACGCTGAGCATTTTCGCTTGCTCAATCTTACGCGTAATCAGGAAACGAGCTTCAACCGGGCGGTTATAAGCCTGCGCTTCAAGTACAGTGACAACTGAACCTGACGCGGAAAAATCCAGTGGGCTAGGCGTCACAGGAATAATTATCAGGTCACTGACCATCACTGCCGCAGAAGTAATGACAGAAAGAGAACCTGCACCATCAATAATGACGTAGTCATACTCACTCAGTTCTTTACGTACCTGGTAGACATCTTTTTCGGAAGAAGCGGTGTAGACATCAAACCGGGCTTTTTCATTCCTGTTCCAGTTAGTCAGACTCATCTGTGGGTCAGTATCGACTACCGCAACTTTTTTACCACTGGCTGCAAGGCAACTGCTGACGTTAATGGTAACAGTGGTTTTTCCTGAGCCACCTTTTGGGTTCAGGAAAGAAATAATCTTCATGCGCAAATCCTCAAAGTTTCATATGAGTAATGACTCTTATGAAGTAAAACACATATGAGTTAATGTGTAAATACGTTTAGTAACATATGAGTAAATGAGTATTTGTGTGTTTTGGGTCCGTGCCATTGGTAAAGTTGACAACATCCTTCGAAAACGGAGTGAGATTAACTTATTGAATTTATGATATTTATAATGGATTGACGTAGGGCGGTTTCAGACGGATACGTCAATGGCTCATACAACAGCGCGTATGATGTGTGTCTCAACCTGTACTTTGAAAAGAAGAGAGGGGAGGGGACTTAACCAAAACTCAGAGGCTCCAATAAATGAGTACATGTCATTGAATCAAGAAATCGCACCCGTAAAGTGACACGCAAGAAGCGGGATGGCGCGCGATTCGCCAGGACTAGAAGAGTGGTATGCGCTCAAATTTCTTACGATACTCGCGCGGACTGAGGTGCCGATGCTGGCTGAAGATACGAGAAAAATAGAGTGGATCTTCATAACCGACCGCGCGGGCAATCTGTGTAATCGAAAGTTGCGTCTGTTGCAACAAATCACAGGCACGAGAGATGCGCTGGCTTTCACGCCAGCCAAAGATAGTATTCCCCATTTCCTTTCGGAAGATATGAGTCAGTCGGGAAGAGGAGAGGAACGTCATCCGAGCCAAATCTTCGATTCGA
This sequence comes from Pantoea sp. X-Soil-TKNS-1279, assembly GCF_059730565.1. Lineage (NCBI taxonomy): Bacteria > Pseudomonadati > Pseudomonadota > Gammaproteobacteria > Enterobacterales > Erwiniaceae > Pantoea > Pantoea sp. X-Soil-TKNS-1279. The sequence continues at coordinate 247,859 of NZ_AP035951.1, read as the reverse complement.
ACATCTTCCGCCAGATGCTCGTTCAGATAATGGCATACTGTCTGAATGCGGGGATCACGATTATGGTGGTTACTGGCAGGCTGACGCTGGAATAACTCCAGGATAATGCGTTCCAGAGTGTTCATTGCCATTGCTTCAGAAAGAGGTTCTGATGCAGCATTCCAGCGAATCACGTCCTTGAACTGGTTCGCTACCTGCTGGCTGTCAGCCGATCGGGTGAGTTGCATACGGCCAATATTCCCTTCCGTACGATCCCAGTGCAGCCAGTCAATCCAGTAAGGGCGTGGGATGAAATAAATCCATAAATGATCCCAGGCAGGGCTTTCCTTAGCCCGACCATAATGGTGAAGAACGCCCGGCGGGAATAACAACATCTCATCGGCGACACAATGAAACTCACCATTTGCATGGCGAATAACACCTGCACCTTTAAGTGTCAGGTTGAGCATGTATCCTTTCATGCCTTCGGGACGGTGAATGAAAAAGTCGAGCCGACTGCCGGGACTTATCGGTGTAAACCCAGACACCATAAATGCGTTAAAGGTGAAACGCTTCATCAGGGGAGAGAAGTTCACCATTTCTGTGTCGCTCAGCTCAGCCATCATCACCCGTCCAATCATTAAATTGCGGGAAGTATAACGGCAACGCCTGCCGCAGACTGGCGCTGCCTGCCAGATTTGCGGCGAAGCTCACTCCTGACTTTGTAATCTATCCCTTGCAGGTGAAACCGCCGGTCCATCAACCTGTTGGTAACGACCAGCAGATAAGTCATGTGCAACCGTTTCGTAAAAATCATCCAGCTTATAAAACCACAGAAGGACGAGATTGATGGCAGCCAGCAACAGGGGAAAGAAGATGAACAAAAACTCGATAGTCTGGATGACAGTTGCCGACTGAGCAGTTGTACCGCCACTGACAAAACCAGCGGCACCCAATATCCATCCTACGCTGGCAGTACCAAGCCCCATCCCAAGCGTCTGCCCCAGTGTACCCGCGCTAAACAGGATTCCTTCTATACGTAAGCCGGTACGCCATTCTCCGTAATCGATGGTATCGGCCAGTAATGCAAACATGGTAGCGCCAATGCCACAAAAGCCAATGCTACGAACGGCCGTGGATACGATGACAAAAAGCGCGTCCTGTTTGTTGAATAACGGAATCAGGTAGGCCACGCAACAGATCAGCAATCCAAGAACGGCCAGACGTCGTTTGCCCAGTTTTTTTAGCAGAACCGGAATAATCATCAGGGTAAGCAGGCCCGGTATGTACTGCGCCATGCTGATATAAGCAATTAGTGAGACGTCAGACAAAATATACTTCGAGTAATACACTCCCACTGCGGAGAGCGCCGTCAGGCTGGTGAAGGTAATCAGCAGATAGAAGAAAATAATTATCCAGTAGCGATTCGCCATCATTGAATGCATGACCTGCCGCGCGTTGATCCGCTTACTGTTATCCCGACTTACAGGCTCCACGCGCTCACGCGTACCCAGTGCCGTCAACAGCAGGAAAAACGCCGTGAAAAAACCCAGAATAGCGAACACGATTATCCAGGACGTTTTTCCATTACCGAAGAACGCAACCAGTGGCAGGGTGAAAACGCCCACCGTCAGAGAACCACAGGTCGAAAGCCCCTTACGGAACACACTGAGAATGCCGCGCTGATAGTTGTCGCGCGTGATTAACGCCAACAGTGACCCGTAAGCGATGTTGTTTGCCGTGAAGAAAATATTGGCCATCAGGTAGGTTATACAAACCCAGGTGACTTTCAGGCCATAGCTAACGTCCGGGACCGTTGCCATTAAAAATGCTGACAGGCCAAAGGGGATGGCGGTCCAGAGCACCCACGGACGAGCTTTTCCCATCTTCGAACGCGTTTTATCAATCCGGATACCAACGAAAATACAGATGATGCCATCCAGTACGCGAGCAAAGAACATCAACGAACCAATCAGCAGGGCAGGCATACCCACTACATCGGTGTAGAAAAACGCCAGGAAAGTGACCATCAGCGTGTAAGTCAGGTTTGTGCCATAGTCGCCGACACCGAAAGCCAACCGTTCGCGGATGCCAATACGCTGCAAATCTTCATGAGCAGTAGGTTGTGCCATCACAGGTTCTCCAGTTCAATAATTGCCACACCCCAGTCAGCCAGGGTCAACGTATTACCCTGCTGATAGCGTCTGTTACTCAGCAACTCCCGACCTCTGCTGAAGGTGAAAGTAATGTCCTGTGGCTCACTGGAATAGTTGAAATAAAACAGCATCGTATTGCCAGCAGGGTTGATGGTGCGTTTTACAATCAGCGGAAAACGCAACGGGTCAGCTCCGGTGCGCAGTTCGATCCTGTGCTGTAAGTGGGTCAGTACGCTTTCCAGCACAGCCTCGCTGGTATGGCAGCCGATATAAGTTGCCGTACCTGAACCGTGGCGCTTATGCACAATGGCGGCGTATTTGTGCCAGTAGGGGTGTTGATAGCGTGCCCAGATTTCGGTATCCGCACTCTCGACTTCAAGTAACTCCATCCAGTGACTGACCGCAGCGGATGCAGGCGGGATATCAAGTATGTCTGAATGCAGGGTGACATCGTGTGGTTCGACAAACAGCTGGTAGCAGGCCCCCAATGTTTCACGAATGATTGCTGGCTGGCGCTGATGCCGTACCTTGAGATGTTCATTGGCAAAGCCGGATTTGAACGAATAGAGAATATGGCCACCGTCAGCGACGAATTGATTTAACCGATGCAGTGAGTCATCAGCAACGGCATAGAGCAGGGGAGCGATCAGCAGCTCATATCGGGACAGGCGTGGGTCATCGACCGTCAGAATATCGACTTCAATATTTTGTCGATAGAGGGTGTCATAGTAGCTGCGAATCAGGTCGTTATATTGATGCTCTTTATGACGTCCGAACTGATGCCCCTGCCATGGATACCAGTCCACGGCGGTAAGTGAGTCATTACTAACCAGCAATGCTACCCGGTTTTGCTTTTTCAGCCCGACAAGCTGCGGAGACAGACGTGCCAGTGCCAGTCCAACTTCTCTGGCCTCGTCATACACGGGATTAGGTTCCAGGTCATGACTGAGCAATCCTTTCCAGTAGGTCTCACAAGCGTTGTGCAACGAATGCCAGTGCCAGTATCCGACCATGGCTGCACCCGAGGCGATATGGCTGAAAGCCTGTTGTCGCAATTGCCCAGGATAAGGTGTCCAGTTTTTGAATGCCTGAGCCTGAGTCTCGAGCACCAGATAGTTTTTGTCCTTGGTGGTGCGCGCAATATCCCCGCAGAAAGCAATTTCTGCTCCGGTAAGCTGATGCTGGCTGGGGTGATAAATATCCACACCGGTGATATCGAGAGCTGATGATGCGGAAAAGTGATCGACCTCGCCCCGCACACCAAAGGACCAGGTCCGCCATTCGAAATCAAAGTTGTGCGTAATGAACTGGTCTGCCAGTCGATATTCACTGACCAACCTTGCCTGCCAGGCGAGAAAGTCGGTGACCAGACTGCGCTGATATTGTTGAAAGGCAGCACCCAGACTGGCATTGATGGTGCTTTCCAGCGGCGGGAAATCCTCCCAGGCATCGATACGGTTGCTCCAGTAATTCAGGCCATACTCCGCATTGAGTTTTTCCAGATCACCGCCGAAACGTTGCTTCAGATGCTCGACAAAATCACGCTGCACATGTTCACCGCAGGTGTCGTAGTACTTGGTTTCGTTGTCTATCTGATATCCGATCACCGCAGGATGGTGCGCTGTTGCGGCGAGCAGTGCGCGAATGATGCGTTCGGCGTAGCGCAGGTAGATTGGGCTGGTGATGTCCATTTTCTGGCGATGACCGTATTTATTCACGCCCTGCGGTGTCGTCGCCATTACGGAAGGGTGCTTTTTAGCAAGCCAGGCAGGAATGGCGTAAGTGGGGGTGCCAATAATGACGGCAATCTGGTTTGCGTGCATACGTTCCAGTACGGTCAGTACAGCCGAGAAATCGAACTCCCCATCCCGGCGCTCATAACTGCTCCAGGTGCTTTCAGCAATGCGTACTACGTTGATCCCTGCCGCTTTCATCAGACGGATGTCTTCATCCAGTCTTTCTACCGGCATATATTCACGGTAATAGGCGACACCGTATAACAGCTTATCCATTGCACTTCCCTCATCTCAATACCGATAGGGCGGTACGTTATCTGAAGGAATCCGGTGAAAGATAAAGTATGTCGCTGCCAACATAGAGAAACTCGCTTCCGCGTCAGTCTTATGATTGACATCACATAACACTGAATCTGAAACAAAAAAAAAGCTCAGGTTTTATCCGGGAGTGATCAACAGTCTGATGTGATGATGTAATAGGCCAAGAAACAGTATGATAAATCCTTGCTGTAAGGTTTTAATCTGATAGTCATTACTCATCGATAGAATGACAAAAATAAAAAGGAGTATTTTATGTCATCAGAAACTGACCGTTTGTCTCTGCGGCCAATAGGGCAAAGGGATGTTGAGGATCTCTTTCGCATTTACGGAGACCCGGCGACTAACACCTTCAATCCAGCAGGACCTTATCCTGACAGGGCATATGCGGAATCTGTTCTGGCTCGATGGTTAACGCATTGGACAGACTATGGATTTGGGATGTGGTCGATAACTGAGAAGCAATATCCTCAAAGAATCATAGGGTTTGGTGGCCTGAGTATTCGGAGATATGCTGATATTGCTGTCAACAATCTGGGTTATCGCTTCGAAACCGCCGCGTGGGGTAAAGGTTATGCTACGGAGTTTGCGCACTTTACCCTAAAACATGGTTTTACTGAGCTCAACCTGGCTGAAATAGCCGCTATTGTCAGGCCCCACCATGTTGTATCTCAAAATGTACTCAAAAAATCAGGTCTCAAGTTTGTCAGGGACATTTATGATGTTGAAAACGCACCACCGAGCCTCCTGTTTGCTCTAAGCCGTCAAGCATGGCAAATGAGTAAAATTGAATAACCGGGCGACCGACAATGTAAAAAATATCACGATGCAGCGCTAACTCCTGTCATGGCTCTGTACCAAGGGTGATACTTACCTGTCTGCTGATTAATAATTAACCCCCATTTGCTCACGAGGCTGCCCATCTGGCAAGCACGCTTTTATACACAGGCTATTGAGCGGGATATGCACTTTGATTGTGGATAACTTGGTGGTGAGAGAAGTGCAACGAAAAGACTGCTTCGGTGTTGTGCCTTCACTATGCGTCGCCACCACATGAGATAATCATCATAAATCTCTGGGATTTAAGCTACCGTGATTCGCGCCAGTCATTTGATCGGTCTTTGCAGCTGCTGTTTTTATGATTCGACGACTGACACGCGAAAAGCCACAGCAATAAAACACGCGTTGCGTGTCTCAGGGTGTGAAGCGTACTACAACAACCTGCCGCCCTCTGTTCCATGATAGAATTTATAAAATTTTATCTTTACAGCCGGAGGCATTAGCAATGGCCCTGATCCCGAAGAACTACTCGCGGCTCGAAAGCGGTTACCGTGAGAAAGCATTAAAAATCTATCCTTGGGTGTGTGGACGATGCTCGCGGGAGTTTGTTTATTCAAACCTACGCGAATTAACGGTTCACCATATCGATCACGACCACACCAATAACCCAGAGGATGGCAGCAACTGGGAGTTGTTGTGTCTGTATTGCCATGACCACGAACACTCAAAGTACACCGAAGCTGACCTTTACGGCACAAGCGTTGTGGCGGGGGAGGATGCCCAAAAGGATGTTGGCGCTGCAACCTATAATCCCTTTGCCGATTTAAAGTCGATGCTTAACAAGAAGAAATAGAACCCGTCACGTCCGCTTCTGTCATGATGCTGCCTGTGACAACTCCTCCGGGCAACTGTGCGCAAAAGCGGGCCAGAGTATCGATCCCTGCCCTGGTTGCATTGCTTGAATCAAAAGAAAAAATTCGCCCTGACCATTGGACAGCTATAAAAATGAGCATTTCAGCGATTTATGAATGGCGAGAAAAGAATTATCTGGTAAGTACAGACAGCGAAAAGCTAGACATACCGGCTGTACACAATTACCTGACGAGATCCACATGGGCTAAAGGAATCGATGTTGAAACCGTTACTGCTTCAACAAAGAACAGCCTGAACTTTGGTATTTATCATAATAAAGCCCAAATAGGCTTTGCTCGTCTGATAACGGACTATGCGACCTTCGCTTACCTCTGCGATGTGTACGTATTAGAGGAATATCAGGGAGATGGGCTTGGAAGATGGCTTATGGAGTGTATTCATCGCCACCCGGTTTTTGAGAAACTTCGCCGGATCATGTTGTTCACAACAACCGCGCCTTGGCTCTATGAAAAGTTTGGCTATGAACCCGTCAATAAAGAAAACTATGCGTGGACCATTACCCGACCTGATATTTACCTTCGTGGCAAAAATAGCCGCTGACGACCAATCATATTCAGTGAAATGAAGCCGTCAGCATTCAGGGCCGCGTAGCCCTGAATAGAAACGGACATGTCGTCATCGTTGAAAGCGATTGATGGCAGCGGGTGTCATCGGGGTAAAAAGTGATACCAGCGTTCCTTCAGGATCGCGAATTTGCAGGGTTCTGTTTCCCCAGGGCATATTTTTAGGTGGATGGATAAACTCCAGAGCGTATTCCTTCAATCTCATAAACTCCTTATCAATATCCCTGACCATAAATTCAAGAATGGCAGATTGGTTGCAGGCTGGCCGGGCGCAATCTTCTTTGAACAACGCGACCGTTTCCTCGCTCCCTATCGCGATAACGGCCACCGGAGTGATGATTTCAGCGAACACCGGGGCATGCCATTCAGCCTGGTAACCCGTAACTATTTCATAGAAATTAACAACTTCTTTGATGTCTTGTACGATAAGACGTATTGATACTAATTTCACGGTTGATTCCTCCTGGCTGCAAGAAGTACAGCCTCCGGGAGCATCATCGTTCAGGTCTGCTGACAACGTGGTGGCAACAGGGAAAAAAAATGCGGCGTGCAGATCGGCTTTTTCAGATCATCCAGATACTTCGACGGACAAAACTTCCGGTAACCGCCGCCAGGCTTGCAGAGGAACTTGAGGTTTCTAAACGCACCATTTATCGGGATATAGCGGATTTGGCAGGTCAACGTGTACCGGTCGAAGGAGAAGCTGGCACGGGATACAGGCTCAGTGAATATTACGATCTCCCCCCGTTAATGTTCACCGCAGAGGAACTTGAAGCAGTTTGTCTTGGCGTTCAGCTGGTGCAACGATTACCAGATGCCACCCTTGCCAACAATGCAAACGATGTTTTGTCGAAGATAGCATCAGTAATCCCCGGAAAGATGATGCCGTTTTTACATCATTCTGCGGTGGCGGTTAAACCGGAGGAAACTGGCGCGAATAAAACCGACACGCGCCAAATCCGGGCCGCCATTCGCGACAGTAGAAAACTGCTGCTTGAGTACCGCTCGGCTGAAGGAACGGTCTCTAAAAGGGTCGTCTGGCCGGTTGTGCTTGGATATGATCTTACACATTGCCTTCTGATTGCCTGGTGTGAAAATAAAAAGGATTTTCGACATTTTCGTACCGACCGCTTAATCAGTGTGGTTAGGCTGGATGAATACGCAGGCATGGATAGAACGGTTCTCAGGGCTCGATGGGAACAATGGCGTGAAGCAAAGTTATTACGATTCAAGTAGTACCGATATTGCGGAATAAAGGGATTTCAGCATGTTAAAGACGGGATTTGTTACACGTAAAGCGCTGGCTGAATGGCGAGATGTTCCTTTTTACCTGCCTGAATTCCAGTTTCATGAAAAACATCTGGCTGTCATTCATACTTCCGTCCCGGAAAAAATCCTGTCGGCAGTGGCAGAATTTGATATTCGGCAGGATAGAGTGATTCGGGCATTAATGTCGGTACGACAGTTTCCGCAAAAGCTCCGATTTAATCCGCCTGATGAAGCCTTTAACAGCTTTGGGCTGCACAGTTTTACCCCTTTAGTCAGCTCCGCATCTGAACTGTGCTTTGGTTTAAGGGGGCAATTTTGGCGGGCAGATTTCGGCCTGGAACCGGTGCCGAATGCCTGTGCTTATCAGCAGGCAGTCGAACCGGGTAGCGCAAAGCTGCTGCTGCGTTATCGGGTTAGGCAGCTTATGGCAGGCCAGCATGAGCTTTGTACAGAGACGTTCATCTACTGTCCGGATCTGGCCACGCAGTGCAGAATGGCTGCTTACTGGCTGGCAATCCGTGCAGGAAGTGGTTGGATCCGCAAGAGGACATTAATGGCCGTAAAAGCAAAGGTCGAAAATTCTGATACTACTCCAGGCGTTAATAAGTAAATGCTATTACCCGGGAGATAGACATAGCACCTTACCGCCGTATCGGGCTGGCTTTCAGAAACAGAAACATAATCTCTCGGGCGGTGAAACAGTTTACTGAATATCTTGGTTACCGAACCACATAAATGTTGCAACACGGCGCTTGCCGGACGGCAGAATGAAATTGTCTGGCACAACGCATGAACACGCCTGGCATGGAGCGAGACAGAGTATTATCCCTGCTTTTCTAAATCGGCTAATGCATACTTACCTCGCTCGGCGACGGATGGTGATCTGTCGGATGCCAATATCTTTGCCAATTTGCATGCCTCCTCGCCAAGATTTTTTGACTCCCTGATTAGCATTTCACCGGCGATGCGTCGAACCATTGGAGAGCGATCAGCTGCTGCCATTTTTAAGTTTTCAAGAAAAGGCCTGGTTGGGGAAATCTTGCGTTCATTCAAAACCGGAGTGAGGCGTTGTATTCCATATACTTTGTCTATCCACTGCCATGCCATGCCATGCCTTCAACCCAAACAATCTTCCCTTCAAACTGGCAACGATATGCTTTTGCTCGCAGGGAGGGTTGAACTGATAACTCAGCAATTTCGCCCAGAAAAGAATCTAACGCTTCAGTACGTCCTGCCTGAGAGAATATGGTAGCAACAGGTCCTGAAGGGGATGTTATCAGCCGTTTTTTTAGTGATTCGGCTATTTTCTCCAATGTCACCATTTTCATCAGAATATCTTTTTCTGTACTCCCCATTCTTCCCCATGAATCCCAATAGGGAAATGTAATGAATAAGACGTCTATGATGATTTCCGGATCTGTTAACTCAGCGATTAACAGCAACCTGTCACATGCCGCAGCCCTTACCTGAGGAACCCAGTCATTTAGCCGTCGTATTGCCAACGCGAACACGAAACTGTTTGGTGCGCCGCCTGTTAATGTCCGTAATGCTCTCTCCCGTTTGAAACCATCAGCATTGCATACATCCAGCCAGGAAAGAGAACCAAATTGCTGGTTTTTTGCATCGCCATTTTTCTTTGCAGATGTTTGTGCCGACGCGTAAATTGTGCAGCGGATAAGACGCTCCCACTCATCTAATTTTTTTAGTGGAAGTTTTGACGTTGCGGCAATAAATGCGGTGATGTCGGGTCTGATTCTCTGATAAAAGCTATTAAAGCTTAATGATTTTTTTATAGAAGAAATAACTTCCTGTTGAAGACTGTCCTCAAGTGACATGAGATAACTCCCTCTATAAACATTTATGATAGCTTTTATTTATCAATAATGTTGTGTTAACACAAGGACGAATTTCATTAATCCACATGCTATTTGCCAACATACGAGCTTCACCCAGGGCACTGGAACATAATCGGCAAGAGGAGCGAAAAATTTAGCACAATGCGTTGCCAGAAGGTGACGAGTATCTGAGCGCCTTCGGCAAGAAGATTACCGACACTATGAATATTCACCCTAACTCAAATTTATTCTGATATGATCAGTATTGCATGCATTACTTTCGATGCGGTTGCGCCCACGACACTGATCGCATAATATAATAATAACGATATAAATATTTCTAAGGTCCATATATGGAATGGGGATGCACAAAGTGTGGGGTGGAAATACCTCAGGACAGAGAGTTTTGCGATAAATGTGAAGAAAAGCATTTCAGGAGAATTGGCGGGTTTCTGTTTTTACCCCTCATAGGACTGATCGTTACTGCTGCTTCTTATCTGTTTGTAATGACAGATGCGTTTAAATTTTTGACAGAAAACTATGCGCAATTGAATGCAAATGCAAAAATATTCTTCATACTCTCCATTGCTATTTATATCGGGGAGTTCTTGTTCTCAGTCACTGTTCTTTCGTTTTTTTTAAAGAAAAAAAAGCTGCTGCCAAAGCTTTTCATTTTCTTTTTGATATCAGTCGTGGCGACGATGTCACTGAATGTCTATATGCTTTACCGGTTAATCCCCAGCGCTAAAATTGGATATAATGAGCTTGTTCCTGTTTTTAGAAATGTGATAACGGCTCTTATCTGGATTCCATACTTCATCACATCCGTTCGTGTAAAAAGAACTTTTACCCGTTAGGAAGCCACATTGACGGTTTCCTGTTGCTGATTAGTAAACATACAGCGCCCCTCAATAATCAAAACGGAGCGGCACAATGCAATTCAGGTGCCTGAAGTGACTGGTGCTCACGGGTGGTTAAAGTTAGATGATTTTTTGCCGATGTAACATGGATATCTGTTCACGGAAGAAGACCCATGAGAATTTTTCTAACAGCATTGATTCTATTCGCTATCGTTCCATTATCGTATGGCCAGGAGAATCTCCAGTATGAAAACATTAAGCCATATGTGATTGGCTTTCTTGAAAAGGTAGCAAGCTCCTCGGAAAGTTGCTCTTTATTCAAAGATCTTGTTGCAAAAGACATTTCAAATGAACGAAATAAGAAAATGATGTTAGGGTTTTGCGATAGTGATATTGATTTCTCTAAGCCAATATCATTCACTCAGATAAGCACTCATCGCTTTGAGGGTGCGGATTATGTGTGCGGAATCATTTCTGGCCGAACAAAAATCAACCGAAAAATAGGTGTCAGGTTTATCTCCTCAGAGCCCTATCACCTGATATTAAACGTTAAATACTCACGTCGCCCCATTGCATATACAATTGATGATAAGTTCCTGGTCGATGAGTATCGCTTGCAGATTGGGTCATTTAATGAGATGAACGATAAATATTGTCAGTGAATAGAAATTATGAAATGCTAAGATTTGCTGATGAAATTTAAAATGGGAACATTTCCCGCTGATGATATCGATTTAAATCGCGGTTGTGTTTTTTATTCAAGCATATGAATTTCTGTGGGGAAAGTATGAGCGTATCTGTTTATTATTCAGCTAAAAGAAATTCACCCATTACAACGGCTGAAAATGTTAGTCTTCTGGCCATTGCAGACATGTTTAATCAAGGTTTTCCTTATAAAAATGAAGGTGAAACGCTATCATTTTACCGGAAGCCATCAGAAGAATACATACTTGAGGGGGCAACCAAACTTCCTTATTGTGATGAAACGATAATAGTTGAGTCGGTTATTTACTGGTTGAAAGCTCTTACTCATTTAACATCTGCATTACCAACGGCAGTTTGGGAAGTACAAATTGATGATTGCCCTGCTTCATGGGTAGATGATCATTGGGAAATGTAAGAGGGGAATCCCAAATTACATGTGACTTCATGTCCGAACAGTTATGTGAAGTGATTTTCCAGCGCTTCGACAAACATTCTCACCTTTAAGGGAACAAGCCGGGAAGTTGGATAAACGGCCCAGATACCTAACGGTTCCGGTCTGGCATCTTCAAGTACTACTTCCTGGATCACGCCTGCCTCAATAAAGGGTCCGACGTACCATTGGGAGAGGTTGGCGATGCCAAGGCCGCCCGCACAGGCTTCGTATATGGCTTCAACCGAGTTAGCTGAAAAGCGCCCAGACACCTTCTGCCTGAAATTCTTCTCACCACCCAGGAAGGCCCAATGCGATGTGCCGATAGTGGGCAGGCAATCATGAGCAATCAGATCAGTGACTGATCTTGGTGAACCATATGCGCTCAGGTAAGCCGGTGACGCGCAAAGCACGCACGGGTTATCAGCCAGTCGTCGCGCGACCAATCGATTATCGCGCAGTGGAGCGATGCGTATCGCAACATCAATCCCTTTGCCAACAATATCCACCTGTTCATCAGTGGTAACTAAATCGACACGTAATGAGGGATGTTGAAGTATAAATGTAGGAAGCATCGGTGCTACAACCTTTCTGCCAAATGCTGCCGATGCCGTTATCCGTAGATGTCCCGTAAGGGCACTCCCTGCCGGTCGAAGATCGGCCAACGCGTTGGCTCGTCCCTCCAGTAAAGACAGTGCGTGGGGGTAAAATGTCTCGCCGTCGCTGGTGAGTGAGAGTGCCCGCGTGGTGCGGTGCACCAGCCTTACATTGAGCTCCGTTTCGAGGTTGTTCAGGCTTCTGGACGCCGCCATTGAACTCAGTGAGAGCCGTCGGGCAGCGCCTGCGAGGCTGCCAATTTGCACGGCTTCGACAAAGACCTCAATGTCCTCAAGCTTCATTATCTCGTTTTCCGTTATATTGCCGTAACAGATTCCACCTCTACACTATTTTTCGTGATAGCGCCATAGTTTACCTCAATTCATGCCCACCTCTCCTGGAGGGAGATGGCCATCCTGTCCCGTGTCGTCTGATTGTTCGCTGCGTAACGCGGTCGGTCAGCGCACTGATGCTGAAATTTATAGAATGGAGGTTCTCATGAAAGGTTTTGCAAAGGTTCTGGGTATTGCAGGCATGGCTTTTGTTGCTCATGCCGTGGCAAATGCGCCTGACCAGATCCGCCAACAGGTTCCTGGGTACTACCGTCTGGCGGTGGGGGATTACGAGGTCACTGCTTTGTTTGACGGCTACAATGACCTGTCCCCAGGTTTGTTGCAAGGGCTGTCTGCGGAAAAGGTTCGTGCGCTTCTTGCACGTCAGGCAATTGGTCCGGACAGGATGCCAACGACATTTAATGCATTCCTGATTAACACCGGGAAGCACCTGGTGATGGTTGATAGTGGCGCCGGGCAGTGTGTGCCACAGACGGCCGGGCAGTTGGTGCCTAACATTCAGGCATCTGGCTACCAGCCAGCGCAGGTCGACACTATCTTCCTGACTCACCTGCATTTGGATCATGTTTGTGGTCTGGTTGATGCATCCGGAAAAGCACTGTTCCCCAATGCGACGGTTTACGTGTCCCAGGCGGAAGCCAATTACTGGCTGGACCCGCAGAAGAAAGCCTCTGCGCCAGAGCATGCCAGAGAATATTTCGATATTGCTCAACATTCTCTTGCTCCTTACAAAGCCAGTGGGCACCTGAAGACCTTTGTTCCGCCAGCATCGCCAATCCCGGAAGTCGAGGCCTCTTACGCTGTTGGTCATACGCCTGGAAGTGCTGTTTATCGGTTTACGTCCAGGGGGGCCGCAATCACATTTATCGGCGACTTAATCCATAACGCCGCAGTGCAGTTTGATCATCCCGATGTTGCCATTCGTTTTGATGTCGATCCTGAAAAGGCGACAGAGTCACGCGAAAAGGAATTTTCAAAGTTGGCATCAGATGGCGAATGGCTGGCTGCCGCTCACTTACCATTCCCTGGTATCGGTCATGTCACGCAGGAAGGTAAGAAATTCAATTGGGCACCCGCTCTGTATGGCCCCTATAAACGCGCGGATGATGTTCCTTTGCTGAAGTGAAGAGTAGTCAGCGCTTAAATATCAATGTGTTCAACCAAAAGGGTGAGTTATGAAAAGCTATACAGTTCAGGCCAATGGTATTCGGCAATTTGTTGTTGAGGAAGGGGAGGGAGCACCTGTTATTCTGCTGCATGGATTCCCGGAAACAAACTATGCGTGGCGGCATCAAATTCCGGTCTTATCTAAACAGTTTCGCGTGATTGCACCTGATCTTCGCGGTTACGGTGAGACGGATAAACCAGCATCTGGCTACGATAAGCGCAACATGGCGCTTGATATTCGCGAGTTGATGCGAGAACTCGACATCCATAAAGTTGCTCTGGTTGGTCATGACCGTGGTGCGCGCGTGGCGACCCGTTTTGCTAAGGATTACCCGGAGCTTGTTGATCGCCTGGTAGTGATGGATAACGTTCCAACTCGCATTGTTGCGCGTGATCTGAATGCTTCGATTGCCAAAGCGTACTGGTTCTTCCTGTTCCACCTGGTTCCTGATCTCCCGGAGGCGCTTATCGCCGGTCGTGAACACATCTGGTTGCGTCACTTCTTCTCCGACTGGACTTATGATCCCTCTACCATCAGTGGAGAAGCGTTTGATACCTATGTGAAGTCTTATCAGGCGTCTGGTGCGGTCCGGGGAGCTATGGCGGATTATCGGGCCAACGCACAGGATATTGCGCAAGACCTCGAAGACGCAGAGATCAAAATTGCCTGCCCGGTGATGTCATTGTGGGGAGCGGATTTTCATGCGGTCGGAAAACTGTTCGACATGGCAAGTGTCTGGTCTGAAATGGCCGATGACGTGCAGGCCATCGCCATTGAACAGTGTGGGCATTTGCCCCAGGAGGAGCAGCCTGAAAAAGTGAATCAACTGCTGATGAATTTCTTAAGCAGCTGGCGCTCCGTCTGACGGTATCTTGTATACTGTGGTGCTTTCATGTTGCAGGAACCGTCACTTTGTCAAACGAAACTCAAATGCTGGCTGATGAATTACGCCACGTTGTCAGCGCTTTCGTGCGCCATGTACGCGTGGCAACGGCTACTGTTCGCACTTCGCAGCATGAAACGCTGGAGTTGCTCAATACGCATAAGGAACTTTCCATTGCAGACCTGGCGCGTCTGCGTGGTGTAAAACATCAAAGCATGCGGTTGGTGATCAATGAACTGGAACAGCAAGGTTTGATCGAGCGGCAAAGAAGCCCGCAGGATGCGCGTGCGCAGCTGATTGTCTTGAGTGAAAGTGCATGCCTGTTGCTGGCATCTGCTCGCAGGCAACGTACCGAGTGGATAGCTGCACAGATCGCCAACAAGCTCGATGAGGCCGGGCGTGCCGACCTGCAAAAAGGGCTGGCTGCTCTGCATAAGTTGCTTTAAATCTGCCTGAGTTGGCTCACTACCTGTATTAATGTATTCAATCCCCAATGCTCAACGTATTTGCCCTCTTCAATACGCACCATGTCAATCACGGTGATAGTCACGTTTTGGCCTGTAGCCGGAACACCCAATAGCTCCCCCTGGTGCACG
Source organism: Pantoea sp. X-Soil-TKNS-1279 (assembly GCF_059730565.1). Classification (NCBI taxonomy): domain Bacteria; kingdom Pseudomonadati; phylum Pseudomonadota; class Gammaproteobacteria; order Enterobacterales; family Erwiniaceae; genus Pantoea; species Pantoea sp. X-Soil-TKNS-1279. The sequence goes on along the minus strand of NZ_AP035951.1, from coordinate 232,698 downwards.
CCCGTCAGGGTTTTCCGTGTCGTTACCCAGTCACGTTCCGCAATTTGATCTTCAATGTTGACCTGCAAGTCAGCCAGCGCTGGCCGAAGTATCAACTCAAAGGTGCGCCAAAGGCTTTCGCGATCATTAGCTGCGCCAGAGGGAGCAGAACGGTTAATGAAATTCTCAGCCACCAACTCGTCAAAACTCTGGCGATTTCCTTCGACAATCACCTGTTGATTGAAGCGTTGTACGACGATTTTGTTCTGTTCTGACATCGGTGCTCCTTAAATATATACAGTTAGACTGTATACATTTAAGAGGATATTGTGGGATTGGGATAGGTAAGTTGTGCGGTGAGCAGCCCGGAAAGTCAGAAGGGGCCCATGAGGGCACTCTCACATCAGTGGATATGTACTCAATCGATCAAGGCCCACGTAGGAACCGTTTTGCAGGCCTGAAATGACTCTCTCGACCATTATTAAAATGTTTCATCAGCGATTAGAGAAAATGATGAGAGGCGATGGCAGGGAAGGTTAATTAGATGGCGGGTTAGATTCACACTGGATGAACATAACCCACCAGGGTTTGCTATTTGTTGTTGCTCATTGTTTCCTTAAGTTCTTTTTCTTTCATCTTCTTTGCCATTGCATTAATAAAGCAGCGAAACATCAGGCCATTAGTAAAAGTTGTCAGTGTGATGGTGAAAAAAGTACTAATAATAAGATCGATAAAAATATTACCGCTACGGATAATGACCGGACGATAAATGATCACGCCAGCCAGTACGACCCAGTGGCTCATACAATAAAAACAATGAAACAAATAGCCGGTCATATGACCAATTTTATTGGCCAGGTTTCGCACCGGCACAAAGAGTTCTGTCTGGGTGATGGTAAAAGAGATGCTGGCGGCAGCGAAGCTGAGGACGATACATGTCCACAATGACTGGATCGCGGGTAATACAATAACCTGTTGCACAGAGGCTCCTGTGATTTGTCTAACTCATGTAACAACAAAAGATACGATCTCTTTTGTGCAAGATCAACACGACGATTCTGTGGTCATAAAAATTAAAGCATTTATGGCTAAATGGCTGTGACAGGATCTGTGAACAGTTAAATGGCTTATGTATTGTTTTCTTTGAACTTATTACACAAATGACTGAGGGTGATTTCGCTTAAACGTTCCATTAACAATGACTCAGCCTGTTTTAACGCAACATCTAATTCATCATTAACCGTATTTTCTATCAGGCAGTGAGGATTATCTCTGTTGATGCCAAGGTTGTAGAGATGGGTTATTCCCACCGCTTTGTAGATATCCCGCAAAGTCACCTGAGTAGGGTCACAACTTAATGACCAGCCACCATTGTGTCCTTTTTCGGAGCGGACATAACCGGCTTCACGTAAACCTGCCATCGTTCTGCGTACCAGCGCGGCATTGGTGTCCAGCATCTCAGCCAGTTGTTGGGAGGTGTAGATTCCTGAATCACAGGCCAGATGAACCAGTACGTGTAAAACTCGCGATAATCGTGTGTCGCTTCTCAAGTGCCCTCCCGCCTACCAGGATATTCAGTATCGTGTTGGATCATAACGTAATACATCATGATACTGAACTCCAGGAAGCGGGATGCTACTGAGATGAAACGTTATTAAGTATTAACCAGCGCCATGACAAAGCCATCCCATCCTTTCTCACCGACAGTCTGAATTGCCGTTGCTTCCAGTCGGTCGTCTTCTGCGATCATCTGTATAAAGTCTCTCAATCCTTGCACGTTCGGGTCATGATTCTCGGGATCAATCACCCCTCCGCCGCGTACCACATTATCCCCGACGATAACCGTTCCTTGCCGCGACAGTTTTATTGCCCATGCGAGATAACGAGGGTTATTCACTTTATCCGCATCGATAAAAATAAGGTCAAAGGGCGGGCTAAGCCCAGGTAATACATCAAGGGCCGCTCCGGTAAGAAGCTCGACGCGTGCTGTCAGCCCGGCATTAGCGATGTTTTGGCGCGCAACGTCGGCATGATGCGGATTAAACTCAATGGTCGTCACGATCCCGTTATGCGGTAACGCTTTCGCCATCCAAATCGTGCTGTAGCCGCCAAGTGTACCAATTTCAAGAACGCGAACAGCACGAGTCATTTTGACCAGAAGCGCCAGCATCTTGCCCTGCAAGGCGGATACATCAATAGCGGGTAATCCATGATTTGCGTTATTCGCGAGGGTATGTTTCAGGTCTGGTTGCTCAGAAACAAGCTTTTCAGCCAACCAGGTATCGACTTGTGACCATTTTGCCGCGTCGCTGGAAGGATAATCAGGAGTTCGCATAGTCGGTCTTATCTCCTTGAAGGGTTTTTTATCAGAAGTGTAGTCGCCGTTGGGAAGTTGCTCATCCACACCAATCCTGTCTTTCTCAGCTACTCTTTGTGACTTAAGTCACAAAAATGCATTGGGTAACAGGAGAAAACCATGTTGAACATCGCGAAAGCATTTTGCCTGTCTTGCTGTTTTATTTTGTGTGCCAGCGCCAGCGTGATGGCAGAAACTCTGCCACGTATCGGCATTATCGGTGCCGGATCGATGGGTGGGACGCTTGGGCGGTTGTGGGTTAAGGCGGGCTACCCGGTCTTTTTTTCTTCCCGGCATCCGCAGGAATTGCAGCCTTTAATCGCCTCTCTCGGGCCGCTGGCAAAGGCGGGTACACCCCAGCAGGCCGCTGAATTCGGGGAGGTGGTTGTGATGGCAGTCCCTTACGGTGTGCTGCCCGCTCTGGGAAAAAACCTGGCGGAAGCGCTGAAGGACAAAGTGGTGCTGGACGTTGCCAACCCCTATCCGCAAAGAGACGGTGATGTTGCCACCCAGGCATTACAGGTTGGGAGTGGTGTCTACAGTGCCCGTCTGTTTCCACAGGCACGCGTTGTCCGCGGATTTAATTCAATCGCCGCATCCAGTCTCGCATCCAATGCACATCGTTCAGGCGACGCTCTGGCCGTGCCTCTGGCAGGGGATGACAGGAAGGCACTGGATACCGTGATACAATTAACCAAAGCTGCTGGTTTTGCCCCTGTAGTGGTGGGCGATTTGAGCAAAGCCACGCTGTTTCAGCCTGGGAGTGATTTGTTTTTACAAACGATGACGGCGGATGAGTTAAAACAGGCAATTAGCCGCTAATCGGAGCCACGCATAATTCTGAATCACCGAAGAAATGCTTGCTGGCGTTCAATGAAATGTTCATCTTTTTCACAGAGAGGATGAGCTAACATGAAGACAGTGAGTCAAACCTCACGATTTGTGTTTCCACTCTTGGTGCTTCTACGGCATAATCCGCCCCCGCCGAGTCAGTGGTCCCCCCAGGGCCTTGACGTCACTGAGGTTTATGTATGACAGATATTCAGCAGCTGATACTTGCTGCCAGGCCCCTGATCCCTTTCAGACGCATCCATGACGCACAGGCATTTCTGAGCTTGTGGCCGCTTGAGGATCAATTTGCGCTTATCAGTGCGCTTTGCATTGGGCGTGATCACATGGGTGCCAACGTTATTCGGGCTGGCTATGTTTCTGATGATCAGTCATTCGATCGCTTTCTGCACATCGGCAGCACCGGGATCTGGCTGATTCCTCCAGCAGATTTTGCCGGTATACTGTGCGAGGCAGGCGCATCGCTGGAGGAATGGTTTACGACTTTTGAACATTGCGCCACGGTGTCTGGTTACGATCTGAGCGAGTTCTGAGCCTTAATCTACCGCTAAAAGAGCCCACAGCCTAGCTTGTACCTCTTCATGCGGTTCCCGTTCTGCGCATTCCGTCAGGTAATCACGATGATCCGACAGTACTGGCGCTGGCCATGCTTCCAGAGCGTTAAGCGCCATCTGACGGTTTCTGATCACCGGGCTTTGTAGTGCGGCCTCCAGTAAAGGCCATCCCATTGACGGGAAGCGCTTCAACTCCTGGACGACAGCGTCAAGTTTAGAATGCATCTTCCAGTTTGGACCCACACCGCTGCTGAGAGCAGGACCCGAGGCGATCGCTGGCAGGTCAAACTGAGCCTGTGCCAGGGTACACACCTGCTGTGCCTGAGCAGCATCCTCGGTCTGCATCAGTTGATACCAGTTATCTTCTGCTGAATCCTTACACTGGCGTTCAAAGAGGGAAGGCCATGGATCCTGTTTGCGCTCCCGGCTGACCTGAATCGCCAGGTAATAGACATAACCTTCACCGCTGGCGAGGATCTGAGGGATAAGGTCGTCCCACAGCGACATCGCCTGGACCTGCTTACTCTTTTCAGCCAGGTGTTGTGCAGTGGCAGGGGAGAGCGATGTTTCACTCTCTACCCATGTCCCAATATGCCGGGCAGTTAAAAAATGCAGTGGGTGAGAGGGCTTACAAGCCAACACCTTCTCCAGATAGCGCTGACAGCTCAGGGGCGCATCATCGTAAACCGAGATACCCGGAACCGGACCTCCCATGAGCATGGCATAAAGCATCTCAGCGGCACCCATCAGCAACGCGTCGTCATGTTCTGTTTCGAGTGCAGCCAGCAGCCCACCGCGTACTGCGCAGTTAACGGCGGTGTATTCATTCATCACGGAGTTGGAGAACCCCTCGCGCAGTAACCAGCGACGAAGTTCATCATTCATCTGTTCCGGCATGCGCTCCATCAAATGGATACGCCCCCAGCCATTGACGCGCAGCGCCATGCCATACCACACAGGTGCATATTCTTCCGGTTCCAGCATCGCTCGCAACGCGACCACCGCGTAAAGCGTGAATTCATCATGACGAGCCAGTACCTGAAGAATCTCCACGGTGCGTTGCTGTGGGAAGTACGCCATCAGTGCCATAGCAAACTTCACCACATTACGATCCGGACTGGCGGTGGCGAGCCAGACCACCAGCTTACAGAGCGCTTCTGCCCGCAGGTTTTGAGACTGCGGAATCGCGCTCAGCAGCTCGTCAATGTAGTGCACGGGCGAGCCCTGATTAATCAGTTGATAGAGCGCCTGTATGGCCATCGTGTCAGGCTTTTTCTGCACCTGATGCAGGGCAGACAGAATCTCCGAGGCATCCGGGCCGTCATTACCCACGCCAAAGTGATAAATCATGGTGCCTTCCAGCGCACCTGGTGCCCAGCAAATCTCATCGGAATCACTCATCGGCTGGTTGGCAAGCACCCCGGCGTCAGCAGGCAGCGGTTCGGCCTGCGCATAGCTTTCAGCCAGACATGCGTAGATCGACGGTTGCTGATCGTCCCAAACAACAGGGAAGGTCATTTCCGTGTTTTTACCCAATAAACGATCAAACCAGCTTTTCATCATTCGTTTTCCACATTCATGACGGTTTCAAACAACAACCGGTCCAGCAGCGCATCAGCAGACTTATCATGTGCAGCGGGCAGGAGGATTTCGTCGCGAGTCAGCTCCGCTTCGATAAACGCATGTAGCACTTCACGGCGCGAACCATACTGTGCCTCGCCTGAACGCTGTTTTATGGTCAGCAGTTCTTCGATGTCGCGCAATAATCGGGTGTCGGATACCGTTCCACGCACCAGTTGATCGAAACGCATCGGTGGCGCACCGTTTCTTTCCTCTATCCAACGCACAGCCAGTAGCGGGCGTAGCACGTAAAAATATTTCTTCAGTCGTACCTCTTCCTCCTGCAAATACTGGCGGAAGTTTTTGGCTGCCATCGCCTTGTAGTGCCAGCGGGCTCGATCCGCCGAAAAAAAGCGGCCACTCAGGGTGTTAAGGCGTGCCATGACGTTGCTTTCCTGCCGATATACAACGGGTGAGTCCAGCCAGTCGATAAGCGTCGGGTTAGCCCGTTTCAGCAGTCCCAATGCTTTGCGCCACTCCCAGCCGCAGACATCCAGCTCGTCATCTATGGGTTTTTCGATGACATCACGCGAGGCTTCCACCCGCAAATACCACTCAGGCTTGTGTACATAGAGAAAACGCACGTCATAATCGCTGTCTGGCGAGGCAAATCCCCAGCCCCGACTGCCAGACTCGCAGGCAAACAACACACGTACGTCGTGTTCCGCCTCGATTTCCTTCAGCACGCCACGGACGCGTTCACGCATGGCCTCATCAACGCCATGCAGTCCGGTTTTTATCTCCATTGTGTTCTCCTTTATCCTTTAACGCAGATGACCTGGCGCAGCGTGTGCACGATTTCCACCAGCGACGATTGCGCGGCCATCACGGCATCTATGTCTTTATAGGCCATCGGTGTTTCATCAATCACGTTAGTGTCCTTGCGACATTCCACATGGGCGGTCGCACGGATATGGTCATCAATGGTGAAACGATTTTTGGCTGCGGTACGGCTCATGGTGCGGCCCGCACCGTGGCTGCACGAGCAGAAACTTTCTTCATTGCCGAGTCCGCGCACGATAAAGCTTTTGGCACCCATCGAACCCGGGATGATGCCCATTTGTCCCTTCTGTGCCGATACGGCCCCCTTACGCGTCACCAGAATCTGCTCACCAAAATGCTGCTCCTGTTGTACGTAGTTGTGGTGGCAGTTGACGGCTTCCTGATGGGTAGCAAATGGCTTGGTAATACAGGCCGCCAAGGCTGCTAACACGCGATTCATCATCACTTCCCGGTTGTGATGCGCGTAATCCTGCGCCCAGCTCACCCCAGCAAGATAATCGTCATAATGCTGGCTGCCTTCGCTGAAGTAAGCGAGATCCCGGTCCGGGAGATTAGCCAGATGCTGCTGCATATCTTGTTGAGCCAGTTTGATAAACAGCGTGCCGATGGCATTCCCCACACCACGCGAACCACTGTGCAGCATCACCCATACGCGTTCACTCTGGTCAAGACAGATCTCGATGAAGTGATTACCCGTCCCCAGCGTCCCCAGGTGCTGGTGGTTATTGGTTTTCAGGAGCTGTGGATACTTGTCCGTGAGCTTTCTGAAACGCGGTGCAAGATGCGCCCAATGGGCGTTTACGTCATCGGGAGTATCCTGCCAGGCACCTTTATCACGCTTACCCCGCCCGGTGACCCGACCATGCGGCACGGCCTGTTCAATGGCATTGCGCAGTCCTTGCAGGTTATCCGGCAAATCGCCCGCCATCAGCGATGTGCGTACGGCGATCATGCCGCAGCCAATATCCACGCCTACTGCCGCCGGAATGATGGCGCCGCGTGTCGGAATGACGCTACCAATCGTCGAACCCTTACCCAGATGTACATCGGGCATTACCGCCATATGTTTAAAAATAAATGGCATGCTGGCCGTTTTCAGCAGTTGCATTTTCGCTTCTGGCTCGACAGGTACGCCCTGCGTCCACATTTTTATCGGTGCGCCTGCGGCGGGGTGAATAATGTCAAATTGAGGTTTCATGCTTGTTCTCTTTTTTGTTTGCGTCGTTTTGTTATTGCGAACGGCGTGCCAAAACAAAGTATATCGATAAAAAACTAATAACCATCTGATAAATAACATTAAAAAATAAACCCTCGACACGAGGGATAGTCAGAAGGTCTGTAATTATTTATATTTAAAAATAGAATTTATCTTACAGGATAAGAAATGAAGCGCAGGGTGGTGATTGGTGTTTTGGGGACTCAGCTGGACAGACGGGGTAAGCGTCAGAATCGCTGGACGAAATGGCGTCCCAGCGTTGCGCTGTGCCAGCATGAAGATTTGCCGATTGATCGGTTTGAGCTGCTTCATCAACCGCGCAATCGCGGCATGGCCGATCAGCTTGCGGAGGATATCGCGCAGATATCACCCCAGACGCAGGTAGTTCCTCACGCCGTCAGTTTGAATGATCCCTGGGACTTCGAAGAGGTCTACAGCGCATTTCTGGATTTCGTCAGCCGTTATCCTTTCGATACAGAAAATGAAGAGTATCTGGTGCACATCACTACGGGGACGCACGTCGCGCAGATCTGCTGGTTTTTGCTGACAGAAGCCCGTTATCTGCCCGCCACTCTTCTTCAGACCGGGCCGGGGCCGCAGGATGAAACCACACCAAAGGGGATCTATTCGATTATCGATCTGGATCTCAGCCGCTACGCTACCTTAACCAGTCGCTTCCAGCGCGAGCAGGCAAATTCGGTATCTTTCCTCAAATCTGGCATTGAAACACGCAACCCCACCTTTAACGCATTGATTGAGCAAATTGAACGTGTTGCGCAGCGTTCGGATGCCCCCATGCTGCTGACTGGCCCCACCGGTGCCGGTAAGTCGTTTCTTGCCGAGCGAATTTATCAACTGCGCCAGTCACGCCATCAGGTAAAAGGAAAGTTTGTGGCGGTTAACTGCGCCACACTTCGTGGTGATAATGCCATGTCGACGTTGTTTGGCCATGTTAAAGGGGCCTTTACCGGTGCGCTGACTGCTCGCAGTGGGTTACTCCGCGAAGCCGATGGCGGCATTCTTTTTCTGGATGAGATAGCTGAACTGGGACTGGATGAGCAGGCCATGCTGCTGCGTGCCATCGAAGAGAAAAGTTTCTTTCCTTTCGGTGCCGACCGTGAAGTCAGCAGTGATTTTCAGCTCATTGCGGGTACGCACAGGGATATGCCGCGCTGGGTGAGTGAGGGACGTTTCAGGGAGGACTTATACGCACGTATCAACATGTGGACGTTCCGCTTACCCGGACTGGCGGAACGGCGCGAAGATATTGAACCTAACGTTGAATATGAACTGCACCGTTACGGGCGTCAGCATCAACAACAGGTGCGCTTTGATAAGGAAGCGCGTGAGCGTTATCTGCATTTCGCTTATTCCGCCAAGGCCAGCTGGAGAGGGAATTTTCGTGAGCTGGGGGCCAGTGTTGCGCGCATGGCGACGCTGGCTGAGAACGGGCGCATTAATCTTGCGTTGGTGGATGAAGAGATTACCCGGCTGTTGGGGGCATGGCAGACAGAGCAGGGCGGAACCACGGAGTTTCCGCTCAATCAGGAAATCGATATTTTCGACCAAAAGCAGCTTGAGGCGGTGATTGATGTTTGTCGCACTTCGGCATCTTTGTCGGATGCCGGACGCAGGCTGTTTGCCGTATCACGACAACAAAAAAAACAACCCAACGATGCGGATCGTTTGCGTAAGTATCTGCTGCGCTTCGATCTGAAGTGGGAGGATGTGCATAAGGTATGAGCTGACAGGCTGCGGAAATTGCCCACCTGAGTGTGGGCAATGGCAAAAAAATTTAACCGCATCCTGACTCGTCAGAAAAACATCCTCACAGCGCAATAAATGAGTAACAGCGCCAGTATCCGATTAACCAATCGACCATGTCTGCGAAACAGTGACTGGAACATATGACCAGCCAGCGCCCAGACAAGATTTCCCAGGCAACCGATGATGGCGAGGAGAATGCTGACGGCAGTTACCCAGATAACATCCTGGGTGTAAGGCAAAACGAATGCAGACAATGCCGTTATGCCGTAAAGAATAATTTTTACGTTGGCAAACTGAAGCCAGAAGCTCACCCAAAAACTGAGAGGACTGCCAGTGTTATCAGCCGTGGCAGGTGAGCTGTGCGCAATCCGCCATGCAAGCCAGAGAATGTAAGCAGCGCCAATCCACACCAGCCAGCGAGTGGTTGAAGGCAGCACATTGATCAGCGTGTAGGTAAATACACCGCAAGCCAGCATAAGCACCAGAAATCCAGCACTCATACCTGCCATTGTGCGCAGACTGCGCCGAAAACCATGCTGATTTACTGAGCTGAGAGCCAGGATATTGTTAGGGCCGGGTGTTAGCGCGGTGATTAATGTATAGGTCAAAAAACCACTGATGATTGTTGGTGTCACTTGTATTCTCCTTGTTTCCGGAGCATATTAGCGACGCCAAAACATTCAAAAAAGCGAATGTTTTAGATGTCATATTTTCAATATTTCGATGTTTTAATCTTAGGGGTAACTTTATGGATCTGCGCCGTTTCATTACCTTTAAGACGGTTGTTGAAGAAGGTTCTTTTGCTCAAGCCGCCCGTAAGCTGTGTTGTACTCAGTCAACCGTCACCTTCCAGATCCAACAGCTTGAGCAGGAACTTTCATATCCGGTTTTTGAAAAAGTAGGCCGTCGAATGGCTCTTACGCCCGCCGGAAAATTACTCTTACCAAGAGTTCGGGAGCTGACGCGTGTACTGGAGGGGATACGCCAGATTTCATCCACTGAAGAAGATATTGCCGGTGACTTGCGGGTGATGGTCGGGGAAACATTACTTGCGTACAAAATGCCCGAAGTACTGAAATTGTTCAGGTTAAAAGCGCCCAAAGTTCGTCTGTCCCTGCAATCTGTTAACTGCTATGTGATAAGAGACTCGTTGCTTAACGACAATACAGACCTGGGCGTTTTTTACCGCGTTGGTCATGATGATGCGTTACATATGGAATACTTTGGGCAACAGGAAGTGGTGCTGGTTGCCTCCCCATTGTTCCAGGGCTTTGATTTCACGAAAAGTGATCAGCATATCCCGGTGAGTTTCATTATCAATGAGCCTCAATGTATTTTCAGGCAAATATTCGAATCCACTCTCCGGGAAAGAAAGATAACGCTAGATAATACGATTGAGCTCTGGAGTATTGAGAGCATCAAAAAATGCGTTGCCAGCAATCTCGGCATTTCATTTCTGCCACGGTTCAGCGTATTGCGTGAACTGGAATCAGGTGAACTTAAAGAGCTTCCATTCTCGTCCTCCCCACTGTCAATTACCGCGCTGTGTGCTCACCATGCAGGCCGAACTGTCAGCCCAGCGATGAAAACTTTCATTGACTGTATGCATGAATGCCTTGGTTAGGAAATTCCCTGAATTTAACAGCGCATGAGCTTGTTATCTGGAAGCTGTCATAAAACCCGGGTCTGTCCTCTCGTTACTGAAGGTGGTCAGGTCGCTATTACGGGGTTAAATAGAACGACTGCAACGCGCTCGTGATCTGCTGCCTGAAACATCGTTCATCCTCAAAAGTGATGCTGCCAGCGAATCAGATATCAGTGAATTACAGGTGGCGATTAAGCACTGGGGTACTCTTGATGGGTTGTGGCTTAACGCAGGATTCGCCGAAGTAGGTTCCCCGGAATTGGTTACCGCTGAATCATTTAATCACATGATAAATGCTAATGTCCGGGGGCCGATGCTACAACTTGCGGCACTCTCTGACGCCCTTAATCCCGGATCTTCTGTTCTGGTCACGTCTTCCTCGTCGGTTTATGAAGGTGCTTTATTGAGACTTCTGAGAACAGGCAGACACGGAAGATGATGAAAAATCACCTTCATAACAGTGCAGAGTTTGCTGTATTGCCGGTGCATTAGCACCGGGGGCTGTATAATTCTCGGTTTGTTAAGTGCTGACAACGTCAGAAAACGATGCCCATCGTTTTGCCGATCGTGATAGCTGCTGCAAAGAGGCTCATCGCAAGAATACTGATGCAGGTTCCACAGGTAATAATCCTGGCCGATCGGCCTGTCCCCAGATAATGCGTTTCAAGAACGATGATATTTGCTGCCGGAGGCAGAAGACAAAAGAGATAAAGTGTTGGCGTATTTTCCGTTATCAGTCTGAAATCGACAATTCTGGCAAGCCCTATCATCAGTGAAATCATCATCAACATCGCTGCTGATTTAATCAGATATGGGCGAACCTCATGCCGGAGATCCTTAAGCGTCAGCTCAGTTTTTGACAGCCAAACGCCAAGCACCGCCATACCAAGAAAGCTCATCAGAAATTTTGCGACTTCATACAGTTCGTTAAACCACAGCGATATCTGCTGGCTGAACGGAATGAGCGCGGCCCCGACAATCAGTGCCAGCACAGGCGGAGTCTGAACTAATTTCAACAGTCTGAAATGGTGGCCGGAGAGCATACCAGCCCCGACGGAATTACCTACGATTGAGCTGCCGACATAGGCGGCGATAACAATGGTTGCGGCTTGATCGCCAAAGAGGGCCGTCGCCACAGGCAATCCCAGCCATCCGATATTCAGGTAACTGAAGCACAGGCTTTTGATGGGATCACGAAAGAAATACCGGGAAGCCATCAGCATAATCAGCATGCAGATGGCTGTCGCGATGATTATCGTACTCATACTGCCAAAACGCGTGGATATATTGAAGATGATGACAACCGGAATAGCTACGCGGGTTAATACCCATGAGGCAGCTGCTTTTAAATCCCAGGCTGTTTTACCGACCAGCCAGCCGGCAAAAAGATAAATCAGCGGTACAAATATCGTCACAGCGTTTCCTTACCGTGTGTTCACAAAACTCAACAGCCCGCGACCTTGTCCGATTCTCAACAAACCGTGCAACAGATTGCCTGGGGTGCCGATGGCCATACGTGTGGGACATTTTTGTTTAACGTTAGCGGTGCATCTGTGAATTCGCCAGGCAGGGTAAGCTCCTCTTGTGATAGTTCAAGATTAAGCTCTTCCCTGAATTCCCGAATCAATGCGGAATGAGCGTCTTCTCCTGGCTCAATTTTCCCTCCGGGTTGTCCACTTTGAAGCAGGTGGCGTATAGGTTTTGAAATACTCGATAATGTCGTGCAAATTTTCAGAAAACAGAAGCATATCGGCATAATCCTGTTTCATAAAACCTTCACTCACCATCTGATTTACCATCACTTTAAGCGGGTTGTAAAAGTGATTAACGTTCAGAAACGCACAGGGTTTATCATGTATGCCTAATTGTGCCCAGGTCCACTGTTCAAATATCTCCTCAGCAGTTCCTGCGCCACCCGGTAAGGCGATAAAACAGGATGATAATTCTGCCATCACAGATTTTCTCTGATGCATGTCATCCACCACCTGTAGCTCAGACAACCCGGTGTGGGCAATTTCACGTTCCAGCAGGGACTTTGGAATAACACCCGTTACATGACCACCATATGCGAGAGCTGAGTCGGCTACGGCACCCATTAAACCAACACGTCCACCCCCATAAACGATATTTATACTCTGTTCAGCTAACCATCTACCAACATGACGAGCAGCCTCCATGTAAGCGGGTGTACAGCCTTCAGAAGAGCCACAGAATATGCCTACAGTGTGCATATTTTCTCCTCAAACAAATGGAAAAATCCCCGTGATGGGGAGAACAAGCGAGACCCATCTTAACATGTTACCTCGGAGAATGTGGATGAACACGTTCTTGCCATTATTACCAATTTCAAATAAAATTTCTCGAAGCATCATAAAATAACCACATAAAATGACCGGGAAATATTATTTTAGACACTGCTTTTGGGGTTTGATTGGTTTTGGCTATTTTGTTTACAGTATTCTGAAAGACCTACATGATGGATTGATTTTCCCTGCATATATACCCTATATTCCATATGTTGCCATCTATTTATCTATAAGTGCAGTAACGTACCCATATTCTTTATTTGTCACAAATAAATTGGGGCTGATGATAATGAAAAAAGAAACGTGGAGTTATTTCTTCACTATAAATGGCCCCAGCTGGAATTTTTTTATTTTTGTATATCTGTTTTGTGGATTGCTATCGGTACCACTGCTCATTATTTATCCACTTATAAACAGATCCGTTTAACAAATTAAAACACTCTGGCGCCACATTTTGTATTCTGGAGCCACGTCGGCTTCTGCAAGTATCGCAGAACCTAATCCCACTGCTGAAGGCTCATCTTTGGTAAATGAGATGCTGGCTGCTCGATAACAGAGACTCTCCTCTCTGTGCCAGGAGCGGACTTTGCAGACATCACTGTTTTAATTAGAGAATAACAGGTCATAATCTGTGGGCCTCATTGACTGCGTTCCATCAATTCAAGCGTCTGACCATCAGGGCTTTGTAAATATATTACTCGGGTTCCCTGCATGGGTCCTGACAACACTGTCTGAGGTTTACCGGGCGTCTTCCAGCCGTAGTCCGATACTTTGCCTAAGAGCGTATCAAGATCCTCAACTATAAAAGCAAGGTGAGCGTAGCCTGGGATATAGGGCGCTGAAGGTGCTTCTGGCTGCTCAATGTTATTGTATTGTAGTAATTCAATTTGAATATCAGCCAGTTCAAGCAAAGCCATTCGTACATCAGCTCCCCTTGCACCTGTTACCTCATCGATTATTGGTCCAGACATTTTTCCTTCGCGTAATAATTTACCTCCAAGAATCTGAGTCCAGAATAATAATGAGTCTTCAATGTTTTTAACTGAAAAACCAACGTGATTAACACTTAATATCATGCGATTACCTGCTGAGTTTTCAAAGTTCATCATCCAACTATATAAAAAGCCTGCTTTATTTCTACACGATAAATGCGCAACCGTTTTACAAGCCTGCATCTTTTATCGATAAATTGCGAATGTGCGCTTTTCGCTCATGACAGCCCTCTGATGGGCCGCCTGTTAGTTGTTCTTTTGGTTCGACTTTGCAAAGATATCTTTGCACAAGATTCCAGACCTGCCACGCAATCAGTAACAGGCATGCTTCTCCACGACCCATGACCTGTGCCCCGGCAACAACGCGCTACGTGGCCGAACGGGTTATGCTTTGAGGATTCCGAGATGACTACCTTTTATCAACTTACCGCCACCCGTCTTTCCGGCCAGCTTATCTCTATGGCCGACTACGCTGGTCAAGTGGTTCTGGTCGTTAACACCGCCAGCCATTGTGGATTCACGCCACAATACGGCGGCCTTGAAGCGCTCTACAAGAAATACGCCGTCCAGGGTTTCGTGGTGCTTGGTTTCCCCTGCAACCAGTTCGGTAAACAGGAACCTGGCGGCGCCGAGGAAATCGCGCAGACATGTCACATTAACTACGGTGTGAACTTCCCGATGTTCGCGAAAGTTGAGGTCAACGGAACCGCAGCACACCCGGTGTTTCGTTATCTGAAAAATGAATTACCTGGCGTGCTGGGGGGGCGGATTAAATGGAACTTCACTAAGTTCCTGATTGGACGTGACGGTAAACCACTCAAGCGTTTTGCACCGTTCACCACGCCGGAGAAAATGGAAGCATCAATCCTTACTGCACTTGAACGCTGAGGACTAAACGGAACGGAGCTTGTCCAGGTTGTCTGCAACTATGTCGATGATCAAATCATGTGGGAAGATCGTTTCGTTAGTATGTCTGAGTTCTTCTAACGTCCACCAGTGGTGATCCCGCATAACTTCCTTTTCATTCTTACTCCACCTTGAGCAATCGATATCTGTTTTATCCGCGTGAATGATAAAGAAACGTTCGTCAGCATAAACGGTTTCCCCATTTGGTAGCATCATGGTGAAGGTCCGGGATGCGACCGACATGCCAACTGAATGCCTTTGCAACCCGGTTTCCTCCCGCAATTCGCGTAAAGCGGCCTGCTCAAAGGATTCATTCGGCTCCAGCCCGCCCCCCGGTGTTGCCCAGTATGTCCTGCCATTTAACGCATCATCTTTATGGCAAAATTTAAACAGCAGAACCTGATTTGCCGGAGAACGAACGATCAACCGGGATGATGGACGAGTGCGCACAAAGCCTCCCTTTAATGCGGTAAATTACTCAGAACTGAACACCTTTTGTCAGTCCACCGTCGACAGTGAGATTGGTGCCCGTCGTGAAGCTGGCAGCGGAGCTGGCAAGAAAAAGCACGGCTTTAGCCACTTCATCCGGACGAGCCATTCGTCCCATTGGGTTCATTGCCAGACATTCGGCAAAGAGATCGGGCGTTTCGCGCTCGATTTTTCCCCAAACCCCATCCACGAAGTAAACGTTGCCCGGGGACACAGTATTTACGCGAATTTTCTCGGGCGCCAGTTTTGCCGACAGGGTTTTACCATAGTGAATCAACGCGCTCTTTAACACCCCATAAGGCTCGGCAAACATATCCACTTCTCGACCTGATACGCTTGAAATAAGAACCACTGAACCTGATTGTGACTGGCGGAGCCAGGGCAACGCAGCGTTTACCATGCTCACAGAACCGAGTAGGTCGGTCTCGAAAGCCAGACGCCATGTTTCCGGGTCGGAACCCCCGGCCAGTGCGCTGACGTTGGGAATAACGATGTCGATACCACCCATTTTTTTGGCAGCATCCTCAGCCCAGGCGCGTACCTGATCTGATTCTGTCACGTCAACTTTATAACCGAATGCCCGGTTGCCCATTGCGGCCTGAGCCGCGTCAATTTCTTCGCCCTTTCTCGCACAGAAAGCGACGCTTGCCCCTTCTGACAAAAATGCTTCGGCAATGGCTCGACCAATACCGCGTGTGCCACCACTTAGCATGACTCTGGCATTCTTCAGGCCTAAATCCATAATTTTCTCCTGTTTTCCGGGCTTCATCCGCCGGGATAATGGTTATCTGTGAAGCAATATAGGATTTGACCAGCATTCTGAAAAATGAAATTAATAGAACCCATCATTCATTAAATGAGAATGCCGAATGCACCTTTCTCAACTCAGGGCCTTTTGTGCGGTAGCGCAGACCGGATCGATTTCAGGCGCGGCTCGGGTGTTAAACCGCGTTCCTTCAGGCATCACGGTACGCATCCAGCAGCTTGAACAGGATTTAGGCTGCGAACTCTTTCTGCGCGACCGCCAGGGGATGTCCCTCTCGCAGAACGGGCGGCTACTGCTGGACCACGCGCAACGTATTCTGGACCTCACCGACAGCACCCGTCTGTTGATGCGAGAAGAGGATCTGGGAGGAAAACTGGTGATTGGCGCGCTGGATGTGGTTCTGGTCGATTTTATGCCGGCATTGATTGGCACCTTCCGTAAACGATACAGCGGTATTGGCCTCGACATCCGGCACGAAGCCTCGGAGGTTTTGGTGCAACATGTGGCAGATGGGACACTCGACATTGCCCTGACTGATGGCCCGGTACAGTCAAAGGCCCTTGAAAGCCGACTGGCCTTTGTCGACGAAATGTTGCTGATCACGGAACTCAATCATCCTGCGGTCAGAAAGCCATCGGATCTCCAGTGTGCCGAACTCTATGGATTTCGCCATGATTGCTCGTTTCGCTTCCGCATGGATCGATGGCTGGCAGAAGCGCGCATCAGCCATCTGCCGGTGACGGAAATTGAGTCATACCATACGATGCTGGCTTGCGTGACAGCAGGGATGGGGGCGGCCTGGGTGTTGCGTTCCGTATTACAAACCTTGCCAGGACATCAGCATGTACGCAGCCATTCGCTCGGTGAGGTAGGGTATACCGAAATTCATTATCTCTGGCGCAGTGGACAGCTATCACCGAATGCCCGCAGGCTGATTGAAACCGGGAGTGAGCTTGGCGAGCGGCGCCATACCCAAACCTGGAGCAAGGTATTACCTTAACGACTGTATGATCTTGTAATGAAACTCATACACTCATTTACTCAAAAACTCATTATTAGTAGTGCCCATTGGCTGTTTGTTGATTTGCCATCTGGGCACCGCTACACCAGTGGTCATCCTTCCAGACGCGTGAATTCCCCTTCAATCAATTCACCGCTTTCACGCCACGCCTGGAACTGCGAGCGTAGTTGCGTTTGGGTATTGATAGCATCGTTAACATCATTGGCATTCACTTTTAACGCGGCATAGTCAGGGAAGAAGTTTGCCTGGAAGATATCGCTATTAACCATCGCCAGCAGCTCTTCGCGCTGCGCATTGAAGTTTGTAATCATATCTTTCACTGCTTCGTTAACAGCTTCTTTGCGCTCGTGGTGTTTCCAGGAGTCATAGGCCTCCAGAGCCAATCCTGCCACCGCCAGCACGCCATTAATATTTTTCGCCAGATTAACAGCTCCCCACGGCTTAAATTTAAGTGCTTTGGTTAAATCCAGCCCCAACGTTTTCGCCGCAGTGACAATGCCGTCGCGTGCCGCCAGCACGCTACCATTATTGATGAAGTTACCTTTGATAACGTAGCTGACGCCTTGTTTACCGAAATTCACCACGGTGCTGTTGTAATGGGCAATCTCTGCATCGAAACTCAAACGCATCCGGTTCAACTCCTGGCTAACGCCGTTAAGTTGGCGATCGAACTCGTTCTGCAAGCGAGTGGTCACCATGACACCATCCTTGCCAATTTCGCGTTCAAAGAACTCAGCGAATGTCTCCAGGGTAAGACCTTGAGTACGCAGGATCATGCCGGAAAAGTAACGGGCGATAAAATCACGTAAGCCGATGCGTGCTTCCTGGATTTGCAGGTTAGCTTCATCAAGTTGGCGGGTGAGGTGGCGGTTCATTACCGTTAATCGCTCGACTTCAGCTCCAAGGCGTTGGTCGTTTTCTACGGCCAATGGCAATTCCTTATGCAGCACATCAAGAATGACGCTTTTACGTGCCTGTTCAGCCATTGCCTCAGGACCGCCGCTGGTCTGGATCTTAAGAGCGGTTGCCTGCTGCAACGAGTCAATGTGCGACAGCACCTTAAACTGGTCAAGATGCTCAAGCCAATAGTCGGTACCCATATCGAACGGGTTGGCCGCAACAGCCACGATACTGAGTGCTGCCAGCTCGGCTTCGCTGGCACCAATGGTTTCATGCAAGCGGCTTGCAACATTGTTACGCTTGACCTGTAGGTTTTGCGCGTAACTGGCTTCGTCTTCGACATCTGCCACTTCGTCGAAGCGGCTAAGGACGAAGACGGTGCGTGGTAGCAGGTCAAGGGTGCGGAATAACCAGTTAAGATCGTCCTTGTGGCTGTCTTTGATCGGGTTGGTTGAGTTCATCACGTACAACACCAGATGGGCTTCGCTGACATATTTGCGGGTAATGTCTTTGTACTTCTCCATCGCCTGCAAATCCGCGTTGAATTGCTCCTTGAAGCCGAACAACCCCGGTGTATCGATCAGTACGAAGTTGTCAGCGACTTCGTATACCTTCACTTCATTGGAGGATTCCTGCTGGCTGATATGCATACTCGCCTTGTCCAGACGTTCCATCCAGGCGGCGGCGATGGAGGTTTTACCTTCAGAAAAGCCACCGATAAGGGCAATCTTGAGTTTCCCGTCGGCGAGATGCTCACCCACATGTTCAAGTTTACTGAACAGGGAAGGGTCGATGTTCACGCCAAGCGAAATGCCTTGCTCAAGAAAGGTACGCAACTTGCCAAGTAATGCAACGGCCTTGCTATTCTGGCTCAGAAAGAGGTCAAGGGTAGATTTCATTGTCTGTTTCCTCAGGCAGTTAGGTCGCGAGCCATTTTCTTCAGGCCGAGATGGGCGACATCAAGTGTTTGATTAATATGTCGGGCTTGCACGGCAGGTTGTTCAAGCGCGTGGTCGAGCTGGTCGATGACCTTTTGCAGCGGCAGGAGTGCTTGCTTCAGGGTATTGGAAAAGCCTTCACGAAGCGTATCGCAGGCTTTTTCGAGGTTTTCATCAGCGGATTTGCGTTGCTGACTTTTCTTGTAGTCAGAGTCGAAGAAACTCCAGACTGCTTTCGCGAGGTTGATTAAGATACCTGCCGCTCCCAGCACCATCAGGGGCCAGGTCACTGGATTCCAGATCATTGCTGCCACCCCTGCCAGGCTTCCCAGGATCCCCCATACGCTAATGCCATTGTCGATATCAATTTTCAGATCAAACTCGCTGGCTAGTCGGGTTTTACCCACCTTTGCGTAGCCGTCTAATAGCTCGGCTGCATGGGCTTCGAAGCGTTTGATGATGTCACTGACGTTCCCCTGAAAGAGTTTTATCTGCTTGTCGAGCGCAACAGGAAGTTCACGTTGTAATGTTGCACTTTCTTGCTCCAGCAATTGTTCGAGCGTCGCTTTGAACTGATCATTGCTGATGTCATCGCGGATGCGGTCATAAATGCGTGTGCGCACGGCCTCTTCGAAAATACCAATCGACTGCTCCCCAGCGTTAGCCAGGCGCGAATTAAGGGCTTTGAATGCTATGGCAAGCTGATGCCTGGCACTTTGCGCTTCTTCGTCCAGTTTCGCTGCCAACGGCGCGAAGTTTTCAGTCTGTAGCGCTTTGACTCGTGAGCAAACGTGATGGAAAACCTGCTGCACCTTATTCAGATTGGAACGGCGAATTTTCTCTCTGACGTTGGTGACCATGTCCTGGGTCAGAAACTGACAGAATTGTTTGACGCCGGTTTTCTCCAGCAGCACGTCGGGTGCCTGTGCCGCGAGGAACTTCTGACGGCTGGTGGCTGCTGGTGAACGCGGTACCAGGCAAATCGCAGCGGCGTAAAAAGCGGGTAAAGCACTGAGGACAAAGCTGCGCTGATAGTGCTGCCCCAAATGTTCGGTCATGGTGCGGTCCAGATCACCCAGGCTGGTCTGCTCATCAGTACTGACTAAAGCTGACTTTTGCAACGCCAGGGGATTGGTGATGCGTTTGTTGTAAAGCGTCCAGACTTCTGTCTGATCCCCGAGCTGTGCTTTGATTTTTTCCAGCGTGCCCTTCCGGCCGGCATCTCCGGTTTGCGGTGGTGCAGCCTTGGCGGTGACATAGAACACTGCATGGGCGCGTTTAACTGCATTGTTGATTTGTTCGCTGACCTTACTTTCTTCGCCCTCAATACCCGGTACGTCGAGCAGTTTGAAAGCTTGCCCGTTCATTTCGAATTCATATGCCTGGGTTTGCCGGGTGAAATCCGCACGCCCGTCACCAATGATGCTGCCGTCTTCATAAGCCGATAACTGGTGCAGGTCGTTCAACGTTGTGACATGGCGGTGGTTCACGGCTGTCAGTTGGCCCTGAATCGTCTCACTCAATTGATACAATGGAGCGAGTTCAGCTTCGCGTTGGCTGGACAATGCTGCTGAACTGGCTTGCAGCTGTAACAACGCTAGCTCTTCGGGCAGTTTGCGAAGTAAGTTGAGCAGGCGCTGCAAAAAATTCGCCCGGGCCTTGATTTTCCCGACCCGATCAGCCAATTCAGTCTCTTGCAACTGTTGATATTGTTGGCGTTCGTCATGGCGAGTGGTTGCCAGGGTGATATCACTCAGTACCTGATCGTGTTGGTCGCCAAGTGTTCGAATCTCTGCCTCCAGTGCCAGCAACGCTTCCTCACTCAGTCCTGATGCCTGCTGCAATGCCGAGAACTGTTCGCGCTGCGCCTGTTTGCTACGTTCCTGGAGTAAAATACGCAAGGTTTCGATCAGGGTGGATTTCCCTGCATTGGTTTCGCCGTAGAAAGCGATGGTGAAGGTCTTATGTTCTGCATTGCGACGTAGTTCATTGATTGCATCAGTGATTGCTGTGTTGATGGCGTTTAGATTCTCGCGAGCCTGGCTTTGCGCATTGGCCAGCGTTGGGTCTTCACTATCTTGTGCAATGCTTTTGAGCAAGGTGCTGACATGTTGTAGTAGCTGCTGGTAAAGACTTTCGGGTAGGGTTTGAGCCGTCGTCATGGCAGTTTCCTTACTGATGAAGCGAGGTGCTTATCCGTAGTCAGGACATGCACGTCAGAATAAAAAAATGCTATCGGCACTTGTATATCAAACTTTAGTTGTAGGGCCACTTGTCTTAGCCACCGCTACAGCGAGAGAAAGGAGGTCGCTGAACAGCTTTCAGCCAGGGATAATCAACGCAGCCTTTAAAAGAAAACCGGCGTAATGCCGGTTATCCTGATGTTTCGCATTGAGGGCCGACATTTTTACATCCGGCTGATACTGACTGTGAATTTCTGTTAGTTATTGATGGTAAACCTGGATAAATCATCCAGGACCCAATAGCGTCATCTTTTCGCCTGTCGGGAAACCTCATTTGATGTTAGCCAGCAAAAAGATCGCTGATCATAGCGTTCCAATTTACTGATTAAACTTTATTCAATTTTTTTGAATTCTTTCAGCAAATCCCTCAGTTTTTACTCCCCCGCCGACAGTTCTATTCTCTCTCACATCGAGGCACAATGCCTCACCGATTAAACAAACTTCTGAGGAAATGACCATGAAATCTATCAAAACTTTCGTTGCAGTTGCCGCCCTGTCACTGGTTTCTTTCGGTAGCTTTGCGCAGAGCATCACTGCTTCCGCTTCTACCCTGGATGGCGCAGAAGCCAAAATTGCGGCGCAGGCCAAACAGGCAGGTGCGTCATACAAAATCACCGGCGCACGCGTGGACAACGGTGCTTACCTGTCAGCTGAACTGACTAAATAAGGTAATAATTAGCACGATCACAGTTATCGCACTAATTATCAATCACGAAACGATAACTATGGTTATTATTACTTTCATCGAAGGCACACAGCCTTCCAAACAAATTAAGGATTAAGACCATGAAAACTATCAAAGCACTGTCAATCGCCGCTGTAGCCGCTCTTTCCCTGATGTCAGCAACCAGCTTCGCGCAGAGCATCTCTGTTACCTCTTCAACCCTGGACGGTGCAGAAGCGAAAATTGCAGCACAGGCCGCACAGCAGGGTGCACAGTACAAAATCACCGAAGCGAACACCAATAACCGTGTTCACATGACCGCAGAACTGTACAAATAACGGATGGTCGTACAGGGACGTGCCAGAAGAGGTCGCCGCAAGGCGGCCTTTTTTGTGTTGCTGATCCGTCCTGAATAGGAGAGACATTTTCGTGCACACCCTTCAGATGTGCAAAGGGTGACGGGTAGTATTTTTCTTTGCTGTATTGCAGCACCCGCCGCATATGCAACCAACTTTTTTAGCTCAAAGTTAGGTTCAGTAGTAAGATTCTTCGCCTCGTCGAGAAATGGCGATTATGGAGTCTATCGTGAAATTTAAAATCCAGCATTTGCAGGCAGCAGTGGCACTGGTTCTTGCCAGTTTCCAGCCGCAACCAAAAGAGGTTGCGTGTAAGCCTACGATTGTAGAGCGGGTTTATGAGATGGGCGCCAGAGTTAACAAAACCGACATTAAAGATCTAACCGATGCGCTCCACACGCTGGCGGAGGAACTTCATGACAGCCGTGCGGAACTTTCCCGTTATGCAGATAACAATTTTGAAGGTGCTGTCATAACTGCGAAGGAAATCAAGAGCCAGACTATTCATGTTGCCGGTATTGCTGAATCCTTCGTTCTGATGTTGCCTGAAAAAGACATAATCATGTCTTACGAAAAAAACTCCGTTGAGTTTACGTTCTTTAAGGCCATCAAAATGGTGAGTATTGCGACAAAAAACTACCTCAGCCTCATTGATCAGTTTACTCGCACAACTGATACACGCGATTCAGGTGTCGACCTTTCTGCCATGAACCATCTATTGGGTACTGGTAATTTGGCTGCTGCTAAATGGCATTAGTAGCTGAATACAGTCAAGCTACATAGGGTGAATTTTTTCATCCCACTTTTGATGTTTATCCGGAGCTCAAAGCCGAGTTCATCACATACAAATCAACGGGCGCTCCATCAAACCTTCTCGGGCGTGATGCGCCGTTTGACTTCCCACCGTTCGCAGTTACTGCGAATGTTCAGCATATTCACGTCAATCTGCACTTTCAACTGACCTGGAACACACGGCAAGCAAACTACAATCGAACCTCTGATCACTATCTCGTTTATACCGAGCATATGTGGGAGAGTGGGCGATTTTTGCTGATGGGCCTGATTACCCCCGCTCACAATCGTATGCCTGCCATAGATACTCGATTGCTAAAATATTTTTCAGAAGTTGCAGAAGACTTTCATGCCTCGTAAAAATAAGGATGTTCGGCGATTCATGTTGGTCCAGTTTCCCGATTAATTAATATTCAATTTTTTTGAATTCTTTCAGCAAATCCCTCAGCTTTTCCTCACCCGCCGACAGGTCTATTCTCTCTCACATCGAGGCACAACGCCTCACCGATTAAATAAACTTCTGAGGAAATGACCATGAAATCTATCAAAACTTTCGTTGCAGTAGCCGCCCTGTCACTGGTTTCTTTCGGTAGCTTTGCGCAGAGCATCACTGCTTCCGCTTCTACCCTGGATGGCGCAGAAGCCAAAATCGCTGCTCAGGCAGCACAGCAGGGTGCACAGTACAAAATCACCGAAGCGAACACCAATAACCGTGTTCACATGACCGCAGAACTGTACAAATAACGGATGGTCGTACAGGGACGTGCCGGAAGAGGTCGCCGCAAGGCGGCCTTTTTCGCATCTGGAGACTGGACAGTTGCGCGATAAATCGCGTCGCTACGAATCAGTGACAAAAAAGCACCATAAAAGGTGCCTGTTTTTCATCTGTGCCTCATCCTGATTGGGTGAATACTCATTTACTCCAAAACTCACTTTTACTACTTTTCTGATGCTCGACCACCATTCAGCTTTCCCTACACGTTATGTGGGCAGGAGCGCCAGTCAGGCAGTTCTGAGCGATACCATTACCCAAAAATCGTAAGAATCAGAAAATTTTCACACTTAATTGATAATGAAATTGTAAATCACTCTCATTATTGTTAGTGTTCGTATCAAATTTTTACAACTTTCATCTGCCATAGTGCAACTGGGGACGTATCGGGGATCCCGGCATTGAGTCACCGGTTAAAAACTGTCTGAGGCAAGTGTAAACGCCGTACATTTTAGGGTGGGGAAGGGTTTTGCTTACATTTGGATCCTCTGCGAAGTCTACAGGGATGGCTGGATTTTTAACTCAGTCTCCCTGGTCCTTGTATCGCAAAACATTCCCTGTTTGCTCCTCTGTTGCTGTTCATCTCCTGTTGTTGGTGTTACTGGCGAGTTTCCGAAATACGCCCTTGCCGCTAACTAACGAGGCAGGTAAGACAGGAAATGAAATCTCAGTCGTAAATTTAAATCAGCCGATGCTGCCGGTAGCGACGCCTGTGCTTTCATCGCCAGAAGAGCAAGTGGTATTGCCCAAAACCGTCGTTGTCGACAAGGCAGATATTGTTGTTGAAAGGAAGAAAGTCACCTCGCAGAAGCCGCCGGTAACAAAAGCGACCACGGTTGACAACCAACCGGCCAGACCACGCCCGGTGGTGAAACCGATCTTGCTGCCAGCGTCTCCCGATAAGCATCAGCAGACTGAGCTTGCGCAACAAACAACATTATCCAGTTCTTCTTCCGCTCCTGTTAACGCTGGCAGCGGTGGAAATGTTGCTGCTGGTGGAGAGAGTACTTCTGGTCATGCTGCGAAGGGCGCAGGGAATGAAACGACGACAAGGGTGCGGGCGCTGAACCGTCGCGTCAATTATCCCGCCCGTGCCCGCTCTATGGGGGTTGAGGGCAGAGTGAAGGTGCAGTTTGACATTAGCGCGTCCGGAACAATAAAAAATATTCAAATTCTGGCTGAAGATCCTGCGGGTGTATTTAGCAGCGATCTGCGGCGGGATATTACACGCTGGCGATATGACATTACTGGTGAAGTTAAAAACCAGATTGTTACCGTTATTTATAAGTTAGATGGGCGTATTCAGGTCATAAACTGAATTTCACTTCTGGGAAAATCATGAAAATAACAGGCTGTATAATTATACCGCTTAGCATTTTTGCTATGCCAACGGTAGCGGACACCAATACCGTAATTCAGGACGTAAACACCACCACAGAAGAATCAGCTGCTGAGCAGATAGATGATTCTGGTGATACGATTATTGTTCGTTCTGCACCTACCAGTCAGACGATGGGGACGCAGGTTATTAACGCCGAACAGATCGCGCGTTTTCCCACGGGTAATGGCACCATCACCGAGTTACTGAAACATAATCCGAATGTACGATTCGCCAATAATACAGACTCCAGTAATAACCCTGGCGAAATTGCTCCCGAGAATGTCTCATTTCACGGCGAGAAGTTTTACAACAACAATTTTATGATTGACGGTCTTTCCAACAACAACACTGTCAATCCCGGCAACAAAAACGGCGACCTCAGTGATGATCCAGATGGTTACAGCCCAATTGACCTGCCATCGGGTGGTACACAATCATTCTGGATAAACTCAGAGCTGGTGGACAAACTCGAGGTTTTTGACAGCAACGTCGCTGCCAAATACGGTGATTTCACCGGAGGAGTGGTGGATGCACGTCTTAAAGATGCCAACCTTGAACGGGCATCTGGTCGTGTGTCCTGGCGCAGCACCCGAGATAGCTGGACGCGTTATCATATTGATGAGTCAAAACGTGAAAGTTTTGAGGAAGCGACTTCGCAAGCTAATCAACCTAAGTTCACCAAGAACTTTTATTCTGTCAGTGTTAATCAGCCCCTGAATGACAGTGCAGGTTTGATCTTTTCCTACAACCGTCAGGAATCAAAGATTCCGATGTACCATTCCAACCTGGATATGTGGACTAACCAGGAGCGAATTTCGGAAACCTATTTATTAAAAGGTACCTGGTTTGCGGATAATGGTGATATTTTCCGCATGACCGGAATGTATGCGCCGCATAAGTCAACTTATTATAAAGTTGATGTAAAGAATGGTGGCTTTACTAATAATGGTGGTGGTTATCGTGCCAATTTAGAATGGGAGCATTTTGCCCCGTGGGGTAAGATTACCAGTCTGGCAGGTTATCAGTTTGAACAAAACAAAATCGAACAAGAAGCCAGTACTTATCAAAGCTGGTACCATTTTAATAACAGTAGAAACTTTACCTCGGATGCGATTACCTGGGGGAGTACTTCAGGTTCAAGTACTCAGTTAGGTTATCTGGGCGGCTACGGTACCTTTGGTACCGATAAAACGACGACGACCCTGAAACAAGATGCCGAGTTCACGCCATTCTCTGCTCTTGGGATCACTCATCAACTCGATGCAGGCTGGCAAACCGATCTCTATCAGGCGAGATATCGTCGTTTTGGTGATGCCGCGTTGAGCCGTGGAGTCGCGACGATAGACACCAGCGTTGTCTGCCAGGCAGGTGATGACTTTTGTATTGATGGTGAGCAATATTTCAAAAGCAGAACGGTCTACCCGGCGCGCACGGTTGAGGGGAACTACACCAACTATGCGCTCTATCTTCAGGACAGTATGCTTTACAAGCGACTTGAAGTTACCCCTGGGGTACGACTTCAGTATGATGACTTCCTGAAAAACCTGACTGTCGCACCACGCTTTGCCACCTCACTGGATGTGTTTGGTGACCGCAGCACCCGCCTGTTTGGTGGTGCCAACCGTTACTACGGTCAGAACCTGCTGACATACAAACTGCGTTCAGGGATCAGTGCCAATATTGTCCAGACCCGTACGGATGCCAACAGCCCGTGGGTCGGTGATACTACCAAATACAGCACCTACGATTACGACATCTCCGATCTGAAAACGCCTTACAGCGATGAACTCTCTCTCGGCATTTCTCAGCGTCTGATGGATACCGTGTGGACCGTGAAATGGGTTAACCGTAAAGGACGTGACCAGTTTGGTCGTGACAGATACACGGATACGAACGGTAATAACTACTACATCCTCACGAACAGCGCGAAAACAGAAGGTAACACCTGGTCTCTGACCGCGCAGCCAATCAGTCCGTATCACTTCGCAGTAGCCGACATTAGCTGGGAACTGGGTGCCAGCATTGTTAAAAATAAATCCAGCTCGCAGACGTATTACGATCAGTCCACCTCTGACGAGAATATGGTGATCTTTAACGGCAAGTTGATGGAAAAAGGCGAGATGGATGCGCTGGACTTCAACACGCCGTGGACTGCCTTTATTAACGTCAATACCTTCTTTCCGGCAGTTAATCTTAACTGGAGCCAGAATCTCGGGTACACGGCAGGCTACTCCGGTTACAGCATCAGTACTGTGGCTTGTCCGGGTGACAACAGCGCCTGCGGCAGTTACGAAGGCAGCGCCAGTCTGTATGAGAAAACCAAATACAAAGACTACATCACCTACGACTGGCGCTTCGCCTGGTCTCAGCCCACGTTCCAGAATCAATCAATTGAGCTGACGCTCGATGTACTGAACGTTCTTGATAACGTCATTGAAGCGACGCAAACCACCGGTTCTACCTCCAAAACAGTGACCTACAAAACCGGACGGCAGTTCTGGTTTGGTGTCGCTTATAACTGGTAACCCTCCACTTTACCTCCGGCGGAATGCCGGGGGATTTGTGCTGCCTGCACCACAGGCAGCCGGTTGCAGCACTGAGTCTGATAAGGAAGAAAAATGTGTAAACGCAGAGGATTGGCAGGGGTCGCACTCTTTCTGCTGGTGTTATCCCAGCCCGTACTGAGTGAAGACGCAAAAACAACGCTGCCGGTGGTGACTGAAGGCGTACTGGATAATGGGCTTCAGTACACTCTGGCACCGATTAAATCAGATGCCGGGCGTATTGATATTCGTCTGAGTGTAGAAGCCGGGTCGCTTGATGAAACTGACGAGCAGTCAGGCGTGGCGCATATGGTCGAACATCTGGTTTTTCGCGGCAGTGACGCCTGGCCTGAGGGCGTTTCGGCGGCACTGGCTAAGAAGGGATGGTCACGCGGTGCTAACTATAACGCGGTAACCAACTACGAACGTACGCAGTTCATGATGAGCCCGCCTGATGGTGTAAAAGGGTTAGATCTGGCCTTACAGGCACTGGCACAGATGACGGCACATGCGCGTATAACGCAGCCTGATCTGGATGATGAACGTAAAGTCATCCTCGAAGAGTGGCGTGGCAAACTCGGAGTGGCAGCCCGCATGAACCAGCAACGCATCGCGGCCTTGCGTGCGGATTCCCCTTATCCCGACCGACCAACCATCGGGAACGTTGAGTCGATTGAGCATACCCCGGCAGCCACGTTGAAAGCCTTTTATCAGCGCTGGTATCACCCGGACAATATGCGCCTCCTGATCATCGGCGATTTTGAACCAGAGAAAGTCAAGGCACTGATTACAAAACATTTTGCCGGGTTGCCCGCCATTGCCGTGCCGGTCCGTCAGGAAAGCCAATACAACCAGCAGCTGAAAAAACAGTTTCGAGTGATCCATCTACAGGACTCGGAAAGCGGTGGTAGCCAGGTCTCGTGGGTAAACCGTTTTGATGAAAAACAGATGCAGGGTACCGAAGGGTATCGGGATCGCCTCATCAACCAAATCACCCTCACCATGCTGAGCCGTCAGCTCAAACGTCAGCAAAGTGCCTTGCCAGACTCCATTGGCAATATTGTTGCGCGGAAATCCGAAACAGGCCGCTCTACCGTCGCGTTTGGCCTGTTTGTTGATGTGATGCCGGGTGACTTTCAACTGGGCCTGGAAACGTTGATTCGCGAACGCGAACGCTTAATGCGTTATGGACTGAGTGTCGATGACTTTGCACGGGTGAAGAGCGACATCCTCGATGCGGCAAAGCGGCTGGAAGAAAAACCGGAAAACCGGACTTTCTCTGAGTGGGTGCAGACCCTGGCTATTGCGTGGCAGCAGAACCAGCCGTATGCCGACGCGCAACAGCGCGGAGTCCGGGCGGTGGCAGAACTTAAAACCATCGACATGGCCGACATCAACACTCGCCTGAATACGTGGTTACAGGCCACGGATCAACTGGTGCAGTTCAGCGTACCGGGAAGGTATGTTTACAGTGTGCCGTTGCCTTCTGAAATTCAGCGGATGGTGACGACGATCGCCGGTGAGCCATTAACTCCGGTAGCGAAGGAAAAAACATCGGTCTCAGTCCCGTTACCTGAACACGATACCTCGGGTAAACGCACATCCGTGAAAAATTTCCCGGCAGAGTCGGTGCAGGAGTGGCGGCTCAGTAATGGCGACCGCGTGGTCTGGATGAAAACCCCGTTGGCCAAAGACCGCGTGTGGTTCCAGGCACAAAGCGCGGCGGGCTATCTGGGCCGTGGGCTGAACGCCTGGCAGGCACAATTGGCTGCACAACTGGCAGGATTTGGTGCACCGACCGGCTGGACCGACGACGGTTATGCGCAATGGAAACGGGATCAGGAGATTTGGCTGAATATCAGTCAGCAACCGGACACACTGGAAGTGACCGGAAGTGCACCTTACAAGCGATTGGACAGCCTGTTGCACGCGTATCAGCTACTTCATACTGATAATCATATGAATGCTGCCTCGCTGAAAAGCAGCGTAATGATGTTGGCGCGCCGACGGCTTATGCAGGAAGGTTCGTTGTTTGCACTTCGCCAAATGGAGGTGACGGATTTGCGCTATGGCGGCCCGGCACTTGAACTGCCAGATGCAACACAGTTGTCGGCCCTTAATTCTGAGCAACTGACAACGCAGTGGAAAAAAATCAGCGCGGCACCGGTGACTTACTTTGTGATGGCCAATCTTCCCGAAGCCACCCTCAGACAGGCTGTTGAACGATATCTGGCGGGCATTAAACGCGGAGCCGGATTGCCTGCCGAACCTTATCTCGCTTTGCCCGGACATCGAGAACGACGTAGTCAACTCAACAAAGAGCCGAAAGCCGAGGTGAGGTTGTGGAGTTTCAGCAACGAAGTATGGTCACCGGAACGGGCAGCCCAGGTCAGCATCGCCAAAAATCTTGTCAACCGTCATCTGAAGAACGTTTTGCGCGATGATGCCCGTGGGATCTACAGCCTGAGTTTAGAAACCGTACTCAACGATAAAACCAACCGTATTGAAACCGAACTGCGTTTCAGTACCTCTCCTGAACGTGCTGCGGAACTGGTTCAGATCGCCAAAAAAGCGTTTAAGAATGCTGACAGCCAGATAAATGATCGCACCGTGCAGGAAATGAAGGCTTCGTTCCAGCGTGCAGAGACCTCACGGCAGCATGATTACTACACCCTACAGCGACGTCTGATACTGAGTTATCGCCATTATGATAATCCAGGCTATCTCTCCCGCGTGTCATCACTGGATAAAGCCATCACGATAGACGGTGTGCGTGCGGTCGCATCGCGTATTTACAACCCGGACAATCTGGTGATTTACACGGTTCTGCCGCAAGAGACGAAATAATGAAGAAGAAACTGGCCACGGTGTGGCAACTCAGCCGGGCGTTCTGGGGTGGCAAGCAGAGCTGGAGTGCATGGTTAATTCTGGCCGTCATTCTGAGCCTGGGGGGATCGATCGTCTGGCTGAACGTGTTGATCAACGACTGGAGCAAATCCTTCTATGATGCGTTGGGTGAGTTTGATGGTGCAAAGGTCTACAGCTTGGTTAAGGAATATTGCGTCTTCATCCTGATTTATATCGGGGTGTTCGTGTACCAGGATTGGTTTACCCGGCTGCTCATTATTCGTTGGCGGAAATCGCTGACGGCCCAGCTTGTGGACAGCTGGCTGGCGAAACAGGCGTACTACCACATGTCGCTCACCGGCAAGGTCGATAACCCGGATCAGCGTATTGCCGAAGACATCAACTTCTTCGTTGATAAGACCATCAGCCTGTTGGTGTCGTTCCTGATCACCAGTGCTCAGCTGTTCTCGTTTGTCTGGATCCTGTGGAAGCTCTCGGGCGTTCAGACCTTCACCCTGTTCGGGCAGGAGTGGGTGATTAGAGGTTATCTGGTCTGGGTTGCGCTGCTTTACACGCTGGTGGGCAGTCTGGTGACCCATCTGATTGGCAAGAAGCTGCATGGCCTGAATTATCAGAAACAACGCGCCGAAGCTGACTTTCGTGCAGCCCTGTTACGTAAGCATGATAACGCGGAGCAAATCGCGCTTTATCAGGGGGAGTCCTGGGAGAAGCAACATCTGAATCGCGCCTTTGGTGCCATCGTACAAAACTGGCGTGCCTTGATGAACGGAGAGCGTAACCTTGGCTTCTTTACCACCGGTTATACTCGTATCAGCCTGATTGTGCCGGTGTTTGCTGCATTGCCCCTGTTTATGGCAAAAACGATCACTCTGGGTGGTCTGATGCAGGTACGTTCCGCTTTTGGTCAGGTTCACGGGGCGCTGAGCTGGTTCATCCGTGTTTATAAGGCCCTGGTAGAATTGTCGGCGAGTATTTCGCGTCTGGAGCAGTTCTCCCAGGCAATCGCGGAGTGCCAGAACAACCGGGACCTCAGTGTGTCGGGTGAAATGACACAGGTAGATAAACTCACGGTTACCACTCCACAGGGAAAAACCCTGTTGTCAGACATGCAATTCGGTTTTCCTGCCGGAAGCTGGAGCAAACTTTCCGGCAGAAGCGGTATCGGGAAATCAACATTGCTGAGAACCCTGTCCGGGGTCTGGTCCTGGTATGAAGGGCACTGGCAAAGCCAGCAGGGCAAAAGTCTTTTGCTGCCACAACGCGCTTATATCGGACAGGGGACGTTACGGGATGTTCTTTGCTATCCGCAGCCTGCCGATCCAGACTCGGAAAAACTGGTGCGGTATCTCACTAAGACCGGTCTTGGTGAGTGGAGCGGGGCGCTTGATAAGCAGCTGAACTGGGAGCAGGTACTGTCAGGCGGTCAGAAACAACGACTCGCATTTGCCCGCGCATTGCTGTTGAAACCAGACATCCTGTGGCTGGATGAAGCGACCAGCAATCTGGATGCACCGTCGGCGCGCGAGATGCTGCAACTTATTAAAACCTGGCTGCCGGACTGTACCGTGATTGCAGTAACACACCAGACTGAAATCGATGAGCATTTTGGTCAGCACCTTAATCTGGATAGCGTGGCAGGCGTAATCAGAGCAGAAAAAATGAGGGGCTGACCTGGGCTGAACGTTATGGCCAGTTATCGGTATTTATTGTCCTGTTTCGGATACTGTACCGCGCAGCGCTTCCGGTAATCTGCGTCGGTACAACCATGTTAATCAAGCAGGACAGGATATGAATAAGCAAAGTCAGCTCGTCATTCAAGCGTTGCAGGAGATTGTGAGCAATCCACGCCATGATGAGAAAATGATCGCCTCGTATTTCGCCGCAAGCTATCAACAGCAGGTTGACGGAAAATACCTGGATTATCCGGGCTTTGTCAGCCATATGGCATTGCTAAAAACGCTGACCAGGCAAATGGAGGTGGTGCTGTTAAGCGTTGTAGCTGAAAGAGATACGGTGTTCACTCATCATCGCGTGAAGGTGGAAAAATGCGATGAAACAAAAAGTGAAATAGAGGTGATGGCACGATTTACCCTGGAATCGGATCGGATTATTCGTTGTGAAGAGTTAACACGGCTGGTCAGCGGAAATAAGCAGGATCATGATCTGGGGAGCAGAAGTTAATACCTGAACATAAACTTTGCCTAAGCGCTATGTATTGAAAAATAATGCCCTGAGGGCCGTATAAAAGTCCCTCAGGGAATGTGATAGGACTATGAACAAAACCTTGCAACATAGTTATAATAGCGTAAACGATGTTCATCCACATAAGAGTCACTATTGTCGGCCACATTGCCAATTGTTGAAATGGTATTCCCAGAAATATACAAGGGGATGCCATCATCGGTTATGGCACTAAAAATTCCTGCATGGTCACCTAAGCTCTTGCCATTTCCGAGAGTAGGATAATCAACTCTCAATACAATATCTCCGATCCTGACATTGTTTATTGGGACCAGTCTACCCAGTAGTTGTGCTTGCGTGAAGAAATCTCTAACGCTGGTCGTCATCGGAACTCCGGCTATTCCTGCCTGTTCATGGCACCAACAAACAAAAGCCATGCACCAGGCATTACCCGGATCGGCACCAACAGCTTTAAGATACTGATCCACTTTAGGGCCGGAGTTGCTATCCAGAGGGTTTTCAGCTTCACCAATCTGCATTCTGGTCCAGGACATTAAATCATTAACGTCAGACATATTGATCTCCAAAGCTAAAAAATTATTAGTAAGTTGATATCCCATATGCGGGAAATTATTTTGCGTTAAATGGGTAAAGGCATTCGCGTGTAAATCATTAGATAAGAGACCAGCCAATTGCACTGTCGGTAGCCTTGGCAAGTACTGCCATCGCCGCATTCAATGCATTATTATGTTACCTAGGACTTCAATATCGAATAATATGCCCTGTGCAGCGGCTCGGCTAAAGTTTCTACATCTCAAGATCTATGATGATCCGGGTATGACAGGAACTATTTTAAAACGATGTCAGGACGATCATTTAATTTTTGGAGCGTTAGTTAATTAACGATAGCGGTGTTTTTCGTTAGTGCAAGTTCTGGCATGTCGGAGATTATAAATTGACGGTTAATGTTTTAGAGGTCGTTATTTTTCGATAGTTATGCCTTTTAATCATTGCAAGCTAGCATGTTATACTAACACTGATATTTTAAGACACGGCCTCGTAAAAAACCAATAAAAATAAGATGTTATTCACAATTTCCAGAGAGTATGGATAGTTGCGTTGTAACCTTCATATTGATTGCCATTTTTATGTGTATTTCAAAAAATAATTTCATGATTTTAATCAATTACATGTATCAAAACCTCTTCGCATCATAAAAATCTAACATTACGCTAGATATTCATGGCGTTCTAACTAAAGTTACTCACAAAAAACTATGCTTTAACCCCAGATGGTTGAGTCATCCGGGGTTATGAATAATCTGTTTTGGATCACCAGAGCATTAAGCGAAGCGCTTTACCTCTTCGTTACTCCTCTATTTCCATAGTCTTACTTTTGGTTTTTCTTGCTCTTATCGCTACTTCAGATTCTTTGATGAATTTATTGATTTCACCTTCTGTTGGTCGCTTGTAGAGATGGAGGTTGAGTAATTTTTTCTGTATATCATGCGCCATGATAATCGATTGCTCCTTGCTTAACGTTGGATGCCAACCTGCGCTTTCAATTCCAGGCCATCCTCTCTCAATTCGTTCTTCAATGCGTGAAACTAAAAATCTTTCCGTGATGATATTATCTGATTTTGCACCGTTACATCCGCGGCAGACTGCAAGTAAGTTGTAATCTGTATTGTTTATTAGACAGTTACGTCCTTTCAAACGGGAATCGATATGGTCTATCTGAAAAGCCATATCCTGATAAACACCGAGGCAATAAAAGCAGAGTCGGCCTGTCCAGTTATTTAAGTCGGCTCTGAGTTGATGGTTTACCAACTCTTCGAAGACCTGATGTGCCTTGAATGGCATACCTGATCCCGGCGCGCGCCAGGCACGGATTTGCTTCTCTCCTTCATTCAATAAATTATTTGTCAAAATCCCTTCAGAAAGCGTCATCTCGTTCCATTTCGCGAGATAGCTGAAGAGTTTTTTGTCTCCCTGTGGCATATATACTGACATGATCTCCCAAGCCAGCTGGGTTTTCCGTTCAAGATGAGACAGGTCTGACAGTGCCGGACGATGAAATTCTATTGCAT
The DNA here is from genome assembly GCF_059730565.1 of Pantoea sp. X-Soil-TKNS-1279. Lineage (NCBI taxonomy): Bacteria > Pseudomonadati > Pseudomonadota > Gammaproteobacteria > Enterobacterales > Erwiniaceae > Pantoea > Pantoea sp. X-Soil-TKNS-1279. Next base: position 197,722 of record NZ_AP035951.1, on the reverse strand, counting down.
CATCCATTGTGGATTTTTTCGGGAAATCATCACCTTTCTCATTATTGCATTTATTGCAACAAATTATCAGGTTGTCAGTGTCATGAAGATATTTTTCGAGTTCTAATTTAATATTGGTGTTGCCATGCAGCCTGTTTCTGTTTTTATAAAGCTGATATCGAAGGAAGATTTGCTTTGGGATAATGTGATCGACTTGAGTTGCATGATGACCGGTGAATTCAAGGCACCAAGGGCACAGAATAACATCAACCTCTTCATTAATGGTTACCTGAGGTAATAAACTTAAAAAATGGTCCCTTACGGCAGGGGCAAAGCCATTCGTTTTTTTATCATCATCCAAATTTTCGGGAAAAGGCTGTAATTCAGCATTCTCATATCTAAATTGGTCTGTGTTGTCTATGAACCGCATATTTCTCCCGAACTATATAAGTACGCAAGTTTCAGCGCCTGGGAACGATCAGCGCTGATTTTGCTGGAATGAGTTACGAGTTAGTACCCAAAAGATATCAACATGAATTATCCCGTGATTCGACGCAGAACCTTCGGCCTTAGCGTTCTGGCTGCCGGATCGTAATCCAGAGCGACACCTCGAATTTTGGTCTTATTCGCTGCTTCCGCATCCATACCAACTGGCACTTTAATTTCATCAATATTCAGTGTTCTGGCACTTTCACTCATTCCTGCCAAACCGAACCAGGGGCCTTTATCAACCAGTTGATACTCAAAGGCGAGGTGTTTTTTTGGACTTTCGTGGACACGCAACCTGATGGCGTATATTGGATCTTCGGGAAGAATCAAGAAACGGTCGTCAACACAGACTTCACCATAGTCATGTAAGAAATCACGATCTTCCTTATCTTTATCTGGTTCGTCCTCCCAGACCTCTGTTGCACTTCCACTTAGCCTCTGAGCGGAAATTTTCATTTTAAGTCGATGGTATTCACCACTGACCAATTTACGGTCCTTACCACGTTTTTCGAGAATGAACTCTATCCCGGTTAAATAACCGTCAACTTTCAGTTCTCTTTTATCGACGGTTTTAACCTTTTCACAGGTCTGCATATTCCCGGAAGGGGTGGCAGAGCTGAATCCGACGGGAACGATTCCGACAGCGACATCATGATATCGGATAATATGAGCATCCTTTGCGTCCGTACTAACGGGTTGACCTGTCTCATCTGGTCTGGCGGCAGCGTAGAGATAAAACTTATCCGCAGGCACTTCCCCGGTGTAGAACATGTCATCGGTATCACACTTGAGAGCCTCTGCGGAAAGACTTTTCCCCCGTGCGATCACATTCTTCTGTGGATCAAGGGTGAGATACACATCGGATGATTGTGCTGGATTATTGCTACCAATACGGATGGCCGAGACTATCGTCCCGTCTTGTTTGCGATTCCACAGTTGATGTCGTCCACCAATGTCGGGTTGCAGGAGCACTCTGCGTTGTTCTGAACGCCCAAAGCTGTAACCCGTGTCTTCACATCCTTCCACCGACAACACCAGGCCAGTTGGATGAACCAGCTTGCCATAACACTCGTATGCATCAATATTTTTCAGGTCGTCGGGTGTTGCTTCATCAACACGCCACAAGCCAGTGCTTGATGGGGTATTTCCGCGCAGGCGAAATTCGGGTTTACCATTCAATGGTAAGGAGAGGACATAATCAGTGCCGTAAGCGATATTGTGTATTTCTCCGCGACCGGTGAATTCCCACCTTTGATACGGAGAGGAGCCTAATTCACTCAGGCCCAGCAACAATGATTCTTTCTTCGGTTCGATTTTCACTGCCGGGATTTCATCAGTGTCTTTGCCACTATCTTTCTTTACGGTCGGGACAGGTGCTGAAGAGGGAACAGGCTCAAGCACGCTCAGGGCAAATTCTACTGACTTCTTATGGCCTGGGAATCCACTTTTTATCGGTATAGCACTGACGAGATGGCCTTCTGGCGTTACTCGCCACAGCTGCTGACGTGTCCAGTCAAAGAGTTTTGCTGACAATTCGGGATTCTGAGGTGTTTCGCCCTTGAGAGAGAGGCAATGCTGGCTGGCAAGATTTTTTATGATCACATAATCAGGTCTTGCGAGGTAACCCACCTCAGTCTGGTAAGCACCATAAAAGAGGAAGTAGGCGTTACATTCGCCGGTAAGGTGCGACGTGGTATTACTTGAGACATACTGTTTTAACATGTCCCATACCCGTTTGCTCAGTTCCTCACTCAATACTTCAATACTGGGGATGAGTTTTTCACGCTGCACAGCCGCCCATCTTTGGTATTCATACAGGGATTCAGCCCATCGACCGGCTTGTTCGACGACCGTACCTTCGCCGCCGACCGCATGAATGGTGTATGTTTGCGTTTCATCGACATCCTTACTGCGGGTGTCAGTCTGTCTGCCATAATCTGCCGAAACGCCTGCTTCCACCGATGCTGACCATGTCTCCACACCGACTTTGACCTTCGCCGCGAAGCTTGTGGTCATAGATGCATCCTTTTCGGTACCGGTTAGCTCCTTTACATCAGTAGCAAACAATCGACCACCCACGAGCGTTTGTGTAGAAACAAAGTGGCCAAAACTTCCCAGTACTTTCACTAATTCTTTGAAGCACTCGGCGACCCCACCTTTAAGCAGAGCCTGGTTACAGGCATATTCGAATTCATCACTGGCGCAGGGTTCAGACTCATCGAATGAGAGTTCAACTTTAGGCAGAAAGAAGTTTGCGGTTGTATAGATCGTTTGCCCTTTAACGCCGCCGTTTTGTGACTCCGCGTTATGGTAGGCACCCGATATGCCAACACCCACGGTGGCCACCGTTCCAGCCGCAACATTGAGTGAAGTTGAGATATTCGTAACCCCATTTTTCTGGACCTGATGCAGGGATTCCGATGAGGTGTAGTAATTCTCGAAATAGCCCGAAAAGTTAGGTTTGCGGTAGAGGAGGGTGGCGACTTTACAAGGCCCCGGATTTGCAGAATCGTGGCGCTTCAGAACTTCCCTGAATCCTGTTTCAACTGGGTTTGACAGGCTGTGATCAATGATGAGTCCTTTATAGAAACCGATCCGGTCAAGCAGATCTTCTCTTTGTGCCAGGTTGAGGTCAAAGAAATCAGTCGCACTTTGGAGTTGCGCGTCGTTTTTAAAGAGTCGGACGAGTTCCTTCTGAGCAAATTGTTGTTTTTCCAGACTTAAACGTTCGAATGTTTCAACAAGGGGTTTGTTTATCTCCGGTGCAGACACCCGGACGGCATTCAAAAGCTGCGAACGTCGGTCTTTAGCTTCCTTTTCACGCTGTTCGACAGATTGCTTCTTACTGGCGATTTCCGTCTTCAGTTCTCGTTGTGTTAATTCAATCGCTTCATCTTCATGCGATGTCGCAGTGTTGGGGGCTTTGGAAGAACCGGATGTTTTCATCCCGAGTTCTTGTTTAAGACGTAACACAGCCTCAAGAGCGGCTTGCTGATCTTTTTCGATCTGAGTCTGTGGTTGCTTAGTATCCTGAGGCATGAGCCCGGCTTCTCCATGATGACGTGGTGAGACCCTCTGCAGTTCTGACACAGAGTTCCGCTGTAAAATTTCCAATAACATCCTGCCCTGGATTTCATGCCTCTGAATTCACCGGGCAGGGGTATGCCGCGCTACGCAAATGTTATGCGTAAATCAGAACCCGATATTCACACGCACCATAATCATCTGTGAACGTGTCTGCTGCTCATCCAGTCCGAGTGTGCCCTGGTAGGCGATGCCTGGCGTGATATCGTGTGGGAGCAGAAAATCAATGCCGAACCCCAGGGCCAGCGTCTGGGTGCTCTGCTGATAGAGCGACATGCTCCAGGTATCGTTACCCACATCCGCATAGCCTACGCGGGCTTTGCCGTTGTCATTCATCAGTTTGGCATACTCAAGACGACTCTGAAGTTTCACAAAGCCCCAACGGGTCGGCACGCTATGTTCGCCGCGCAGACCGGCTCCCGTCACGACCTGTGCAAGCGTCTGAGGTGCGTAGGCGAGGTTAAATACACCGGCATCGGATTCGGCATAAGCATCAAGCCAGGTACGGTAATACTGAATGCGCGCATAGGGTGAGATGAGGCTGCTGGCAGTACGGAACTCGTAACCTGATGTCAGCGAACTGAAAAACTGACGGCCTGAGCGGCTGCCACGCGCAAATGCATCTGACTCACTCACATAACGTTTGCTGTCGAACTCAAGACTGCTATAACCCAGCAACCCATCAATAAAGAACGCATCCGGGTGCCAGCTGCCATACAGGGCGGAGCTGATTGAGCGTCCGTTTTGCCGAGAACCGGAGTCGCCTACGTCGCTAACGTCGCGGCCAAAGCCAATCCCCATGCCTGCGGTAAAGGATGGCGTGAACCGATAGTCGCTGCCGGTGGTAATACCCACCAGGGTATGGCTGAAACGCACGGCATCGTCTTTATCACTGCCAAAATCGATGTAACCACCGGTCCACCATGACAGGCGGCTGTCCTCACTCTGACGGGCGAAAGGTGTGGCTGGCGGTTGCGGTTGTGCGCGCTCATCCTGATAGTGGCGCTGTTGCTGCCAGGCGCTGGCCCACAGGTCTTTATCTGTATCTCGTTCGGAGCGACTGGTCGGCATGGAAAAATGGATGCCATTGTGCCCGGAAGGGAGACTGGCACCGCTGTGAAGCTGCTCCAGACGATCGTTAAAGTTGCGGATCTGTGCTTTGGCAAAGTTCTGCGCTGCCTGTACCTGTGCGCTGATCAGGCCAATCACGTCAGCATCACTGGCCGGATTGGGCCGGTCGGCAATGGTCAGGGTGACGGTTGCTGGCTGGGCAGTGCCTGATGCGCTGCTCAGTTCATAGCGAAGTGCAACGGTACCGCTCGCCTGAGCCGCAGCGGTAAACAGTAGCTGATACGTTGCCCCCGAGGACTGGATAGTCGCTGTACCGAGGCTGCTTTGTGGTTGATCGAGCAAACGCGCACCGGTGAAAGGCCCGCCGGTGGCACCCTCAACCAGATTTACCTTCACTGACTGTCCGGCATACAACGAAGCGCTGTGATCAGCAGCCACAGGGACAGCGGCGTTAACGGTCAGCGTATAGGTTGACTGCACGGTTGCCGCGTTCGCGTCAGTTGCGATGAGGGTAAAAGAAGCGTTGCCCGCAGCAGTTGGGGTGCCTTTTAGCTCGCCATTCGCAAAAGTCAGTCCCTGGGGCAATGACCCGTTCAGTTGCCAGCTGTAAGGGGCCGTGCCGCCTGAAACGCTGAAGGTCTGACTGTATGCGGTTCCCGCCGTCGCTGTTGGCAATGTGCCGCTGGCAGGTGACATTGTCAGGCTGGTGGCCGTCACCGTCAGCGATACCGTTGCTTCCTGGGAGGTACCGTATGTGTTGGTTGCACTGTAGGTGAAGCTGTCGCTACCGGAATAGCCACTTACTGGGGTGTAGCGGATGCTGGTGCCTGCAACCAGCGCCGTGCCGTGACTGGCCTGACGGACAATTTGCAGGCTGGTGACTGCACCGGCGATTGCCAGAGTGATGCTGTTGTCGCTACTGCCTGAATCCACCGATGCTGTGACATCGTTTGCAACCGGCGCAGTGCCACCTGCGGTGACATTCAGAGTGTAGTTAACCGTGCTGCTGGCACTGTTACTGTCCGTTGCTGTGACCTGGATGCTGAAGCTTCCTGTCTGAGTCGGCGTGCCAGAAATAACACCTGTGCTGCTGTTAAGTGTTAATCCTGTTGGCAATCCCGTCGCGCTCCAGCTGTAGGGGGCAGTGCCGCCCGTGGCCGTTAATGTCTGGGACCATGCGCTGTCTGTTGTGGCGGCGGGAAGCGTACCGGCCGCTGGGGAGAACGTGAATGTGGGTGCCGTGACTGTCAGGTCCACGCTGGCATTAGCCGATGTTCCCGCGCTGTTGGTCGCGTTCCAGCTGAAACTGTCGCTGCCAGAATATCCCGCGGTCGGAGTGTAGGTAATGCTGGTTCCCGACGCGGTGGCTGTGCCATGTGCGGGGGCCGAAGCAACGGATACAGAGGTCGCTGTGCCACCACTGGTGGAGAGGGTTATCACATTATCTGTGCTGTTCGCCGCGACAGTGGCGGTACTGTTGTTTGCCACTACAGCAGCTTCCGCTCGCGTCACATTCAGCGTATAGGATTTGGTTATGGCGTCCTCGGCCGTAACAACGATGGCAATGGCGGTTGATGCACCTGCTGTCAGACTGATGGCGGCAGAAGCAGAACCTGATGTCACTGTGGTGCCATTCACCGTGACCGTTGCATTGGAGTCGGTGGTGGTCGGGGTAACGGTGATGGTGGAGACACTGTTCGCTACGGATGCGCTATAGCTGGTCGTACCGGCACTGAAGGAGGGAGAAAGTGTACCATCCGAAAGTGCCAGGCTGCTCAATGTTGCATCGCTGGACGGAGTTGCTGCCGTACCGGAGCAGGTAACAACAAAATTGCTGAATTGACCATGTGACGAGGTCAGCCTGATACGAACACCATCGGTTGAGAGGGTTCCCGCCAAATAACTCAACGTCACGGTATGCGCAGAGTTGCTGATTGACGATGAGGCATAGTAGTTCTGGAATGAGGTTTCTTCGTAATCAGTCATACCAAAACTATCGGAGGAAGATGGGTCTCCATTATATGCACCACCGCTATCGGTGACGGAAACCGATAGCGTATCGCCAGCATCAAACTCTGATGCAGGATAAGCATTTGTGATGTAATTCAGTGACGTTGAACCGGACAGCGCGTTGAGTGCGGTACAACCGGTGGAGAGCGCAAAAGCGGAGGTGAGCGTGGATATGAAAAGTATGAGAAAAGTGAATACCCAGCCCACTGCCCGTTGCAGCCTTTCAACGTAACGCATCATCATTCACCCTGATTATTGAATATTTTTTATATTAATTAAGATTAATCTTATTCAATACAATTATCATGAAAGTGTGGCGAGTGATAGCTGAGAGTGGCGGCTTTTTTTCCTTCAATTCACGGGATTGCAGAAATCTGCCAGGTGTCATGGGTAGGCATAAAGTTACTGTGGTTTATTAATTCATCTTATGTGTAGGGGGTGTACTTAGCCGTAAATAGGGCTGGATAATTTAAGTGTTGGAATGTGGTGCTACTTATCAACATAAGACTGAAATTTATATCTGCATAGAGGGATTAAGTGCAGTGGACTTTAATTGGTGTTTTTAACTTATCATCTGCTTTACTTCTTATCATCGGCGAAGCCAGTTCACTGCTTCGATCCTGCACCTGTAATTTCTGAAACTCATCTCCTTTCCTGCTGTCTTTTATAAATGTCTCCGCTTCGTTTTGACAGGAATATTAAAGACATGACGACAGTTTTGCTCATTGAGGATGATAACCGTCTGGCGCAAATGATCGTGCCTTACCTGGAGCAATATGAGTTTGATGTACTTCATAGCGCCAGCTCCACAGACGCGCAGTCCCGCATGAAAATGAAGGATTTTGATGTCGTATTATTGGATCTGATGCTCGGAGATGCCGATGGCCTGGCATTATGTCGCCAGATAAGGGCTGAGTCTCACAACGACCCGGCAATTATTATGGTCACCGGACGAGGCGACCCGGCGGACCGGATCATCGGGCTGGAGGTTGGCGCTGATGATTATCTGCCGAAGCCCTTTGAGCCGCGTGAATTGCTGGCGCGTATGCGCGCCGTACTTCGCCGTTTGCGTCCAGGGACGTCCCAACGTGGTGACATCAGCGTGATCCAGTCGGGTGAGCTGGAGATCGATACTGCTGCACGGACCGTCACACTACGACAACAGCCCTGCCTGCTCACCTCGTTGCAATTTGATGTGCTGGTTTCATTGGCTCGCCAGGCTGGACGGGTGTTGAGTCGCGAGCAAATATGGCAGACGGTACGCGGGGAGAGCTATGACAATTTTGACCGCGCTATTGATGTGCATATTGGGCGTATCCGCCAGTTGATTGAGGACGATCCGCGCTCCCCAAAACGCATTATCACGGTGCGGGGAGTGGGTTACGTGTTTTCTGCATTATCGGAACGCTAATGCCATGAAACGCATCGCAGATTTTCCCATGCATTTGCAGATCTTTTTTGCGGTGCTAAGCGCCATCGTGTTGGTCGTACTCTGTACCATTATCCTCTGGCTATGGAATGACGATAACAACCGTAATCTCAGTGCATTTGCGACCTTCAGCGAACTGGTCGAGCAAAATCTGCCTCCTGCATCGGCGCAAAAAAGTGTGCAGTCAGCTGCAATAGATGACTGGATGCAGCGTACTCATGCGCGCTTCGCGCTATTTGATGCCAATGGTCAGTTGCTGAGCCGGCCGCTTTCGCCAGAGATTCCTTTACCGAAACAAGCCAGACGAGGGGGGTTCTTTGATGACGGGTATGGAACACGTTTTGTCTGGCAATTGCAGGATAAACGGCTGCTGGTTATTGAGTTCAGCTCTGACCGCAGGGAACGCCCGTGGTTGTTTATCATCATGCAACTGGCATTGGCGGTCACTGTCGCGTTGATAGCTTTTCCGGTGATTCGCCGACTAACGGCGCGTCTGGAATCCCTGCAACAAAGTGTTGAAGCTTTGGGGAGGGGAAACCTGGCCGCACGCGTGCCGGTGACGGGGAAAGATGAAGTCAGTCAACTGGCCACCAGCTTCAACCGGTCGGCCGCGCAAATCGAAACGCTGGTGCAGTCGCAGAAAACCATGTTGGCTAATGCGTCACACGAACTACGTTCACCGTTAATGCGTATCCAAATGGCCTCAGCACTCCTGGCGGGGGAACCTTCTCAGGCGCAACATGAATTGCAACGCAGCGTGGCTGAACTGGACACGTTGGTTGAAGAGATACTTACCCTGAGTCGGCTGGAAATGGCGCAAAAGGTCATCGCAGGTGAATTTACCGCCACCGATGTCACGGCACTGGCTGCGGAAGAGTGTGCCAGGGCTGAAATCGATTTGGTTGCTGAACATATTGTTGCTCAGGTTGATGCCCGCCTGATACGCCGTTTAATGCGCAATCTGATTGAAAACGCCTTGCGCTATGCCGGTCAAGAAGTGGTTATGCGTTTATACCGTAGCGATCCGGATAATTTGTTGCTGACTGTCGATGATCGTGGTCCAGGCATTCCTACATCAGAAATGACACGCATTTTTGAGCCGTTCTTCCGCCTGAGCCGCAATGAAAATGGCACAGGTTTAGGGTTGGCACTCGTGCGTTCGATTAGCGAATATCACGATGGCGAGGTAAGTGTCATTAATCGCGGTGGCGGAGGTGCCAGCTTCAGAGTACGCATACCGCTGTTACATAACTTTACCTGAGGTAAAAAGAGGCGTTACAGGCGGCTGATGTAATGGAGACCAACACTTGCGCCAGCCCTGTAACGAAAAGGATGAAGTACCATGCTTTCCATTCCCGTGCAGTCTGCTCTGCTGTTGTTAATTCTGTCGGCAGCTTTACCCGCCCTCGCTGAGGAGTCAGATAACGCCTTCAGTGGATTTATTGGTGGAGGCGTCGGTGTAAAACCGAAGTACTCAGGAGCCAAAAAGAACGATACAACCTTTCTTCCTGCGGTGAGAGTGAACTACGGCCCGTTTTTTATCGGTGGCGTCGATACCCTGACGGCGTTCGGTTGGCAGTTTGCCAAAACCGAACACTGGACATTCGCCCTGGGAGCAGGTGCAGATCTTTCTCCACGCCATGAGTCAGATGACGAATATCTGCGTGGCATGGGCGATATTAAAACTTCGCCGCGCGCATTTACTTCAGCAATTTACCGCATTGATATCCTCAACGCCGGATTGATCCTTTCACAGGATGTGGGGGGAAATCAGCAGGGGTTTCTGCTGACAACTTACGCCAATCTGTCGTGGCGTCCCTGGCAGGATCTGCGACTCTTTACTGGCCCAAGCCTGAGCTGGGCGGATAGCGATTATATGCAGACACAACATGGTGTCTCCGCGCAACAATCATCACGTAGTGGTTTAGCCCGTTATGACGCAGACGCAGGGCTGGAGAAGATGGGATGGGAAGTCGGGGCCGATTATGACCTGACCTCATCCTGGCGGGTATCGGCCCGTATCATGGCTCAACGTCTGGAAGGTGACGCCGCAGACAGCCCGCTGACTCAGGAGAAGGAGCAACTGAGTTATGCCTTATTATTGGCCTGGCGTTTCTGATAAGCCTGGCGGGTGACACCGACTTACTGAGGTCATCTGATGACCGAATCCCTTACCATGTAGCTCCACTGATCCTGAGAACGCCAGCGTCCTTTTCCCCAGCTTTGCCAGGTAACACGAATGACCGGCGGTGTTTTTATCAAACTGATTGGTCATTAAAGCTAAAGAAAAACTCGGCGCTGCCGATAACAGTCAAGGCGTTGATTGCCATTCGCAAAGTAAGGCAAATCCTGCATTCCCATGTTCCTGTATGGATGTGAATAGGGCAACCAATGCGTACTTTCTGGGTTGGGAAAGGATAAATTTGGTCAAATCTGGTCAGATCAATTATTTAAAAATGGAGATTACACATGGCAACTAAAATTAAGATGGAAAATCCTCAGACGGGTGAAAGTGTTTTTGGTTTCTATGGATATTCATGGACAACACTTTTATTCGGTGCTTTTCCAGCTTTATTTCGAAAAGATTTTTTAACCTTCATTGGTGTGTTTGTGGTTTGGGTTATTTTAGCCTTTCTTACTATGGGTATCGCCCCTTTCTTTATGATGTTGGTATGGTCATTTATGTACAATAAATACTATACAACCGGGTTGCTGAAAAAAGGGTTTATTTTTGCTGCCACGCACACCGAAAATGAGCTGGCTGCTGGACGCCTCGGTCTGAAGCTCAACAGCAACAATTGCAGTACTGTCGCCCCTTAAACTCCGTATCAGCGACAACGCAATCAAAAGCATATTCTTGCACTAAAACACCTTGCGTCACCGCAAGGTGTTTTAGTGCTGATTTCAGTTAGCGTAATTGTCACCCGTGGTCTTCAGGGCTAATTGATACTTATTTTCAGTGGTTGATAGTATTGCGGGTCGAACGTGGACAGGGGCAAAGGCTGTTTAGTGTTGTTGCCCAATAATTCCTCGGCCTGAGTAATGCTCACTGAGTCAGCATGTTGCACAGCTTCGCAGTCAAACTCTGTTGAGGTGTCTACAGAGCGAGTGGCGTCACTGTCACCAAAAGGTGGCACGTTTAACGTGCCTTCGCCAAGGGGATGACCTGTTTTATCTTTCAGCTGGATGGTTAGCGCCAGTGCGTTAAATTCTCCGGCACCTCCATTATCCAGCCTGAATACCAGCGAACAAACGCCCTGAATCCACACGTTATCGGTATTTCGAATACTAATATAGCGCTGTGTTTCGGCAAGGCTGGTCGACTGCCAGCCAAACCCGAGTAATACCGTTGCCAATAAAAGTCTGCTTGAGCGTCCCATGTTCATGTTACTTCTCCTGTGCGATAGCTTTAGGGGCGTTGATCTGTTTACAGGTTTCCAGCCAGCCCGCAGTATCTATTTTGCCGTTTGCCAGATACGCCTGCTGATTCTGCCAGTGTGCGGCCAGGAAGGGCTTCAGCCCGGAAAGCCGCTTGTTCAGCGTGAGCATTTGATCAAACACCGTGACTTCATGTTGCAGGCCCTCTTTGCCATACAGGGTGGCGGCATCAACCAGGCTACTGGCGTAATAGCCTGTCAGCTGCTGGAGTCTGTCGGACTGCTCGCCCAGCTTGGTTTTGCGAATGGCACAGTTGGCGTCGCTGGCGTCTTTATTTTTACACAGCAGTTCGTAGTTATGATTTAAGAAGTCAAGGAAACGGCCATCATCCTGCAATTTGGTACAGAGGAAGGAACCTAAATTCAGGCTGGCGCGAATCGACTGGTCACGCTCTTCCTGCTGTTTCTGGTTGCTGGCTCGCAACTGGTTTTCCAGGTCTTTCAATTTCTGCTTCAGGGCAGAGTCATCAACCTTTGATGCGAGGCTGCCCAGCGCTTTGACCGTGTCTTTAGCGTCATCGTCTTTTTTAGCGTTAGCCTGACTATCCGCGCCAAGTGTTTCCCAGCTTTTTTCCAGCTGTTTCACTTTATCGGTTGAGGTGATGGTTGGTGCCACCAGCACCAGACGCAGACCGGTCGTTTTGCTACTTGCAGGGGTGGCCTGGTCGTAGTAATTCACCTCTTTACGCGTCGCGCTGCGAATTTCTGTTGGGCCAGAGAGGAAGTTACCGCCCCGCACCACAAAGCCGCCAGCCTGGCCGTGCAAACGATTGAGCTTATTGAGGTAAAAGGGATTGAACATCATCTCTGACACATTGCCCAGCATGTCATACAAACCCAGCGGATTGGGCTGTAGCAGGCCAATAAGCTGCACTCTGCCATTGGAAGATTGCGCACCTGAGAACCACTCATAATTCTTCATATCGTCCATCGGGTAGTGCTGGTCGCGGAATTCGGCGCTATTCACTTTCAGACCGCCGCGTGCGGCAAATTCCCACTCTACTTCTGTCGGCAGGCGTAAAAAGCCTGCATCACCGTCTTCCTGCGGCAACTTATCCATAGCATGGCTGCGCAACCACTGATTGTATTTATCAGCCGCACTCACGGCATCGAACCAACTAATCCCTGTCACCGGCAAACTGAGCTTGCGGGATGGCACAGGGCAGGTGCCTTCGGTCAACGCCTGATATTGCAGGGTGGTCAGTTCATACTTCGCCATCAGGTAATAGCGCCCCCTGGCTTTTTTGTCGGTAAAACTGCCCGCAATAAAAGCGGGATAACTGTGTTCGATCACCCCCCAATCCCCAGTGTCCTGGCCCAGCGTAATCGGCAGGTCATCGAGTGGCCCTGTCATCGGGATTTCGACACGACGAAACGCCATTGAGCCTTCGCAGGGCATGGGCAGAATAATATCTTCGCTATCCGGTTTCGGGTTCCAGCTATTTTCTGTCCAGGGCTCCGCCAGCGCAGAAGAGACATTGGCGAGCAAGCCAAGAACTAACCAGTAAGGCAGTGAGGAAGGCGTTAAGGTCACAAACAATCTCCGCTAATCATCAAATAACTCAAAGGGGGGGATTCACACCTCGCGCAGACTCTGCGCAGGTTCAATATTAATGGCGCGATAAGCGCCGATACTGGCAACCACTACCGCCACGACAACGGTTATTGTCATGGCCAGCAAGCTATGCGCCCAGGTGATTCGGCATAACATCTGATCGGTCGCCTGGCTACCGGCAAGCGCCCGGTTAAAAATCTGACTGGCGATCAGATAGATGCCGTAGCCCCCGATATAGGCCAGCAGGCTGAGCAGGCATCCTTGCACAATGACATAGGCTCCCACGGCAGGGCCGGTAAACCCCAAAAGCCGCAGCACGGCAATATGTTTGCGTTTGCGATCGACGTTGGCGATAAATGAGCCAATAAGAGAGGCGATACAGCCAATCAGGGCGGTGGCGGCAATGGTATTGAAGATTAGCCCCAGCACGCGGTTGATGCTTTTCACGTTTTCAATGTCGGCGAGACGACTCGAGGTTTCGATGCGTTGTGCGCGCAGATCGCGTTCAAGGCTGGCAACGTCATCGATGCTCCGTGCATATAATCTGGCACGCGCATAGCGGGTGGGTTTGTCACTTAATGGTTGCCCACTGCTCACGCCAAGGGCCGGGATCGCGTAACCGTCTCTGAAATGTTCAAGCATCAGCAGCAGGGAGGATTGGGTAAAGATGGCTGCGCGGTTGAAATAGATGGCGGGTAAAATGCCGACCACCACCAGGCTCCGTCGCCCCCATTCCTGGCGTTGATCCAGTTGACGGCTGACACGCAGAATCACGTTATCACCGACCTTAACCGCCAGTTTTCGTGCGGCTTCCTGGGTTAACACCACCTCATTTTCCTGCTGGATTTTGAGATGACCCAATAGCGGATCACCGATATCGGTCGGAATCACTTCGGCATTTTCAATGAAATGGGTGCTGTCCACTTGTAAGTCGGTCAGCGTATTGAGCGACCGCGTCTGCCCTATGGCAAATCCCACGTCGGGACGTTGGCGTAGCTGCGCTATCCATTCCGGGTCATAGCTGCCGCTGCTCAACATTCTGATTTCGAGATTGCGCGGATCATTGGCAAGCTCGTCCTGCAATTGGCTGACAATGCCAAACCTTAAGCCGAACAGCAGCAGGAGTGGGGCGATTACCGCAACCAGAGATGACGTAATACAGAAAGAGATGATGCGGTCGTGCCACAGGTCTTTCAGTGCCAGGCGTCCCAGCAACAGGATACGGTTACAGGACAAAGTGGCTTCCCCTTTGGGATTGTTCCCCTGACAGGTCAGATGCACCAGAACCAGGCCGGGCAACTAAACAGGGTAAATTGAAACGTTGCACCAGTGGCCAGTCATGGCAGACAACCAATGCCATCATGCCTTCCTGAGCAACCAGGTCGATAAACAGGCGAAAAAGTTGCTGTGCATTGTGGGGATCCAGTGCCGCGGTAGGCTCATCGGCCAGCACCAATGCGGGACGATGCAGAATGGCACGAGCAAAGGCGGTGCGCTGTCTTTCACCAAATGACAATTGCGCGGGCTGTTTATGTAGCAGAGGTCCAAGTTTCAGCGCATCAACGACCCTGTTCAGCATCGCTTTATCCGCTGACTTGCCCAGCAGCTGGCACGGAAGCTGGATGTTGTCCAGCACGCTGAGAAAGGGAAGCAGCCCGCCATTTTGCAGCACAAAGCCCAGATGGCGCGCGCGTATCTCAGCCAGTTCGGCTTGCTGGTTGTGAGTAAGTAAGGAAGCCACATCCAGCGGCGTTTCGCCCTCCAGCATAAAACGCCCAATGCTGGCCGGGCGTAACAACAAGCCGATCGCTTCCAGCAGGGTGCTTTTGCCACAGCCACTTTCGCCGGTCACCGCCATGACCTGGCCTGGCCGCAGCCTCAACTGCGGCAGGTAGACAGGATGCGCGTGATCCCCTTCACCACGCACCACATACAGGTTGTCTATGTGTAGCATCAGGGCATCATTTCCAGTGGGACCGGATAGACGCGATCGCGCGGATCGCTGCCTTTGGCCAGCTCCACCCAGCGGTCAACATCGGCATTGTATTTCTGGTAATAACGCAGCTTGGTGGAAAGCGTGCGGATGAATTTCTCCTGCGACAAGCCATCCCAGCTTTTCCAGGTCTCTTCATCAAGATTCAACACGTCACTCCGATAGGGCAGGTCTGCCAGGTATTCGCCTAACACGCCGAGATCGTTGATTTTGGCGTTATCCTGCTGCTTAAGCTGGTTCGGATCGGCACCCATAGTGGCGGCAACGGAACGTAGACGCTCAAACATTTTATTCGGCGAAATCATGCCTTCATTAGCGGCTTGCAGGATCTGGCTCACCACATCACTTAAATCACTCAGCTGCCCTTTGGTCAGCAGTACACGAACGTCAGTGGTGGGGATGTTTTGCTTGATGAGATCGCGATCGCTGATCCAGGCCTTAAACACCAGCGGAGCCTGAGTGTCGTTCTTTTTACCCAGCCAGGCCAGTTGCATGGCATGGCCAATCAGGGCAGTATCCCCCAGCAATTTCTCTTCAGGCGTCTGCTTTTTGCCATCATCTTTAGAGTAGAGTGCGCTGCCGATGGCCGGATCGCCCATATAGGCCGCTTTGACCTGCTCGGTAATGGCACCTGCCAACGTATCAACCTGTTGCCCGAAGGTTTTCAGATCACCGGCATCAACGGATTGGTAGAGATTGGACTGCGTGCTGTCAAAGTTAGACAGGTCGCGGTACTGGCCTTCCGCCTTTGCATGGTCATTCTTGCCTGACGGGGTTTTCAGATGCAGGGTATAAATCGCAATCCCCTTGTTACCGGCTTCCAGGCGCAGCTGTTTCGCATCAAGCCCGGTAGACGAAAGTTTGTTGCTGCCATCAATGGCGCCCGCGTCGGTGATCAATACGATGTAACGCGCGCCGAAAGGCGTCCAGTCGATGCTGTCGATAGCAGAAAGAACGCCGGAGTAAGCATCTTCATCAACCAAAGAGCTGGATACTTTGGCTTCTTTCAGGCCCGCGACTTTTTGCAGGAAATCATTGCCGTCCTTCACCTGGTTGGGGTCGGCGAAGATCTTCGAGGTGAACTCCAGACCGGGTACCGCTTTGGTGTTGGAGCGGAAGGAAACCAGACCAAACTTAACCTGATCCTGCAAGTGTTCCTGTTTAATCTTGTCATAAATTTTGTTGACCGCTTCTTTGGTGCGATCGATATACGGACCCATCGAGATGGTGGAATCGATGACGAAAACGACCGAGGCATTAAAGCCTTTAAGCTGATTAACGTCATCGGCCTGTTTCGCGTTGGGGTCTGCCTTGCTGACAGAAGCGACATTCAGTAAGCGAGTATAAAACCCACTCTCTGTCATGATCTCTTCGCCACTGAGGATCGGCAACAGGTAGAACTGCTTTTGCAGATCAACAAAGTATTCCGGCTCTTGCGCTAAAACACCGTCAGCATGGCCGTCGCGTTTAAGATGAGCGCGCAGCGGCGCAACTATTGAGACGGGGTCCGGTGCAGAGAGAATATCATCCAGGCTTTTCTTGTCTTTAAAGAACACTAACCGGTCGCGGTTCGCCGGGTTGGTAAAGGCAAGGGTCAGCTGCATTTTCCAGTCAACGGTGCAGGACTGGGGTAACCAGCCAATGGTTTTGCCATAGCTATCTGGCCCCACTTTGACCCAGCTTTGGCCGTTCACATCCGCTTTTTGATAGACATAAAAGCTGCTAAATGCGGGTTGCAGTTGGCCCTTATCATCGCCAGCCGTCGTTGCCAGTTTGCAGCCTGGCGTCGTCAGAACCCTTTGAAATAAGGTTTTCTTGCCTTCCTGTAGCAGAGGTTTGTCTCCCTCTGCTGCCAACACCTGGCTGGTCAGAAGCAGGCCACATAACGGCAGGGCGAGCCGAAGAAAATGTCTGGTCATTATTTTCTCAGCTCCGCAAGGCGTTGTTTGGCTTTCTGATTTTCTGGATCGGTTTGCAGCACGGTTTCATACCAGTAAGCAGCGGTATCCGCGTCCGGGGTTTTGAAACATTCGCTTGGCTGGTGACCCTGAGGATCATATTCAGCGGCATAGGCGAGCGCGATCCTGGTATCACCACCCTGAGCACTGTGGGCGTACAGACGCTGGGCCACACCGCACTGCTTCGCCTGTTTGGCTGCCTGAATGATGGCCAGCAACTTGTCACTGTCGAGCTTCTGTTGTACGCAGTTTTGGACAAAATCGAGCTCGGTCTGACTTGTCAGGTTGGCGGGTGAACACGCGTTAGCATCTGCTTTGGCTGCCTCTGCCACCACCGGGGCTTCCGGTTGTTTCGCTGCCGCGGGTGGCGTGGCGTTGTCGCGTCCCATAAACCACCAGAGCGCGCCGGCGGCAATCAACAGCACCAGCAGCACGGCGATGATGATCGGAACCAGAGACGTGTTGCGTTTGGGCCGCGCGGCTGTTGGTGTGCGAATGGGTTCATCAGGCGTGGGTTCGGCCTCAGTCTCCGGAACGGTTTCAGGTGCGGTGTCCGGTGTATCCAACACGCTACTGCCACCATAGTGGGCGGTTTGCCCACGGGCACCAGAAGAGAACAACTCATCGCGTGCCAACTGGAGTGTGGTGATCAGGGTTTTACCGGAGGCCAACTTAGCCTGAATTTGCACCTGACTGGGGCTGGTCAGCAGGGGATCAAGGATGTCCGGGCCGATACGGAAGCCGCTGCCATTATTGAATGCATACCCGCCATTGATGGTAAACCAGTGCGGCTCCGGGCTCCAGTGGCCGTCAGGCTGCAAATAATTCTGCTCGTTGTTGCACAACGTAAAGTTCAGATTGGCCAGCAAGGCGTCTTCGTCACGCAGGCGAATCATCAATTGTGCAAATCCCGGCTCTGAAGGTTGGCACGGTAAAATTTTAGCTAGCATGACGGGTTCTCTTGTTTCATTTGGCCGATGATCTGGCCCAGTTGCTGATTTTGTTCAATGGAGATATCACTGGTTGCACTGTGGCCGGCGTTGTTCAACGTGAGCGCCATTAATGCTGAGAGCCAGTCGCCCAAATAGGCCATCCCCGGTTGAGGCGCGACCGCTGCCAGTTGCGGCAATTCATCGCGGGCAAGCGTGGCCTGGCGGGCAAACACTTTCTTTTTCTCGCCAACGTAGCTGTCAGGGATTTGCGCTTCGGGCAAAGTGAGGTAGCCAAACCAGGCAATAAAGTCTCGCAGCGCCAGTTGAGCACGTTGCGTCTGGCGTGCCAGCAACTGCTCCCGACGTGTTCCCGCCTGTTCCTGACCTGCCAGCGCGCGCTTGAGCGTACCTTCCAGATCCAGACGTGTGGCTGCGGTAATCAACTCTTCACACAACAAATTGATGGTTTCACTGTTCAGCCCCAGTTGCTGCCAATACGTGGTTTGCTGCGACAGTTCTCTCAAATGCGCGACCCAGGCTTTAAAGGCCTGATGAGCGAATTCGTCATCCTGACCGATGCGTTCTGGCGCGGGTGCAATCGCGGAGGGTTGCTCCTCGACCGAATCCTGACCGAAAGGATTGCTGCCAAACGGGTTACTCCCAAAGGGATTCGCAGCAAAGGTGTTTTGCGGACGCTCAACCTCGCTGACTTGCGGCACTTGATCCTGATCGCGAATGCTCAGATAGATATTGTTCAGCTCATGGGAAGGCAGATCTAAACGACTGATCATCTCCCCCAAACTCTGCGGGCTGGCGGTTAAGCCCTGCCACAGTTCTTTGGCAATGGCTTGTTTTTTTTCTAACTGGCCGTCGCCGTCATGCTGGTACCAGCGGCCAAGGCGTTTTTCTGCGATTTCGATGCGACATTGTTTCAGCTGCTCACGCAGGCGATCTAATTTAAACGTCAGGTGGGCGACGCCACGCAGTGCCCCGGTCAGGCGAGAAACGCCGCCATCGTTGAGCTTGAGCATCTCCTGCCATGCCTCATTGGGTGCGGCAACATGCCGTTGGACATTTTGACGGGTCACAAAGGCGCGCCCCATGGTGTCGATGATGTCCTGGTAGCGATCGGTAATCGCCACCTCTTTCAGGCTCTCCTGCCCTGGGACATTTTCAAGCTTCAGGAACGGCGTATCTATGCCTGGTTTACGTACCAGGAAACAGTTATCAAAGGGTTTGCCCGGTGACCACTCTTTCAACCACTCGTACTGGGCAAAACGTTCCAGCAGAGTCATATGTATCATGCCTTCCCAGGCTTCATTGAGCTGACTCTCCGTTTTCGTCAGATTGTCCTGGATGCGCACATCGCACATGGTAATGGCCCAGAACAGGCCAGCTTTACTTCTGGCACGTTCTTCAGCCGTTTTGCCTTGCGTCTTCTCGACCCAGCGGGTGAGAACCGGACCCACATCGGAGACGTCACTTTGTTTAGACGAGCTGGCACAGACCACCAGGGCATTCATCTCCTGATTATCGGTGTAGCGCTCAAACAGATAGGCGACTTTGCCGCGTAGCAACAACTGCGATACCGGATTTTTACCCGACTGAGCCGCATCTTTCAGGGCGAGAAGTTTGAGGCGACCGCGATAACCGGGGAAGTCGAGTAAGTCGACCTGTTCCATCACGCTGTTTGGCGTGACCTCTGCCAACGGGAAAATGAGCTCCGCGGTCAATGCCGCGAGCTCCGCTTGTGACAAGTGGGCGCTACCGGTTTGTTGGTTCTCTTGCCAGAAACGTATCTCGACCAGGCGATCCTGGCTTGAACCGAGGCGATTCAGGCTGTCGACATTCATAATGCTGCCGTTGCTATGCTCGGTAAGCGTTTCTAATGGGGCAAACACCATTTTTGCGTGGTTAAGTTTTGCCAGCACATGGGCCAGGGAACGGTATGTTTCAGTGAGTTCCGGTTGTTCTCCCCACAGCAGAGAAAAAAGGTCTGCACGCTCATGGGGAGTAAGGGTGGGGGCGATTTTAAGCACCTGCGGCCACCAGGCATGCTCAAACTTTTCTACTGATTTTTTGAATGAATCTTTGAGGTAATCCCACAGGGCAACAACGTCCTCCCTGCTGACACCATTGTTGGCATCAGCCTGACCGGCGCGTTGCAGGAAAGGTCGCAGGCGTTCTTCGATGTGGTTTTCATCAAGCTGATAAGTCAGATTTTCATGGTTGAAATCATTGAACCAGGTATTGGCGAGGATCTTGGCCAGGTCGATTTCACTGAACAGGCGCAAAGGAACCGGATAGCCCTGCGGTGCTTCGGGCGCGTATCGGGTAAAGCGCGTGACCAGACCGGTCGCCTCTTTCCCTCCGCCAACCGGATTGACCTCTTTGATAAAGTCCACCACCCGGGTGCCATAGCGTGCTTTCAGTTCGCCATTGCTACCTGCGGCTACTGAAGAGATAAGATAAGACTTACCGGCCTGAGAGATGCCGAAGAAGCCTACCGTCATTGGCGTGCCAGAAACCTGAGAGAGGCTGTTCGCCAGATTACGGGTACGCAGCAAACTCAGATTCAGTTGGTCGGCTTCTGTGTCCAGGCGACGAGAGCCGGTGCGGACATTGTCCACCCAGCCCAGCGCATCCTGACAGCCCCGGGCGATAGCCGCCCATCCTTGTTGAAGAGTAGTTTGTTCGTTGTTCATTATTTTTTCACGCTCCCGCTATCGAGCCAGTGCCGGCTGTCAATGAGTCCTGTATCGGGCATGGTATTGAGTTCCAGCTCGACATCTTTCTTGCCGAAAGATCGGTCGGTGTTGCTGCTGACATCAGCAATGGTCAGACGATCGCTGATCAGCCCTAATTTTTGCGCAGCCTTACCTTTATCAATCGTGAGCCTGACTTTGAGATACGGAGAGCCGCTGTCGATGGATTTCGCTTTAGAGAAATTTTCACGCCCAGACTCGGTGAACCGCAGCGTATATAAGGGGGATGCAGACCAGCGCTCTGCGTCCAGCTGGCGATAACCCAGGCGCAGGTCGCCGCGCATCACGATGCTTGCGGTGGTTGCTTCACCCTCATCATTCATAAATACCGGCAGGATGATTTGTCCGTCTTCAGATTTGATATCGCGGTAGATAACGTCGGCATCGTGGATCAGGTTATCCATATCTATGGTGCCGATATGGCGAATGGTGGAATACGGTTTTAACGCCGAGATACGGAAATGGAAGTTGGGAATACTGTGGTTCGCGCATAATTGCGACAGCATCGCACCCACCGAGGCGGTACTTTTGGGATCGTGAATATGACCGTTTTTATGGAACGGATACCAGGTGCCGGTCTGGTAACCATGCAACGCCAGAATGCGTCCTGGAGGTAACGGCAGGTTGCGACGGACAATCGCCTGAATCCCTGGCAGCTGCGACGGTCGCCCGGTCAGCAGCAGCAGGTCACACTGGTAACAGGACAACACTTCGCACAGCGCTGTCAGCACTTTGTCGATGTTGAATTTGCCTGAGCACATATCGGTGTGCATTTTCGTCAGCGTGATATTGAGGGCAATATCCGCGAGTTTGAAATCCTCTATGCCTCCCGCCTTTTTCACTTCACGACGTACAAAACTATCAACCTCGTCACTGATGCTGTTCGCGGGCAGTAATTCACCGACGCACTGATTGATCAGCAGATAGGTTTGTTCATTCTGTGGATCATATTGCTCATAGCGGGCAAGGAGGTGCAGCGCCAGTGGCACAAACACTTGCAGGGTCAGTTGCTGGCGCAGAACCGCTTCGGCGGCACTAATATTTTGTGAACCGCACAGTTGGGACAGCAACGTATCTACCGAACGTACATTTGCTTCACGCAGCGCCAGCTCGAAAGCCGGTAATACGTAAGACTGAATAACGTCGAGCAGAATGTCATCCCCGGCAATTTTGAAGCTATCGCGGAATCGCTGGTGGGGGATGATATGCACGTTGGCGCCGCCGCCGGTCACGCCATTGCGATCCAGGCGGTAATCGGTGATAACCAGATCTGTTGTGCCGCCGCCGATATCAATTGATGCAATGGTGAGGGTTTCCCGATCCTGACGGTCCGGGCGTCCAAGCGTATTGAAAAAGACTTCCGGATGACCGGCGAAGTTCTGATTGATCTCGGTGTACAGGTACACCAGTTGAGCACAGGACGCTTCATCCCACTCGACGCGGATTTTTGGCAATGGGATCTTGATGTTGCCCTTGCTGTGTTCTTCCTTCTCATCAATATAAGGATCATTCTCACCCGCATGCCAGCGCAGTGATTTCCATACCAGACCCACGGCCTGACGCATTCTTCCATCAAGAATGCAGCGTTCCGCCATCGGCATACCCGGTGGGACCGTCAGGATGATGTGGCGAAGTTGACGCGGAAGACCGGCATGGCCTTCACGAATACGTTGCTCGGGACTGTTGATCTGGCTGATGGCTTGCGTTAACACTTCCGCCAACATAAAGGTCATCAGTGAACTGCGGGAATAGCGTGGTGTGAACACCGGGATGCGATCCATCTCATCCTCGATGGTATGCAGGGCATCGCCTTTCTCATTAATTAAATTGGCAAAAGGAGCGGCAGTGGCAAGGGGATTGGTTTCCTGCAATGAGCTGCCGTTAAAGCGCCAGCCCTGACCATAAAATTTCTCATCCCAGAGATAGCGTTTAGGGCTGGAAAGCCCGGTAGAACCCTCGCTCCCCCGGCGGCGTGACGCTAAGCGACTGGCTTCACCCCCAATGCGGGCGATGGTTGGCCACTGGAAAGCATCGTGGCGACCGCTTCGCACGGAATAAAGGTCTTTGCCAAAAAAGGCCTGGGCGAACTCCACCTTACTTTCAAACGGGTCGATATAGATATGTTCAGGTGTGCTAAGGTCGCGCAGCTTCAGCACGTAGTTGTGCATCAGGCCGGATCCTGACTGCCCGTGATCTTCAATCAAAATGCCGCAGGTGCGGGAGTTACCCACATCAAGAATCAGATCGACCGGGATCGGTTTAATGGCGTTCACTTCACGATTGGCAATCACTTTAAACTGGGGTATCGCGATAGAGGCTGTCGTTTGGGTTTGCAGGCCCTCAAGCGGTTCTGCCATCAGGGACAGCAGGTTAAGGTAGTGCGCCAGCGGATACTGCTGGGCGATCTCTTCCTCTCGATCGTCAATATCCCGCCCTTTGCTGGCTTCATTAAAGACATCGACCAGCCAATCTTTGACCCACTCCTGGGTTAAGTACCAGTTGAGCGCGTAAGTGGCAGTGGCTACTGCAAAGGTCGCACCGGCATTCACATCTTCATGATTAGGGCTAAGATCCGCAGCCGATTGTTGTTTAGCCATGATGCGGGTATCAATCGCCAGCGTCATGCGGTGCGTGTGACCATCCAGGTCGACTTCCGGCAGTTTCACAAGGCGAAAGCGCGCCCAGTTCAGCGGGCCTTCCTGGTAAATATTGGGCAAACTAAAACGGAACAGGGGCAGCGGCAACCAGACGCTGTCCAGCAGTTTCAGGCTCTGCTCAACAGGAATGTCGTACTGGCTTTTCGCCTTCTCAATTTTGTCTGGCGTCGGCTGATAGAAATAGTAATCACGCGGTTCGTTGTAAATCAGACGTGTCAGTACGCCGTTGGCGAGTTTGACAAATTCGCCCGTCCCGGCAGTCTGGCGTTTGAAGGTCAAACCGAAATCCATAAACTGAATTCCGGAGTCGCCGACCAGAGTGACCTGGCGATCAAAAGAAACAATTTCAGGCAACATAATCTATTCGTCCCTGTTAAGAATGGGTTTGCAGCATACGAATAGGGAAGGTTTTATCTCCCTCATTCTTGCCGACACAATCGGTGTGACCAGCCGCGGGCGCTTTGCACTCTATGGTTGGGCCAATAAAGTTTGAGTCATCGGTACACTTCATCTGCTCAGGATTTGTAATATTGAGCGCGCCTTGTTGCACATTGCCTTTAGCCGCACCGGTACAGGTGACGCCATTGGACTGACGGACGCTGACGGTGCCTTCGCCTTGTTTGAAGTTGTATTGCAACTGCAACGGACGGCCGGTGAGTTTGTCCTGGATTCCGCCGTTGACTCGCCACTGCCCGTTCAGAAACTGCGCAGGTCCATCAGGTAACGTACCAGGAAGCGTCAGTGGTTGACCCTGCACGGGTTGGACGGGGGGCACGTTATTGGGCGTGACCGCAGGATTTTGCGGCTCAACGTTTTGTGGTTCTGGCATCACGGGTGGCGTAGTCGTCGCGGCGGAATCAGGTGCTGGCAGCTCACGGGAGTCCGGCAGTGCCGGTGCATCTGATGTGGAGGTATCCGCAATCGGCGGCTCATCGACACCCCCTGTACCGGTTTGATTCACCTCAGCGGTGCTCGCCACTGCTCCACTGCTGGTCGCATCCGTACTCCCCGCAACAGGAGAGCCGGAGTTGGCTGAAGGATTGACCGCCACGTTTTGGCTGTTGTCCAGGTTGCCGACCGGTTCGCTATGGTTATTCTCAGCGGATAATTTCGGCAGTCCCGGCAGGGAAAGCGACGGAGCGCAGCCACGCAGTAATCCCAGGATTAGCGCCAGAGCCAGCAGGGCGACCAGCAGCCAGAGTAACCATCGCCAGTTCCATTTCCGCCGTTGGGTGTGTGTCACCGTCTCAACGGTGTGAACAGCCGTTGGAGCCGCTTGCGCCAGTGGCTGGGTGAGGGGGGCGACGGCTTTTGGCTCGGGTACTGAGCTGGGTTGCAGCCAGTGCATCGGGTTGCTCTGCTCACCTGTTGGATGGACAAAACCCCAGAAGGTGATCACCAGCACGCCGTTAACCAGATAAAGAAAATCATCATCGGGGAAGTTAACGACGGATTTTAATAACTGAGCGAATACCCGCCGATCGCCGCCTGCACCGCTGTTCTCAGCATTCAGCATCTGCTCACTCAACGCCTGAACCGCCATCTGGAATCCGGTGAACTGCTGACGTGCAGAGGCGCGCTCGCTTTCCGTGGCACTGCGCCAGGGAATGACATCGCCTGCAAAGCTGCTGTACCAATCTGTACGATCGCCACCTTGCTCATTTTGCGGGATGGCAAGATGGCGGGCTAAATCGCGCCCGGCATCAAGACGGTAAATGGCTTCACGGAGTTGAAAGGCCATCTTAAACACCGGATAACCCGTCTCCCCCAGCGCCTTAAAAGACGAGTTGTTTCCGGTACGTAACAGTGGTCCCTGAATCGAATTTCGCATTGTCTAAACCTTGTAGGGCTGTTAATTAACGCAAGTCAGATGACGGTGGCTAATTTTTGCTGGCGCCAGGCGTCCATTCAAAATTCCAGCCATAGTGCTTAGCCAGTGACTCCCGGTCCGGGAAGAAGCTGTTAAGCCGCTCAACTTTGAGGTCGCCATCGACGTTTTTTATTCGCGCGATTGCCGCAACTTCATTGCGTTCACCGCTATTGACCAAAGTGGTTGAGATAGGTGGCTGATTCGGCACAGAGAGCGTGATCGTGGCATCCAGTCCCTGCCAGTTATTCGCGCCGCCGTAAATGAAGCTGTAGATCAGTACCTCATCAATCTCCTGCCATTGGCTGCCGTTGATGAACAGCCATTCGCCATCTTTGTTGCCGCCATCGCGCAGATCTTTTTGCAACAGCATGAAGGGGGCTTTTTCATAGTCACCCAGGTATTTACTGAGTGCCTCAACACCGGTGTTTCTGCCATTTTTCAATTTAATGAACGCGGCAATATCCAGATCTACCGGTTGGTGATTCTGACCTTGCTGCCAGGTCAGATTGACTTTGATACGGCCGAAGTCGTTTGTTTTAGCGAGGCTGACGCTGGGATTATCCTGCGTTAACTCGGTCTTATTTGGCGAGGCTTCGCCAACTGCCGCTGGTGGCGTGTGCTGTACCGGAAGGGCAGCTTCGGTGCGGTGGTGATAACAGAACCACCACCATGCGAGAGCAATCAGCAGCAATAATCCCAGCAACAACCAGGGCAGGAATCTCCACCGCCTCGCTGGTGGTGGCACCTGAGTCAAGGGAGGCGGTACCGGGATGGCCCAATTGATTAATACCGGCTCGCCACCGACGCGATAACAATCCAGATCCTGTGAATGGGTGAGCAGCGTTTGCAATGCCTGAGCCGGTTGGGTTTCCCCACGCGCGGTAAGCTGGTCAATTAAGCCAGCGACCGTGTCCTGATACTGCTGACGCTTACGCTGAGTTTCGATTTGTTCGGTGTCGCTCAGTGCTGACAGCGGAGTGGCAAGACCTTGTCGCGCTGTCCACCACTCCAGATTCCCTTCGGCGCTTCGACGTGCAGTGGCATAAAGCAGCGCGAGGGAAGGCGGAAGATAACGGTGAATAATCGCAACCGTTTCTTCATAAATGGCGAGGGTGGCATCATCAATTTGCGCTGATCTTGTTAATCGTTGCATAGCCCGAATTCATATTTGTCGTTATTAGCAGCAGATGCTGATTGGCCAGGTGGCGAGCATTAAATGCCGCCACTCAGGTGACGCATTATTGAAGTGCGTTAGCTTGCTCAAGCTCGGCGACGCGTGCTTTGGCTGCGGCAATTTTCTTTTCAATGACCGCGACTTCATCTGCGCTGTTGGCCTGCTGAGACTGACGCTGCAACGCTTCCAGTTGCTTAATTTCTTGCTGGCGTTGCTGATTATTGGCTTTGCTCGATTTGAGCTTTTTCAGCGTTTGAGCCAGCTCAGATCGCGCCGCTTTTAACCTGGATTGTTCATCTGCCAATTTCTGGCTGGAGGCTTGTTCCCTGATTTGGGTATCCGCGAGATTTTGTTGGGCAATTTTATTGTCCCGCTGACTTTGCAGCACATGGCGCTCTTGCTCGTCGACTTTTTGTCTATATCCGCCAGAAGTTGTGCAGCTCAACTTGGTGAGAAAGCTGGGATCCTGAGCATGCAAATCGCAATCCTGAGGAGATGTGGCACATCCGGCGAGTAGCAGGGAAGTGACTAATACATAAATTCTCATAAGGGCGTCCATGAATTGAGCGTGCTGAACGAAATGTGTTCAGCAATAAATCTAAACAGGGCCGATAATAATATCGGCCCGTCATTATCAACCTAATGAAATAGCCTGGCGTTGGCTGTATAAACCATTCGCTTCAGATTCCAGCGCGGTAATCTGGCCATTGAGTTCGCTATATTCGGTGTTCAGTTGTTTCAGCTTGGCTTTATCTGCCGCTGTACTGGTGGTTTGTCCCTGCAACGCGACCTTATAAGCAGCGCTTTTTTCTTTCATATTCTTAATTTTGTCTTTCATGACGCTGATATTGGCATCAACCTGAGACAGTTCTTTTTTGGCACTGGCTTTATCAAAGCCTGCTTTGTCTTTCTGGATGCTAATTTGGGTCAGGGTCGCGCTGTTTTCACTGATCACTGCTTTCATCGCTGCGGTAGTTTTGGCGATATCTGCGGTATCTTTATTGATGTCTTTATCCATCGCTTGCAGTCGATCGGCGGTGGTGGCGTAATCTTTTTTCAGACTGTCCAGGTAATAGTTGGTCGCTACACCGGCAGCACAACCGGCAGCACCGCCCACGGCGGCACCCACCAACGCTTTTTTGCCATTTCCGGCCAGAGCCCCTGCCAGGGCACCAATGCCTGCACCCGCCAAAGCCCCCATGCCACAGCCCTGGGCTGCTGAACTGCTGAATAATTGGGATTGTTCGCCACTGGTCAGTCGTGGATCGGGTTTGGTGCTGGAGAGCAGGGAGCTTCCGGTATTAGCACAACCACCAAGCAGAAGGGAAAGAGAAACAAGCAGACAGGTAGTGCTACGTTTAAACTTATTCGACATCTTTTTTCCTTAAATGGTCGAATGGATCAGCGCTTAATGAGTGTGCTGTCCATAGACACTTTTGCTGTTAAAATTTTAAATCAGGATTTGACTGTCATTTGTTAAGGCAAATCCGTGGCGATACATCTCACAGGTGCAGATAAACCTATTTTCTGGAGTGTTCGCTCTTCTCTGAAACCAGATGAGATACGTCGCATCTATTTCCGGAGAGGTTATCGGCGTGTTTGTTGAGATCTTTAGTATCAGAGAAGAAATAGTCGTGTTGTTTTTTTCACCAAAACACAAGGAACAGTCCTAACCCAATATCCCAAAAAGAATTGCGTAGCCAGAGGTTGGAAAACCTCAATGCCAATCGGGAATATTCGTCGAAACAGATGCAAAAGCATCTTTAATTTTCATCGTTGCCGATGGGGATTTTTTTTTGTATTTAACTTAAAAAGGAAAATATTTCAAGACAGGATCCATGCTTAATTTCCTTCAGAGGTCAGTGAAATCAACCTGATATGATTAGTATTCTATAGGTTGCGCGAGTAGGTATGAAACAATATATTTCAATACAACTAATTTATACATTTTCCCATACCTTACACTTTATTTACGCATTAACATGACATGTGAGACTGAATTGCGCTGTTTTCCAGATGAATATTCTGATGTCAAGGTTGCGCAGGGTTAGCAACATGCTCAATTGGCATTAATTTTCTCGCCAATAAGGACCGCTGGTCCGATGTCAGGTGTTACCGCAACAGTGTGTAAGCCTTTTATAAGCCCCGTTTTTATGTTCTCCTGTTTGTATTCATCGCAATAAGGACATCAGCATGAAAATCTACTGGTCACTCAGAAGCATCCCCGAGCTATCACAACTTTCATCGAAAGAGTGTGGCAAACGCTGGAACGAGATCTATACCTCAACCTTTCGGCACTGGGAAACATGGATCGGGCTGTTACTCTGTGCACTCTTCTCTGGCGCAGGCGCAAAATTATTGGGTTTCCCGGGTGTTATCGTCATGGGAGCGATTGGCGGCTTTGTTTATAGTCAAATTCTCATTCACGTTGCCCGCAAATATTACAGACATCGTTTGCTGGGTGAACCAGGCTGAGACTTTTAGAAAGTGGTCAACATCCGACAGGAACAACAGATAAAATCAGGGAGGTGTTATGAAGCATTATGTGATTGAATTCGT
Source organism: Pantoea sp. X-Soil-TKNS-1279 (assembly GCF_059730565.1). Classification (NCBI taxonomy): domain Bacteria; kingdom Pseudomonadati; phylum Pseudomonadota; class Gammaproteobacteria; order Enterobacterales; family Erwiniaceae; genus Pantoea; species Pantoea sp. X-Soil-TKNS-1279. Next base: position 168,760 of record NZ_AP035951.1, on the reverse strand, counting down.
CTTTAGCGCGGTATGTTTTTCCGTGCTGTGGGGCATGGCCATGTGGTTTGCGCAGTGGAAAAAAGCAGGGATTTCATCCCGTAAAGCGGTCTGCATATCCCTCATTTCAGGCCCGCTTTACGCATCCGGAGTTTTTCTTCTGAGGTATATCAGGCATCTTTTTTGACGTAAATGCAGTATGGCTTTATTGGCTTCATCTGACAGGAAGTAATACCGACGTGTCATACGCGTTGTGTTGGATCGATGAAGCAGTTTACTGGTTAATATTTGTTCAATTTTTTTGAATCCTTTCAGCAAATCCCTCAGCTTTTACTCACCCGTCGACAGGTCTATTCTCTCTCACATCGAGGCACAACGCCTCACCGATTAAATAAACTCCTGAGGAAATGACCATGAAATCTATCAAAACTTTCGTTGCAGTTGCTGCCCTGTCACTGGTTTCTTTCGGTAGCTTTGCGCAGAGCATCACTGCTTCCGCTTCTACCCTGGATGGTGCAGAAGCCAAAATCGCTGCGCAGGCCGCACAGCAGGGTGCGCAGTACAAAATCACCGAAGCGAACACCAATAACCGTGTTCACATGACCGCAGAACTGTACAAATAACGGATGGTCGCACAGGGACGTGCCGAGAGGGTCGCCGCAAGGCGGCCTTTTTCGCATTTGCTATACCATAAATTCAGTGAGTCAAGTTTGACCATCGCCAACAAAAACTGGCTCTGGATGTGAGTTGCATCTGCGTGACGGCACGTCATCTTCATCACGGGGCAGCGCTGATACAGAACTACCTGCGATAGCGCCGTTCAATAATTAACCATCACTCTACAGCCCTGCCGGTTCACGGCGGGGCTGATTTTATCCACAGGGTTCACGGGAGGCTATGCACCCGGAATGTGGACAACCCGACAAAAAGATACCTCTTAATCTGCAAGCTAACATTAAGGCTGAATACAGATACAATCTGCTATGAGCGAGGAGCTTTGTATCCGTGCAGTTATGAACCGTAACAGGCAAGTTGTCTCAGTCTCTTGATTACGGATTCAGGATCGGCAGACGCATACTCCAGTACGCTCAACCAGATGATTTTATCTTCGTCGAATCCCTGATGGTAAAACTGATACCGAAGACCGGGAGCGCAAACGAGAAGAGTGGGATTTCGTTCTGCCAATAAATTAATATCTGACTCGGTGTCGTCAGCGAAAACTGTCCATCCAGGGTCTGACCTGTCAAGTTCATTCTGAAGGGCTGTGATATACTTTTCGGTAAGTTTGTAGGGGAAAAAACCTCCCTGTAGAGGCGAACGACCTAACATAGGACTGGGGCGATGAATCATGTAAATGGCTTTGTTTGTCATAACACTCCCTGTTTGTGTCAGTAAATCAAACACTGACAGTTCTACGCTTCTTAAATATGTTCCTGCAACCGTAAATTGAGGATATTGCTGCGTGTCGCTGTCATGCTGCCAGTGACGGAGGGAGGGGAAACACGTACGGTCTGCGGCCGGTGCCGTGCCTTCACTTTACCCGGCCACTGCGGATGCAAGGGGTCGCTTCGCCGCCATCCTCACCCGTTCGCACTGTATGTAGGGTCAAGAAACTTGGCTGTCGCATCAATCATCATTGAAGAATAAAAACTCCTAAATGCCATATAACCAACAATTGAAAACATTACAGGTATGGCTATGTTAACAATAACCTCCATGAGGAAGTCTATGATTCCACCACTTTTAAGTACTTTCGCTCACAGCTGATCACCCGTATTAATGCCTGGATAGAACGTACTAGTATGAGCCAGGAAGAAGCAGCGAAAGCGCTGGGTGTGACCCAGCCTCGTATTTCTGAACTTGCCCGTGGGAAAATCACACTTTTTAGTGTGGACAAGCTGATCACCATGATGGCGCATGCAGGTATGCACATCGTCAGTATCGAAATCAGCGAACCGGCAGCGGCATAACGCAGGCTACTAACCCGGAGCTTCTGTTTCGCTTAGGGGAGCCTATTTTTCATCCCTGGGTGACGAGCTGGAGTTTTTCGAAACCTTCACATGGTAAGCGGTGTTATTACCAGGCCCACCGATGGTGGGCCTTTTGCTGCCCGATCTTCATATCAACTCAATATGAGGGTTAACAACAGCAGCCATTGACGCGGTGAGTGTTAAGGTAAGCTCTTGCGGAGGAACCTTAAAACAAACAACGCTATCAATGCGGATATAACCAACTTGATCATCAGAACCGTAAAGTCGAAATTATTCATCCCTTCTTCGCCATCTCCCTGAATAATATTCAGGTGATCAACCAGAGAGCCAATTACGCTATCTGGTATCAGTAAAACACCTGCGATCAGAATCGCGAAAAAAATAATTATCTTCATCTTACATCACACTTTGAAAAGTCCGGGACACCACGAACATCAATCCGACCATAAGCCATCAGTCCATTTCCCCCTGGAACGCGTACTTTAGGCTTGTTCAGCAGTGTACGCCTCAGAACCTGAAATTCATTTGCCCGGTAAAGGGTTATGCATCCCCAGGACACACCAGAACCATCAGTATTAAGAGGATGCAGTCTGAAACTTCCCCGACGCGCCCCATTAACGAAGACGTGGTCACTCATTGTGTGGCTGTTGTACAGCGCAAACCACTCTGAATGGTGATTTCTGTATAAATGGGCCATATCAATGGCTTCTGCTCTTACCCGGTTGAAAAGGCTTCCCTGTGGTCTGTCTACTATCCAGTATGTCCCGGGCGGGATGGCGGCTTTTTCATGATCAGAGCAGTCTGGATTATTTATGTATTTTTCAATACCGGACAGAACATCAAAAGACCCTACGCCATAACACATCAACTTCAGTGTCCTCCCATCCGGGGATAACCTCCCATAGTCCATCATGCAGATCTGCATCAGTGAAACTCCTGTAATTGTCATGAGGTAGTAATCGACAGCATTCATTGCTGCTTAACGATGACAGCTTTTCTGGCTTGTTCAACGCAAACAATATCTTACACAACAGGCATTCTTATGGCCGTCAATTATCCGGTTTTCTTCTTTCGGGCGTACTTTCTCAGAACATTCCGAACGGTCTGGTGCTGCCACGAAAGAGCTCCGCTCCTGGTATAAAAGTACAGGTCAATATGGTCTGTTTATCTGTCCGACTCTCAACGCACTCTTACCACCAGGCTTGCAGCAGGCTGGCGCCTGCGCCGTCCCATTAAGGAAACGGGCGTTGCCCGTTTTAACTTCCCGTTCTCTCCTTCTGATTCCGGCAGTCATCACGGATTGCCTCTGCCGTGAAAGACGCTAACCCGGTCCGGGATACTTACAAGGGTAAAGGCAAAGCCTGCTGACTTCACCCGTTCGTACTCTCTCCCTTCGGTCGTTCGCTTGCGCTGCGGCTTCGTTATCAGATGATCCCCGGCATGTTTCGGTTCGTCTGCATGAATGGCATGGTGTGCGGCAAGACATTTGGGGAGGTTCGTGTGCCACACAAAGGTGATGTCGTCGGCAGGGTTATAGAGGGCGCTTATGAAGTGCTGGGTATTTTTGACGGCATCCGCGATTCCAGTGAGCAGATGAAAAACATCGCACTGAACCCGGAGGAGCAGCGGATTTTCGCTGAGACGGCCCTTAACTGGAAATATGACGACAGGGGGAGGGAAAGCATATCCCGCTGAGTCCGGATGATGTGCTGTCGATTCGTCGTGAAGAGGATCGGCCAAACGATCTCTGGACGACTTACCAGCGTGTGCAGGAAAACCTGACGAAGGGCGGATTATGGGGAAGGACGGCGAAAGGTAAATCGCAGCGTACGCGACCGGTGACAGGTATTGATGGTGATATAAAGCTGAATCGGGCGCTGTGGGAGATGGCTGAGAAGATGAAAGATATCAAGTCCTGATCCTTGCTGGGCGGTGGCACATCACCGCCCGACACTGACCACGATTAGACCTGCGATGATGTCTGATCTGGCCCTGATTTATTGCTCCTGCGGGTAGCCGTTGCGCGCCCCGCAGTTTTTTTACGTGCGTTCAGGATCTCCCGAATCGCCTTCGCACTGGTCTGGATTCCGGCATTGTCCAGACCGCTCCTGATATCTTCCACGCTGTAACCCTTGTTATCCGCCAGCTCAATGATTTTGTCGCGAAGCTGGGTGAGTACGTCTGATTTGGTTAAGCGCTTTTTAGACAGATCGGGCAGCTCATCCAGGGAGGCCCGTGCCAGTTCCACGTCATCCATGCTGTACCATTTTTTATCAGTCATCGTCCATTTTCCTTTCTGATTTAGGTTAATATCCGTTATTAACTATATCCGCTGGATGTCCGATTAGCATCGCGACACTGAACCAAATTTAACGACAAAATCGGGACAGGGTATGTTTTGTAGCACCGCCTGCAGGCAGGCGGCCCCACAAAACGAACAGGTCAGGACTCCCGTCCCGACACCCTGGTTGAATTGACCAACAAAGGAATGACCGGATGAGCAGGAGCGAGATACGCCAGAAGACTGCGCTGTTGGGCAGCGTGCGTTGTTACCCGGAAGAAAAGGAGCAGATCCAGCAGAGCGCGCGGGCAGCGGGTATTACAGTCGGTGAATTTATGCGTCGTTCTGCCCTGGGACGCCGAATCGTTGCCCGAGGCGATCCGCGGCAGATGCATGAAATTCTGCAACTTGGGGAGCAGCAGAAACGCCTCTACAACGAGTTGCAGTGCCAGGGGATGATGACGCCGGTGCTGCGAGAGCAGTTTTCTGCAACCTTGTCTGCTTTGCAGGTCGCGCTGATGAAGTTTCGTGCTGACAGCCTGAATAACGGCGGGGACTGAGATGCTGGCGGTTGTGGCAGAGCGGCGAAGGGATGGTAAGTCCAGCTTTGTGCATCTCGTTTCCTACACCATCCTGCGTGAAGATCTTGAGATGGCTGAAACACGGTCACCGGACAAGCCATTTATCCGCAAATCGCGTTCAGAAGAGGCCATTTTCAATGACCTGGTGAATTACGCCACCCAAAACGCGTTGCCGGATTCGCAGGATGTCATCGCGATATTTCCGGACGGTCGCCAGTGGCTGCGATGCGATAAAGTCCTCTGCGAAACTAACTGTTTCTCGCTCGCTACGGCGTCGACTGAAATGGATATGGTCGCCATGCAAAATGCGCGCTGTGTCGACCCAATCTGGCACGTCATTCTTTCGTGGCCAGAGAAGGAGAGGCCCACTCACGACCAGATCTTTTCTTCTGCGCGTCACTGCCTCGAACAGATGGGTATGGAGGGACATCAGTACATTTTTGCCATTCATGATGATACCGATAATCTGCACTGCCATCTGACGGTGAATCGTATCAATCCTGTGAGCCTGAAAGCCGCATCGCTGTATAACGACCACTTTGTTCTTGATCGCTGCTGCCGCGAACTTGAACTGAAAAATGGCTGGAAGCATGACAATGGGCCTTATGTGGTGGATGAAGAGGGTGCGGTGGTCCGTAGCTGTCGCCAACGGTGCAAATGGAATACTTTAGTGATCGGGTAAGTCTGTTCTCTTACGCGAAAGACAAATGCCAGGACAGGCTGGAAGAGTTGTTTACGCAGGTAACTTATTCATGGCAGGACATCCACCAAGTGCTGCAAAGCGCGGGGCTTGAGTTGCGGGTGAAAGGGCAGGGGCTTGCGATTTATGATCTCAGCGATGACAGCCAGGTGCCACTGCGTGCCAGTCGCCTACATCCGGATCTGACTTTGAGATGCCAGCAGGAAATGTTAGGGAAATCAATGGTGGTTACCCCGCTTACTACCAGATAATGTATCCAAGATTTTCTTTCAATATTCCTTCTTAAAGTGTGAGCAGATTCAGGAAAGTCGCCTGCACTTTATGCCAGAGTATCCTTATCACGCGAGTGGGCCTATGAAAAAAATTCTTTTCAAGGTGGTGTTCTCAAATTCTACCCATATGGATAATGTTCGGTTGGAAATAATTAAAATCAAACCACATGGGATTATGTTATTGTATAAGGATATTAAAATGGAATGTATACAGGCCAAGGATTCAGATCTAGATAATATATGTGATCTTTTGGCGTCTGAGTTCTTTGATGACCCAATTTATAAATTTGTCTTCACTAATCGGCTTGGTCGTATTGACAGATTGTGTCGATTTTTCCGTATCTATGTCGAACTTGCCAGAGAGTATGGTGGTATATTACTTCTTGAAAACTATGCTGGAGTTCAGATCTATTTTCGACCTGAATGGATGGAGCAAAATAGTGAGTCTCTTGACATCGATAATCGGCTTCGGATGGCATGTGGATCAGACTATTTATCTGTTTCCGCATGGATGAAAGGCAGTGACAACTATCATCCTCGAACTACACCTCATTATTATTTACTTCTCACGGCCGTAGAGAGTGCACACCGTGGCTACGATGGAGCAAAAGCGATGAAAACCTTATTCAGAGAACTGAGCTCTATACTCGACAGAGCGGGCCTTCCATGCTATTCCGAGTGCACAAGAACCGGAGGAAGGAGGGTGGCAAGACCATTTGGTTTTCGTGATGCAGGCCCGGCTCGCTACGTTGATGGTTTCCCAGGGTTTTATCCGATCTGGCGTGAACCTCAAAACATAATTTATTAAAAGCCACAGGATTCTCAAACCCCACCCGATTTGTCAAAGTTAAAACAGAGAGTTAGGTGATCGCATTAGCGATCACCATTAGTGCGGGAACTTTCGGGAAGAGTTATTTACTGAGTCTGGAATAAGATTGAGTTCATTTGCCAAACTGATTGCATGTTTTGCATTCTTCACGCCAAGTTTCTTGACAGTTTTTCCCATATGAAATTTAATCGTGCTCACGGTGAGTTGCAGTATCTCAGCTACTTCCGCATAGGTTTTTCCGGTGCTGCTCCAGTAAAGAATTTCGGCTTCACGGCTGGATAACACAGTGTTAGAAAAAGTCGCTTCCTCTGATTTTTTGTAGACCTGAAGCAACATTGCATGAGTATCAAGTAGAATCCCCTGAAAATCGTTTTTATGCTCTTCTATTAGTTCACCAACATCAGCCATCAGATATTTATCATAGTACAGGGATAATGTGGCCATATTGTTATTGTAATCATGTACAACAAACGTATGCCCACATAAAAAGCTGTATGACTTCCAGATAAACACCTTGTCCATCGGCCAATGAGAATTTATTTTTAGGTTTGCATCCCAGACAAAAGATGTAACGCTATTCAGTGCCGTGATAACAACAGGGTCAATGTTTTGATATTTATTTTCAAGATACTCATTGGTAAATTCTTCTGATATGTTATTGATAACCAATATGTTATCAGTGTTTTTCTTGTCCATTACAGCATAGGCATGACTAATCTTGCCGAGTTTCTCTATCCGTCTTTCTAAATTTTCCTTTATATAGCTATTTTTTTCACTATCTGAAAAGTAACTGTTCATATGCAACTCTCTTTGGAATGAATATTTCAGAGCTAACTCTTCCCTGAAGATGGAAAAATTCATTTATTACAATGCATTACCAATTTTCTACTTATGAAGTCTTTACTTGTATAACCAACATTATACTCCTGAGCCGAATCCTGGCCTCTATGATTTTACTAACAATCAAGTCATGGCTATTCTCAGACATGAAATGACCAGGGTGACAGTTCCTTAACTTAACGCTTGCGGAGCGAGCAGGGATGCAGAGAAATTCACCCTTAATGGTTTCCTGATGTTGATGGTAGCGCAGCCTGTGATCCAGTATGGCTCGGTCTGCGGCAGAACAGGACCTTGAGCCAGCATCTTAACCTCTAAGTGAGATTTGTATTGTGTTCTTCTGCATCAGAGGCACTGCTGCAGCTTTTTTCATGCTTCCAGTGTTTTTATGATAAACAAATGAATAGTGATTACCGCGTCAGATGCTTTTCCTGATTATTGGGGGACAGCCAACTTTTTGCTTTGGAGACTAACCCCTGATGTATTTTTCTTCTATGATTTTACACCGGGCTGCTTGCTGTGTTTGCTGCGCTGAATCGTATACAGATAATGCATGAAGCACGGGAGGTGCTGGCGAAAATCTACAGGTGATCGCACGTAATGTGGTCACTTCCGGGAAACAGGAAGCAAATAGTGATTTTTGTACCACTAAAGGCGAGATTCTTCTATTTTCTCGATTCGAGGATTTTTTCAGGATGAAATTATCAAGGGAGAGCTATATCAAACTGAAATGTTAAAGATTCAGCCAGTCTGTATAGAAAAATAGGCTATCGGGTTTGTTTAAACAGCTATATTATGTAGATAAAGATAAGGATGTTAAAATGCGATCAACCCACGTTTCTGCAACTTCAGTACTCGTGATGCACAAATGTACGGATGAACGAGGAGCGGGAATAAATTTTTCTTCGTTCTGTAATTCAGAGGACACGTTAAAATCGATTCGTTATAGTCTGCCAAGAAATTCAGCTCACACAAAAATAAAGGAAGTGTCCAGAAGTCTTGTTCAGGAACTATCGATTACACCTTCTGAAGGTCGGTCACACTTGCTTAAGAGTTCTCTGTCTGTGATGAAGGACTATGCAGGAGACCTGGAACATGCTCTCCCGAAGAGATACACGCCAGCTTCACCATTGAAAGAAATAGCATGCGATATGCTGATAAAGTTATCTATTTCTTCTGATAAAAACAGGCTTAATTTAATAAACGAGGCGCTTGAAAAGATGGATCACATAAACGACTGCAGTGATCCAGGCTATGAAAGTCAAAGCAGCAGTCCCATATTGACACCCGCATTAGATAATTTTCATTACGTCTTCGGGTATCCTGAGAATTCAGAGTGTGAAGTAAAATGTGATGAGTTAGATCTGCTGCCTAATCTAGACGGTAGCATTCAGGTTCATGCCAAGCCCCTAATTATCTCACAGTCTTCACAAAAGATTTATCACTCCAAATTTAGTGATTGCGTTAAAAACCGACTCAATACTATTGCTGAAAGATACAGACCTCTAGCTGAAGAAAATCTCGCGACGGAATCAGAGGATAGATCCGAGTTGGTACCTGCCATGGCAACTTCGGCAGTGAATGGACCTTTAGCAGCGACCGATGGAGCTTGTTCCAAACGTGAGGTACTTGATTCACAAATGATTTCTATCAAGGACAAGCTTAAACATCTACCGACTCGACGTGAACAGCTAAAATTGGATGTGAGCCGTATCCAGGATAAACTCAGAGACATTCCTATGGATTTTTCCTTTTATGAAATAACGCATTTTGATGTTGAATTTAAAGAGGGAATGCCCCGTCAGGACAGTGAATACTACCCAGTATACCATCGGGGGAATATAGTAACCGGAACTTAATGGAATACGAGAATATAATTTGATCGACAATGTAATATAGAGGGCGACATTAGGATTTATGGTGGTTGGAACAACATATAAGAATGTTGCTAAAAAACATTAATAACTAATCTTTATCAAACCTCTCCTTGTAATACTGTTAATACAGGGAGGGTCTGATGGTTTTCTAGTCATCACTTCATAAAGAAGTGTGCATTTCACTTTTCGTTCAAATGCTTCTGTCAGGTTTGATTGTGTTATGTCCGTATAAACTGTCAGTTCAAATCTTAGATAATGTAGTGAATTCATATCACCACCGTGATCACGTTCAAATCCTCTACGCCCTCTTGCAGCCTGCCCATTGTTGAGAAAGGCATAATGATTAAAACGTTTACGTAGCTGAGAAAGTTTTAATAATAATTATTTAGTGATAATGGCTTCCTGGATATCAAAATCATCAATATGTTCCGCAAGATAATAACCTATTACATTCAGTACATCGATTAACGTAATGTTGTTGCTTTTCTTCCCATTCAGTAATGGTCCCCGCCCGGTATGCCAAAATGCCTGTTGACGGAGGCAGTTCTCATCTGATGCCAGTTTCCAGAGTTCTATGAATATTTCTCGTGAAAATCTGACCGGCTGCTCATCAAACTGTTCCAGCAAGAAAAAATAACAGGAGATTTTGAACGCGTTAATTCGGGCAATCTCAATTTCTGGATCTCGCCGTAACTCAATCAGGCTGCTAAATCGCGAGCACATGCAGGCGATGGGATTAAGCACCCTTACTTTTCATTCATTTCCGGGGTATCCGGGCTGGTTGTCTCAACATGGAACGGTGATGTGTGCAGGTAGAGTTTGTCACCAATGAAATCTGCACGGCCAAATGCCTCGGGCCGGTCAATAATATCGACTGCATTGGCCTCATCAGGCACATCTGGCAAAGTAAAAAAACATCTATCAACGCTCTTGATGCCGTGTGTACCAGTTCGATAAGCATAAACTGGGCAAGTGATGAGGGTTAGCCGTCCTTATTCTCCCACGTCTGTACATTGAGCGTTTTGGCGATGGCCGCAATGTCATCCTTACGTGCGTTGTAGTCACAATCAACGGCGGTGGTTAAACGTTCTTTGGGCAACTCCTGGATGAAGTGATGAGTGATAAGCTCATTTCCCTGGTCGCTACAACTAAATATGTCCGGTATCGGGATGTCTGGGATCTGCCATGGTTACTCCAGCAGAATGCAGCCTATGATATTGAACTTGTCCGCAGGAAAATTCAGGACTATCGGATTCCTAATTACAGCGAACTTCTAAAGCTTCGCCTGGATAATATTGACCAGATAGTCAGTGAGGGACGGTTTGAGGCTGAAATGCGACGTTTTTTACCACAGACGGTTTTTGACAGAACGCTGGGGCGTGCTGAGTTTACCGGTTATTTGAGTAACAGACTGAAAACGCTATTGAGTTCATTGCTACTGGAACTTGAAGGGGAGGGTAAAGGGAATACTTTTCAGATGTAAGAAATTGGCTCTCTGCATGGTGTGATTTGGGCGGGATAACAGAAGGCCAAATACAGATGATAAGAGAAGACAGGGAAGGAACTCGCAGAATAAATTTCAGTAAAAGTATACTTTTACCTTATTGTTAGTTACAACAAACATAAATATCACAACATATGACAGGAACACTTCTGCAAACACTATGCCCCTCTCCACCAAAAATCGTGCAAACCTCTGACATGAGACCGCAAGAACCTCCTGAAAAGCGCCACGCCCGGGCCGCAGGCCCGTTATGTTATTGCATTAAGAATGGATGATGTAACTATAATCTGAGGCTGGCTGCGCGTCCTGTAACTGTACGACCTGAGTAACACGCCCGTATGCGGCCCTTTCGGCCCGCTTACGCGGAGATACGTCCCTGCGGCGGCATTCTGCCTTGCCGGGCCAACTCCGTCGGCGCACAATAATTACTGTAGCGCTTTTAGTCCGTATGGCTTAGCAGTCTGCTGTCCCGAAAATATGGCCTTTGTGCCTCAAATGCTGCAACCCACACTCAAAAACGCCAGGAACAGGACTGCATATCAGGGCAGCACATAAAAATGGACCGGGAATAAGGGCTAAGGCAGGATATAAAAACCACAGACACTTTTAACGTCATTAACAATGATGAATTTCATAAATAAATAAAAGGATAGTGTTATGAAGAAATTGATTATCACAGCACTCATGTTTGCAGCAGCAGGTGCTGCTCACGCCAGGGGCTATAGCTATCATATACCCTCCACTGGCTCATACCATTCGTCTGCCTCGGGTCACTATGGAACAGGAAGCAGTGCCTGGCACGATCACGTCACTAGCTATACACGCAGCAACGGAAGTCATGTGTCTTCATACATGCGGACACATAAAGACAATACTCAATATGATAACTTCAGTGCTAAAGGAAATTACAATCTCTATACGGGTAAACGGGGCACGAAAACACCGCGCTATTGAATAACAGCCGAAAAAAGAATATCTGAAGAATAAAGTAAGACGATGATGAAATATTGCGTTTTAAAGATGAATGGATGTGGGCACTTAGCCCACATCACATCGAAAGACTATTTAGATGAGGAAATCATCCAGAGATTTACCGCTGTCGATTGCCGCTTTGATCACCGCCGGAGTTCGGCCCTGACCGGTCCAGTGTTTTTCCTGGCCGTCTTCGTCAGTATATTTATATTTAGCCGGACGGGGGGCACGTTTTGCACGCGGTTTACCTGCTCCCTGCAAAGCACCCAGCAACTCAGTTGGGTCAATACCGTCTTCCAGAAGCAGCTCGCGATATTTAGCGAGTTTTTCTGCTTTCTCACGCACGGCGGCTTCTTCTGCATGACTTTCTTCACGACGTTCAGCTACCACAACACTGAACTTCTCAAGCATTTCCTCAAGATCAGCTAATGCCAGTTCGCAAGCCTGTGACCTGCTCCCCGTTGATTAATACACCGCGATGTTAGTAATGTCTTCATAAGCCACATGAGGACATCCCCATGAAGAAGCGATTTTCCGACGAACAGATCATCAGTATTCTCCGCGAGGCCGAAGCCGGGGTTTCAGCCCGGGAACTCTGCCGTAAGCATGCTATTTCAGACGCTACCTTTTACACCTGGCGCAAGAAGTTTGCCGGCATGGAAGTTCCCGAAGTGAAGCGGCTCAAGTCGCTTGAAGAGGAGAACGCCCGTCTCAAGAAGCTGCTCGCTGAAGCCATGCTGGATAAGGAGGCGCTTCAGGTGGCTCTTGGCCGAAAGTTCTGACGACAGATCAGAAGCGGGAAGCCGTGGAAGTCATGTGTGAGGCCGCAGGTCTGTCGCAACGTCGTGCCTGCAGGCTGGCAGGTTTGTCCCTGTCGACCTGCCGTTATTCGGCTCAGCGTCCGGCTGCTGACGCGCAGTTGTCTCTACGCATCACAGAGCTGGCACTTGAGCGCCGCCGCTTTGGTTACCGGCGTATCTGGCAACTTCTGCGGTGTGAAGGCCTTTGCGTTAATCACAAGCGGGTTTACCGCATCTATCACCTTAACGGCTTGGGTGTAAAACGCAGGCGCCGCCGTAAGGGGCTGGCGACTGAGCGACTTCCGCTTCTTCGCCCGGATGCACCGAACCTGACATGGTCGATGGATTTTGTCATGGATGCACTTGCCAGCGGCCGCCGGATTAAGTGCCTGACCTGTGTGGATGATTTCACGAAGGAGTGTCTGACGATCACCACCGCTTTCGGGATTTCAGGTGTTCAGGTCGCGCGTATTCTGGACAGCATTGCGCTGTTTCGTGGATATCCTGCGACGGTAAGAACCGATCAGGGCCCGGAATTTACCTGCCGCGCACTGGATCAATGGGCCTTTGAACATAGTGTTGAGTTGCGCTTAATCCAGCCGGGCAAGCCAACTCAGAACGGATTTATTGAGAGTTTCAACGGTCGCTTTCGGGATGAATGCCTGAGTGGACACTGGTTCAGCGATGTTCTTCATGCCCGGAAAATCATTAATGACTGGCTGCAGGTCAGCATATTTCTGCAATGGACAGTTTAAATGTTTGTATCTTCAAAACACTCTGGTTCTCTAAAAAACCAAGACAAATTTATGCTATCGCGGATGCCTGCAGGCCGGATATCAATAATCTGTGGGAGAACAGTCAAAGGCTGTCATCACCAGGTGATGGTGTCGCTGCGTGAATTCTGATGAACACGCATGGGATTGGGAGGAGATTATGCGCTGCTACGGGTGAGGTGAATTAAACCGAGTGATTTCTTTGTCGCGTTTTGTGACGATGATAGAGGGAATCATGAAGTCGCACATGATGCATTTAAACAGATGAAGCATGACGGAATTGAAACCTGTGAGCTTTTATCGGTGCAAACATTCCCGCACGATATGGTCGAGGAGGTTTATGTCTACCGGGATACCGTGGAGGATGAGTCCCAGGCATAATTAGTAATCCGTTCAGGCGTCTCTACGTGAAATCTAAGAAAAGAGCAGGGTAATGCGTGTGGAATTTTGCCGTAGCGGCGCGATTTATCGCGCGGGGTTTCCATAATCATCGCAGAACGATGCGCGATAAATCGCGCCGCTACAGGTGGGGTGTGCCGGGGAGCATATCCGAATACGTAATTTAACATAATAAGTATATACAGTAGTTTGGCTGCATGATTAGTTTTGCATCCGAGGATGACACTAAGATGGTTTACGCTCATAATGACAACACAAACGACACCACAAGAGGCAGCATTATGAGCAGCACTATTCATTTTCGGATAGATGATGAAACGAAACGTTTGGCTATGCTTGCTGCGGAGCGCCAGCAGGTGAGCCTTACTGAACTCATGCGTCAGCGCGCAGAAGAGCTGGCAGCAGAAGAACTCCGATTTCAAAACAGTGATCATGAGCACTGGCTGGAGCAACAGATAGCTCACGCGTTCAATCGTCATAACTCTGGTGAAGGCGAGTACCTTAACAATGATGAAGTGATAAAACACATGGATGATCTGCGACAGCGAGCTGCTCAGGGGAAATTGTGACCACGAATATTGTCTGGGAGAGACGCGCGCTGGCTGACAGAGAAAACATTTTTCTCTACCTGAACAAAGAAGCAGGTGCTTTAGTCGCCATTGCTGCCGATGACAGACTCGCAGCGATGGTGAGTATACTCAAGGAAAACCCTATGGCTGGAGTACCGGCCGGGCGCACCGTCAAACATAGAAAGCTCGTAATACCACACTTTCCCTTCATAGTTGTGTATGTGGCTGACGAAACCAAAGTGAGCATCCTCCGTATCCTTCATACATCCCGAAAAATAGCCGGACGATACAGCCACAGTTAAGTCTTTTAGACTTTTAAGATTCGAATAGTAAGAAGGGTACTACGGGTGTGGTTTGGCAGGCAGAAACGGATAGATAATTTAACATAATAAGTATCTGAAGTATTTCATCTTGTACCCAAGCACAGATGACCGGGTTCAGACCAATTTGGCCACCCCAAGCCTACACTTCGCTGGTTGTTCAACCAAAGGGTAGGGCAAGAAAGTTTCCTGTCACGCTACCTTCGCCATGCCCGAATGTCCATTTCGCGATAAAGATAGTCCAGCACGCGACATAAAGACACCCAGCAATTTAGTAACCTGGACGCATTCTCATTAACGAGTTTGTCCAATGAACAAATCCGCTGGATGTTATGTTGCCTTATTCCCCCTGCTGTTAGCAGGTTGTACATCAGGGCCGGAACAGCCCCCCATAACCACTTTACCCGTGAAACTCGACGGGCAAAGCGTGTCCATCCCTGATAAGTGGTGGACCCTCTATCACGATGCGGATCTGAATCACGCGGTTGAACAGGCGCTGACTAATAATCGCGATCTGCGTATGGCCGCTGCAAATCTCCGGGCAGCAAAAGCTGTGGTGGATGAAACGGATGCAGCGCGTCTTCCCACGACATCCCTGAATACTCAGGCCGGATACGGCAGTACTGCAAATGACCAGTTAGAAGCCGCTCTGGATCAATCCGACCATATCCGTACCGGTGCACGTTATGGCATTGGTATCGATGTGCAGTGGGAAATCGATTTTTTTGGTCGCCTCCGTTCGATGCGCCATGCAGCCAACGCCGATGTGCTGGCGGTGATGGCAGAAGAGGAGGGCGCGCGCGTGCTGGTTGCAGCCGAAACCACCCGCGCCTGGCTCAGTGCCTGTAGTTACGCCCAGCGGATCGGTATCGCACAGCGTTCTTTGCTGCTGGCAACACAGGGCCAGCAACTCGCCAGCCAATTGTATCAGTCCGGTGCAGGTGTTGAGCTGGATGTGATACGTGCGCAGAACCAAGTTGAACTGGCAGCAGCTGAGCTTCCTCCCTTACAGGCTGCGCGCCACAATGTCCTTGCTCAGCTTGCCGTATTAATGGGGCAATTGCCTGACAACCCACCTCAGGCGGCAATGCAGTGTCAGTCAACGCCCTCGCTGACAAGCATTGCGGTTCCTCATAGTGAGGGGATGACAATGTTAAGCCGACGCCCGGATGTCCTGCGCGCTCAGCAGGCGTTGATTGCGGCAACGGCTCGCATCGGCGTCGCTACTGCCGACTTCTACCCCCAAATATCGATTGGCGGCAGCGTGTTCAGCTCAGCCCATCAGCCAGATGGGTGGGATAAAAGCGGAGCGACCATCTGGAGTCTCGGTCCACTTATTTCCTGGTCATTCCCGAATGAGAGTGAGCAACGCGCACGTCTTGCTCAGGCGAATGCCCACGAGCAGTCTGCTCTGGCACATTTCGATGCCATCATTCTTGGTGCACTGAAAGATGTACAGCAAGGTATGACGAATTATAACGCGGCATTACAACAGAATGCAGCGTTACAAAAGGCGGCGGCTGGCAGTCAGCATGCGTTAAAACTTGCGTCCATTGCCAGAAAAGAGGGCGCAGCGACCGCGCTGGAGTTTCTGGATGCACAACGCACTGACATCGCTATTCAGCACCAGTTAGCCAGCGCCGACACCCAACTGATCAATACACAGATCGCGCTGTTTAAATCGCTCGGGGGCGGCTGGCAGCAGGCTCCGTCCATACCCTTACCAGAGCCGCAGCGTAGGCCTGTTCCATCTCAGATCTCCCTTGTCGATAACAGAGAAATAAAACAATGACCAAGAATCCGCAGGTTGCTGAAAAGCAGGCCTTTACTCATCACTATGCAAAACCCCGCCCCCGTACTCTGATGATCGCCATATTTCTGCTGATCATCGCACTGACATGGGGAATTTACTGGTGGACGACCGCCCGCTGGATGACCGATACCGATGATGCCTATGTGCGGGCCGATATTGTGACGCTTGCACCACGGGTCAGTGGTTATCTGGCGGTCGTAGAGGTTCAGGATAATCAGCGCGTCAGCGCAGGACAGGTGCTGGCCCGGATTGACGATAATGAATATCAGGCGAAGGTTAGTCAGGCGGAAGCGGTCGTGAAGTCAGCAGAGGCGCAAAAGCGTCTCCGGCAGGCGCAGATTTTCAATCTGGATGCACGTCAGGCACAGCAGAAAAATCGCGTTGATGAAGCGATGGCAACCGTCCATGCAGCAATAGCCGAATCCGCCCGTGCCGTGCAGGAAGCGCAGCGACAGCAGCGGCTGGTCAGTCAACATGTCAGCAGTGAACAACTGCTGGAATCCGCTAACGCCCAGATGAAAAAAATGGTTGCCTCAGTTGCGCAGGCACAGGCTGCATTATCAATCACCCGACAGGAGAGCGGGGTGCTGGCGAGTGAGCGGCAGGCAGCCGTAGCCGAGCAGGACAATGCTGATGCGGCGTTGCGCCAGGCTCAGGCGCAACTGAATCTTGCGCGGATTGATTTAGCCAGTACCAATATCATCAGTCCGATTACCGGCACCGTCGGACAGCGATCCATCAGAACCGGGCAATATGTTGAAACGGGGGCACCTTTACTCGCGGTGGTGCCTGACAATGTTTATGTGATTGCCAACTTCAAGGAAACCCAGCTTGATCACATGCACATTGGTCAGCCTGCGGAAATCAGCGTTGATGCCTATGGTGGCAGGCGCTTTCGTGGAACGGTGGACAGCTTCGCTCCAGCCTCTGGCGCTCAGTTCGCGCTGTTGCCGCCAGATAACGCGACGGGGAACTTCACCAAAATAGTCCAGCGTATGCCGGTGAAGGTTCGGCTCTCAGAAGGACAGTACGGAGAAGATGTGATTCGTCCGGGGATGTCCGTTTTGGTGACCGTGGACACCCATCATGACTAAGCAACTGACCATAGAACCCACAAACTCCATTTCGCTTCGTACCTGGGTAGCCGTGCTGGGCAGCGTAGTGGGCTGTTTTATGGCGGGGATGAATGTGCATGTGACTAATGCTTCATTGCCGGATATACGCGGCTCACTGGGTGCGTCATTTGAAGAGGGGTCATGGATCACCACGGCTTATCTGGTAGCGGAAATCATCATCATCCCTGTCACAGGCTGGCTGGTATCAATTTTTTCGATGCGCAGAGTCCTGATGACCGGGACCACGGGCTTTGTGATCTTTTCGGTCCTCTGCTCTATGGCACCGAATATACAGACCATGATCGTCTCCCGCGCGTTACAGGGTGCCTTCGGTGGCGTTCTGATCCCGCTCTCTTTTCAACTTATTGTCAGTGAGTTGCCTGCCAGAAAACATGCGCTGGGCATGGCCCTGTTCGCCGTTGCCAACAATGTTGCTCAGGCTGCCGGGCCGTCACTGGGAGGCTGGCTGACAGACGTCTATTCCTGGCGGTGGATTTTCTATTTGCAGGTGCCACCGGGTCTGTTGTTGCTGGCGGCGATTGGCTGGTCGGTTAAACCCCAGCCACTGATGCTGGAAAAGTTACGGCAGGGAGACTGGTGGGGCATTATCACCATGGCACTGGGGTTGTCTGCACTCCAGATCATGCTGGAAGAGGGCGAGCGTAACGACTGGTTTTCTTCCGCCTATATCATTAACTGTACGCTGCTGGCTGTAATCGGATTGGTCGGGTTTGTCTGGGTTGAACTCAGGAGTAAAACACCTTTTATCAACCTTCGTCTGTTGGGACGTTACAATTTTGGCATCGCCAGCCTGATGCAGTTCTGCTTCGGTGCCGTGGTATTTGGCGTGGTCTTTTTGGTGCCGAACTACTTCGCCGAGGTACAGGGATATAACGCCAGCCAGATCGGTATCATGATGATCCCCTATGGCATCATTCAGTTCATTATGTCTTTCGCCACACCGCATTTGATGCGCTGGACCAGTGCGCGAACCATCATCATCGTCGGATTTCTCATCACGGCTCTGGGATGCCTGATGAACATCCATCTTAATCCTGATGCGGCGGCTAATGTGATTGTGCCCTCACTGGTGGTACGCGGCATCGGCCAGTCGCTGGTCGTCGTCGCGTTAGGGGTGATGGCGATTCAGGGGCTGGAAAAAGAACAGGTTGGATCTGCCTCGGGTCTGTTCTCCATGATAAGAAATGTTGGCGGCGCGATAGGGATCGCGCTGTCGAGTCAGATAGTGGTGGAGCGCGCCAGGTTTCATGCCGTACGACTCGGTGACGCTGTCACGGATTTTTCTCAGGGCACCCAGGGAAGCATGGTCGCGATGGTAAATCGGTTGTCTCACCAGCACATCAGTTACGCTGCGGCGCTCTATGGAGAGGGTTTAACCCGTTTACGTATGCAGGTGATGGCACTGATCAACCAGGAGATACAACGGAATGCGTTGCTGATGGCATACAGCGATGCTTTTTATCTCGCGGGGATCGCCATGTTGCTCTGCGTCATCACCGGGTTGGTACTGCGAAAAAGCAACGATTAAGAATAAAAAGCCGAAGGCGGCATGCCAAATTGACGTTTGAAAGCCGCCGCAAAAGCACTCTGGCTCTCATAGCCATGCTGTAACGCCACCTGTAAGACCGGCTGGCCCTGCGCCAGAGACTCCAGCGACAGCAGCAGTCTGGCCTGCTGCCGCCAGCGGCCAAATGTCACGCCGGTTTGTTTGTGGAACTGACGATGGAAAGTTTTGACTGTCATCGACAGCAGGTCAGCCCAGTCGTTAGCGGTTCTGGCATCAGAGGGTTCCGCAGACAGCAACTGGCAAACTCGTAAAATGCGGGAATCCTGCGGCCAGGGAAGGTTGAAGGGTAAAACCGGTAATGTGCACAACTCATCAAGGATAAACCGCATCAGACGCGCATCACGGCTATCTGGCAGGTAATCTCCCTCGACTCTGGTCGCCGCCAAAATCAACTCTCTCAGTAACGGAGACACTTCAATAACGCAGTCCTCGTCGGGAAGTCCCGGTATCGCATCGGGCAGCACAAAAATACTGCGCATCCTGGCCGCACCACGCATACGCACCGTGTGGCTGATACCCGCTTTTAACCAAACGCCTCTGCTGGGTGGGACGACCCAGCGCCCTGCACTGGTCTCAATGACCAAGACCCCTTCAATCGCATACAGCAGTTGAGCGAGGTCATGACTGTGCGCAGGAATAACATGTCCATTTATGAAGTCTGCCGATACGGCCGTTACCGGCATCGCACCCTGTTCAGGAAAAAAATGATTCACTGCATTATTAAGCACAGTTATTTGACTCAGTTTTATGCCACCCATTCCTCTGTGCTGACCAGACTAACAAAGGGGCCAGCCAGAGTCTGGTTATGATGGCGAATAATATTATCCGCTGTCAGGGCCGGATTATCGATCGTAGTATGTGCATCTGAAATCAGCACCACTTTAAACCCGGCATCAAAAGCTGCACGACAGGTGGTATCCACACAAATCTCTGATTTCATTCCGGCAATCACCAGTTGATCAATATTGCTTCGCTTAAGCTGCTGTAGCAGTACCGTATCACGGAAACAGTTAGGATATTTTTTGATAAATACGCTGTCCTGTTCAACATTGACGTTAAGTTCAGGTATCAGTTGCGTCAGGGGACTCTGCTCACTAAAAGGTGATCCATCCGGGCCGGTGTGGCGGGCAAAAAACAACGGAGTACCTGACAATCTGGCTTTTTTAATCAGAAGTCTGATATTGGATAAAACTGAGCTGGCAGCATAGGGAATATGCGGACCATGAAACAGTCCCTGTTGCATATCAATAATCAGTAATGCATTTTTCATGAAGTGTCTCCATTCAAACCGGCGATGAACGGAGTTTTGATCCCCGTCCAGAACGGCGGGGTTTGAGATTCTGTCTGCTCAGGTATTCGCCACAGAAACACTCACGCCGCCGCAGGTTGCGGTGGTAGTGGTGGATGTGGTGGTGACCGTAATCAGATGCATTGTCTCACTCTTGGATAGCAGGTACTCATGACGAAACTAACATAAAGCTTCGAATAAAGTATGCAGTGTGCTTACTTATGCAAAATTAATCGTACTGCGCATGTCTTGCTCAACAATTCGCACTCAGTGGTGTTGCTCGTTATTAACCCGGGTGCAGGGCCAGAGAAATAGGATTAGAAACTTGTTGATGTGATGCAACAGTGATAAGTCTTGATTGAATAGACGGCAAAAAAGAAATGCAATGATGTGGGCACTTCGCCCACATCACATCGACAGGCTATTTAGATGAGGAAATCATCCAGAGATTTACCGCTGTCGATTGCCGCTTTAATCACAGCTGGCGTGCGACCCTGGCCGGTCCAGTTCTTTTCCTGGCCATCTTCATCGGTATATTTGTACTTGGCCGGACGAGGTGCGCGTTTTGCGCGAGGTTTTCCTGCACTCTGCAAAGCACCCAGCAGTTCAGTAGGATCAATACCGTCTTCCAGCAACAGCTCACGATATTTAGCGAGTTTCTCAGCTTTCTCACGAACGGCCGCTTCTTCGGCATGACTTTCTTCACGACGTTCTGCAACGACTACGCTTAATTTCTCAAGCATTTCTTCAAGATCAGCCAGAGCCAGATCTCGTGCCTGTGCACGGAGTGTACGAATGTTATTTATCGCTTTCAGTGATTCGTTCATGGACATCTCCAAAATCTGGTTTTGAATGTAAGAAGGTCGTTATCTGCATGACCTCAAATACTGCTTTAAATTGAGTATATACATACTGATCTTTCCAGTGAAGGGAATTTTCATGATGAAGCTATTATATTTTCAATTCTCTTACCCATTTTGTTAAGAGATGAGGTAATACCTTCTCTTAAATTTTCTCTTTAGACATAGGTTGTGCAGGTTATGTGAAAAAACGTAATCTTATCTTTAACTCTTCAAATCACCTCAAGTTGAAGAATACGAAATGTAACTTCAGTCTGGCATTGTTCTGACAGGATTCACTGGAGCAAAATTCAGATCCAAAGGATCCCAGTAGCCAGAGTGACTTTCGGAAATTATGTGTGATGGAAGATCGCAACATCATGATACTGTACAAGAAAAGTATTCATCGAGGTGAAGCAATGCAAGACGAACTTCTTTATCAGAGGATCGGACAGATTATTTATAGCTGTGGACCCGCGAATGCCAGCGAGTTGTTTGTCAAAGCCAAACTGTTTTCTGCAACTGGAGCAGGGGAGTTCGAATTTGATTATCTGGATGACAGTGGCGAGCCGGACTGGTTCGAGCCTGATCATCTGGCTGTTGCCGACTTATCCGAAGCGTTACGCGAACTTCAGCAGCATTCTGTCGAAAGCGGTATGCCTGATGGGACTGCGATTTGGTCCAAATGTGAAATAACCGTCAATGTTGCCGAAGAAAAGATCGACATCGTTTTTCAATATGAATAGATGGTTCAGAATCTATGGCAATAAAATATCGGTTTCGGCTATTGTTTGTCGGTTGAAACCTATGTGATTAATCCTATTTCACTTATTACAGGGAGATTTTTTTGCGCACTGCATCGATGACAAAAATCACGCGCAACAGTCGATGTTGGTCCAGTGCCTGTTTAACCGCAGCAAACGCAGAGTCACGCTGACTGCTGAAGGTACTCTTTTCCTGGAAGCGAGACGATGTATCCCTGCCTTTAATAACTGACAATGTACTAAAAATGATTTTAATGGCTGTGGATTTTATTAAAGACAACTTTAATAAACTTTAGTTTTGTTTGAATCGTACTTCCGGAAAGTCCATAGTCACCACAAGCCATGATGATGCACATCAGATAACCAATCCGGTCCATAATGACGGCTTCGGGGATAAATTTGACCGGATTAGATCGTCATAAAGTCGAGAAGCTTCTTATAATCAGGTTGACGTTGATTGTCGTTCCATCCGAGTCGCACAAGGAGAAGAGATGAAATTATTCAGCCACAGCTTCAATGACGGGGAAGTCATCCCCGGGAAAAACAGCTTCGCGGTTTATGATGCACAGAACCATGTACGTTTGTCTGATAACCAGAACCCGCATTTCGGCTGGTCAGATTTGCCTGCCGGAACACAGTCACTGGTATTGATTTGCCATGATTATGATGTCCCGACCAGCGGCGAAAACGTCAATCAGGAAGGCAAAGTTGTTCCGGCTTCACTGCCGCGAACCGATTTCTATCACTGGTCGCTGTTTGATATTCCGTCTACGCAGACAGAAATCGCTGAGGGTGCACAGTCAAACGGCATTACGGCCAAGGGCAAAACCGGGCCGCAAGCACCTGGTGGACTGAAACATGGCATCAACGACTATACCGCCTGGTTTGCCGGCGATGATGCTATGGGCGGGACTTACTATGGTTATGATGGCCCATGCCCACCCTGGAATGATGAGATCGTGCATCATTATGTTTTCACATTATATGCACTGGCAACGCCGACCCTGACAGTCGAAGGCGAACTGACTGGAGCTAACATCCTGCAAGCAGTGAAAAAGAGTCATGTCCTGGCTGAAGCCAAGCTGACCGGGCTTTATAGCCTGAATCCAGACGTGAAGATTTAACGATACAAAATCAGGAAAAACCATGACCAGTGAAAGTGCATTGCCTGTTAAAGAGAGTCCAGTGCCAGGGTCTGGTTTTTCCCGTGACAGTCTTCGGCGGGCAAATTTAATCTCCGTTGCATGGCCAGAATTGAAGATTCAGCAGAAGGCGAGTTCATTTTTCTTTTATGAACCGACACTGTTGCTGGTGCTTTCCGGCAGGATTGAGTTCTCCCACGTCGCAACTTCGTATGAACTGAACACACCAACGCTGCTGGGCGTGATCGACCAGGGGGTCGATGCTGACTATGTTAAGTATCCGGCAAACGATGCTTCCCCGTTTCGTTCCCTGTTTATTTCCCTGAATTCGGATGTGCTCGACGGTTTCTATCAACATTTTCCGCAATATCTCGCCGCTGCCAGAAAAAATGCGCAGATAACCACAGTGGAATTACTGAGCGATATTAAAGACTCAGTGCAAGATTTACTGGCAACGCTGCAAAACCCACTGATGAGTGATGAGCGGGTTCGCCTGCGCATCTTTGACCTTCTTCTGGTACTGGCGGAACAACGTGTTCACTTCTTATTACCTCATCAGCAGGGAATTTTTCCACGTCTGAGCAAGCTGTTACGAGAAGCGCCGGATAAAGGATGGACCGCCAGACTTGCCGGTGATGCACTGGCGATGAGTGAATCGACACTTCGACGACGCTTGCGGCAGGAGGGCGTGCGGTTTGAACAGTTGCTTTTGGATATCCGGATGCACCATGCCCTAATGTTGATCCAAACTACCCACTGGAATCTTACCCAGGTTGCTGATGCATGCGGCTACAAATCGGTATCACGATTTACCGAACGATTCCGCTATCGCTTTGGTAATTCGCCAGCACAGCTGAGATAACTTCAGGTCAGTATCTGCCTTTCTTTTTTTCCATCATATCGACCATCGCACCTTCATGCGCATCAACATTACGAATGTAACGCATCAGGGTTTCAGGCTTTTTCCAGGTGCCTTCCTGCATGATCTGCGCTACCGGATAGCCATTTTTAGTCATGTCCTGCGCAGCACCAACACGCGCACTGTGACCACTCCAGTTACGGTAGCGGTTTTTATTCGCCCTGACTGGCTCGCTCTGACCCGCAACATCCCAGGCTTTTCTGAAAATGTCCTCAACAGCAGGGCGACTTAATATTTGGTGTTCTGACGGAAGCGCCTTATTGGATCGATGCACCCGACAGAACAGAAATGCATCAGGCTCACTTAACAGGCCAGATGCCTTAAGCCATTCATCAATACGCTGGCTGGAATAGCTGCTCAGCGCTTTGATCAGTCCACCCGTCATGACGATAGTTTTTGTATGTGAAATGTCGAGAATGATCCGCCCATCTTCAGCCCTTGAGATATCGCGCACGCGGATGCGCGAAATTTCACTGATACGGAGCAGGGTGCTGTAGGCGATATGCAGAAAGGCGAGGTTACGCAATTCCTGCAAGCGTTCAGAACCCGCCCAGTAATCATCGACCTTCTCCAGATCGGCCAGTCTGAACGGTACGGCCTGACCTGCGCGCTCCCCGGACGTCACCGCCATGCGGTTTATCTTCTTCATTACACGATAAATCAGGGGTGAGACGTTTGGCGGTGTGACTCCGGCGTTACGGTGTAACATTGAGATCAACGAGGCATGCGTTGAAATGGTACTTGAGGCCCGTCCAGTCTGCTGTAGCCAGGAGAGATAGTCACGGAGATCGCTGGACAACATTGGCAAAAAGCTGCGTTGATTTTCCTGCGACCAGCGCCAGCATACTGCCATTACACTCATCAGCTGTGACCAGGTGTTGGTTGAAAACGCATCCCTGTCCTGAACAAACTCTTTCAGTCGCGCTGAAATGTCACCGTCATCGGGGAAGTTGAGAGCCAGAGCGGTGTTCTGTACAAATTCCGTCATTATTGTGTGTTATTTGGCCGATTATTGAATTGATCGCGCTACGTAAATTCTGGAATAACGCGCGGGGAATTACCCTGCAAATTTTACGTAGCGACGCCTGATTTATGAACAGTTTTGTTGCTGATGCCAAAAATACGACTGGTGGCAATTATCATACCCGGATCCTTTAAAGGATCCTAACTTTACATAACTCCAATTATGTAAAGTTAGATGGCTAAAATGAAAATGGCTCGTACTAGAAGTAGGGGGAACAGATGGGCTCCATATGAAATTATCTGGCGTCATAAAAAACCGTACTATTGCCTTAGCAGAACTTATCAGTGACGAGAAAAGAAACCGATATCATATAAATGACGATGACTTGATCGAGCTTGCATCTGGCGAGGTTGTGGCAATATCTAATCAGTGGGGCATAGGCAACATAGAACGAGTATTAAACTTTTTCCGTAGGGATGGATTTATTGTAGAGAAAGTTGAAGTTAATTAAAATCCATATGGCTCTAACTTTTTTACCATAAAGGTATGGGGCAGACCGTTGAAAAAATACCAGTGCCAGCCCCAGTGAGACAGCCAGGTGAGAAAGTTTCCCATAACTGCCCATAAATAATTATTTTTTAGAGTAAAACAGCTCCTAATAATACACGATGAAATATGTATTATAACAACTCGCAGTTTTTGTCATTATAAAGCAATGCAGCTGAGTTTGTCAGGGCGCTACTGTATTTTGACCATGTCTGATTAGAGTCAATGCCTTCCGAAAATGCTTTCCGTGCTTGCTCTTGTTCAGCATTCCATAGTGCGCCTTTCACAAACTCATATGACGTGTGATAATCATTTAGAAGAGCACTCCAAATCATCGGGATCTTACCCGCTGCTTCTTTTGAAATATTCCCTGCATCAATACCCGCTAAAAATTCATCTGACTCTTTGCTAAAGTTTTTAGCAAGGACCTGCAATTTTTTACCGTCAACCTTTGCCTGGGCACCGAGTGCGACACATTCCGCAAGCCTGACTGCTCGCGTTGCATGCCCGGCTATCTCATCGGATTGAGCCGGTGTATAGGTGATAACGCTGGCATGTACATAGGTTGAGATAAAAATGCTGGCAGAGAAAAAAACGCGAAATAAGCCCACCCAGAAATCAATTTCAAAATAAATCCTTAGTTACTGATTTTAATTAATAAAGTTGAACCTTATTCTATCTCTGAGCGAGTAGCGATGTCTATTACCATCGCATGATGTACATTATGACGGCACTGAATACCGATAAACACATTTTACTGCGTTAACATCAAGGAAACCGAAGCATCCCTGATGTTATTCCGTCCAGGTAGCAGCCAAACGTTATGGCCGCATCCAATACCCGATAAAAAGCGTTTTTAACGGGTAATCCCCACATCCGTAATTGCTATCGGTTTTACCACACCATGATAAGTACGTTCGAGGGGAAGGAAGATCCGCAAATCATTTAACCATGCGATTGCTGATTTTTCCGGACCATCTGAACCTGACTGCGTACATTCCACGCGCCAGTAACTCCCGGTAAATGCGGCGTTAATCTTTGCAGCATCTCCACTGGATACGACGTCGCAGTCTCGCTCAATCCGCGTGACCTTTTCGCCGTCTTGCCCCTTGGTCAGCGTTAGCACATGATAATGCTGCCCCTTAAATAAAGGGAAACGTAGCGTAGTTTCGATCCTTTGCGTGATGGACGGAAGAGGGCTGATGCTCATTGCCCCCTCCAGTTGAATGTCATTGGCGACCATAATGCGCTGCGCGAGAAAAACGTTGTAGTCCTCAAGCCGCCGTACCAGTCCATTAGCCTGAACATCAGCGATTATTTTCACCGGCTTATCATCGGCCTGCGTTTCTGACCATTTGAGTTGTCTGAAGCGAGGCTCCGCCCAATTCGCAATCAGTGCCATCCCCTTCGACTCCACCTCCGGTGTCAGCGGAAACTTCATTATCCAGTTCGGATTATTATCCCTGAAGTCAGGAAGGATTGGTCCGCTGTATTTGGCAACCGTTTTATGCGGATGACTCTGGTATTTCCCTGATCCGGCATAGCGCTGGGGTTCGTCCATGCGGCACATTGTTTTGAATGATTCCACAACTGCCGGACTATTAGTAAAGTCGGATGCACGCTTTTTCATTGCTTCACCGATCAAACTGTCGGTAACGAACCCGTGAGGATCTACATCTGTCGCCCCGATCACCGTGTCCTGGTCGGTTTTACAGTCGTAAACGTGGTATTCGACTTTAAGATCAAAAGGAGCATCGTAAGGCGGGTCGTAATCGATCTCATCGTAGCCGTAACCCAACCGGACAAGCAGCTTGTCCTTAACTTTGATGACATTCGCGACATCCACCAACGAAGAGGCTTCCGGAATATCCTTACCGACATTATTTTTCTTTTCGCTGTAAACCCAGTCGCTGTTTTTAACTTTGATATCGCACAGGATTGCGGCTGCTTTTGCCTCATTACCAGATATTTCCAGCGGCGGGGCGTAGCGCCCATAACTTTTATCGCCGTAAAAGCGCTCACTCAGTTTGCCGTCTTTATTTAAGATATCGAGATACAATCGGTAATATTTTTTATTCCCGCAGTCCACGGTATTCCAGCGTTCAACTCTGGAACCATTATTCAGTTTCACCATCGTGACGTAGGTGAGGTGGTCATTCTGACGATAGAAATAAAGAGGATTGATAAAAACATTGCTGACATTCGGCGGCGGCAATTTTTCATCGCTGGCTTGTACCGCACTGACTGCACACAACGTTGTCAGTGCTGCCAGCAGCGTTATCGACTTTTTCATTTTTTACCCTGTTCTATTTTCCCATGATGCCTATATGTTGGCCGCATCAAAGAAAGGATCGCACCTGGCTGGTGAAGGTTGTTACGCAGCTATCCATGAGTTTCTGCGTGACCTCATTTACTTTGGCATAATTATTTGCCTGCCACTGCGGGAGGGTGAATTGCGGCGTGGTTGCATCCGAGCTGCATTCGATTTGTTTGGATGTTGGGTGTCCCGCTGGATCGCTGACAGTACGTGTGAGTGTCGTCGTCATCACTAATTGATAATTGTCATCACCGCCTGCGAGATTTTTATAAATCAGCTTCCAGGTCAATGGCTTTATAATTAGCGGTTTTTCGTATTTTTTGGTTGGCAGACGATCCATCTCGGCTTTCAGGACTTCGCTCACTCGCGGGGTCAGGTATGAAAGCGACGGATTCATAACGCCAACGGCTTGTGTTCCTTTAAGTTGATCCTTGCTAAACCCCTGAATCTGGCCGCCGACAAATATCATTGAAACAAACTGAAGTGTTTTTAATGCCGTCGCTTTAGTGGTGTCACCTTGAGTGATATAACGCAATTGTGTGTCTGATGGGCGGCTGTAATCGGT
The DNA here is from genome assembly GCF_059730565.1 of Pantoea sp. X-Soil-TKNS-1279. Lineage (NCBI taxonomy): Bacteria > Pseudomonadati > Pseudomonadota > Gammaproteobacteria > Enterobacterales > Erwiniaceae > Pantoea > Pantoea sp. X-Soil-TKNS-1279. Next base: position 140,216 of record NZ_AP035951.1, on the reverse strand, counting down.
TTCGAGGTCCTGCCAACCTTCAACAGTAAGCTGGGATTGGTTTTCTGAAGTAATTGTTTCAGTCTGAACACGCTTTTCAGTCGGAGGAAGGGGTTTTGAAGCACATCCGGTCAGCGTTAATGTTGTTGCCAATAGAGACAGAGTCAATTTTTTCGACATGTTTTCATCCATAAAAGTAACGGTTTACTATGGGAGATAATATCGGCAAAAGGGCGGAAAACTTTATCTGCACTGCAAATTTGCTGTCGGCTGGATTAATTCATCAGGTAAATGAGGGGGAGTTTCGCTGAGCTATAACAACCATCAGGATACGTTATTCGTACCCCGATGCAGTTACGCAACGCTATTCGAATAGCGGTTCAAACTGAATTCGCATCCGAAGATGGGTAATCTTCCTGCCGTTATAACGACGGAAAATATCAATCTTCATTCTGTTTATTGCTATCCCACAGCCACATCATCTGCGTGATAGCCTTGTTCAGCTCATCAAGGCTGGCACCATCGCGCGCCTGAATCGATATACCAAACAAAAAAGTACTGAACATTGCCGCTAATGCTTTCACATCGACGCTTTTGTTAAGCTGTCCCGTCGCAACGCCACGCTCAATTGTTGCGACAACGCCTGCTCTGGTGCGATTACGCGAGCGATCCAGCGGTTCAGCGACAGCAACATTTTCAGCAGAGGGCGCGCTCATCGCCCCCAGACCTACCATGCAGCCGGATGGATGTCCTGGCTCACATTGCATTTCTGCTGAACGGCGTAACGTCGTCTCAAGAGCATCGCGAGCTGACAGGTTGTTATCCCATAAGAACTCGGTGACCTGAGCATAAGTGGCGATATAACGCTGCACGCACTCCCGGAATAGCGCTTCTTTCGATCCAAAAGCGGCATAGAAACTGGGCGCAGAGATGCCGTTGTTGATCCCGGCCTTCAGTTGGGCGAGTGAGGTTGATTCATAGCCATGCTGCCAGAAAAGAAACATGGCATCTTCAATCGCCTTATCTCTGTCAAACGTTCTTGGTCGGCCCATAGTCGCCATTGTTTTCTCCCGTCAGAATCTAACGACTAACATACTAATCGATACATATGTCGTTGACAAAGATTTCCTTCCTGACTAATGTATCGATCGATACACAAATAGATCCCATAAGTTGGCACCCGGTTATACCAGGTACAAATTTCCACACCAATATATATACCAATCGGTACATATCACAACATTGAAGGACGTATGGAGAACGAGACCATCTTTACACAACCGAATGAGCGAGCAGCTCCGCAACCCCATTCAGAAACACAGAGGCTGCCAGTTTCAGCGTTACTTGCCCTGGCAATGACAGGTTTCATCTGCATCATTACTGAAACGTTGCCAGCCGGATTATTGCCGCAAATCGCGTCTGGCTTGAGTATCTCGAATTCCCTCGCAGGTCAGACCGTGACTGCTTATGCTCTTGGCTCACTATTGGCTGCGATACCGCTGACCATTGCCACGCAAAGCTGGCGACGCCGCAATGTGCTGCTGCTTGCCATTGCCGGTTTCTTTATTTTCAACTCGATTACCGCGTTGTCCTCACATTACTGGCTCACACTGATGGCACGATTCTTTGCCGGGGTAGCGGCAGGGCTGTCATGGAGCCTGCTGGCCGGTTATGCGCGTCGTATGGTTGCCATCCACCAGCAGGGTAAAGCTATGGCGATTGCCATGGTCGGAACGCCAATCGCCCTTTCACTGGGCCTGCCATTGGGAACATGGCTTGGTGGGGTAATCGGCTGGAGAAGTGCCTTTGCCGGGATATCTGCCCTGACCGTTGTGCTGGTGATATGGGTGCTGACCAGCGTGCCCGATTATCCGGGGCAGTCCCGCCATGAACGCCTGCCGCTGCTGCACGTACTGACTACCAAAGGGGTACGCCCGGTCCTCAGCGTCGTTATTACCTGGATGCTGGCGCACAACATTCTTTATACCTACATCGCACCGTTTCTTGATTTGGCGGGCCTCGCTTCACAGACAGATGTCATTCTGCTCACTTTTGGACTCGCGGCATTGCTGGCGATCGCGGTTACCGGGCGTCTGGTAGATCGCCATCTGCGTACCTGCGTGCTGGCTAGCCTTGCCATTTTTACGCTGGTTTCTGTGGTGTTTATGGCCTCTGCACAAGTACCGGCGGTGATTTATGCCGGTGTAGCGGTATGGGGATTCACTTTCGGTGGCGCAGCAACGCTGCTGCAAACCGCGCTGGCGGATAGCGCGGGCGAGGGCGCTGACCTTGCGCTCTCGATCAATGTGGTGGCCTGGAACGGCGCTATCGCAGCTGGCGGTCTTGTTGGCGGCATTTTGCTCAATAACTGGGGGGCACAGGTTTTCCCACCGGTGCTCATCCTGCTGCTGATCATCGCATTTCTTATCACATGGCGGGCGCGGGAACAGGGATTCAGAGCAGGTGCGCGCCCAGGGCATTAATCCTTTTCCTCATTCCGCTTAAACCAGGAGATAACCATGACACACGTAACCGTATACGTTACCTACGCCGGAACGACAGGATCCCGTTTTGACCAGGATTACTACCACAGCAAACATCTTCCGCTGGTGATGGCGTCATTTGCCCGCTACGGCCTGCTCAGCGTTGCAGCCTTTTATCCGGCAGTGCCTCAGCCAGGAACCGTTGCGATATGCGAATGCATTTTCCGCGATGACACCGCCATCGAAGCTTCTTTTACTTCACCAGAAGTCACTGCGGTAATGGCAGACGTCGTGCAGTTTACGGATATTGCGCCGGTGCGTGTACGCGCCAGCCATATCTAATTCATCAGAGGACAACATCATGAACATTGGCATCATTGGGATGGGCGCGATGGGGAGTGCCATCGCGCGAAATTTAGTGGCTGCCGGACACCGGGTATATGCCTGGAGCCGCTCAGGCCGTGAGATTGAGGGCATCATAAACGTCAATGCGCCGGGAGAGGCGTTGCTGGGTGATGTCGCAATAACTCTGCTTTCTGACGATGCAGCAATCCAGCAAGTCATCATTGATGGCGGCTTGCTTGCCGGAGCCAACCCAAATCTCGTGCATATTATTTCCTCAACCATATCGGTAAGTTTTTCACATCAACTAGCCCTGGTTCATCAACAAGCCGGGATAAGTTATGTAGCAGCGCCGGTGTTGGGCCGGCCGGATGTCGCCGCACGCGGGGAGCTGAATGTCCTTGCTGCCGGTCAGCCAGATGCGTTGGACCGAGTGAGGCCGGTGCTGGACGTCATCAGCAAACGCGTATGGGAAATGGGAGAGAAACAAACGGCTGCACATGCAGTGAAGATCGCCTGCAACATGATGATCACTATGGCGATTGAAGCGATGGCGGAAGCCGTAGTGCTCACGGAATCCAATGGACTGGATCGAGCACAATTCTTTGATCTCATACTCAATACATTGTTTGGCGGCCGGAGCTATCAGGTCTATTCACGAAATATCATGGCAGAGGTTTATGAACCGGGGTTCAAAGCCAGTCTGGGCCTGAAAGACCTGGGACTCGCCAGAGAAGCCGCCGCAACATTGAGTGCAGAGCTGCCCATGCTGGCAGCAGTGAACGAGCAAATGGCCCGCGCTGTTCATGCTGACGGAGGTGACAAAGACTGGTCGGTCATCGCGGATTATACGCTTCGGTCGGCGAACAGACGCTGAGCAAAGAACTAACTTCCAGCATCTAAATAGAAGATATTGGCGTCTAAAATGTTGCATATATAACCTACAAGGTATAATCCTTTTATAGCTTGTGGGTTATAGGAAATTGATGGAATTGGCCTGGGAAATCATCACACGGACGTTATTTGATAACTGGTGTGAGGCTCAAGCTGACGAGGTGCAGGAAGAAATTTTAGCCCACTTTGGCATTTTCGAGGAAGACGGTCCTAACCTGGGGCGCCCACAGGTCGACCAGCTTAACGACTCAAATTATACCAATATGAAAGAACTGCGAGTACAGGTTGGTGGACACCCGTTCCGCTTGTTCTTTGCGTTCGATCCAACGCGTAAGGCCATTATCTTATGCGCCGGTGATAAGAAGGGCCAGGTCGAAAAACTATTCTACAAACGAATGATTAAAATTGCAGATGCGAGTACGCATCACATCTGAAATCACTAGAGGCAAAAGAAGATGGCGACGTATAAAAAATTGCTCGAAAAACGCTCACCTGAAAGCCAGGCGCGCATTGCAAGGTTGATAACGACCCTAAACTGTCAACCCTGAAACGTTACGTCGCTGCCCTGGGTGGTGAGTTAGCGCTTGATGTAACCTTGCCAGATGGTAAGCGTATTGCGCTTAATCTGTAAAAACCACAGATGCCGCATCAAAAAGTGGGGCTTTTTATCCACTTCAACCAGGTGATGTATCATGACTTTTTGCACCATGACCTTCTCGTACCGCTAAGGCATAGCATGCGTACGCATGGGTTCCTGAGTTAAGACAGATTCAGGAAATCTTTTAACGTGAGCTGAAATCCAGCGGATATCTTCTCGATAGTCGCCAGCGTCGGACTCGATTCTCCTCGCTCGATCTGACCGAGCATTGATTTGCTGACCCCGGTCATTCTCTCTGTTTCACTCAAACTCCAGCCCTGCGCTTTTCTCAAATGTCGCAAGCGTTCAGAGATATAAATGTCAATCGAAGCCATTTTCACCTTCATCAATACTGGCGTTGATTTAATTCTGATTGATTTTTTTATATTCCAATGAAAGGATGCAAACAAGCAATTCTCGTAGCCAGCAAAAATATAAGAACAGGCTATGACAAAAATAAGATATTCATATTATACAAGGCGGAGATCATGGAGCAAAAGAAGAATCCGGACATCACAAATGGTGATAAAACACTCGACCGCTTTGACATGGCAATACTCCGAATTTTACAGCGTGACAGCTCTATCGCTAATGTCACCCTGGCTGAGAAAATCAACCTCAGCCCTCCCGCTTGTCTGCGCCGTGTCGAACGGTTAAAAAAGCTCGGTTTTATAAAAAACACTGTTGCATTACTCAACCCGGAAACATTAAATGCGGGTCTGGTGGTGATGATTGGCATTGTTCTTGATCGTTCCACTCCTGAATCCTTTAAAGATTTCGAAGGTGAAGCTGGTAAAATACGCGGCTGCATGGAATGCCATATGGTAAGCGGTGAGTTCGACTACATTATGTTAATTCGCACCGCAGATAACCAGAGCTTTAATAAACTCCACGCCGAGCAATTATTATTTCTTCCCGGTGTACGCCAGATCCGTTCATTTATTGGTTTGCGTGAGGTGTTTTCTACCACACAAATACCTTTATAAAACGGTCGTCATGCTTTTTTCCGCGTCAGTAACGCAATACCCAGAGCAATCAGCAACGCGCCCGCCATCAGAGGTAATGTCAGTTCTTCGTGCAATGCAGGCACCGACACCAGCAGGCCGGTAATCGGCACCAGCAACATCATTGATGAAAGGGTGACGCCGGATAACCATGCACTGGCGGCATTGACCGCACAAAAACAGAACGCCGTGGCGACCGGCCCCACAAATAAGGTGATTGCTAACAGCTCGCGGGAGTTATCGCCGCTCCAGTTGCCCTCAAACCCCCATGCCAGCGGCAGTAGCACCAGGGTAGCGAGCAGCATTTGCCACGGTGCCAGTTCAAAGGCATTGAGTCGGGAGCCAGTATGGCGCAAATGCAAAATGCAGATAGCCCAGCAAAGAGAAGCCAGCAACAACAGTCCGTTGGCGATAATTTGCCCGTGATCGTGCCAGTCGAGAGCAATTGGATTAAATAATACCACAATACCAATAATGCCAATTAACGCACCGGACAACTGGAGTGAGGATAATTTTTCTTTAAACAGAAACACTGAAACTGGTACGACCCACAATGGCGTTGTGTAGGCCAAAACGGCAGATTTTCCGGCGGGCAGATAATTCATCGCAATACATCCCAGCGCAGTAAACGCCATCATCTGTAACAGGCCGACACTGAATATCACCGGCAACTCCCGGCGTCCAGGAATACGTATCCGTCCTGTCGATAATTGCAATAAAAAAAGGACGGCCGCACTGGAGGAAAAACGCAAGGTAGAAAACCACAATGGCGTGATATGTGAAAGACCCGCTTTCATCACCGGCCAGTTACACCCCCATAAAATAATCGCAATGACTAATAAAATTATGCCTTTCAACATCCCTTGGCGGGCACTGCTCGCATATTGGTAATTTTCAGCCATGTGATTATTCATTATTAATATGGGGGAGGAATGGACAAAGAAATAGCATTGTTAGCCGCGTGCATTCAATAGAAGGCAACGATGAATTCAGGGGTTCTACATCAGGTCAGCCTTGCTCAACAAAATCAGGATAACCTTATGATTTTTAATCAAAAACCCAAGGACGGGTCGATGGAAATCCATTAGCGATGTTAATTTTATTTCGTCATGACGCCGAAAAATGTAACTTCCAGTCGAGATCATAAAAATGAATGGATTTTTATTAAAAAATACGTGATTAAAACGAAATGTGAAAAACAAACACGATGCGATATTGTTATTTCGTAAACCAATATCAACTGCGCAGCATAATTTAAGGCGTGCGACTTCATTTATCCCGGAGAGAAGCTATGAATCTTGAAAAATTCCCCCGTTATCCTCTGACTTTTGGTCCATCGCCGATTACCCCACTGAAACGTCTGAGTGCAGAGTTAGGCGGTAAAGTAGAACTTTACGCCAAGCGCGAGGACTGCAACAGCGGTCTGGCCTTCGGTGGCAACAAAACCCGTAAAATGGAATATCTGATCCCGGAAGCACTGGCGCAGGGTTGTGACACGCTGGTTTCCATTGGTGGCGTGCAGTCCAACCAGACGCGCCAGGTTGCCGCTGTGGCCGCACATCTCGGGATGAAATGTGTTCTGGTGCAGGAGAACTGGGTGAATTATGCCGATGCCGTCTATGACCGCGTTGGCAATATCGAGCTTTCACGCATTATGGGTGCCGATGTACGCCTTGATTCTGCCGGTTTCGATATCGGGATCCGCGAAAGCTGGAAACAGGCGATGGAAGAAGCGGCAGAAAATGGCGGCAAACCGTTCCCGATCCCGGCAGGGTGTTCAGAACATCCCTACGGCGGTCTGGGCTTTGTCGGCTTTGCCGAAGAGGTTCGTCAGCAGGAGAAAGAGCTGGGCTTTAAATTTGATTACATCGTAGTCTGCTCGGTCACCGGCAGTACCCAGGCGGGTATGGTGGTGGGATTTGCCGCTGATGGCCGTTCACGTAATGTCATTGGTATTGATGCTTCAGCCAAACCCGAGAAGACCAAAGCCCAAATCCTGCGTATTGCGCAGAATACGGCTAACCTGGTCGAACTGGGACGTGAAATCACCGAAGAGGACGTAGTGCTGGATACCCGTTACGGCGGCCCGGAATACGGCTTACCGAGCGAAGGCACGCTGGAAGCGATTCGCCTGTGCGCCCGTACCGAAGGGGTACTGACCGACCCGGTTTACGAAGGCAAATCCATGCAGGGTATGATTGATATGGTACGTAATGGCGAATTCCCGGAAGGTTCGAAAGTGCTCTATGCCCACCTGGGGGGGGCGCCAGCCCTGAGTGCTTACAGCTATATCTTCCGTAACGGTTAATCCCTCGGGATAATTCATTCGTAGCGGCGCGATAAATCGCGCCGCTACGGATCTGACTCAACGAAACTGCAAATCAAACTCTTTCCGACACTGCTGATCCCGCTGCTGTAACTCTTCCCGCAGGAAAACAAAAAAAGCATCCAGCATCGCACTGCGAGGTTTTCCCATCTCACTTTGCAATTGCAGGCTGCGCTGGCTCAACTGGTCGCGGTTGATGGTCTTGATGATCAGGCCATCCTGCCGCGCCCGCGTCATTATCGAATAATGGCTGCTAACGCTGATGGCGCCGGGAGTTTGACAGACAAATTCGTACAGCGTGGAAAAGTGGTTACAGGTGAAGACGGGATCGATGAAGACATTATTCATACGGCAGGAGAGGTCGAAAAGCTGGCGAATGGTCGCTGACTGGTCTGGCAGCACCACGGGCCAGGCATTCAGATCCGCCAGCTGAATATCCCGTTCCGCTAACGGATGATCGTCCTTCATAAAAATCAGTACCGGGGAGGGAAAAGACGCCAGCACTTCCACACCGGACTCAGGAGAAAGAATAAACCGGATAGCCAGATCGCACTCACCATTGCGCACCAGTTCCGGCACCTGCCTGCCGGTGCCGACCGTGAGGATAAAACTGACACGGGGATGGAGCAGGCGAAACTTTGCCATCAGGTTCGGTAGCAAGTTAAACGCCAGCCCATCAGTACACACCACCCGGATAGTGGTTTGAGCCACGGCTTTAATCCCTTGCAGTTCAGCCACGGCCAACTCCATATCCGCCATGCTACGACGGACATGGTTTGCCAGAATATGTCCGGCATCATTAAGCTGCATCCCGCGTGGACTGCGTTCAAACAACGTCACCCCCAGCCGGGTTTCCAGCCGCTGAATATGCCGACTGATGGCGGAGATGGCGACAAACAGTTGCTGGCTGGCGGCGCTGATCGAGCCGGTGGTTGCAACCGCCATAAAGTAGCGAATCTCAGTGTTGTGCACAGGGCCTCCCTGATGTCAGCCTTGCCGTTCGAGCATGACCTCCCGGCCCTGCTCAGCCAGATCCCAATACAGACCAGTCATGATTTGCAGCGCTTCGCAGGCCACATCGGCGAGCAAATGCTCATCGGGTGCATGCTGGGAACACGCCGGATACGAGTGGGGTAGCCACAACGTGGGCACATCAAACGTATCAAGAAAGCAGGCATTGGGTAAGCCACCGCCAAAATTTGGCAGCACTGCGGCTTCCTTGCCGATTGAACGGCGAATTGAGTCGAGACTCCAGCCAACCCAGGGATCGTCAGGATCAATACGCGTGGCTTTGAAACAGTTTACCGGCGCCACCACATCCACATCGTGAAAACCCTGCTGGTCAAGATGCTGGCGAATATGGTCGGCAAAGTTGTCCACATCACTGCCCGGAACATAACGCATATGGCAATGCGCCAGCGCGGTTGGTGGGATAGCATGTGCCGGTTTTTCGGGATTGCCGCTGGTGATTGCCAGCGTCTCCAGCGTATTCCAGCCATAGAGTTTTTCTGCCGCGCTTAAGCCCGGCTCTCCCCACTGCGGGGCAATCTGCGGATCGCCAGGGGCATTTCCCAACGCAAGGTCGCTCAAATGATGACGGATACTTGCGGATAACGGCGGTGGCAACAACGCAGGAAGCAAGATGCGACCATTGTCATCCACCAGACTGGCAATTGCATGGGCCAGGCGTATACCCGGGTTACTGAGCAATCCGCCCCAGTTGCCTGAGTGATGCGCGCCATCACGTAATGTCACCCGCAAGGTAAAATTGAATACGCCGCGTGAGCCGAGGAATAAAGTTGGACGTGACGCTGTCACGCGTGGACCATCTGAAGCAATAAACAGATCGGCGGCCAGCCAGTCACGATACTGCTGACAAACCGTTTCCAGACCCGGTGAACCGATCTCTTCCCCCATCTCCAGAATCATTTTGACGTTATAGCCCAGCCGTCCGTTACGCGCCTTGAGCACCAACGCCAGCGCGGCCAGGTTGATGCTGTGCTGGCCTTTATTATCAGCCGTCCCGCGCCCATACCAGCGATTGCCCTCGACACTCAGCTCCCACGGATTAAGACCGCTGCGCCAGTTCTCTTCGTCTCCCGGCACCACATCGCCGTGCCCATAAGTCAGCAGGGTAAACGCCGCATCGGCTTCGAGTCGACGCGCCAGCAGAAAAGGACTTTTCCCTGCTTCAGGATTGGCCACCACCTGACAACTGAACCCCAGTGCGGTGAGGTACGGGATCATCTCTTCATTGAGATAGGCCATCTGCTGTGGATGCTGACTCTCTGTCCGGTAGCTAACCCGGCGCGCCAGCGTTTCACGTAAGGCACCGGTGTGAAAATGGTCCAGCGCCGCCTGTAGCACGACTTCACGAGTGATCGTCATTATCCGTCAATTCCTTCTATTTCCGGGATACCGAGCCCCGGTTCCGGTGTCATTACCGAGGCCAACAACGCTCGGGTGTAGGGATGTTGCGGTTGGCTAAAAATCTGTTCCCGCGTTCCCTGTTCAACGATCTGGCCTTTGCGCATCACCGCAACATGATCAACCAGATGTTCCACCACCGACAGGTTGTGGCTGATAAACAGGTAAGTCAGGGAAAACTCCTGTTTCAGCGCCAGCAACAGATTGAGGATCTGCGCCTGCACCGAAACATCCAGCGCCGAAGTGGGTTCATCACAGATCAGAATCTCCGGACGTAGGATCAGCGCACGGGCAATGGCGACGCGTTGACGCTGCCCCCCTGAAAGTTGCCCCGGATACTGGCTGTGAGTACGTGAAGGCATGCCGACCAGATCCAGCATCTCCCGCACCTGCTTTTTGCGTTCATCCGGCGTGCCAATGTGGTGCAGCCGCAATGCCACTTCAACGACATCTGAGACGGTGCGACGCGGGTTAAGTGAAGAGTAGGGGTCCTGAAAAATGGGTTGAATACGCGCACTCAATTTACGCCGATCGGCGGCATCAACCTCGCGTCCCTCAATCAGTACGTTGCCAGTGGTGGGCGGCAGCAGACCCAGTAGCATTTTTGCCAGCGTACTTTTACCGCAGCCGGATTCCCCCACCAGTCCCAGCGTTTCCCCGCGCCGGATACGCAGCGAGACATTGTCTACCGCCCGGATCTCCGCAGGGGACTTAAACAACCCGCGATTCAGGCGAAAAGTCCGGCTCAGCGCGCAAAGTTCCAGCGCGATGTCCTCATTGCCGGCAATGTGTGGCCGTGTCAGCTTGCTCATAGCGCCTCCCTGATGGTCAAAGGACGAATGCAGCGCACCTGATGCTGTGCATTGAGCGGTTGATAAGGCGGATTCTCGTTACATGCCTCCTGGCACTGGCTACAACGGTTGCGAAACGCACAACCCTGTTGAGGACCGGTAAGATTAGGCACCACGCCAGGAATGGTAGGCAGAGGCTGCCCCGGCTGCGTGCGGCCCGCAACCGGAATGCACTCCAGCAACCCACGGGTATAGGGATGGTGCGGCTGACGGAACAGTTCATTGACCGGGGCGGTTTCCACCACCTGCCCGGCGTACATCACCGCCACGCGATCGGCAATACGTGCCACCACGCCCAGATCGTGGGTAATGAAGATCACCGCCATGCCCATTTCCTGTTGCAACTCGCGCAGTAAACGCAGGATCTGTGCCTGAATGGTGACATCCAACGCGGTGGTCGGTTCATCGGCAATGATCAGTTCAGGTTCACACATCAGCGACATCGCAATCATGATGCGTTGCCGCAGGCCACCAGAAAGTTGGTGCGGATACTGTTTCAGTCGATCTGCCGCCTGCGGAATGCCGACGCGCTCCATCAGGTACACCGCGCGTTCCCGCGCCTGCGCACGCGACACCTTACGATGTGCCAGCAGGGTTTCACATAACTGTTCGCCGAGCGTCCAGGACGGATTCAATGATGTCATCGGTTCCTGGAATATCATCGACATACTGTTGCCGCGCATCGCCGCTCGTTCACGGCGGCTAAGTGCGAGCAGGTCGTTTCCCTTAAAGCGCAGGCTGTCGGCCTGGCGTCGGGCATTGCGCGGCAGCAAATCCATCATCGCCAGTGAGGTCATGGATTTACCACAGCCGGATTCCCCCACCAGGCACAGCATTTCACCGCGATTTACGCTGAAATCGATACCGCGCACAGCATGCAGCGTGCCACGCGGCGTCTGGAGATCCACCCGCAGATTTTTCACTTCAAGCAGAGGTGCGTCAGTCTGGTTCATGTCATTTCCCTCTTAGTTGCGACCGTCGAGTGCCGTGATATCGCGCAGACCATCACCCACCAGGTTGATACTCAATACCAACAACGCCAGTGCCACACCGGGGATCACAATCACCCAGGGCTGAAAGAACATATATGCCTTGCCTTCTGCGACCATCAGCCCCCAGGACGGCATGGGCGGTTGTACGCCAAGCCCCAGAAACGACAGGGTAGCTTCAAGTAAAATGGCGTGGGCAATTTCGAGCGTCACCACTACCGTCAGCGGTCCGAGCAGATTCGGCAGAATTTCGCGCAGCATGATAAACAGCGAAGATGCGCCCAGCGTTCGCGCTGCTGCGATGAATTCGGCCTCACGCAGTTGCCGGGTGACGGAACGGGAGACAATCAGAAAGCGATCCCACAACAGCAGGCCAAGCAGCATAATCACCACCTTGACCGAACCCCCAATCAACGAGGCCAGCGCCAGCGCCACCAGGATCACCGGCATCGCCAGACGTACTGTCAGCAGGTAGCTGACTACCGCATCAACCCGTCCACCAAAGTAACCGGCCAGCACACCGAGCGTGACGCCAATCAGCGCTGAGATCATCACCGATACCAGACCAATCAGCAGAGATACCCGAGCGCCATACAACAGGCGGCTGAGATAGTCGCGCCCGAGTTTGTCGGTACCCAGCAGGTGCGTCCATTCGCCTTTCTCAAACCATACCGGCGGCACCAGGCGTCTGCTGACGTCCTGCGCAAAGGGATCGTGTGGGCTGATTAACGGAGCCAGCAACGCCAGCAGAACGATGGTGCCAAGAATCACCACGCCCAGCGTCATGCTGTGATGACCGAAGACACGGCGACACAGGCGCTGCCAGGCCGTTGGTTCCGGCAACAGGCCGGTTTCCGGGCTAATGACGTTTTTCATGGTTCCTGCCATAGTCGTTTTCATTGAGGTTCCTTATTTGCTGCGCAAACGGGGATCGAGCACGGCATTAAGCACATCCGCCAGGAACGTCAGCCCGATATAGAAAATGGCGATGATCAACACGATGGCCTGCACCACCGGGAAGTCGTTGCGCGAGATGGAGTCCCAGGCCAGTTGCCCCAGCCCCTGTAACGAGAACACCGATTCAATCACCACCGAGCCGCCCAGCATAAAACCGAGCTCCACCGTTGCCAGCGCCACGACCGGGATAATGGCGTTACGCAGCCCATGCTTGACCACCACCTTAAAGGCACTCAATCCTTTGGCATGGGCGGTGCGGATATAATCCGCACCCAGCACATCCAGCATGCCGGAGCGTGTCAGGCGCATCAGCGACGGCATGGCGTAATATCCCAGTGCCACTGCTGGCAACACAAAATGTTGCCAGCTACCGTTACCGGCCACCGGCAACCATTTCAGCCCTACGGCGAAAATCAGGATCAACACCAGAGCGAACCAGAAGTTGGGGATCGCCTGGCCCAGCACCGAGATAAACATCGCGCAGCGGTCTACCCAACTGTCGCGAAACACCGCCGCCACCACACCAAGGGGGATCGCCACCACCAGCGCCAGCAGCAGCGCCACACCGCCCAACTGGAGCGTAATGGGCATACGCTGACCGACCAACTCCATCACGGTGTTTTCGAAGTAGAAGGAACGACCAAAATCGAGGTGCAACGCCGACCAGAACCAGTGTGAAAACTGCACCAGCAGCGGCTGGTCCAGCCCGTTCTGTACGCGGATCTGCGCCACGGTTTCCGCGCTGGCATCCGGTCCGGCAATGGCTATCGCCAGGTCACCCGAAAGATGCAGCAGGGCAAAACTGACGACCGCCACGGTAAACAGCACCGCCAGCGCCACCAGCAGCCGATTTAAGATAAAGCGCACCATAACTTCGGCTCCTTATTTCCAGCTGGATTGGGCAAAGCGCGGCAGTTCATCCGGCCAGTCCTGGAAGTTCAGATCGGCATTGAAGGCGTAGTGGGTGGAGTAGGAAAACATCGGTGCAATGTAAGCCTGGGCAGAGATACGCCCCAGCGCCTCGCCATATTCTTCATTGCGCTGTTTGGCATCGACCGTGGCATCGGCTTTTTTCAGCATTGCGGTCAGCGTGGCATCTTTCCAGATATCGCTGCCTTTGCCACCGAAGTAGGGGGTGGTAAACGCCGAGGTATCATTGATCGAGAACGATCCCCAGGTGTTAAAGGCCATTGGCGCCTGGCCGGAGCTGAGGGCGGTCGCCATCACCGGATACTGCACAAAATGGAGGCGGGCGCGGATACCGACTTTGCGCAGATCGCCAATAATCGCTTCCGCATAATCACGTTCGCGATAGGCCCACAGGTCGGTGTCAAAACCGTTGGCATAGCCCGCTTCTGCCAGCAGTTGCTTCGCTTTGGCAGGATCGTAATTGTACTTGATAACTTTGCTGTCGTTGCAGGCGACCTGGGTACGGAAACAGGCGGTGTACACTGGCTTGCTGCCACCACGTACCAGGTTATCGACAATGCCCTGACGGTTAATAGCGTAATTGATGGCCTGGCGTACGCGCAGATCTTTCAGCGGCGCCGCTTCGGGGCCGCTGGCATTGGTGTTCAGCGCGAGGAAACCGATGCGCATGGTCTCGCCACTTTTCACCGCGATATTCGGCATGGCCGAAAGCGGCTCCACCTGGTCGGCGGCCACACGCCAGATCCAGTCCACCTGGCCGGTCATCAACTGGGCGACACGGGCTTCCGGGTCGCGGATCACCACAAACTGCACCTTGCCGATGTGCGGCTGTCCTTGTGGACTCTCTTTGAAGTAGTCGGGGTTTTTCACCATATCAACGCCCTGGCCGGGGATGACTTTCACGATCTTGTAGGGGCCGGTGCCGATTGGGGCTTTACTGAAACCTTCCAGTTTCACCTGCTGGAAATATTTGGCCGGGTAGATTGGCGTAGGGCCGGATAGATACTCCAGCGCCGCCGGGAAGGGTTGTTTCAAGTGCAAACGAACGGTGAAGTCATCGACTTTCTCAACATGATCGATCCAGTCAACACTTTGCGGCACCACGGAGGCGGTATTTGGACCCGCGATTTTCTCGAAGGTGTAGACCACATCATCGGCACTGAAGGGATCGCCATTGTGGAATTTAACGTCTTTGCGCAGATGAATTAATAACGCAGTCGGGGATTCCCATTTCCAGTCAGATGCCAGTTCCGGCTTATATTCACCGGTTTTTGGGTCGCGATAAATAAGTGTGTCCCACACCATATGCGCCAGAATAACGCCTTCGCGCAGATTGTTATGATAAGGACTGATATTTTCCACTTCGTTATCAGAGGCATAAACCAGCGTGTCGTTCTGTTTACCTGCATAGCTGTAAGAAGCGCAGCACAACAATAATGCGGTTAAAGCATACTTGTGAATCTGTCTTGTCTTGTAACGAGCCATACCGTTCTCCAGCGATCAATGAAAAGTTAACAACAAAAGCAGATGGCACTGATGTAGCAAGAGCAGCGCCAATGCCGGAATATTGTCATTACCGATTTTCGATAACCGATTTCTCAAAATGAGAAACACGAGAGCAGGCAGACGTCACAGCGAGATAATTAAGGTTAAGTGGGAGGGAATATTAGCCAGCCAGGGATCGCCGCGTTATCGTAGTACCTTCCATTGGGCGTTACGATGGTGCAGGAAAGTTTCACCCTGCACTTTTTGTGTGAAGGTTATTTGTGCAAACCGCATTCTATTTTTGTGAAAGCTGGCAACGAGCACAACAGGTTGTAGACCGTCACCCGCGTTAATCCAGGTTAGCCTTGCGCATCGGCATTTGATCAATGGTCGAGAGCAAGATCTCTGAACTTATTGGTCGGGTGTCACGCAGTTTCATGCAGTAATCATGATGATCTCCTCTAAGCCGACGGGCGCAAAGCCACCCTATCAAGGTTAGAGGAAACTGATCCGACCGTGCGGGTCTTCACCTTTTTTTACCAACAGGACCAGATAATCCTGAGACAGTCGTTTAACCTGCCGCGAGTTCGTTGAGAAAATCCTGTGTCGTCACCTGGCGACAATAACCTTTGATGGCATTGAGGGAGTTTTGCTGACGTTCTGGCGTCAGTGTCGCGCAGGCATCGGTCACTAATGTCACCAGATAGCCCAGATCGCAGGCGTCACGTACCGCGCTTTCAATGCATTGATCGGTAAGAAAACCCGCAATCACCAGATAACGTGTGCCAAGGTTACGCAACACATAATCAATATTGGTGGAGATAAACACGCTGGAAGAGGTTTTCGACAGAACGATTTCATCATCCGCTGGTGCGATAGCTTCCAGCACCTGGGCGTCCCACGAATCACGCGGCACGTTAAAGCCGGTGATTTTGTAGTCGAGACTACGGTCACGTCCATCTTTGGTCAGACTTTCAATCACGGTGTACATCACTTCAACCTGACTGGCACGACACGCCGCCTGGACTTTTTGCATATTCGCGATGGTTTCACGTTCAATAATGTCAAAGAAATAACCAAACTTCTCGTATTGCTCGGCTGTAGACATCCCGACATATTCACCACCATCACGGCGGGCGTTGTAGTTCTGCACATCGACAAATAACAACGTCGCGGCTTGTTTCTCAATCGGGATATTACGACTGGAGGGATTAAACATGAATTACGCCTCTTTTTTATATTGCTGACGGGTAAGCACATTCCAGCTGTCGGTAAAAATGGGGGCTAAATCCTCAGCCCACGCCAGTTGTCCTGCTGGCTGCGCAATCAAATCCTGGCGGATTTCAATTTCCACATAAGGCAGACCATTTTTATTGGCATGCTGCGGTACGGCGTAGTCGGTTTCATCGGAAACGGAATAGGGTTGGTTATCTCCCACGCACCAGCGCTGGGTGTTGTGCAATTGTTCCAGCACCGTCAGGGCATAGTCGGCCTGATGCTGATACAGAACGCCAACCTGCCAGGGCCGCTGCTCACCATGAAACACCGGGGTAAAGCTGTGCATTGCCAGGATGCACGTCGGGATACCGTGCTGCTTGCGCTCGGCCAGTATCGCGCGGATAGCATCATGATACGGGGTGAAAATGTCGTCCCGTCGCTGGTCACGATCCTGCTGACTCAGGTCGATATTGCCCGGAATGGGGGTGGCTTCCGACACCACCGGGATCGAGCTGGGAATGCCAGGCAGGCGGTTGCAGTCGATCACCAGGCGGGAATAGCGCTGATGCACCAACGGGGCATTCAGCAAGCGGCTCAGGTGCCGGGAAACCGCCAGTACGCCAATATCCCAGCCAATATGACGGTCGATCTCATGCTGAGGTAAACCCAGATCGCCGAGCTGACGCGGAATGCGTTTTCCACCGTGGTCACACAGGATCAAAAAAGGGGAATCGCCTGTCCGGTTCTCCACCATCACCGGAGCGGGTTCATCGGAAAAAAGGAGTGGGACGCTCACGTCTTCAATTACCTCATTTAGATTTTGCATTCAAAGATAGGGGGCCAAGCGCTTCCCATTGCTGCAAGCGCTGCACAGTTTTATCGCCCTGACTTTCCATAATGCTGGCGATAATGGCATCGATCAGCACAATACCGGCGGCATAACCATCAAACAGCCACGGGGTTTCCACATGGATGGCCAGCACCACTTTAGCCAGAGAAGCGATGGGAGAGAGTTGGGTATCCGTTACCGCAATGAGCGTGGCGCCTCGCGCCACAATCTCCTGCGCCAGCTGATACATGTCCTGCTGGTAGCGGCGAAAATCAAACAGCACGAACACGTCGTTTTTATTGACGTCGATGATCTGCTGAATCCGGTCATGATGGTTTTCGGCGAGCACATCCACGCCGCGTCTTACCTGTTGCAGGTTGCGGCCAAAATACATCGCCAGCGATTGACTGATACGGCCACCGCCGAGGATCACATGATGTTCTTTGGCACCGATTAGCCGGGTGGCCTCGGCGATTTCGTATTCCGCGATGTCACGTAATGAACACTGGATTGCCAGCGTCGAAGATTTAATCGCCGCTTCCATCAGGGCCGACGCGCTTTCTGTCGTCACCCAGTTATCCAGACGTTGTAACGGGCCTTTGGCCTGTTCAGAGATCTCATCACGCAGCGCCTGCTGAAAATCAACGAAGCCACCAAAGCCCAGGCGGCGGGCAAAGCGCACCACGGAAGGCAGGCTGACGCCAGCGCGATCTGCCAGCATCTGCACCGAACCTAAGCCCGCTCCGGGATAGTCGGCCAGCATGGCCCTGGCAATTTTACGCTCCGCCGGACTCAGCTCCGCCATATTGTCTTTTATCTGTTGTGCCAGCACCCGGCTCTCCTTTACTCCACTTCAGGCAAATCACAGTGCCACAAGCGCTGCGTCTGAACCATACGAATTTAATATATATTACATATATTGATTTTTAATCGATATTGTAACATACATAAAAAAATAGCAAGGGGCGTATCTCAAACCAACTATGACGGGAGTTCTCGGTTTAATGGGCAAGCAATCCGTAATCATCGACGAAGAATCCATTGATTTACAGAGTGAAAGTGAAAGGCTCAGGGCACTCGGTGTCACGACCTTGTTTGCTTCACTGGTGGATTCCGCTGGCGTTATCCGTGGCAAATCCGTTCCGGTTAACCGACTGAAAACGCTCTGTCAGTCAGGGGTGGGGGCATCACCCTCCTGGGCATTATTCTGCGCCGATAATGCCATCGCCTGGATCCCGGCATTCTCGGCGGTTGGCGATCATCGTCTGCGTGCCGACCTCGCCGCGCTGGTGACATTACCGGATGGTTTTTGCTGGGCGCCGGTTGATGTGTTTGAACAGGAAGGGGAGCACGCTGCCTGGTGTAGTCGCCATTTTCTACGCCGACAGGTTGCGGCCTTGCAACAGCAGGGCATTGAAACCCTCGCAGCCGGTGAGCTTGAGTTCTTTTTGTTACCAGAACAGGACGATCAGCAGGATAACGAATGGCACGCCTACGGTATGGGCGGGCTGCTGGCACATGAAGCGATGGTCAATGATCTCGTCAAAACTCTTGAAGAAGCCGGTGTCGGCCTTGAGCAATTTCATGCCGAATATGGCACTCGCCAGTTTGAATTATCACTGGCCCCGGCCAATCCGGTTACGGCCATCGATCGCCTGGTGCTGACCCGTATTTTGCTGGGCCGCATCGCACGTCAACACAAGTTGCGGGTCAGTTTCTCTCCCAGGCCGTTTGAGCATGATGCTGGTAACGGCGCACATCTGCACTTCTCCTTTACCCGTGAGGGCCAGCCGCTGCTGGCAGGCGGTAGCGGTAGCGGTAGCTACGGTATCACCGATGCGGGAGGCAGCCTGCTGGCCGGGATTGTTCGGCATCTGCCGGAACTGGTGGCGTTATTGGCCCCGTCAGTGCTGTCCGCCGATCGCCTGCAACCTGGGCACTGGTCAGGCGCGTATGCCTGCTGGGGACTGGAAAACCGGGAAGCTGCGGTGCGTTACTGTGCGGCAAATCAGGGCAACCCCTATGGCGCGCACCTTGAAGTGAAGTGTATCGATCCTTCCGCCAACCCCTATATCGCCTGTGGCGCAGTGCTGGGGATGGCGCTGGCGGGACTGAACGCCGCGCTGCCGCTGCCACAACCTACACAATCGGCCCCTGCCGATCTCTCTGAAGCGCAGCGCCATGAGCAACATATCCATCGACTGATCACCTCCCACAGCGATGCCTTAACGCGTCTCGCACAAAGTCCGTTGGCGCAATCGATGTTGCCGCCGGAATCGCTGGGGGCACTGATCGCTGTGCGTCAGCACGAACAGGATACCTGGGGACATATGCCGTTAAAGACCATCACGGAAAAATTCCGCTTTGCATGGTCGGTTTAAGCCTTACCAATACCGGGGAAACCCATAACACATCTCGCTAATCAATCACGTCGTATGAGGGTGATGAAGATGAACCATGCACCAAATAAAAAGCGAAGTTTAAAACTGTGGGAAGCGCTGGCGCTCTCGCTGGGGATGGTGGGACCGACGCTGGCTATGTCGGGCAATGCGCAGGGATTGATCGACTCAGTAGGCAAAGCGCTGCCGATTGTGTTTGTGCTCGGTCTGATCGGGGTCGCGTTAATTGCCTATGGTTTTATCCGTTTGACGCGTTTTTATAATCACGCCGGTAGCGCATACGGCCTGGTGGGAAAAACCATCGGCCCGCGTGCCGGGTTCTTTTCCGGTTTCGCCATTATGGGCACCTATCTGTTCTTCTCGATTGCCACGCTGGCGGCACTGGGCGCATTTACCAACGCCTTTCTGGCCGCATTATTCCCCACGTCAGGTTTTCAGATCCCGTGGATTGTCACCGCGGCGGTCGGGGTGATATTTAGCTGGATCCTGAATTCGCGAGATGGACAGACCGTGGCCCGCGTGCTGATGGTGATTGAGGGCATCGGGATTGTATTGATGTTAATTCTGGCGGCGGTGATTGTCGTGCACCAGCCTGCGACCGGCACAGAACATGCCTCATTGTTTAGTCTGAATGGCGTTAGTTTTCAGGCGGTGATGGCGGGCGTGGTCGCTGCTTTCCTCTCCTGGGCTGGTTTTGAGGCCTGCGCCACCCTGGGTGAAGAGACGGAAAATCCCAAACGCAATATCCCGCTGGCCCTGCTGGGTTCTATCCTGCTGACCGGGGTGCTGTTTGTCGGCATGATGTATGTGCAGACACTCGGTTTTGGTACCAGCGAATCGGGTTTAACTGCCTTCAAAAACTCAGCGAACTCGCTGGGGACGCTGTCGCAAACTTACGTCGGCACCGCATTCTCATTAGCGATGTTGTTTACCGCCATGATGTCGGCCTTCGCGGCGAATTTATCGGCCGCGGCCACCTCCAGCCGTCTGCTGTTTGCCCTCGCCCGCGATGGGTTCGGCCCGGCATGCTTCGCGCAGGTGTCAGAAAAAAATCATCAACCTCGTAACGCGCTAACGCTGGTACTGGTAGTCAGCCTGCTGATCGATGTCGTGGCCTGGCTGAGCGGTAAACCGGCGATGGGCACCGGCAATAGCGCGATTGATGCGTACTTCTACTTTGCGATCATCGGCTCAGTTTGCCTGATGATCACCTATCTGATGATTGAAGTTGGGGTGATCAATTTTATCACCCGCATGAGCCAGAACATCCCGAAATGGGAACTGATCCTGCCGCTACTCGGCATCGTCATTATGGTGGTGTCGTTGTATTACAACGTGGTAGGGCAGGAAGAACTGTTTAGCCCGGCACTGGTGGCGTTTTACTGGTGCATTGCCGGGATGATCATCATCATCTCTGTGCCAAAACTGGTGCGCAATATCGGGCTCTCTCTGGCGTCAGAGTTTGTTACGCCTGCGGAAACGGTGACAACCGCCACGACACAGAAGGAGTGGGTATGAGTCAGGACATTTTTCCACCCGAAGCCGCCGCGCTGTATCAACGCGACGCCCAGTCAGTCGCCGGTATCGAGAAGTTACGCTTTTTTCCGTTAGCGATTACTTCCGGGCAGGGATGTTGGCTGACTGAAGCCGGTGGCCGAAAGTTACTCGACCTGTCAGCCACCTGGACCGCATCCGGTTTGGGGCATGGACACCCGGCGATTACGGCTGCCATCACCCAGGCAGCACAGAATCCAGCCGGGGCGGGGGGATTGTCTGCCGTTCATCCGGATTCGGTTGGGC
Source organism: Pantoea sp. X-Soil-TKNS-1279 (assembly GCF_059730565.1). NCBI lineage: Bacteria > Pseudomonadati > Pseudomonadota > Gammaproteobacteria > Enterobacterales > Erwiniaceae > Pantoea > Pantoea sp. X-Soil-TKNS-1279. Next base: position 118,666 of record NZ_AP035951.1, on the reverse strand, counting down.
TGGCGGAGGAGTTGCTGGCGATCACCCCCGGCAGTGGCGATCGCTGTGTCTATCTCGGCCATGCCGGTAGCGATGCCAATGATGTGGCGCTGCGCGCCTGCCGACTCGCCAGCGGCAAACGTAAAGTAGTGGCGTTTGCGCATGGCTATCACGGCGGCATCGGGCTGGCGATGAAGGTGTCCGGCGTACATATCTCGGCAGGCAACGCTGCCGATCCTGACCTCTATCTCGCCACCTATCCCAATCCTTTCCGCAGCGATGATGCAGGCGCAGCGGCAGTCAGTGCCAGCCTGCTGGAAGTTAAAGAACAACTCGATAAAGGCGATGTCGCCTGTGTCATCGTCGAACCGATTCTGTCGGATGGCGGCATGGTGGTGCCACCAAAAGGCTTTTTATCGGGGTTACATCGGTTGTGCATTAACGCGGGTGTGCCGCTGATTTGCGATGAAGTAAAAATGGGACTGGGACGACCCGGACTGATGCATGCATTCCAGCATGAGAACATCACCCCGGAAATCGTCACCTTTGGCAAAGTGATCGGTGGCGGTTTACCGCTCTCTGCTACCGTGGGGCCCAAAGAGATCCTCGGCGGTCCCGCTGCGCATGCATTGCTGACCACGGCGGGCAATCCGATTTGTACTGCGGTGGGCCGCTCCGTGTTGCGTGTGCTGCAAAGCGAAGAACTGCCACAGCGGGCGGCGCAGGCCGGACGCTATTTTATGCAACTGCTGCGCGAGCTGGCGCAGGATATCCCGGAGATCGGTGATGTCCGTGGACATGGCCTGGCAATCGGAGTCGAGTTAGTCGTTCCGGACGGCAGCAAAAAACCGGACCGTGCGCTGGCGCAAAAAGTCGTGTACCAGGCATGGAAAGAGGGACTGGTGGTGTACTACGTCGGGGGGAATGTGTTGGAAATTACGCCGCCGTTAATCATCAATCAGGATGAGATGGCCTATGCGGTCGAAAAACTCTCGCTCGCCATACGCCATGCCCCACAGGTCACGCGTGAAGAAATCCAGGCGTATGCGGGTTGGTAACGAATCTCGCATTGAGATGATCTTGCCAGCCGGTCTGGCGAGATCGTCCCCATGAATAAGATGTCTGGCTACTCGACGTCCAGCACTTCACCAATTTTATAAAAGTGTTTTCCCGCGATGTAATGCAAACTTCGCCACTCATCCCCGGCCGATTCAAACAACCAGTGTCCATCCTGGAAAATACGGCTATCGGCCCATGCTGCTTTGACTTCGCCGATAAACAGATCGTGATCGCGTTGATTCGCTTCCAGCGGAATCAGTTCGCAATACAACCAGGCGGAGCAGCCGCTGACAAAAGGTTGATCAATCCCCTCAACATAAAAACACTCGACATCGCTGTGAGAAAGTTTGTCCTGCTCGTTGGCTTTTGAATGGGTTCCGAGGTAGTGCACCATTTCCGCCTGTTTGGCATTCGGAACCTGAATAACAAACTTGTTGCTCTTCTCAATTAACTGGCGGGTATAGGCGGATTTATCCAGCACCACCGTCAGTTTGGCTGGGGTGAAATCCAGACCACAAACCCAGGACGCCGCCATAACGTTTTCAATGCCATCATGGCTGGAGGATACCAGTGTTGCAGGCCCATGATTTATCAGGCGGTAAGCCTTTTCTAGCTCGACTGAGGTGAAATAGGGTTTCATTGCATCTTCCTGTCACTGTTGGCGGAAAAAATAAGGTCACGACCTGCGTCATTTTACCTTTTCCCCTCGTAAAACAGCAGATCAAAAGCGTTAGCTTGCCTCTCCATGACATGCGATGACATAAGTCTGGAACAATTGATAACCCCTGCCGACGCGGCTTTTTTATATTCTCCTCCCCGTGAATTTCCTCACATCCCTTTATGCTTTCTTTAACGGTTAATCGAGGTAACAAATGAAAAAGTTTCTGATTCTGGTGGCAGGATTGGTCTTTATGAGCGCGGCCAACGCCGCACCGACCGCCGCATTCGCGCAACTGATGCAAAATCGCTTCAATGCAGCGAACACCAATCATGATGGCAAGTTAACCCTGGCTGAAGCGCAGGCCGGCATGCCCCGCGTTGCGCAGCATTTTTCTGAAATAGATACGGCGAAAAAAGGCTATATCACCTTCGCACAACTCAGCGCATTTATGGCTGCGAAAAAATAACCTGGCTGATGAACGTGCTATCCATGAAGATACTTAGTGTGGCATGCCGATTCGGGCTGCTGGTGATGGCGGGCTGTGCACTGGCGGGGTGCAAGCCACAGCAAAACGCTCACCCGCAACCCGTTCCCGCCGTGTCGGTGAGTGTGCCGCAAAAACTCACGTTTGATCCGTCAACCACCGTCACAGGCACGCTGAGTGCTTCTGAGCAGGTGCAGATTGTGGCGCGTGTCGCCGCGACACTGCAATCTGTTAACTTCAGGGACGGCGATATCGTTCATGCTGGTCAGGTGTTGTTCACCCTGGACTCTTCCACCTTACAGGCGCAGTTTAATTCGGACCAGGCCACGCTGGTGAATAATCAGCGTGAAACGGACCGGGACCAGGCGCTCTATCCGTCACATGTTATTTCTCTGTCAGACTTGCAAAACGCACAGACGGCCCGCGATCAGGCACAGGCGCAACGGGACATTGCGCAAATTAACCTCGGCTATACGCGGATTACCGCCCCGTTTACCGGGCGCATTGGGCGACGCACTGTCGATGTGGGTAATCTGGTCGGCAGCAGCGGTAACACCGTGTTAGCCACACTGAATAAAATCGACCCGCTGTATGTCACTTTCAGCCTGAACCAGTCAGACGCGACGCGTTTCGGCATTATCGCGGCACGCAGCGATGCGGTGGAACATCAGCCGGTGGATATCCAGGTTCCCGGTCTGAATAAGCCGCTGCATACCACCATCGATTTTGTCGATAACCAGCTCGACAGCGCCAGCGGCAATATCACCCTGAGGGCGACCCTGCACCAGCCGCCGGTTAACCTGCTGCCGGGCATGTTTGTCCAGGTCACTCTGCATGCGGCAACGCCGGACAGCCCGTGGCAGCTCCCGGTGACGGCCGTGAAGGACGGCAGCATTTTCCCGGTGTCCCCGGATGGCACGGTCAGCCAGCTCAGGATTAACACCGCTCCCGGCAGTGATGAACATGTCATTTTGCTCAGTGCAAATGACACCACACAACGCGTCCTGACCTATGCGCGCCCGGATCTGGTCGGCAAAAAAGTCAACGTCAGCAACGAGGCGCAAAGTCAGCATGATTAAGTTCTTTCTCGACCGGCCGGTTTTTGCCAACGTGCTGTCATTGATCATCCTGATCCTCGGCGCTGTGGCTTTGTGGGCGTTGCCGGTAGCGCAATATCCCGCCATTACGCCGCCAGTTGTTCAGGTGGTGACCCACTATCCCGGTGCGAACGCGCAAACCTTGCAGGATCAGGTGGCGTTTCCTATCGAGCAGCAGGTGAATGGCGTCGAGAACATGCTGTATATGAAATCGACCACCGGCAATGATGGCACCTACACCCTGAATATCACCTTTGCCATCGGCACCGACAGCAATCAGGCACAGATCCTGGTGCAGAACCGTGTTCAGGCGGCGCTTTCCCAATTACCGGATGCGGTGCAGCAGCAGGGGGTGACGGTACGTAAAAGGTCGACGGCAATTTTGCAGTTGTACAGCCTGCAATCTTCTGACCCAAACCAGGGCTCGTTGTTTTTAAGCAACTATGCCACCAACCATTTGCGCGACTCACTCGCGCGGATCCCCGGCGTGGGGGATGTCACGGTCTTCAGCACCGGAGATTACAGTATTCGCATCTGGCTGGATGCCGCGCGTATGCAGCAATATGGCCTGGTGCCGGATGACGTAATTAACGCCATCAAAGCGCAAAACCGCAGCGTCAGCGCCGGGCAACTGGGCGCGCCACCCGCTAACAATGATCAACAGATGCAGCTGACGCTTAACGTTAATGGCCTGCTGAGCGATGCCAGCCAGTTCAATCAGATCGTTATCAAAAGCAGCACCCAGGACGGCGGCAGACTGGTGCGTTTACAGGATGTGGGCCATGCCGAGCTGGGCTCATCAAGCTACGCGCAGTTTTTCACTATGGACGGTAAACCTGCGGCAGGGATTGCCATTTCGCAACTCCCGGATGCTAACGCGCTGGAGGTCGGCAACGCGGTTGCGGCGGAGATGCAGAAATTGTCTGCCCGGATGCCAGCAGACATGCATTATGCGCTGCCTTTTGACACTACCACCTTTATCAAGAGTTCGGTCAATGATGTCTACAGCACGTTGCTGATTGCCGGGCTGTTGGTGTTACTGGTGATCGTGGTTTTCTTGCAAAACTGGCGTGCCGTGCTGGTGCCTGCCACCACCGTGCCGGTCACCCTTATCGGAACATTCGGTGCCATCTATCTGATGGGGTTTTCCATCAATCTGCTGACGCTTTTTGCCATCGTGCTGGCGATTGGTATCGTTATTGATGATGCAATCGTGGTGGTAGAAGGGGTGAGTCATCATATCGAACAGGGATATGCACCCCGCGAGGCGACACTACGTGCCATGCGTCAACTGTTGCCGCCGATCATCTCCATCACGCTGGTGCTGGTCGCCGTGTATCTTCCGGCCAGTTTCTTACCCGGCCTCAGCGGCCAGATGTATCGTCAGTTTGCGCTGGTGATCGCCGTGACCACCTTACTCAGCGCCCTCAATGCCCTGACGTTAAAACCGGTACAAAGCGCGCAGTGGCTGCGACCCGCTAACAGTGGCAGCAAACCCTGGATTTACCGCAAGTTCAATCAGGTGTTCGCGTGGCTGGAAAACGCCTATCTCAACGGCATTCGCCGCTTGATCCGCCATAGCAAAGCGGCGTTTATCGGCGGTCTGCTGGTCATCGCGCTGACACTGGCGGCCTTTTTCAGCATCCCGACCGGATTTATTCCACTGGAAGACCAGGGCTATCTGCTGGTGTCGCTGCAACTGCCGGACGCCGCCTCGCTGGAACAAACCGCCAGCGTGACGCAGCGGGTAGAGCAGGTGTTGGGGCAGCAACCGGGGGTGGATCATGCCGTCGTGATTGGCGGACTTTCACCGCTCGACAACAATGCGTCCTTGTCCAACGCGGCTCTGATTTACGTCACCCTGAAACCGTGGAATCAGCGTGGCAGACACCAGGATCTGCGTTCTATCTACAGCAACCTGAATAAACAACTGGCGAAAATTCCCGATACCAATGCGCTGGTGATTGTGCCGCCGCCGATTCAGGGCGTAGGTAACGGGGGCGGTATGCAGATGGTGCTGAGCGAAACTAACGGACAACGTCACTATCAGCATTTGCAGCAGGTAAGTGACAATTTTGTCCGGCAGGCGATGGCACTGCCACAAGTGTCGCGGATGTTCAGTACACTGCGTGCGAACGTACCGCAGATCAATGTCACGCTGGACAGAACGCGCGCGGCAGCGATGGGCGTCTCACCGGGTGATGCCTTCGATGCCATGCAACAATATCTCGGGGCCAGCTATGTCAATCAAATCAGCCGTGAAAACCATAGCGTGAAAGTGTACGTTCAGGCGCAGTCTGACCAGCGCCGCCTGCAACAACAAATCTCGGCGCTGACGGTAAAAAATGCCAGCGGCGAGCCGGTTTCGCTGGCAACCCTGGTCAGTTTCACCCCGACAGAAGGGCCTGCGGTGGCTTCTTTATATAATCTTAATCCGTCGGCCACCCTCAATGGTATGCCCGCTCAGGGTTACAGTACCGGTGCGGCAATGCAGGCAGTGAGCGCGCTGGCAAAAGCCACACTGCCGCCGGATATCAGCCTGTCGTGGACCGATATGTCGTATCAGGAAAACGTCGCCGGGAACCGTATCTATCTTGCGTTCGCCATGTCACTGCTGCTGGTTTATTTGGTGCTGGCTGCACAATATGAAAGCTACTGGTTGCCCGTCAGCGTGATCCTCGGTGTCCCGCTTGCATTATCAGGCACAGCGATCACATTGTTAGCGCTGAATATCGCTAACAATCTGTATACGCAGATTGGCGTGCTGCTGCTGGCTGGGCTTGCTGCCAAAAATGCGATCCTGATTGTCGAATATGCCCGCCAGCAACGTCTGGCCGGTAGCAGCATCATCGATGCGGCACTGACGGCAGCCAGGACGCGTTTCCGCCCGATTATTATGACCTCGCTGGCCTTTACGCTGGGCGTTATACCGCTGATATTCTCCAGCGCCGCCAGCGCCAGTGCCAGAAAATCGCTGGGGATTACCGTTTTTTCCGGGATGTTGTCAGCGACGTTGCTTGCCATCCTGTTGGTCCCTTGTTTTTATGTCGTTTTGCAACGTGCACAAGAGGCCTGGCAAGCGCGCCGGAAGCCTGTTCATCAGGGGTGAATGACCTATGAGTGACGCGAAAACCGAGCACAAGGCAAAGAAAATACTGGTCCTTGACGATGAAAATGAACTGCGCAGCATGCTGCAACGCTATTTGCGCGATCAGGGATTTGACGTCAGGACGGCAGAAAATGGCGCCCGGCTCGACCGTCTTTTGCAACGTGAACCCTTTGATCTGCTGGTGCTTGACCTGATGATGGAACCGGAAGATGGCCTGTCCGTTTGCCGTCGCCTGCGGGCAGCAAACTTCACGTTGCCCATTCTGATGTTAACGGCGCGCGGCGATCCGGTAGATCGGGTGATCGGTCTGGAAACCGGTGCTGATGACTATCTCGCCAAGCCTTTTCTGCCGCAGGAGTTGGTGGCACGCATCAAAGCGATCTTCCGGCGTCAGGCGTTGCTGCAGGGTGAAACACCCGCAGGTTCGGGGGCGGTCTGCTTTGGCCCTTACCGTCTTGATATCACGCGGCAAACGCTGTACCGCGAAGATCAGTTGCTGGCGTTGAATTCTGCCGAAATGAATTTACTGATTGCGCTGGCCACCACACCTAACCGGCCCGTCAGCCGCGAGAACCTGCTGAGCCGCGCCAGAGGACGCGAATATGCAGCGCTGGACAGAAGTGTTGATGTGCAGATGTTACGCCTGCGCCAGCAACTCGAGGCGCAGCCTTCCGAACCTCGCTGGTTGAAAACCGTGTGGGGGATGGGTTACATGCTGATCGTAGATAGCGAAACGTGAAAAAATTCTGGCCCCGCTCACTGCTGGCACGCAACAGTGTCCTGCTGATATTGCTGGTGACGTTGACGCAAATCACCACGTTCACGGTGTTTCTGGTTTTTATCCAGAAGCCCAGGGTGAATGATGCCGCCTCGCTCATTGCCTCGCAGATCATCATGCTCGATAAGCTGCTGGCAACGGTACCGGCCACGGATCGCGATCGTTATGCCCAGGCGGTGGGGGGCGTCATTCAACCACCGGCTCATCTGATCGAAATCCCCACGCTGGGGCTGGCGGGTTTCTATCGCCGTTATTATCTCAAAGTCTTTCTTGATAGCCTGCACCAGCAACTTCCGCCCGGCATACCGCTGCGCTGGGAACTGGCCCCCGAAAAAAAATTATGGGTGGAGGTACAGATCGCCGGCCAGCCATATTGGGTGGCGCTGGCGGTTGAACCGTCGAACCACCTTTCCAGCCTGATCAGTGCGATTCTGCTGTCAGTGGGACTGGCCCTGCTGGCATTGCTGACGGCCTATGGCCTGCAACGGCGCATCAACCGCCCGCTGACCTCCCTGGCGCAGGCTGCCACTGATGTAGGGAAGGGAGGATGGCCGCGCCCGTTATCGCCGGAAGGACCGAGCGAAATCAGGACGGTCAGCCTGACATTTAACCGCATGCTGGATGGTCTGGCCGAGATGGAAAATGCCCGCGCGCAGATGCTGGCCGGAATCTCTCACGACCTGCGCACTCCGCTGACCAAATTGCGGCTGGCGATGGCAATCGGCGGGCAGGGAAGCGCTAACCCGGATGATGTTGGCCGGTACTTCGAGGATGTGGATACTATTCTCCAGCAATTCATTGATTATGCCCGCGGCAGCGCCACTGAGCTGAGTCAGCCTGGTGACATTAATCAGATGATTACCGAACTGAATTATGATTTTACCGGCCTGGGCCTACACTTTACCCTGTCCCTGACGCCGCTCCCGGTGTGCTATTTTCGTCCCGTCAGCATGATGCGCCTGTTGACAAACCTGATGCAAAACGCCGCCAAATATGGTCGGACCGGACTTGAAGTCGCCAGTTGGCGGGAAGGTGATGTCGCAAAGATTGCGGTACAGGATCGTGGTCCCGGCGTTACAGAGGAAGAATTGTTGCTGATTACTAAACCCTTCCACCGGGGTAAAGGCGCGGCAGCCCGGCACAACGGTTCGGGCCTGGGGTTGGCTATCGCACGCCAGATTGCCCAGCAACATGGCGGGGATCTCAGTGTCAGCCAGCGGGCCGGCGGGGGATTGTCGGTGATGGTGACGCTGCCTTTGGTTGAGGGAGGAAAACTCGTTGTGTCAACTTCAGTTCGGCATTAATACGTTAGCGACATTGAAAGGAATGACATTGCACGACAATCACGCCAAAAAACTCTACCGCAGAGTCAATACCACTACGCGGCATCATTCGAACAATCCCGGTGCGGAATACCGTCATGGCAGACACAGGAAAAAGCTTGCAGATGATCTGTTACCCCAACGCGAATCTATGCGCGGTAAACAGCAACGTGGCCTGGACTACACGCCATTGTTTAACTTTCTGATGAGTAAAGTGGGTCAACAGTGGGATGATGTTTTCAGTGAAGCCAACAGCCGACTCGACAGGCCCGATCCCATTTTCTGGATGGTGGCGTTGCATGAGCATCAACAGCGGGACTATGTCCGGTGTGGGGATTTCGCCTTTTTTCCGGGTCTGTATGTAGACGAGAACAGAATCCTTCAACAGGTTAATCCGCACATTACAGCAGAGGATATTCCCGTGACTTGCCGATGCTGTACCCACACGTTTGTTGGAGTACCATTGGTATGGCGTGATGAGCCGACCAGTGATTGACGTTTGGCAACTGGTCCAGTGCTTATGCGGGATTATCCGTCAGAGATCAACGTGAAATCGCGCGCATGTTCAGTCTGAACAGCAAGCACCACGTTTCACGTAAGAACACCCTCTACTGCCGTCTGGCCATACTCAAATATCTCTCCGACCAGGTATCGTGGAGTGATGGGCTGAAAGAACAGCTGGACAACCTCATGGCACAACGTCCTGATTGCGTAACATGGGAAAAAATGGGATTCATGGAGGGGTGGCGAACCGATGTTCTCTGGACCCGCCCGATAGCACGATTTGTATGGTAAAGCGACGAATATGACCACGGAAGGTAGCAAAAAATGATGACATCCTCATATCCTAAATTATTTTCCATCACACTCATTGTGTTGGGATGCATCTTTGGCTTTTTCACCTGGCAATATGAGATTGATCGGGAGACGTTCCTGAGACCATTAACTATCAGGAACATGCTGTTATCCAGTTTATTATTAGCCGTGCCATTGCTCTTTGCGATGATTAAATGGGGAACAGGTGCCAAACCACATACAGCGAAGGATTATATTAAATTGTATTCCGGTGTGGTTCTTCTCCTTTGCATGGTCAGTTATTTTCTGCTCACCACACTGACGTGGTTACTTCCAGGACAGGTCAGCACTTACTCCACCCCTTATGAGTATGATTCCGCTGGACGCCATAGCTGTTCAGGCGCTCGCCTGTACGATCCTGATTTGGAAGAAAAAATCAAAGTGTGTTATCCGGCAGGTAATGTGTATGGCGGCAACGTCATTACCATCACTAAAAGAAGCAACGCATTGGGCATGACTGTCATTCATGCCGTAACGAAAAGATAAAACATGCTGTTGGCTGACGATAATTCAGCAATGTAAGACGGAGAAGTAATTAATCATACCGGCAAAGATAACGGACAAAAGACCAATGCTGCCAGGCATCGTCGGCACAAGGCTCAATACCGTGTGCTTCCAGTTTTTACCGGGGAGTGAAACGCTGATTCACCAGCACTACACTTGCGGCAAGTTATGTACCACTTTAACCCTGCCGGATAGCAGGGCAACATCATTAGTGCTTAATATGCTGACGATCCTGCTCGGTAAGACCGGTCATTTTCATGACTGATGCCCAGTCAAAACCGCTTTCAAGCATATTGCGGGCGATTTCCAGCCGGGTATCGCGCTCAGCGATTTGCTTGCCTTCTTGCAAGCCTTTTTGCAGGCCTTTCTGCTCACCTTTTTGCTCACCTTTTTGCTCAAGTTGTTGTGCAATGGTCATAAGTTCATTCTCATGCTGTGGCAAACGTTGGGCCAGTTCGCGAATAAAACCTTCTGCATCGGGCGTTTCGCCCGTTTGCAGCATATAGTTTACCAGCGCCAGCACCTGTTGTCTGGTGATAAATTCCTCAAGCATCAGCTTCCCTAGCTGGTCAAGAAATTCATTGAGATCGCGCTGGCGAATGTGTTTTTGCAGCAAAGTCAGGGCTGCCATACTGCGGTGTTGCATGATTTCATCATCAGGAATGACGGTGATGTCGACTAAAGGGAAATCCCCACTGTAAAGCTCAGTAGCGATTTCACTATCACTGAACAACTCCAGCCAGTTTACCGGATAAGGGTAGGGACTACGTTTCCCCTGGTAAAACAGTATGGGGATCACAAGCGGCAGTATTTTGTTTCCGGCATCAAGATGACGTTGCATGGCGGCAATGGCGTAACGCATGAGCCGAAATGCCATGTATCTGTCAGGTGAACTTTGATGTTCAATCAACACATGAACATAACCATCACCCTGACTGGTTTTGAGCGAGTAAAGAACATCACTGTAATATGGCCTGAGATCATCTTCGACAAAGCTACCTGACTCAAGCTTAAGAGTTGTCAGATCGCAGATCTTCAATAGTTTCGGCGGCAAATGCAGAGTCATAAAATCCCGTGCCATTGTCGGGTGGGACAGGAATGTCTTGAAAACTGCGTCATGAGGCGTTGGAGTGTGTGTTTTCTTCATCCGGTTTCCATCCATCGTTCATCCATTATCTACCCTCGTGATATGAAAGGGCCACATCCCAACTAACGCCTGTCAAGACAATGCCTCGAGCTGGGAAAAACTAAAAATGTATACCCGCTATTCAGAGACTTCAACATTCGCCATTGACTCAGAAGCCGCGGGCATGCCCCAAATGGATAAGAATAATTTTCTTTTCTGAGATACCGGGTTCCTGTCATCTTTAACATTATATGCTTTTAATTCCCTTTCCATGTCTTTATTCCCCACCAATAATGTTAAAAACAAGTTAAATGACACAGCGCCCGCCTTTTATATCGCCAAATCCACAGGCATCCCCTCACTCTAAAACGGTATTTTATGAGCAGAACATGCAGCAATTTGGTTATCATTTTCTACTATCGATTCATTCACCTGTTGCTATCGTTGGGCATTGTTATTTTTTCTTCTTTGAAGAGAGCGCTGCGTTAATGGAAGAGATAGTTATTGTAGAACCGGTATTTTTCAACCAGTTTCAGTGTGTGGGTAGTGCCTGCCCCGACCATTGCTGCAAAGGATGGGATATTGAGTTCGATGAATCAACGGTAAATCGATACATGCAGAGCGAAGCAATTGAAATTCGTCATATTGCTGTTGAAAATATTATTACCACTAAAGAGAGTCAGAGTCGTTGGGGAAAAATAAAATTAACAAGTAATGGTAACTGTACTTTTCTTGATGAAGAGCGCTTGTGCAAAGTGCATAAGTCACTTGGGGAAAAAGCGCTCAGCACCACCTGTGCGATCTATCCACGTCTTTACGCCAGCTATAAATATGAAATCAGAAGTAACCTGACCTTATCGTGCCCGGAGGCGGCAAAAAGACTGTTAACAACCCCGGGCGCGATGCTCTACAGCGAAAAAATCAAGCCAAGTCCCGAGGCGTTGGATGCACCAGACATTAGCGAGCAAGATCGTCTGCTCAATCTGATGTGCACCAACATTATGCTAACCTGCGGTTCAGACATCGAGGCGGGCTTTTACGGTATCATCTTGTTATTCTTTTATCGTGATAAACTGGCAAAAGACAATGAGCCGGAAGGAAATATTTTAAATTATTTCGAGGATATCCAGACGGCGATTCATAACGATCAAATTAGAAAAAGCATTGATGAATTAAATCCGAATTATCAGCTACAATCCGAACTCCTTTCTCGACTGCAAACATACCTGGGTACAAAACATGAAGGTCGTGGGTGGTCCACCCTACGATTTTATTCGCAAAAATTGCATGATTTGCAAAGCAACAATTCCGCAGACACAATGCAGCGAATAAATACAATCTGGCAAGATAAAGCACGCCCCTGGTTCCAGGAACGCCCCCATCTGCTTAGTAACTATATCCAGTATCGTATGTATGAGGATTTTTTCCCACTGAGGAATGGAAGAGAGTTTTTCACCAACCTTTATTTGATGATATCGGAATGGTTATTACTAAAGTGGCTAATTGCTGCAAGTATTGTGCTGAATGATAACTTCACTGAAGATGACGTGATTAATATTGTCTATAGCTATCACAGTATCGCAAGACATGACAAAAATGCAGAGGATGCATTTTTGACTGAAATTGGCAGGATAACGTTTAACGATAATCTTTCATTGGCTTATCTGTTGAAGTGATGGTATTCCCCGAGGCGGATGATGATCCGGGCCGCAGACATCATCTTAACGACCTCTGACTAACCAGTAATAAATGTAAAAGGATTGTTGTCCTGAGTTGATTCGCTAAAATGTGGCATCTCGTCCATCAACAGGGAGTCATCCGTGGCAGATTTTGAGCGACCTAAGTCACTGACAGCGGTGGTAACCGATCACGTTCGTAAGCTGATAGTTCATGGCGATATTCCGTTGGGTGCAGCCATTAGCGAACGCACGGTTGCCGCTGAGTTGAATGTCTCAAAAACACCGGTTCGTGAAGCGCTTGCCCAACTCAGTAACGAAGGGCTAGTTACGATCAAGCCGCAATCAGGCGTGCGGGTGTTTACACTGAGCGCCAGAGAAGTCCGCGAAATCTGTGCTTTCAGGCAGGTTCTTGAAACCGCGGCACTCACTCTGGCTATGCAGCAGAATGCAAAAGGGCTGGCCGATGCATTGGATGCAGTGGTTAAACAAATGGATGTCGCCCAAAGTGAGGGGGATTTTCGCCGTTATCTGGAGCTGGATAATGATTTCCACCAGCGCTTTTTTGATTTCTGTGACAACGCTTACCTGACCAACTCTTATGTGCGTTATGCGGCGAAGATTGCGGCGCTACGTACCCATCTGTCTGCAAAACCTCAGCACACATCCCTTTCTTATCAGGAACATGGTGACATTGTTGCTGCCATCAGAAATGATGCGCACGCAGAAGTTCTGACCATTCTCGAACGCCATTTAGGCCGTACCCGCGAAACCTATGAGATCGGCGTTGAAGATATTGCCGCCGCCGACGCGGCTTCCCTGACGACATCCTCCTGATCTTCTGAGCCAGGGATACCTGGCCCATTCCTGCGTAATCACTAAAAAACCAATCCTGGTCACATTTTTTTAACTTTTCTTTGACTGGTACACCAGATCCCAGTTAGTTTTTTTCAAAACCGGCAGCTAATGCTGGCCACGAAACCTACTCAATCTGGTTAAAGGAGCGTCTGATGAGTCGAAGATTTAAGGTGGTTATTACTGATTACGATTACGGCGACATTGCCATTGAAGAAGAGATCCTCAATGCCGCAGGTGCGGATGTTATTGGTTTACAGGCGAAATCTGAGGATGACCTGGTTGAAGCTGCGCGTGATTGCGACGCCATCATGAATCAGTACGCCCGTGTCGGCGCAAAGGTGATCTCCGCCATGACACAATGCAAGGTGATTGCCCGTTACGGTGTCGGTGTCGATATTGTCGATGTGGACGCCGCCACCAATCGCAACATATTGGTAACAAATGTGCGGGATTACTGCACCGAGGAAGTCGCCGATCATGCCATCAGCATGTGGCTGGCTCTGGCCCGTAACCTGTTTGCTTACAATACCGCCACACATCAGGGCATCTGGCAGTGGCAATCCGGCGCACCTGTCTATCGCCTGCGTGGACAAACGATGGGGATTGTTTCATTTGGCCGCATTGGCCAGGCAATCGCCGAACGCGCTCGCGCCTTTGGCGTGAATGTCATCGTCTACGATCCTTACATCGATCCTGCATTAGCACAGCAACATCAGGTGAAACTGGTCAACAAAGCAACGCTCATCACACAATCCGACATTTTCATGATGCAGGTACCGATGACCACGGATACCCGTCATTTCCTTGGCGAAGCAGAATTCAAAGCCATGAAGCGTCGGGCATTAATCATTAATACCGGACGTGGCCCCACTATCGATAATCAGACGTTGTACCGCGCACTGCATGAAGGCTGGATTACCGGTGCGGCACTGGACGATCCCGAAGAGGAACCGGCAAAACGCGCGCAATGGAATCCTGCGGACAACCCGATTTTCTCTCTGCCAAATGTCATCGTGACACCCCATTCGGCCTACTACTCCGAAGAATCAATTCGTGCCGCACGCCAGTTGGCGGCCACTGAAGTTGCCAGCGTGCTGACAGGCAAAACACCACGATTCCCGGTTAATGGCGAAGCCCTTGCGCTTCGCAGCAAAGGAGCAAATGACCATGCTGAAGCAGTTTAATGATTTCACCCGCCAGCCAGAGCTGTTGGCTCAGTTTGACGCTTTATTGCAGAGCTATTCCATTGCTGCGGTTTTTGCCGATGTGCAGTATCGCACTGGCGTGATGGACAGCGGCATTAAACCCGCATTCCGCGCCAAAGTCTGTGGACAGGCCATTACCGTGCAGCTCTCTAAAGGCGACCTGGTTGATCCATTGAAAGCACTGGAGATGGGACAACCTGGTGATGTGATCGTGGTGGATGCCGGCGGTGACGGTAACACCTCCGTTTGCGGGGGGCTGATGGGGGGCCTGGCGCAGAATCGTGGGATTCGCGCCATGATCATTGACGGGGCCGGGCGCGACACCGATGAACTGGAAGATATTAACTGGCCAATCTGGAGCCGGGCGATCACGCCTCGCGGTACCCACACCATGTTTTCCGGGCGTAAAGAAGAACTGTCCATCAACGTTCCCATCGCGGTCGGCGGTCAGTTAGTAAAACCTGGCGATTTTATCGTGGCTGACCTGATGGGGGTGGTGGTGATCCCCCAGGAAAATGCGCAAGACGTTTTAAATCTGGCGAAAGAACAGGTTGAGCGTGAACAGGCCACGCGCGAATGGGTGAAGCAGGGCAAAACCGTTGAAGACCTGCTGGCAGAGTTTGGCCGTATCTGACCGTTTGCTCTGCACCCAGGGTGCAGAGCATGTGAACCCGGAGATAAAGATGAGCAACACTGCGGAATTTGGACTCTGTGACTGGGGCACCTCAAGCTTTCGACTGTGGCTGGTGGACGGGCAGGGCAAAACCCTGAGTGAGGTGCGTACCCACCAGGGGTTAGGCAGTATGGCTGACCGGTCGTTTTCACGCGTGCTGGAGCAGCATCTGGCGGAACTTGGCGCATCAGCCGACCTGCCGGTATTGATTTGTGGGATGGCGGGCTCCCGCCAGGGCTGGCAGGACGCCGGTTACAGCACGGTCCCGCTGACGGTGAACGAGCTTCTGATGTCACCGATCAGAATTGCTGGCGAAAGAGACATCCGTATCTTGCCAGGCGTGTGCCAACGTTCACCGGCTTACGATGTCATGCGTGGCGAGGAAACCATGTTGTTGGGTGTAGTGCGATCAGGCCAGCTTAAGAACGGATTGATCGTGATGCCCGGCACTCACAGCAAATGGGTCTCGCTGGAGGATGCAGTTGTCACCGGTTTTAGCACGTTTATGACCGGGGAACTGTTCAACCTGATGAGCACGCATTCTATCCTGCGCCACGCGGTCGCCGATACTGTCGGTGAAATTGATGAACACTCTCCGGCGTTTATCGCGGCAGTGAAGCTGATGTTAAGTGGGGGATCACTCACTCAACAGTTGTTCACTGTTCGCTCAACCACCTTACTGAGTGACTGCACCCCGGCAGCAAGCGCCTCGCGCTTATCGGGATTGTTGATAGGTGCAGAGGTAGCGGCATGCTATCAACAGACGTCGCAGCACCAGGTAATGTTAATTGCATCAGGCTCCCTCACCGCGCTTTATCGCCAGGCTTTAACGCTGGCGGGCTTTGCTGTCACCCTGGTGGATGCTGACGAAGCGGTACGCGCCGGGCTGTTCCAGAGTGCACAAACCCTGTGGCAGCGGCAGGAGGAGCAACATCATGTCTGAATTAAATTTATCAGGTGCTAAGCGGGGGCTTATCGCCATATTGCGCGGTGTTAAACCCGACGAAGTGGTGGATATTGGCTATGCGTTGGTCGAAGCGGGAATCGAGATCATTGAGGTTCCCCTGAACTCCCCGCAACCGTTTGAATCCATATCTCGGCTGATAAAAACATTACCTTCGAACATTCTCATCGGTGCTGGCACAGTGCTGAACCCACATGATGTCGACCGACTGGCAGACTGTGGTGGCGGCATCATCGTGAGTCCCAACGTCGATAAGGCCGTCATTGAGCAAACCCGTTCACGGGGCATGTTATCTCTGCCGGGCGTGTTGACAGCGACCGAGGCTTTTACGGCGATTGCCGCAGGAGCCAGCGGCCTTAAGTTCTTTCCGGCATCCGTGATAGGGGCCAGTGGTATCAATGCGCTGCGCGCAGTTCTACCTTCAGACATCCCATTAGGCGCGGTTGGCGGGATAGAGGCTGGACAGTTTATTGATTATCACCAAGCCGGTATTCATTTTTTCGGGCTTGGTAGCAATCTGTATAAAGCCGGAGATAACGCACGAATGGTTTCGCAAAGAGCAATAAATCTGGTGCACGCCTGGGACGCCATAAAAAACCAATAACTATTTTCCCGTAATAAAACGGCTACGGCATAAAGAACGTAGCCTTATTCTCTCTACCCTACAGGAGAAAATAAATGTCTGGATTTACTCTGTCAAAACAAAGCTCGACCATGAAACCTCCAGGGCGGCAACGCTGGGGAGTGCTAGGGTTACTGTGCCTGCTGGCGATCATTAATAATATTGACCGCCTGACGCTTTCTATCGCAGCGCCGGTAATGCAAACTGAAATGCATATCACCGCTACGGATATCGGCCTGCTGGGAAGCGCCTTTGCTTTAGCTTATGCATTTGGTCAATTACCTTCCGGCTGGTTTGTCGATCGTTTCAGCCCGCGTATCCTGTTGGGCGCGTCCGTGATCATCTGGAGTGCCGCGACAGTCGCGATGGGTATGTCCTATACGCTTACTGGCTTTATACTGGCCCGTATCTGGCTCGGTCTGGCTGAAGCACCCTCCTTACCAGCCACGAATAAAATTGTTACCCGCTGGTTCCCAAAAAAGGAGCAGGGCATCGCCAATGCCAGCTGGGATGCTGCACTTAAAGTAGGACCGGCCTTCTTTACCTTTTTACTGATCTGGATCGTTTCAGAAATTGGCTGGCGTGAAATGTATTTCATTGCCGGTGGGGCAGGAATTATTGCCGCAGTGATATTTTTTGCCTTCTATCGGGATATTGAGAAACATAAATCCCTGACAAAAGAAGAACGGGAATATATTCAGCATGATGCCACCCCCATAATTACAAAAAATAACTTACCCTGGAGGGAGTTATTCAAACATCAAACGATGTGGGGCATGATGGCGGGTTTCTTTTGTAATATGTGGGTTTACCAGATTTTCCTGGTCTTTATCCCACTTTATATTATTAACCAGTTTGGGATTAAATTTTCCTCTCTAGGACTGGTCGCCAGCGTCCCGTGGATTGGTGCGATCATCGGTGATCTCGTGAGCGGTGTGATTTCAGGTAAGCTCTCCGAACGTTCCGGCTGGAGCACACTTAAAGCCAAGAAGGTCACCATCATTGGTGCGCTGGTGTTACAGGCGATCGTCCTGGCGCTGCTGCCATTTAATGGCATGTTCGGTGAAGGTGCGGGCCTGACTGTCGCGGTGATCTTAATGGCTTTTGCGCTCGGTTTTAATGGTGGCGTAGTCGCGCATGCCTGGTCGATTCCAGCCGAAGTCACGGCCCCTGGCACCGTAGCCTCTGTCGCCGCAGTGCAGAATTTCGGTGGCTTCCTCGGTGCGACAGTTTCACCGCTGGTCGCTGGCGCGATTGTCGATGCTACTCACAGTTTTACGCTGGTGTTTCTGATTTCCGCGGTTGTCTCTGTGCTTGGCGCAGGTATTTATTTCTGGTTCGTCGGTAAGCCGGTTATCCGCGAAGAAAAATCCTCATCCCTTATGGCACAAGCTACGCAGGAGTAATCTGAGATGAAAATTACTGAAGTGGAAACCTATATCCTAAAGAGCAAACTGGATCGGCCATTTGCCTACTCACAAGGCTGGGTGCAGGGACGGTCCACCGTGCTGGTGCGCATCGCCACCGACGAAGGCATTGAGGGGTGGGGTGAGACGTTCAGTGTTGGCTTGCAGCCTCCTGAAATCGCTGCCGCCGCCATCAACAGCGCCCTGAAGCCATTGATCATCGGTAAAGATCCACGCAATACAGAAGTCTTGTGGCATGACATGTATGTCAAAACGCGAGATTACGGCCGTAAGGGGGTGGTGCTGGGGGCCATCAGCGCAGTTGATATTGCGTTGTGGGACATCTGCGGTAAAGCGGCAGGGTTGCCGCTTTGGCAACTGCTTGGCGGCGCGTTTCGTGAGCGCGTGCAATGTTATGCGACAGGTTTTTTCCGTACGGAAGGACGCGGCCAGGCGGATGCTATGGCCAGTGAGGCAATACGCCACAGTGAAGCCGGTTTTTCCCTGATGAAGGTGAAGTTAGGCTTTGGTGTTGATGATGACGTAAAAGTGATGTCTGCTATCAGGGAAGCCGTTGGCGAACGCAGCAAATTTATGATCGATGTTAACCACGGCTATGGTGCCAATGATGCCATTCGCCTTGGACGCGCCCTGGCCGATTACGATTTGCTGTGGATGGAAGAGCCGGTTATTCCTGAAGATTATGTTGCTTACCGCCGGGTGAGGGATGCGCTGGATATTCCCATCGCGGGTGGTGAAGCGGAGTTTTCATTGTTTGGCTTCCGTGATCTTATTGCATCTCAGGCCATTGATATTGCCCAACCGGATATCTGCCTGGCGGGTGGGGTGACTGCATTACGTCATATTAACGTGTTAGCCACGGCAGGCGGCGTTCAGGTCAACCCTCATGTCTGGGGCACTGCGGTGGGCCAATACGCTTCTTTGCATCTGATCGCGTCAACCCCGGTCACCCACTATGCGCTCTATGCCAGCCAACCGCTTTTCGAATACGACACATCATCACATCCGTTCCGCACCACGCTGGTCGAGAATCCGCTTGAACATGAACAGGGTTGGTTAGCGTTACCGCAAGAGCCTGGGTTGGGCTTCACGATTAATCGTGAATTTTTAAAAGAGAATGCTCTGACTGCTAACATATTTTGACGTAACACTCCTGAAATCTGGGCAGAACAGGTAGCCTGCCCAGTTCGGGAATGTCATTAAGAAACAGTGGCTTTGGAGCCTCTTAATCGGCACAGTTGGCAGCTTGAATACGTAACCACATCGCGGGAGTACTGCCGATTACAGCTGGCAGCTTGATAGCCATTTCTGGTGTGATAGCAGTCAATCCAGAAACCATACGTGAAGCTGTGGAGGGCGCAACGGCCAGAGCACGGGCTAGCTCTCTGATGCCGATATCAAGATCCTCCATAATATCGGAAATAATTTCACCCGCGTGTGGGGGGTTATGCATAGTCATCAGTGATAATCCTCATAATTCAGAAGTTACGGGTAGGGAATGATGACGCAGACTGGCCGTGATAGATGGACAGATAATTTAACATAACTATCATTTTGCGTACTTTTATATATTATTGATAAATATGTATTTTTATCAATTAAGACTTGCGTGACCGATTTGGATAACTTGTACAGCCTCTCAGCTTAGCCTTATGGCACAGACAACTTCGCGCAAGTATCCCCGGATAAGGGTTTCATCCTGGCTGATGACAGAGTAGTCTCTTGGCCGACTCTGAATGATGCCCGCTTTGATAAGAATGACTTGCTGCTCGTTCTAACAACTAAAAATAGTGCAAACAGGACAACTATGGATTCTCCACTTATTTCACCATCAGCCATGAACAAAACTCCGTCTCTGAATCGTGCCCGGCGTGCTGCCTGGGGTAGCTTTGCCGGTGCGGTGGTTGACTGGTATGACTTCTTGCTTTACGGCATCACTGCCGCCCTGGTCTTTAACCATGAATTCTTTCCACAGATTAGCCCAGCGATGGGAACGCTCGCTGCATTCGCCACCTTTGGTGTCGGCTTTCTGTTCCGGCCGTTGGGCGGGATAATCTTCGGCCATTTTGGAGACCGTCTGGGCCGTAAACGCATGTTGATGATGACGGTCTGGATGATGGGTATTTCCACCGCCCTTATCGGCCTGTTGCCAACCTTTTCCAGCATTGGCTGGTATGCACCGGTGTTGCTGGTCACATTGCGGGCCATACAGGGCTTTGCCGTTGGTGGAGAATGGGGAGGTGCAGCGTTGCTGTCAGTAGAAAGTGCGCCTGAGCGGAAAAAAGCCTTTTACAGCAGCGGTGTTCAGGTCGGCTATGGCGTGGGACTTCTACTCTCCACCGGACTGGTTTCACTCATCAGTCATTTAACATCGGACCAGCAATTTCTGAGCTGGGGTTGGCGCATCCCTTTCTTATGCAGCACGATCCTTGTTCTTGCCGCGCTGTGGATACGAAAAGGCATGGAAGAATCCGCTGAATTTGAGCGCCAGCAAAAAGCAGAAGTATCAAAGAAATCACGCATACCTGTCATGGAGGCGCTGCTGCGTCATCCGGGTGCGTTTTTAAAGATTATCGCACTGCGTCTGTGTGAATTACTGACAATGTATATCGTTACCGCGTTCGCACTGAGTTATTCCACACAGAATCTTGGCTTGCCACGCGAACTGTTCCTTAATATCGGTCTGCTGGTCGGTGGCCTTAGCTGCCTTACCATTCCCTGCTTTGCCCATTTAGCGGATCGCTTCGGTCGTCATCGCATTTACATCATCGGTGCGGTGATCGGTATGTTGAGTGCCTTTCCTTTCTTTATGGCACTGGAGGCAAAATCTCTCGTCTGGATAATATTCTTCTCAATTATGCTGGCGAATATTGCGCATGATATGGTCGTCTGTGTCCAACAACCCATGTTTACTGAAATGTTTGGCGCAGGTTATCGCTACAGCGGCGCAGGGGTGGGTTATCAGGTCGCCAGCGTAGTTGGCGGTGGTTTTACGCCGTTTATTGCGGCCTCTTTAGTCACCCTGTCAGGTGGCCAATGGCATAGCGTGGCAATTTACCTTCTGGCTGGCTGCCTGCTCTCCGCAGGCACCGCGTTGTTTATGAAAAAATCTCACTAACTGCGTATGCCTTGATGATCGTCCGGCGATCAACCTTGTTGTAGTTGATCGCCATTGGCGTTATTTAATGCTCTTGCCGGGGGGCGTGCCACAAGCGACGCCATTCAACCGAGAGCGATACCTGTCAGTGGTTCGAAGCTGGCGATACGCTGGAGTGGCTCATCTGAGTTCAGTTTGTACTGCCATAAATTACCGCCCAGGTCAGTAATCCAAATCACTCCACGAGGATGATCTATGGCTAATCCGATACCTTCGTCCAAACCCGTAGCAAGGATACGATGATCGGTAAACTCGCCGTTTTGCACCGAAGCACAGTTTAGCGTGTTTCCCCCTTGCAGCTTGTCTCCCCTGTCTGTCCAGTACATCAGGTTATTGTGGAAATCGAACTCCAGATCTATCGGTTCCGGTAAGTTTTCCATTACAGACTTAATATCCTGCCGTGTTGATGCCGTTTTTCCTTCAGGAAGAGCGAGTGATGCACGCATAATGCGCCCCTTCCCACCTTTTGACGGTCCTTTCTGGGTCCAGTAGATAAAATCATTTTTCAGATCAATCGCGATCCCAACACAATGCCGCGTATAGTCTCTGGAATCTTTGGGAAACAGCCCCGTCTGAATAAGTACCGTCAGATTTGAGCCATCATCATTTGAGCGAAGAACGCGCATTCCTTCTCGATCGCACCAGTAAAGATGACCATTGTCGCTGTCGTGGAGAAGCTGCTTACCCGTAACAAACACCCCATTTTCAACCAGGCGCTTACGGCCAGAACCGTCCAGGTTCGCGGTTTCAACGCTGCCATCGGCCTGGAAAAATTCCAACGTATCAGGCTCTTTGTGCTCCCCCATATTTGTCCAATAAATCCGCTTATTTATAACATCTATGGCAATGCCATCGGGATGGGATCCTAAGTCGGAAACAACAGAAGCGCGTTCCCCGGTTTCAGGATTAAATTCAATGATGTCGCCTGAAAGCGGCTGTAGCAGGAAAAGACTGCCTGTACTCATGAAACCCCCACTCAATTCATACTGAAATGTTCGAACGCCGTTGTATCCCGCTCGGTGAAAAACTCACTGCGGAATCAGGAACTGGCAACGTAGAGGTAATTCTGACACAACTGGCTTGCAGGCTCACCGCTCTTGATAAATCTGGCAGAAGGGAGGTGAAGAAGCGTAATACATAGATGTACTGACAACATAAGCCGCACAACACACAAAATGTTACACCTCCTTAAGAAAAGATCACATTAAATGTAATTTGTGAAATTTTACTGTCAGTTTTGTGATACAGGTTAAGTTTTTATATCCCTATAATTATTGAGAGATTGAATTTATGTCACCACACCTGTGGCTGGCAGCATTCAGTCATAACAATAGAATCACACATGGCAGGTCATTTATTTATGGTTGAGCAATCAAGTCGTGTTTCGCGCAGGCGTTTGTTGCAGGGAATGGGTGCACTGGCTGCACTGACGGTTATTCCTGCATTCCCTTCCTATGCCAGTGCCCCCGAAGACAGTAGTTTCGCAAAATTATCCACCCTGCTAACCGGTAAATCACAATTACCGGAAAACTTTACCAGGGTCCTTCTTGCCGCATTCTCCAGAATTGACAGCAGTTTCAGCAGTAAAACGTCCAGACTTCAGCAGTGGATTGACCAACACGCAGTGAGCGCCAATGAAATGAGCAGCAAGCTGGCAGCCGATCCCTCAGTAGCCGATTTAGCCCACCTCCCTACCGACATTTTGACTGGTTGGTATCTCGGGGTCGTCGGCAAAGGAGACAACGCCATTTGCGTGGCTTATATCGAAGCGCTCGCGAATCAGGTTGTGGCCGACAAGCTCAGACCACCGACCTACGCTTACGGCGCTTATGGCAGTTGGGCTGCAAAGCCGCTCTAACCCCTGGGTTCAATCTATCCATTGAGATTAAGTAACTAATATGTCTGAAACTATTACTACTGATATTGTCGTTATCGGTTCCGGGGTCGTGGGCGCATTAACCGCCCGTAAGCTGGCGCTGGCGGGACGCCAGGTTCTGATGCTGGAGGCTGGCCCGCGTATTGAACGAGACACTATTGTCAGCAATTTCCGTCATTCTGCCCGTAAGGACGATTTCATCGCTCCCTACCCAAATTCAAAAATCGCCCCGTTTCCGGATTACAAACCTGAAGATAACGGTTATCTCGACCAAACAGGTCCAAAGGACTATAAACCCGAATATCTGCGCGTTGTCGGTGGGACCAGCTGGCACTGGGCAGCCCAGGCATGGCGATTGGTGCCGGCTGATTTTCGCCTGAAAACTCAGTATGGCGTTGGACGCGACTGGCCGATCAGTTATGACGATCTCGAACCGTATTATTACGAGGCCGAACTCCTCTGGGGCGTATCAGGCCCGCCAGAAATGGCGAAATATTCACCCAGAAAACAGCCATTTCCGATGCCTCCCGTCACCAAATCGTGGCTTGAGCAGCGAATTACCGACCGCCTGGCACCGAAATATGAAGTGCTGACGAATACCACCGGGCGTAACTCACTGCCTTATGATGGTCGTCCTCAATGCTGTGGTAACAATAACTGCATGCCAATCTGTCCGATTGATGCGCAATATCACGGTGGCATTGCTGCAGATGCCGCTGAAAAAGCGGGTGTCAAACTGCTGCCACAGGCAGTGGTTTACAAACTGGAGCAGGACGGGAAAGGCAAGATCTCGGCCGTTCACTATTACGACTGGAACAAACAATCTCACCGGGTAGAAGCGGAGATCGTCGTGCTGGCGGCAAATGCGGTTGAAACACCCAAAATATTGTTCATGTCTGCCGATGCGAAAAACCCTCATGGTCTGTGCAATAACTATGACCAACTGGGACGTAATTTGATGGACCATCCATCAAACTCCGTCACCTTTTTCGCTGATGAACCCCTCTGGCCCGGACGCGGCCCCATGAGTCCCTCTTCTATCCAGCAGCTGCGTGATGGTGCTTTCCGTTCTGAATCCGCCGCGTTTCGTATTGATATTTCCAACTCATCGCGGGTCGCCGGCGTCACTGCGGGTGCAATTAAAGAAGGTCTTACCGGTCAGGCACTGGATGACGCTATCCGGTTTCGCGCCTCCCATGAACTGAGTTTTAAGAACGTGTTAGAACAATTGCCCGATCCTAACAACCGTACCATGCTGAGTTCCACGAAAAAGGATGCATTGGGTTTACCCACCCCGGCATTCTCTTATTCATTCGACAGTTACGTTGAAAAAGGGATGCAGCACTCCTTAGCGGTGTATGCCGATATTGCCAAAATGCTGGGTGCCACCAATGTGCGTTACTCCACGCCGGGCGTGTATAGCAATAACCAACACATTACCGGCACGCTGGCGATGGGTTTTGATGAAAAGACCTCAGTCACTGACCATCATGGCAAAGCCTGGGAATACGACAATCTCTACATGGTATCGACGGGTGTCATGCCAACCGTTGCTACCGCAAACTCAACCCTCACCGCTTGCGCGCTCGGATTACGTACTGCCGACGCCATTCTTGGCAAAATTTAAGGAGAGCCGTAAATGAAAAAGACGCTTTCTTTAAGTCTGACAGGCGTGGCGCTGGCTCTCTCCTTGAGTGCAGCAGCCCAGGCTGATGAGTCGGCATCCGCTACACTTATCGCCAAAGGGCAGTATCTGGCCACCGCAGGAGATTGTGGTGCCTGTCATACTGCGCCGGGTGGCAAACCCTTTGCCGGTGGATTATCACTCCAGACGCCGCTCGGTAGTATCTACAGCACCAACATCACTCCGTCGAAAACAGCAGGTATCGGTGCTTACAGCCTGACTGATTTTGAAAAAGCGGTACGTCATGGGGTACGCAAAGATGGCGCAAACCTCTATCCAGCCATGCCTTACACCTCGTACTCGAAAGTTACTGATGAGGATATGAAGGCGCTGTACGCGTATTTCATGCAGGGTGTCCAACCCGTCGATGACAAAGGGCCGCAAACCGATCTGCCCTTCCCCTTCAATATTCGCCTGTCGATGGCAGGATGGAATTTGTTGTTTGCAGACGATAAACCGTTTACGCCGGATAACAGCAAATCGGCTGAATGGAATCGGGGCGCATATCTGGTTGAGGGGTTAGCCCACTGCTCCACTTGCCATACACCACGCAACGCCCTAATGGCTGAAGAGTCGGGTAAGGCGCTGGCCGGTGCTTCTCTCGGTACCTGGTTTGCACCCAACATTACCTCGGATGTCCATGCAGGTATCGGCAGTTGGTCAGATCAGGCATTGTCTGCTTATCTCACTACCGGTAATTCAGGGGAAGGATCGCAGGCAGGTGGCCCGATGCTGGAAGCCATCAACAAAAGCTTCAGTCACCTGACGCCCACCGATATCAAAGCCATTACCGCATATTTGCGCGATGTACCCGCACAGCAAATCAATCCAACGGCAACGAAAACGCAGATAACCCCGGCAAAGCAGGTGAATGAGCTGGACCTGTTATCGGGCAATGCGTCCGAAGGCGCAAATCTGTATAACAGCCACTGCGCCAGTTGCCATCAGCTGTCGGGAGAAGGACGTAACGGACTCCCTGCCCTGGCTGGCAACGCGGCACTTCGACGCCCGGTGGCGGATAACGCTGTCATGGCAGTGCTGGATGGTCTGGTACCCGACCACGGACAAGCGATGCCAGCTTTCTCCCGGCATATGAACGACCAACAGGTTGCCACGTTGGTTAACTATCTGTTCGATAATTTTGGCGATGCCCGTGTTCAGACCACACCCGAGCGCGTGAAAGAGTTAAGAGCAGGCGGTAAACCTTCGCCGCTATTAGCCGTGGCGAAAGGCGGTATGGTCGCTGGTGGTGTTATTGTCCTGGCGATTCTTCTGTTTTTCGTACGCAGACGACAACGAAAATAGGGTAAATATCAGGCGATGGTTTTTGCCATCGCCTGATGTGTTCTGATAACTAGCTACTGAGTTTACTCAAATGAGTAAATGAGCATTTACGGTAGATTGCATGAAAACCCTCTTTTGCCAGTATCCGGCTGGCAATGAGGTCAGGTGCTTAGTTCCCGAAACGAAACTCAGACGGTCATCATACTGGGGTTTATAAAGATGAAAAAATTACCATTATCAATTGATTGCAATCACCTGACAGTTATCCCATGAGCTGATTAAAACGCTCACAGTGCGACATTAATTATTATTTTTTGAAATAGCCTTGTGGTGTATCACCCATTGCCTTCTTAAACATGGTGATAAAAGAACTGGAGCTACGATAGCCAAGCTCATCAGCAATCATCGCAACTGACATCCCTTTGGCAAGTCGGGTCATCGATTCCACCAACCGTAACTGCTGGCGCCATTGGCCAAAGGTATAGCCGGTTTCTTTGATAAACAACCTACTCAAAGTTCTGTCGCTGGTGCCGATACGGTTTCCCCACAACTCCAAAGACTCGTTGTTTGAAGGTGAAAGCATCAGGGCCTTACAGATTTTTTGCAGACGCCGATCTTCTGGTAGTGGCAGACAACCTTGTTGAAGCTCTTGAGCCTCAAGTAATCCTCTCAACAACAGTGGAACTATCATTTCTGAGAGGTGATACTTTTTCTGTCTGCGTTCTTTAACCATTTCAAGTATCAGCTCGCGCAGCAGCGGAGTCACCATCAAGACACAACATTCTGTCCTGTTATGGCACCAGACATCGGGTTCAATATACACACTGTGCATGAGGGTTTCGCCAGAGGCATAAAGTTCATGGCCTGTGCGAGGTAGCAATAATAAGCCACAATGAGGTCCCAGCGTCCATGAGCCATGCGTGGTGATCACTCTCAGCACGCCCCGAGTGGTGAAAATAAACTGTAATTGCTCGTGAGAATGCCATGCTTGCCGGTCCCCGTTTCGGTATTCATAGCTATTAGCGATGACCGCGCGAGATTGTTGTTGATATTGCCCCTCCGAAATGTAATGCCATGTCTCTTTCACAATATTTCTGCCTCCAGGCGGAAATATCCGCCAAAACATGTCTGTTTTACAAAACTTATTGGCAATACACCCTAGCAGCCCATCTGATATGATTCAACATGAAAATAAAAATGATTTTCATTCTTGTTTGCACTACGAAACTCGGCAAAATATTCGTTACAATCGGAATTGTTGAAATGAAATCTTCATTAATTTATGGGGTTACCTGTACCGTTTCACCTGCATCAAAGAAGTATCCACTTTTAATTTTCTTACTACTTCCGATTGTCGCACAGGCTCAGGATCACGTCGTTCCTCAACAGTCCGGTGACACTGTAACGACCACAGGTCAGATGGAAGTGGACGCTCAGGATTATAAAGAAACAGGCATTGGCCCGGTTTACGGTTATGTGGCCCACCAAAGCACTGCCGGTACCAAAACCGATACCCCGCTGATTAAAACACCGCAGTCAATTTCCGTCGTTACACGCGATCAGATGTCGATACAAAATGTCCAGAGTGTTGCGCAGGCGCTGCGCTACACCTCCGGTATCGCGTCGGAGCAACGCGGCGCGAATACCGATTCTCTCGAGTATCTCTATTCCCGGGGATTTTTGGTCGACGAGCTTTGGAACGGCCTGTATACCCCCGGCCCCTCTGGCGGCTTCGGATATAACGTCACCAGCTTTGATCCTTATATGTTTGAGCGTATTGAGGTTCTGCATGGACCCGCATCCGTGCTTTACGGACAGGGATCACCGGGTGGTGTGGTCAATATGGTCAGCAAACTGCCAGAAAAAAATCAACTGAATGAGGCAGGTGTTCAAACAGGAAGTTACGGCCGTGCTCAGGGATTTTTTGATATAGGGGGGGCACTCAATAATGAAAATAGTGTGCTGTACCGCATCGTGGCTGATGGTTTTAATACCAATACACAAACCGATTTTGTTAAGGAAAGGCGCTTTTCTATCGCACCAAGTCTTGCGTGGCAAATAAACGACGATACGCATTTCACGCTGTATGGGA
Source organism: Pantoea sp. X-Soil-TKNS-1279 (assembly GCF_059730565.1). Taxonomy (NCBI): domain Bacteria; kingdom Pseudomonadati; phylum Pseudomonadota; class Gammaproteobacteria; order Enterobacterales; family Erwiniaceae; genus Pantoea; species Pantoea sp. X-Soil-TKNS-1279. The sequence goes on along the minus strand of NZ_AP035951.1, from coordinate 90,174 downwards.
ATTATCAGACCGACCCGGATGCGGGATATTATAATTCTGTCCCCATCGGTGGACAAATAAAGGTGTCACGTAGTTTTAATCCCGGCGATCCCAGCTTCGATAGCTTCCGCAAGACTCAGGGGGCTATTGGTGAAGAACTGACTCACCGGTTTAATGATGTCTGGTCAGTAAAACAAAGCTATCGCTTCCTGCGTAACAGCCAGAAATTACAGTATGTCGGCAATGACGGGTTTAATGCTGATGAGAAAACCCTGAACCGCACCGCCTATCTTAACTATGGTGATGTTGACGCACATACGCTGGATAATCAGGCACTGGCTAAGTTCACTACTGGCGCGTTATCACACCAGGCAACGTTCGGGGTGGATTATCAACACATCAGGTTCAGCCACTGGTTTTACAGCGCAGCCGCGCCTTCGTTAAGTATCAGTAATCCACAATATGGACAGGCGATTCCCACACCCAATTTCCTCTACGCCACCTCTACAGAAGCCACACTTGAGCAGCTTGGTGCCTACGGACAGGACCAGATTGATGTAGGTAACTGGTCATTTTTATTAGGGATGAGGGAGGACTGGACTAACAACAGCACGCGTTCATTTAAAACGCAGGAAACCCAATATCAGTCTGCCCGAGCGTTCACCTGGCGTACTGGTGCCGTTTATCAGTTTGCTAATGGTATCGCCCCTTACATCAGTTACTCACAATCCTTCCAGCCACAGGTGGGAACAGATTATGAAGGCAAAGCATTTACCCCTTCAAAAGGTGAACAATATGAAGCAGGCATTAAATTCCAGCCAAAACAAAGCAACAGCTTCGTAACGCTTTCTCTGTTCCAGATTAATAAAACTGACGTCCAGACCAGCGATCCGGAACATTCAGGGTTTAGTGTATTAACCGGTGAAGTGAGATCCCGAGGGGTGGAAGCCGAGGCACATGCCAGCCTGACCGATCACTTGCAGCTCATTGGTAGTTATACCTATACCGACATCACGAATACCAAAAGTAACACAGCAGAAGGCAAGGCCCCTGTCGGGATCCCGCATAATGCGGCCTCGCTCTGGGCTGATTACACACAATATACCGGCGCGCTTGCAGGCTGGCAGTTCGGTGCGGGCGTACGCTATATCGGTGGCTCTTACGGCGATACTAACAACACATTTAAAACATCATCAGCAACCTTAGTGGACACAGCACTGCGTTATGACCTTGGTCAGCTCAATTCATCAATGACAGGGTGGACGGCAACGTTAAACGCCAGCAATTTGTTTGACCGGCACTATATTGCCAGTTGTATCGGACAGTCATATTGCTATTGGGGAGCAGGTAGAATGTTCATCGCGGGTATTAAATATCAATGGTGAGTTCCACAGGCTTATCAGCCAGCCGACGTCATTTTCTGCGGATGTCGGCCTTATCAGGACTACTGTTGAGCATTGCACAGGGAAGTGCAGCCGCAGATAAAGCAATTTCAAGGAAGGGAATCATCGTGCTTGACTGGATGCTGACAGAATCATTGTTGCTGTTGGGGATCGTTCCGGTTGCGATCGCTAACCCTGATGGATTCAGACAGGTTTTTCAGGCAGTCAAGTTGCCCGATTCAGTGAAAGACGTGGGATTGATTTATCAACCCAACCTGGAGCTTCTGTCATTATTAGCGCCGGAACTGATCATAATCACGCCAGCACATGCGATGATCGCACCCTTACTACAACATATCGCACCCATTCTCACCGTGGGAGAAGCAAATTCTTATGGGCACAACTCGTTTGAAGAGTCCTGTGCAGCATTAACCACCCTGGGCCGATTTTTCGACCGAGTGGCGACAGCACAAGCACGGCTTCTCAGGGCGCGGAATCTGTTCGAAATGGCACGCAAGCGTTTAAATAGGCTTCCAGGTGCAAGCCAGCGAAAAGTGTTCATCGTACAGTTTATCGACGAGGCATTTATTCGTCTGGCAGGTGCCTCTAGCTTGTATGGTGAAATGCTTTCCCGACTTGGTGTGATAAATGCTTGTCATTTACCCACCTCTGCTTCTGGTTTCATCACAACCGGATATGACGCGCTCTACGCCGAGCCCGAAGCCTTATTAATCGCTTTTTCCCCGTTGCCTGTAACGGTTAAACAGATGTTACAGAAAAACCCGGTATGGCAGGCGCTGCCTTTTCAGCAACAAAACCACCATTATTATATTCCACTCATACCGGCTAATGGTGGTGTTCTTTCTGCAATGTCATTCGCTGATGAGCTGGCCGATGCGATTGCCTCTTCGGTAAATCAACAACACCAGCAGGTACGTTGATGAAACGCACTCTCGCCATTTCAATGATAATGGTTGTATTCATGCTGGCAGCGTTTCTTTTCTGGCAGAGAGTGTCTCTCTACCTGCCGATGTCATTATGGTACACCGCCCTTTTTGCACCATCTTACGGTCACATCAGTGCGCTCATTTTTCTTTATAACGACCTGCCTCGCCTGGCGATTACCTGTATCTGCGGAGCAGGGCTTGCCTTTTCCGGCGTGGTAAGCCAGCAAATATTGCGTAATCCGTTAGCAGAACCCATGACCCTGGGCATAGCTTCAGGATCCTATCTGGTTTTGTCTCTCGTCACTGTCTTTCTACCGGCACTTTTTATCGCAGGAAGAGAACTGATTGCCCTTATGGGTGGCGCGCTGAGTCTGTGCTTTATTTTCTTTATCACCACACGTCGGGGTAGTTCGGGAATATCCATGATTCTCGCAGGAATGATACTGAATCTTTGTTGCGGTGCTGTCGGCGTTATTCTCGCGATTTTATATTTTCGTCAGTTAAGTTTTATGGCCTTGTGGGGAGGAGGGTCCCTTGCACAGTATGACTGGCAAACCACAACACTACTCCTCCTTCGACTGTTACCTTGTGCTGGTCTTTGCCTGGCCATGTCCCGGCCGCTGAGCATCTATACAACCGGCGACGCTCAGGCAAAAAATCTGGGTATTTCGTTGCCCTGGCTTCTTGCAGGGACAATGGGATCAGTTTTGCTTATCACCGCGCTGATCGTCAGTTCTGTAGGCGTTATCGGTTTTGTCGGGCTGGGAGCACCACATCTGGCACGACTTGCAGGAGCACGTCGTTTACGTGACCGTCTGTTCTGGAGCTCAATATTGGGTATGCTGCTTCTGTGGCTGGCTGATGAGGTAGCACGCCGCCTTTCTGTGCTATGGGGAGTGATGATTCCCGTCGGGGCGGTGACGACTTTACTTGGCGCGCCGGTAATGCTCGGTTATTTATCTCAGATGAAGCCTTCCATAACCGCTCTGAAAAATCATGTTATTGCCACCATTGCGGAACCACCACAACAGGAGAAATCACCCTACGCACCACTACGCGCTAATCTGCTCATCCTGCTGATGTTTAGCCTGGTGTTCCTCTTGCTTGGTAAAGGCTTAGATGGGTGGGCATTTGAATTTCCCTGGCATTCTACGTCACTGGCCTCACTGCGAATAACACACATCGCAGCCGCTATTGCGGTCGGTGTTTTGCTGGCGATAGCAGGTGGAATAATTCAGAAGTTGTCTGGAAATCCTATGGCAAGCCCGGATTTACTGGGCATTACAGCCGGTGGCGCGCTGGGGATAACGGCGACTATTTTTCTCTCGTACACCACTACAAATGCGATAGTCATCGGCAGTGCCATTGGTTGTGGTGTGGTATTATTACTTCTGTTGTTTGCGGGTCGCCGATCCCAGTATGCCTTCGAAATTCTGGTGCTGTCGGGTGTTTCATTGACACTGATCTTGCAAGCCGTAACAACAATCGCATTCGCAAGTGGTGATCCCAGAGTCATGCAGTTATTCAGCCTGCTAATCGGATCAACTTACAACGTCAGACCACATCAGGCTGAAATTGTCCTCCTGGCAGCGATACTGCTGCTCGTTACATTACCGCTTATTCAACGCTGGTTACTGATATTGTCCTTAGGCACTCAGGTCGCTCATGGACTGGGAATAAACATTCGCTTTACTCGTTTATCTCTGCTGTTGTTAAGTGCCTCAGCCACGGCGATGGCGACAATGATCGTCGGGCCACTGTCATTTATTGGCCTCGTCGCACCCAATATGGCAAGAGTTAAGGGAACGGATAAGCCATTGCCCTTTCTTCTGACGTCTGCATCTTATGGTGCGCTACTGATGTTGTTCGCAGACTGGATAGGTCGCTGGGCGATTTTCCCCAGAGAAATTGCAACAGGCGCAATTGCATCACTGGCGGGAGGGGTTTATCTGGTCATTTTCTTACTTAAGAGCAGGAAGGGGAACTGAACAGAAGGCGTCTGTGACGGGTGCAGCTACAGGAAAACTGCGCCGATATGGCGCAGTGGTTCAGGTAAGAATTGTCATTTACCATTCATGAAAGACGGTAGCCAAAGGGTCGGATCCACCTCTTTAAACTGCGCACGTTTAAAATGCTCTTTCAGATGAAACGGCACGGTGCAATCAAAAATAGTTTTGGTGGTTGTCCCCTTCGCCGTAATGCGCGGATCGTAAAATGGCTGCTGCGTGGGATCAAGGACATGCCCTGCCACCCCGGGTACAAACAACGTGTCAAGATCGCCTACGTACCGCGTCTGTAACGCCCACATCACATCATCGGTATCAAACAGATCCACATCCTCATCCACCAGAATCACGTTTTTGAGTTCCCGGTAAACCGCTAACGCGATGAGCGCTGCTTGTCGGGTCATACCATCGTCACCGGCATTCTTCTTTTGCACCTGGATTACAGCCAGGAATTTACCGCCGCCAGCGCTGTGGGCATACACATTTTTAACCAGCCCGGGTAACGCATCCTCACATTCGATGTGAATACTCGCCTCTGTTGGAATGCCTGCCAGACTCACATGCTCCTCCCCCGGCCCCACCAACGTTTGCAGTATCGGGTTTCTCCGCGTAGTAATCGCCTTCACCTTTATGACCGGTAATGACGGGTTTGCGTCACCGGTATAACCGGGAAATTCCGGCATAGCCTTGCCCGTTCGGCTGTTTTGATCTTCAGCCACACGCACTCCCGGCATGATCTCACCTTCGATCACTATTTCGGCTCGGGCGATGGCACGTTGCTTCACGGTCAGGCATTCCACCAGCTCAACAGGCCGTCCGCGTAATCCACCGGCAACACACAATTCGTTGAACCCATACGGCGTTGTCGGAGCTTCGAACTCAGCACCGATATAAATCGCCGGATCCAGTCCCATATTAATAGATATCGCCAGCGGTTTGCCTGCCGCTTCGGCCTTCTGCCTGAATGCATCAATATGACGACCTGGCGCAAAGAAAATGGAAAGCTCGTCTTTACTTTGAACGCACAGGCGATGGATCGTCACATCAACGTTGTCACGATCGTCTGGGTCACTACCCAGCACCAGACCCAGACAAAAATAGGGGCCAGCGTCTTCAAGCGTATTGGTGGGTGCAGGCAGTATCTGCCGCAAGTCAAATCCCTCATCTTCGGCGCGATACACCACTTCCTGACAGGGGGCGTTCTCTCGCTCAACAACGATGGGGGGTGTGACATTCTTACGCGCTTCCGCCATTTGAATGCCCAACTCGCGAACGGGTGCCCCCAAAAGTGCACTGACGCGCTCACGGCTGGCCATTAATCCCACCAGCACACGCGAGCCAGGAAAACCTTTGATGGTGTTAAAAGTCATTGCCGGACCGATACGCGTGGGCCGCATAACTGTACCGCCAGCACCGACATAACGATAGACACCTGCCAGTTCAGCAATGGGATCGACCTCGCGATCCGTCTCAATATATTGCCCCGGAAGGGTTTTTAGCAGTTCAATCGCGGATCGGAGATCGTTGACTGGCGGAACCCGCCAGCCCTGCGGGTGCGGATCACCGGGCTTAACAACGTGATAACTCGTTGGCTTTTTCTGTGGCATTGGGTCACTCCTCAGGCGTCTTCAGCGAACGTTTTCAAATGCATCAGCACTTCTCCCCAGTAGGTATTACAAAATGGCAGGTGGGGATCGTTCTCAGACCAATCGCCGTGGGTCAACCTGACCAGCGTGCGACCATCGTCCAGATCAGAGAGCGTAAAACAAAGGGTCTTCCCTGCATGGCTATCGGTCTCTTCCAGTGAAGTCTGAACAATCAATGCATCCGTTTCGAGTTTTTCAGTTCGCCAACTGAAACGCGTTTCCGGTTTAGGACGAAGCGTCAGCACCTTACCGGGCAGGATTTCTCCTTCGACCTTACCGGTATGCCATGCTGCCATTTTTGATATGTCAGTAAGTGACGAATAAACCTCATGCCGTTTGGCAGAAATTTTGATGGCGTGATGAAGCGTAATCATCGAATTCCTTCCTTCTGTAGGGAAAACATGGGGAGTTCAGGGTGACAGAAGTATAGGAAGGGTAAATAGCCCGTGCCCGGGTAAGTCAAACCCAGTTAGTTTCAACATTTTTCAAACAACGCTTATCCCACATTCAATCCATTGATTACGTTATTGAACATCGCTGGTTACGAAGAAGTGCGAGAAATATGGTTATTGAAAGCGTGAGAGGTGAAACATACCCGTGGTTCATCTTTCAAAGGTCATGATAGCGACAGGATAAAAACCGATGTCAAGGCGGTGGCGCACGCCGTAACGAAAACGCTGGATGTCCCAATTTCGACCAATCGCCTGAACAGAATACAGACAATAAAGACACTTTTAATGCTTAACCATGAGATAGTGCATGAATACCGTATTCAGCGATTTGTGCATCCTGATGAGACTGAACACCTGAAACACCCACTGCCCCCACACACTCACCGTCAATCATGACCGGGATTCCACCCTGCATCATTCCCTGCAGAACGGGCAATGACAGGATAGACGTACGCCCGGCGTTAATCAGGTCTTCATAAACTTTTGATTCCCTTCGACCCAGTGCGGCTGTCTGTGCTTTGGCCGGTGCCGCATGCGCTGATATCGGTGGAGCACCATCCATACGGTGAAGACCCAACAGGGTTCCACCATCATCCACCACCGCGATAGTGACCGCGAAATTATTGCGCGAAGCTTCTTCCTCTGCATGAAGAAGAATTGCCTTAACATCCTGAGAATCCAGGTACAATTTGCTTTTCATTTTATCCCTTATTTAACAGGTGCGGGAGTCACCCCGCACCAGAATAAACAGTTATGCCTTTTTAGCTTTGACAGCAGCAACCAGACCATCGAGCCAATCCTGATGACCATTGATCATCGGATTAGGGTGTGCATTTGCCAAATCTTTGGCTGGATTCCCTTTCTGGCTTTCCTGAGTCAAAATACGCACACGATTTTCGGGCAAATTTTCCACCAGCCATGCATGAAGCACATCAAGGCGGTCAACCGCACCTTCTTCCCCTGCCCATCCATGCCAGGAGACGCGGCCCGGTTCATTTTCAGATGGCGCAACATATTCAGTCACCAGGGACTCAACCGGGAATCCGAAGGTTTCGAAGTAAAAGCGCACGTCCTGCTCCAGCACCGGTCCTTTATTATCGTAAAAACGAGCATTAGCAGAATTTTTATAATACGTTGGCCACAATGATGGCGTTGCCAGCAATGGCCAGATTTCTTCTGCAGTTAATCCGGCTACAATGACTTCATTTGAGCAGAAGTTATCCGTGAAACCTGGAGTGAAACTATCCGGCCAGTTAATCGCGTTCATTTTCATTTACGTATTCCTCTGTTATTACCATTCAACGGTAAGTAAAGACACCAGTCAGTGAGATAAGTCATCCCACCAGGATATTTCGCGTTATCGCTTTCATAAATGTGTCCCGCATTACAGGTAATCAGATGCTGTTTTCAGCGAAATAGCCTTACCACACCTGACATATTGTCCGCGCCCTGTCCGGCATCGATCGCTCGCTGGAATACCGCGCGCGCACCATTAAGTGTCGGGGCATCCTGACCAGAGGCAGTGGATTGCAAAATGTATCCGAAGTCTTTTTCAATCAGTTCTGAGGGGAACTGCGGGGTATAATTTTCGCTCATCATTAACCCGGAAATACCGCCAGCCAGCGGACTCCAGCATGACGTGCCGGAAACCGCATTCAGTACGCGGGCCACATCAGCTCCCTCCTGATTAAGGATGCCAATGATCTCAGCAATCGCGGTGACCTGAACGCCCATCAGGGCATTGGTGGCCAGCTTGGTCAGTGCCGCTGAACCGTGCGCACCGGTGTGGTAAACCACAGACCCCATCTGCAGCAGCACAGGCTGGATTTTTTTGATCACATCCTGTTCTCCGCCAGCAAACCAGAGCAGGGTTCCTGCTTCAGCCTGAGGCCGTGAACCTGACACCGGTGCTTCAACGAAGTGCCTGCTGTGCGTAGCCATTTCTGCGGCAAGCGACTTAATCCAGCCCGGCGTAAGAGTACTGCTCTCTATAGCAATTGAATGCGGTTGCATACCGGCAAGCGCACCGTGCTCGGCATCAAGCCAGACCTCATGTGAGGCATCATCATCGCGCACCATTGATAAAACCACATCAGCACTGGCTACCGCTTCACGCGGCGTTTTGCCGATGATAGCCCCGGCAGAAGCCAGTTCCTTAACAGCCGCCGGCGTGCGGTTCCAGACAGTCAACACATGCCCGGCTTTCAGCAGATTAGACGCCATACGGCTTCCCATCGCGCCCAACCCGATAACGGTGATATTTGCCATTGTCAGTTCCTGTTTTTTTCAGGCCAGATAATTACTGTTTTGCTTGTTCTGCAGCCTTGACCAGACCCGTCAGCCAAAGTTGGTGAGCATTAAGCATAGGATTAGGTAATGTGTTGTGCAGTTGTTGAGCAGGAACACCAATCTGGCTTTCTTCCGTCAGAATGCGCAGACGGCCACCCGGAAGATTCTCCAGTAACCAGGCATGATGGACATCGAGATGATGCTGGGCATCACCTTCCACCCAGCCATGCCAGGCGATGCGTGCTGGCCCACCATTAACGGATGGCTGAAACTCAGTGACCTCAGACTCAACCGGGAAACCAAATGTGGTGAATTTAAAACGGGTTCCCATATGCAGTTCTGTTTCACCTTTCTTATGAAAAATGATGTTTGCTGCGTTTTTGTAGTAGGTCGGCCATTCAGATGCATGAGTGAGCAAAGGCCAGACATCATTGATAGTGAGTCCCTTAACTACCACTTCATTAGAAACATAGTTATCTGTGGTGCCCGGGGTAAACTTTTTGGGCCATACAATGACAGGGCCATATCCCTCAGTTTGCATCTGTGGAGATACCTGTTGCTGTGCGGCATGACTTCCCACGGCGAAAAGTGAAGCAGAACTCAGGAGGGCAGCCAGTAGTGTTTTTTTCATTTCTTAATCCAGTCAGTGTGTCGATGAATCAATGGTGGCAGCACTTAAGAAATAAAGAAAATTATGATTTATGATTTTTGATATCAACTTATATGATATCAAAAATCAGAGGATGGTTATGATCTGGCAACACCTTCATCACAGGGTCGAGCTCAGCCGTACTGAAAATCCGACCCTGACAGATACAACTCATTTCACGACTCAGGATTAAGGATGTCTTCAACCTGCTGCGATGACAGGTCTACACCAAAGAATTGGCTATAAAAATCATGCGTTTCCTTAGCCATATCGATATCAGCAAATCGCGTCGGGTAAAGGGTTTTCGCCAGCCATAAGATCTGTATTGCCTCTTCACTGGTTTCCCTGCACCACCAGAACATCCCCTGCGGATTGACATACACCCGGTGTTGTTTTACCGCAGACACAGCCTGCCACGCGGGAGAATGCATGATTTCATCGGCATCGCGTCTGTTCATGGCAACAATTGCCTCAGGATTACTGGCGATGACTTTCTCCAGCGGGACTTCACCCATGTTGTTTCGTTTTACGCCAAACCAATGTTCTGCCACGTTGCGCGCGCCAGCTAAATCCATCCAGTCCTGGTTGAGAGAAGGACGACCACTGGTCGTTAGTGGGCTTCCCATGCTGTGATAAAGTGTTACCTGTTCACTTTCCGGCAGCCCTTTCAGTCGTTGCTTTATCAGCGCGATATTGCGGTCAAAATAGTGCTGATAACGACCGTTAATAACCTGTGCAGATGGCCCCAGTGCCTGCGCCGTCAGTGATACCCGCTCACGCAAGGCATCCATAGAATTCGCTTTCAGCTCCAGCGTCTTAACACCGGCCTGAGATAACAGTTCGGGTTGTGACAAATGCATATTGGCGGGGATGATCAGTAGCTGAGCATTGAGTGCGATAACCTGCTCAGGATTGATTTCATGCGCACTGTTCACACCAATGACCGGTACTTTTTCGATGCCTGGATAGATCTGGCGAAACAAAGGAATGCGTTTGGCAATTTCTGAGGTGCCAACAATATTGGGTCCATAACCCAGCATGGCAATAATGGTATTTTGTGCAGGCCAGGGAGACGCGACCCGAATATCGCTGTGCGTCTCATTTGCAGCATTACCATACAACGGCCAGGCTAACAGTGCGGCGAATAAAACCGTCGTTAATCGACGAATAAAGTTTTCCATAAAATCCCGGTGCCTCCTGGCGGGAGACACCGCTCCAAATATTAGAAATCGAAAGTGACTGAAGCGCGAACTTCACGGCCGTTGCCGACAAAGGCACTTGCCGAGCTGCCACTCCCGTCGGTATCACCCGGGAAAATAGACGCCCAGTAGTGTTCATTCGTCACGTTATTTACCGCAACACGCAGTGTGGTGGGGATATTTCCAACCATCGTGGTGTAGCGGGTACCGAGATCCAGGGTGGTATAACTGTCTGCCCATGTGGTATTCAGGTCATTACCTGCACGCTTGCCGGTATAATGCACATTGGCGCTGTACACCAGTTCTGGCATGGAAGGCAGGTTGTATTCCACCAGCACATTTCCCTGAACTTTCGGCACGCCGACCACCCGTTTATTACTGGTGTCTGCCGAAACGGTGTTTTTCAATTTCGGATCAAGGAAAGTGACGCCGCTATAGATATTCAGCCCGTCAAACACATTTCCGCTGGCGGTGAGTTCGAGTCCTTTATTGAGTTGATCACCCTGCTCTTTGTAAACCATGTCAGAAGGGTCAACGTAAGCAAAGGGACGTTTCAGGCGAAACAGCGCGGCACCCAGATTCACCCCCTGAACCTGCGCTTTCAGCCCAATTTCATATTGCTCGCTGCGGTAAGGGTCGAGTGTCTGCCCCTCATTTTTAATGCCTTCACCTGTTGCCGCCGTGCCACCCTGTTCAAGCGAGTCGGCATAGCTGATATATGCCATCAAGGCTGGGGTGATCGAATACATCAACGCGACATTCGGGCTTAAGCCATCCTGGCTAACCACCCCGGTTTTCTGGCCCGCATTACTGTAGTTGCTGGTCTCCAGCCAACTCTGGCTGAGATAGAACATCGCTGACCACTGTGGATTGAAGGTGACGGTATCGCCTACGGTGATATTTTGTTGCGTGGTCACACTCGATTTATAACGCGCACCATCAGTGATAATTTTACCATCACCCGGTTCCTGCATAGCCGACGGATCATAATAGTTAGTCGTTCCCAGACTATAACGTTGGGTACTGCCTTTAGCGGTCCAGATAGACCATACATATCCTCCCGTGGAGAAGGCCAGATCATGACCGATACTGCCCGTATCGACGTGTCCGTTCAGCGTCAGCGTATTGCTTAATACTCTGAATCGCCCCGCAGCCGCAGAATCAGAAAGGGAGCGACTGAGTGTCCCCGAATTATCGGTAATCGTGTTAGATACGGTGCGCATTGCCCGGTCAGCCTGCTGGAAGCCAACCCCGGCATTCACTGACCAGTTACTGTTCAGGTAATGAATCAAGTGGGTGCTGATGGTGTCAGTGGTCAGGTCATTACCTGACGTCGGCAACGTATAGTTTTTATTATTCGGATTAGGTGCTTTCGGCAGATTTATGCTCTCACCATAGCTGAAGCCACCAACATAACCTTTTTGTATAAATTCATAATGGCTGGCATCAAGTTGCAACTGCGTCCCCGGTCGGATATTCCAGTCAAACGCGACTGCGACCAGTTTGCGGCGTAACGTGCTGTCCTTCACGTTACCCTCACCCTCTTCATTAAGAAGATTCACCCGGTAGCCAAACTTATCGTCATCGCCAAAATGCCCCCCCAGGTCGACGTGACCACTGTAAGCATTACGGCTTTGATAACCCAAAGTGACCCGATGCAGCGGTTGTTCAGTGGGACGTTTGGCAACAAAATTAAACTGACCCGCCGGGCTGGCGGGGCCATAAAGTGCTCCCGTCAAACTGTTCAGTACATCAAGTCGTTCTAACATCTCTACCGGAAATGCGGTGGTTGAAACGATATTGAGACCATCAAGACGGCTGTTTGCCACCACGCTACCCTGCATCCCCCGGCTTTGTGGCCGTCCAACGTCCATGCCACCGCGTGCCTGCATCTGCGTACTGGGTGAATATTTCAATAATTCGCTGACGCTTTTCGCCTGCTGATTATCAATCATCTGGTGAGTGACAGTCGTGGTCGAATAGGGCGTTTCAGTCCATGACTTATTGCCAATGGGACCCAGGTTGACATCCGGCGTGGTAAACCCTGCCCCACCCTGACTGTCTGAATAAATGTCCCCCGAGGGCACTGCGTTAACCACCATCTGTTCATCATGGGTGGGTTCTTTTGCCGACGTGCTTTTATCTTTTGTCGCAACAGGTTCATTCGTTACTGCTGCACCGACCATCCCAGGCAAACCGGCGAGTAGTATCGCGATTAATCTCTTGTTCATATCATTGCGTTATATAGTTATTTATATTACGAAAAAGGAGCAAGGAGAATACATCTGCAATTAATGATTAGCAATTATTAAAAACATTGAAAAAATGCAACAGGAGTAATCACTCACAGTAAATAACAAGATCTAAACAGGACGTTTATATGTATTTACTATATGATTCCGGGCGTAAACTTAGATGGTTGCATATCATTATATTTTCTTTCATACGCGAAAATAAAAAATACAAATCAATAATTTAAGTAAATTACATTAATAAGGAGATAATAGTTAAAGGCCAGAAAGACCAATGGAGTGATATAAATCACATAAAACAAACATTAATTTCGACAGTTGAAAACACGCCATACACAGACACGTTCTGCATATTTAACCTTCACATGTGACTAAAATCGCCATCAGACATTAACATTTTTTCTATTTACTCTTGCGGTAAAATTTCGACAGGAAATATTCCATTGCCCTGATGGCTGCGCAGAGCATTCTCTCTTCTTTATCTGACCGCTTTAACCTGTAACCACCACTGTATCCAGCGAACGAAGGGCAAAATCAATCATGGCGATAAGCTCTTCTCTGGATGATCCATCACGCGCCTGCAAGGAAATCGCCTGGGTTATGCCATAAAAAAACGCCGCCATTTGACCTATATCGGTATCAGCGGGAATGTCGCCGTCATGACGTCCACGTTCAATACGTGCGGTAATCGCCTCAACAATCTTGTGCCGTGCCTGCTTAAGGTACAGCCTTGCCTGTTCATTTCCCGGCAGGCAATTCACTACCCCGAGGATCAGCATACATCCCCCCGGTTGATGGGCGAGCGCAGCCTCAATACTGGTCAGGAACATATTACGCAGCGCCTGCCGCAGCGTTGGCGGCGTCTCCAGCGCCAGCCGCGACCCTTCTCCGACTGTCACCAGGTAATGATCCACCGCCTCACAAAATGCGGCTTCTTTGGACCCAAATGCAGCGTAAAAACTGGGCGGGTTAATACCTGCTGCGGCAGTTAAATCAGAGAGTTGCGCGCCTTCATAACCGCGAATCCAAAAGACTTCCATCATCGCCTGTAAAGCCGCTTGCCTGTCAAAACTGCGGGGTCTTCCGCGAGAAGTCATAGCACACCATTTCTGTAAATATCACTACAAAATTATTGACTGCATCATCCAGCCGGGTTAGAACCAATTATATATTTTTGACTACAGAATAGAAGGCGCATGATGTCTGAGCGACAACCGGTTGAGGTTATTGAGGAATTTTTGCAACGTGCGGCAACATCGCCAGATGTTTCAACCATTGCTGAGCTGGTCAGCGAGGAGGTTGACTGGTTCGTGGCGGGAGATGTGGCGGTTGTGCCGTGGATTGGCCGCAAGCACGGCAAAGCCGGTGCCGTCGAGTTTTATCGGCAGATCCGCGCGCAGATTAGCTCGGAACACTTTGAAGTCGGCGAGATGTTGGTGCTCGGTGGCAGAGTAATGATCCCCGGCAGGCTGGCCTCCCGGGTGAACAAAACCGGAAAACTGATCGAGAGCGAGTTCGTGCTTGATTTTACGGTGACTGATGGCCTGATTACGCGTTTTCGGCTGTTTGAAGACAGTTACGCTGTCGCACAGGCCTGTGTCTGAAACGCTGGTTAAGCTGACAGTTAACTTTTTTGCGGCGATTCACTGCTGTTCTCGCCACGTATCGCCTTTAACCCAGCCAGAGAAAAAAGTTTGAAATGCGCAGTCAGCGCTTGGGTCTGCATCGCGACAATTTCCTGCACCGGGCCAGGTATCCGGTTCCCGGCCACCATCAGCATCATGCAGGGTGCCACGACACTGAGCATGCAGGGAAGCAGGCGGGGATCATCCTCTGCAAGACCGGCTGCCTGCGCAACAATCCGCCTGACTGACTGAATTTTTCCTGCACCTTCTGAGTTGATAAAATCACCGAGTTGTACCGAAGGAGACAACAGTTCTCGTGCAAATACGCGTCCGTGCCAGTCATCCGGATTGCTGAGTTTCGCCAGAAACGTTTCCAGAAACACACCCAGTTTATCTTCAGCGGGAAGGTCTGATGCCGCTAACTGAGCAAGCTGATCACCATCCAGGTAATGATGATGAGCCAGTGTCAGCACAGCCAGATATAGCCCATCTCTACCGCCAAAGTGATAGTTGATCGCTGCCAGGTCAACATTGGCTTTTTTGGCGACCTCTTTGTTAGTGGTCTGAGCAAACCCCTTCTCAGCAATCAATTCCCCTGCTGCCTCCAGAATGCTCTCGCGGGTGATATCTCCATCGCTGCGTCGTGCTCTGCCCATTATTCAAAATGCCCGGATAAGTTATTTATGACCATAAGGGGTTTATTATCACACAATTAAAGTTTAAATTAAATTTAAACTAAGCCTCAGGGAGCGTCAGGACGCAATGTCTATGAACAAAAAAATCATCGCTGGAGGGATCGTGGTGGTTCTCATCGTTGTCGCAGGCGCTTTCTGGTTGTTTGGCAGAAACAACCAGAATACGGGTCAACTGACACTGTATGGCAATGTCGACATCCGTCAGGTCTCACTGGCATTTGAGAATAATGGCCGGATCAGTACGGTTGCCGTAGATGAAGGCGACCACGTCAAAGCCGGGCAGATTCTGGCTACGCTGGATACCAAAGCGCTGGAAATTCAGGAACAACAGGCAGTGGCGCAGTTGGATGTTCAAAAGCAGACCGTTCGTGAGCAGCAGGCAGGCGCGCGTCCGGAAGAAATTGCACAGGCGAAAGCGCAACTGGCATCCGCTCAGGCACAACTGCAAAAAGCCACTGAGGATATCACCCGGATCCAGCGGATTTCAGCCACCACGGGTGGTAAAGGTATCAGCAAGCAGGAACTGGATATGGCCAGAAGTTCCCTGCTCATTGCACAGGCGAGTGTGAAAGAGCGGCAGGCTAACCTCACGTTAATGGAAAAAGGGGTTCGAAAAGAGCAGCGTGAGGCATCGGTCGCTCAGGTCCGCGCCACACAGGCCCAGTTGGCACTGATGCAGTACCACATTTCACAGGCCGAGTTACGTTCTCCTGTCGATGCTGTGGTACGTGCCCGTCTTCAGGAGCCGGGTGACATGACCGGACCTCAGAAAGCGGTCTTCACTCTGGCACTGAGTGAACCCAAATGGGTTCGGGTATGGCTGAACCAAAATGATCTTGGCCGGGTGAGGTCAGGCATGACCGCCCAGATCAGGACAGACTCCTTTCCTGATAACCCCGTGCAGGGCAAAGTCGGCTTTATCTCTTCTGTCGCCGAATTCACCCCAAAATCGGTTCAAACCGAGGAGCTACGAACCAATCTGGTATACGAAGTGCGAATTGTTGCTGAAGACCCGAATGATGTATTGCGTATGGGACAGCCTGCAACGGTCACTATCAACACTCAACCAGAGAAACAACATGATGCCACTCACTGATCGTCAGGACGTGGTGGTGGCTCAAGATTTAGTGCGCGAGTTTCCTGCCCCTGGGAAAAATATGCCAGACCTGCGAGCGCTGGATGGACTCACGCTGAGGATTCATGCCGGTGAAGTGACGGCGCTCGTCGGGCCGGATGGTGCTGGCAAAACCACCTTTCAACGACTGATCGCCGGACTGTATACCCCCACATCGGGTACCCTGACAGTTCTGGGGACCGATGTAGTTGCTGACCCGCAATCTGTGCAAAACCGCATCAGTTATATGCCGCAACGATTTGGTCTTTATGAGGATCTTAGCGTGCAGGAGAATCTTGACCTGTATGCTGACTTGCATGGTGTCCCAGCCGGGGAAAGGCAGTCACGTTTTGCCCGTTTGCTGGCTATCACTGACCTTGAACGTTTCACCGCTCGCCCGGCAGGAAAGCTGTCTGGCGGTATGAAACAGAAACTGGGTCTGGCCTGTACCCTGGTGCGCTCCCCGGATTTATTGTTGTTGGATGAACCCAGTGTCGGCGTTGATCCGCTTTCCCGTCGCGATTTATGGAAGATTATTGAGCAACTTGTCCAGGAAGAAAACCTGAGCGTTATCATCAGCACAGCTTACATGGATGAAGCTGAACGATGTGCTCAGGTTTACATTATGGAGCAGGGTAAAATTCTCGCCTCTGGCACACCAGACGAGCTTCGACAGGTCGCCAATGGCAGCACATGGCAGGCAATTCCGGCATCCGGAATCAAATCACGTACATTGCAGGCACATTTACTTGAACAACGGGAAAAGATTGCTGACGCCGTCCCTAAAGGGGATGCCGTAAGGTTCATTTGTCAGTCCCCTGAAGACAGATCGACTCCTGCCGGGATAAACGCTACACCACGCGAACCTGAATTTGAAGACGGCTTCATGCTGTTGCTGCATCGTGCACAGCTGAAGGAACAACCCTCAACATTCTCTGCCCCGGTGAAGCCAGAAATGGTGTCATCCCGTGATTCCGCAGATGACAACGATAACCCTGTCATCCTTGTAAAGGATCTGGTCCGTAAGTTTGGTGATTTTACTGCGGTTGCCAGCACCTCTTTTGGGGTAAAACGTGGGGAGATTTTCGGTCTTCTCGGACCGAACGGCGCTGGAAAGACCACCACCTTTCGGATGCTGTGTGGACTGCTGCCTGCTACCAGTGGTCAGCTGGAAGTCGCCGGAATGAATCTGCGAACCGCAAGAGCAAAAGCGCGTGCCCGCATTGGCTATGTGTCGCAAAAGTTTGCTCTGTACGGCAATCTCAGCGTCAGGGAAAACCTGACATTCTTTGGCGGTGCTTATGGCTTGTCCGGGGACGTGTTAACTCGACAAATTGAAGCCTCTCTTAAACAGTTCAAACTCAATCCTGATGCTATCAGTGGTGAATTGCCGGGTGGGTTTAAACAACGTTTGTCCATGGCTGTCGCATTACTGCATCAACCCGAAATCGTCTTTCTTGATGAACCAACCAGTGGTATCGATCCGCTGGCCAGACGCCTTTTCTGGTACACCATCGGGGAGCTGGCAGATAAGGGGATCACCATCATTGTCACCACTCACTTTATGGAAGAAGCCGAGTATTGCGACCGCATCGCGATTCAGGATGCAGGAAAAATGCTGGCACTGGGTACCCCAGGAGAAGTACGACAGTTTGCCGGGCTGCATCACGATGTCGATATGAATACGGCATTTATTGCGATTGTCGAGAATGCACGAGCCAACGCCATAGAGAGAGGGTCATCACATGCATGACTCCACATTCGTTCATCGTCTTATCTCGCTGACACGGAAAGAGACACGTCAGTTGGTTCGTGATAAAAGCAATCTGGCCGTGGGTTTCCTGTTACCCGTGGTGCTAATTCTTTTATTTGGTTACGGTATTTCTTTCGACCTTGCCAATGCCCGTGTTGCTGTCGTTCAGGAACAACATACTCGGCAAAGCTATCAGGTGATTAGCGCATTGCAGGGGAGTCGCTATCTGTCAGTGCAGGAGTATCCAAACTTCGTTACGGCACAGAGGGCGCTGCAACAGGGGAAAACGGATGCCATTGTCCGTATTCCTTCAGATTATGCACAGAGTAGTAGCGTCGGCACAGGACAGTTGCAGGTAATCCTGAATGGGGCGGTGACCAGCGTCGCATCTGCCGCTCAGAGTTACATTACCGGGGCACTGGCCGTGCAGTCTGCCGTTGAATCAGACAGGCAAAATACCCCCTCGGTGACGGGTTCTGTTTCCATCGAGCAGCGTATGTGGTTTAACGAAGCCAGCAACAGCACCTGGTTCATCGTTCCTGGGATCATTGTCCTGATTCTGACGCTCATTGGTGCCTTTCTTACCGGG
This sequence comes from Pantoea sp. X-Soil-TKNS-1279, assembly GCF_059730565.1. Classification (NCBI taxonomy): domain Bacteria; kingdom Pseudomonadati; phylum Pseudomonadota; class Gammaproteobacteria; order Enterobacterales; family Erwiniaceae; genus Pantoea; species Pantoea sp. X-Soil-TKNS-1279. Next base: position 71,597 of record NZ_AP035951.1, on the reverse strand, counting down.
TTACTGATAGCCAGGGAGCGAGAACGGGGAACGCTTGAAGCGTTGTTTGTCACCCCGGTTCGCCCACTGGAACTTGTACTCGCCAAGCTTGCCCCGTATATGGTGATAGGCACGGTTGACCTGATGATGTGCCTTCTGGCTGCACATTATCTTTTCGACGTCCCCATCCGTGGCTCTCTGTTCGCTATCATCATCGCCTCTTTGCTCTACCTGCTGGTGGCACTGGGTATGGGACTGGCAATTTCTGGGTTTGCGCCGAGTCAGTTCATGGCAAGTCAGGTGGCACTGATTGCGAGCTTTATGCCAGCCATGATGCTGTCAGGATTTGTCTTTGATCTTCGCAATTTGCCAGTGGCAATCCAGGTAGTCAGTCAGATCCTGCCTGCCACACATTTCATGTCTCTGATAAAAACGCTTTTCCTGGGGGGGAATGACTGGCCATTGTTTTTCCGCCAGTGCGGCATTCTTTTGCTTTACGCAGTGCTGCTTATTAACGCTTCGCGGATCTCACTTCGTAAACGGTTGAGATAAAAAGATGACGAATTCATTAATACAGTGGCTGCGACATATCAGCTTTCTGATAAGAAAAGAAATGCTGACGATCATCAAAGAACCCGCCAACCGGGTGATCCTGATTGCGCCGGCATTTTTGCAGGCCGTACTCTTCGGTTATGCCGCAACCTATGATGTCAATCATGTTGACTACGCCGTCCTGGATCAAAGCAGAAGTCAGTCTTCCATCGAGATTCTGTCGCATCTTGATGGCACCGGTGTTTTTAACCGTACGGCGACCCTGACTTCATCTGCCCGGATAGCGCAAACTGTCATGGACGGTAAAGCGCTTATGGTACTGACTTTCCCACCCGACTTTGAGGATAAACTCAACCAGGGCTTAACATCCCCCATGCAGGTAATTTTGGATGGGCGTAACTCTTCAACGGCCGGGGCCGCAGCGAGTTATATCTCTGCGGTAGTCACTGGCTTCAATCAGAGAAGTGCTGGCCCTTCTGCCATGAACGTCGTGGTCAGAGCCTGGTATAACCCGAATTTTGAGTCTCGCTGGGGAATAATGCCTACTCTGATTGCGGCCCTCAGCATGATTCAAACCCTGTTACTTTCTGCTCTGTCTGTCGCCAGAGAACGGGAACAGGGAACATTTGATCAGCTGCTTGTGACCCCTTTTACACCCATGCAGCTACTGGTTGGCAAAGCCATACCACCTGTATTGCTGGGCCTGGTACAGTCGACGATAATTTTACTGATCATTCTGTTCTGGTTCCGGATACCGATGAACGGCTCGTTTCTGGTGCTCTACACCGGCCTGTTGTGCTTCAACATTGCAGCGGTTGGTCTGGGGCTGTCGATCTCGGCAGTTTCCATCAATATGCAACAGGCGATGCTTTATACCTTCTTGCTGATTATGCCGCTCATGCTGCTTTCCGGGCTGCTGACCCCGGTACAGACCATGCCTGACCTGCTTACTACCCTCACCTATGCCAACCCCTTGCGCTTTGCCATCGATCTGGTGCGACGGGTCTACCTTGAGGGAGCCGGATTCGCTGATATCGCCTTTGATTTTATCCCAATGCTTGCCCTGGCTGTTGTCACAATGCCGCTGGCTGCATGGTTGTTTCGTAACCGACTGTACTGATGCAGGAATGAAGATGAATCTCAGTGTTTCCCACTTAAATCGTCCTGGGTTGTCCGTCGTGGCAACATTGCTGGCGATAGCACTCGTTAGCGGTTGTACCGTTGGTCCTGATTTCAAAAAACCAGAGCAGAAAGCCCCGGCTGACTGGACAAGCTGGCGTAGTGCTGATCCGGCGTTGCTTCATGTTCCCGGTGCCGCTGCGGTGGCGGATAACCAGTGGTGGAAAAGATACGATGACCCCACGCTCAATGTGCTGGTTGAAAAGGCCTTAACTGCCAGTCCTGATATCAGAACAGCCGCGCTTCGGTTTGCCAGCGCACGCGCACAGCAACACATCACGTCGTCGCAACAAACGCCAAATGTCAATGCGACAGCCAGTATCACCCGCAATCAGCAAAGCGAAAACAGCCCTTCGACCAGAGCGTTAAAAGAGGTTCTGCCAAATCCGGATGAGCTCATCACGCTGATGACCGATCCCTACAACTGGTATCAGGGAGGACTGGATTTTAGCTGGGAAATTGATTTCTGGGGGCACGTCCGTCGCGCCATTGAGGCTTCCGAAGCTGACAGCGCCGCGCAGCAGGCACAGCTTGAATTTGCCAGATTGAGTATTGTTGGTGACGTGGTTAACAGTTACTGGACTTTGCGGGGGATTCAGCAGCAAATCAGCCTGGCAAAAGATGATGAAAGAGCACTTGATGAACGTCTGTCGTTGATTCGAGCTCGAACGCTGAGTGGTGCACAGGATAATACGGACCTTGAACGGCAACGCAGTGAACTGGCAGCGACGCGGGCAAATCTTATTGAATTACAGGCACAGGAGGGGGTGACGACAAATCAGCTTCTTCTGCTGCTGAATGAACGTCCTGGTGCATTGAAAACGTTGCTGCAATTCAAACCTGGCAGCTTACAAGCGGGCAATCTGCCGCCTTTACAGTTAGGTATCCCCTCAGAGGTCGCGTCAAACCGACCTGACATCAAAGCTGCGGGAGCACATCTTCATGCTGCCACAGCCAGAATTGGCGTGGCTGAAGCAGAGCTCTACCCCAGTATCACGATCGGTGCTCAAATTGGTATGGATACCTACAGTGCGGGTAATTTCGGTGAATGGGGCAGCCGCAGTTGGTCCGTTGGCCCAAGCCTCAATTTACCGATTTTCGATCGAGGACGGCGTAAAGCGACTGTTGTATTGCGGGAAACTGATCAGCAACAGGCCGCTGTCGATTATCAGAAAACTGTCCTGAGAGCGTGGCAGGAAATCGATGACGCTTTAAGCCGCTATAGCGCAGCCCAACAAAAACTCGCTGAACAACAAACGCGGGCTGAGAGTTCTGCTCAGGCTCTGGCCCTGATTGAGGCACGCTATAACGGCGGATTAACCAGTTTTATTAATGTCCTGGATGCCCAACGTAGCGATATTCAGGCACGTCAGGCATTGGCAATGAGCCAGCGGGATCTTAAGACGGCATGGGCGGCGGTGAATCGTGCTGTGGGTAACTATCCACGTTAATCCACACCAGCAACGTTATACACCGCGCTGATGTTGGGATCATCACGTAAGACTTGAGAATACCTCCACCACCACAATTAATCTAAATAGCAGGAAATGAGAAAGTCAGATCCCGTTGCCGGACTGGTAAAACAGAAAACGATCTGATTTCATAACAATGATGAGCTTTCTTTCATCATATCGTCGAGCTGAAATCAGCAACATGGAGAGCAATATGGGGATTCAACGCGTTCGCAGCTTCCTGCAAACACACGCACCAGAAATTACCGTGACCGAATTGGAAGCACCGACCGCAACCGTGATTCAGGCTGCCGAAGCATTTGGCGTTGAACATGGGCAAATCGCAAAATCGTTGTCCTTCCGGGTTAATGACCAGGTCGTGCTGGTGGTTATGGCGGGCGATCGTCGACTGGATAACCGAAAATACAAAGAATTTTTTGGTGTGAAGGCGCGCATGCTGGCAGCCGATGAGGTGGAGATGCAAACGGGCTTTGCTCCGGGTGGTGTCTGCCCTTTCGGCATCAACCCGGAAGTTAACATTTACTGTGATGAAAGCCTGCTCAGTTATCCTGAAGTGCTGCCTGCAGGCGGCAATGCACGCTCAGGGGTGCGTATCTCACCCGAAAAGTTGGCCAGCATTACCGGGGCCAAATGGGTGAGCCTGAGTGTTGATGTAAACCAGAAACTGCCCGGGTAAGGGTAAAGTCATTTTAATTATCTGTAGCATCAATCTCAGCACCCGACAGAATCAACGCTATCTGGAACGGATTTCTTTAGAAATCCGTCAATCTGGCCATGAGATGCCCTCACGCTTTGTTCAGTTTGCCGCCAGCCACTCTGCCTGATCAATTTATGAAATTTATACGCTATTGGCATTTTCCCGCCGATCCGCCGCGTTTTGCCCCTATCCGGTGATACATCCGTCACAGTATAAATGGAACTCATACCCTGAAAAGCGAAAGCCACCTGCTTTCCAGTGCCGCTTAAAGATACCCTGACCGAAGGATAAATAAACCTCTACGATACGATCAGATTTTGGGAGCCTCGAATGACAAACCATTTAGCCGAGCCATGTCATGATATTGCACACCTGGCACATGTTGAGATGTTCTCAAATAAATTTGAGGAAAGCCTGGATTTCTTTGTCAACGTGTATGGTCTTACTGTCTCTGCGCAAGATGAGAACCATGCCTGGCTCAGGGCATGGGATGACTACGAATTCCATACCCTGAAACTGACGCGCCACTCAACGACAGGTGTGGGCCATATCGCCTACCGCGCCAGTTCAGAGGCCGCGTTGATGCGACGGGTGGCGGCGATCGAGGCCAGTAAATATGATGTTATTGGCTGGGTTGATGATGAACCTGGACATGGACGTGCTTTTCGCTTCTCAGATCCCTTCGGACACGTATTTGAAATCTATTACGATACGGTACGTTATCAGGCAGATGCAGCTGAGCGCCCTTCACTAAAAAACTTAGCGCAACGCTATCATGGCCGCGGTGCTTGCCCACGTCGTCTCGATCATCTCAACCTGCTAGCAGCCGATGTGAGCGAGTTTAAAACCTTTATGGAAACCTGCCTCGGCTCGCGTGTCACCGAAATGATCCAGCTTGATAACGGACGCATCGGCGGTTGCTGGTTCACGATCAATAATAAAACATACGATCTGGCCTGCACCGAAGAGCATGGTGGGGGTAATGCTCGTCTTCATCATGTCACCTATGCGACAGATACCCGTGAAGATATTTTGCGTGCCGCAGATATCTTTCTCGAAAATGGTGTACATATCGAAACCGGACCGCATAAGCATGCCATTCAGGGCACATTCTTCTTATACGTATGGGAACCTGCTGGCAACCGTGTTGAGTTGGCAAATTCTGGGGCACGGCTGATTCTGGCTCCTGACTGGCAGACAGTCGTCTGGACGGAAACCGAGCGTAAAAAAGGACAGGCATGGGGCCTGAAGACGATCGAAACTTTCCATACTCATGGCACACCGCCAACGCCGAAACAACTGGAAGAGTGACAGGCTTGTGCTGCGCTGCTACCAAGGCTGCTGTCGTTAAAAATCGACCATACCGAGAATTTTTGATGCGAAGGCACGGAAGATTTTAGGTTTGAAATTTTAGCTATTGGGAATCTTTTAACACCCAACAAAATATCATCGGGTCTTGCCCTGAAGTCATGGCCTCCGAGCCATCAGGGCAATTCCAATAAAATAATTCACTCGCAAGATTTTACACCTCAAAAAAATCAACCTTGCCACCCACGAGGTGATACATGCTGCCAACAATTTTAATCTTTTTCTCGTCTTCCAGACTTTTCAGCACCGAGCTATTTTTTCGAATATTTAAAATCGTCATTTCGACATTTTGCCTGGCAACCGCATCAACAAAATCGTAATTACTGCCTTTACGCTCGCCACTGTATTTTGTTTTTTCAATTGCGGGTTTAATTTCATCGAGCAACCCCGTCAGATTGCCTAACTCTGCATTATCAATTGCGCCCCGAACAGCACCGCAGCTGGTGTGGCCCATAACCAGTACTAACTTCGCTCCGGCAACTGCACAAGCAAATTCCATGCTACCCAAAATGTCCCGGTTGCTGATATTGCCCGCAACGCGAGCATTAAACGTCTCCCCTATCCCGGCATCCAGCAAAATCTCAGCCGGTGCGCGCGAGTCAATGCAACTGAGGATCACTGCTGCCGGATACTGGCCTGCCGCGCTGCTGCGTTTCTGCGCCAGATAATCATGTTTTGCAGGACGGTTTTCCCTGAAACGGGCATTGCCCTGCCTGAAATGCTCAATAACCTGATCAGGCGTCATCGCATCGCGTTCTGCTTTGCTAAGCGATGCTGCCAGGCTGATAGTGGGCACGAACAAACCTGCCAGTCCAGTGATCGAGAGAGCGGATACAGCAAGGGTATGTTTCAATAATATCCGACGTGATGATTGATTCAGGGGGTTATGGCTCATTATGTACTCCTTGCAAGATTGAAATGTATCATTTCAGGCAAGCCTGACTCATCCTCTCGCAGAGGGAGTCACCACTTCATACCTGATTTACACGGTGTTATTCTGTCTGGTTTCGGGAATAAATAGCCTCAGTGCTGTTAATGCCCGGTGAAATTAAGAATGTCGACATCCAATGATATATCAGCCTGGCATAAATTGCGCTTTCATCACCTGTTAAAATAAAATCAAATAATGCAGTGACATTTTCTTTCGTTGTTTTCCTGAAAATAGATTTACCTGGTTACACTGAGTCTGCCACTGCCATTATTTGTGCATTTACTTATTTTTCAGGCATATGATTATCGCCCTGGCTTAGAGATAAATATAAAATCAGTACCAATGCAGAGTTGGGGGTAGGACAATTTTCCTGAGGAAAATTTATTTAAAGCGAACCGCTAACGAAAGCCTTTCATCGGCTTGCTGATTGAGATATCAGCCATTGAGCATCTTGTCACACCAAACGACTGACATTAAATTAACAAGGCTGAATCCATTTATACCCAGCATAAGACGTTGTGCGTGAGCCTTGTTTACAGCTCCGGGCAGCATGCCATTGCCGAAAAAGGTTCTGCCAAATGAACCTTTTCCGGTCCAGACCGCTCAACGTCGCCCTCCAGCCCCTTACATTTGCATCAATAAGTGTTGAATGCGCTCAGCAGTCAGCGTGAGATGACGATACATGGCCTGCGAGGCCGCCTCCGCATCTCCTGCTATAACGGCATCACATATCGCAATATGTTCAGGTAACGTGGTGAGGAAAGGCTCCTGCAATTGTGAGGCGATGGTATTCTGACACCACTCAATCTGACTCCACATCTCCTGCATCATCCGGGTTAATCGGGCATTGTCGCAATATTGTAATGCCAGCTTATGGATCAGCAGATCTACTGCTGGTAGCGATTGCTCAACGTTCTGTTGATGCAGTTGTTCCCCCGCCTGGAGATAGAGGGCGCGCGTTTGCTCGGCCTCTGCACGCGGAATATTGGGCGTCGCCAGGCGAATGGTGGCACTCTCCAGCGCAATACGCACATCAAACAACTCTTTGACATCTCTGGCATTCAGCGTTGCCACAAATACACCGCGACGAGGGAAGATCTCCATTAACCCCAACGCTTCTAATTTTCGCGCCGCATCGCGTACCGGTGTGATACTGATGTTCCATTGCGTCGCGTAGTAACCGAGATCAACACGCTGTCCGGGCGTTAATCGGCCAGAGATAATCTCCTGACTCAGTGCATCGACAATTTGATTGCCGAGCGTTTCCAGAGAAATCGCGGGAAGCGCATCAGTTTGCGTTTTTGTCATTATCGTCATCCAATACATCGCTCGTTAAGCAGCTTACCGTCAAACCGGCTGAAATCTTATATATCAGTCTACGTAGCGATTCTGGGTGAAACAAGTCCACCCATTTTCTGTTACGCGCGGTCGTGGTGGATATGGCTATACACCGACACCGCGATAAGAATAACAAAGCCGTTGATCGCATTTTGCACATAGGGCGAAATCAGCAGGATATTCATTAAATTACTCAGCGCAGCCAGTAGCAGAACACCCGAAATCGCATGTTTGATGCCACCAAAGCCGCCAGACAAACTGATGCCGCCCACCACCAGCGAGGCGATGGTGGTCATCAGCATATCCCCGCCCGACGCGGCGGCAATATACCCGGTACGACTCAGGAACATGAAGCCCGCCACCCCAGCCGCCAGCCCGCTCAGCATATACACGCACAGCCGCACGTTGTTCACGGCCACGCCTGAGTAATGGCTGGCACGCGCATTCGCGCCGATAGCGTAAAGTTTTCTGCCAAAACGGGTGCGATTCAGCATCCACCAGGTTATCAGCGTCATGGCGATAAACAGATAAATGGGTGCAGGTAGCCCAAGCCAAATACTATTGCCGAAGTGGGTGAAAAAAGGATCAGGGTAATAAATCGGCGCTCCGCCGGTGGTGAGCAGGATGATGCCTCCCAGCAGCAATGTGCTGGCCAGTGTGGCAATGAACGCGGGAATATGCAGCCGCGTGACCATCAGCCCGTTCAGCAAGCCAAACAGTAAGGCCGTCAGAAATCCGGCGATAATCGCTGGCCATAAACCGATATAAGGCAAGCCGCCCAGCAGCATCATCGATTGTTGTTCCGAGCCGGCTCCGCCCATGATCACCGCTGATAGGATCAAAATGCCGACCATAGAGAGATCCAGGCCGCCAGAGATCACCACCAATGATTGTCCCAGAACCAGCACACCCACAATCGATGCCTGGTAAGCAATGGTGATTAAGTTATCGGGCCGGATAAAAACGCCCCTGGATACCGCAGTCGCCAGGATGATAAAAGCGATCAATACCACCACCGTGCCGTTGTCTTGCCAGAAGGCCGGATTGCGCAGATTCAGGCCCGTTTTCGCCGTTTGCGTTGTCATCATCTTCTCCTACACCTTTTCTGCACGCATGACCGTCGCGCCGACCACGGTGATAATGACCAGCGCTTTCACAATGTCCTGATAGAAGGGATCGAGGCTCGCCAGGTTCATCACATTGGCGATGGTTTGATAAATAATCACCCCCATCATCGCCTTGAGGATATTGCCTTCACCACCAAACAAGCGTGTCCCACCGATGACGATCGCCGCGATTGAATCCAGCTCCCAGCCTTGTCCCACATGGGGAACCCCGGATGAAGTGCGCACCACCAGCATCAGCCCAGCCAGCGCGGAGAGCGCACCGGCCAGGGTGTAAACAATGATTTTATGGGTTCGCACACCGATCCCCGCCAGACTGGCGGCACGTTCATTGCCACCAATGGCATACAGATTTCGGCCAAACCGCAGTGACCGCAGCATCCAGTAAAGTAAGCACGCCGCGATTAGCCAGGTCAGCACCGGCAGGGAAAGCACGGAAAAACTGAATTTGTAAGCGGCCAGTTTAGCCATCGGCACCGCAACGCTTTTCTCCGACACCACGAATGCCAGACCGCGCGCAATACCCATTACGCTCAGGGTGGCAATCATTGGCGGCACACGGCCCCATGTGACAGCAATACCACTGAGCAGACCCAACGCTGCGCCAGCCAAGCAGCCTGACACCATGCCCAACCCGGTTGAAACCGGAACCGTACTGGCAAAGATCACCGAGGAGAGCGCCAGAATGGCCGCGACGGAAAGATCGAAACCGCCGACCAGCACCACCAGAAACTGGGCGCACGCCAGAATGCCGAGTATCGATGCCTGGTTGAGAATGTTACTGAGGTTGATACTGGTGAGAAAAACCGGCGAGATGATCGAAGCCACAATCGCCATTGCCACCCAGATAAACACCAGCGCCCAGGCAGAAAACAACTTCCTGAGCAGACTTTCGCCGGGGAGACGTTCCAGGGTCAGCGTCTCCTTTTTGTTAAAGGTCGTCGAATTCATGCTTCCTCCGGTTGCGGCATGCTGGTAGCAGCCACCGCAAAAGACATAATCTCTTCCTGACTGGTTTCCGCGGTGTTGAGTAGCGCCGTCTGACGACCTTGCGCAATCACCAGGACGCGATCGGAAATGCCCAGTACCTCGGGTAATTCAGAGGACACCACCACCACGGTGACGCCGGTTTGCGCCAGTTCGTCAATCAGACGGTAGATTTCGGCTTTGGCATTCACATCTACCCCGCGCGTCGGCTCGTCCAGCAATAACACCTTCACACCGGCTGCCAGCCATTTACCGATGACGATTTTTTGCTGATTACCGCCTGATAAGCTCCCCGCCTTCGCCTGTCCTGAAGGGGCTTTAATGGCTAACTGCTTGATAAGGCGATCGCTGACCACGCGCATTTGGCTGCGGCTGAAATGCAGGACATTGCCCAACCGATTGATGATGGGATAGATAAGGTTGTCGTTGATGGCACGGTTGAGGACAAGACCACTTTCGCGGCGTTCCTCTGGCACCAGTCCCAGGCCCAGCCGGACCGCGTCCCGTGGATGGCGTATATTGACCGGCTTACCGTCGATGGCAATGCTGCCGTTATCCGCCTTACGCAGGCCAAACAGGGTTTCGAGCAGCTCACTGCGTCCGGCACCAATAATCCCCGCGATAGCCAGCACTTCGCCTTTATTAACGCTGAAGTTTATCTCTGCAAATTCACCGTGGCGCCCCAGCCCGGTGACCTGTAATCCAACCTCCGCCGTTTTACGGGAGCCTCGGGGGAACTGCTCGGCCAGCGGTCGTCCAACCATCGCTTTAATGATGTCGCTGTGACTGAGCGCGGCAACATCGGCCGTCAAAATGTAGTGTCCGTCGCGCAGCACGGTGAGACGGTCTCCAATTGCGGTCAGCTCTTCCAGCCGGTGAGAGATATAAACAATCCCCAATCCCTGTTGCCGCAACTTACGCAACAACACAAACAGGTTCGCGACCTCATTGTCGGTGAGCGAAGCGGTTGGCTCATCGAGGATCAGGATACGGTTATTATGGCTGAGCGCTTTGGCAATCTGCACCAGTTGCTGCTGGGCCGGAGCCAGGCGATCCACCCGCGTATCGGGGGACACGTTAAGGTCAAAATTGCTCAGCAGTTTCCGGGTGTTGTCGCGTAAGGCGGCATGATCAACGCGCCCCATACTCAGCATCGGTTCATGGCCGATATAGATGTTTTCCGCCACGCTCATGGCAGGGATCAGATCCAGCTCCTGCCAGACAATACCAATGCCGTGATCGAGCCGGGTTTTGGCATCCAGAACGGTAGGTTTCTCGTCAATAAAGATGGTGCCACTGTCCGGTTGTGTTGCGCCGGTCAGAACGCGCATCAGCGTCGATTTACCCGCGCCGTTCTCGCCCACCAGACAATGGATCTCGCCCGCTAAAACGTCAAAATCGATTCCACTTAACGCTTTCACGCCAGGATAGGTCTTTTTTATAGCTTCAAGTCTGGCCAGTGGTTGCATGTGAGGTTGCATAGTGCAGTTCCAGGTGTTGTCGCCAATGAGGAAAGCAGGCAGCCCACTTGGCTACCTGCCATTAACGGGGTCAGCAGCAGCCGACACCCATTGCCTTCAACTCCTGGATACGCAGCGGTAAACGCGCCCGATGTTGATCGGTATCGCGCTGGAAAATCTCTTTAGGCACGTATTGCGTCTTCGGTTCAATCGGTTTGCCCGCACGGAACAGCTTGAAGACCTCCAGAGCTTTTTCGCCAAAGAACGGCGGCGTTTGTACGCTAAAACGCGCCTCACCGTTGATCATGGCTTGCAGGCCATCAACCGTGCCATCTTTGCCCCACAGATAGCCCAGTAACTCGTTTCGGCCTGCCGCTTTGATGGCCTGGATACCGCCAATCATCATGTCATCACTGTCAAACACGATGCCGTCAATTTTGCCTTTCGGGAAAGCCTGGAACAGGTCTTCCACACACTTGCGCCCGGGTTCTCGCGAATAAAGTCCGTCGCAGCTGGCGACGAATTTAATATCGGGATACTTGCTCAGGACGTTATCCAGCCCTTTTTGTTCGTCAACCACCGGCGATGCGCCTTTGTTGCCGGTGATATGCAGCAAGTTGCCTTTGGGTGCGCCGTTCTTCTCGGTCAATCCTTTCACCACGTCTTTCGCCACCAGCTCACCGGTATCAACAAAATTGGTGGTGAGGAGCGCGAGCCACTTGCCTTTACCGGGTTCTCCGGGAAGTGCCCTGTCCACCACAATCAATGGCACATCTGCCTTGGTGGCCATATCCGGCACCGGTGCCAGCGGCTCATACTCGATAGGGGCCACGATTAACAACGCCGGTTTGCGCGCCAGCAAATCTTCAATATCGGAGATCTGTTTGGCGGGATCGGAATTTGCGTTGGTCCAGACAAAGTCGTAACCCGCATCCTTGAAGGTTTTTTCCATATCTTTGGTGTCCATGACGCGCCATTCGTTTTCCATACCAGCCTGGGAAAACGCCACCAGTTCTTTTGCCCAACTGGCAGCAGAAGCTGAAAGCAGGGCGAGCGTCATTGCGCCAGCGAGGGCGTATGTTGTTGTATTTTTCATTTTGACTTCCTCGGGTGTAGGGTAGGTTTGGTGTTGGGAAGTTGTTCTCAGGTCATCAAGAATCCACCGGTGACATTTAATGCCTGACCGGTCATCGCACTGGCGGCGTCGCTGGTGAGAAACATCATGGCGGCCGTCACTTCATCAGCAGTGACAAAGCGCTTCATCGGGGCCGCATCTTCCCAGGCTTTACGCATGTCACTCAGGCTCTTACCTTCGGCTTCGGCCTGACGCACCATCACGTCTTCAATGCGATCACCTTCAATTGGCCCTGGACAGACAGCGTTGACGCGGATGTGGTCATTGACCAACTCCAGTGCGAGCGTTTGATTCAGCCCCAGCAGTGCCCATTTTGAACAGACGTAGTCGGCACGATAAGGTAATCCCCGGCGAGCCACATTAGAGGCGGTGATGCCAATAGCCCCACCACCGCTGGCTCGCATATGCGGGATTACCGCCTGCGTCACCAGCATGGTGCCGGTAAGATTGATATCCAGCGTTTCACGCCATTGTGCCAACGGCATGTTTTCCACCAGATTGTAATGCCCGTTAAAGCCGGCATTGTTAATCAGCACATCAATACGTCCTTCAAAGAATGCGGCCGCCTGTTGTATTGCGTCCTGAACGGCAGCCTGGTCACGAACATCGGCCTGAAACGCCACGGCTTTCTGACCCAGTGCCTGCACTTTTGCCACGGAATCACTGGCATCGGCAAAATCGATAATGGCAATGCTGGCCCCTTCACGCGCATAGGAGGTGGCGATAACCTGACCCAACCCGGCGGCGGCACCGGTGATAAGCACGTTTTTTCCCTGATATCTCATGGTTGATCTCCTCAATATGAAAACTGGCTAAGAATGTCGTTGCGCACCGTGACGCCCAGTCCTGGCGCATCAGGCACGGCCAGACAACCATCAACCAGCTCAAAACGCTGGTGAAGCAGGTCATCACGCAACGGGTTATGTTTACGATCGAACTCAATCACAGGCTGATTTAGTAGAGGGAGTCCATTCGCGGTAAACGGGAAAGGCGGAATAATTGCGACAGCCTGCAACGCGGCAGCGACGGCGATACCTGAACCCCACACATGCGGCACGGTGGCTACGCCCCAACTGTTAGCCAGCGCCAGGATTTGCGTGAAGGCGGTGAAGCCGCCGCAGACGGCCAAATCGGGTTGAACAATGTCCACACAACCACCCGCGATAAAATCACGGAAGCCATAACGGGTGAACTCACACTCTCCACCTGCTACCGCAATCGGGTTTTCAGCGCGTACCTTGCGGTAACCGTCGCGATCCTCGGGCACCACGGGTTCTTCAAAAAACAAGACCCCCAGTTCCTGCATCATCCGTCCCATACGCACGGCGGTCGCCGCGTTGTAGGCGTGATTAGCATCCACCAGCAAACCAATATGCGGGCCAACCGCTTCTCTGATGGTACGCAGCCGGGCAATGTCATCTTCCAGCGATAGCAACCCAATCTTGACCTTCAGCAAACCGAATCCGGCATTGGCATAGCCTGCGGCCTCAGCCTGCAAGGAGGTTAAAATTGAGGGCAAATCATGGAAACTTTCCGGGTAATAACACCCGGTGGCGTAGGCGGTGATTTTGTCGCGAAAGCGCCCACCCAGTAATTTCCACACCGGCAACCCTGCCGCCTGTCCGGCGATATCCCACAGCGCGATATCAATGGCAGAAAGCGCTTCTATATAGGTGCCTCGCTGACCGAAATCCCGTGAAAAGGCGTACAGCTCCTCCCAGATACGAACCGGCTCGCAGGGATCGCGCCCGAGGATCCGTGGGGTGAAAACATGGTCAACCACTGCGGCGACCGGTTGCGCTGGCCCGTATTGTCCCCCTTCACCCCAGCCGACCAGCCCGATATCGGTTTCGATCCGCACCAGATAGCTGTTTCTTTCCGGAAAGGCCGCCTGCGATGAATAGAACGTTTTATCGCCCAGCGGCACACGCAAAAGATGAGACGTCACTGATGTTATTTTCATTGATAAGTTACTCATGAAGGAAAGTGGCAGAACGCTGCACGGTGCAGCACGTTAACGATGAAACCGGTGTTCTCGCTGCCCCCGGACGCCAGGCCTGAAAGCAAAGACACTGCCAGCAAAGGGCTGCTGCTGGCGCTGATCCTCGGTTAGCCCCCACCAGGCGGAGGTAATAAACAACACATCCCGCTGGGGGCCACCGAATGTCAGGCAGGTCGGGTTGTCGACCGGGAGAGAGACAATGCGATCGATGGCACCGTCCGGCGAATAACGCACGATACGCGCCCCACCCCATTGCGCATTCCACAAGTACCCTTCTTCATCCACCACTGATCCATCAGCCAGACCAGGCTGTTCGGCAAGGTCGGCAAACAGGCGTGGTTCACCGACTTCACCGGTGTCCAGGTTATAGGGATAGGCGTTGATGGTGCCCTCCGGCATATCGGTGAAATACAGGGTTTTACCATCCGGGCTCCAGCAAAGTGAGTTTGCACATGACACATGTGGCAAACACAGGCTGACCTGGTTGTTGCCTTCCCAGCGCCAAAGCGCGGAATGCGGCAACTGTGGTGAGCCTTCATGCATCCCGCCGCAGAGAAAACGTCCGGCGGGATCCACCCGACCATCATTGAGCCGGGTGTCAGGCACGGCAGACTCAACATCCGCGCACCATTCAACCGCGCCAGTAGCGGTATCCATCATCCCAAAACCTTTTTCCAGCGCCAGCGCAATCCCCGGTCCTTCACATAACGCAATGGCCCCAACCCGCTGTTGCATGGCATAGATACGTGGAGATTTCTGCTGTCCGGGTGCCCAGCACCACACTTCACGGGCATGAATATTCGTCCACCAAAGCTGGTTGGTTCGGTCATCCCAGAGGATGCTTTCACCCAACACGTTTTGGCAGTCAAGAATGACTTGAGGTGACTCGGTAAGTTGCATCGCTAAATTATCCGATCAGGTGACATGTTAGATATAGTAAGTATCAAATCTGATATATCAGGCAAGTCAATTTGTGAACAACTTGTGATAAATGTGATCGTGATGGCGATTTTTTATGCGGGAACAGCAAGGTGGTCAGATGCACAGGAGGGTTGAAACCGGTACAAAGATAAGTATTGCTGCGGCATAAGCATCCAGCAGCAATAACTATCGATCTCAGTTACCCCTTCAAGGCGTTGAGAATCGCCTTGCCCACACCTGTTGCCGACTGCGGGTTCTGGCCTGTAATCAGGTTTCCGTCCACAACAACTTTTTCGTGCCAGTTCGGCACACCGTGATGATGTGCACCACGCTGTTTCAAAGCAGATTCCAGCAGGAAAGGAACCGTATCCGCCATGCCGACTTCCTGCTCTTCGGTATCGGTAAAGGCCGCCACATTTTTACCTGCTACAAGGTACGAGCCATCGCTGAGTTTCACATTCACCAGAGCAGCCGGGCCATGACAAACGGCGGCTACGATTTGGCCATTCTCATACATCTCTTTTGTAATATGTTTAACCGCGTTGCTATCCGGGAAATCCCACATCACACCATGACCGCCAACGTACATGATGGCGCTATATTTGCTGCTGTCCGCTTTATCCAGGGCGAGAGTGTTGCGGATATTTTCCCGGAATGCCGGGTTTTCCCAGTAATGTTTATTGATTTTGTCTTCGAGGTCGATGCCATAAACCGGCGGTTCTCCCCCCAGGATCGAAGCAAACTCGGTGGCGATCCCGGCCTCATCAAGCACATGAAGCGGGTGGGTTAATTCAGGCAGATAGAATCCGGAATCGTCGTGGCCTTTTCCCAGATCTTTGTGGCTGGTCAAAACAAATAATACGGGTTTAATAGCTGACATGGTTTACTCCATTACGTCATTAATTAATTTAAATCGGTGTGATATCAGGTTACAGCTTAATAGTAGTCGCACCACTGAAGGTGGGGTAATCTGTATATCCCTGCTCCGTTCCGCCATAATAATATTTATGGTCGGGTTCACTCACTGGCCAGCCATGACGATAACGTTCAACCAAATCGGGATTGGAGATGTATTTCGCACCGAATGCAGCCAGATCAATAATATTATTATTAATCATCGCGTTGGCTTTATTCAGGTCCATACCCCCCGCAAGGATTAATGTTCCATTATAAGCCTGACGGAATTTTTCAAGAAAGCCATCGGGCATCGCAGGTGCGCCACGGCTGGCTTGATCCATAATATGGATATAGGCGATATTGCGATGACTGAGTTCATGCGCCAGTGCCAAAAACGTTTCTTCTTCTTCGGCAAAATCCCCCAGCTCATGCAAACGCCCGAAGGGTGACAGCCGGATACCCACGCGGTCAGCACCGATTTTGGCTATACAGGCGTCAACAACTTCAAGCGCAAATCGCAGGCGGTTTTCCAGCGTGTCAGAACCATAACAATCCTGGCGGTCATTTACCGCACCATTCAAAAACTGCTCAACCAAATAACCATTTGCACCGTGAATTTCAACACCGTCAAATCCAGCTTTTGCTGCGTTGACGGCGGCGTTGGCGAAATCCTTAACCACCCGTTTCACCTCTTCGGTGGTGAGTGCATGTGGTTTGCTGGCAATAACAAAATCCGGCTCTCCGGCCTCATTAAATCCAAAGGCCGAACTCCTCGCCGCCTGGACCGCCGTAGAGCTGACAGGGGGCTGACCATTCTTCTGAAGAGAAGTATGACTGATGCGGCCAACGTGCCAGATTTGCGTAAAAATCAAGCTACCACCGTCATGAACACGCTGCGTAACCTGTTGCCACCCGGCAATTTGTTCTTCGTTCCAGATACCGGGACAATCGACAAAGCCATTCCCCTCCTGGGAGATCGGCGTTCCTTCCGTCACAATCAATCCAGCATCGGTGCGTTGTGCATAGTAACGTGCTGTCGCTTCGGTCGGTATATTGCCCGGCGCACGAGCGCGGGTCATGGGAGCCATGACCGCCCGGTTTTTAAGGGTATTCCCCGCTAACTGGTAGCCATCAAAAAGACTTGTCATTAGTGCTTCCATCTTCTGAGTTGGAAAGACCAGGAGAATAGCGAGAGTTTGCTATATGTAAAACATCGTATTCTCTATAACGACTATATTGATAACTTATATCAGAACGGGGATTTTCGACTACACGCCAGAAACCAGGTGGGGTTCAGACGTCAGGGATAAGATATTCGGCCTTTGGCCAACCTCAAACAATAAGGCGCGAATCCACTGATGGGCCACATCGCGGTGAGAACGTTCATGCCAGGCCATCGTAAGATTGAACCCTGGCACGTCTAACGGCAACTCAAACCGGGCAAGAAAGTCATAAGCACAGGTCAGGCGGTAAGGGACAACAGCAATCATATCCGTCGTGCGTAACACCTCGGGCAGCACGACATAGCTGTTTACCGCCATACCGATCCGGCGGTGGTATCCTTTTTCAACCAACCGCTGATCGATGTCATCCTGGAATTGCCCGGTCGAAGACACGATGACATGTTCAGGTTCGCAGAAATCATCCAGTGTCAGCGCGTTTTTGCTGGCGACCGGATGATCCGCTCGCATCATGCAGACATAGCGTTCCTGATATAATGTTCTGAAATGTAGCTCCTCTGGGGTTGCATCATGTCTGACGAGCGCAAGGTCGATATCACCCCGCTCAAACTGACCGGACATTCGTTCTGCATCAACCGGAATGACAGCCAGGCGAATGCCTGGTGCGCGCTTTTTCAATACTGACATAAAGGGTAAAACCACGGCTTTCAACGCGTAATCTGTTGCTGCCACGGTGATATCCATTTTCGCGGTGGCGGTATCGAACTCTGTGGGCTGCGATAAAAGCGCGATATTCGACAGAATCTGACTGACAGGCAAAGCGAGTTCCATCGCTCTGTTGGTGGGGATCATTCCCCGTTGCCCCCTGACAAAAAGCGGGTCGCCGAAGTATTCACGTAATCTTGTCAGCATCAGGCTCACCGCAGGCTGCGAAAGCGATAACTGTTCTGCCGCCCGTGTCACACTGCGCTGTTCCAGCAACGCGTTCAGGGCTTTGAGAAGATTAAAATCTAACGCCTGCAAATCGTGTTTCATTTTTTACCAGCATGGATGAATGTTTAGAAATGAGCGAAGAATACCCATTTGACGCTGTGAGGGAGCATAACCTGGGAAAAAAGAATATTGCATCATAAATATTTAGTCAGGTTAGATTGATCCGCAGAGGAGATGCGCTTCCTGAACAAAAAAAATGGGCCAGTGAATATCACTGACCCATTAACGTGAGCAATTACCTGCTACGTCTATTTTGATAAATTAACTTATCTGGCGCAGTTTTCCTCTGCGACGGAAATAAACAACAAGGGCAATAACGATCAGCGCGCCCACTCCGCCACCCGCGATCAGCAAATAACCCGGGATAACGGTGACATTATTGTCACGCAAGGTTTTCACCGCAGCAGCGTCAACATTATCTCCGCCGTTGCCGTATTGATTGCGCACATAGTTGGTTAACGTGGCGATCTGTGCATCGGTCAGATTGTCACCGAATCCCGGCATGACAATGTGATCCCCTGCCCCATTCTCACGGTCTATTCCATGCAGTATCACCTGCACCAGATTGTTCGGCTTATCGGAACCGACAACACTGTTTTGCGACAATGAGGGGTAGTATCTATTTTCGCCAATACCCTGCCCGGCAGTACCGTGGCAGCTCGCACAGTTACCGTTATATAACACTGCACCAGAAGGCGAAGCATCATCAATCGGCATACCACGCACATCCTGTGTGATATTGCTTTGTGCGTCCTGACCGGCAGCCGAGCGGTTGCGAGAGGATGTCTGCTGTGCCGGCACACTTTTGATATAGGTCGCCAGCGCGCTCATATCTTCCGGGGTCAGGAAACGCAAGCTGTGCGAGATAACATCCGCCATACCGCCGCCCGTGGTAGCCTTGCCGGGCAGTGCCCCGGTACGAAGATATTGCATCAGATCGTCATGGCTCCAGTTGCCAATACCCGACACTTTATCTGATGAGATGTTAAACGCCTCCCAGCCATCGACCATCGCCCCGGCGTAGGCTTTGTTACTCAGTCCCATTGCGAGGTTACGGGGTGTATGGCACTCCTCACAATGTCCAAGCGCCGTAGCGACGTATTTCCCGCGGTTCCATTCGGCAGATTGCAGCGGATCGTCTTCAAAAGGTTTGTAGTGGAAATTGATTAAATTCCACCCCTTGAGTGCCAGACGCTGGTTATACGGGAAGCCCATTTCGTTTTCCGGCGGATTATGGTTAACCCCCTGGATCGACATAAAATACGCATACATCGCATGAATATCGGCGTCAGTCAGCTTCGAGTATGACGTGTAAGGCATGGCCGGATAGAGATTTTTCCCGTCGGCGCGGATCCCGTGTTTCAGTGCATTGCTGAACTGTTGTTCCGTCCAGCGACCAATACCGGTGCTTTTGTCCGGGGTGATATTCGAAGAGTAAATCACGCCAAACGGGGTTTTGAACGCTAACCCACCGGCAAACGTCGTCCCACCGGGTGCGGTATGGCATACCTCACAGTCAGACGCTTTGCTGAGATATTCGCCCTGCCGGATTAAATCCTGCGGCGCGCCAGCGGCAAAACTTGCAGAACAGAAAAACAGGCCAGCCAGGGGAGCCATCAGTAACGATGCTCTGAGTGATAAGCGCATCATACGTGTTTACACTCCTCGATCAGTTTATCCGCCAGTCTCATCGCCAAAGCGGAGAGTGTCAGCGTACAGTTGACGGTGCCGGCGCTTGCCATCACACCACTGGAAGCGACAAACAGATTCTGGTGATCGTGTGTACGTAAATCCGCATCAACGACTGAATCATTTGCATCATTGCCCATGATCAGCGTCCCCATAATATGGTTGTTATTGAAATACTTATCATCGTGGCGAACTTCTGTGCCACCAAACAGGCTGGCAATGTGATCGAAGTGCTGATGCGCGACATCACGGGCTTTATTGATGTAATCGTTGATAAAATAATGCACGCCCGGTTTTGGAATACCGAGGGCATCTTTTCTGTCCTCAACCGCCACAATTCGGTTATTTCGGTCTGGCAGAATGTCGAAAAAGGTATTCACTGCGACCCAACGCGATGCATAGTCGCGCACCATATCGGGCAGCTCTTTACCTGAGATTCCCTTGCTTAACAGATAATTACTGACGGCCAGCGTCGGAGAGTAGTTACCCAGGTTAATCTTCATGGCGGAATATTCAGAACGGAACGCACCGTCACGCAGATTGTTAATGCAGCTAAGACGCATCGGGCCACGTCCCGGCCACATCGGCTCTTTGCTGAGGAAGTAAACGGATGTCCCCGGATGGTCCATCAGGTGACGTCCGACGTTATCGGTGGTGTTGCCGATACCGTTCGGGTACTTATCACTTTTGGAGATCAGCATCAATTTCGGGGTTTCGATGGCATTGGCGGCCAGCACGAAAATTTTCCCGGTGACGCGGAAGCTTTCACCGTTCGGATCTTTGTACAGCACCGAGGTGATATTGCCCTTTTCATCGTGCTCGATTTTATAAACCACCGCGTTCGGCACCAACAGCGAGCCAGCACGTTCTGCTTTACGCAAAGCCGTCTCGCCGGTGTATTGCGCTTCAATCGGGCAGATGGGCATGCAGTTACTGTTACCGCAGCAGGCAGGACGGCCATCAAACGGTTGGGTGTTACGCGCAGCCGGTTCAGTGATCAGGTGATAGCCATTCTGATCGACCACCTTCTTGAAGGCCTTGTCAAAGTCAGACAACGGCAGCGGGGGCTGCGGATAAGGTTTACTGCGCGGGGATCCGGTATCGTCGGGACCACCAACGCCCATCTCAACTTCTGACTCGTAGTAATAGGGTTCCAGATCATCGTAGCTGATTGGCCAGTCGCGCCCGACACCATAAAGTGTTTTGAGCTTCATATCATTGGGCAATAAACGCCATGCCTGAGCCGACCAGTGCCAGGTGGTACCGCCCGCGACACGCAGGTATCCCGCCTTGTAAGGCTCCGGACCATACTGAATAAAATAGTCGTTATCTTGAGGTGAATATTGCGGGTGAGGTGCATGTTGCGTCGGTGGATAAGGTGATTGAAAATCGCCTTTGAACGGAGAATTACGGTAGTTTTCTACGATTTTCCATCTTTCGATACGCGGGCCCGCTTCCAGCATCAGGGTATCAATCCCCGCTTTCTGTAACTTTTGGGCGATCTGAGAGCCAGCAATTCCCGAGCCAACGATGACGACGGTGGCTGAATGCGTTGTTTTCATCAATTATTCTCTTACAGGCTTTTAATGACAGGCGGCTTGGCCCAGTAATGCGGTTCACCTCTGGCGTAGGTCGGGAGTACCACAACATCGGCAATGGGGGTGTACATCAGCGCATATTCATACGCGACCACTTTCGCCTCTTTCCCGCTACCCACAATCCCTAATTGCCAGGCGCGTAAAATATCGGTGAACAACGTCTGGGTATTCTGATCAACACCCTGCAAAGCCTTTTGCATATCAACAGAACGCATGTCTGCATTCAGAATTTTATTAAGTGTCACTAACTGGTTTTTTAATTCTGCATTGCGACTTTGCATCAAGGTAAAAATGCGCTGCCCAAGTGCGTTATCCAGTTCGGGATAGCCGCAAATAATCTCAGAGACGGTCATAAAAGCAGTAAAAACGGGGTTTGAACGCATGCCAGCATCTATTGCCCAGGCCATCTGTCCGGGAAGTAAACTGCTGGTTGCTCCGAGTACCGTGGTTGTTGCCAAAAGCTTGATGAATCGCCTTCTTCCCGCGGGACTGACGTCAGTCGACATACTCATATTAATTTGCCTTGCTTAAATTTTTAGACTTGCCTTTTTGCATCTATTGAATATTGTAATGTGCTGTAGGAGCAGCAATAAATGTCCAGATTCAGAACAAACAACTGAAAAACAGACACTTAAAGTTACATTGCTTTGATTTGGTTATTGCATTGTTTTCATCCCACAACGTCGGTCAGGCAGACACATTCATACAAAATGGTCCCCTTAGTCTTCATGTGGGTAGTATTATGATTTGATAAAAAAATGTGATCCAGATAACTACAATGTTAATTTGATAAGCAAATGCTTATGAGAAAAAGATGGCTGATACGTTAAAAAGATTAGAATATTTCACCTGTCTCGCCGAAATTGAACATTATGGCAAGGCAGCTGAGAAACTTGGAATTGCTCAATCAGCACTCAGTCAGCAAATAAAAGCACTTGAGCTGGAAGTGGGATTTCGCCTGTTTCAACCGGCCGGAAGGGGGATATGTCTCTCTGCGGCGGGCAGACATTATCACCAGAGCGTTATTGAGTTACTTGAGAATCACAAACTTGCCATTGAAAAGGCCAAAAAAGCCGCATCCGGAGAGATGGGAAAGGTCACGATAAGTCATGTAGGTACGGCACTGCTGGATGAGAAGTTTCTCAATCTTTTAAAAGACTTCCGTAGTCATTATCCGGCGATCGAAATACAACTGATTGAACTCGCCATGCCAGAGCAACTTACCTTGCTTCGTAAGCAAAAAGTGGATTTGGCAATCATTCGTGGGCCTTATCCTTTATTACCGGAAGGAACGCTCAATTGCACATTCTCGGCGCAAAGGCTTTGTGTGGCGATGTCACCTAATCATCCCCTCGCCTCACGACAATCATTGTCAATGAAGGATCTGGAAAACGAATCCTTTGTGAGTTATCAGGAACCGGATATTCAGGGCATAAGCGGCTCGTTAATCCAACTTTCCCATCAGGCCGGATTTAATCCAAAAATAGAATGGCGAGTATCAGCGGTAAATAATAGCCTTGGCCTGGTCAATGCGTGGATGGCTGTCAGCCTGGTTCCGGAAAACATTATTTCCTATAGTATTGGGAATGTGGTCTTCCGCCCGCTGGAAGATGCTAACGCATTGACTCAGCTAATTTTTGTCTGGAATCATGATCAAACCAATCCTGTGCAGAAGTTAATGACTGATTTTTTCAGAAACTACTCGACAAAATAATACTCTGCCACGAAATGGCCAGTTCTAGCCCAATGGTTCCCGGATAACAGGAGGCTAAACATACTGGCCATATCAGCCTGTCAACCGCTGAGTACGTTATCCACAATATGATTCAAACTGCCATCATCAATAAAACGGCGCACATCGGCAAGATCCGGGTACATTTCACGATCACTGACGCGGAAGGTGACTTTAGTTCTTATTAATTCCCACGCAGCCGCTGTCGCTTTTCCCGGACGCAACGGTTTATGGAAATCCAGCGCCTGTGCCGCGCAAAGAAATTCTACACTCAATAAATCCGCCAGATTTTCAATCGCAGTCTGCACTTTACGCGCTGCCAACGCGCCTTGAGAAATATGATCTTCCTGCCCGGCCACTGTGGACAGGGTATGCACGGAGGCTGGTGCGGCAAGCGCACGATTCTCCGCCGAGAGCGCAGCAGCAATACAAGGTGAGATGGAAAATGCAGCCCCTCCGCCCTCACGGCCCGAGAGAAATGCAGGCAATCCGCTCAGATGCTGATTCACAAGCCGGTCACTTCTGGCCTGAGAAATCGTTGATAATGTGGCAACCGCAATCGCCAGATTATCCAGTGCCAGCGCAACCGGTGCCCCGTGTCCATTGCCCCCAGGTAACGCGACCAACTCATCATATTCCACAATGAAAATAGGATTGTCCGTCAGTGAATTGAGCTCGGTAGTCAGCACTTTCCTGCAATACGTGATTGCATCCCGAACTGCGCCGTGGACCTGAGGAATACAGCGTAAACTCAGTGCATCCTGTAGACGGTAATGCCGATGTGCATCAAGAATTTCACTGTCGGCTAAAAGCTTCAGAAGCCGATCCGCGGTTTCCAGTTGGCCGGGATGCGGGCGAAAACGGTGCAGTCGGGGATCGAACCCACGAACATTTCCGCGCATAGATTCTAAACTCATTGCCCCCGCAAGGTCGGCAAGCGCGATCAGCGCTTCGCACCGCACCAGCGCGATAGCACCGAGTCCGGTGATCTCATAGGTGCCGCTGATTAATGCATGTCCTTCCCTTGGGCCGGGTTCGCGAATCGTAATACCCGCGCGTTGCATGGCTTCAGCGCCCGATAGCCATTTACCCTCAAACCATGACTCTCCATAACCAAAGACACTCAGTCCGATATGTGCCGTCGCGATAAGATAGCCCACAGATCCACCCAATGGTGCCCGCGGTGTCACGCCTTTGTTTAACATGGCGGCTATTGTTTCCAGCAATTCGGGTGAAACACCGCTCGCACCTTTCAGCATGGCGACAATAATCGTGGCCATAATGGCCCGAACATTCCAGCTATCCAGTGGGGTGCCCACGCCGCTGGCATGACTGCGTAACATGTTGAGTTGTGTTTGTCTGATTTCTTCGGGAGTAAGTTTGACACTGTACAGGTCCCCAACGCCGGTCGTCAGGCCATATATGGGAACGCCACTGGTAATTGCATCCTGCATTAGCTGCTGCGTTTTTCTCATATTTTCCAGAGAACATGGGTCAAGCATCACTTTTGCACCGGCGGCAATGGCAACAATATCCTCAACCGTACACCCTTGCTCACTGAGAGTTATCGTCTCTTTTTTCTTCAGCACAGCATGCATGAAATCTTTCATTTTTTTATCCAGAAATATGTAGGTGGAGAACCGCGCTCCCCACCTGCGGCGGCATTAATTTAATTTGTGTGCTTTGAGCCAGTCAGAAGCAATAACATCGTAATCATCATGATTATCGAGACGCGCATTCATCGCAATCAGATCCTGTGTCGTTAATGCCTGTGAGATGGCATTCAACGTGTCAGTTACCGTGCTATTGACCTTAGCTGAAGAAATAAGAGGGACAACGTTCTGTACCGGATTTAAATTCTGCGTGTCGTTAAGAGAAACTAAATTTCTGGTCTTAATAGAGGGATCGGTTGAGAATACACAGGCAACATTAACCTGACCGTTCACCAGCGCCGATAATGTCAGTGGGCCACAAACATCCAGCGTTTTATAGGATTTGAACTCAAGACCATAGACAGATTTCAGTCCCGGCAACCCTTCGGGACGCGTTTTCCATTCAGCCGGGCCGCCCAGTGTCATACTTTGACTGTGCGTTTTCAGGTCACCAATATCTTTCAGCTTAAACTTTTCCGCTGTTTTTTCGGTCACTGCCAGTGTCACCACGTCCTGTGCTTGCGACGGTGTCAGCATGGTGATGCCTTTGGGCAGCGCTTTTACAAGGTCACCGGCCACCTGCTCGGTCGTTTTGGCCTGTGATTTTTTATCAAAATATTGCAGCGCGGCACCGGTGTACTCAGGCATAAGATTGACCGACCCGTCAATCAGCGCGGGCATATAGACTTCGCGACTCCCAATATTCATTTTTCTTTCTACATGAATATTTTTTGCCGCCAGTGCATCCGCATAAATAGTTGCCAGGACCTGGCTCTCAGGGAAATCTGCTGAACCGATAATAATCGTTTCTGACGCTTCTGCTGCATGGGTGACCTGGCAAAAAGCGAGCGATAACACAGATGCCGCAAATAAATGACTCAATTTCATTTAAGTTAACTCCGGTTGCGTGTAAGAATAAATGGAACGGAAGATTTTTGTGATGTTTCACGCCGTAAAATACCGGGCGAAACCACTACCCTGATTAATAATGAAAATATAAAGTCAACTAATAATGCTAAAACAGCCACTAACAATGCACCTACGATCATTTGCTGGTAATCACTCTGCGCACGCCCATCAATAATCAATCTTCCTAAGCCACCTAAAGAGACATAAGCAGCAATGGTCGCCGTAGAGATGATCTGTAGCGTCGCACTTCGAATACCGGAGATAATTAAAGGTAACGCACAAGGTAATTCCACCGTTAACAGTAAACGCCACGGGGAATAGCCCATTCCTCTGGCCGCATCAATAACGGTACGGTCGATGCTGGTGATACCAGACCATACTCCGAGCATAATTGATGGTAACGCCAGTACGATTAAGACAATCAGGCTGGGTATAATGAAAGCCAAATCCGAGGTGAAAACCGGGCCTAAGATAATCACCAGAATAATGATCAGACCAAAGGACGGTAAAGCCCTGAGCGCGTTTGCGCACCCTATCAACACGCGTTCACCTTTCCCGGTGTGCCCGCAATAACAACCAATCGGAAAAGCCACCAGCAATGTGCACACCAGAGCAACCGCACTGTAAAGCAGATGCTGCCAAATCAGGAGCAGCAAGCCGTCATCTCCCAGCCAGTGTGAACTGTCCGCAAACCATGTAATCATGATTTTCTCCTTGCCGGTTGCCATACCACCAGCTTGTGCGTGCCATATACCACCAGGCTGTCGAGCAACAACGCCAGCAGGACACACAAGACCACACCCGCGATGATCGGCGTCAGGAACTGTAGCTGAAACCCTTGTGTAAACAGGCTGCCAAGCTGCGGCGTTCCCACCAGGGCAGCAATCGATACAATGCTCACGTTCGAGACCACCGCGACCCGAAATCCAGCGGCGATGACGGGGATCGCGACAGGCAGGTCGATCGTGAGAAACTGGTGAAAGGGCTTGTATCCCAATGCGATGGCAGCCTGGCGGGTGTCTGGTGATACGGAATCCAGCCCATCACATACCGTGCGCACCAGCAGTGCAAAGGCATAAATAACCAGAGCGACTATCACATTAACCGTATCCAGAATGCGCGTGCCCAGAATACCGGGGAGTAAAATGAATAATGCGAGGGAAGGAATGGTATATAACAACCCAAACAGGTTAAGCAGCACCGCTTTCAGACGGGGTAGCCGCTGAATCAGTCCACCAGCCGGGAGCGCCAGTGCCAGGCCGATGAGCACCGGTAACACCGATAACCAAAGATGCCAGAGAAACAACTGGGCTATCTGGTCACTTTGCCGTAAAAGCCAGTCAAATCTCATAGCCCCACCGCCTTGTTGCTGGCGCGCAGAACGTCCAGAACATCATCAAACCCCAGCGTTCCCAGCAGTTGCTGCTCGTCATCAACAATGACACCTCGCTGGCAGGGTGAACTGAGTACCGCATCTGTCAGCTGACGCAAGTTGCCGGAAAGAGGCGAAAAAGTGCTCCCCAGATTGATGTCACTGAGTTCAATCGTTGACTCAGTGGCCTGTTCCAGATCAAACCAACCCAGTGGTTTATTCTGCCCAGTGACCAGTACCCAGCGTCCCTGAGCCATCGCTCTGGCCCGTGTGACGCTTTCACCCAGATTAACGGTCGGTTCGGTTTGCAGGGGTAATTGAGGCTGCAATGGGCTAAAGGTTAAACGACGATACCCTCGATCCCTGCCGATAAAATCGGCGACAAACGGACTCTTCGGTGAGGTCAGGAGTTCAGCCGGTGAGGCAACCTGTGCCAGTCGTCCCCCCGGCATGAGAACGGCAACCTGGTCACCCAACTTCATCGCTTCATCAATATCATGCGTGACCATGATAATGGTTTTGCCAATCTCCCTTTGCAGACGCAAAAACTCATCCTGGAGCTGCTCGCGCACAACGGGGTCAACTGCGCTAAAGGGTTCATCCATCAGCATAAACTCAGGATCGGACGCCAGCGCGCGGGCAACACCGACCCGTTGCTGCTGCCCACCGGAAAGTTGCCAGGGATATCGATTGGCCAGCGATGCAGACAGGCCCACACGTTCCAGCAATTCCATGGCCGTTTTACGCGCGGCGTGGCGCGTTGCACCATTAAGCATGGCGGTCACTGCAATGTTATCAACGATGTTTTTATGCGGGAAAAGTCCGGCATTTTGAATGACGTAACCAATCTTTCTTCTTAATTTGACGACATCCAATTCGTCAATCGACTGATCATTAAGTAAAATTTTCCCCGATGAATGCTCAATCAAACGATTGATCATGCGCAATGTTGTCGTCTTTCCGCATCCCGAGGGACCGACAAGAATAGTCAACTTCCCCTTTGGTGCCGTGAATGAGAGCCGGTCCACAACAAGGGTTCCATCTTCATAATGTTTTGTGACGTTCTCGAACGAAATCATGATTAGCCCACTGTCTTATTTTTTGAGCAGCCCCTCATCTCATGCTGACGAGGGGCACCGTCTGATATTCAGGAAACGTTGCGTACCGATGGCTCGAATCCCTGCCTGTCAAATGCGATGGCAGAATCCAGCAGCACACTGATGCCACGAGCCAGTTGCTCCTGCGATGTCCATTCCTCCGGGCAGTGGCTTTTCCCCAGTAAACTGGGGACAAAAAGCATTGCTGCGGGTGCGAGCGTCGCCAGGAAGGCGCTGTCATGCCCTGCACCACTGGGCATAATGCGGGACAACCATCCCCGTTGCTGAGATGACTGCTGAATCAGCGACATCAACTGAGCGTCACAGAGGGTGGGTTGTGTATCCGTAAGGATGACGAAATCCTGTAATGAAACGCCAAACTCCTGCGTGACCTGCCCGGCCATGTTGCTGAGCGCATTGGCAAAATCTTCCATGACCTGATGGCTGTCAGAACGAATATCGAACACCAGCCGCACTTCGCCGGGCACGACATTACTGGCGTTGGGAGAGGAGAATATTTGCCCGCAGGTAACGGTGAGATGATGCTCGCCTGCGGCTGAAATCGCTCGGGCAAGGTTATCTGCCCGTTGAATCGTATTGGCCGCGGCAACCAGGGCGTCATGACGCATATGCATTGGCGTAGTCCCTGCGTGTGCAGCCTGGCCCGCCAGCGTAAGCGACAGGCGTAGAATCCCGACGATACCACTGACAATCCCAATATCTTCATGATGTTGTTCCAGGATCTGTCCCTGCTCAATATGCAACTCGAAGCTGGCTTTGATGTCCTTTCTGATGCTGAGTTGGTCAGGATTTCCGCCCACTCTGCGGATTGCATCTCGTAACGACTCACCGGTTTCAGGATGAGGCGTTTCCAACAGGGCCTCATGCAGAAAGCCACTGATCCCTCGGCTACCAACGCAGGAAATGCCCCATTCACTGGGTTCTTCAGCCAGATAATCAATGATCTCTATACTATGGCGAGGACGATAATTGGCGTCATTCATCGCGGCAATGCATTCCAGACCGGCAATGACCCCAGCAATACCATCAAAGCGGCCGCCACCCGGAACCGTATCGCTGTGAGAACCCATCACCAGGGTTCCGGCATCAGGATCAGTGCCGTTGATGCGGCCAATCAGATTACCTGCGCTATCAATGTGCGTATCCAGACCCAACATTTCCATTTGCTGCGTTAACCAACTTCTGCCCGCCAGGAAGCGCTCGCTGAATGAACGCCGGGTGTAGGGTTGTGCAGGATCGGTATACTGGCTCAGCGTCAGCAGCCACTGCCACATACGAGAATCATTGATCAGCATTTTTCCGCCACCTCACGGCGACAATGTGGAGAAACGAACTGGCCATTCCCCGGCTCAGCCGTCACGACATTGTCGGCATAAATCCATTCACCTCTCAGCATGGTGCGTTCAACGCGATAATAGATTTCGCGCCCGTCATAGGGTGACCACGGAGAGAAGTTGTTGCCACTTTCAGCGGCTGAGTAGATATAGGGATCGCGTTTAATGATGATCAGATCGGCATCTTTGCCAGATTCCAGCGCACCTTTACAATTATCCAACCGGAACAGCCGGGCGGCATTGTAGCTGAGGACTTTGGCCAGATGATGAAAAGCGATATTGCGCTGTTCAGCACCGGTCAGTGCCAGGGTAACCAGTAATTCCAGCCCCGACGCACCGGAAGCATTCTCGAACATATTCGCAGAGTTTTTACGCTCCAGTGACCAACTTACGTGGTCGGTCGAAAGGACCGTAATATTCCCTTTTTCGAGATGCTGCCACAGCGCTTCACGTTCTGCCTTTTGCCGCACCGGGGGATTAATTTTTGCTTTCCCCACCAGCCGGGCCACATCCTCTTCTTCACTCAAGATTAAATAATGCAGGCAGGTTTCAACCGTCACGTCATAACCCAGATCGCGGTAGCTTTTGCATAATTCAATACCACGACCATTAGAACAATGGACAATATGCGCACGACATCCCGTTTCTGCGCCTAATTCATACACTTCCGCACTGGCAATATTTTCAGTGTAACGCGGTCGTGAAAGATTATGCGCCCGGTAATCGGTGATATTTTCCTGTTTTAATTTTTCAATAAGGTATTTTACGGATTCATCGTTCTCATTATGCACGCCAGCAATCAAGCCAAGTTTAGATATTTCACTAAAACATTCATATAACATATGCGGAGCAATACGTGGAAAACGCTGGGCATCAGTTCCAAAACTTGAGAACTTGAATCCAATCGCACCTGCCTCAGCCATCGCCTGCAGATGTTGTTTCCCTTCTTCAGGATGCACAGTGCCATACAACGCAAAATCAACTCTTACCTGTTCTTCAGCTTCTTGTCTTTTAAGGTTGAACAGATCTTCATTGCAGATGAGGCGTCCTGCATCATAAGGCATATCAACAATTGTGGTTACTCCGCCTGCGGCAGCCGCCTTTGTTGACCAGATAAAATCCTCATTGCCTTTCTGACTGCGGCTATGCACCTGAGCATCAATAGCACCCGGAAAAATGTAACTGCCACGATAGTCAATGAGATCAGTGGTTTTGGGTAATGATTGACTTGATTCTCCCACGGCAACAACCAGGCCTTTACTGATCGCCACAAAGCCTTCTTCAATAATTTTATCGGAAAGAACCACTTTACCTAAAATAATTTTTTCGCATACAAACTCATTCAAAGACATATTCATCTTACCTGTAGTAAATTAAATAACCGTCACTCCCCGCATCTTTAACAAGATATTGCAGTGGAATATTATAAGTAATCTGGCAACATCAGGTTTCAATAACCCGCTTGAGCGGACCCTTCATAAACAGGCGGGAGAATTCACATAAATATTTATTCATTGACATCCTGATATCGCCTTAATATTTTCGGTGGTGTAAATGCGGTTATTTCTGGCAACTCGGAAAGATAGCGTTCAATTTCAACCAACAACGAATTGCAACTCGGCCCCTGTGAGAGTCGGGAACTTCCCTTGTCCTGCGTCAGCACATTAGGATTACCATGTTTATCCAGACACTTCCCATCCTGATATAATGGATCAAACCAGGCACCTGTCGGGAGTTGAGCGACCCCCGGCATTATGGCATCACTGACCTTTACACCAGCCAGACACTGTCCACGGTTGTTAAAAATCCGAACAACATCCCCTTCAACGATCCCTCTGTTCTGTGCATCAATGGGATGCATCAACAACCGGTTTCGCCCGCTGATTTTACCTGACCGACTGACCTTGCCGTGGTCATATTGACTGTGCAATTTATCCGCTGGTTGCGGCGACAGCAGATGAATTGGGAATGTTCGCGCCAGGGGTGACCCCAGCCACTCCTCAGGTTCAAGCCAGATCGCATGCCCAGGACAGTTCTCATAGCCATAACCGGCAACCCTTTGTGAATAGAGTTCAATACGTCCTGATTCTGTCGACAGCGGGAAATGCTCAGGGTCCGCACTGAAATCCTCCAGAAGATTGTAATGGCTCTCAGGTTGGTCAAAGGTCACCACATCTTCGCGCCAGAACTGGTCAAACGGCGGCAGGAGGGGGTTTCTTTTGCGGGATTGTTCATAAAGATCCTCTACCCATTCTTCAGCGGTTCGGCCTTGGGTAAAGTTTTCTTCTATGCCGAGCTGCTGCGCAATAGATTGAAAAATATGATAATCATCACGCGCTTCCCTGAATGCAGGGAGCGCTTTTTTCATGGCAACAATCGTGTTATCACGATTTACCAGTGCGATGTCATTGCGTTCAAATGACGTCGTGACGGGCAGGATGATATCGCCATGCCGCGCGGTCGCGTTCCAGAACGGCTCCTGAACAATGATGGTTTCCGGCTGTTGCCACGCCTTAACCAGTCGATTGAGATCCTGATGGTGGTGAAAAGGATTGCCACCGGCCCAGTACACCAGTCGGATGTCCGGATAACGCCGGGTCATGCCGTTGAAATCATACTCATCACCCGGAGCCAGAAGCATGTCTGCCAGACGCGCAACCGGGATGCTTTCAGCAACCGGATTTTTACCCTGAGGCAGACTGGGCCAACGATAACCCAGCTCATTTTGTCCGACGCCATTCAGACAGGCATAACCAAAGCCAAATCCCCCCCCTGGCCGCCCAATATCACCGGATAGCGCTGCCAGGGTGACAGCCGCCCAGTAAGGTTGCTCGCCGAACTCTGCTCGCTGAATCGCCCAATTAACCATGACCATCGTACGGTGCGAGGCGATCAGATCGGTCAGTTCTCTAATTTTGGCTTCCGGGATCTGGCAGATAGCCGCCGCCCATGCAGCGTCTTTCACAATGCCATCGTTATCACCCCGCAAATAAGCTGAAATCTGCTCAAATCCGACGGTGCATCGCTCGATAAACGCCTTATCGTAACGTTGCTGCTGAATCAGCTCGTAGCACAATGCCAGGAGTAATGCGCTATCCGTGGTGGGTCGCAGCGGTAACCACTCAGAAGGGATGTTCTCAGGCATATCATCGCGACAGGGGGAAAGATTAATAAAACGCACGCCCTGCTCCACAGCACGTTGCAGGGATGCATTGTGCAGATGTCTGCCAACGCCGCCCCCCTGAATCTGACTGTTACGCCCTGGTAGACCGCCAAACGCCAGCACCAGCTCACCGTGACTGGCGATTTGTTCCCAGGTGGTGTAGTGGCTGACCAGACCATATTGGTTGCCAATGATATACGGCAGCACCACTTCACCCGCCGCTGACGAATAGGTGTTCTCTGAACTCGTGTACCCGCCGATCAGATTCAGAAAGCGATGAATCTGGCTTTGCGCATGGTGAAAACGCCCTGCGCTTGCCCAGCCATAGGAACCCGCATAAATAGCCTGATTCCCATATTGTTGCCGTACCCGATCCAGTTCGGCTGCCACAATCCCCAGCGCCTCATCCCAGGAAACCTCAATAAACGCATCTCTGCCGCGCGGGGTAGCTTCTCTGGATGTCTTATCCAGCCACCCTTTACGAATCAAAGGGCAGGCGATACGCACCGGCCCGTCGATCGCCCCCGGCAGTGATTGACCAATTGGTGAAGGTTCCGGGTCTTCCGTCCACGGTTTAACCGCAACGAGGGTCGAATTCTCAATATGAAGCTCGTAAATACCCCAGTGGGTTGAAGTCAGGATTTTACGTTCTGGCGAGAGTGACATGACCGTTAATCCTTAAACTGCGCAGAGATACCCAGACCAGACTCGCGTGCAAGGTTTACCGCAGTTTCATACCCGGCACTGGCGTGGCGCAGAATACCGATGCCGGTATCATTATCCATCACCCGCGATAACCGCTCCGCCGCATCCTGATCCCCGGTCGCCACCGTGGTCACTCCAGCCGAGACCCCCCAGTTACCTAAAGAGTGAACGGCCACCAGATCGGCACCTGACCCACAGTTCAGTAAGGCATTCAGGATTGGCCAGTCGGCAATCGCATCCGAACCGTCAGACATATTTTCAGTTTCACGGTGCGGCAAGGTGGCAGATCCAGAATCAAGATGGTCACGCGTGAAGGCAATCGGTCCAATCTTACCCTCCGCCACAAGCTGATTGACGGCCAGCGCCAGTTTCTTGCGTTCGCCATATCCCATCCAGCCGATACGCGCTGGCAGGCCGGTGAACTGAACGTTATCTCTGGCGGTTTTTATCCAGTCGACAATCCGCTGGTTGCCCGGAAACAATTCCAGCACCAGATCATCAATTTTATAAATGTCCTGAGGATCGCCACTTACTGCAATCCAACGGAAGGGGCCAATCCCCTGACAGAAAAGTGGACGGATAAACATTTCAATAAACGAACGAATTTCAAAGGCCGCACTGACGCCGGCTTCACTCGCATATTTTCGGAGATTATTCCCATACTCAAAAACGATGGCTCCACGTTTCTGCAACGTCAGCATCGCTGAAACATGCTGCCTGATGGTTGCGTAGGACAAGGCCTTCAGTTTTTCAGGATCCGATTGGCGTAAGCTCACGACGTCTTCTTTTGTCACGCCAAGCGGGAAATAGCCGTTTACCGGTTCAGCAATCGTCTGATCGGTGACGATATCCGGTGTCAGACCGCGTTCAACCAGCACCGTTAAAACTTCAGCAATATTTCCAACCAGCCCTACTGAGATGCCTTTTCCTGCACGTTGAGCATTGGCGCACAGGGCAAGCGCTTCATCCAGCTCATATGTCAGGACCTGGCAATAACCGCTGTCCAGCCGACGCTGGATTTTGTTTTCGTCAACTTCAACCACCAGGGTGGCCGCACCGGCGAGCTGTCCGGCAAGGGGTTGCGCACCACTCATGCCGCCACATCCTCCTGTAACAATCAGCCGCCCCGCCAGACTGCCCGAGAAATGTTCACGCGCCGCAGACATGAATGTCTCATAGGTGCCCTGCAAAATGCCCTGGCTACCAATATATTGCCAGGCGGCAGCCGTCATCCCCGGCATAACGGTGAGTCCCGCCCGCTCAAGCTTGCGATAATCATCGTCACCCGCCCATCCGCCAACCACATTGCCGTTAGCCATTAACACGACTGGCGTGGTGTTTTGTGATGGAAAAATCCCCACAGGCTTACCCGATTGCATCACCAGGGTCTGGTTGCTTTCGAGACGCTTAAGGGCATCGACCGTCTGGTCAAAACTCACCCAGTCTCGTGCTGCTTTCGCCCAGGCCATGTAGATCACCAGTTGATCGGGGTTCTCAGCATTCTCAAGATTATTTTCCAGCATTCTGAGAATGGCTTCCTGGCGCCATCCTTTACACCGGAGTTCACTACCCCGCTGGGCAGTAATCTTACGTGACATAATTAATATCCTGAACAATCGAAAAAGTTAACCCATTAACTACCTGATGAAAAAGTAATGACGCAGAATAAGCATCAGGCGTTCACAATATTTTCGTAACCAGGGATATCTTTAAAATCTTTCAACCAGCGTTGGATCGATGGCCACTCATTTAATACATATCCACCTTCTTCAGCCATCGAAATATAAGGATAGAGGCTAAAATCGGCCACACTCAGGCTTTCACCCGCAATCCAGGTATTCTTTTCGAGACACTTATCTACATGGGTAAGGGCGGGTTTACCTAATTCCATATAGTGAGAAATGATATCCTGGTGCTTTTCACGTTGATTGATCATTGTATAAAAGCGTGGGTACGCCAAAAAGCGCAGCAAATCCGCTTGTTCGAAGAACAACCATGCATTGATTTTGCACCGTAATACGGGATCGGCAGGTAATAAAGAGGTACCCTCGGCAAAATAGAGTAGTATGGCGTTAGACTCATTCAGGAAGCGTCCGTCTGCAAGCTCCACAGCGGGAATACGAGCAAAGGGGTTAATTTTTTTAAAGGCGTCTTCTTTATGCTTTCCTTCGGCCAGATTAAGCGTTTCCCTTACATAAGGGATCTGTAAGAAGTTCAGCATCAATCTAATTTTCCATGCATTGCCTGAAAGTTTGCTGTCATACAACTTGATCATAAAATGCCCTATTAATTCGATTTGATATAAGAATAAAGTTCAACACCAAGTCCCTGTTCTATTTCTGTAAATACAACCGGATCAATAGCACCTTTGCCAAGCGGAAACTGAGTATGATGCGCAATAATAATGCTGACTTCCTGTCCTTCCGACATCGTTGAAATAGCAATCGGGTCACCCGTGCGAGCATCAACTGAACCAATCATGTCTGGAAAAGTCGCCACGCGAGTCCCTTCTTTATCCGCCGTCATAAATTCGTTATAGACACCCAGACTGAGAGTTTCACTGCCATTACTGACCGTGACATAACCGATGTCGAATCCATCTTTATAAACCACATCATTTTTTATTACTCTGCCGCTGATAATCACTTCGCCTCCCATAAATGAGGCTGCTGCCGTGGCACGGTTCAGACCCGGCTCCGCTGACAACATGGCTTCTCCCAGCTCAATTTGAAATGAAATAGCACCAGAAGCACCATTTTCTACAATAAAATCAGGTTTATACGGCCCTCTGGCGGAGGCAACCAGTCCCCCGCTTATTGTGGCGCAATGTCGCATCACCTGGGATGTTTTAACCAAATTCCCTTCCGCGACCACGGAGATTTTTGATCCTGTTGAGGCATATCCTGCCTGAGCAACCTGCACAATTGAAATATCCGGTCGGGATGCTAACCCCATCCCACCCATTTTCACTGTCGGGTGACCACGACCATTTGCCGCTGCATCAATATAGGGAACATCTAATGCTGCGGCGACAAGCCAGCCATTAAATCCCGGTACATGTCCACACATGATACCGACAGGTTTACTACCGAGTTTTTCAATTAATGACTCTGCGGCACTAATATGATCTTTTAACACCAATTCAGGTTTTGCAAAACCTGGTGCACCCACTGATGTCGAAATTAACACATACCCTTCATCGTCTATTTCATCAAGTTTTGCAAGACGGATGGTGTTAAGCCCAAGTGCCACTTCAGCAGCCAAATCGTGTTTCTCTAACGAGTTATTAACACCACTTCCACCGGCGGAGAGCAGCAAGCCACCATACATTGCCGGGAGGACATCTTTAACACTAAGGTCTCTCATTTATCAATCACCATGACAGTACAATTTATTAATAAGCTTATTTAAAAATAAAATAAGTCGATATTTATAGTTAGCTGCAAGCAAAATGCCAGTTAACAAAACCGTTTTTGTTCGCGTTTTTACCCTGTACTACCTAAATAACTCGATCAAATAACGTGCATTAGCACCATTTTAGTGCACCAGCATGGATCGCAACATGATTTTTATCCTGGATATGTAAAACAGGAGGGATTGAAGTCATTCCAGAGATGCATTACATCTAATGCACAATTTACTTATTCCGCTACGCCATTCATTACACATTTTAAGGAGAGAATAATGAAAGATGCTACGCTTGCCATTCATGCCGGATTTCAGTGCGACCCCGTCACAAAAAGTGTCGCGGTTCCTATTTATCAAAACGTGGCTTATGAATTGACAGTGCACAGCATGCCGCCGATCTGTTTAATCTGGAAGTACCGGGTAACATTTACAGCCGCATAATGAACCCGACAAATGATGTGCTGGAGAAACGAATGGCAGCCCTCGAGGGAGGGATTGCCGCTTTGGTATTATCTTCGGGGAGTGCCGCTATTACCGCTGCAATATTGGCGCTCGCTCGCTCAGGGGACAACATCGTTGCAACACCGCAATTGTACGGCGGTACCTATACGCTTTTAGCCCATATGTTACCGGGGCTGGGGATAAAGGTGACTTTTGCCGAAAATGACACACCCGAGGCAATTGAAAAAGCGATCGGCCAAAATACTAAAATCGTTTTCTGTGAAAGTATTGGTAATCCAGCGGGTAACATCATCGACATTGCCGCTCTGGCAGAGGTTGCGCATCGGCACCACATCCCATTGATGGTGGATAACACCGTCGCCTCACCCGTTTTATGCAAGCCTATCCAGCATGGTGCAGACATCGTGGTCCACTCATTGACCAAATATGTTGGAGGACATGGTAACTCTCTGGGTGGCGTCATCGTCGATGCGGGAAAATTTCCCTGGCATTTGCATCCGGAAAAATTCGCTTGCCTCACCTCACCTGAACCTGCTTATCATGGTGTTGTTTACACAGCAACTTTTGGTGATGCAGCCTTTATCGCCAGAGCGCGCACGGTTCCCCTCAGAAATACAGGCGCGGCGTTATCTCCAATGAATGCATTTCTTATCCTCCAGGGCCTGGAGACGCTGACTTTACGTATGAAGGCGCATGTAGAAAACACCCTCAAGGTCGCTGAATTTCTTCAAAACCATCCTGCCGTTTCATGGATCAATTATGCGGGATTACCCGGTCATCGCCATCACGAACTCGCGATTAAGTATATGCAGGGCCGCCCGTCAGGCATATTGTCCTTTGGGTTAAAAGGAGGATTTGACGCAGGTGAGGCATTTTATGATGCACTCAAACTGTTTAAGCGCCTGGTAAACATTGGTGATGCACGTTCACTCGCCTGTCATCCGGCATCGACAACCCACCGGCAACTGAACGACGCCGAGTTGCTCGCTGCGGGTGTTTCACCGGAAATGATCCGTCTGTCTGTTGGAATAGAAGATATTGAAGATATCCTGAATGACCTGATTCAGGCTTTGGAACACACCGCATAAGGCATAACAGCC
The DNA here is from genome assembly GCF_059730565.1 of Pantoea sp. X-Soil-TKNS-1279. Lineage (NCBI taxonomy): Bacteria > Pseudomonadati > Pseudomonadota > Gammaproteobacteria > Enterobacterales > Erwiniaceae > Pantoea > Pantoea sp. X-Soil-TKNS-1279. The sequence continues at coordinate 33,139 of NZ_AP035951.1, read as the reverse complement.
CAGTTATCAATACCAGGAAAAGACATGTCGCTTTCTGAACTTGCCAGAGACCTTAAATTATCCAAATCAACAGTGTCACGGGCACTCAACGGCTACAGCGATGTGGCTTATGATACGCGACAGCGCGTCATGCAACGGGCGATTGAACTGGGCTATATACCGAATCCCGTAGCAAGAAGACTCAAGGGCGGACGAACAAACATGATTGGCGTGGTTCTCCCCCCTCCGCTGGTGAATGGCATGTTGGTGGAGCCTTTCTATTCTTCAATGCTCGGCGCACTGGTGTTTGAACTCCAGGCTGCCGGGCTGAAGCTGCTGATCACCAACCAATATAGCAACGAAAGTGATGAGGATGTCCGCAGCTATCAGGATATGGTGCAGCAGAATTTGGTTGATGCCATTCTGATCCTGAGAACCCGCGTTAATGATCCGCGCGTCGAGTATGCACAAAATAACAACCTGTCATTTATCACGTTTGGCCGGACACAGTCACAGCAACCCTATGCATGGGTCGATGTCGATCACTTCGATGCCTTTTATCAGGCCACTGGCCGACAGATTGCCCGCGGCCATAAGCACATTGCCTTTATAAATACCTCCACTGAGTTCAATTATGCCCGGTTGCGGCATGAAGGATACCGGCAATGTTTGCAGGATCATCAGCTTATCTATCGTAACGAATGGCAGATGATGGGAGGACTGACCGAAATGGACGGGTATGTGCTAGCCAGCCGCTTGTTGAAAGTTCAGCCACGGCCCACGGCAATTGTCTGTGCCACGGATGATATTGCGATTGGGGCGATGGCTGCCTGTCGTCTCATGGGTTTACAGCCGGGAAAAGACATCTCCCTGATTGGTTACGGTAATACGCCGGGGGCGGCTTATGCCAGCCCGCCCCTCACCACGATGGATCCCTTTCCTAAAGAGAATGGTAAACAGTTGGGGATGTTTTTTAGCCGCCATCTGTATCAGCGAAGTGAGTCAGAATTTCACCACTTACAAAAAGCGATGCTGATCATTCGGGAATCGGATTAAATTTTCCATTTTGGTCGTAGTCGCGTGTAAGTTCAGCCATCATCCGGTGCTCTATTCGGCCAATAACGACGAACTCACGCCCTTTAGAGTTAACGTGAGTTCGTCATGATACTGATAGTAATACCGGGTTAACGATGACTACGAATGAAGTGACTCAATCACTCTCAAACCCGCCACGCGATTAGATAAACGCCCGATCCCGCTGATTTCAACTTCGATAGTGTCACCCTCCTGCATAAATAACGGTGGGGTTCTTTTTTTACCCACACCGCCGGGTGACCCGGTAATAATCACATCCCCTGGGTTGAGCGGGCTGAAGCGGGAAATATAAGCAATCAGCTCCGCAACCGAACGCACCATATTTTGCGTGGAATCATGCTGTACCCGTTGCCCGTTCAACCAGGTGTTGATGGATAGCGTCTGCGGATTTTCAATCTCATCGCGGGTGACCATCCAGGGGCCAAATGCGCCGGTTCTCTGCCAGTTTTTACCTGACGTAAACCAGGTGTACTGCATATCCCGCACAGAACCATCCATAAAACAGCTATAACCTGCCACATATTGCAGCGCGTTATCGCAGCTTACGTTACTGGCGTGCTTGCCAATAATCACCGCCAGCTCACCTTCATAATCAAATTCATTACTGCTTTCCGGTTTGCACAGCTCTGCGCTGTGTGCCGTTAGCGAATCAGGGAAACGGACAAACAACGTCGGCGCATCAATGGTTTGTTCAAACTCGATACGTTTATCCTGATAGTTCATCCCCACGCAGAATATTTTATCCGGATTGTCGATCACGGGCAGAAAGGTGATTTCGTCCAGTGAGAACGTCGGAAATTGTTCACCCACAGGGAGAATATCGCTTAAAAAATCACTCATTAGCGCAGACTTTAAATCCGGGTAATGACCGCCTAAATCAACCACTTGATCATTTTGATGATATCCCCACGTTCGTTTTCCGGTGTTGGGATGAATAAAACTCAGTAGTTTCATATAAACCCTCAGCCATCAGGCTATTTAATGAATTTGACCTGTTGGTTAATCTCTTCAATCACCGGTAGCTTGCGCTGATTATAAACCTGCTTATTCCCTTCAATCAGGTTGTTACCTTCGGTATCGATAGAGATGATTAACGGGCCAAACTCTTTAACCCGGCATACCCATAATGTCTCCGGCATTCCTAAATCCCGCCACTGGGCATCCTCAATTTCTTCTACGCAGGTTGCGGCTAATACCGCGCAACCACCGGGAAAGATGGCGTGTACCGCTTTATGCTGACGGCAACCTTCTTCGGTATTTGGCCCCATGCCGCCTTTGCCAACAATCAGCTTCACCCCGGTTCGTTCGATAAACTCTTTTTCGAATTTCTCCATGCGCATGCTGGTCGTCGGTCCAATCGAAATCATTTGGAACTGGTTATCCCCCTGCTCGACGACGATTGGGCCAGCATGGAAAATAGCCAGACCACGCAGATCCACCGGGAGCTCACGCCCCAATTCAATCAGGCGGCGGTGCGCCACGTCACGGCACGTCACCAGGGTTCCGGTCAGATAAACCACTTCACCCGGTTTCAGCGCCAGCAAGTCTTCATCTTTAATCGGTGTTGTCAGGATTTTTTTCACAGTACCGCCCCCTTGTGAGACAAAATTTCATACAACAAATCAGCAGAGAAACGGATAGCTCCACGGCGGTGCGCCCAGCAGCCGGTAGACACCGCCACCCCGATGGTGGAGGGATGGCGCGCCGACGATTCAATATTGACGCCCATCACCGAAGCATTGCCGCCCAAGCCCTGCGGCCCCAGTCCCACCTGATTGAGGCCCGATTCGAGGAGTTCCTCCATTTTCGCCGCATCCGCATTGGGATGGCGTGAATCGACCGGGCGCAGGATGGCTTTTTTCGACAACCGTGCCGCCGTCTCAACCGAGGTAGATACCCCGACCCCCACCAGTAACGGTGGGCAGGCGTTGACGCCATAGGAGGTGATCACATCGAACACAAACTGGTTAACGCCTTCGTAGCCCTGACCTGGCATCAGCACCTTAGCCGCGCCAGGTAACGAGCAGCCACCACCGGCCATATACACTTCAATGGTGCAACCGTCGTCATCGGGAATGATCTCCCAGTCCAGCCAGGGCACACGCGAGCCGGTATTGGTGCCGGTGTTCTTCTCGACAAAAGTTTCCACCGCGTTATGGCGTAAAGGCGCCTTGCGTGTGGCTTCCAGCGTGGCATTGCGCAGCGCGTCTTCAAGTTCGCCGAGGTAAGGGAAACGTGCACCCGCCGTAATGAAGTACTGGATCACGCCGGTGTCCTGGCAGGAGGGGCGATCCAGTTCATCGGCGCGTTTCTGGTTTTCAAACATCGAGTCATAAACAGCGCAGGCTAATGGGGCAGTTTCCTGCTCGCGCAGCGCTTCCAGTTTTTTCATCACGTCCGTTGGCAGACGTTTACCGACGTAGCCCGTAAATCGGGTCATTATATCCGTCAGGTTTTCAACAGCAGTTAATGTGCTCACAAGGGTTCTCCAGCATTAAGTCAGGCAAGGGAATTGTTCACCGCTTCCGGTTTGCAGGGTGGTCAGGCCAAAAGATTTCAGGAACTGCGGCGACCAGATATTCAGAGAATACAGCCCGGCTGAGGTGCCAAAATAGACGATAGCCAGCGTCAATACGCGGATATCAGAGAGTCCTTTCCACAGGCTGGTTTTTTCACCCGGTGCTTTATTCTTGCCTTCCTGCTCAAGGGTGCTAATTAACCATGCCGTCTCGCTCTTATTCAGCCAGCTGTTTTTTTCCGGACGATCATTCAGATAGAAGAAGGTAAAAATACCGAGGATGACAGCGGCAATGGCGTCCAGCAGAAACATCAACTGCCAACCTTTCAGACCCAGGGCGCCGTGCATGCTGAGAATGGTGGCGGCTAACGGTGAACCTAACATCGCCGAGATAGGCGCTGCCGCCATAAAAAAGGCAATCACTTGCGCGCGGCGTTTAATTGGAAACCAGGTGCTGAGATAGAGAATGATGCCGGAGAAGAAGCCCGCTTCCGCCACCCCCAGCAGAAAACGCAACAGATAGAATCCGCTGGCGCTTTTGACAAACATCATGCAGGCAGCAATCACGCCCCAGCTGATCATAATGCGCGCCAGCCAGATACGTGGTCCAACTTTTTGCAAAATAACATTTGATGGGACATCGGTAATAAAATAACCCACAAAAAAAAGCCCAGCGCCAAGACCAAAAACTGATGAGGAAAATCCTAAATCCTGATTCATGGTTAATGCCGCAAAGCCAATATTTATTCGATCAAAAAAAGCAATAAAATAGGCAAACATAACAAAAGGGACGATGCGCCACGTTATTTTTCGTAACGTGAGGTGTTCAATATCATTATTCATATTTTCCAGCCTTTTAAGTATTATCAGGGGTACGTTTTGGACTGATGTTTACATTGCACTGGGAAAACTATAATGAATTAAACTCAGGCAATCATTGCGCCCTGGTTATATAAATAATTCACACAATCCGCAAAAAAAATCCACCAGGCCCTTTTGATTGACCTGGATCACTTAATTCATCTGATAATGATTTATTTTTACAGCGAGACAAACTTAATTACACGATTAAGAAACAATTGACCGAGAAACCAATATACAGAAATGTGATCGAATTCAAATTGTTGCCAGGCGGGAGGGGGATGCAAACAGGATTGAATAACAGTGATTCTCATTACTTCAATAATTTTGCAGACGAGTAACACCCCGCCTGCACTCGCAAAACATCACAACTTTCCGGTAAGTTCGCTCTTATGATCGGTTAATAACTTCAACATATCCCTTAAATATTCATCTTCGTTGCCTTTCTGCCAGGCAATACTCAACGGCAAACCTTTAATATGTTCATCTAATTGCAGGTCGATATAGGCGACATTTTCGCTGTTCATGTTGCGATAGGACGCTGGCACAACCGCCAGGCCAAGACCGGCTGCCACCAAGCTTAAAATGGTCTGTTTTTCTTCAGCAAATTGCGCAATCACCGGCGTGAGTCCCGCCAGTTTGTAGATGCTCATGGTCAGGTCATGGCTATGTGGGCGAGTACGTCTTTCCGGGATAATCATCGCTTCATGTTTAAAATCATCTAATGAAACTTCGTTACGTTCAGCCAGCGGGTGGCTCGCCGGTACTGCCAGGACACAACTTTCGCGCGTAATAAAACGTACGGAAATGGATGCATCAATGATTTGTGGCGCGCGAAAAAAAATCATATCCAGCCAGCCTGATTTTAATTTCGGCAGCAGGTTGATGGTTTTATCTTCAATAATATGAATATCCGTATTGGGGTGCGTCGGAACAAAGCGATTGAGTAACGCCGGGACTAATCCGCGTGCCGCACTGTCAATCGCACCAATCCTTAAGGTGCGACGCTCATCTTTTAACCCACCTTTAAATCGTAGTGCCAGCGCATCAAATTGATCGATAAGTTTGTTAGCTTCGTCAAAAAAAATCGCGCCCTCCGCGGTGAGCGAAACATTACGTGTTGAACGATTTAAAAGTCGGACGCCCAGATCCTCTTCAAGTAATCGAATGAAGCGAGAAAGTGACGCAGGCATCATTTCCATTCTTTGGGCTGCGCGACCGAAATGTAACTCTTTGCCCACGGCGACAAAACAACGCAATTGATTTATATCCACATTTTCCTCGCCAAAGCATTATTCAAATAATTTATATAATCGTACATTAATGATCTGCTAATCCAAAACTGCATACTGAACTTGATTACAAAAAAATAACACACCCCTACACAATCTGGAGCACTTTAATATGAATAATCACCTCGAAAAAAGGGTGATGCGTAAAGTGACGTTGCGCATTGTCCCTTTCATCATGCTGCTCTACTTCATCGCATTTCTCGATCGCGTAAACATTGGTTTTGCCGCATTAACCATGAATCAGGATTTAGGTTTCTCCCCCACCGTATTTGGGCTGGGTGCTGGGATCTTTTTCCTCGGCTATTTTCTCTTCGAAGTCCCATCAAACTTAATACTGCACAAGGTGGGCGCCCGCATCTGGATCGCCCGCGTGATGATCACCTGGGGTCTGGTGTCTGGCTGCATGGCATTTGTCCAGGGCACCACCAGCTTCTACGTGCTGCGCTTCCTGCTCGGTGTCGCGGAAGCAGGTTTCTTCCCCGGCATCATTCTGTATCTCAGTTTCTGGTTCCCGGCGGCGAAACGCGCCCAGGTCACGGCGATCTTTATGGCGGCGGCCCCCCTCTCCACCGCGCTGGGATCACCGATTTCTGCCGCATTGCTCGAGATGCACGGCCTGATGGGCTTCGCCGGTTGGCAGTGGATGTTTGTGCTGGAAGCCATTCCAGCCGTGGTGTTTGGCATCGTGGTGCTGTTCTTCCTGACCGACCGCCCGGCGAAAGCCAAATGGTTGACCGATGAAGAGCGTGAGTGGCTGCAAAATACCATGCAGGCCGAAGAACTGGCGCGTGCAGCAAAACAGAGTCACACCAGCGCCTGGCGCGGGCTGGCTGATAAGCGTGTGTTAGCGCTGGCGCTGGTTTATTTCGGCACCTCGGCTGGCCTCTACACACTTGGGATCTGGTCGCCGCAAATCATCCATAGCTTCGGTGCAACATCGCTGGAAATTGGTTTCCTGAATGCCTTCCCGGCGGTGATTGGCGTTATCGCCATGATTCTGTGGGCGCGCCATTCCGACCGCAAAAACGAACGCAGTTGGCATGTGATTGGTGCCTGCCTGCTCGCGGCGGCCGGGCTGATTTACGCCGGTAATGTCAGCACCCTGCTGACGGTGATTCTCGCACTGACCTTAGTGACGGTCGGCATCAGCGCCTCTAAGCCCCCGCTGTGGAGCATGCCAACGCTGTTTCTCAGTGGCCCGGCCGCTGCCGCCGGTATCGCCACCATCAACTCGATTGGCAACCTGGGTGGATTCGTTGGTCCGATGATGATCGGCGTGATCCGCCAACAAACCGGCAGCTACACCTGGGGGCTTTACTTCGTTGCGGGCTTGCTCGCCCTGTCGGCCCTGATTGTTTTGATTCTGTCTGCCCAGGCGAATAAACCGCAGACAGTCGATATTCCACATCCTCATACACATTGATTTAACAGGAGAAATAACATGCGTAACTACTCAATTGCCGCTATCCCTGCGGACGGTATCGGCCCTGAAGTGATCTCTGCCGGTGTTGAGGTGCTCCATGCGCTGGAACGCCAGAATCCACAGCTGAAATTTGACATCGAAACTTTTGACTGGGGTTCGGATTACTACAAAAAACACGGTGTGATGATGCCGGCAGACGGCCTGCAAACGCTGAAGAAATTCGACGCGATCTACTTCGGTGCCGTGGGCGCGCCAGATGTGCCGGATCACATCACGCTGTGGGGCCTGCGCCTGCCGATTTGCCAGGGTTTTGACCAGTACGCTAACGTACGTCCGACCAAAATCCTGCCGGGCGTCACCTCGCCGCTGCGTAATCGCGGTCCTGGCGACCTGGATTGGGTGATCGTGCGTGAAAACTCTGAAGGCGAATATTCCGGTAACGGCGGTCGTGCACACCGTGGCCTGCCTGAAGAGGTTGGGACTGAAGTGGCGATTTTCACCCGTGTGGGTGTGACCCGCATCATGCGTTACGCCTTTAAACTGGCGCAGTCTCGCCCGCGTAAACTGCTGACCGTGGTAACAAAATCCAACGCCCAACGTCACGGTATGGTGATGTGGGATGAGATCGCCGCAGAAGTGGCACAGGAGTTCCCGGATGTGAAATGGGACAAGATGCTGGTCGATGCCATGACACATCGCATGACCGTGCATCCGCAGAGCCTGGACACCATCGTCGCGACTAACCTGCATGCCGATATCCTCTCCGACCTCGCCGGTGCGCTGGCGGGCAGCCTGGGTGTCGCCCCAACCGCCAATATCGATCCTGAGCATCGTTTCCCGTCCATGTTCGAACCGATCCACGGTTCAGCCTTTGATATCACCGGCAAAGGCATCGCGAACCCGATCGCCACCTTCTGGACTGCGGTGCAAATGCTGGAACATCTCGGCGAACATGATGCCGCTGCGCTGGTGATGGAAGGTATCGAGTATGCCTGCACCAAAGGCATTCTGACGCCGGACGTCGGCGGTACGGCAAAAACCGCGGATGTGACCAAAGCCGTGGTTGAATTTATCACCTCGAAGGCCACCGTAGCTGAGACCGCATAACGATGAGAAATGAACAGGCCGCAGAGATTCTGCAAGATATCTTTCAGCGTGCTGTTGACAGTGCCCGTCCCGGGCCTGTCATTCCCCCGGCACTGCCTGAAAAACCGAAAGGCCGTTGTGTGGTGATTGGCGCGGGTAAAGCCTCTGCCGCAATGGCCGCAGCGGTAGACGCGGCCTGGCCAGATGTGGATGTCAGTGGCGTCGTGGTGACTCGCTATGGTCACGCCGTCCCTGCCGGTCGCATTCGTATTCTGGAAGCGGCCCACCCGGTGTCCGATGCCATGAGTGAAACCGCCGCGATGTTGATCGTGGAGTCGCTGCGTGGACTGACCCCGGATGATCTGGTGCTGGCGTTGATTTCCGGTGGCGGTTCGGCGCTGATGGCACTCCCTGCTCCGGGGCTGACCCTGGCTGATAAGCAGGCGATTACCCGCGCGTTGTTGCACAGCGGGGCCAATATCAGGGAGATGAATCTGGTGCGTCGCCATCTGTCAGCGGTTAAAGGGGGCAAACTGGCGCTGCTGGCACAACCGGCACGGCTGGTTTCTCTGATTATCAGCGATGTTCCGGGTGACAACCCAACCGACGTGGCCTCTGGTCCAACGGTTGCCGATAACAGTTCTCCGGCGGATGCGTTGAAAGTGCTGGAACGCTATGGCATTCCCATCGCAGAGCCGGTGCGTTATGTGCTGACTCATCCCCAGCAAGTACCACCGCAGACCGGATATGCTGAAACCAGGCTGATTGCTACCCCGGCATTAGCCCTTGCAGCTGCCGCCGCAGAGGTACGTAAGCTTGGCTTAACTCCGTTGATCCTCGGTGACGCCATCGAAGGCGAGAGCCGCCAGGTTGCTGTTGTGATGGCGGGTGTCGCCCGATCGGTGAAACAGTATGGTCATCCCGTTAAAGGGCCAGCGGTGTTGCTGTCAGGGGGCGAAACCACCGTCACGGTGACCAATGGCCGCGCGGGTAAAGGCGGGCGTAATACTGAATTTCTGCTCAGTCTGGCCTGTGCTTTACAGGGGGAAGCCGGTATCTGGGCGATTGCCGGTGATACGGATGGTATCGACGGTACGGAAGATGCAGCCGGTGCCATGATCTCGCCGGACACGCTGACACGCGGGAAGCTGAATGGTCTGAATGCCGCCACGTATCTGGATGGACATGACAGCTACAGTTATTTCCACTCCATTGGCGACCTGGTGATGACCGGTCCCACCCTCACCAACGTGAATGATATTCGCGCCATATTAATTGCCTGACCCTCCTTAACAGTTTTCCCGGACATCCGGGAAAACTGTTATTTCTGTAATCACCAGCGTGATTTATTAAATATTGTGAGAGCAAAAATAAGTCAATTGTTAACACCGTTATCTCGGATGGCTGGATAACTAATGAGCTAAAACATTTCACAAGGTTGTGAAGATAAAACAAAGTGTAAATGTACCATAAGGTACAATAATGTTTTTTCTTATAAATCATATAACAAGGCCGAGATGGATTATTTAAATAGTTTATATAAACCAGATAACGTGATCATGTTCTACCAATGCGCCTATGATGCGCCGTTACAAAATGGCAACAGGATTTCTAAGGCTATTTAAATATTAACGTCGATTCGTTAACAGTAATGAAGCGTTGTATTCCCACCAGGCAAGTGAATGATTTTCGCACGATAACGAGAAACTGAAAGCAAATGGCAAATGAACCCTGTCGTATTGGAAGGCGTCCTTTTATTATTGGGTCGCTGATTGGCATCGCCTCACTCGGGATGAAAGGCGGTGTGAGTCGTGTTTTTGCCGCCGTTCCCTCCACTGCGGACGAGCTAAAACAATATCAACCGGTATTTTTCACCGCAGAAGAGTGGCAATTTATGCTGGCCGCCTGTGACCGCCTGATCCCGTCGGACAGAGAAGGTCCGGGAGCATTAGATACCCATGTTCCGGTCTTTATTGATAAGCAGATGCTGACCCCTTATGGCAAGGGTGAAGACTGGTATATGGAGGGTCCATTCGACAGCCATGCCAGCCTGCTGTTCGGCTATCAGATGCCCTTCCCGTTACAGGTGCTGTACCGCAAAGGCATTTCACTGACCAATCAATACTCGCGCATCAAATACAATCAAAATTTCTGCGACCTGCCAGCCAGAATGAAAGATGCGGTATTAACCGATCTGCAAAAGAATGTCGCCGATTTTTCCCAGTTTGGCGAAGCCGACCTGAATGCCGGTTATTTCTTTATCCGACTGCTGGAAAATACCAAAGAAGGCTATCTGGCCGATCCGCAGTACGGCGGGAATAAGAATATGGCGGCATGGAAGATGATTAATTTCCCCGGTGCACGCGCCAGTTTCCCGCAATGGATAAAGATCCATAACGTTAAATATCCCCTTGGCCCGGTCTCTCTCAGCGGCGAGCAAGCCTGATTCTTCCTGGAAAATAAATGAAAAAGATCAATGACGCCGTCGATGTCATCATCGTCGGTTTAGGTTGGGCTGGCTCGATTATGGGTATTGAGCTGGCGCAGGCCGGATTAAAAGTGCGCGCGCTGGAGCGTGGAGAAGACCGCCTGAACAGCGATTATGCTTATCCCAAACCGGCTGATGAACTGGCCTTTACCAAACGCCATAAAATCATGCAAAGCCCGCATGATGCGGCTTTTACCATTCGTCACAACGCTTCAGAAACCGCCTTGCCCATGCGTGAATTGGGTGCCTTCCGTCTGGGCGATGGCGTGGGTGGTGCGGGTCTGCACTGGACCGGGATGATCACCCGTCCAACGCCTGTCGACCTTAAAATGAAAACTTACGCCGACGAACACTTCAAACGAGGTGAACTGGATGAAGAACTGCGTATCGCCGATTTCCCGGTCAGCTGGGAAGAGATCGAGCCGCATATGGATTTCTTCGATAAAGTGTGTGGCTCCTCCGGCGAGACGGGCAACCTGCGAGGCGTGATCCAGCAGGGCGGCGATCCTTTTGAGGGTGCGCGCTCCAACCCCTTCCCCAATAAACCGCTGGAAGATAGCCTTAACGCAACCCTGTTTCGTCAGGCCACCCAGGAGATGGGACTTCACCCGTACTCCATGCCTTCGGCGGCGGTTTCTGTGCCTTATACCAACCCTTATGGTCAGCAGATTGCCCCCTGTAACTACTGCGGCTTTTGTCAGTTCTACTCATGCCTGAACTATTCAAAGGCATCGCCGCAAACTGCCATCCTCGACCGACTGAAGCAGTTTAAAAACTTCGACTATAAAACTCGCGCCAACGTGATTCGCGTGGAAAAACATGCCGATGGTAAAACAGCGACAGGTGTGACTTACATTGATGAAAATGGCGACGAGGTGTTCCAGCCCGCCAGCATCGTGATTCTGTCTACCTTTGGCCTGAACAATGTTCGCCTGTTACTGAACTCCTCAATCGGTAAGCCTTACAACCCCATTACGGAAGAAGGTGTGATTGGTCGTAACTACACCCACCAGTATGGCGGCGGATTTACCCTGTTCTTCGATAACCTTGAGTTCAACCCGTTCGCCACGGCAGGACCGACCGGTACCGTCATCAGCGACTACGGCACCGGCAATGTTGAGACGGCCCAGCTTGGTTTTATTGGTGGAGCCAAGATCTACAGTTCACAACCGACCGGTACGCCAATGGGAGCCGCAATAAAGAAAGGCGCGCCATCATGGGGCAGCGGCTGGAAAAAAGCGCTGAAAGAAAGTTATGGCCATTCAATGGGCGTGAAGCTTGAAGGCAGCAATATGGCAACGCGCGGCAACTACCTCGATCTCGACCCGGTATATAAAGATCGTTTTGGTATGCCGCTGCTGCGTGTGACTTACGATTACGTGCAAAACGATCTGCGTATGTTGCAGTTCATGAAAGAGAAGATGGAGGCGATTACCAGACACCTCAATCCAACGCAGTACTCGCATAACATTCTGAAGATGGACAGCCATTTCGCCAGCTCGCCGAACTATGTCAACACGCATAACGCCGGTGGCGCGATTATGGGCGATAACCCTCGCACCTCTGCGCTTAACCGTTATCTGCAAAGCTGGGACGTTCACAACCTTTTCGTGATGGGGGCTAATGCCTTCCCGCAAAACTTCTATGCCAACCCCTCGGCGATGGTTGCCGGACTGGCGTACTGGTCAGCAAAAGCGATTCGCGAACAATATCTGAAAAACCCCGGCCCATTGGTGCAGGCATAAGGAGATGACCATGAAACTGCAACTTCGTTATCTGCTGATGGCGGGCCTGGTGAGCACAGCCGTGCAGGCGGCTGACAATCAGGATGCTACGTTGATTGCCAAAGGGGAATATCTGGCACGCGCCGGGGATTGCACCGCCTGCCACTCCATTGCCGGTGGAAAAGAGTTTGGTGGTGGCCTGGCGATTGCCAGCCCGATGGGGGTGATCTACTCCACCAACATTTCTCCTGATCCCGAAGCCGGTATCGGCAAGTACACCGAACAGGAGTTTGCTGATGCGGTGCGCAAAGGTATTCGTCGCGATGGTAAGCATCTCTATCCGGCGATGCCCTACCCGGATTATCGTGGGATTACCGATGAAGATATTCATGCCTTGTATGTCTATTTTATGAAAGGCGTAAAACCGGTAGCTGAAAAAGCACCGGAAACGTCGTTAATGCTCCCTTTCAGCCAGCGCTGGGGCATGTGGTTCTGGAATGTTGCGTTCACCGAGGATAAGCCGTTTGCACCGCGCCATTCCGTGCCTGACGATATCAATCGCGGTAAATATCTGGTGGAAACACTCGGTCACTGCGGCAGTTGCCATACCCCCAGGGGCATCGGCATGCAGGAGAAGGCACTGAATGAATCCAGCGACAAGTATCTCGCCGGTGGGGAGTTAAATGGCTGGCCTGTGCCTTCACTGCGCGGTATGCCAATCTGGAGTATCCAGAACATTACCGATTACCTCGCCACAGGCCGTAATGATTTTGCCTCCGTGGGCGGGGAAATGACCGGTGTCGTTGAGCACAGTATGCAGCATATGAATGATCAGGACCTGCACGCGATCGCGGCGTATCTCAAGTCATTGCCTGCGGATACCCCGGTGATCAATCGCCGCGCCGATGCAGAGCAGGAGACGAAGAAAACCGCTGATTACCTGACCCAGGGGCATAATCTGAATGCCGGGCAGATGCTGTACATGAACAACTGTGAAGCCTGTCACTGGACCGACGGCAACGGGGCCAAAGGAATCTTCCCGCGCCTGAACGGGGGTGATGTGGTGGTCGCGGATAACCCAACCGGGTTAATCAACATCATCCTGCAAGGGGCACAGATCCCTTCGACACCGAAAGCACCGTCTGTGATGGCGATGCCGGGCTTTGCTTCCCGGCTGAGTGATGAACAGGTGGCGCAACTGGCAACTTTTGTGCGTAGTGGCTGGAGTAACAACGCACCGGCTGTCACGCCAAAAGAGGTGACAAAAGTACGGGAAAGTCTGGCTAAACCTTAATGTAATCCGCGTAGCGGTGCGATTTATCGCGCCGCTACGGGGGCTTTTTTTACTCGCCTTTAATCACGCGTAATCCGCCATATGACTGGCAAACTGGCATCATTTCCAACGTGTTGATATTCACATGCGCAGGTAGATTGCTGACCCACCAAATGGCTTCAGTGATATCTTCCGGCAACAGGGGTTGCGTATTGGCATACGTCTGTTCAACGCGCCCGGCATCACCTTTGAATCGAACACCGGAAAACTCAGTTCCACCGACCAGCCCAGGCTCAATATTGGTAACACGTAACGCTGTACCCGCTAAATCGGTGCGTAAATTCAGGCTGAACTGCCGCACGAAAGCTTTTGACGCGCCATAGACGTTACCGCCCGCATAAGGCCAGCTGCCCGCCGTCGAGCCGAGATTGATAATATGGCCGCGATTGCGTGCAACCATCCCCGGTAAAACCACCCTTGTCACATGCACCAGACCTTTGATGTTGACGTCAATCATCCGGTTCCAGTCGTCCATGCTGGCCTGCTGAGCAGGTTCCAGACCCAAAGCCAGCCCGGCGTTATTAATCAGTACATCAATATCACGCCAGTTCAGCGGCAGTTGTTCCATAAGGCTATCAACAGCCAGAGAATCACTGACATCCAGCTTGAGAGTGAAAATGTTGTCTCCGGCAATGGCTTTAAGATCATCAAGACGTTCCTGCCGCCGCCCGGTGGCGATCACCCGATGTCCATGTTGCGCATAACGCAGCGCCAAATCCCAGCCGAATCCGGCCGTGGCTCCGGTAATAAGAATAAGCATGATAACTATCCTGGTAATTAAAGATCTTTAAATAAAATACCGCCGCGGGACTTGTGTTCTTTGTCCGTTTCAATCAGCGAAATAACAATGTATTCCTCTTTAACCGGTAATGCGTCTTTCACTGCCTGATAAATTCCATCCATCAGTTTTTTCTTTTGGTCAGCTGTACGGCCACTCACCATGTGCACAATAATTTCTGGCATCTTTTCACCTTATTTCTTAGGCATAATAAACTGACCGACCAGACCTGCTGATGCCAGAACATGGCCTTTCAGTTGCGACATGACAGCCTCTCTTGCCAGGCCTTTTTGCAGCGCATCAGGAGCATAATCGGTAGCAATTAAGGTGAAGTTATAGTTGTGAATATCACCATTCACGGGAGGGCAAGGACCGGAATAACCCTGAACATTCTTCCCATTGGTGCCTGGGGTATAGCCAACAACACCGGTCAGATCCCCTTTAGCAAATTGGTGACGACTGCTGTCGATGCCGTAACCAAGGAAATGGGTCATGCCCAGGCCGTTGGCCCCCTGTGGATCTTCAATCAGCAGCACATAACTTTTGGTGTTGGCCGGTGCGCCACTCCAGCTCAGCTGCGGTGAAACGTTTTGCCCAGGACACTGGCCACCGCCGCCCATCGCAACCGGTAATTTCCCTGCATTGTGGAACTGGGTTGAGTGCAGCGTAAAGGGCGCAGCCAACGCCCCGGCAGAACATAACATCAGGCCTGCAAATAATCCTGTATGAACGCGTGATAACACGGCTTTCTCCTTTCTTCTGAATTATAAATCGATGCTTTTAATATCGGGTACGGCAGCAAGTAATGGATCAGTATCAGCAAGCAAACGTTTAAAATGGGTTTGCTCGAAGTGAAATTGAATCGCCGGTTCGCCTTTCCATTTTTCGTGGATCAGAAAGATATTCTCATCTTGCGTATTCTTATAAACGTCATAATGAATACATCCCTCTTCAGCGCGACTGGGAGCAATGCAGCGCTCAATTGCTGCAAATAATTCCTCTCCCTTCCCTTCCTGCGCAATAAACTTGGCAATAACCAGCTTAATATTTCCGCTCATCAGGTTTTCTCTCGTATAAATTTGATTTAAATCACTGTACCGCTGCGGTTAAAAAATCGGCGGGTGCGATTTTCCAGTTTATGGTTTGAGGCTCTTTGCAACGTTTCCGTATTGATCGCCGATCGACAGACATCCCAGTTATTGCCCTCGGGATAGCAGGCCAGAACCGAAAAATCATGGCTGCTCTGCAACAGGCGCTGACCTGTCCCTGCCGGTAAAAAAATCACATCGCCAACCCTGGCTGGCACCACCTCGCCGTTATCGCCGCCAATCTGCAACTGACCATTGCCTGCCGCCACGACAAAAATCACATGCGTACTGCTGTGGAAATGCTGATAGGCGAAGGGTTTTCCCTGCCATTGCTGCGTCCATCCGGCCTTAGTCAACCCGCCCGCAGTAGTCTCAGGTTGTGTCGTACGGAAATGCATAACGGGTAAGGCGGGATTATTCGGCACCCATCCATCAGCTGACAGACGCCATTGATTGACCAACTGCAATGGCATTGCGGTTGAACTGTCTGCGGCCTGCACGGCGAGAGAGGGTAAAAACAAAGCCAGTAGCGCCGAGTGCTGCAAAAAGTTGCGTCGGGTGAAGTGAGCCATATCCCTTCCTGAAATATCGTGGTCTGCCAGTACCGGAACAGATTGCAAAATCAGCCATCCGGTTTCATTATCATACCTAGATAAACTAGGTATCAAGGCAGCCTAAGTCAAGCTAAGATAACGGCGAAGTTTGTATCTATCTTTGTAAGCGGAAAATGACCATGAGAAGCAGTGCTGACGACAATCTGAAGAGCCATATTGAAATGGTCATACTTGCCGCGCTGGAGCGTGGCCCCAGTCATGGCTACGCATTAATTGAATTGATCCACCAGCTGACGGATGGCGTCCTCTCCTTCCAGGAAGGGACTGTCTACCCCCTTCTGCACCGCATGGAACAGCGTGGACTGATTGGCGCTGAGTGGGAGATCGCACCATCCAAACGGAAACGTCGCGTTTATCAACTGACCAAAGAAGGTCAGCAGGAGTTGGTGAGAAAACGCGAAGCCTGGGATAGCTACTCCCTGGCTGTCTCCTCTTTATTACAGAGGTCATAATGTCCACGCTGACTGAACTGCCAGAACCTGCGCAACGCTATCTGCTGGAGCTAAAGCATGAACTCAGTTTTGAGCAGAAATATGCAGACAACATCTGTCTGGAGATCAGTGAGCATTTCTATGAAGCGGTGGAATGCAGCCACGATACGCCAGAAAAAGCGGCCCTGCGCGTGACGCAACGTTTTGGTTCCCCGCAAAACCTGGCCGCTGAATTTGCCGTGGTATTAATCACGCGCAAACTGCGCAACACCTTATTTATCAATCTCGGCATCATTATCGCCATCGTGTTTGCCGTGTTTACCTGCCTGACCAATCACCACGGTGGGCCTGCGGTGATCACCGCCGCACTGAGCGGTTGTGTCACCTGGGCGGGTCTGCTGGCAATTCATCGCAATCAACTCGAAGGGGTTCGCCTCTATCACTGGCTGTGTACCCCGATGATCGCCTGCCAGACGACGTCATGCGCCCTGCTACTGGCGCTGCTGTGGAACATTTTTAGCTCCCCCAACAGCTCCCTTTACTACCATTCTTTCGAATCGGCGGCGGTGGTGATCCTCGCCGCACGTATGCTTCATTTGAAATTACGCAGCCGCAGTATGTGCGCGCTGTGGAAGAAAACCGCACAGCATTAACGTGTCTCCAGAGGGACTTTACGCCCAGGGGGCGGGAAGGCTTCGTCCATGACGTTAAGGTCCGCTGGCTGTAACTGCACGCTTAACGCGGCGGCATTCTCTTTGATGTGTGCCGCCTCCCCTGACTCCGGTATAGCGATCATATTGCCATTACGGATCACCCAGGCGAGAAGAATGGTGGAGGGACCGGTTTGATATTTGGCCGCCAACTGAGTAATCAACGGATGGCGCAGCAGCGATGCCCCTTCACCACCCAGCGGGGAGTAGGCCATCATCGGCATATGATGCTGGTTACACCACGGAATCAAATCAAACTCAATGCCACGACTCGCCGGATTATAGAAAATCTGATTGGTTGCACAGCGATCGCCATTCTCGGTAGCGAACAGATCCTCCATATCGCTGACATCAAAATTGGAGACACCCCACGCTTTGATTTTCCCCTGCTGCTTCAGCTTTTCAAAACCGGACACCGCTTCAGACAGCATACTGCTGAAACGCCAGTGCAGCAGGTAAAGGTCGAGGCATTCGGTGTTGAGCCGCTTCAGGCTGTCGTTACAGCTACGCTCCATCATCAGACGATTGGCGTGATAAGGATAGATCTTTGACACCAGATACACCTTATCGCGCAAACCATCGATCGCTTTGCCGATCAGTGATTCAGAACGGCCATCACCGTACATTTCGGCGGTGTCGATCACCTTCAGCCCACTATCAATACCGGCGCGTAACGCATTAATTTCCGCCTGTGCGCTGTGCCTGCCCTGGCCCAGATGCCAGCTCCCCATACCAATAGCGGGAACTGTCTGACCGTTAAGAGTGACTGTTTTCATGCAATGTCTCTTTGAGGGGATAAAAGGTTTTCTCTTCAAGCTGTATCTGTTTGCGGCCCAGCCACTGACTGTTAACCAGCCAGATCAGCGAAAGGGGTAAAGCCAACCACAGCAGCATGCCGCCACTCATGCCAGCCGCATTCATGGCCGCCCAGCTCCATGCGCCCACCTGGTCACCGGTACGATAGACAGCGGTGTCGATCACGTTTTTCGCTTTGTATTTGTCTTCGCGTTTTAACACCGTGAACAGCACTTCGCGCGCCGGGCGCGCCAGGGCAAAATTACTGGCGCGTCTGAGCACCGAGAACATCACAATCGAAGCAGACACCGGCCAGATCGACAGGCTGGTAAATCCCAGCAGCGTGATAACTGGCAACAGACCGAGCACCAGCTTAGTGCCATAACGCGCCATCAGGCGGCTGGTGATAAATAACTGCGTCACCAGCGTCAGCACATTGACCACCAGATCAAGGGTGGCAAAAAAGGCGGTACGATCGCTGTCATGTTGAAAAAGGTGGTGTACCAGGTCGGCCTGGCGGAAATAGATCAATGTCGAGGTGACCGAGTAGAGCAACATATACAGGCAGATGTTCAGCAAATACGGTGATTGCGCGATGCGCACAATGCCTGAGAACACCCCACCGCCAAGCGGTTGCGTCTGGACTGCGCCATCATTGGCTTCATCCGCCAGATGCGTCACGTTGTTCAGCCGCTTGACGCAGACAACAGCACATTCCAGCAGCATCGCTGCCAGCACGAACAGACCGAGGGTATTGAAACGATGTACCAGCAACGCGGTAGTCGCCGACCCGACGATCGCCCCCAACGTGGCCCCGGCAGCCATCATGGCAAACAGCCTGCTGGCACGCTCACGCGAAAAGATATCGGCAACCAGTGACCAGAACACCGACACGACATAAAGGTTAAAGACCGAAAGCCAGACGAAAAACACTCTCCCCAGCCATACCTGGGCATCCACCGGCAGATAAAACTTCAGCACGGCAAAAATCAGTAAATGGCTGATAAAAAAGCGATACACCAAAGGAATGAGCTTTTTGCGCGGAAGTTTACGCGAGAGCGCCGCAAACGGCAGATTAAGGGCCAGCATCGCCAACAGCGTGGCAGAGAACAGCCATTGCAGATTGTGCATCCCGCCATCAATACCAAAGGTGTCGCGGATCGGGCGCAGGACATAATAAGCAGATAACACGCAGAAGATGTAAATCATACAGACCAACAGCGCGCTCACTTCCTCTGCTTTGACGGGTGTCAGACGTAACCAGAAAGGCACCTTTGACTGACGGACAGGTTCAGTCGGCTGATTGCCCATAACGACTCCTGGATAAATAATGATTCCATGTCATCAGGTATCAAGCCGGATGACCCACTTACCTAGACAATCTAGGTAAGTGGGTTTTCACTGTCAAGGAATTGTGACCTGCTTCACAGCAGGTCGTTTAACTGGAGGGAAACTCAGACCTTGTCAGGCAGGGCATAAGCGATGACTTCATCGCCTTCCGGCGTCATCATGCCGTGATGGCCTCCCGCCATAATGAGCAGGAATTGTTGGCCGTTGACCTCATAAGTCATTGGCGTTGCCTGACCACCCGCTGGCAGCTCATCTTTCCACAACGTTTTGCCCGTCTTCACGTCTATCGCACGCAGGTAATCATCAGTGGTCGCCCCCACGAACGCCAGGCCGCTTTGCGTGGTTAACACGCCACCGTTATTCGGCAAACCGATTTGCAACGGCAACATGGAGTGCAGCCCCCAGGGACCGTTACGTTCTGCGGTGCCCAGTGGACGATCCCACAGCGTTTTACCCGTTGCCAAATCGATGGCTTTAATCATGCCAAACGGCGGCTGTTTACAGATTACACCGATATTGGATACCCAGCCGGTGTTAACATCCTGACCGTAAGGCAGACCAGCCTGCGGACGATTACGTCCCGGTGGTGGGTTCTTGTAACGCGGGTCACCCAGCCAGAACACGCCCATCTGGTCATCTTTGGCACGCGGCACCAGACGCGAATAGCTGGGAAGATCGTTGTAGTTGGAGATAATGACACCATTGTGCACATCAACTGAGATGCTGCCCCAGTCTGATCCACCGTTGTTACCCGGGTATTCAATCCACGGTTTATCCGCGCTCGGTGGCGTAAAGATGCCCTGATAGTTCGCTTCACGATACTGGATACGACACACCAGTTGATCGATAGGCGACACGCCCCACATCATTCTTTCTGTCAGATCGGGTTTCTGCGTGTGGCTATACAGCGAGCGTGGCTGGGTTTTCGCCCGTTCTTCTGGCTCCACGCCGCCCTGCGGTGCCGGTTGCTCCTCAACCTTGTGCAGAGGTTGACCGGTGCGACGATCCAGCACCCAGAGATCACCCTGCTTGGTGGTTTCAATCAGCGCCGGTACCAGACCTTGGTCGGTGGGGAAATCCACCAGGCTTGGCTGTGCAGGGGTATCGTAGTCCCAGACATCGTTATGCACGAACTGATACACCCAACGCGGTTTACCGGTGGTGACATCCAGCGCGGTAATCGAGGAGCTGTATTTACGCTCTTCCGGGGTACGGGTGGAGCTGTAGTAATCTCCCGCCGAGTTGGCCATTGGCAGATACACCAGCCCTAACTTTTCATCAGCCACCGCCGTAGACCACATATTCGGCGTGCCGAGTGAATAGGTTTTACCCGGCGGCGGTGTGGTGGTGATATCCGGTTGTTCCATATCCCACGCGAAGCGCAACTGACCGGTGACGGCATCATAGCCGCGCACCACACCAGAAGGTGCGTGGCGGAGCTGGCCGTCCATCACCTGCTGACCTGTGACCACCACGCCTTTCACGACCGTCGGTGCCGCTGTGACGGAAACGATACCCGCAGGCCATTTGCCCATGCCATCCATCAGATCGACAAAGCCGTGATGACCAAAGTCCTGGCACAGTTCACCGGTACGGGCATCCACCGCTGCCAGTTTGGCATCCAGGGTACCCACGATAATGCGCTGTGAGCAGGCCTGGTCGGCAGGGACGGCAGGGTTTTCATAGTAAGCCACGCCGCGACAGGCCGAGTTGGGCGGGGAGGATTCTGCCGGGGTTTTAGGATCGAACATCCACTTCTGTTTACCGGTAGCGGCATCGATCGCGAATACTTTATGGCGGATGGTACAGCCATACAC
This sequence comes from Pantoea sp. X-Soil-TKNS-1279, assembly GCF_059730565.1. Classification (NCBI taxonomy): domain Bacteria; kingdom Pseudomonadati; phylum Pseudomonadota; class Gammaproteobacteria; order Enterobacterales; family Erwiniaceae; genus Pantoea; species Pantoea sp. X-Soil-TKNS-1279. The sequence goes on along the minus strand of NZ_AP035951.1, from coordinate 11,757 downwards.
CACATCACCAATTTTAATCGGGGTCAGCTCGTTACCGAAATTCGGCGTATGTGCTTCACCGGTGTGATAGACCCAGACGCGTTTCAACTGGCTGACGTTTTGCGGAGTGATCTGCGTTAGCGCAGAGAAGCGCTGTGCACCGTGACCACCTCCATAGGTCGGCCAGTCCTGCGCGGCTGGCGTGGTGACAGTGTCAAAATAATCCCCAACCGGCGTAGTCGCCGCTTCAACCGGATAGGGCTTCTGCGCCAGCGGGATGGCAATTGCCAGGCCCACCACTGTCACCACCAGCAAGCCCACCCCATAGCGTCGATAAGCGCGTGATCCATCAGCACGGCGGGCTGGCATCAGCACCACAGTAATGATCAGGTATAGCAGGGCCAGATCGAGGCGCGGCACCAGCGCCCACCCGTCAAGGCCCGATTCCCATAGTGACCACACCAGCGTGGCAATAAAGCTTACCAGGTACAGATACAACCCGCTCGCACGACGTAATACCGCCAGTAAACCCGCAACGATCCACACTACCCCCATCACCAGGTAGTAGGGACTGCCAGAGAGTCGAACTATCGGCATAAGGCAGGACCAGTAAACCGTCTATATCCGATTTGATAATTACACCTTTTGTTGTTTAAACAACCACGCCCGTGCGGCATTGATATAGAAGAATTTGCGTGCAGAGGCCATATGATCAACACCTTTGAAGGTCAAAAACGTAATGTTCCCGCCTTGATCCAGATAATGATTAACCTGCTCCGTTAATGCCTGCTGATTGTTAACCGGGAAAATCAGTGTCGGATCCAGCAATTCACTCGGGCGAGTCACCTTCGCGCCACCCTGCTCCCACACGGGCACACATTTTTCATTCCACGGCGTGGCTTTGTTGTCGTCAGACCCGGTAATGATCAGCAATTTCTGGTTCGCCAGGGTCGCAACATCTTTGGGGCGCTGTTGCCCGGCAATGATGAGTCCTGCGGCGAAGGTTTCCGGGTGTTTCGCCATCAGCCACAGCGATGTCATGGCCCCCATAGACCATCCGGTGCAGTACACCCGCGATGCATCAATTTTCAGCACCTTGTCGGCACGATCTTCGAGATTCGGATTACCGTAGTCCCAGGTGTTACTGAGCAGGGATTGCACCAGCCGCCAGGTATTCTCCACATCACTGGTGTGCTCCCAGTAATCGTTCATGGTGGTGCGCTCGTAACGCGGTGTGATAACCACACATTCATGTAAGTCCTGCTCTTCCGGCATGCTCCAGATCGTCGCAATACATTGCTCAGTCAGCGTCTGGGCACAGGTGCCATCATAGCTGGTGCCGGAGTGCGTAATTGCCAGTACCAGCGGATATGCCTTGTTCTCACCACCCGGTTTGAGGAATGACTTCGGCAGATAAATGCTGTATTCAAGCCACGCCGAGCGGGTGTCATCCCACCACCAGTGATGCTGCTCCCACTCATCAACGCCCCGAATAACAACGTTGTTGCCGCGCGCAGCGGCATTGCTCCACGGCTTATTGCTGGCGGCATAGACATGACCGGCGAGGGTCTTGACGTTTTTAACCTGCGTCAGCGATACGATATCGCTGTCCTGGGTCGGCAGGCTAAGGTCCGGATCGTGAGCGAATTCGATAATCACATAACGTCCGGTTACGCTGGATTGTCCTGCCAGCAACGCGGGTTCGGCATGGGTGTAAATTGATGTGATGGCGCGTGGTAAGGGCTTAGCCTGCGTGGCATTTTTATCGGGTTCGTTGGGCATACCGGCAAAGAATCCCTCGGCTGCCGGTATTACCCCCGCTTTAAACGTTGTGAGCGCCAGGCTGGTGGGATCGATATCTGTGTCATATTCAGCGGCAATGCCGTAAATCTTCTCCCCACCCCCCGTGACTTCGCAAAGTGCGAAAATACGTTGTAAACCGGGTCCTTTTTTCACGCCATCGTCTTTGCTCGTCGCATTTGCCGATGCCGCCATAAATCCATTTTTATCTGCCGCCACCGCCTCACGGGATATCCCTGCCGCAGAGATAGCTCCGGCCAGCGCGGTTCCGGCCACCATGAAAGTTCTTCGTGACATATTTGCCATATTTTATCTTCCTGAATGAAGGTTGCGCGTCATGCAGGTAACGCCCGCATCTGCTTTAACTGTTTAATAATGGCCTGGGCTGCCACTTCACCGGCGCCAGGTGCAAAAGGTGAAGAGCGAGCTTCATAGGTAAAGCGGACGTAGCTGTCGCTGTCCGGGAGATATTTGGCCGCACCATCCACCATGGTCATCACAAAGGTCTGTGCGAAAGGGGATTCGGCACGAATATGTGCACCGAGGCTGGCAGAGAACTCTGGCTGGACACCGACTAAGACGCTGTCTCCCCATTGCATCATCACCACTGGCAGGCTGCTGACACCGCTGACCTGATAATCAAATGTCTTAACGGGACCGGTTGGCGCATGCCGGGGGGAGAAGTTTTGCGATTTGACGGTAATGTTGTGCCGTTCGACTCTGAAGATGTCACTTGGCTGAGGGCTGATACCATCAGCGATTCGAATAACTTCGTCCCCCAGCCGCTGTCCGAATGAATCCAGCAACGCGAAACCTTTTTCGTGAATATCGATACGATCGGTGCTGCCATCTTTATGCACAACATGACGACTGGCCTGGAGATAAGGCACCTGATCCCCGGCACAGCCCACGAGATAAAACGCCACCGTGCCACTGCCGTAATGGTTTTCGACATAACGACAGGTCGCTCCCGCCAGATCCGCACTGACCAGACGGCCCCCGGTTGCTCTTTCGGATGCATCCATCACCGCCGGTTGCACGGCATAGTTGATCAGAATCGCCAGCGGATGGCCGTCTGCCGTATTCAGACTTATCAGCCCCACATGGGGATCGCTATAACCCGCATCGTCAGCGCCAAGCCACCAGCCCGCAGGGGTATTGATATTACGATTGACGCCGATTCTGCTCAGGCCATTACCGATACCCGGCTGTACGGGTTGTAAAGAACTGACCGCCTGTGTTGCTGCGCTACGCACGGCATTCTCAAAGGCGGCGAGCACCGCTGCTGAGGCTCCGGTAAAAATATGCGGTGTTGAGAAGGAGTGACTGGCGTTGATGATGGTGTTCGCAGCGGTGACACCGCTGACCTCTGCCAGAATAGACTTGAACCAAACAATGACATCCTGTGTCAGTGAAGTCAGGTCCACTACGACAATGGCCTGACGCTGGCCATCCTGCTCCAGCAGCAATACACGGGTAGCCAGTGGATCGTGTTCACCGACAAAATCATCCAGCGGATATAACCCGGTCAGAACCACATTTGCCCGTCCCACGCCCGCCTTAAGCCGATTGTTTTTGCCGGACAGGAAAGCGGAAAAGCCAGGCGTCAACATCGCGGCAGCCCCCAGCCCTACACCGGCCTGAAGGAAATGTCGTCGGGTAAACATCGACATTATCCGACCTTCACTGCCAGTTCAGTTCCACGCTTGATGGGCAGCGTAACCGAGATGAATCCGTTGTCCGGATTACGGATAAACGCCAGGAAATCAGGTTCCGCGTTATCATTCAGCACGTAACCCCCCACCCGTAACTGCGGCGCCATGATTTCAATGACCTGTCTTGCCAGCGTCGGACCATCTGCCAGCGGCCAGCCATCAATCAGGACAAAATCGACCGGACCGCCGAGATCTTTTAACGTTTCGCGTGCATCACCGATACGGATATCCACGTAATTCTCCAGCCCGGCGGCAGCCAGATTGCGCTGTGCGGTTGCTGCTTTCGCCGCCACCAGTTCGGCACCAATGACCTCACCCCCGCCGTTGTCACGCATCGCGGCCGCAAAATAGAGGGCTGACATCCCAACCGAAGTGGCAAAGTCCACCACCTTTTTTGCCTTCATTGCCCGGCATAACAGATAAATAAGGTCGCCCTGCTCGGGATGAATCGAGAAGCCATAATCGGCAAACATTTCCGGGTCCGGTGCTCCCGGTCCGGCAAATGCGGCCGCATCCGGATGCTTCCTTCGTGCATTCATCTGCGCGATCACCTTTAAAATCTGCGGATCACGGATGGCGGAGGAGGTGTGAGTAAACGGTTCCGTTTTCATGGATGTTCTCCAGGGTTACGTTAGAATCTGCCTTTGCTGAAAAATATCCTGTACCTTTTTATGGTACTTATCAAGTACCATAATTGTGACGAAGATTAACGGAACCCACAGTTAACATGAAAAGTAGTGACTCACTGCCTACTCGCGGTCGCCCCAGAACCCAGGATGCCGCCAGCCGACGTCAGGTCATCATTGAAAGTGCCTATCGCGCCTTCGTTGAACTGGGTTTTGCCAATACCAGCACGGCAGAAGTGGCCCGGCGGGCAAAAGTGTCGAAACGCACGCTGTATGAGGTATTCAGCGATAAACAGGCCTTGTTTGCCGCGGTGATCAGCGAGCATCGCCATCTGTTGCTTGATTTGCCCAGACCCGAGGATGAACAGTGCGCGCTGGACGAATCTCTGTTTCGAATTTTTCGCCTTGACGTCAGCGAAGAACAATCTCTGGAGCGTGAAGCGATCCTGCGGCTGATGACGCGCGAATCAATCCTGTTCCCTGAGCTTTCTGATTATCTCTATGAAACCAGGGCGGTAAGTTCCAGGGAAATGCTCATGGACTGGTTACAGAGTACCGCCAGCGAGAAAAATTTGCCGTTGGATGATGTGGCGCTCTATGCCGGAATGTTCATGGATGTGGTCTTCGGCGCACTTATGCCACACCGGCGTGTAGCAGACTTCAGAGAAAAACAGGCGATCGCAGAACATATAAAAAGACGCATTCAGATTACGTTACGCGGTATGGGTTGGTTGCCAGCCTGATGGAACGTAGCGGTGAAGTTCATCCTTTAATGAACCATCTGGTTTTGTTAAGGTGGTCTTTCTGACCCTGGAGATAACAATGCGTAAGCTAACTGAACAAAAAAGAAAAGAGATCCTTGACGCGGCTTCCTCCGTTTTTCTTGAACAAGGATATGAACGGGCTTCGATGGATGGCGTTGCAAAAACCGCCGGTTGTTCAAAAGCCACGCTTTACAATTACTTCAACTCGAAAGAAAGCCTGTTTGAGGCGGTCGTCAGAACGTTCAGTACTAACTATCTCACGCGAGCTGCTGATGAGCTGTACAGTGCGGATAATCAATCTCTTAGCCTGGCGGATAAACTACAGCAGTTCGGTGAGAGTATGCTGGGTGTCATGACGTCCGACTGGAAGGCCATGCAACTTTACCGCATGGTCGTTGGCGAAGCCGGTCATTCCGATATCGGAGAGCTTTTTTATGAATCCGGTGTACGGGAAAGTATGAACGCTCTGACGCTGGTGATGGAAAAATACATGGAAAGTGGGGAATTATCCCGTAGCAACCCAGGGTTAAGAGCAAAGCAGTTTTCGGCCCTGGTTAAGGCTGAAGCAGATGAACTCTTTCTGCGACGCCAGATGCCGGTGTATACGGATAAAGAAATTGCCACAATGGTTGAAAATGCCGTGCAGGTATTTCTGCAAGGCACCGCCCTGAACGTCAGATAAGGGATGTAAGTCTGTCAACAAATCATGATTCGATTGACAGACCACAGATTATAATTAAACTAAACGGTATAGTTCATTAATGAGGGTTGTCTTATGTTGCACCGTGTTCTGTTATTGGCAGGTATTACTTTCGGCTCGCTGCTGCTCAGCGGGTGTGTTTCTCTCTTTTAAGGAAATAAAATGCGTTTCATTCTCCCCCTGTTTACCAGCGCGGCGGTCATTCTTCTTACTGGCTGTTTGTCTGTCGGTAGTCATATTTGATCGGATGTTGCCCGCACCTTGCGGGCAACATCATCGCGTCCAACCGTTACAATGTCACACCAACCAGCATAAGCGCGATGAGAATACTGATGGCCACCGCCACCAGTGTTTCCGCAACAAGCAGGGTAATCAGGGAATTCTGGCGCGCTCCCCAGGCCCCGGATACATATTGCCTGCCACGCTGCGCTCTGAATCGTCTGATATAGATGACATCTCTGATGTTACTCCCCACCCGCCACCACATGATAATGACAGTGGTGACAAGTACACACAGCATGGTCCAGTCCCTGAATGTCATTTCTTCCGTTAAGGTCAGAAACTTGTCTCTCATCTGGATGGTTCTCCTGAGTTAAGAAATATCACTCACCCTTATGGGCAGCACGCAAATACCGAAACTCTGGCTGTCATTCACCAGAACGTTACTTCTCTCAACTTAAGGACAGTCAGAACACCGACTACCAGCACCACCACGATCTCAACCATCAGCAAAACAATGAGGGGTAGCAGACGGGCCCCCCAGACCCGGGATGCATAATAATTGCCCCGCTTTATGCCTAATCGACGGATATACCGAATCTCTCTGACATTGCTGCCTGCTCGCCAGAGAATCAGGATGGTTACCGTTATCATTGCCACATCTATGACCCACTCCCTGTACGTCATTTCCCCGGCGACTATCAGCAGTCTGCTAACCATCAGAATTATTTTTATCCCCGGCTAACGGCTGCGTACTTTTCGATAAATACCTCTGTTCTGCGGCGCACTTCGCAACGCAACTCGAAATTCGTCCAGCATGATCCGGCCAGCAGAATGCTCAACTCATTCAGCTGCGAAAGATAAAAACGCACCACTTCTTCAGTTGGCCGGTAACGCAGTTCGCCTCGCAGCATGGCTGCGTCCATTACCCCGCGCACATAATCCACCGCGTGCCGATAAGAAGAGGGATTGCCTGAATGCTGCAAAGCCCTGCTCTCGCTTTTTTTCATCATGAGCATCATCCGGGTGAGTTTCCTCCTGACAGGCAGGCCGATATAGCGGAACGGTAGTTCGCAATGGAATCCTGACTCGGCAATTTCTTGCGAAGTGCTGAGGTGCTCTGGAGCATTAACGTGCTGTTTTGTGCTTGCAGAACAGATAGTTAAATACCGACCAACGGGATGCGACTGGATATTCAGCATATGACCTCCGCAAAGAAAAATACCGAAATGAACTGAAACATATTCTTGACTTAGGCATGTTAATCGATCTTAACTACACCGTACAGTTCATTTAAAGAAATTTGTGGAGAGCCTGGATATGAAGCAATTGTTCCGCCCATTTTGTTGTACCGTGACTCTGGCCGCCGCTATCGCTGTTGTCGGTTGCGCTGACACCTCCCCAGTAAAGTATTCTGGGATTGAATCTTCATCACGGATGACGCCAAATACGTCAGAGGATAGCGATCGTATACCTTTCCGTTATGCGGCCCCGGTAAACTGGAACAAATATCGCAGCATCACGTTAGAACCCGTGCAGATCTATGGTGGAAGTGACGCACAATTTAACGATCTTTCTCCGGATGATCGGCGCAAGCTCGCCGACTATATGCAGAAAAAATTTAGCGAAGTGCTGGCAGAAAAGTTTGTCGTAGATGCTGCTAAAGGAACGTCCCCCTCCCTCCGGCTTAAACTGACGCTAACCGGTGCGGATACGACACCGCAGGTTGTGGGTACCTTTACGAAATTCGATCTGGCTGGTGGACCTTACAACATTGTTCAGTCTGTCCGGGGCGGTCGCGGGCTGATGAGCGGATACGTTAACTATGCAGTCGAGATAAAGGACGCCGAGACGAACGAACTTCTGCTGGCCTACGTCACTGAACAGTATCCGAATGCAATGAACGTCGGTGCCACCTTTGGCTCGTTGAGTGCTGCTGAAACCGGGATAGACAAAGGGGCTGAACAGCTTTTAGAAAAGCTCCATTAACAAATTAATGGCGTGTTTTGCGTGGAGTTGAGTCCACTGTCAACGTCTCTGTTCTCACGGTACGTGGAGTTTACGTTGTGCTAATGCTCCACGTAACGCTTTAAGACGCTACGGTGATCAATCGTGCATTGCTTTGCTGTATATGCGCAGCCGTGCAATTAATGCCTGAGTTGCCTGGGAAGTTTTTCCGGCCTGTGAACAAACCAGCGCAAATTCACGACAGACAGGAGGAAGCAATGGCACCACGCACAAGCCACGCCGATCTTCCGGAAGGGTTGATTCAGGAACCAAAGTCATACCCATCCCCTCACGCACCATCTTGCTGGCGCTGATCCAATCTCGTACCGTCATACGTATGTCTGAAAGCTGCAAACCCGCTTGCTCCATCAAACTTCTTCCGTTTACAGCGCAGCCACCGGTAGCGAGGATAAAGGGTTGAGAGGCCAGTTCCCCAAGCGTAATACCTTGTGCTCTTACACGGCGTGCTTGCAAGTGACTGGCTGGAAAGACCGCGACCCAGGCATCCTGCCCTATTACCATTTCCGCACGGCCAGAATCAGAGTTCATGACGATCCCCAACTCGACAGTGCTTTCAGCCACCCACTCCTCCACCTCTTCGTCTGTCCCCTCCAACACGACAACTTCAATACCAGGATGCAGGCGCCTGAAATCCCGCAACAACCCAGGTAGTAGCGTTGACGTGACCGAGGGAAAACTGGCCAGGCGAATGCGTCCAGTGCTTAAACCGCGATTGTTATCGGCCAGCGCCCGAATCGCCTCCAGCTGAACCAGCATATTCCTTGCGTGCTCAACCACCAGCTCGCCCAATGCGGTAACGGTGATCTGCCGTCGCTCACGGGTAAAAACCTGGAACCCAAGTGATGATTCCAACTGAGCGATAGCCTGGCTGGCACCAGACTGAGTCATTCCCACATCCTCTGCGGCACGCGAGATATTGCTGGCATCGGCGACTGCAACCAGTAGCCGCCAGTGCAATAGATTCATCATGATGATCAGTAGCTCAACTAATACTTCATTAATTAACTATTAATTTTACAGAATATCTCAACTCAATCACAGTGACTGCAAGTGCAGGTAGTGCACTGCGAAACTGTTTTCAATATTTATGGAGATATCATGAAGTTATATTACGCCCCAAACACCTGTTCGCTTTCACCCCATATAGTGCTGCGCGAACTTGAGCTTGAATTTGAGCTAATCCGAGTGGACAACAAAAGTAAGCTGACCGCAGATGGTCATGACTTTCGCACCATTAACCCCAAGGGTTATGTCGCTGCGCTGGAACTGGAAAATGGGCAGATACTTACAGAAGGTCCGGCTATTGTGCAGTATCTGGCTGACCTGAAACCTGAGCGAGAGCTGGCACCGCCCGCAGGCAGTTGGGAGCGGCTACGATTACAGGAATGGTTGAACTTCATCGCCACTGAAATTCACGCTGGCTCGGCACCGCTGTTCAATACCACGCTATCCGAAACCACCAAAGATATCTTCCGTGAAAAGCTGTTCAAACGGTTCGATTTCCTGCAAGACACTCTCGCAGGAAGAACCTCTCTGACAGGCTCATCGTTCAGCATTGCCGATGCCTACCTTTTCACCGTGCTGGGCTGGTGTAAATGGTTCTCCATCGAACTTCATAACTGGCCAGCGCTATCGGCCTATCAGGCCTCTGTTACTTTGCGGCCTGCTGTGCAGGCTGCATTACGCGCTGAAGCCCCAAATTAAAGGCCCGTGTACCTTTTCCGCGCGTCTGAACTGAATCTTGTTTCAAAGCCCGAGGTTACATTGGAACCACGATGAAGCCTGCCGGAAGACTTGCAAAGAACAGGTGAGATCGTCAGTTGTTGTTGATGACCGCTGTGGAGAGTAACGCGTGTTCTTCAGAATAACCACTATGGAGAGTAACGACCGTTTCAGGGATGACTGCTATGGAGAGAATTGCCAGAATTGAGCGATATCACCCGTGTTTTGATTTTTGCAATGAACATCCACTTGATAAGGGAATCCTCATTGTTAGTAAATACTAACATCACGTATATAAAGGCCTTGCAGGTTAGTAAGTACCAGGGGGGTTGTGCAAAGGAAAGCCTGAAAACATCAATGCTTTCTCTCTATAGTGGTCATTACTGGCAAGTTGGAAGTCTTCTTTCTCTCTACAGCGGTTTCTTTTCAGAAGGGCCAAATGACCACTATGGTGAGTGAATATGACTGCTATAGCGAGTTGCGATCGTGGATCTATTGAGTGGCTGAAATACAAAAGACTACTGTAGTGAGTAAAACTCACTACAGCGTTAGGGGAATGTTGAGCGCATGACAGCTGACGGACTATTCAGCTTTTTTGGTCTTCCTGATGGTTTCCAGGATGGCCAACTCCTCATCAGAAAGCATCACCATCTTCCCTGCCGACTCTTCCCTGGTCTTCTTCACCGTCGTTTTTGCCCTCACCTTCTTCTTGACCGGGACGATATCGATCTCATTATCGAGATCGTCTTCTCCGAGTTCTGGCAGGCTCAGCGGGATGTTTGCTGGTCTGAGTTTGGGCTGTCGATAATGAATGGAGAAGTAAACGGTGCTGGCACGCTTAAACTCGGTGTAATCGAGGTAGCCAATCTCTTTGAGCTGCTCCATCGCCTTTCTGACGGTCGCGTATTGGGTGTTTGGTCGCGAAGTCAGATTTAAGCGCGCCTGTAAGCGCTGCATTGACACAGGAGCAGGATCCGGGGGCAAACTCTCGATAAAGGTGTAAAGCGCCTGAGCTGACTCTTTGCGGGCTAATTCGTTAATTGCGCGAAGCTGAAGCAGCACCTTGCGATCGAACTGATACAGTTCGAAGATCTTGGGATCCGCCTGCAAAGTGACAGTGTCATTTTTTACGCTGTATTTCGCTGACTGGACGAGATGCGTAACGTAATACTCCCCTTCTTTATTGGTGAAGTGGATGGTATTCGTCGCGATACGCGTCAAAGAGGCTTCCAGGCGTGTTCTGAGCTTAGCGGAAGAGCGAAGTGACGGGATCCCGCAGAGTTTGGCAAAATCGACGAAAGGCAGCGTGACACTGTCTCCCAGCACTTTGTACTTGGCAAACGCATGAATAATGCCAACCCATGCTTTGAAATCGTTGTCCATATCAAGACGCGCGCCGGTGATCTTGATATTTTCATACCCTTCGGCTTTAACGATCGTCAGTTGCTTCAGCTCATCAGTGACATCCATAGTGGATAACTGATTTTTTCTGCCATTCGCGGTAGATTTGAGGGTCGGAACGAACAGTCCCAGCCTCATTAATGCAACCGGCTGAACAGTATTATTACTGTTCGGCGTGAGGTGAACAACCTCTCCAGTTCGTTTATCCGTTTCACTGAAAGCCTCAGCTATCAGTTTGTTTTCTTGTTCTTTTTTCGGCATTTGAAAAATCCGTGATCTGAACAAGCGATGATCGCCGTTACTCGATATTTCGGATACTAGCACTCACTACAGCGGTTATTCTACTCACTACAGCAGTTTAATTGCTCTCCATAGTAGTCATTTGACTCATCACAGCAGTCTTCTTCACTCTCTATAGTAGTCATTTACGGGGGTAATCTGTTATAAATCATTATATTGACGATAATCGAAAACGATCAAACTGCTGCGCTAACTTGCGGATCGTTTATTGGATCCAGTTTGAGGATGACTTTAGAGGATTATTTTTATGATTTTGGCCTGTGTATAACTCAATGAAATCAAATTACAGAGAACTCAGGCAGTCCGTTGATAACAGTAAGGACGCAGCTTAGCGCGGATTTTACGCATTTTGACTTATAAACAACCAAATCAAACAGTTACTCACTACAGCAGTCATCGCTTGCTCAACATAGCAGTCATCAGTACTCTCTTTAGCAGTCAATTAACTCAACACAGCAGTCTTTCCTCTCCCTACAGCAGTCATCAACATCTATCCAGGCCAT
>NZ_AP035950.1:0-263381 GCF_059730565.1 Pantoea sp. X-Soil-TKNS-1279 | reverse complement strand
ATAACAATCATATCCCAACATAATTTTATAATTAACTATATGATTTAATTCATTAAAGTTAAAGAATTTCAATTTGAAATTCCCATTTGATCGGTAAAAAAGAGCTTGAGAGTTGGGGTAACCAATGATGATCTGGCTTTGGTATCCGGTCAGTGACATAAATCGCCGTATCTCAATGAGTAACATTCTGTCACCACCCCTGCTCACTCCCTTTCACCTCTTTGTTCTCCTGGAAAGCGCAGCCGTGATGTACATACTAAGTCCCTTTTAAGCAAACAGGAAAATTATGCTGGAGCTGATTGCGAAAAGCTTGAAACACGAATTTCAGTAGCGACAGGACGAGAGAAGAACAAAATCGTAAGTTTTTTGCTTCTTTAAATGACGTCGTTACGTGAAAATTCGGCAGGAAAGACCCCGAAACATTCTCAGAAATGACGTAGCAGCGTCATTAAATTTACATTCATTTGCCATGACTCATTAACTGATTGAATAATCTGCTTTATACAGACGGATAATTCTTTCCCCCTCCCCTCTTCATCGTACGTACCTGGAGCATGGTTGATACATACAACTGAGGCATAACACCTTACGACATAGTCAGCCACTTCGATCACGACGCGCTGGATCAACTGTGGCAGAAGGACTTCAAGGGGCATTTTTCCCGGAACGGAGGACACAGCCACCTGCTGACCTTGCTTATGACCATTCACGGCCCGGTCATCCGCAGATGCAGGGCAAGCTTGAGCGGCTGCATGAAAGGTTGGAAGTATGGTGATACAGCTACGTTATGTGGAACATCGATCTGAAAACCGGGCCGATTTGGATGGGTACACAATATTGAACGGTGTCTACCATGTCCTCAGTACGTATATTCATCAGACGTTGTCAAATCCGGGAAAAGAGCCAATATTGGCAATTTACGCTACCCTTTCTCATCTGGATGAAATGGAATGAGCAGAGTCACTGCGTTGACGCTGTCCTATCCTGGCAGTATCTCCTATGTTCCTATTGCTTCTCGGCAAACGTATTGATGTGTCCTTGAACAGGGTAAAAATACCCTACAAAAAATTAAGCATAACTCATTGTTTAATATCTATTATTTCTGAAAATTTCAAATTGAAATTCCCTGCATTAGTTCAATGAAACGTGAAGGAAACACCCGACACGGGATGTCCGTGGATGTTTTAAGACTGAATGCGCCGTGCCAATTTTGCGCGTTACCACCCGTCAGATTTTGAGGGCATATCAAATCAACTGATGATGTTAGAATCTATTTTTCTCTTTTCATCACTGCAATTCAGATATGCTACCTCAATTCGCTGTAGCATCCTGTCGCTCAAAGCAATTACCACGCCGCCCTGCTGTCATGCATTGCGTTTACCGGAGGAGAATGGTTCAGACACTTACGGCTGTTCGCGATGTTTGGACCCGGTATTAAGGAAACATCTGCGACCTGTCTGGTGACGCGTTAGGGTACTAAACCTGGTGGTCAGTAAGTAACCGTCATATCTCTGAGCGTCATGACAAGCGAGCCGGTCAGTTTTATCCACAGGGTTTTGAGTCAGATATGCACCGTGATTGTGGACAACATTTAAAATGTACAGGGATAACAAGGATGCAATGGGAATCAGAAAGGTTGTTATACAGAAGGTCGACTCCTGACGATGTAGGCGATTTGTTCCGTATTTACGGTGACCCCGAAACGCATAGATTTAATCCGCGCGGTCCGTATCCGAATATTGAATATGCGCGCGCTGTGCTGGAGCGTACCCTGCTTGAATATCAGCAATATGGTTTTGGTGACTGGACCATTTTCGCAAAATCGAATCCTGACAGAGTCATTGGATTTGGTGGTGTGTTTGCCAGTCAATTTAATGGAAGTAATACCAACAATCTGGGGTATCGATTTGAGCCTGATGCCTGGGGGAAAGGTTATGCAACGGAGCTTTCCCTGCGCGCCATTCAGTATGGGTTTGAGGAAGTCGGGCTAGCGGATATTGTGGGTGTGGTTCGCGAGAATCATCTGGCGTCACGTCGGGTGCTGGAAAAGGTCGGCATGACATTTCTGGAGAAAGTGATGGATCCAGAAGGTTTCGCCCCCAGTCTGATGTTTCGTATTACCAGGGAAGAATGGACGAAATTATGATGGCGTCTGAACAAGTCAAAGCAAAGTATCCGGCAGTCACAGCGTGGTCGTTTGGCGATTCTCCGGAGATGATGGATGAGCTGGCGGCATTGGTGGCGAGTGGAAAAAAAACCGCCACCTGTGGGTCAATGGCTGGATGTGCAGAAGATGAATGCTTTCCGGTAATCGGTGCCTATGCCCTGGTGGAGGATAGTCAGGGGCATGCCGTTTGTGTCATACGCGTTACCGCCATCCATCTGCTCCGTTTTGAAGATGTCAGCGCAGAACTGGCAGCAAAAGAGGGCGAGGGAGATCTGAGTCTTGCATACTGGCAAAAGGAACATCAACGTTTCTTCGAACGCGAAGGGACATTCTCAGCCACGATGGAACTGGTCTTCCAGGAATTCGAGGTTGTTGAGCTGATTACTCGTTCAGTCTGATACGGGGGGAAGATGATGGATGACCGACACTATGGAGTCCATCTCAATCCCCGGATAGTGCTCACGCATACCAGCCAGTAACACATCGTCTGGCCACGCCTGGATTTTGCCAAGATGCTGTGCCACGGAGAAGAGTGGCATGGTTTCCACATGCGTCACCCAGACAATGACCATGTCAGAAACATCCTCAGCATTCACATATAACATCGGGCCAGACGTGATTTCACGTTCCTGCCAGCGGATGGTGTGGCGCTTCTTCCCTGAACGCACTTCAGGGAGCAGTCGGGGAACAATTTCAAGGCTCTGCATTGTTTTGACTCTCCCTTCAGTGATCAGTGGTTATGATCCCGTAGAAATACCGTCATGACATCCTTCGGAGGAACGCCACCGCATTCTGATATTAGCCAGCCCACTGCTCCACGGTGATAGGTACCGTGGAAAAGGACGTGGTTAATCATATCGATGGCCTTCATTTCGCCGTCACCGCCGTCAACAAATCTGAAGTTAATGGTCTCGGCAAAATCTGCGTCGTTCATCGCACTGATATGTTCAATATACCAGTCAGTACAGGCGTTCATATTGGCTGCCAGTTCGTCACATGATGGTGTCTCAGGCGTATTCAGCGCGGTATATCCATGTGACTGGCCGGTGATATTGGCGCGAAAAATCATATCGACCACGTAGATGTGGTTCATCAACCTTAGCATCAGATGGCGCTTCTGGCTGTCAGCAGAAGCGTCGAGAGCGAATATTGACTTCAGGGTGGCCGCATCAGCCCACTTCTTATACTTCAATAACGTGACTACCGTGTTTCTGTCCATGACCTTCCCTTATGGTTTTTATGTATCAGCAGGATACGCGCACGATGACGTTCCTGTTGCGAGAAGAGTTATATATGACAAGTTATTGAAAGGGAACTTATACGGTGGATTTTAACCCTGAATATCCTGACGATGCTGTTTCATCACTGAATGCGGGGTAACGCCGAAGGCTTTGCGAAAAGCATGACTGAAGTGAGAGAAGTCAGAGAAACCGTAATTCATCGCCGCCGGTGTTTTCTGATGCCGGGCATAGGCGCGAGTCACAGTGCGCACCGATACATGGTGGGCGAGGGCAATGGTTTCCAGATTCAGAGCTGGATCGGTAAGGTGTCGGCGGATGTAATTTCTGATTTTCGCGTACAAATCACGTTCAACATACTCTTTTTCCGGCGTTTGTAGTTCCAGGCTGAGTACCAGCAGGTCAAGCAGCGTTTGTGAAAAACGCCCGGCCAGATGAGGGGTGCTGAGAAGTTCAGGAGATCGCACTGCCTGGTAGATCATCTCACGTAACGGAATGATGCCAGGACGTGCCTCATCCAGCACAGTGGCTGTCATCGCGTCTGCTCCGGGTAGTTAGCCCCTCAGTAAATGTCTGGGGATACGAATGAGGTGGTTGTTTTGGCCGCCAATGCTGAAACGAAACGTCTGCGCAGCATCGTAAAGCACCAGGTTAGTTGAGCGGAGGTTAGCCTTTCTTCCCCCTGTTCCTGTTGACCGTAGCCGTCCTGAAAACAGCCCAACCATAAGTCATCCTCTGGCCCGGTGCGCAGATGTTTTGCCTTGCGTTCCCAGTAATGCAGGCTGGCACTGAGGGCGCAAATATCAACCAGTCCAACCTCACGTACACCCAGTTCACCATCAAAGGTTCCCGAGAGGGGTTTACCATCAGAGGGGATGCAGTGGCGCAGAATCACATCATTCCAGTACTCAAAGCGCTGTGGTCCTGCAACCAGTGCGGTGGAATAGCGGACATTATCGGGAGCAAATGTACTGTTCACAATCACACCTCATCGTGGCAATTAATTGTCATAACTCATCATTTCTGACTGAAGGCAATAATTGCGCCATAACTACGCAGTATCTTTTAAATCAGTAGGTTACTGCCAGTTAAAAATGGAAGGTGCGCCAGATTAAGGCAATCCTGCACCATTACCATCCCACCAGCGAGTGTTTTACCCCCTGTCCAGAACAACCAGGATGTTGTCCACCACAATCAGGTGAGCCGCCGATTTCTCCTTAATATCGATGATGATTTTTCTTAACAACAATAACGCCTCACCAGGGCGTCATTATGGAATCTGCCATCGACACGCATCTTAAATGTCCCCGCACGCTTTCCCGTCGGGTGCACGACGATTATCAACCGCCTTTCCCGATGTTCGCCGGACGAGCCGACGCCAGCCTGACTCAGGTGGTTATGGCCTATCTGGGCGTGCAGTTTCGTGAAGAACAACGTGCAGCAGCAATCAATGTCATGCAGCAGATGGTGCGTAGTTTCAGCCTGCACAACGGCCCCGCTAATCATGACGTGACCTTTCACACCGATAACCAGGGGGTTGGAAACTTTATTGTTGTCGGTTACTGGCGCGATCCGGCGTCATATTGCCGCTGGCTGCATCAGCCAGAGGTAGCCGATTGGTGGTCATCGGATGATCGTCTGCACGAAGGCCTGGGATATTTTCGCGAGATTATTGCCCCGCGCGCGGAGCCATTCGAGACGCTTTACGCGTTTAAAGAGGGTCTACCCGGTGTTGGTGCAGTGATGGATAACCTCAGTGGCGAAATCCAGGAACATGGTTATTGGGGTTCCGTACGCGACCGCATTCCGGCGTCCCAGACGGACTGGCTGCAACCGGATGGCGAACTCCGAATTCTTTCCGGCAACCCGGCGGTGGGGGGGAGGGTAGTGGTGCAGGGGCATGACAACATCACCCTTATTCGCTCAGGCCAGGACTGGATGGAGGCAGATGAACAGGAGCGAGCGCTGTATTTCACCGAAATGTTGCCACCTCTTCAGGCTGGGATGGAATTTCTGCGTGATGAAGGGCTGGCGCTCGGCTGCTACAGCAATCATTTTGTGCGCAACGTAGACATCGACGGTAACTTGCTGGATGTTGCCTACGATATTGGTTTCTGGCGCTCACTGGATCGACTTGAGCGCTGGGCGGAATCTCATCCCACCCATCTGCGCATCTTCACCACCTTCTTTCGCGTAGTGACCGGACTGCAAAAACTCCGGCTCTATCACGAAGTATCGGTTTCAGATGCGCGCTTTCAGACGTTTGAGTACATCAACTGCCATCCCTGTACCGGGATGCCGCGTGATGCCGTGCGCTGACCCCCTTTGTACGCCATTTTCCGAGGAATGATTATGCCAGGTTTACGCTTTTGCCTGCTGGGTATGCTGTTATCTGCGACATCGGCGTTTGCTGTTGAAGTCGCGCCAGGCGATTACAGCCAGTTCCCCGACGGTACCACGGTTGGTCTGTTGTATTACC
This sequence comes from Pantoea sp. X-Soil-TKNS-1279, assembly GCF_059730565.1. Taxonomy (NCBI): domain Bacteria; kingdom Pseudomonadati; phylum Pseudomonadota; class Gammaproteobacteria; order Enterobacterales; family Erwiniaceae; genus Pantoea; species Pantoea sp. X-Soil-TKNS-1279. The sequence continues at coordinate 257,497 of NZ_AP035950.1, read as the reverse complement.
AACACGCCACCACCGGCTCGGCCCGCTCTCACGGTGACAAAGTCAGTTCTGATTACAATGTCACGTCCGATATCGGCATGTTGAGGTTATTGCATACCGTGCAAATCACCGAGACGGCAACGCTTGATCCACAGTTTCTGCTGCCGTTCGGTCGACACTACGCGGAAAGCACGATTTATCAGGCCGCTGCTGCATTTGAAGCCAGCGGTGACTGGAAACAGCTGTAAGCAATTAACCCACTGTCATTACGGCGAAACACGATGGCACACGACCATGATCATGAACATACCGAACCCCCGGCGGAGATCGCTTTACGGGTGAAAGCGCTGGAGTCGCTGTTGGTTGAGAAAGGGTTGGTGGACCCGGCGGCAATGGATGCGCTGATTGACACCTATGAACACCGCATCGGTCCACGCAATGGTGCCAGGGTGGTGGCAAAAGCCTGGAGTGATCCTGATTACAAAGCACGTCTGTTGGCTGACGGAGCTCAGCCAATTGCTGAGCTGGGATTTTCTGGCGTGCAGGGCGAAGACATGATGGTGGTTGAGAATACCCCGGAGGTCCACAACGTGACGGGCTGCACGCTCTGTTCCTGCTATCCGTGGCCGACACTGGGTTTGCCTCCGGCATGGTACAAATCCGCGCCTTACCGCGCACGCATTGTTATCGACCCGCGAAGTGTACTGGCTGAGTTCGGGGTGACAATTGGTGCAGATCGCGAAATCCGCGTGTGGGACAGCAGTGCTGAACTGCGTTATCTGGTGCTGCCGGAAAGGCCAGCCGGAACCGAGGGCTGGAGCGAAGATCAACTGGCCGATCTGGAGACGCGAGACGCGATGATTGGCACCAGCGTGGCATTACAACCTGGCAGCAATTAACGGGAGACACCGATGAACGGGATACACGATCTGGGCGGCATGCACGGTAGGGGTGCTGTCATTACCGAACCTGACTAACCGCCTTTCCACCACGAATGGGAGCGCCGGGCTTTCTCGCTATTTGCTTCGTTGTTTGTTGGCGGTCACTTCAACGTCGAGATGTTCAGACATGCGATTGAGCGCATGAACCCGGCGCTGCGTTCAGATATGGTGCAGGCCGTGGTCAATACCGGCGCTTCAGCTCGGGTGAATGAAGAGGTGAGCGCCAGATTTCGTGTTGGTGATCAGGTCAGGGCGAAGAACCTTAACCCTGTCGGTCATACCCGACTGCCACGTTATGTGCGCGGGAAAATCGGCACCATTGAGATTGATCACGGCGTGTTTGTCACACCAGACACGGTAGCGCATGGGCTGGGTGAACATCCGCAACATGTTTACAGCGTTAGGTTTGCCGCCACCGAACTGTGGGGCGCTGATGCGCCACCGAAAGATACGGTACGTATTGATTTGTGGGACGACTATCTGGAGGCCTTAAGAGCAAAGATGTCGCGATCGTTATCCCCGGTCAAGATGCTGACAGCGCGCCTTTTGAACATCCGTGGCAGGCACAGGTGTTCTCGCTGATTGTTCACCTGCATCAGGCGGGAAAGTTCAGCTGGAATACATGGGTGGAGGTCTTCAGCCGAGAAATCAAAGCCGCACCGGCACGGGCGGATGAAAGCATCAACGATGCTTATTACCGCCAGTGGGTGTCTGCGGCTGAGAAGTTGATTTTGTCGCTCGCAATGACCGAAGAAGCAGACATTGCACAACGTGCTTCGGAATGGCGTCAGGCGTATTTGCATACGCCGCACGGCATGCCGGTAGTACTGAGTAACGCCAGTTGCCCGCCCGCGCACAGCCATCAACACCCAACATTGCGAGTGCCGGTGGCGGTTAGCCCGGCCACCCGTACCGCTGAACTTTCATAATTCATGATGCCCGCCATTTGCTGGGTTTCCCCTGCCACTGAGGATAAGTCTATGACCGGAAAACTCCTGTTGCAGGGCATGATGGCCGGGATTCTGGCGGGCATCATCACCTTTGGTTTTGCACATATTTTTGGCGAGCCGCAGGTCGATCGGGCAATTTCTATCGAAGAACAACTTTCTCATCCGCATCTGCCTGCCAGCGCTGAGAAGGGTCATCACCATGATGAGGCTGATGGGGAAGTCTTCAGTCGCCAGACCCAGTCCGGTGCCGGATTGTTGAGCGGGATGATCCTGTTCAGCGCTGCAATGGGGGGCGCGCTGGCGCTGATCTGGTCTTTAGTTCGGGCCTTACAGTCAAATCTGGACTGCGGCGAGTGTGGCGAGCATCCAGACGGCCCAGGCGTTGGGGCTAAGCGGAGAGCAGGTGACCGCGCTGGTGGAACCTGGTTATGGTCGCTGGTCGGGTTTAGCCATCAGGGACGTGATGACACAGGAGCCAGACGTTTTTATGCGCTGGCTCAAAGGCGAGGCACCACCTGATGGGGAATCTCTCCAGCAGTTGATGGCCCGCTGTGAGGGATGGTTGACGCAGTGCGTCGCGCTACGGGGACTGCACTACGCCATCGTGTCTTCAGCCGTGATCCGCGCGATGGTGGTCACTGTCTTGGGCGCGCCACCGCACGCGTTTAACGCCATCGATATTCATCCCTTGAGCGTGACGCAACTGCGCAGCGACGGTAAACGCTGGCATTTGTGCCCTGGCAAGTGACAGGTTGCGCGTCAATATTCTCGCTCTTCTTCGCTGTGCATAGCTCGTTCTGCTTCAGATGAAATGAAGGCGTGCTGTTAACATCAGCGCGTTTTGCAGGTGAGTGCTGCCGGAGCGTGGCTGCTGTTATCTGCTTTCTTCCACATCTAAAGGAAAATATTGTGTCGATCGTTAATGAAAAACTTGCCTGGCGCTATGCGACCAAAAAATTTGATGCCAGCAAAGTGGTGCCTGAGGATAAGCTGGAACGCATTATTGAAGCGGTACGCTTAACCGCCACCTCCAGTGGCTTGCAGCCGTTTGAGCTGTTGGTTGTTACCAATACTGAAATCCGCGAAAAAATTCGTGCGGTTGCCTGGGATCAGGCGCAGGTGACGGATTGTTCTCATGTGCTGGTGTTTGCTGCCTGGGATGACATCACGCCAGAACGCGTCCATATGATGTTTGATCTGACCAATGAAGTCCGTGGCTTCCGTAATGAAGGCTGGGAAAACTATCGTCAGATGTTGCTGGGTATTGTGGGTGAGCGTGGTACTGAAGCAAACTATCAGGCGGCAGCACGTCAGGCGTATATCGCACTGGGTAGCGCCCTGATTGCGGCGGCGTTTGAAGAAGTTGATGCTACACCGATGGAAGGTTTCGACCCGCAAGCCGTGGATGAAATCCTCGGTCTGAAGGAGAAAGGATTACGCAGCGTGATCATTCTGCCGTTGGGCTATCGTGCGGCTGAAGGTGACTGGCTGGTCAACCTGCAAAAAGTTCGTCGCAGCCGCGAAAACTTCGTCACTGAAATCAAGTAAACGAAACCGTAGCGGCACGATAATTCGCGCCGTTACAGATTGGGTTCCGCCATTATGCCGAACGTAAACGCAGGGTGGCGGGAAGTATGACCTGTTTTTCTGCCGTATCCGCGCCACCAGGACATTGCATCAGTCGTCCATTCGCCTCTGGCAACAGATCAACCACGGCGTCTCCCTGACACCAGACTCGTGCTGACATGAAATTTCCTCCATAGAATGAATGGGTGAAAATCAACCAAACCTGTTTGGCAAGGCAATAAAAAATTTTGTCTGAAGTCGGACGCTATAAGGAATTCTGAGGTTCTGCCGATACTCAGTTTAGTAAAAATGGTTGTATTCGTTTCAGCAGGAATCAGGTAATGATGAAAAAGAGAAACGTAATATTTATTGCAGTAGGCATTTTATGGCACATGCCGGGATACGCAGCTTCGTTTGATTGCAAAAAAGCCAGCAGTTACGCCGAATTGACTATCTGTTCCACACCGTCTTTATCTTCCCTCGACGATAAACTGAATGCGCTGTACCGCAAAGCATTAACAGAAAAAGCGGATCAAGCGGCGGTGATTAAAAAATCACAGCTATTGTGGCTAAAGAATGTCAGAAATAAAGCGACTACCGCTGCGCAACTTGATTCGGCTTATAACGGTCGTATCAACGACTTAGTGGCTGTACTGGGCGCGCATCCGCAACAAAAAACTGCTGATCAATCCGCTACGCCTGCCGTCCGTCAGCTAAGCCCGGCATCACCACCAGCACCAACACATCCTCAGCAAGTTGATGGTGGTGCCCCGCCGAGTTTTCCATCCCACACGGTTCCTGTAACAAAAGTATGTAAAGTGTCCATGCAGTATGGCCGTGGATTTAAGGACAAGTATCTCAGTGGCAAGAAAAATGATCCCTACACCATTAAAGTGACGGATTCCGGAGACCGATTTGTTATTCATTTCGACCAAAATTACGGGCTGGGCGATATGGACAGCGGTGAGATAAGTGCTCTGGGCCAGGATTACTTAAATATCAAGAAAGAAAGTGACGGCAGTACCTCCTACTACACGCGTCCTGCCAACGCTAAATTCTCCAGTTATCGACTCAAATCAGAAAGCAATAACGCAACACAGCTACAGGTGATCCTGTACGCTTGTAATGTTGCTGCGCCATCTTAAATCAAGTTATCGTTGCTCGTCAGGGCTGCTATCGCAGCCCTGACGAGCAAATGAACGCATTTGCCACGTCTGTCAGTTTCTGCATAACTCTATAATTTTTAAGGTTTTTTCTGCGCTATTCCTGATTGTTCACCTGATCATGAACATGACTCATGATGTATTGAAATTAAATCACTTTTCTCCATCCAAAGGCTCTGGCATAAAATATGCATTATCAACGTTAAGCCAGATAAAAAATACTGAATGAGAAAGCCCGCAAAGAAATTAGGTGACTTTCAAGCAACGAGACGACGTTTCAGTATTTATCTCAGAGATCAGGGTGCCGGATTGTGATGAATAAAAATCTTACATTTGCGATTAAGCGAATTTCTTTCGACGAAAATTACAACCCCTCAAAAAGTACGCGCGCAACAACTAACTTTGCTAATTTGGCCCGAGGAGCGAAACGCCAGGAGAACTTGCGTAACGCTTTAGTGATGATTGACAACCGTTTCAATTCTCTGGCGTATTGGGATAACCCCAATGGCGATCGTTACTCTGTTGAGCTTGAGATCATTTCTGCTGAGTTGAACATCGGCGTCGATGCGACCTTCCCGGCGATTGAAATACTCAAAACCAATATTATTGATAAGCAAACTAACGAGCGCATTGACGGGATAATAGGAAATAATTTCTCTTCTTATGTGCGTGATTATGACTTTAGTGTCGTGCTGCCTGCACACAATAAAAATCAATCCGAATTTAGCTTGCCGGATAATTTTGGTGATCTACATGGGCATATATTCAAGTCTTTCCTGAGTTCCGAGGCTTACAAACAGAATTTTAGTAAATCACCGGTTATTTGCCTGAGTGTTTCAAGTAAAAACGTCTATCGTCAGACTGGGAACCAGCACCCGGTGCTGGGCATCGAATATCAACAAGATGAACTGTCACTGACTGACCATTACTTTAATAAAATGGGGTTAGAGGCACGTTACTTTATGCCACCGAATAGTGTTGCACCTTTGGCTTTCTATTTTTCCGGCGATTTACTCAGTGATTACACCAACCTTGAGCTGATCAGCACCATCAGCACAATGGAGACGTTCCAAAAGATTTACCGGCCTGAAATTTACAATGCGAATTCTGCGGCAGGAAAATGCTACCAGCCAAGCCTGCAGCATCGGGATTATTCCTTAACGCAAATTGTTTATGATCGCGAAGAACGTAGCCAGTTGGCTATTGAACAGGGAAAGTTTACTGAGCAGCACTTTATCAAACCTTATCAAACTATTCTTGAGCAATGGTCTGCTGATTCCGTTCTTTGATTAACTGAAAGTACAAGGTCACCTGTGATGAAAAAATTATTACCTACATCGACTGCCGGCAGTTTACCCAAACCCTCTTGGCTGGCACAGCCTGAGACACTTTGGTCACCCTGGAAATTACAGGATGCGGAATTAATTGACGGCAAACTGGACGCGCTGCGTTTGTGTCTGGACGATCAACTTAGAGCCGGAATCGATATTGTCAGTGATGGTGAGCAAACACGCCAACATTTTGTCACGACCTTTATTGAGCATCTCAGCGGCGTTGATTTTGAGAAACGCGAGATCGTTAAAATTCGTAATCGCTATGAAGCGAGTGTACCGTCCGTTGTGGGTGAAGTTGCTCGTCAAAAGCCCGTATTTGTCGAAGATGCTAAATTTTTACGTCAACTAACCAGTCAACCGATCAAATGGGCCTTACCAGGTCCGATGACGATGATTGATACACTTTATGATGGACACTATAAAAGCCGTGAAAAACTCGCCTGGGAATTCGCCAAAATTCTTAACCAGGAAGCCAAAGAGTTAGAGGCGGCAGGTGTTGATATTATCCAGTTTGATGAACCTGCATTTAATGTCTTTTTTGATGAGGTGAATGACTGGGGGATTGCCGCTTTAGAAAGAGCCATCGAAGGGCTTAAATGTGAGACGGCTGTGCATATTTGCTACGGCTATGGCATCAAAGCCAATACCGATTGGAAAAAGACTCTGGGGAACGAGTGGCGCCAATATGAAGAGGTGTTCCCTAAACTGCAAACATCCAACATTGATATCATTTCCCTGGAATGTCACAACTCGCATGTTCCAATGGATCTGATTGAATTGATTCGCGGTAAAAAAGTGATGGTGGGGGCGATCGATGTGGCAACCCATACCATCGAGACCCCGGAAGAAGTCGCCGCTACGCTGCGCAAAGCGCTTCAGTTTGTCGACGCCGACAAACTCTATCCTTGCACCAACTGCGGCATGACGCCTTTACCTCGTCAGGTCGCCAGGGGCAAGCTGGAGGCGTTAAGCGCGGGTGCAGAAATCGTTCGAAAAGAGCTGCTGGGCTGACGCCAACCACGAGATCGTAGAGGCGCGATTAATCGCGCCTTTTTCGTCTTTAAAGCTCGTCAGTGGCGTACCCGCTCGTTTCAACGGAACCTGACCCACCACAAAATCCTCAAAGTGCTGTCTTGCCTCTTCATGAGGTACGGGGTTGAGGCTGGCCGCGCTATTTGCATCAGAAATGCATGCCAAGCTCCATATAGTAGGTACGGCCCGATTCATTATAAGTACGTGCCCCCGCGCCATAGGCGTAAGTGCCATTGGCACCCGATGTCAGGGCATTGCCCGCGCGGAAGTGGCGTTTATCTAACAGGTTATCAATACCCGCTGTGATATCGATATTCTTGTTGATGTTGTAAATCGCGCTCGCACCAAAAATCGCATAGGGGGAAACCTGCCATTTTTCACTGCCGGAGGTGTCTTCTCCCTGGGAATTATATTTGGGCGGTTTCTGGCGGCCATACCATGTCATGGTTCCCTGAACGCTGAGGGCGTTGCTGGCCTGCCAGTCCAGCGTTGAGTTGATGGTGTACTTCGGAATAATCGACAGATAATCGCCCGAGGTTTCGTTTTTATTGTCGATAATGTAAGTGAAGTTATTGTTCATCGTCAGACTTTCACTGATCGGGAAATTCAGCGTGCCTTCCAGTCCCTGAACAACAGATTTTGGTACGTTCTCCCATTTATAGATATTTGACGTGCCGTTGCTGTATTCCGGCGAGTAGCCTGCCTCAATTTTGTTGTGATAGTCGTTACGATACCAGGTCAACCCGGCCTGCACCCCTTCGTGATGGTACTCGATACCGATCTCTTTATTGACGCTGGTTTCGGCCTTGAGATCCTTATTTCCCTGCAAATAGCAGCTGGTGGAGCTGGCGTAACATCCGTTACCGCTACTGTAGAGCAGGTAGTTAGGGTTGGTCTGGTAGAGGTTAGGTGCTTTCCATGCACGGGCAATACCCATTTTCAGGGTAAAGTCATCCCCCAGATCCTGCGACAGGTTGAGTGAGGGGCTGATATTGCTGCCGGTATAGGTTTGATGATTGAAACGCAGTCCCGGTGTCAGACGGGTGGAGTCGGTCAGGTCGATATTATCTTCGCTGTAAACGCCATAAATGTCGGCAGAACTGTAGATGCTGCGCCCAGAACTGGAAACACCGGCAATCTCCGAGGTGTTGCTCAGGGTATTGGAGGTTGGATCTTTCATCGTCTGATGATTCATCTCTGCACCAAAGGTGATGGTCTGGCTGACCCACCAGTCGAAGGGGATATTCACCTCGGAATGCAGGTTGGTGTCATTCAGATCAATGGTAGAGAAGCCTTCATCGGTGGTGCTGAATAACCCCTCCAGCCCGCCGGACAGCCCTTCATTGAGTCGTTTATTTCGCGTTTTCTCGAACTGAATGTAGTTGTTGGTAGTAACGCCGTTATCCCAGGCACCGGTATATTTGAGGGAGAGGGTTTGACGGTAAATCACGTTGGTTTCTTTGCCGTAGTTTTCCTTTACCAGGGTGCTGCTGTTGGTGTTCTGCGTGTCACCGGCGTAAAGGTTGCCCTGGCGGCTATAACCCGCATTCAATTCCAGCGCCTGCATGGGCATAAACTCCCAGCGCAATACGCTATTAATGTTTTTATTGATCACCCCTTCACGGCCTGCCGGCACCATACCTGCGTATTTACCGCTACGCTCTGCTTCATGCCCGCTGTTAATATTCTGTGCGTCAGCCTGAGTTTTACTCCAGTTGCCATATAAGCGCATGGTCAGATTATCCGTCAGCGCACCGCTCAGACTGGCGTTATAACGTTTGGTAGCCCCTTCCGATTTGTGTTCTGGCACGTTGTAATAGGTGTTGAAATTACCATGCCACTCTTTTTCTGCCGGTTTGGTGATGATGTTGACCACGCCTCCCATCGCACCATTGCCATACAGCGCGGCCGCCGGGCCGCGAATAACCTCAATACGATCGATCATTTCTGGCGGCACCCAGTTGCTGTCGCCACGGGTATCTCGCTCACCACGCCAGCCATAGCGCACCGAGTTGCGGCTGCTGACCGGCATCCCGTCAACCAGAATCAGGGTGTTTTCGGGACCCATACCGCGAATATCAATCTGGCGGTTATTACCACGCTGGCCGCTATTGGAATTACCGGTGAGATTCACGCCGGGCATGGTGCGGATCAGTTCAGAAACATCACGCTGGATAGGGTGTTTTTTGATGGCTTCACTGTCGATGATGGAGACGCCAGGCGCTTGCAGGGTTTGCTCGCGGGCGGTGACGACCAGAGTATTGTCGTTACTGCTTTTCTTATCGCTGATCGCCAACTGGTCATTACTTTTTGTTCCGTCGGCAAATGCCAGTGAGGTTCCCAGGCTGCACGCAATCAGAGAAGCCAGTAGTGAATAGGGGTATGTCGTTTTCATAATGATATTTGTCACCTGTCCGTTGCCAACAATATAAATGAAAACGCGAACTATAATGATAATCATTACCCATTACAATGAAGGTTTTTTATTGATCGATGAACGCCTGGAATAGATTCTATCTCCTCATTATTCCGTTGGTTTATTGTTCGGGAGCAGTGGATGGTAAGGGGAATATACTGAACTGAAATAATTATTAACCGGGAGTAATGAGCAGCGGCATAATTATATTTTGAGAGGTCATGATTTTATTATTTCAGCAGCCAGAGACCAAATTAGTGCGGTGAGGTGACCGCGTTCGTGCTAACACCATAAACACATCAGATTTCATCATGATACATCTTCGCGCAAACGGACCATCCCTCTCATGTTGCCGCGACGGATATCAACAGATGTCGGCATCAGAAGTCTTGCCTGAGGTAGCCCAAACTCCGCCAGATAAAGCAACTACCAAATTTAGTAGTGACGATAATCACGGGTAGTTTTACAGTGCATACCGGGCCTCGCGGCCATTTTCTGCTAGTAGTAACGGTTGTCGGACACATAATCCAGTCTTAATTTGCCTTACGTAATATTTACAATTTCTTTTCGATATTCTTATTATGTGTCGTACCCCAGTGATTTCATAAAAAGCGTTGGACTGCAATGGTCCGAAAGCGCGAGACCTTTCGTTCAGCAGTTATTCATAACTATTGATCTTATCCAGGGGAAGGGAAGGAATGGGAATTTCACAGGCAAAACTGATTACTTTGCGTCGTATGCAAAGTGGCACTAAGCACCGGCTACGTGGTGATAAAGCCATAGGGCTGGAAATGAAATGTGATTTTGAAATTGAAATGTGCAAACGAAGGGATATTACCTGCCGAAGTTTGGCGTCATTGATGCGGTCGGGGCTGATTGAATTCATTGCCTCGCCCACGGATATGTCACGCTATTACGAGGTAAGACTAACGGAAGAGGGTGAAAGGGTGGTGAATGACAATCGATGAATTCACCTGACTGATCCCGGCCAGCACCTCGAGGTGCTGGTTTCAGCCCGACAGGGCTGATGATAAATCAATCGTTTTATGCAAAAGGAAGCTTTTTAATGAATGGAAACCTCCGCATTGTGAGTGTTGTCGCTTTATCTCTCCTGTTACTGAATGGTTGTGCGCAAATGGATACCAGCGCCAAACGGCATGCGACTAAATTCGTCTATAAAGTCGAAGATTCGGATCCCAATTTTGTGATGAACAAGGCTGACTCTATCCGCGTGGCGACGCCTTTTTTTGCCCAGTTCTGGCAACTGGGCAAAAAAGATCGTGCACAAGGTGTCTCCAGCGCCGATGCGCAGAAAAGAGTCAGCTATTTCCACAGCGATGAGTTCATAAAATCAATCAGTGGAACGTCGCACTTTGCCGGTAAAGAATATAAAGATGACGCCACGTTATCACCGCGCTGGCGCAACAATATGTCGGAGGCGATTGCACAAACCTATATGGACGGTTATCTCGGCATAGAATAACTGTCCGTATCTGACGGTGTCCGGCTATGCCGGTCACCCGCCATCCTGCTGAATATTCTCGGTAAATATTAAACATCAAAAAAATAATTTTTTCTTATATATTAGAGTGTTATCCGTGACATCTCTCGTCTGGTCATGAGTTTTTCAGGTTGGTTTTGTTTATATATGAAATGTATTTAAATAAGAAGCTTATCCTTTTCATAAGGAAATGGACCATATATAGAATTTGGATGGATTACTATTTGATAAAGGGATTTTCATGAATTGTCGTTGGGTTATCGCAGCCGGAGCGGTGGGTATCCATATTTCTTTAGGTTCAGTTTATGCCTGGAGTGTATTTAAAAAGCCTTTTATGGATGCCTTTGGCTGGAATGAGTTTGAAGCTGGGTTGCCATTTGGTCTGGCTATTTTTGTACTGGGGATGTCTGCTGCGGTCATGGGGCATGTTGTTGAACGACGTGGGCCGCGATTTTCGGGGTTTCTCGCCACGGGTTTATGGGGGGTCGGTCTGATGGGGGCCGGTGTAGCCTCCTCTGGCATGATATCGAACGATACGTTGCGCTTAGGTTTGTTACTGTTTTTTTGCCTGGTCGGTGGTTTTGGGCTGGGGACGGGGTATGTCACCCCGGTATCGATGTTGATGAAATAGTTTCCTGACCGGCGCGGTCTGGCAACGGGCCTCGCCATTATGGGCTTCGGCTTTGGGGCTTTTTTAGGCGGGCCGATTCTGAGTTTACTTATTGGCTCGGTAGGTATTGCTCAGACCTTTTTCCTACAGGCAATCAGTTACACGGCAATTATGTTGTTATCATCAGCCTGTCTGAAATTACTGCCTCCAGACTGGCAACCCGCGCGGAAAAAGGTGAAGCCCGGCAAAATACCGGCTCAGGGCGTGATGCCAATGACAGCCAATCAAGCGGTCCGTACTCGCTGTTTTTTAGGGTTGTGGCTGAGGATGTTTATAAATATCACCTGCGGTATTGCGTTAATTTGCGTCGCTTCTCCACTGGCTCAGGAAGCAACGGGTATATCAGCACTGGCAGCGGGTCGCTGGTTGGGATGACCGGGTTATTTAATGGGCTGGGGCGAATTGCGTGGGCATCTTTCTCCGATATTATTGGTCGTCCCAATACCTACATTATCTTTTTCGCTCTGCAAATTGTCGCGTTCTGGCTACAGCCCTCATTGAAGCACGTCTTACTGTTTGAAGCGGTTTTGCTGTTGATCATGACTTGCTATGGCGATGGTTTTTCCACGTTGCCTGCCTGTATTGGCGATATTTTTGGCTCCCGCCAGGTCAGTGCTATCCACGGATATGTGCTGACCGCCTGGGCGCTCGCAGGGCTGGTCGGATCGTCCGTATCCTCTCTGCTGCGACAAAGTACCGGCAGTTACGAGGCAATGATGCAGGTGTTTGTCTGGGGATTAGCGCTGTCATTTCTGGCCTGGTGTTTTGCCTCGGGAGGAATTTCGATGCCCTGCAACGCAGCGATTTCCTGCTTTTCACCTTCCAACTCCATGGTCAGCACGCCCTTCACGACAAAGAAAAATTGTCGGGATACGGCGTGGTAATGCCGCTTTTCCTCGGTATGCGGTGGCATTTTTTCGTGAATAACCAGCATGTCCTGGCGTTTGACCAGATACCATCCATCGCATCCTTCACCCCAGATGTAGTGCTCGGCATTATCTTTAGAAATCATCTGATCCTCTGGCCTGATTTAACGGTTCATAACGCGGTGGAAAACAACAATTCTCGCAACCAGCGATGTCCCGGATCGCGATGGGTGCGCTCATGCCAGGCGACGGATTTGGTAAAGCCTGGGATATCCAATGGCGGTGCCACGATTTTCAACCCGGCGGTGTTCAATGCCAGCCTGCGCGGTACCACGCTGATTAAATCACTCACGCGCAAGATTTCCGGCAGAACCAGAAAACTGCACACCGAGAGCGTTACCCGGCGAGAACGCCCCAGTGTCGCCAGTGCTTCATCGGTAACCCCATAAAAACTGCCTCCAACATACGACACCAACGCATGGTCCTGGGAGCAGAACTCATCTAATGACAGGACGCCGGATTGTGCCAGTGGATGATCGGCGCGCAGCAGGCACACATAATCTTCCGCATATATCGTTTTTGCGTGTAACTCGGGTGGGGTGGTTTCTGGGGTAATCAGCGCGACATCCACCGCGCCACGTTCAAACTGCATCGGCAATAGGTCGTTATTGACCGGGAGTACCGCCACACGGATGCCCGGTGCCTGCTGACGTAAGGCGGCCATAAACGGCACCACGACAGCGCGCAACGCATAATCTGTCGCGGCGACGTTGAGGGTCATCTCAGCGGTTGCCGGATCAAATTCACGCGGCTTCAGCAGCTCCCCAACTTCGGCAAGGATGTTTTTTACCGGCGTTGCCAGTTCAAGCGCACGCAAGGTGGGCACAATGCCACGCTGCGCGCGGGTGAATAACGGATCGTCAAAGCATTCACGTAACCGGGTAAGCATACCGCTGACGGCGGGCTGCGTCAGTGATAACCGCTCCGCAGCGCGCGTGACGCTGCGTTCATCCAACAGCGCATCGAGTGCTTTCAACAGGTTGAGATCCAGATTTCTGATATCGGTTTTCATGTTATTCACCTGGCGGGTGAGAAAAGATATTGCGAAAAACTATATCACGGGAAACAAACTTCGGTTCTCGTTATTTCACCGTTGGATCCTCAACGTTCCACCGGCGGCATTGATGCCGAGCGGGTCAGGTGCTGAAGCCGTCACATTTCCAATGTTTAAAAATGTGATCAACCTGCGATATATTTATTTTGTAATCGATTACTTTTCATTTCGTCGTGAATTGTAATCGATTACTTTTCTCTGTGAGGCTTATATGCTGTCTACAACACAAGATTCTGAAAACACAGCAGTCGCCCAGCGCATGCTGGTGCCACGCCTGTCATTGATGATGTTTCTGCAATTTTTTATCTGGGGAAGTTGGTCGGTCACCCTCGGATTAGTGATGACACAACACAATATGGCGTTACTGATTGGCGATGCGTTTTCCGCCGGACCGATTGCGTCGATTCTCTCCCCTTTCGTATTGGGGATGCTGGTGGACCGCTTCTTTCCGTCGCAGCGCGTGTTGGCGGTGATGCATCTGGCAGGGGCGGTGATTCTGTGGTTTGTCCCCCAGGCGATGATCGCCGAAAACGGCGCGCAGCTGATCGCGTTGTTGTTTGGTTACACGCTGTGCTACATGCCAACCCTGGCATTAACTAACAACATTGCTTTCCACAGCCTGGCGAGCAGTGAGAAGAGTTTTCCGGTGGTGCGCGTGTTTGGCACTATTGGTTGGATCGTCGCGGGTATTTTTATCGGTGTCACCGGCATTGCCGCCAGCACCACAATTTTCTCCGTGGCGGCGATTTGTTCGGTGATGCTGGCGGTTTATAGCCTGACGCTGCCGCACACCCCTGCGCCCGCTAAAGGTCTGCCGTTCAAAGTGCGGGATTTGTTCTGCGCTGACGCCTTTGCGCTGCTGAAAATTCGGCACTTCTTTATCTTTGCGTTGTGCGCCACGTTGATCTCGATTCCGCTCGGTACCTACTACGCCTATACCGCTTCCTGGTTATCTGACGCCGGGGTTGAGAATGTCAGCACCATCATGTCTTTCGGCCAGATGTCAGAAATCTTTTTCATGCTGGTGATCCCGTTGCTGTTCCGCCGACTGGGTGTGAAATACATGCTGCTGGTGGGGATGTGTGCCTGGTTCGTACGTTATGCGTTGTTTGCCTTGGGAATGGGGGAAGAGGGACGTGCCTTGATCTGGCTTGGCATTCTGCTGCACGGCGTCTGTTACGACTTCTTCTTTGTGGTGGGTTTTATCTACACCGACCGCGTTGCTGGCGAAAAAGTGAAAGGCCAGGCGCAAAGCATGGTGGTGATGTTTACCTACGGTATCGGCATGCTGCTCGGCTCGCAAATATCGGGTGCGCTGTATAACCACCTGGTCGCGGGTCAGGTATCGGCGCAAAGCTGGGCCCTGTTCTGGTGGATACCGGCGGTTGCCGCTGCCGTTATCGCTGTCATTTTCCTGTTTTCATTTAAATATCGTGATTGATGGTTTTGGAGGTGGTTGTGCAAACGTTAAAAGGTCCGGGTATTTTTCTGTCACAGTTTATTGGTGCCGGGGCACCTTACAACTCGCTGGAGGGATTGGCGCAGTGGGCTGCCGCGTTGGGGTACAAGGCGTTGCAGATCCCCTGTAATCATCCACATATTTTTGATCTCGCAAAGGCCGCGACCAGCCAGACCTATTGTGACGAGCTGATGGGTTCGCTGGCGCAATATGGTCTGGCGATCAGTGAATTATCCACCCACCTGGAGGGGCAGTTGATTGCCGTACATCCGGCACATGATGCGGCATTTGATGGTTTCGCCCCGCCGTCAGTACGTGGGAATGCGACCCAACGAACCGCATGGGCGACGGAACAGGTGAAACGGGCCGCCGCTGCATCGGCCAGGCTGGGATTAACGGCACATGCCACGTTTTCGGGGGCGCTGGCGTGGCCCTATCTTTATCCCTGGCCGCCACATAACCCGTTGTTGCTGGAGGAGGCATTTGCTGAACTGGCACGTCGCTGGCGACCCGTGTTGGATGTCTTTGATCAGCACGGCGTGGATGTGTGCTATGAACTGCATCCTGGGGAAGATCTGCATGATGGCATCACGTTCGAGCGTTTTCTGGCGGCGGTGAATAACCACCCCCGTTGCAATATTCTGTTCGATCCCAGCCATCTTCATCTGCAACATATTGATTATTTGCAATTTATCGATATCTACCATGCGCGCATCAAAGCCTTTCATGTGAAGGATGCTGAGTACTTACCCAACGGACGCAGCGGCGTATATGGCGGCTATCAACGCTGGATCGATCGCGCCGGACGTTTCCGCTCACCCGGCGATGGACAAATCAATTTCAAAAGCATTTTCAGCAAGCTGGCGCAGTACGACTACGACGGTTGGGCCGTGCTGGAGTGGGAATGCTGCCTGAAAGATGCCGATACCGGCGCGCGCGAGGGGGCAGAATTTATTCGTCAGCACATTATTCCGGTGGCGGATCGCGCGTTCGATGACTTTGCCGCAGGCAGTGACTCACGCGCCAGCGTTCGCGCTCAGCTTGGCCTGACGGGAGGTGTCGGAGATGATTAATGTTGGCATTATCGGTACCGGCTTTATCGGTCCGGCGCACATTGAAGCGCTGCGCCGACTCGGCAATGTTCAGGTGGTGGCGATTTGCGATAGCGACCAGGCGAGCGCTGAAGCGCGGGCGTCGCAGCTCAATGTTCCGAGTGCGTATAGCGATGTCGCGGCGTTTTTACGCCATCCCGGTTTGCAGGCAGTCCATAACTGCACGCCGAATCATCTGCATGCGGCGATCAATCGCCAGATTATTCAGGCGGGTAAACATGTGTTTTCAGAGAAGCCGTTGTGCATGACGCTGGAAGAGGCGGCTGAACTGGTGCGACTGGCGGATGAAGCGGGCGTGGTACACGGCGTCAGTTTTGTTTACCGTCAGTTTGCCCTGGTGCAACAGGCGGCCAGCATGTTGCGCCAGGGGGAGTTGGGCCGATTATTCGCGGCGCAGGGAAGTTATTTGCAGGATTGGATGCTGGAAGAAACCGATTATAACTGGCGTGTTGAGGCCGGGAAGGGAGGAGTGTCGCGCGCGGTAGCTGACATTGGTTCACACTGGTGCGACACCATTCAGTTCATTACCGGACGTAAAATTGTCGCGGTGCTGGCCGACCTGGCAATCGTCTGGCCGACACGCAAAGCCAATCTTAACGCGGTATCCACTTTCAGCGCCCGGCAGCAGCAAGCCTGCTATGAAGACCGCCCGGTGACTACCGAAGATATGGGATTCGTGCTGTTTCGCTTTGACGATGGCAGCAAGGGGTGTTTCAGCGTGTCGCAGGTTTCTGCCGGACGCAAAAATCGTCTCAACTTTGAGGTGAGCGGCAGTGCCGCCTCGCTGGCATGGGATCAGGAAACGCCGCAACAGTTATGGCTGGGTTACCGGCACCAGGCTAACCGGGTGCTCTCAGACGATCCATCCCTGATGAATGCCGACGTTGCCGGGCGGGCACGCTTTCCAGGCGGCCATATTGAGGGCTGGCCGGACGCATTCCGCGCCATGATGCAACAGTTCTATGCGGCGGTGCAGCAGGGAGGGATGCCTGCGGGCGGTACGGCAACGTTTGCCACTTTTGCTGACGGCGCGCAGGTGATGGCGATTGTTGATGCCATTGTGCAAAGCCATCAGCAACAGCGCTGGATGACGGTTGCGTGATGACGCGTAAGCCCGGTCGATGCCGGGCTTACGTATTTATGGTAGCCTGCATGCCATCAGTTTCTCAGCAGGAAATATTGCCAACATGTCCATCCAAAAAATCGCCAGGCTGGCGGGCGTTTCCGTTGCCACGGTTTCGCGTGTGCTGAACAACAGTGACACCGTAAAGGAAAAAAATCGGGTAAAAGTCCTGGAGGCAATCAAAGCGAGCAACTATCAACCGAACCTGTTGGCGCGTCAGTTGCGTACATCACGCAGTTCCATGGTGCTGGTTCTGGTTTCTGATATTTCCAATCCCTTTTGCGCTGAGTTGGTCAAAGGGATCGAGGAGCAGGCCGAGCAGAACGGCTACCGAATTTTACTGTGCAACTCAGGTTCAGATATCAATCGCTCGCGCTCCAGCCTGCAACTGCTCTCCGGCAAAATTGTGGATGGGGTCATCACCATGGATGCCATCACCACCCTGCCTGAATTAACCGAATTGATTGGCACCACTCCCTGGGTGCAGTGCGCCGAATATGCCGACGCCGGGAATGTTTCCTGTGTCGGCATCAGTGACATTGATGCTTCACGTCAACTGGTACGCTATCTGGCCGGGAAGGGCCGCCAGCGCATTGCACTGATTAATCACGATCTCAGCTACAAGTATGCCCAATTGCGTCAGCAGGGTTATCAGCAGGAACTGGCCTCGCTTCAACAGGATTGGCAGGCGATCACTTACGCCAGTGAACTGAGTTTTCATGCCGGTAAGGAGGCAATGGAAACGTTGTTGAAGCGCGAAACGCGACCGGATGCGGTGTTCGCCGTTTCCGATACGCTGGCTGCGGGGGCGATGTCAGCGATTGAGCAGGCAGGCCTGCGGGTGCCGCAGGATATCGCGGTGGCCGGTTTTGATGGCACGGAACTGGCGGAAATGGTTTCGCCGCCGCTAACCACCATCGTACAACCCTCACACGATATTGGTCGTAAAGCCTTTACCCTGCTGCTGGCGAAGATCGAAAACCCAGACTCCCCGCCGGAGAGAGTCATCATGGACTGGCACCTGGAAGTACGTGCCAGCGCCTGACAATTCACTGCGGCAGTGTTTCCAACGCCGCACGCAGATTCTGATGTGAAGTGGTGATGATCTGCCACGGATCTTTTGGCAGGTCGTGTTCAACGATAAACCACTTCACGCCGCTGGCTTTGGCGGCGGGTAAAATGGTTTTCCAGTCGAGCAGACCGTCACCCAGCGGTGCAAAATTCATTTCATCATCACGCACCCCGATGCCGGCGTTGTCTTTGGCGTGAAGAGCATAAATCCGCCCCGGATAGGCTTTCAGCAGGCGGGCAGGGTCCTGACCCCCGCGTGATACCCAGGCCGCATCCATTTCCAGCTTGAGGTTATCGCGTTGCGTATGGTTGAGGATGATCTCCAGAGCGGTGATGCCACCGTATTTTTTCATCTCAAAATTATGGTTGTGGTAGCCCAACTGGATGCCATCCTTGCGTAATTTTGCCCCCAGCTTATCCAGCTTTTGTGCGTACTCAATCCAGCCTTGTTGGCTAGCCGGACGGTCCTGCGGCTCAATCCACGGCACAACAATGGTGTGGTTGCCGATAGCCTTGTTAAACGCCACGGTCGGCTGGTAATCCTGTTCCAGCGCCGACAATTGTACATGCGCTGAGGTGACGGTGAGTTGATTGTCTTGCAGCAGCGATTTCATTTGTGTGGCATCTAATCCGTGCGTACCTACCAGTTCCACATGCTTAAATCCCGCTTTATGCGCCATCGCGAACTGTTCATCCGGGGTACCGACATTGCGCAGGGTGTACATTTGCAGCGCGATTTCATTTTCCACATCTGCCGCGCTGGCTTGCGGGATGGGAAGGACCAATGACGTCACCAGACCTGCCAAAACCATTAACTTTTTCATCATTTTTCATAACCTTATTTTTAAGTAATCGATTACAAAATACCTTAAAAGTAATCGATTACAATTGGCGGGAGGTGATTTTTTGGCCGGAAAGAGAAGAATATGAACCCCTTCGCAAAACGTTGATAAAGCGGTTGCTTTCCCCGGTTTATCAGCACTTAAGAGGTGGCGGGATGGTATATCAATTATTCAATTTTTTTGAATTCTTTCAGCAAAACCCTCCGCTGTTACTCCTCCGGTGAGAGGTCTATTCTCTCTCACATCGGGGCACAACACCCCACCACATATCAATAATCTCTGAGGAAATGACCATGAAATCTATCAAAACTTTCGTTGTAGTTGCCGCCCTGTCACTGGTTTCTTTCGGCAGCTTTGCACAAAGCATCACTGCATCCGCCTCAACGCTGGATGGTGCAGAAGCGAAAATCGCGGCGCAGGCAAAACAGGCGGGTGCCGCGTATAAAATTACCGGTGCCCGCGTGGATAACGGTGCTTACCTGTCAGCTGAACTGATCAAATAATTGTTGCTGCCCGGCACAGGCCGCCCACAGGGCGGCCTTTTTTGTATCGGCAGTCAGGCTTCCATATCAGCCATTCCTGTTCCCCAATCACTTCCCACTTGATCACGCAGGCGACCCGGTTAGCAATTTCTTTATCTCTATGAAAATAAAATATATTTTTAACCAATGCTTACAGTTCTGCCAGGTGATCTGCAAAATTGTTTATCATCTGTTGCGATGAAAAGCGCTACGCTGTCAGGCCATATCTTATTAAATTTCAGTGGACTAAATTTACATGTGTAAGCTTTCGATGCTGGTTGTAACGTTGGGCCTGCTATTATCCGCCACCACCCAGGTACAGGCAGCAGGGTGTCTGAAAGGTGCCGCTGCCGGGGCTGCGGTCGGGCACCTCAAGCATCATGCCATTCTTGGCGCTGCGGTTGGCTGTGTGGTGGGCCATCATCTGGCTAGCAAGAAGCAGGCAAACGCGGCAGAAAAACATTAATCAATTCGTCGCGGCGCGATAAATTGCGCCGCGACCCCATGCAACAGGCTACTTCGCGTCCACAATGATTCTGCGGTACGAGGTGAGAGAGGGTGTCCCACTATCGGTCACCGCCAAAATGACGTGTTCCGTACCCGGATTACGGATGGTTATCTCCGCCTGATTCCCGCTCTCTTTCGTCACCTGCAAAACCGGTGGGGCGCTCAGATAGTCTTCACCACGCACACCCTGTACTTGTTTGATGTCGATCTGCTGGGAAATGGCCGAGGTCGCTTCAGGATAGGCGAACCATTGGTAGCTGAGTTTATCGCCGTCAGGATCTTGCGTTCCTTTGGCATCCAGACGCAGGGTTTCGCCCACTTTGGCCTTGATAAACAGCGGTTGCTGGCCTGATGAACCATTTACCACCACCTGCGGATTATGGTTACTGTGCTGGAAGTCCTTGATGGTCCAGTCCATGCGTGCCGCAAAATCGTGCTGGAAGGCTGCACGCCAGCGCCAGATGGTGGCCTGATTGGAGGTGTATTGTTGACCATCGGCCCCAGTCACCGTATCCGCGCCATTCGGGTTGCCGGGGAAAAAGTCACCGCCACTGGTCCAGATCGGATGCGGTTCGTTTTGCGGCGTACGCACGATGTAACGCCCACCCCAGCCGCCCCAGCCAGGGTTCATTTCGCTGGCAAGTCCGTTACGGATCAATCCGAGAAATGCGGGGGTATCCCCTTCCATGATAAAGGCGTATTGCAGATAACCTTTGCCCATCGGTCCTTTGCTGCGGATGTTCTTGTCCAGCCAGGATTGCGACACGGTGGTGAAATCTGCGCCTGGGGCATTGCGGTAATAACGGTCGCCGCTAATTCCGGTCCAGGTCGCGCGCGCATAATCCTCACCTTTTTGACTGGAAGGATCAACGATGTAAGTGATCTGCGGGTAATGGACGCGAATCCAGTGCCCGGCATCATCCTGATCCGAGATGGAATAGACGATCAGGTTTTTCGTCAGCGCCGTTACCTTATCTGCCGGATGGCTGGCTGACAGATCGGTCAATGCCTGTGCCAGCGTGTTAGCGCCGCCCCACAGATTGATATACAGCGGGCGTTTACTGTCCGTCGAGCGTTCAATGGCTTTGACCAGCAATGCCGAACCCGCAGTCGATTTCCCGGCACCGACATCGGCCATGCCGTAAGCGGCTTGTCCGGCGGCGATCAACGCTTTCAGCGTAGCCGCACTCGGGTAATCCGGTTTATGTTTCAGCAGGTTAGGTTGCACCTCGGCATAATGTCCCACCACCCGTTCCATCATCTCCGGGCTGACTTTATTGCGCTGCCAGGTTGAGGTGGTGGCGACCAAACCTTCTATGTTCATTTCATTGCTGTACAGCAGAAAACGCGTGAGTGACATCTGGTCATCGGGTTCGTTACCGATATCGGATAAGACGAACACTCGTGGTTTGGTCTGGAATGGCACCGTTTTTGCGGCAATATCCTGAACGGTGTCTGCCGCAAGGGTGTTGAAAGGCGCGATCAAAACCGCCGCCAGGGTAAGTACCGGCAGGGCTATGTTGTTGTTATGACGTTTCATCTGTTTCCTGTGGGGTTGCCATTTAAAGATGGGCTTCCAACTTAGTTAACCAAGGAAACAAAGTAAAAAAAACGTTGGCGGAATGATGTTCAGATCACAAAAATCAGCCAATCAACGGAGTTATGGCATCCGAACTCAGTCGGACTAATCCTTTCATGCTGTAAAAACGTTGTGTCTTGAGGTAGCGCAACTGGATGGTGTTGATGTGCTGACTGGGATGGTTAGAAAGACGTTCGGCAATGTGCGGGATAAAGTTAGCAGGGACATCATCAAAGAATTCACCGGTCAGAATCACCTGCTTAATATTGTGTAACGGTGCCGTGCAGTGGATGGCAAAAAGCAGTGCGTCGATGCTGGAGGAAACCTGTTGATCATCGGGTTCACCGTTGAAAGAAAACGCTTTTTCTAGCCCTCCCGGATAAGGGAGATGCACAATTTCGGGATAGAAACCGTTATCGCCAAACACCGGTTTACCGTTGATATAGTAGCCAAAGCCGAGGCTACCCAATCCGGGCATCAACGCGATCCACGATCCCTTCAGCATCCCCGTTTTTGCCAGCATATAGCTGGAGCACCAGGCAATATTTACCACCGCAACACTCAAGGCCGTTGCCAGCATCAGTTGCGCTTTAAGCGGGATATCACGCTCAACAAACGCCGGGCACCATTTTACCACGCCGGTATCCTGCTCAATGCCGCCCTGTAGGGCAATCCCGATATGCTTCAGACGCGCAGCATCAATCCCGGCGGTTCGGCATAAGCGTGTCGCCAGATCCTGAACGTGGCTGATAAACCGCGCCAGCGTGACCGGCGCGTCAAACGTGATACCTGTTGCGGCCAGACTCAGTTCCCCGGTGTGGTAATCATTGATTGTCGCTTCCACCGTCAGCTCGCGCACCATGATATTGAGGCTGAAATATTGACGTTTGCGCACTGCCAGCAGTGTTCTGGGTCGTCCACCGCCCGAACTCAATTGTTCCGTCTGCTCAATGACCCCTTCTGCCAGTAAGGCATTGGTGAGTTTGGTGATGTAGGGACGTGTGACTTCAAGCTGCTCTGCCAGCGAAATACGCGATTCGGGAGCGCTGTGCAACATGTTCAGCAGTTCATGCCTGAAGTTCATAAGTTCCTCATAAAATGCCGTTGGCTATTGAAGAGTTCACTGTACGTTAAGGGCCATGTTTACACCTCACTCACCATTACTGGCAGAATTCCCTTCTTCAAAGGCCGAGCGAACTGCATTGATAATCCTTTCCGATCGGCCAGCATCTGCCAGGACGGGATATTGCTTTTGCAATTTGCCGGAAACCTGCCAACCGTTCTCTTTGAGCGAGCGAATAATACGGTTTGCATCCTGGTCCGGCATTTCCAGGATTTCTTTAAGCCTCTCCTGGGCTTGCTGGAAAATCACCAGCACTCTGGCTTCATCCGCCATTTCTTTGCGTACGGTGTGTTGTACGACGCGTGCGATATACAGGACGTGTTCAGTTAAATCCGGATAACGCCAGGCGAAGCGTGCATCTTCATAATCATCAAAATAGAAGTTACTGGGAGTGCCATCCTGATAAGTGACTAATTCACCAAATCGGTATGATGACGCATAGCGTTGCATAAACCGCTGTGAAAAGACGTCAAGTGTACGATCATATCCGGCGCGGAAATCCAGCGAGCTGGTGATGGTTGCGGATACCGGCAGGATCACGCCCTCCGGGATAGCCTTATCTCGTATTAGCGTATCATTAATGAGAAACCGATGAATTCGACCATTGCCATCGCGCATGGGATGGATATAAACAAAGCCGAATGCCAGAACTGCCGCGCGGGCCAACGGCTCAGCGCCACGCGTTGCTTCGTCGAAGGCATTAAGTCCTGTCATGAACTGTGGTACATCTTCGAACTGCGGAGCAACATAATGCACAATATCTTCACGCATCGTTGCCTGGCCAACAAATACGGGTGAACGACGCAGGCCTAGCCCAATAGCATCATGACCAAGTATCCCTTTTTGCAGGGTATGTAAACTGGCATCACTCAGGGGGGCGTTAATACGACCACAGTATTGAGCGATAACATGTGCAAAACGCTGGATACGGTCGGCCTGATCGGCTTCCTTTTCAATCAGAAAGCTGGCCCGTGACTCTTTAAATGTTAACCAGCTGGCGGTGCGCAGCAGAATGTCGGCACCAAATGAGTTATCCAGCTCTTTCAGCGCACTGCTCAGATCAAACTGCAATGCCTCCTGGACCGTTGCTGTGCGGCGCACCAGGGGACAGAATAGGGAAGTTCCCGGCAGATTATTATTGATCCTCCAACGCTGCACCCGTTGAACTGCTGTCCGGGTAAGATAATGCTTTGGCGAGATCACATCGACATAGCTACCATTACTGACATCTGGCACATCCAGCCGTTGCCCGGTAAGCCATTCATACAGGAATCCAGTACGCCTGGCATACTGGCCAAAAGGCTCCTGTCGGCACCAGGCTTCAATTGGCTCAGGACCGACGACCGCAAACAGACGGGCAAAAAACTCCAGATGGATCTCTTCGTACTTCAAACCGAATTCGAAGTGACCTGCGAAGTCATCGGCAGGCTGGTAACTCGGCGGATATCGGTTCTCTATATAGCCACTACGCTCATGGCTGGTACGAACTGTTCCAATAAATGACTCAACACGCAGAGGTTGTGCCAATTCGATGTCATACTTTTCGGCGAGAACCACTAAACCTATACGCATTGCCCAAATCCCCTAACAACACCGCGAAAACGATAACGATATCTCAATTTAGCGCGAAAAGGGTAACAGGAAAAAAAATTCACTAATAAAAGTGGCTATTTCAACGAAAACGTTAACATTCTTGTCCTTCGCTTCGGTTGCCTACCTTCAGCTTGTTGACTAAGGTGATTACTAGCATCGCTACCCAGCTGGATGCCGTTCACCAACAAGGCATCAGGGGTGCTGATGTGTATGCCAACGCGAGGCAAAAACATGCAAGACGTCACCCCAACTCCCGCCACAGACCCTGATTTTCAAAACGATGTTGTCCGAAACCTGATTTGCCGCCAGGCGCGCTATCCGGATATCGCCACGCCGCAGGACTGGTATATGGCGCTGGCTTTCACCGTCAAAGATCGCATGCTGGAAAGCTGGGCAGCGTCGACCAAAACCTATGTGGAACATCATGTGAAGGTTGCCTGTTACTTGTCGGCAGAGTTTCTCATCGGGCCACAGCTTGGCTGTAACCTGTTGAGTCTCGGCCTTGAAGATGAGGCACGAGCAGCGATGCGTGCGCTCGGACAAGATCTTGATGCGTTGCTGGCGCTGGAGGAGGAGCCGGGGTTGGGTAACGGTGGTTTGGGTCGGCTGGCGGCATGTTATCTTGATTCGCTGGCGACGCTGGAGATTCCGGCCATCGGCTACGGTATTCGCTACGAGTTTGGCATTTTCGATCAGGATATCGTCGATGGCTGGCAGGTTGAGCGTACTGACAAATGGCTGAAAATGGGCACGCCGTGGGAAATTGTTCGGCCGGACGTTAGCTTTTACGTTTGCTTTGGCGGGTACACGCAAATGCAAACCGATGCCCAGGGTCGGTTGCGTGTGCAATGGATACCGGCCCGTCAGGTAAAAGGCGTGGCATACGATGTGCCGATCCAGGGATATCGCGTCAATACCTGCAATCTGTTGCGGCTATGGAAGAGTGAAGCGGTCGAGTCTTTTGATTTTGAGGACTTCAACGCCGGTGATTATTATCAGGCGGTGGAGGAGAAAGTCGTTTCAGAAACCCTGTCAAAAGTACTTTATCCCAATGACGAACCGGATGTGGGTAAACGGCTACGCCTTGCCCAGCAATACTTTTTTGTTTCCTGCTCGTTGCAGGACATGCTGCGGCTGATGGATATCAGCCATATGCCCCTTGTGCAATTTGCTGAGCGTTTCGCCGCGCAGTTAAACGATACGCATCCCTCTATCGCTGTGGCGGAACTGATGCGCCTGCTGGTGGATGAACGCCAGATGGCATGGGATGACGCCTGGTCAATCACCCTGAATACCTTCGCTTATACCAATCACACCTTATTGCCCGAGGCGCTGGAGACCTGGGGCTTGCCGTTAATGCAAAATCTGCTGCCCCGGCTGCTGGAAATCATCTATGAAATCAACCGACGCTTTCTGGAAGAGGTGCGTAACGCTTTTCCTGGTGATGAGGCACGCGTCGCACGGATGTCATTGATCGATGAACAGGGCGAGAAAAAAGTGCGGATGGCCCATCTGGCCTCGGTGGGCAGCCATGCGGTTAACGGCGTGGCTGCGCTGCATTCTGAACTGCTCCGGCAAACGGTGCTGCGTGATTTTGCCGACATGTATCCGAAGCGATTTCTAAATGTCACCAATGGGGTGACGCCACGGCGCTTTCTGATGCTGAGTAATCCCGGTCTGGCGAGTTTGCTTGATGAAACCCTGGGTGCTGGCTGGCGCAGTGACCTGACCCGGCTTGAAGCGCTGAGTGACTATGCTGATGACATCGCCTTTCAGCAGGACTGGCGCGCCATTCGCCTCAACAACAAGGCGGCGCTGGCTGGACGTATCAGCCAATTAGTCGGCGTCAGGATTGCGCCTGAGATGATGTTCGATATTCAGGTGAAACGTATTCATGAGTACAAGCGCCAACACCTTAATGCGCTGTATATGATCTGTCTGTATCGTCGTTTAGTTCGCCATCCTGACCAGCAAGCAGCTCCGCGCTGTTTTATCTTCGGCGGGAAAGCGGCACCAGGTTATTGGATGGCAAAATTGATGATTCGCCTGATTACCGGTATTGCCGAAGTCGTCAATCGTGACCCGGTGATAGGAGGACGGATGAAGGTGGTGTTTTATCCGGACTTTAATGTTAAGAACGGCCATTTAATCTATCCGGCAGCAGATCTGTCCGAGCAGATTTCAACCGCAGGCAAAGAAGCCTCAGGAACCGGCAACATGAAGTTCATGATGAATGGCGCGTTGACTATCGGCACGCTGGATGGTGCTAATGTGGAAATTCGGCAGCAGGTGGGTGGGGATAATTTTTTCGTTTTTGGTATGACCGCACAACAGGTGGAGGCGCTGAAACGCACCGGGTATCGTCCTGGGGATTATGTCCAGGTCAATGATGAGCTGCGTGATGCGATCGATCAGATCGCCGCAGGGCGATTCTCACGCGGGGACAAAGCGTTGTTCGCCCCTCTACTCGATAATTTGCTTAATTATGATCCATTTTTGGTACTGGCTGATTATGCCGACTATGCAGCCTGTCAGGAGCGTGTCAGTGAGGCATGGCAGGATCAGCGCCATTGGACGAAAATGTCAATACTCAACTGTGCCCGTTCCGGTATCTTTTCTTCAGACCGCGCCATCGGCGAATATTGTCAGCATATCTGGCAAACGCAAAAACCGGCACCCCGTTTGTAACACCAGGCAAGATAAATCGCCGGGCAGGCCGTGCTAATTCTCAGACTTTACTCCTTTTTTCAATCGTACACGTATTGTATACTTTCCAGTAAATGTCTTAATGGTGAGTAGCAAGTGACCTCAGTAAAACAAGCCTCAGCAGAGAAGTTAGGTGAACTGGCCTATCAGACACTGCGTCGTATGATCCTGGAGAAAACCCTGCGTAGTGGTGGGGCGGTGGTTGAAGGACGACTGGTTGAAGAACTCAATATTTCCCGTACGCCATTGCGTGAAGCGTTGTTGCGGCTCGAAGGCGAGGGATTGCTGGTCAGGTCGAGCGCCCGTTCCTATTCCGTGCGCTTTATCAGCGCTCAGGAATATTTTCAGATCATGAAAGTGCGTGAGCTGCTGGAAACCGAAGCCATTGCGTTGTCCATCAACAAGATAGAACCTGATGTGATTAATCAGCTTGCCGACCAGGTGCAGTCCTTGTCGCCGGGCCAACCGGAACAAGCCTACTGGGATGTTGACGATACCGTGCACACGCTGTTCGCGCAGCACTCGGGTAATGCGGTGCTGGCGCGGATGATTGAACAGGCGCGCACCCAGAGTCGAATGTTCGAGTTGATCACGCCATTCAACCGCATCGAAGAAGATCGTGAAGAACATCTGGCGATTCTCAATGCGTGGAAAAGTGGCGATGCTGCGGCGGCCAGCCAGGCGGTGAGAACGCATATCAGAAACCTGTCAGCCTTTGTGTTGAAACGGATCACCGAAGGCAATTAATCGCCGCAAGGGTATGCGTCAACCGCATACCCTTCAGCCACTTACTTAATGACGCCGGGACAGCAGGGGCAACCCTCAACATGCAACGGGTTGCGCACCTCCACGCCAGGTTTGCTGCGCAGCAACACCGGTTGAAAACTGACCTTCCGTTCGGCGTTTTTCTGGCAGATTGGGCAGGGCGCGGGTTCATCGCGCGCTGCCACAGAACGGCGCAACTCAAATGCGCCGCAGTCTGAACAGAGATAATCATAGTAAGGCATTGCGCTCTCCTACCATTTACCCACTTCACCACGCGGGATAAAGCGTCCCTGGCCGGTTTTGCCTACCCATTGGTCATCACTCACCAGTAGCTCGCCGCGCAGCAGCACTTTCTTCACTTTGCCCTGCACCTGATGCCCTTCAAACAGCGTGAAATCTACATCGCTGTGTTGTGTTGCAGCGCTGATGGTGTGTTTTTCGTTGGGATCAAAGATGACGATATCGGCATCGCTACCCACCGCGATGGTGCCCTTTTGCGGGAACAGACCGAACAGCTTGGCCGGGGCGGTGGACATCAGCTCGACAAAGCGGTTAAGCGAAATACGGCCACTGCGCACGCCGCCGTCATACACCACCGTCATACGGGTTTCGACGCCGGGCACGCCGTTAGGAATTTTGGAGAAATCGTTGGCACCCAGCGGTTTCTGATTAATTTTCCCTAAATGGCCTTCCTTCATGCAGTACGGGCAATGGTCGGTAGAAATCAGTTGCAGGTCATCGGTTTTCAGCGCCGTCCACAGCGCGTTTTGCGCTTCTTTCGAGCGCAGCGGCGGGCTCATCACGAAGCGTGCACCATCAAAGCTGTCGGATTCGTCGCTGTCAGCGTAAGACGACTCATCAAAGAACAGATAATGCGGGCAGGTTTCGGCGAATACCGGGATGCCGAGGTCGCGCGCTTCCACCACATGTTTCAACGCTTCTTTTGCCGAAAGATGGACAAAGTAGACCGGCGCTTCCGCCAGTTCCGCCAGCTTAATGCCGCGATGGGTCGCTTCCCCTTCCAGCAGTGCGGGGCGTGTCAGGGCATGATGGCGTGGCGAGGTGTGGCCCTGTGCCAGCGCTTCCTGAATCAGCAATTCGACGATGGTGCCGTTTTCTGCGTGCAGTGCCACCATGCCGCCATGCTGGCCGACCATGCGCATCGCCTGGAAAATAGCCGCATCATCGGACATCACCGTGCCGGGATACGCCATAAACATCTTGAAGCTGGAAACGCCTTCATGACGGATGGCGTAGCGCATATCCTCCAGTACCTGCTTATCCACCTCGGTAATGATGACGTGAAAGCCATAATCGATGCTGGCCACGTTATCCGCTTTGGATTGCGCGCGCTCGATGGCCTGCAACGGGCTGGTGCCGTGATTCTGCAAGGCAAAATCGATAATGGTGGTGGTGCCACCATAGGCTGCCGAACGGGTGCCCGATTTAAAGTTATCTGCGGTCACTGACGGGCCAAAGGTGTTTTCCATATGGGTATGGCAATCAACCCCACCGGGGAACAGCAGCATGCCACTGGCTTCAATCACCTGGCAGTTAGCGCCAGGTTGCAGATTCAGTCCGATACTGACGATTTTTTCATTCTCGATCAGAATGTCGGCGTGATAATCGTCCACCGCCGTGATAATCCGCCCACCGCGAATCAGGGTACTGGTCATGTTAGTCTCCGCTTGTACTTAGGGGGTAGCCGTAAAGGATTGTGCAAAGGTTAGCGCTGTCGCTAACCGCTGGCGCTGCGCGTCATCGACGGCAGGCACTGGCGGGCGCGGCATGGCGTGAGGAAGATGCCCGGCAAGATGCAGACAGGCTTTTAAGCGCGCATTGGCATGGGTGCCCGGCCAGGTGCCGTAGATCTCCTTCGCCAGTGGATAAATAAATTGATGCAGGCGCTGCGCTTCAGCGAGGTTTTGCTGCTGCATCGCGTCGTACAGCGCCACCACCAATTCGGGCACCACCGCCGCCAGACTCACCAGGCTGCCATCGGTGCCAAGGGCAAAGCAGGTCAGCAGATGCTCGTCACCGGAGGCCATCACCGCCACATGCGGTGCAACTTCACGGACCAATCGCAGGTTCGCCTCATAGGTGGCGGTTTCCCAGCTACCTTCCTTCACCGCGACCACGTTGGGCAGGCAGACCAGTTGCTGAAGCAACGCCGGGGGATACGCCATACCACCGCTGTTCACGCCGGACTGATACAACATCATCGGTAACGCGGCGTTGGCATTGGCGATACGGTGGTGATTCAGCACCGTTTTCTCGTCGGTGGAGAGCGTCCAGGAGTAGGGGGGGAACAGCAGAATGGCATCAGCACCGGCGGCTTTCGCATCGTCAGCCTGCGCCTGTGCATCAAAACTGTCCTCGGCGTTAAGACCGGCTACCAGCAGCGTCTGCGGTGGACACACCTGACGCGCCAGGGTTACCACGCGACGTTTTTCCTCACGCGAGAGCGCGAAGTTTTCACCGGCGTGGCCGTTGATGAGCAACCCGCGAATCCCTGGCACCTGCGAAACCTGGCGCAAATGCGCAATCAGGCTCGCTTCGTCGATGTATCTGCCACTTTCGTCCATCGGACAAACAGTCGCCGCATACACACCCTGGTAATGGTGTAACTCTTTCATTTTATTATTGGCCTCTGGATTAGGATGCGACTGCGTGGTCATCAGTGGGCAGCAGTCGTGATGGATCAAAAAGCGGCATTTCGGGTTGCTGGCCCAGGATCTGCTGCGCCAGCAGCTTGCCCATATACGGCCCGCTGGTATAACCGGAGTGGACGCAGCCAATCACGAACAGATCCGGGTGTTGTGCCAGTGGCCCAATCATCGGCATCGCGTCGGCGGTTTCCGACTCCAGACCCAGCCAGATGCGTGCAACACGGGCAGATGCCAGTGCCGGAACGGCATGCTGACCCAGCCGCAGGTTGCCGATCAGGTTTTCGGGGATGGTTTCCCGGCCGCCCAGCTCACGCGACCCGATGCCCTGCCAGCCGCCGCCGATCACCACGGTGCCGTTGGCAAACTGCTTCATGGATAACAAACCATTGGCGATGCTGAGTACGGAACGCATCACGGTTGGCATTCTTTCGGTGACGATCAACTGGTTAATCAATGTCTTAACCGGGATATGGATGCCGATCATCGCCAGCATCGGCTCCAGCCAGACACCGCCCGCCAGCACCAGACGGCTGGCCTCGATGGATTGGCTACGGTTCTCGGTTGAGACGCGATAACCGGCGTTTTGCCGCTCGATATGGCCGACGGAAAATTGTTCGATGATGGTTACACCGGCTTCACGCAGCGCGGCATAGAAGGCACGGCCTGTCAGGTAGGCGCTGGCAAAGCCATCGATCTCACAGAATGCCGCCGCTTTGATGGAGCCGTTGATGCCCGGATCAACCTTCATCGCCGCCTGCGGTGAAATCACCGAAATATCGGCACCATACTCACGCCGGGCTGCCGCGCGCTCTTCCAGCATCATTACTTCGGCATCGGTAAAGGCGAGAGACAAACCAGGTGCATGGGTTGCCAGCACCCCCTGGCCGAGCCAGGTTTCCGGCCGCATCCACATCTCCCACGCTTTCATGGCGTAGGGCACCAGCGCGGCGCGGGTCATATGCAGCGTGAGTGTCCCGGCATTGACGCCGGAGGCACTGCGACAGAGGGCATTGCGTTCCACCACCACCACACGCATCCCGGCTTTCGCCAGAAACAGCGCGGTGGAGCAGCCCATCACGCCGCCGCCAACGATGCACACATCAAAGCGTGTTGAAGTCACAGTGGGGCCGCCTTAGGAATCGGGATATCCGCATAGTCGTAGTCGCCGGTCATATCGCTGATGGTGAGCGGGCGCAGCGGAGTGCGGGGTGAGAAAATCCCCACCGTTTCGCGCGACACCCCCAGTTTGGTTGCCAGCAGTTCGGCGGCGATATCGCCGCAGGTGCGTCCCTGGCAGGGACCCATACCGCAGCGCGTCCAAGCCTTCAGTTGGTTTACATCATGCGCGCCGGCTTCGCAGGCTTGTTCGATCTCGGCGCGCGTGACGTCTTCGCAACGACACACCACGGTGTGCGGCGGGATACTGTCAACATGGCCTTCACGCAGCGCCATCATCGCGGCCATCTTCTGCCCGAAGCGGGCGGCGTGCTGCCAGGCTTTGCTGAGGTTTTCAGCTTCCGGTTCTGGCACGGTTTTGCCCTGAATGATGGCGACACAAGCCAGTCCGACGCGTTTGCCGTGTTCCATTGCCGCAGCGGCACCACGAATACCGGCACCGTCACCGGCAACAAACAACCGTTCACGGCTGGTCTGGCCGTTTTCATCGGTTTCGGCAATCCAGCCGCCGGCCTCGCGGGAGTATTGATGTCTGGCATGGAGCAGACGCGTGATGTCGGAGGAGGGGGTCAGACCGTGGCCGACGGCAACACAATCCACCAGAATTTTTTTCGTTTTACCGGCGACAGGTCGTGCCGCTGCGTCACAGGGTGCGATTTCAGCCAGCAACTGGTCGCCCTGCGCACTGACCTTCACCAGTGTATGACGTGAATATAGCGGGGTTCTGGCGCGCAGAATCGGCAGACCATACGTCAGGCTTTGCTTGAAAATCGCCGGACGGCTGAGCAGCGCCGAAGCGGTGCCAAGCCATTCGCCGCGTGAAGCAATGTCAACAATCGCCTTCACGTCACCGCCTGCTTTCAGGGTATTTCCCGCCACCGCCACCAACAGGGGGCCACATCCCGCCACCAGGGTGGTTTTCCCCGGCAGGGTACGCTGCGATTTAAGCAAAATAGTGGCGGCAGCCAGCCCGATCACACCCGGTAAAGTCCAGCCTTCAAACGGGACCACGCGTTCGGTGGTGCCGGTCGCCACCAGCAGCACCGTGGTGGTGCAGGCGATTGAACCGTCCGGCCCAAGGGCATCGACACGATAATCGCCGGTCACCGCCCAGACGACATGCCCTAAAAAGAGGCGCACCTTGCTCCGCGATAAGGCATCGCGCAAGGTTTCTCCGGCCCTGAATTCAGCGCCATCCATTTTTGCATCGGGCATGATCGGCGCGCGATACACCTGTCCACCGGCCGCCGCGTTTTCGTCGAACAATGCAACCCGCAGTCCTTTCGCTGAAGCCATCAGTGCCGCTGAAACCCCTGCCGGACCGGCACCCAGGACGATCAGATCATAATGATTCATAAGGATCGCTATCCGAAACAGAGTGAACAACCAGATCGGCGCTGGCCTCAGTTTTGCAAGCTAATACCCGCTTACCCTCCACCATGACCAGGCACTCCTGACACGAACCCATCAGGCAAAACATGCCGCGGGGCTGATGTTGATGGGGACTGAAGCGTAACGTTTTGACGCCGCTGGAAAAAAGTGCGGCGGCAATGCTTTGGCCCGGTAATGCCATATATCCCTGATTGTCAAAAACGAAACGGACGTTTTTCCCTGAAGTGTGCTGCATAACGTCTCCCTTTTTGGTCGACAACTGCTCATTGAGACTTGACAAGATGGAAGGCATGGTATCGTATACCAATCGTATATGTAAAGCATACGAAGTTTATATCGTTGGTCATTTGCCAACACCAGGGTAAGCAATCAGACGACACCGGGAGTTAAATAATGAGTAAAATGAGTATGTTAGGAAAGCTGGTTATCGCAGGCTGTATCGCCAGCTCGCTGTTGGGTGCCGCAACGGCCAACGCCAGATCGCTGGATGAGATCATGAAATCGAAAACGCTGATCGTCGGCGTGAACCCGAATCTTCCACCGCTCGGGGTGTATGACGATAAAAATCAGATCTCTGGTTTTGATGCGACAGTGGCGAAGAAAATTGCCGATTCTATGGGCGTGAAACTGGAGCTGGTGGCGGTGGGTTCGAATGACCGCGTGCCGTTTATCATGTCGGACAAAATTGATGCGGTGATGGGCGGAATGACCCGTAACGACGATCGCATGAAGGTGGTGGATTTCACCGATCCGGTTAACACCGAAGTGCTGGGCATCCTCACCACTGATAAAAAACCGTACAAAAAATGGCAGGACCTGAATGACCCGTCAGTAAAACTGGTGCAGGTGCGCGGCACCACACCAATCAAATATATTCAGGACAACATTCCTAAAGCTCAGCTGTTGATCCTCGATAACTACCCGGATGCGGTGCGCGCCATTGCGCAGGGCCGCGCTGATGCGCTGATCGACGTGCTCGATTTCATGCTGGATTACACCAAAAAATATCCTACCAAGTGGCATGTGGTGGATGACCCGATCGAAGTGGATTACGACTGTATCGCCGTCAGCAAAGGCAACACCGCGCTGCGTGAGAAGTTAAATACCGAGATCGCCGCGCTGCATAAATCAGGCTTTATCGGCAGCAGCTGGAAGAAATGGTTTGGTCACGCCATGTTGCATGACCCAACTGCCTCGCCGACGAAATACTGAGTTTCGTTCTGATTTAATCGGGCGCCCGCAGTTTGGGGCGCTCTTTAGCGATTGAGCGTTGTTCTGATGAACCTGAATTTTTTCCCCATTCTTGATCAACTGCCTTACCTGTTAGGCGGCGCCTGGATCAGCCTGCAACTGGCGGTGCTGGCGTTCGCCTCCGGTATGGTGATTGCGATGATCTGTACCAGCATCCTGCGCTATGGCCCTAAACTGGCCGGTAAGTTTATTAACGCCTACGTGGTTTTTGCCACCAACACGCCGCAACTGGTGCAGATCTACTTTCTGTTTTTTGCTCTGCCGGAAGTGGGTATTTTGCTGTCGCCATTCACCGCAGTGCTGATCGGTGCCACCTTCAACGCCGGGGCTTATTTATGTGAAATCCAGCGAGCGGGCTTTGATTCGGTCCGTCGCATGGAAATTGAAGCGGCAGAAGTGCTCGGCTTCTCCCGTGTGCAGATTATCCGTTACGTCATCCTGCCGCATGTCATCAAGGTGATGTTCCGACCGCTCTCCAACCAGTTCATTGTGATGACGCTGGGGACGTCAATGGCCTCGATGTTTGGTGTCGAAGAACTTACTGGCCGTACCTATAACCTCAGCTCACAAACCTATTTGTCAGTGGAGTCTTTCTCCGTAGCTGCCGTGATTTATATCGTGATCACCATTGTCGCCACCTTTGCCCTGGCGATTATGGGGCGGTTTCTTTTCCGTGCCAGAACAGGGGTATTTTGATGAGCTACTTCGACTGGTCGGAAATTACAGGGTTGTTCTCGTACTACAACCTGTTGTTGTTATTGCAGGGGTTAGGCATCACGCTGGCACTGTCGGCGTTTGGCTGCCTGATTGGTTTTCTGGCGGGCTTTGTACTGGCGGTGACCATCAATACTAAAGCGGCGATCCTGTCACCGCTGCGTGGCGTGGTCCATGTGTATTTCTTTATTTTCCGGCGCATCCCGTTCCTGGTGACGTTATTTCTGGTGTTTTTTATCAGCCAGTATTCCGGCCTGCGCTTCTCCACCTTTACCGTGGCGCTGATCAGCGTGTGTATTATCGCTGCCGCCTACCTTGGCGAGATCATCCGCAGCGGGCTGGAATCGGTACACCATAACCAGTGGGAAGCGGCGGTGACGCTGAACTTTTCCTATTTGCAGACGCTGCGCTACGTGATCATTCCGCAGTCCCTGACGGTGGTGATTCCGCCAACCTTTAGCTTCTTCGTTATGTATATCAAAGACACGACGCTGGCTTCGCAGATTGGCGTGATGGAACTGACCTCCGCCAGCAAAATCCTGTCGGATAAAGGCTACTCGGCCACGCTGGTCTATGCCGTCGTCCTTATGCTGTATTTCATTGTGTCTTATCCGTTATCGCGTCTCGGTAAGCGTCTGGAGAGAAAAATTGCCACAGCTCGACATCATTAATTTAAAAGCCTCCTATAACGACCAACCGGTACTGGAGAACGTCACTTTATCGGTGGAGAAAGGCGATATCGTCAGCCTGATCGGGCCGTCCGGCTCCGGCAAAAGTACCCTGTTGCGAGTGCTGATGGGTTTACTGCTGCCGAAAGAGGGACAGGTTCTGCTGGAAAATAACGCGGTGGATTACGCCAATAAAGGCGAGTTGCGCCAGCTGCGTGAATCTATCGCCATCGTATTTCAGCAGTACAACCTGTTCCAGAATATGACGGTACTGGAAAACGTGATGATTACGCCCACCAAAATTAAAGGCTGGCCAAAGCAGCAGGTGGAGCAGGACGCACGCCGTTTACTGGAACGGGTAGGGTTGTCACATCGTATCAATGCGTATCCGGACCAACTCTCCGGCGGTCAACAACAGCGCGTTGCCATTGCCCGCGCGCTGGCGCTGAAGCCCACCATCCTGTTGCTGGATGAGGTGACGGCGGCGCTCGACCCCGAGATGGTGAACGAAGTGCTGGATACCATTCGCGAGCTGGCCTCAGAAGGGATCACGATGTTTATCGTTTCCCATGAGATGAGTTTTGTTCGTGAGGTGTCATCAAAGGTGGTGTTTATGGCCGATGGTCAGGTGGTGGAAACCGGCTCGCCGCAGCAGGTTTTTGACGCGCCCACTCACGAACGCACGCGGCAGTTTGTCAGCAAAATTTTACGTCACTAAGGAAGATGTTTTGAACAAGCCTGTTTTTAGCCAGCTCAATCCCCCGCAACGCCTGTTAATGGGGCCTGGCCCGATCAATGCCGACCCACGCGTGTTGCGCGCCATGTCAGCACCGCTTATCGGACAATACGATCCAGCAATGACAGCGTATATGAACGAAGTGATGATGCTGTACCGCTCGGTGTTCCGCACCAGCAACGACTGGACGTTGCTGGTGGATGGCACATCGCGTGCCGGGATTGAAGCGATTCTGGTTTCAGCCATCCGGCCTGGGGATAAAGTGCTGGTGCCGGTGTTTGGTCGTTTTGGTCATTTATTGTGTGAAATCGCCCGTCGTTGCCAGGCGGAAGTCCACACCATCGAAACCCCGTGGGGCACGGTGTTTACCCCCGATCAAATCGAAGAGGCGATCAAACGGGTGCGGCCGACCATGCTGTTAACCGTGCACGGTGATACCTCCACCACCATGCGTCAGCCGCTGGAAGAGTTAGGCGCAATTTGTCGGCGATATGGTGTGCTGTTTTATACTGATGCCACCGCGACTCTCGGTGGCAATCCGCTCGAAACCGATGCATGGGGTTTGGATGCGGTTTCAGCTGGAATGCAAAAGTGTCTTGGCGGTTCAGCCGGTACCTCGCCCATTACCCTGAGTGAACAGATGGCAGACTCGATCACCCGTCGACGTCATGTGGAAGAGGGGATCCGCGATAACCGTCATCAGGACGGTGACGAACCCATTATCTCGTCCAACTATTTTGATTTGGCGATGATCATGGATTACTGGGGCAGCGAACGCCTGAACCACCACACTGAGGCGACCTCGGCGCTGTATGGTGCCCGTGAGTGCGCACGATTGATTGTGCAGGAAGGTGTGGAAGCCGGTATCGCCAGACACCAACTGCATGGCGCTGCATTGCGTGCCGGGGTTGAAGCGATGGGGCTGGAGGTGTTCGGCGACCCACGGCATAAGATGAATAATGTGCTGGGCATTAACATTCCTGACGGGCTGCATGATCAGCAAATCCGTGAATGCATGCTTAACGATTTTGGTATCGAAATCGGCACCTCTTTTGGCCCGTTAAAAGGCAAGATGTGGCGTATCGGCACTATGGGTTACAACGCGCGCAAAGACTGTGTGTTGCAAACCCTGGCGGCGCTGGAAGCCACGCTTAATCGTTATGGTTTTAAAACGGTCCAAGGGGCAGGGATGGAAGCCGCGTGGAAGATCTACGCTAACTGATCATAGCGGCGCACTTTATTGCGCATCTTTTTCAGCGCGATAAATCGCGCCGCTACAGACGCGGTGCGTTCTGGAGTTCAGCAAAATTCGTAAGCATAGCTGGCGGGTATCGTCTATCTTTACCCGTTGTTACTTAAGCTGTTTACTGATGAGGTCTCTATGCCGGGTTCTGCTTTACCATCCTCACTGAGCATCTTATGAGAAAAGTACTCAACGCTTTTCTTCCGTTATATGTCACGACATTGTTGATGTTGCTCGGTTCTGGTTTGCTCACGACCTATGTGTCATTGCGCCTGGCGCATGAGCAAGTGAACGGCACGCTGATTGGCGCTATCACCGCGGCTAACTATGTTGGGCTGGTGATTGGCGGCAAAGTCGGACACAACCTGATTGCCCGCGTCGGGCACATCCGCAGCTATGTCGCCTGCGCCGGAATCGTGACCGCCTCCGTGCTGGGTCACGGGTTGACGGACATGATCCCGATATGGGTATTTTTACGCCTGATCATCGGTTTGTGCATGATGTGCCAATATATGGTGCTGGAGAGTTGGCTGAACGATCAGGCGGAATCCTCCCAGCGCGGCACGATTTTTGGTTTGTACATGGTGGCGACCTATCTGGGTCTGAGTGGCGGCCAGGTGATCCTCGCGATGCAGGATGGCTTTGGCATCAGCACCTTGTTGATTGTCGCGCTGTGCTTTGCGCTCTGTCTGGTGCCGATTGCCCTGACCACGCGAACCAATGCGCGTGCGATGTCTCCAGCACCGATGGAGTTGGGTTATTTTCTCCGCACCATCCCGCGTTTGCTGGCCACCACGCTGGTGAGCGGGATGGCGCTCGGTGCGTTTTATGGCTTAGCACCGGTCTATGCCAGCCGTCAGGGTTTCAGCACCGAACAAACCGGTTTGTTTATGAGTGTCAGCATTTTCGCCGGGCTGGTGACTCAGTTCCCGCTCAGTTGGTTATCGGATCGCTTTGACCGCCAGCGGCTGCTGTTTTTTGTCGCGTTGTTGTATGGCCTGGGCGCGCTGACATTGGGTTTGCCCTGGACTCTCTCGTTCCAGATGTTGTTGGTGATCGCGTTTTTCGTCAGCATGATGCAGTTTGGACTTTATCCGCTTCAGGTGGCACTGGCGAATGATCAGGTGATGCCGGAAAGGCGCGTCTCCCTGAGCGCCTGTCTTTTGATGGCGTTCGGCATCGGGGCCAGCATTGGTCCGCTGGTGGTGGGGGCGCTGATGCAACCCTTCGGCAGCCATGTGCTGTACCTGGCGTTTACCTTGTGCGCATTGCTGATCGCCCTGATGAATCGCCCGGTCAAAGCCCTGCCATTGCCCACCACCGAAGTCCCTTTGCCGCATGTGGTGATGCCGGATAGCCTGGCGACCTCACCGATTGGTGCAGCACTGAATCCGGTGCTGGAGGAGGAAGCGATTCAGGCGACGATGGTGAATGAGGAAGCGCTTGAGGCGGAAGCCACTGAACGGAGCGCATAATGCAGTGAGCAGGGGGATGCCCCTGCTCGATTTTGTTTTTAGATATGGAAGGCAACCCGCTTGCCAGTGGGTAATTCCACATCCAGGCTGAGTTTTCCGCCCATTGCTTCGATATAGCGTTTTAGGGTAGCGATTTTTAGATCAGTGCCGCGTTGCTCCAACTGAGTTACCGCGGGTTGGCTAATCCCCATTGCTTGAGCAACACTTTTTTGAGAGAGCTGTAACTCGTCACGTATCATCTGGAGTCCTGTCTCCAGAATCATTTCATCAGCCATTTCTTTAATGCGCGCTTGGCTCTCAGGAGAGCGGGCGGCCAACACTTCATCTAATGTTCTCATTTGTTAACCTCCATTCTGGCCAGATGGATCGAAAATTCTTCATCCGCGATACGGATCATTCGTTCATAAAATTTCTTATCATTACTTTTATCACCTGCACACAGCACAATGGCTCTTCTGACAGGGTCAAACGCAAAGAATGCACGAACAGGACGTCCTGAATATTGGACCCTCAGTTCCTTCATATTCTTATGTATGGAACCCTTTACCGTGTCTGCATATGGGCGTGAGAGTGAAGGTCTATATGCTTTAAGATTAATTAAGTCTGCAATAATCTTTTCCTGTAACCCATCTTCCTGATCATGAAGCCAGTCATCAAAAAGTGGGCTAAAAAGTACCGTCCACATGCCAATTCCCTATAAGCTGCGTCTTATAATCAGGACTATATAAGTTGTAGATTATTACTTCAATGGGGCCGAGAGTTGAGCAAAAAGCAGCGCGGTATGCCGCGCTGTAAGGAGACAAAGGATGGAATTACCCACCCAATACCTTCAACGCATGCGCAAAGAAATCTCTCCGGCCAAAATTCCCTGATTTCAGGGCCAGCGCCAGCGGTGCTTCCGGTTGTGCGAACAGCGCCGGAACGCCGGGGTCAATCTCCTCGCCAACCTGCAACGATCCCAGATTTAGCGCGCTCACCACCGCG
Source organism: Pantoea sp. X-Soil-TKNS-1279 (assembly GCF_059730565.1). Taxonomy (NCBI): domain Bacteria; kingdom Pseudomonadati; phylum Pseudomonadota; class Gammaproteobacteria; order Enterobacterales; family Erwiniaceae; genus Pantoea; species Pantoea sp. X-Soil-TKNS-1279. Next base: position 217,256 of record NZ_AP035950.1, on the reverse strand, counting down.
CCGGAGGTTTCTCCGCCGCCGACCACCAGACGTTTAATACCCGCCTCGTACACCAGTTTGCGCGCCGCATCGCCAAACAGTTTATCGAGCTGGCGGGAGATATTATGCTGACCAAACTGTTGCTGTGCCTGCTGCACGCTGTCGGGATCGCCGGAAGAGTACACCAGCGGGCATTCCTGCTGGTGTGCCAGGATAAATTTCACCACATCATCGGCACCGACGCGTTCATTCATCACATCGGTGATATCCAGCGCCAGCACCGCGTGGTGTTTTTGATGCTCCTCGATCTGCCCGCGTGTGGCACCGGAACAACTGCCGACCAGAATGGCGGTCGCGCCGCTGACGGCCGGGTTGTTACTCCGATGGCCCAGTGCCTGCCCGGCCTTGATAAAGTTATGGGGCAATGCCCGGGCAATGCCGGAGCCGCCGCTGATCAATTTAAGCCCCGCTGCGGCGATACCAATAATTGTCAGGTCATGATCGCTCAGGGCATCCACCACTACCAACTGTGCGGGGTCATTATCCTGGGTTTCCAGTCGCTCACGCAGCCCCTCGCTGCCTTCCACCACCTGTTGCCAGCGAATATGGCTGACAGGGGTATGGGACTGGCGTGCCAACAGGCGGCGAATATCGGCATCCTTCATTGGCGTTAAGGGATGGTGCTCCATACCGGATTCATTTAGCGGTCGATCGTGAACAAACAGATTACCCTGATACAGGGTGCGACCCATCGCCGGGAACGCCGGACAGACAATCACGCGCTTTGCCTGCAAACGTGCTGTTAGCGCATCGAGCACTGGCCCGATATTCCCCTCATCGGTGGAATCAAAGGTCGAGCAATATTTAAACACAATCTGGCTACACCCCTGCGCCAGCAGCCATTCGCAGGCCGCCAACGACTGCGCGACCGCTTCTGACGCAGGCAGCGAGCGGGATTTCAGGGCAATCACACCGGCTTCGACTTCCGCATGCGCAGGTTGTTGTGGCACGCCGAGATATTGCGTGGTACGCAAGCCATCTTCGCCGGGTAAGCCTTGTGACAGCGTCACCGCGATATCACTGGCTCCGGTAAAATCATCTGCGATAACGCCAATCAACATGATGATGCTCCTGTGGCTGCCTTCATTTTCTGCACTGCCGCATGCGGGGCCGTCAGCACCGGGATATCGACACGCGCACGCACCGCATCTGCGGCGCGAGAGGTGGAAAAGTGCGCCAGCATGATCACATCACAATGACTGAGTTGTGGCGCATATTCGGCGACCAGCCGGTTGTGGGTGTCGACATCCCCTTTACGTAACCGATCGATGGCGTCCGGCACCAGGACGGTTTCCAGCCGGGCACCAGATCCGATTTGCGCCGCATACTGATCGAATTCGGCGCACATGGTCACCAGTGACGGGCCGAAGGTCGCTACCATGCCGATGGTTTGGCCCTGCTGCAATGCGGCTTCGAACATCGCTTCGTTGGGTTTTAACACCGGCACCGGCACGGCGGCGGCCAGTTCATCAATCGCCGGACCGAATGCGGAGCAGGTGACCAGAATACCCCGGGCATCCATGCTGTAGCCGTAACGACCAAAAGCCACAAAGCGATCCGTCAATCGACGAGACAGTTGGTCCTCTTTGGCGCGGTCAATGGTCAGCCCGTCATCCAGCAGATTGACTACCTCAGCCTCGGGCCATAAGTCGTTAAAAGCTTCCTGAATCGGGGTCATCGCCACCGGGGTAGCGTGCAATAAAACAATGCGTTGGTTCATGGTTATCTCCGTCAGCAGCGACGATCAAAGTGGACTACAGCACACCATACTTAATCCGGGTTGAAAATGTAAGGGCTTACATTTGTGTTCATATGGTGACGGCGATCACACAAAAAAACTGCGCGTCTGTCAGGATATAAACAGGATAGCCTCGTAATAACCCCTGATTTGAAATCGCTTACTTTCCATAAAATTGAGAACGCACTATGACAACTCGTGGAGACACCACCGCTATTAACATCGCCGTGACGCCAGAAGTGCAGGTTCGTCCCGCTAATACCGTACCGCGCCATTTTCGCGATCTGCTGGCGCTGGACGACTTCGAACGTCATGCACGCAAGCGCTTACCAAATATGATTTTTCAGTACGTAAAAGGCGGAGTGGAGACCGGCAGAGGCATCGCCGCAGCCTATGAGGCTTATCAGCAGTATGTGTTTGTGCCGCGCATGTTTCGCGACGTGTCCGGGCGTGATCAGCACGTCAGCCTGCTGGGGCATAACTGGTCCCATCCTTTTGGTGTCGCCCCGCTGGGTGGCGCGTCTTTTGTCAGCTACCGTGCCGACCTGATGCTGGCAAAAGCGGCCAGAGCGATGAACGTGCCGATGATACTCAGCGCATCGTCACTGATTCCACTGGAGGAGGTGATTGCTGCTAATCCCGATGCCTGGTTTCAGGCCTACCTGGCGGGCGATCAACCGCGTATTGACCGTCTGGTCGAGCGTGTTGAACGCGCCGGGTATAAAACGCTGGTGGTCACCGGTGATACGCCGATGCTTGGCAACCGCGAACACAACACCCGCAGCGGTTTCAGCATGCCAATCAAAATCACGCCGAAAGTGATGTGGCAAAGCGCCCTGAGTCCGCGCTGGCTGCTCGGCACCGTAGCACAAACCTTCCTGCGCCACGGTGCCCCGCATTTTGAAAACACCGATGCGGAACGCGGACCGCCGATGATGTCGAACAAAGTGCGTAACACCAACGCGCGTGACAAGTTGAGCTGGAAACACGTTGAGGCCATCCGTAAGAAGTGGAAAGGCAACCTGGTGATCAAAGGGCTGATGTCACCGGAGGACGCCTTTATCGCCCGTGATTTAGGCGCGGATGCGGTCATCCTCTCCAACCACGGTGGACGCCAGCTTGATCACACCGTGCCGCCGTTGCATACCTTGCCTGAAATCGCCGCGGCGAAAGGGAATATGAAGGTGATAATCGATAGTGGCATTCGTCGTGGTACCGATGTGATGAAAGCGATGGCATTGGGTGCCGACTTTGTGTTTCTTGGTCGTCCGTTTCTGTACGGTTCGGTGATTGGCGCCCAGGCCGGCATCGAGCATGCCATGCATATCCTGGGTGATGAGATTGATCGCGATATGGCGCTGATTGGTGTCACCAAACCCGACCAACTGGATGCCGCGTTGCTGCGCCGTGCTCCGCTGTTTGCCCGCGAGGGATAATAATGACGTTACATATTTATAGCGCGCTCGCCCTGAGCGCACCGTTCAACACCCTGATTGATGTTTGGCAGTCGGCACACCCGGATACGCCGCTGGCAATACGCTGGCATCCCAGTACCGTTATCGAGCAACAGCTGAACCAGGGGGCGGAGGCGGATGTGGTGATCGCCACGGTGGACACCGTCGATCGCCTGATTGACAAAGGGATTGCCGATGGCAGCAGCCGCATTGAAGTGGTCGACTCTCCGATTGGTGTGGCGGTGTTGGCCGGTGCCGTAGCGCCGGATATCAGCAACCTTGACCGACTGATTGCCAGCCTGCTGGCGGCGCGTTCTGTGGCCTGGTCGGAAGCGGGGGCCAGCGGCGTCTGGTTCTCGCGGTTGTTAAAGCAACTCAATATCGATGAGCCGCTACGTGCGCGCGGTACGGTGATCCCGGCCGGGTTTACCGCTGAGCAACTGGTTAACGGCAACGCAGATCTCGCGGTGCAACAAATCAGCGAACTGCTGATGGTGGAAGGGATTGACGTGGTGGGTCCGCTGCCGGCAGAAGCACAGCAACCGATCTCGCTGTCGGCGGCGATGCTGACGTGTGCGCAACAGCCAGAACGGGCCAGTGCCTTTCTGGCCTGGCTGAAAACGTCTGCGGTGACAGACATCTTCAACCAGTTTGGTATGCAACGCCGCGATTAGCGTTCCTGACGGGGCACAGAACCGCTGCTGCCCCGAACAATCAATTCAGTCTTAATCAGCGTGTGTTGCGGGGCAGGCAGGTTATTGAGCGTATTCAGCAGATAATGCGCGGCATGTTCACCAATTGACGCCAGATCTACGCGCATGGTGGTCAGTGGATGTTCCAGGTGCTCGGCATACTCATAGTCATTGAAACCGACGATGGAGATGTCGCCGGGAATGCGCAGATAACGCTCGCTGGCGGCGCGCATGGCACCGAATGCCAGCAAATCGTTACCACAAATGATGGCAGTGGGCGGCTCCGGCCCGTCCAGCAGGCGGAACACCGCTTTGCGTGCGTCGTTCATGGTGAAAGCGTTATCGACAAGATGGCTATCCGCCAATGTCAGCCCCTGCTGTTGTAGCGCTCGTCGTGTCCCCTTCAGGCGATCCGAAACACGATCGTTTGACGGCGGCGTACCGACAATCACCGCAAATCGCTGATGCCCCAGTTCCAGCAAATGTCTGGCAATGGTTTCTGCTGCACCTTCGCTGTCATAGCCGACGCAGGGCTTCTCGCTGTCATGGGAGAAGGTCTGGATACAGGCAATTTCTTGCTGACTGATGCGCTCCCACAGGCGTGGATGGTGGGTGTTGCCCACCAGCATCAGGCCGTCGATGCCGTATTCAATCAGCTTGTTCACCTCTTTCAACTCGGTGTCCGGGTCGAAATTGGAGTTCGCCAGCAACAACGTATAACCCGCGTCATGGATTAACTGCTGAAACGCCGCCAGCGCGCGGGAGAAGGTTTCCGTCGCTAATGTTGGCACCACGGCACCAATGGTCATGCTGCGTCGCGAGGCGAGGGTGCGCGCTGCGCGGTTAATCACATAGCCGAGCTCTTCACAGGCTTTTTCCACCGCGGCGCGGCGCGCCGCTTTAACGGTAGTGCTGCCGTTCAACACGCGAGAAACAGTGGCCGTTGACACGCCAGAAAGGCGGGCAACATCTTCCAGTGATACGCGGCCGGATCCATTTTGTTTTTCACTCATCAAGTCACTCCTGCTGAAAGAGTGAGCTTGTCCACAAAATTCGCAGACAACTCACCATCAATTTTGAAAGCGCTTACTTTTGGCTTGACTGTATTTTGTAATCGCTTACTTTTTACATCATGTTATCAGGTCGGGGATGCCTGCTCACGTTTTTTTAACAGTTTCATGATGTCTGTCCCCGATTTTTAACGACACCGGCGGCGGCTGCACGCGTGATGCGGCTAAACCTCCTGTAACCCATAAATAAATCATAAAGGAATTCACCATGCGCAGATATCCACGAATTCGCTGGCTGATGATCGTGTTCTGCTTTTTCGCCATCGCTATCAATTACATCGATCGTATTAACCTGGCGATCGCTGCTCCGCATATCAAAGCCGACCTGGGCATCGACGACACCAGCATGGGGCTGATCCTCGGCGCTTTCTTCTGGACCTACGCCCTGATGCAGATCCCGGCCGGTCGCCTGATTGACCGCCTGGGGGCGCGCGCCGGACTGGCGCTGGCCGTGGGTTGGTGGTCGCTGTTTACCGTATTCACCGCGTTTGGCAAAGGCTTTGCCTCGATTTTTGCCGCTCGCCTGGCATTAGGCATCGGTGAAGCGGGGGGAAACCCGGGTTGTGTCAAAGTGGTCTACAGCTGGTTTGCCAAAAAGCAACGCGCCACCGCCAGCGGCATCTTTGATGCTGGCCCGCGCGCCGGCAGCGCGATCGCGCTGCCACTGGTGGCGTGGTTAATCAGTACCTGGGACTGGGAAACCTCTTTCGTGGTGACCGGGGCGTTAGGTTTGGTTTGGGTGGCTATCTGGTTGCTGTTTTATCGCGAGCCGGAAGAGATGAAAGGGCTGGACGAAACTGAACGGCAGAATTTGCTGGAAGATCGCGCCGTGCCTGCGACGCAGAACAACGGCAAGATCGAGATGTGGTCGCTGTTCCGCCATCGCAATGTGTGGGGCATGATGATTGGCTTCTTCTGCATGAACTTCGCCACCTATTTCTTTGTCACCTGGTTCCCGACCTATCTGACCATGGCGCATGGCTTCTCGCTGAAAGAGCTGGGTACCTTGGGGGCCATTCCGGCGCTGATGGGGATCCCCGGCAGCTTACTGGGCGGGGTGGTATCTGATGCGCTGTACCGTAAGGGGTTTAGTCTGACGGCGGCGCGCAAAACCTGCCTGATCACCGGGATGCTGCTTTCCAGTGTGATCGCATTCGCTGCATTTACCGACAGCATCACCGTGATCCTGACGCTGTTCTCCATTACTTATGCGGGCCTGGCCTTTACCGCCGCCAACATCTGGACGTTGCCAGCAGACGTGGCACCCGCCAGCAACTATGTCGCTACCCTCGGCGGTATTCAGAACTTCGCCGGTAATCTCGCCGGGATTGTCACCGCCTCGTTTACCGGCGTGATGCTTACCCTGAGCCACGGCTCGTTTGTTGTGCCGTTACTGGTGGCCGGCGGTATCTGCGTACTGGGCGCGCTGACCTTTATGTTTGTGCTTGGCAAACTGGAACCCCTTCCCATCAACACCCAAAGTGAATCGCCTGTCGTTGCCACGGCGAGCGAGTGAGGAGAAAAAACTATGCAAAATGAACAGTCGTTACGCGAAGAGATATGCCGGGTAGGGGAAGATCTGTTTACCCGCGGCTACACCACCGGCACCGCAGGCAATATCAGCGCTCGCCTGGAAGATGGCTGGTTGATCACGCCGACGGATGCCTGTTTAGGCCATCTGGAGCCGGCGCGTATCGCCAAAGTTAACCGCGACGGCGAGTGGGTTTCCGGTGATAAGCCCTCGAAAACGTTGATGCTGCATCGCCAGATTTATGACCGCAATCCCGATGCGCACGGCGTAGTACATACCCATTCAACCCATTTGGTGCAACTGACGCTGGCGGGGGTCTGGCAGCGCGACAGCATTCTGCCGCCGTTGACGCCGTACCAGGTGATGAAAGTTGGCCGTATCCCGCTGATCGACTATCGCCGTCCAGGCCATGCCGAGGTGGCTGAGCAGGTTGCCGGTTTGGCTAACGAGGTGCGCGGCGTGATGCTGGAACGTCTGGGGCCGGTGATATGGGGCACATCGGTCTCAACGGCCAGCTTCGCATTGGAGGAGTTGGAGGAAACCGCGCGTTTATGGCTGAACTGCACAACGAAGCCAACGGCCTTACCGGAACAGGCGGTGCTGGAACTGTGCGAGCATTTCAACACCCGTTGGTAACTCAATCTCTGAACCCTACAAAAGTGACGATAAAAAATGAAAAAGAGAATCATGGCCGCAGGAATGATGTTATTTGCTTCCACTGTGATGGCACAGGAAAAGGCGTATGTGTATGTTTCGAATGGCGACAGCGGGACAGTGACCGCCTATACGCTGGATAAAGCACAGCGTCAACTTAAGCCGCTTGGGGAATATCCCACCGGTTTGAAAAGCATGCCAATGGCCGTTTCCAGCGATAAAAAAACGCTTTACGTGTCGGTACGCAGCCAGCCTTATCACGTCTCGGCCTGGCATATTCAGGCGGATGGCACCCTGAGTCACTTTGCGGATACACCATTGCCGGAAGCGATGGCGTATCTGGCGCTGGATAAGAGCGGCCGTTTTCTGCTCTCCTCTTCCTATGGTGGTGATCTGTTCAGCGTCAATCGCATCGCCAGCGACGGCAAAGTGGAAAGCGCACCGGTACAGGTGGTGCATACCGGTAAGCGGGCGCATTCGATTCAAACCGATCCCGGCAACCAGTTCCTGTTTGTTCCGTTACTCGGTGCTGATCAATTATTGCAATACCGCTTCGACAGCCACAGCGGCAAGGTGACGCCCAATACCCCGTCTTTTGTGAATATTCAGCGTGAAGCGGCTACCGGTCCTCGCCATTTTGTCTTCGCGCCGCAACGCGATGAGCAAGGCGCGCAAAACATGTATTTGCTGACTGAGATGGCCGGCAATATCTCGCGTCTGACGCTAAATCAGGACGGTACCATGACCGAACATGAAGCGACGCCATCGCTCGATCCGGCCATTGCCAGCAATATGCAACGTGGTGAGGCGCGTCCACTGACCGGTGATGATGATTTACCGAAGTCAGCCAAGCCGCGTTTGTGGCAGGCGGACATTCATATCACCCCGAACGGTCGTTTTCTCTATTCCACCGAACGCACCAGCAGCAATATCACGGCTTTTCGTGTTTCTCCGGTTGATGGGCGACTGACGTTAATTAACAGCACCAAAACCGAAACCCAACCACGCGGTTTTGCTATTGATAATTCGGGTCGTTATTTGATCGAGTCAGGGCAAAAATCAACCCAGGTGGCGTTGTATGCAATTGACCAAAATACCGGCAAGCTTTCATTAATTGAACGCGTACCAACCGGGAAAGGTGCAAATTGGGTCACCATTGTTGAGTAAATATCAATCACCATCATCATGTTACATTATTCATTCAGCCTGAATTTGAATGATATTTATGCGTTAAATAAGGAGTTGTCATGCCTAAAATTCGTCATGCGTTGCTGAACGCCTTATTATCCTCTGCGATTGTGGCTGGTAGTGTGCAAGCCAGTGCGGCGGAAAAAGTGGTGGCAACGGATCTGGAACCGCTGCATCACGTTATTCTGGAAAATAAGTATGTCACAGTGATGCGGGTGCTGATCCAGCCCGGACATTCCACGCTGTATCACGAACAACATCTGGATTACGTTAATACTCATATTGAAGGCAGCCCGGTGAAAATCGAATATCCGGACAAACCAGCCAACAACACCGAAATGAAAACCGGCAATGTGAAGTTCGGGGAACATCAGGGGAAATCTGATACCGATAAAGTCACCAACACCGGCAATAACGTTAATCATCAGGTGGCGTTTGAAATCAATATTCCGGGGCCGCAACATTTTGGCGGCGCCACCCGCCCGTCAAACGAGGCCTTCCAGCAGGTGCTGGATAAGAAAACCGTAAAAGGCTGGAAAGTGACCCTTAAACCGGGTGAAAGCACCGGCGAATATACCCAGCATGGGCCGGGAGTGCGGGTGTTCTTCACAGAAGGGCGGGTGTTGTTAGCCGACCCTACCCATGTAAACCGGGTAAAAGAAGTGTGGGTTCATCCCGGCGATGCGTTTTTGACCGAACCTGGCAAAGTTGATATCACGGCGGCCAGTGGTGAAAATATTGTTTTCAATGATTACGAACTGTTATAGCACCGTTTGTATTTTGTATAGATTTACAATCTGTTAACCTTGCGCATCTGTGGCATTGCTACAGATGTGCATTTCTTATTTTAATAACACTAATAATTATTTACCGGAAGCAATTACCATGAAGGCAAGAAAGGTGAGACAGAGTTGTCTGCCTTTCGCGTTGAGCATTCTGATGTCTGCGACATTTTCAGCCCATGCTGAAAATGCGACCGACTCTGCATCGCTTATTGCGAAAGGCAAGTATCTGGCTATTGCAGCAGACTGTGGGGCCTGCCATACCGCACCTGATCACGGTGCAGCAATGTCGGGGGGGTATATTATCTCTTCGCCACTCGGAAATATCGTTTCCAGCAATATCACCCCATCGAAAACAGCGGGAATTGGCGATTATACCGAACAGGATTTTGCCAGAGCCGTCAGAGAGGGGATTAATAAACAGGGGCAGCATCTTTATCCGGCGATGCCCTACACCTCGTATGCGAAAATTACCGATAGCGATATTCATGCCTTGTACGCGTATTTTATGCACGGCGTGAAAGCTAACGATAATGTACCGGCACCAACAAATTTGCCATTCCCGTTTAATATCCGTTCAAGCATGTTCTTCTGGAATATGTTATTCGCGGATGCCAAACCTTTTACGCCTGCTGCCGATAAATCCGCTGAAATTAATCGCGGTGATTACCTGGTGAATGCGCTGGCGCACTGCGATACCTGCCATACGCCACGTAATGCGTTGATGGGACAAAATAACGATCAGGCCTTAAGTGGCGGCAGTCTCGGTAGCTGGTATGCGCCGAATATCACGCCGGATAAACAAGCCGGTATTGGTAACTGGAGCGATGCTGAGATCGCGCAGTACCTGAAAACCGGTCATGTGGCGGGCAAAGCTCAGGCCGCAGGCCCGATGGCCGAAGCGGTTGAACACAGCCTGCAATATCTGTCTGATGATGATATCCAGGCGATGGTGGCTTATCTGCGTCAGGTTCCGGCGATGAGTCAGCCGGTCAGTCAGGCGCGCGATAATATCGGCCAACCGGCAACCAGTGAAGCACTGCAACGCGCCGTGAAAGATCCGGATGCGGGCTGGAAAGTCTACAGCAGCACCTGCGCCAATTGCCATCAGGCGGATGGTTCCGGCAACACTATCTATCCCTCGCTGTTCCACAACACCACCACCGGTGCCGCTCAGGCTGACAATTTGATCGCCACTATCGTTTATGGGGTTCATCGCCAGGTCGACGGCAAAGATATTGATATGCCAGGTTTCGGCCCGGATGCGCTGTTTACCGATCGTCTTACCGATCAGCAAATCGCGGATGTCAGCAACTACGTGTTGAAAAACTTTGGCAACGCCGAGCTGAACGTGACGGCCGATCAGGTGAAAACCGTGCGTGAAGGTGGTGAACGACCATTGATTGCGCGTCTGGCCCAGCCCGCAGTCTGGGGCGGTGCAGCCATCGTGGTGATTATTCTGCTGGTGCTGTTAGTTTCACTTTCGCGCAGGGGGAAAAAACATGGCGCATAACAACTCTACCGCCATCTCCCGTCGCCGACTGCTGCAAGGGATGGGCATCCTGTCTCTCGGCGCGATGTGCAATTCACTGTTTCCGGCGCGAGCGCTGGCGGCAGATCAGTTGGCTGACTCGGGGTTTCTTCAGGTGTCGCAATTTCTCGTCAGCCGTCCGTGCGGTCCGTTGCTGGGGCAACGCTATTACGACGCGCTGACGCGTCATGATGCGCAGTTCAGTCAGAAGCTCAGTAGTCTGAAGACATTGTTGCAACAGCGTAATTTTTCTCATGTTGATGATTTTCTTGCTGCCTTCACCGCGGACAACAGCGACTGGCAAACCGCCAAAACCCTCATTTCTGCCTGGTACACCGGCGTAGTGGGTAGCGGCAGCGATCTGGAGTTGATCGCCTATGCCGATGCCATGATGTACCTGCCCACCAAAGATATCCTCGTGGTGCCGACCTACGGCGGCGGGCCGTTCTATTGGGCAGTGACACAAAAAGGTCAGGTGGCAACAACAGGAGAACACGCATGAGTGCACAAAAAGTCGATGCTGATGTGATCATCATCGGGTCAGGAGTGATGGGTGGCCTGATCGCGACCCAAATGGCGAAGGCCGGTAAATCGGTGATCATCCTTGAGGCAGGACCGCGGGTGTCACGTCAGGAGATCGTCGAGCGCTTCCGTAACTCACCGTTCAAAATGTCACTGACTAACATTAAATTACAGGGCGTGGGTTCACCCTATCCGAACCCGCCGCATATCCCCTCGACCTACGGTGATTATTTGCAACAGGTTGGGCCGGTGAAGTATCCGACGAAATACCTGCGCGTGGTCGGCGGCACTACCTGGCACTTCGGTTCTGCGCTTTGGCGCATGATCCCGAATGATTTCAAGCTCAACAGCCTGTATGGCCGGGGCCGTGACTGGCCGTTTGGTTACGATGAGCTGGAGCCGTGGTATGGCAAAGCGGAGCATGAGCTGGGCGTTTCCGGTGTGGATGGTCAGGATGAGAGTGGACAGGGCGGAAAAGCCTGGCCGCCACGCTCCACCCCGTTCCCGATGCCAGGTCTGCCGACCAGTTACCTGTTTGACCGCCTCAGCGACCTGCTCGGTAAAGGGGGCTACAACCCGGTGCTGGAGCCGAACGGTCGTGCGACCAAGCCGTGGGGCAAACGCCCGATGTGCGCCGGAAATAACAATTGCAACCCGGTCTGTCCGATTGCCGCCAAATACGATGGCTCGATGCATATCGATGAAGCCGAGCGTCTCGGCGCAAAGCTGCTCGATAACGCGGTGGTGTACCACATCGAAGCGGCGGATGACGGTAAGATCACCGGCGTCTGGTATAAAAAGCCGGATGGCTCCGAACATCATCTGACGGCGAACTACTTTGTGCTGGCGGCTTACGGTATTGAATCGCCAAAACTGCTGTTGATGTCCACGTCAGAGAAGTACCCCAACGGCATTGCTAACTCTTCTGACCAGGTCGGGCGCAATTTGATGGGGCACACCGGCATCAGCATGAATGTGATGATGTCGGAAGATGTGTGGCCGGGTCAGGGTCCAACCGAACTGCTGGTCTATCTGAACAATCGTGATGGCGCGTTCCGCAAGGATTTCCCCAGCTACAAAATCAAGGTGCGTAATACGGTGCCGACCGCCGATTATGCCGCGTCGCTGATCGCAAAAGGGGTGCTGGGTTCAAAACTTGACGCGGAGATTCGACGTCAGTCGGCACGTTCACTTAACTTCGCCATCGATTTTGAGACCCTGCCGCTGCCGGAAAACCGCGTGACGCCGAGCAAAACCAAAAAGGATGCGATTGGGATTCCACTGCCGGAAATTTATTACAGCGTGACCGATTACTGGCATGCCGGTAAGGATGAAGGTATTAAGGATTTCCACAAGTTTGCCGAGCTGCTCAACGCGGAAATTTTGTCGATTGATACCAAGTATCAGGACAGGCAGCACATCATGGGCACCACCATTATGGGCGATGATCCGAAGAATTCGGTGGTGGACAGTAACTGCCGTACCCACGATCACCCCAATATGTGGATTGCGGGCACCAGCGTGATGCCTTCGGCATCCTGCATGAACCCGACACTGACCGGCGCAGCCCTGAGTTTGCGTCTGGCAGACCATATGCTGAAGTCGATGCAAGAGAGTTGATGTAGGTTAAGACTGAGCACCTGCTGAATTGGTAGGTGCTCAGAAATCATCATGGAATCAGGATTTAGGGGAAAGAGCTGGGATGACATGTTGTGGATCGCGCTCAATAGCACGTAACAGCGCTTTGGCTGGTCCAGTAGGTTCGCGTGAAGCTTCGCGGGTGCCTTCAATAATTTCACTCATTTGCGTCATACTTTCTTTCAGACGCCCAAACAATTTCTTGTCCATTACCAACCCTCGTTTAACGCCCGTAGCTGGCGTTTTTCATCCACGGATAAATCATCCTGAATACCTTGTGAGTTATTATTCAAAGACAAAAGGATTTAAAAACTGTCGTTTCCAGAAAAAACGGCGATCAACTTCTGACAATCCAGCCTCATCACACACATCATCCCAACTGGATTTGATGATTTCCACCTGAGCCTCAAAAATTTCGGAAGCCTCTTCCTTCGATAACAGGAAATTCTGCGCGGTTTCAAGGCATGCACTACGCTGACTGAAACGGTTATTACCGTTAATTAGCATAGCTTGTGTGGCTTCATTTCCAGCACGGCCTTGTGGACAGACGTCATAAGCCGGTGTGAGTGAAAGCCTTGTACCATTCCAAAAGGCGGCATGATTTCGGGCATGATCGTCGGTGTTACCACACAAAATATTGAAGCATATGCGTGCAAAGAGTTCTCGAAGCGTCTCTTTCGGATGTTCAAAACGCTGGCGGATGAGATGAGCGAACTCCTCATAACTGGCATACCGCGCCATCATATCGTCCAGACCGAAGAGGGTTAAAGCTGATACCATCGCTCTTCGTGTCCAGCCAGCATCGGTTTTAATCCGATCAAATCGTTCAATGAGCAAAATATCTTTACCCGCTGCTTGCGTCATACGTACTGGCGCGCAGTTCAGGCCGCAAAGGGTAGCAAGTCTCATGGCGGTAAATTCAGCTTTGACCACGCTGTAGAGATCGTTGCTGGCTGAAAATTTGGCGATGTATTTTTTACCTTGTTCCTCTACAAGTGCTTTCGGACGTGCGCCGCCGATTGAGCTTCCGTGGAATAATGCCTGATCCAGTTCAGGAGTAAGGGGAACGCCTTGCTCTACGCGCTCAGCCGAACGTAGCAACTCCTCCATCTCAACATTTTTAGCGTAACGGGGTTCATATATCGTCGCTGATTGCTGAAAGTCCAAAGCACCGATCCGATCTGAACCTGACTCAAGCAGATAAGTCAGCTCATCAAGCAAAGCGGTATCGGTATCTGCGCCCCGTATCCCAAGTTTGCGGTTAATGATGACCCGACGCCCCCATGCATCCGGCGCGCTATCACGGATAGACGAGGGCATCGTAAGACCCGGTAATAGTGGCAGAATACCAGATTGTAAAGGGAGTTCAGGCTGATATATCGGCATTGCAGCAGGTTGGTCATTGATACGTTCGAGATAACTTTTACCGTAGTTAAAAACCAGATTGCCTCGATCGTCACTACTCAGGCGACCTGCAACAACGGGAGCTGTTTCTCCTGGCAGCCAAATCCATACAAATGCTTGTTGTGATGCTCGTTCAGAAATCATCAAACGTTTCCTTCGTTTGTTTACGTATCCGTTGTGGCAGCAGACTCAATTTGTCTTCAGCATGTTTACGGTAATCCCTTAACTTTTGCGTATCAGCATCTACATCAAATAATCGTATGCCCAATAACGCTGCAACTTCAAACACTACGCCAAGCTCACACTTTGGGTCTGCTTTTTCGATGCGCTGCAACATGCTGCGAGATATGCCTGCACGTTCAGCTAATTCTGACTCCGTCATCTTTTGGCTTTTACGCTCTAACCGGATCATTGCCGCCAGTAAACGCAAAGCTTCATGTGTATAGCGAGAGTAGGCTCTTGGAACAGAACGAGGCATTTTGACCTCCTTAAAGGTCATTAACATACTTTATGGCTTATATAGAGGCATTATAGCATTGAAGACATCGGTGAGCTAACAGCGCTATGGGTTTTATATGAGTCATTAAGTCGGTTAATGAGTCATATGGGAATCAAAATATTTCCGACATGACTGTTTAATATCCCGTTCTTCTCAATTAATCTACGGGTGCCTCTGCAATCCTCACCAGATGGACGATCAGCCACAGCAGCTCATCATCGGTCATCTCAACCTCCAGCATTTTCTTCACATAATCATTAATCACCAGCGCACAGCGGTGCATACGCGGGTGCTGGCGGATGATTTGTGGCAGCAACGCATTGCCCTGGCTGTGGTTAAGCTGCCCGGCGAACATCCGCTGGATAAAGAACTGCATATGGATCAAAAAGCGTGAGTAATTCAGCGAAGAGGTGTCGATAGTGATCCAGGCGTGGTACTGAATGATATTGAAGATATCTTTCAGCATGCGCATCGCCAGCAATGTCTGGCTGGTGTCGCTGTGCTCCGACTGACCATTTACCAGATGAAAAGCGATGTTGCCCGCCTCTTCGGGGGGCAATTCAAGCTGGAACTGACTGTTGAGTCGCGCGACCACCTGCTGTGCGAGGTTAAATTCGGCTGGCCAGAAACGTTGTACCTCAAACAATACGCGGTTTTGCAGCATGATCCCTTTGCGGCTGCGCTCCACTGCAAACATCAGGTGGTCGGTCAGGGTAAAAAAGATTTGCGGACGCAGCGGATGGCTCAGTTCCTGCTGCGCCATCTGCATCACCAGCGCGGTCATCTGGAAAATCTCTTCCGGCATGGCGGCGAAGGCGTTCAGATACTCCGCGCCGGGCAGATTTTCCTGCACCATAAACAACTTTTCGACCTTCTCGCGCGGGATCAGGTCACCAACATGGCTGTTAAAACCAATGCCTTTACCCATCACGATGGCTTCTTTACCTTCGCCATCCTCGATCAGCACCAGGCTGTTGTTCAGGACTTTAATGACCTTCATCTGCTAACGGGTGTCCTGTAATTGGTGTCCGTTACTGGCGATCACCTGCTGGTACCAGTAAAAACTGCGTTTGGGTATGCGCCGTAGATCGTTCAGCGTCTGCTCGTGGCGATTAACATAAATGAAACCATAGCGTTTCGCATAGCCCTGATGGGTGCTAACCACATCAATCGCTGACCACGGGAAATAACCGATGACCTCAACGCCGTCGGCCAGCGCCAGTTGAATTTGCTCAATATGCTGACGCAGAAAATCGATGCGGTAGCCATCATCGACTGTGCCGTCGGCCGCCAGGGTGTCAGGCGCACCGATGCCGTTTTCGGTGATCATCACCGGCAGGCCATAGCGTTCGCAGACCTTGCGCAGCGTTAAACGTAATCCAACTGGATCAATCACCCAGCCATACGGGGTTTTGGCGGTATAAGGATTCTCCTCTGGCCGGTATACGCCGGGTTCACCTAACATAATCTGCTGATCGCCGGCGCGCGGCGCAACATCGGAGGCATCACCGCGGCTGGCGGCGATGGTGGCGGTGGAGTAGTAATTGATGGCGACAAAATCCGGGCGTGCCGCCGCCAGTTGCGCCGTATCCTGCGGCAGCATCTGTGGCGCAAGGTCACGGTCCTGCAAATAACGCAGGGCCAGGGCGTTATAGCGGCCATGTACCGCGACATCGAGAAAGCTCCAGCAACGCAGCGTTTCCCAGTTGTGCGCGGCGATGGCGTCCTCCGGGCGACAGGTGGCGGCGTACATTGAGGTGGTGTTGATCGCCGGACCGATTTTCGCCTCGGGCAGTCGTTGATGACAGCGCTGCATCACCTGTGCCTGCGCCACCAACATATGATGGCTTTGCTGATAGAGTGATTTTTTATCCGGTAACTCGCGCCCCGGCGGTGTGCCAATGGCGCCGGGATGCAGAATCATGGTGTTCTGCTCATTAATCGTCAGCCAGAAACGCACCTTGTTGCCTAACGCAAGGAACAGCACATCGGCATAGCGCACAAAGGCGTCGATGGTGTGACGATTCAGCCAGCCGCCTTTCTGCTCGAGCGCCCAGGGCAGGTCGAAATGGTACAGCGTGACGATCGGTTCAATGCCGTGCGCGCACAGGGTATCCACCAGGCGACGATAAAAATTCAGGCCCGCCTGATTAACGTTACCATCGCCGTCGGGGATCACCCGCGACCAGGCAATGGAGAAGCGGTAGGCTTTCAGGCCAAGCTGGGAAAACAACGCCACATCGCTTTCCATACGTTGATAATGGTCGCTGGCGACGGTGAAATCCGCTTTGCCCGCCGGATGGGTCAGCATATCCACCACCGACGGGCCTTTGCCGTCACTGTCCCAACTGCCTTCCACCTGATAAGCCGAGGTAGAGGCACCCCACAGAAAACCGTCAGGAAACGCGGCTTGTGTCTGATAAATCATGCGGCCTGCTCCCTGAGACTGAGTTCCATAATCGGCTGGCCGAAATCGACCGGTGCGGCAGGGGCCGTGGTGACGGCATATTCATCGCTGTTAATGATCACCACCGGCGTGATCAGGTCATAACCGGCGGCTGCAATCGCTGCCAGATCGAAACGTACCAGCTCATCCCCCGCTTGAACTTCATCGCCCACCTCTAAGGACGAACTGAAATGCTGACCGCCCAGCGCCACGGTATCCAGACCGATATGCACCAACACTTCCATACCATCGTGGCTCATCAGGCCTACGGCATGGCAGGAGGGCAGGAAGGTCATCACTTTGCCGCTCACCGGAGCGCGCAACACACCTTCCTCGGGACGGATCGCCACGCCCTGGCCCAGCAGGCCGTGGGAGAACACATCATCTTTGACTTCAGCTAATGGCACCATCTCGCCGCGCAACGGGCTGATGATGGTACCGGGCTTCAGGTTTACCGGTGCCGGTGCGGCTTTGAGGGGCTGAGTGTCGCCATCAGGGATATCGTCAAAACCCAGTATCCAGGTGAGGGCGAAGGTGACCACGATCGCAATCACACAGGTGATCAAGGCATGAACGATGTTCATCGGGTTAGCCCCAATAAAGGCAGGCAGGGCGGCCAGTCCGGGGGAGACGAACGCATAACGGACCAGGCCACTTAACCCGGCATAGATACCGGCACAGCCGCCACCAATCATCGCCGCGATCAGCGGTCGTTTTAACTTAAGGGTCACGCCATACAGCGAAGGTTCGGTAATGCCCAGCAACGCGGTGAAGCCAGCGGAAGACGCGAGCTGACGCAGGTTTTTGTTGCGGGTTTTCAGCGCCACGCAAAGGGTCGCTGCGCCTTGGGCGATGTTAGAAGCCAGCATGCCAGGGCCGTTAATCATTTCAAAACCGTTCTTGCTCAGTTGACCGGTGGCGATTGGCGTCATCGCCCAGGCGGTGCCGGTGATCACCAGGAACGGTTGCAAGCCACCCATCAGCATCGGGATCAGCCAACTGGCATGACGGTCAATAATCACCGCGCCGGAGGCAACGACATCATTCAGCCAGATGCCCAGCGGGCCGACCACCACCAGCGCCAGCGGTGCGGTGACCAGCAGGATAATCATCGGTTTGACGAAAAACTTGATGATTGACGGTGAGACACGTTCAGCAAAACGTTCGATGTACGACATCAACCAGACGGTAAGGATGATGGGCAGTACCGAACCGGCATAATCCGCCAGCTGGAACGGCAAACCGAGGAAATCCACCGGCTTGCCGCTGGCGAGCATTTTACCCAGATCCGGATGCAGCAGCGCGCCGGCAATGGTCATCGCCAGAATCGCGTTACATTCGAATTTCAATGCCGCGCCATAGGCAAGCAGTACCGGCAGGAAGAAAAACGCTGCGTCGGAGATGATATTCAGCAACTGCCACGTTGGGCTGCTCTCGTTCATCACGCCGGTGAGTTTACAGATCGCCAGCAGCGCTTTAATCATCCCAGCCCCGGTAATCGCCGGGATCACCGGGGTGAAGGTGGTGGAGATCACGCTGATGATTTGAGAAACGATACCGCTACGCTCTTGTTTGGCCTGGGGCGTGGTCGTGGGTTTGTTGCCGCTGGTGGCTTTTTCCAGTACGCGGAATACCCGTTGTACATCGTTACCCACCACAATCTGGAACTGTCCACCGCGTTCCACCACGCTGATCACGCCGGGTAATTTTTCAATCTGCTCGCTGTTGACCGCAGCACGATCGTTGAACTCCATCCGCAGTCGGGTGGCGCAGTGCGTCAGGGTACGGATGTTTTCGCCTCCGTTGACCAGACGCAGGATTTCATCAGCTAACTCGTTATGACTCATCATTTTCCCTTTTCGTTAAGGCAAAAAAAAAGACCAAAACAAAAATGCACTCCAGAAAAGACTGGAGCTGGCATTTTTATTTTGGTCTTGCCTGCCGAAGCAGTAGCACGCCGCAATAAAACGTATGTGGATGTTGCGGCGGGAGTATTCAGCACGCTCTGCAACATTGGCAATTACTAATAATAAAAATTGTGAAGCTGCGCAATTATTTCTCAGCGCATCAGACAGGAGATCACCGAGAAATCACCTTCATCTATATGAAAATATGATAATTCAGACGGGGTAGCGCACGTCTGCGGCTAACAACGCTCACCGCAAACGGTGTGGGTAATAGGAAAATCGTTCGGATTCAGGTTGCCGCCTTCACCAGCGCCTGAGTCTTATCCAGCAGCCAGGGGCGCAAATAACCTACTGTATTCGACAGCAACAACACATCCTGATGCAGCCTGATATGCAGCACCTGTTCGACATAGCGCCGCCGTGCCTGCATCCGCTGCCAGACCTGCGGGTAGCTCGCCGTAATCTCTTGTTGCAGCTGTGCATCTGCCAGCGCCACCGTATCTTCGATGCTGCATCCTGCGTAACCCGGCACTGAAGGGATGATATCGATCTGCAATAACATGCCACTGCTTAACACCGCGCTGGACCCTGCACTGACGGGCGAGCACAGCCACTCTTCATCGGCCACCAGATGCCCAGGATTCAGATGCCAGTGCCAGCGCTCCTTCGGCAACACATTTTCTACCGTCTGATACAGTTCACCACCGGTGATGCCGCATTTGAGACGCTCCAGCCAACTGATCACCGTGTGGTAGTAGGGCACCGCCACGCGTGTGAGGTAATCCGCCACTTGCGCAGGGAGATCGTCAGCGCAGGTCGCCACATACGCGGCTCTGCTGCTCAGCCCGCCTTTGTAACCGACCGTCAGGGAAAAGCGGTCGCCCAGCGCAATCAATTTGTCGCGGGGATAAAGAGTGGCATGGCTGAAACGGTCACCGGTGGCGGCGATGCTGATGACGTTGTTCGGTTGTCCTGCGGCGGCCAGCCGTTGTCCAATGGCTTTTTCACTCAGGCCGATTTCCACCGCATCCAGTGCGTTGAGCAGGCTGCCCGATGCCAGATTGGCACCGTATTCATAGAAGGCGACTTCAGCCGCGCGGTTACGGATACGCACCCCGTCGTGCGGGGAGATAAACAACCCGGTCGCGTTGCTGACACGTTGTTTGCCACCGGAAGCCTGAAATATCGCATCGGCGACAAATGCCGGGACATCAAACAGCGCGAGATCGGCGAACAATTTCCAACCGACGATCCCGGTGCGACTCGTGGTGCCGATACCACAGCTTGCCAGCAGCTTGTGTAGCGGTTGGTCGCCATCCATCGGTTGATTTGGCAGGGAGAAAATCGGGGCGTGCAGGCAGGTGCCGGGGTTGCGGGCAAACGGCACCAGCTTGAGGTTCTCATTGCCCATGATGTAGCTGAGAGAGCCGCCCGCGCTGACCACCAGCAGGGCTTCCTCAAAACGTGGGATAAAACCGGCGAGATACTCAAAGTTTCCGCCATGTTCTTTATCCGCGTAAATGACCAGGTAATCCAGTTGTTGTGCGTTCATGCGCTGAAGGAGTGCAGCGAGACGTTGCTGCATCACGGCATCCGGGATGATTACGGAGCGCGCATCCGTAAACGTCGGCGGTGCCGGTATGCGGGTGAGCCTGTATTCATACTGCTGCGTCATTATTCGTCTCCTCACTCCGGTGGTGTCAGCGCGGAATGATTAAGTTTCCGCGTAACGTACAGGAACCCAACATATCTTGCGTCTTTCTCGTCAGCCAACCGACAATTCTGGCTGCCATCGCATCCAGTGAATACTCAATGGCCGGAATGGTGGGAATGCCCGGTAAATGGACTGAACCGGCCAGGCTGAACACCATAATGTCGCCCGGCACCGATTTATTAAAGGCCTGTAGCTGGGTAATAACCTGTTGTGCTTCCTGGTCGTTGGCCGTCAACAACGCAGTAAAATTCAGGGTACTGGCATTGTTGAGCAGCACCTGAAGCGCGACCGATGAAGAGGGCGCATCCATAAACACCAGATTACGATTATAGGGCAGGAGGTTATTTTCCAGTGCGAGCTTATAACCACTCAGTACCTGCTCGCCTGCGTTACCGGCCTCGGGATAGATCAAAGCAATCTGGCGCTTACCTTGGCTGATCAGATAGTTACAGGCGGTCTCAGCGGCAAAACCGTGGTCAAACTGGATGCTGTTGGGCCAGTCAGTTTCGGCACAATCGACCAGAATCACATTGTCATCCTGGATATCGAGCGGGAAGCGCGCGCCAATGATCAGCACGTCATCGCACAAGCCACAGCTCAGTTCATCGAGCGCATGTAACACATCGGCTTTGTTGTTGGCGAAGCGTAACAGAAGATGCTTCTGGTGCTGGCTGAGTTGTTTTTCCAGCGCATACAGGTAGCCGGTAGTTTGGTTGATGTTTTCCTGGGCGCAGATGACGCCAATACAACCGGTAGACTGACTGAAGAGTGACTGAGCAATAACGTTAGGTCGATACTTGAGTTCGTCAACCGCTTTGAGCACTGCCTGACGGCTGGCTTCCTTCACTCCGCGCGAACCACTCAACACCCGAGAAACTGTGGCTTTTGACACCCCAGCTAAGCGCGATACATCGTTGATCGTAGACATCTTTCTCCCCGGAAACCCTGAGCAAACTTTAGCCAGCAGAAGTATAACGACTTCCCTGATTGTTGGAAACCGGTTTTCCATTTTTGCGCAAAATCACCATCCCGTAGCGGCGCGATTTATCGCGAGGTTTTTTAACTATGCCAAAATGACGTGCGATAAATCGCGCCGTTACGGGTTGAAATAATGATGTTTTGTGATGCGAATCTAATAAAAAAACCGCCGATTTATCAGAAATTGATGCGGGTCACACTTCGTTCAACCTTTCATGGAAACCGGTTTCCGTATGATATCCAATCGTAACCACATTGAGGCATAGCTTTGAAGGATGGATGACGATGATCAGGATTATGTTGTGTTGTTCGGCGGGGATGTCCACCAGCATGCTGGTACGCAAAATGAAAGAAGTGGCGCAGGAACGCGGTCTGGCCGTTGAAATTGATGCGTATGGCGTGACCGAATTTGACGAGCAGTTTGCGCGTTATCAGGTGGTGCTGCTGGGACCTCAGGTGAAATACATGCTGAAAACGCTGGCCGACAAAGCGGCAAGCGCCGGGATCCCTGTCCAGCCAATCGAGATGATGGACTACGGTATGCAGCGCGGCGACAAAGTGCTGGATTTCGCGCTTTCGCTTATTGAGGCGGCTCACGAATAAAGGTGATGGTATGAGTTCGTTATATCAGTCGATGATTGGCGTTATCGAAAAAGCGATCACGCCGCTGGCCGGACGTCTCGGGCAACAGAAATACATCATAGCGATCCGCGACGGCTTTACTGCCGCGCTGCCGTTTATGATTATCGGTTCTTTCATGCTGGTATTTATCTTCCCGCCATTCTCGGCCACCACCACCAACGGCTTTGCCCGTGCCTGGCTGGATTTTTCCGCGACTTACCGTGAGCAACTGATGTTGCCGTTTTACCTCAGCATGGGGGTCATGACCTTTTTTATCTCGGTGGGGATTGGCGCAAGCCTCGGGCGGCAGTTCTCGCTCGATCCGGTAATGTCGGGGTTGCTGGCCTTTATGGCGTTTCTGCTGGTGGCCGCACCTTACTCCAACGGCACTATCTCCACAGCCTATTTATCCGGGCAGGGGATATTTACCGCGTTGATCACCGCGATTTATTCGACGCGGGTTTACGCCTGGCTGAAGCACAACAACATCACCATCCGCTTACCCAAAGAAGTCCCAACCGGTGTGGCTCGTTCTTTTGAAATCCTGATCCCGGTGGTGGTGATCATTGGCACGCTGCACCCGCTCAATCTGTTTATCCAGGCGCAGACCGGGATGATTATTCCCGAAGCGATTATGCATCTGCTTGAGCCACTGGTGTCGGCGTCTGACTCGCTGCCAGCGATCTTGTTGTCGGTGCTGCTTTGTCAGTTGTTCTGGTTTGCCGGGATTCACGGGGCGTTGATCGTCACCGGGATTATGAACCCATTCTGGATGGCTAACCTCTCCGCTAACCAGGCGGCGCTGGCGGCGGGCACCGCTTTGCCGCACATCTACCTTCAGGGGTTCTGGGATCATTACCTGTTGATCGGGGGTGTGGGTTCCACCTTACCGCTGGCTTTCCTGCTGTTACGCAGCCGCACCACCCATCTGCGCACCATTGGCAAAATGGGTATCGTGCCGAGCTTCTTCAACATCAATGAACCGATAATGTTCGGCGCGCCGATCATTATGAATCCGATGATGTTTATCCCCTTTGTCTGTGTACCGATGGTTAACGCCATCCTCGCCTGGACCGCCACCAGGATGGGCTGGCTGGCCCAGGTGGTGTCGCTCACGCCCTGGACAACACCGGCGCCAATTGGTGCATCCTGGGCCGCCAACTGGGCGATCAGCCCGGTGGTGATGTGCCTGATTTGCATGGTGATGTCAGCCCTGATGTACCTGCCTTTCCTGCGTGCGTATGAGCGTTCCCTGATGAAATCTGAAGAACAAAAAGCCCAGGAACAGGCGGCGACAACTCAATCCGGAGAGAAACGTAATGAAGTATCAGTTTCCTGAGAATTTTTGGTGGGGCAGTGCCAGTTCGGCCCTGCAAACAGAAGGTGCCAGCGATAGCGGCGGAAAAAGCGCCACTACCTGGGACCACTGGTTTGCACAACAACCGTGGCGTTTTCATCAGCAGGTCGGGCCACAGCACACCTCGACCTTTTACCAGCACTGGCAGCAGGATATTGCCTTACTTAAGCAACTTAATCACAACAGTTTTCGTACCTCCATCAGTTGGTCGCGGCTGATACCGGATGGCACGGGTGAGGTAAATGCGGAAGCGGTGGCGTTTTACAACTGCGTGATTGATGAATTACTGGCGCAGGGCATCACGCCGTTCCTGACGTTGTTTCATTTCGATATGCCGCTGGCGATGCAGGAGAAAGGCGGTTGGGAGAGCCGTGACGTGGTGGCAGCGTTTGGTCGCTATGCGCAGGTCTGTTTTGACCTGTTCGGCGATCGGGTGCTGCACTGGTTCACCTTTAACGAGCCGATCGTGCCGGTGGAAGGTGGCTATCTTTATGATTTCCACTATCCCAATGTGGTCGATTTTCGCCGGGCCGCCACGGTGGCGTATCACACCGTACTGGCCCACGCTGCGGCGGTGAGTGCGTATCGCGCCGGGGACTATCGCGGCGAGATCGGCGTGATTCTTAACCTGACACCGTCGTACCCCCGTTCTCAACACGCTGCCGACCTTACCGCCGCGCATCATGCTGATCTGCTGTTTAATCGCAGCTTTCTCGATCCGGTGCTGCTGGGGGAGTATCCGCCAGATCTGGTGGCGTTGCTGAAGCAGTACGACCAATTACCGGCGTGCCTGCCGGGGGACAGCGCCCTGATCGCGGCAGGAAAAATCGATCTGTTGGGTATCAATTACTATCAACCTCGGCGGGTTAAATGCCGCGAAAATGCGGTCAACCCGGCGGCCCCCTTTATGCCGGAGTGGTTCTTTGACCATTATGAAATGCCGGGACGCACCATGAATCCGTATCGTGGCTGGGAAATCTACCCGCCGGGCATCTATGACATTCTCACCAATCTGCGAGTGAATTACGGCAACCCACGCTGTTTTATTTCCGAGAATGGCATGGGGGTGGAAAACGAGCAGCGTTTTGCGCGAGACGGGCAGATTAACGACCAATACCGTATCGATTTTATCTCCGATCACCTGAAGTGGCTGCACAAAGGCATTGCCGAGGGCAGCCACTGCCTTGGCTACCACATGTGGACCTTTATTGATAACTGGTCCTGGTGTAACGGCTACAAAAACCGCTACGGTTTTGTACAGCTCGATCTCGCCAGCCAGACGCGCAGCGTGAAAAAAAGCGGCGAATGGTTTGCTGCCACGGCGGCAAATAACGGCTTTGACGGAGAGCAATGATGATCGATTTAGAAGAGGCGGTGATGGAGATTATCGTTAACGCCGGTCAGGCACGCAGCCTGTGCTTTGAGGCGTTGCAGGCTGCCAGGGCGGGAGATATTGCCCTGGCGCAACAGCTGTTGCAGCAGTCCGATACCTTCACCCGCCAGGCACATAAAATGCAAACCCGCCTGATTGAGCAGGATGCGGGAGAAGGTCGCCAGCCCATGACCTTGATTATGGTCCATGCGCAGGACCATTTAATGACATCGTTGCTGGCGCGGGAGTTATCGGCGGAGATCGTCCATCTGTATCAGCGTTAAACCTGCCTTGCCCAAGCAGCGGCCTGACGGAAGTGTTCATCGGAAGGACGAACACCGGTATACAGGCTGAATTGCTCAACCGCCTGAATGGCAAAAACCTCCGCACCGCTGATCACCTTTTTGTTCTGCTCACGGGCAGAACGGATCAGCGGTGTGTGTTCCGGCAGCGCCACAACATCAAACACCACCTGAGCGGCCGTAATCGCCGTGGATGAGAACGCCAGCGTCTCCGCCTCCGGACCACCCGCCATTCCCAGAGGCGTGGCATTGATCAACACGTCAGCCGTCACTCCTTCCATCGTATGGCGGTGCTGATAGCCGTGCGCCGCCGCCAGGGCTTTGCCGCTCTTGTCATCTCTGGCGATGATGTAGCCGTGGTGAAATCCGTGATTTTTTAACGCACAGGCGACGGCGCTGGCCATGCCGCCGCTGCCTTGCAGGGCAAAGGTCAGTTGCGGCGCAACATCGTATTTCTGTAGCAATTTTTCGATGGCGATATAGTCGGTGTTGTAGCCGGTCAGATAGCCGTCGTTATTGACGATGGTATTCACGGAGTGAATCACGGCGGCGGAGGGGGCCAGCTCGTCAATCAGCGGAATGCACGCCTGCTTAAACGGCATCGATACCCCACATCCCCGAATCCCCAACGCTCTGATACCCGCGATGGCCGCCGCCAGGTCCTGAGTGGTGAACGCTTTATACAAATAATCGAGTTCCAGCGCCTCGTAGAGGTAATTGTGGAAGCGGGTACCGAAGTTGGTTGGTCGCGCCGCCAGTGACATACATATGCGGGTGTCTTTGTTGATCATTCTGCTCATGGGGGTTCCCGTCGGTTAGATTGCCTGCGGGAAAATAGTGCGTTAAAAAGAGGAAATGAAAAATTGATGTCTTTTGCGCTATAGAGTTCATCTTTTATGAGTAGCCAACGTCTTGAGCAGCATTATCAAAAGTTGTTAACCCTGTTTCCGCAGCGCGAGGCACTGACCACGCTGCAAACCCTCGCTGATGCGCTGTTTTGCAGCAAACGACATATGCGCACCCTGATTATCCAGATGCAATCTGCCGGGTGGCTGGCCTGGCATGCCCGCCCCGGTCGCGGGCATCTGGCAAAACTGGAGCTACGCTATTCACAACAGCAACTGATGCTGGCAAAGGCCGAACGCCTGCTGGATCTGAACGATATGCGTGGTGTCCTGACATTATTGGGTGATGAGAAACACCATCTGGCCTCCCTGCTGCGCGGTCGCCTGGGCCACAGCGTGCAGGATGAACGCCAGTCGCTGCGTGTGCCTTATTATCGATCTCTGCAAAATCTCTATCCCGGAACGGCGTTGCGGCGTACGGAAATTCACCTGATCCGGCAGATATTTAGCGGGCTGACACGTATTGATGAGCACTCCGGGCAGGTTGAGCAGGATATCGCGCACCGTTGGCGCAGGCTTGATGCGCTGCACTGGCGATTCTACCTGCGTCCCGGAGTGCTGTTTCACGATGGCACGTCATTAACCAGCCACGATGTGGTGGCTTCTCTGACCCGCAGCGCGCAATCCCCACTTTTTTCTCATCTTAAAAGCGTGCTGGCGCAGGGTGAGCTGAGCGTCATGATTGAACTGAGCCACCCGGATGAGTTGTTGCCACAATTGTTGGCGGATGCCGCCGCATTGATTCTGCCCGCCGACCATCACCAGCGGCCTGATTTTGCCTCGCACCCTGTCGGTTCCGGGCCTTATCAGGTCGCGGAAAATAACGAATGGCACCTGCGCCTGACCGCGTTTGATCGCTACTTTGGCTTTCGCAGCCTGTTGGACGAAATTGATATCATTACCTGCCTGGAACCCGTCCCTTCCGACCGACCTTCGGCGTTGCTGAGTTCCGGGATGAGCGATATCGAGTACGTCGCCGCGCTGGGTGCGCACTTTACCGCGTCAGCGGAAGAGCCGGTACTGGAGCGCGGCGGCTACTTTTTGCTGTGCGACAGCCGTTCGCCCCTGTGGCATAACCCTGCACACCGACGCTGGATTCGGGCGCAATTGGCACCGCAAGCCATCAGGCAACAGATGCCGGAAACGGTCCGGGCGCTGTGGCTACCCGCAGAGAGCTTGCTTTCCGACTGGTCGCATCAGATTGCAAAAGGAGGAATGCGCACTCCCGACCTTCAACGCCTGCGGCTGGCGTACCACCATCAACACTGGGAATTTCCCGTGTTAATTCGGGCATGTCAGCAGATTCTGGCAGCCAGTGGTGTTGACGTTGAGGCGATTGAAATGCCCTATGAAGCCTGGGCGGCAGGCACCGGTGACGCGGATTTATGGTTAGGTACAGTGAATTTTACCTTGCCGGAGGCCTGGAATGTCGGTGCCTGGCTGACCGGTATGCCATTATTAAAAACCTCCATTTCTGGTGGCGATGAGCATTTATTTTCCCACTGGCAGCAGCAGTGGCGTGCGGGTGTACTCCCTGCCAGGCAACTGACGGAGATCATTATCAGGGAAGGGTGGTTGCAGCCATTGTTTCACCACTGGATGCGTTTGCAGGGGCCAGAGCAGGCACAGGGGATGCATTTTAATAATCTGGGCTGGTTCGACTTTACTTCAACCTGGATAGAACCGGAATAACGCTGCCCTGAGAGGCTATCTCAGTTGGCTGTCTTTACTGCCGCGACGGTTGTACCCGCTGTGGCTGGCCTCATGTTTGTCTCTCTCGCTCTGGCATTTGATACAGTAGCGAACCCCAGGTAATGCCAGCCGTCGAGCCTCGGGAATCGGCTCACCACATTCGTCGCAATAGTGGGCGCTTTCACCCAGACCCAGATGACTCCGTGCCCGGGCAACGGCATCATCAACAGTGGCGTCAATCTGATCCTGAACGGCGCCATCACCAGACCAGCCGCTAGCCATATTCTCTCTCCTCAGTCTGAGTTAACCTTATAAGGTTAGAGTGAATCACCACTATTTGAGAAATCGAACGTTGCTCTTTTTAAGGTGATGCTGATGATCAAACCCAAAATCAGTAACAGGCTGGATGAAGATATTTGTGTGCATATCTTTATGGCGTCGGCGGCGATGGTCGGCGTTTGTATTACGGTTATCGGTATTTTTCAGGTTGTGACCACCCTGAGACGTGAAGATACGCTTGGCGATGATCTGCTCGCCATCAATGCCATTCTTTATCTGGCGACCACCATCATGTCTTACTGGGCGCTACGCACCCGCAACCAGCGGCGCAATCACCGGCTGGAAAAAATGGTCGATATTCTTTTCCTCGTCGCACTGACCTTCACCACGGTAGTGGCTGGGGTGATCACCTGGGCAATGACGTTTACCTGACGTGACGGTGTGACATCACTCATCAGGCCAATGCCAGGCGGGTACGTCGAGAATATCCTGTCCTTTAATCTGCGTTTGCCCCAGCTCCTTTTCCAGCTCAATCAGGTGACATTCTGAGTCTTGCATCAGCGCATTAACCAGACGGCTGGCGTGAGAGATTACCCAAATTTGCGTATGTTGCGAAGCCTGAAGAATTAAGCGCGCCAGTGCAGGCAGCAGGTCCGGATGCAGGCTGGTTTCAGGTTCGTTCAGCACCATCAATTCGGGTGGGCGTGGCGTCAGCAAGGCGGCAACCCAAAGAATAAACCGCAGCGTACCGTCGGAGAGTTCGGCGGCCGAAAGAGGACGTAGCAGACCATGTTGGTAGAAAGCGATCGCACCTCGTCCCTCGCCTGGCTGCATGACCTCCAGCCGACTGCCAGGAAAAGCATCGTTAATTGCACGGGCAAGCGCCTGGCGATCGCCGGTTTCAATAATGGTTTGAATTGCTGATGCCAGGTCTCTGCCGTCATGGTGCAGAACCGGGGTGCGCGTTAACAGTTGCACCTGGCGTGCAGGGGCGTCTTTATCGGTACGGAAATGATCGTAGAAACGCCAGTTGCGTATCATTTCACGCACCTGGAAAACCTCAGGCGCAGTGGTGGGATCGGCCAGTTGGTCGAACATGCTGCCGTAGACCGGTACTTTCTGTGTGGCGACCTGCCATTGTCTGTCTGCGCGGACTTTAAGCAGATTACCTTTTCGCTCGACTAATGAGGAAGCCGGGCGGTAGTACGGACCATTAAAAATAACCTCTCGCTTGATCTCCGGGTCATGAGCAAAGGCTGATGAACTCGGGGTCGGCAAGCCCAGGCTAATCGCATAACCATAATGGTCACTGGCAAAGCCCAGCTTAAGGCGCACCACATGATGGCGTGGCCCACCTTCGATTGGCACATCACCACGTTTCATACTGCGCGACAGCGTTTCCGGACCTGCCCAGTAGGTTGAGGTCAGCCCGCCTTCTTCTGCCAGCGCATTGATCACCCCCTCTTTGGCTGTCTCGGCCAGCAGGCGCAGCGCCTTGTAGAGGTTTGATTTACCGCTGCCATTCTCGCCGGTAATCACATTCAAGCGTTCCAGCGGCAAGGTCAGATCGCGGATGGATCGATAATTGGCGATGGAAAAGCAGGTTAACATAGGTTGGTCCCTCCCTTGATTGCCTCAGTAAACAACGTCCACTGCCGATTCACAACCTTAACGGCTAACAACAGGGAAAAATACGAGATTTTTCCCATGCACTGGAAAATATAATTTATTGATAGTTATTAAATTAATTCGCATATTTCAATATGAAATTCCCGCATGGCGACGGATGCATGAGATTGCAACGCCTCACAGATTTGATAATGTGAATGTTTCTCCACAAAAAGGGATGACCACAGTGAAGACTCAGCATGAGTGAGAAAAATAAAAACTGGGTGAAGGCCGAAGATGTGGCCCGTCTGGCGGGTGTTTCACGTTCTGCGGTGTCACGTACCTTTACTCCCGGGGCATCCGTTGCGGAAAAAACGCGCGCCAAAGTATTACAGGCCGCTGAACAATTGGGCTATCAGGTCAACATTATCGCTCGCACGATGAATACCGGGAGCAGCAATTTCATCGGTATTATTACCTCCGGTTTTGACAACCCTTTCCGCAGTAAGCTGCTTTCGCCGCTGGTGCATCAGTTGGCGTTGCAGGGGTTTATGCCGTTGCTGATGAACGCCGACGATCCCGAACAGCTGGCGCCTTCGCTGAAACAACTGCTGAGTTATCATGTGGCGGGGGTGATTATTACTTCAGGTGCGCCGCCACTCTCCCTGGCGGAGGAGTATCTGGCGCGCAAAATCCCGGTCACCCTGATTAACCGTGATGCCAATCTGCAAGGTTGCGATCGTGTTGCCAGCGATAATGCGCAGGGAATGCAGCTGCTGGCGGATTACTGTCGGCAACGAGGCTGGCAGGAAGTGGGGTTTATTGGAGAAGATGCGTCGAATTTCAGTACTCGCGAGCGTTATCAGTCGCTGGTGTTAGCCGCCCCTGATTTTAACATCACCCCACAATTTATCGCGGGTGGTGGTTATGCGGCAGGGCGTGCCGCTGCCATCACCCTGAGTCGCTGCCATGTGCTGATTTGTGCCACAGATATGCTGGCGCTGGGCGCAATTGACGGTCTTCGTTCCCTTAATGATGGGACGGTACTCCCCGCTGTCATCGGGTTCGATGATATACCCCAGGCAGAATGGGATCCCTATCATCTCACGACAATTCAACAGGATACCGACGCACTGGCACACCATGCGGTCGATCTTCTTATCACACGGATTGCACAGTTTGATCTCCCTTCACGGCAGCGTGCCGTACCAGTGAAATTAATTATCCGTAACAGTGCTTAATGGAAAATTAATTTTATGCGGCATCGGTCACAGTATAATCTGCCGACTGCCGCCACACTCTCTCTGCCCTTCGGGGCTAATTTTTTATCGCATAATGCACGCGTGTGCATTTTAGGGAGAGGTTATGTTAACCAGTGAAAATGATTCGCTTTTGGCGCGCTATCGCTTCGCCTGTAGTCTTGCTGAGTCAGGTGGAAAACTGGCGTATGAGTTCTATCAACAGCGTGACAGCCTGCAAACCCTGCACAAAGGGAGCGACTTGCAGGATGTGGTCAGCCGCGCCGATTGTGAGGTGGAGTCCTTCGTAAAATCGCGGATAGCGGAGGCATTTCCGAACGATGGTTTCCTCGGCGAAGAGAGCGGCACGGCCGATGAGGGGAAATCGGTGCTGTGGGTAGTGGACCCTATCGATGGCACCAGCTGTTTTCTCAACGGCCTGCATACCTGGTGTCTCTCGCTGGCCATCGTTATTGACGGCGAACCGGTGATCGGCGTGGTGTATGACCCCAATCACCACGAGCTGTTCCATGCCTGCAAAGGGCAGGGCGCGTGGCTGAACGATCAGCAAATCTCGCCGCATCCGGCGACCACCGTTGCGGGTGGGGTGATGGGTGTCGGCACGTCGCATCGCGTTTCTACCGAAGATTTCCTGCCGTTTCTTGACCAACTTCTGCAACATGGCGGCATGTTCGTGCGCAATGGATCTGGTGCGTTAATGAGCGCATGGGCTGCGGCGGGTCGTCTGATTGGGTATTACGAGCCGCATATGAACCCCTGGGATGGATTACCGGGGATCGTGTTAATGCGGGAGGCGGGTGGTATCACCAACGATTATCTGGCGGCGGAGGGGATCGCGCGCGGAAATGTTGTTCTTTTGGCAAGTGAAAAGATTTACCCACAATTAAAACAATGGGTTAAACAACCCTTACTTTAACCTGCACGGGTAGGGCATCTGATTATGTACTCTACACAACAGGGAACACGCTCTCAGGGATGAAACACATCAATCAGCACCGCCTCCGCCCAACGGAGATACGATGATGTCTGGATTACTCAGCTTTTTCCGGGCCAGCCCGGCGAAAGACGGCATAACTTTTAATGAAAACCGTTTTCGCGTGGTGCGCTGGCAGACCTTTCTGGCGATGACACTGGCTTACGTCACCTTTTATGTGTGCCGTCTTTCCTTTACCGTTGCCAAAAGTGCGCTGGTGGATTTAGGGATTTCACCGTCAGAATTGGGCATGATTGGTTCTGCACTCTTCTTTAGTTATGCCATCGGTAAGTTTGTGAACGGGTTTCTCGCGGATCATGCCAACGTGGTGCGCTTTATGAGCCTGGGATTATTGCTCAGTGCCGGCATGAACTTGATGATGGGCATGACCACCAATGCCATGATGCTGGCGATTTTCTGGGGCATCAATGGCTGGGCACAGTCAATGGGGGTCGGGCCATGTGCCGTGTCGCTGGCACGTTGGTACGGGACGAAGGAGCGTGGCACCTTCTATTCCATCTGGTCAACGGCGCACAATATCGGCGAAGCCATGACCTACATGGTGATTGCTGCGGTTATTGCCGGTTACGGCTGGCATATGGGGTATCTCTCCACCGCGGCGCTGGGTGCCGCAGGCGTGGTGATCATGCTGTTGTTTATGCGTGACTCGCCGCAGAGCAGTGGCTTTCCCTCAATCAATACCATCAGCGATGAACCGCTTGAAGAAGAAGAAGCCAGAAGTTCGGTGTTGCGTAATCAACTGATTGCGCTGCGCAACCCGGCGCTCTGGACGCTGGCGCTGGCTTCGGCATTTATGTATATCGATCGCTACGGTGTGAATTCCTGGGGCATCTTTTTCCTGCAACAAGGCAAGGGGTACACCACCGTCGAAGCCTCCGCCATTATTGGTGTAAATGCCATTGCCGGCATCGTTGGCACCATTCTCGCTGGCGTGTTATCAGACCGTTTCTTTGCCCGCAATCGCAGCATTATGGCGGGTTTTATTAGTCTGATTAACACCGCCGGTTTTGCCTTGATGCTGTGGTCCCCACACAGCTACTACACCGATATTCTGTCGATGGTGATCTTCGGTGCCACCATTGGCGCGCTGACCTGTTTTCTGGGCGGTTTGCTCGCTGTGGATATCTCCTCGCGCAAAGCAGCAGGCGCTGCGCTGGGCACCATTGGTATTGTCAGCTACGCTGGCGCGGGTTTTGGTGAGTTCCTGACCGGCTTTATCATCGATAAAACCTCGGTGATGGAAAACGGCAAAAAACTTTACGATTTTCACACGTTGTCCCTGTTTTGGGTGGCAGCCGGTCTTGTTTCCGCGTTGTTGTGTTTTGTCACTGCTGTGATGGTGGCGAGACGCAACGCCAGCGAACACCGCACCCTGTTTTCATCTTAATTACCTCAATAAAGGAAGAGATTATGATGCCACGCAGACATCAGGCCGCTGCACGCCTGTTCATCGCCGGAGCACTGTGGTTATGCGCAACGCAAACCCACGCAGCAGCACATTATCAACTGGAGAAAGTGGTGGAACTCAGCCGCCACGGCATCCGGCCACCCACGCCGGATAACCGCAAGGACATCGAGGCCGCCACGCATCGTCACTGGACAACCTGGGTCACCCGTGACGGTGAACTGACCGGACATGGTTATGCGGCGGTGGTAAACAAAGGACGCTGGGAAGGTGAACACTATCGCCAGCTCGGTTTACTGACCGCCGGTTGCCCGCAGCCACAGGATATCTATGTCAGAGCCAGTCCGTTACAACGTACCCAGGCGACAGCCCTGGCGTTGGTTGATGGGGCATTTCCCGGTTGTGGTGTTGCCATTCACCGCGTGAAGGAGGAGAACGATCCGTTGTTCCAGACCGAAGCGTTTCCGGCGACGAACACCGAACCGGCAACACAGTTGGCAGCGGTACAGGCCAAAGCGGGGGATCTGGCGGCACGACAACAGGCATTGCAGCCTGCGGTGAGCGCACTGAAGGCCGCGGTATGCGCTCCCGGAACGGACTGCTCTTTTTTTGATAAACCCTGGCAAATTAAACAAAGCAAAAGTGGCAAAACCTATGTTGAGGGTTTGAGCGTGCTGGCTAATATGGTGGAAACCTTGCGGCTTGGCTGGAATGAAAATTTGCCGCTCAGTCAGCTCGCCTGGGGGAAAATCACAACGGCTGCACAGATAACCGAGATCTTGCCCTTGCTGACCGCCAATTATGATCTCAGTAATGACGTGCTTTATACCGCGCAGAAACGGGGTTCCATATTGCTGAACGCCATGTTGCAGGGGGTGGATCATACCCCGGCGTCGATGCCGGATACGCGTTGGTTGCTGCTGGTTGCACATGATACCAATATCGCGATGGTGCGCACGCTGATGGGCTTCAGCTGGACGCTGCCGGGCTATACGCGTGGCAATATTCCGCCGGGAAGCAGTCTGGTCTTTGAGCGCTGGCGTGACACGCAAAGTGGTGAGCGGTTTATCCATGTCTTCTTTCAGGGACAAAGTCTGGACGACCTGCGTCATTTACAGTCAGTCGACCAGGCTCATCCGTTGCTGCGTGAAGAGTGGCGTCAGGCCGACTGCCGTATCACTGACGTCGGTACGTTGTGCCCGATGAAGTCGGCAATCAAGACATTGAGTAAACATCTCGACCCGAGCGCAATCACACCGGTGAGTTACCCGTAAATCCTTGATGAGTGGCAGCAGACTGAGAGGTCTGCTGCTATGTTAACGCAGCGATTTTGCTATTTTTTGTGCGTCAATTTATGTAAATCTGTTATTTTTTGTGTCAACACGGGATTGCTCACAAAATAAAAAATAGTGTGAAGCAGTTAAAATCAAATTGGGTATTTTCACAGAGAATCAGCTCCTGATGGCGTTAAATCCGGGCAGATGAACGATGCTTAATTCAGTGTTTAACACCAGGCTTAGAGGGAATAAAAGGTGAATAACCACAAATAAGGTCTGTCCCTATGCCCGAAAAACATCTGTTAATTAAGAATGCCATTGTTATTGATCCCGCCAGAGGAACGGAATGCCGTCAGGATATCCATATCCTGAATGATGTCATTGCCCCGGAGGATACGCCTGTCAGCGGCACGACTGAGATTATCGACGCTGCCGGTTGCTATGCGTTTCCCGGGTTAATTGATTATCACGCCCATGTATTTTATGGCGGCACCCACAGTAGCGTACCTCCCGATCTTGCCACCCTGCCGCTTGGTGTCACTACCGTGGTTGATGCCGGTTCTGCCGGGAGCGCCAATGTCGAAAGCTTTCTGCGCGACCAGATCCCCCGTAGCCTGGTGCGTATTAAAGCTTATGTCGCAGCGTACCCGGCAGGCCAGCTCTGGCAAGAAGAGAATCACGATCCGGCTTATTTCGACCTCCCCCGATTACAGCAACTTTTCCGCCAGTATCCTGATGTCCTGCTCGGTCTAAAATTGAAAGAAGAACGCGGCATTGTCGGTGAACTGGGTTCCCGTCCGATGATACGTGCCGTTGAGATGGCTGAGATGCTTAATTGTCGTGTCGCCGTGCACATGACTGACCCGGTGCAAACTACCGAACAACTGCTGGAGATATTCCGTGCCGGGGATGTGTTCGCCCATTGTTACCACGGGAAAGGGGACACATTGCTTGATGAACAGGGGCGCGTTAAGCCTGCGGCGCGCCTGGCACGCCAGCGCGGGGTGATCTTTGATTGTGCTCATGGCCGCAATAATTTTTCCCAGCGGGTGGCTCAGCGTGCCGTGGAGGATGATTTTCTGCCGGATATCATCAGTAGCGATCTGTCATCAATGACGTTACACCGTGCACCGGTGTATGGCTTGCCTTGGGTGATGTCGAAGTTTCTTGCGCTGGGTTTGTCGCTGCACCAGGTGGTTGCCCGCTGTACCGCCCGGCCTGCGGCCTTACTGGGAATGCAACAACAGATAGGCACCCTGGCGCCGGGCAGTTATGCCGATGTGGCGCTTTTTCGGCTTGAAAATCGTTCGGTTACCTTTACCGATGTCCATCAGCATACCCTGACAGGTAGCCAGTTGCTGATGCCTCAACTCACCCTGAAAGCAGGCGTTCCCTTGTGGCGCGCTGCTGACTTTTACTGAGGTCATCTCTATGCAATCTCCATGGTTACGTATTGGCGGTACGCTGATGTTGGGTATGTTTATCTCTTACATCGACCGCACTAATCTCTCCGTTACGCTGAAGGACGTGGCTCAGGATCTCGGTTTTAGCGGAGCTGGGTTTGCCACCACCTCAAGCCTGGTACTGACGGCTTTTCTCATCGGTTATATCGTTGCGAATATTTCCGGCGGTATCTTCACCACCCGATTTGACCCTAAAACCATTGCGATCGGTATGATGGCACTTTGGTCTTTGGCTACCCTCACCACCGGCCTGGTCAGCAGCGTGGCCTTTCTGGTCGCCTGTCGCTTCGTGCTGGGAGTGGCGGAAGGGATTTACTGGCCGCAGCAATCCCGCTTTGTGCGGCTGTGGTTCTCCCCGGCAGAACTGACCCGCGCCAACAGCCTTATCCATTATTACGGCCAGTTTTTAGCGCTCGGACTGGGATTTATCATCCTGACACCGCTACACAATATGATGGGCTGGCGTAATCTCTTTTTCCTCTGTGGCGGCATTGGATTACTTGTGATGGTGCCGCTCTATGCTCGCGTGCTGTTGAATACGCGTGATGCGCCGTTGCAGCAGGCGCAGGTGGCCCCGCGCAAAGTGCGTCTGACTCGTGAGGATTTTGGCGGCATGTCGTTTGTGTTGTTGATCATCACCTATCTTACGCAGGGGATGTTGTTCTGGGGGATTACGCTCTGGATTCCAATGGTGGTGACATCCCTCGGCTTCACCGGATGGAGCCAGGCATTTGCCAGCGCGCTGCCCTACCTGCTGGCCGTATTGCTGGCTATCCCTATGTCATGGCTGAGTGACAAAACCGGTAAGCGGATTTTAATCGCCGCATTGGGTCTGCTTATCCCTGGCGCGATGTTGCTATTGTTGCCGTGGGTCGAGAGCGCCGTGGTGAAAATGACGTTGATCACCCTGGCAATGGGCTATTACGCCAGTAGTTTTACGCCGAATATCTGGTCGATCATCCAGTCAAGTGTGCGTCCTCATGCGGTGGGGGCTGCATCGGGCATCGTCAATGGCATTGGTGCTGGTGGTGGCGGTACGCTGGCAGGTTTCATGGTCGCGATTCTGTATGCGCGTACGGGAAGTTATATGTCAGGCTTCACCTTGCTGGGTGCACTGGTCATCATTGGTGGAATTTCTTTACTGAGCTTTGGCTGGTGGCGGCAGCGGCACCCCGTGAGTCTGGCGCAGGTGGCACCGTTTTAACGGTGACATGCTGGCGGGCTTAAGGTCCGCCAGTGCTTGTCCCATTATTGTTCAATGACCAGGTATCTCTTGTTTAAAAAGTAAGGTGGGACATAATTATCCCACCCCTTGCAATAGCAATATTGCAGCAGACTCGAGGTATTCAGTGCTCCCGCCTTCTGACAACAACGTATTCTCACGATTTTCACCACAACACTTATCCTGCCGGTGCGGGCAATTTTTTGATCATCGAGTATGTTGCTGTGGTAAACGCTATCAATATCTTTAATCAGATCCCGGTCTGTACACCCGTTTATTTTATCAGAAGGGATGTTGAAGTAATTGCAGGCTCGGTCATTGGCATAAACGTATCGGGATGAGTGATCTTTTACCGCCCATCCCAGCAATGAATTTTTGAAGTAAAATTCCATTTTTCTCAACCAGTTATGACGATGTGGCCTTTTTTGAGGAAAAACTGAGGAATATAGTTATCAAATCTACTGGTTCTGCAAAAATCAACTAATGTCGCGGATGAGTTTACACCGGTTTTTCTGAAGGAGCTTCTCAGCCTCCCGTTCACGGCATCTACAGAAATGCCAAGAACATTACTTATCTCCTTAAGGCTGAGATTACAAAGTAATAAATACATTACTTCCCATTCCTTTTCTGTAAAAATAT
Source organism: Pantoea sp. X-Soil-TKNS-1279 (assembly GCF_059730565.1). NCBI lineage: Bacteria > Pseudomonadati > Pseudomonadota > Gammaproteobacteria > Enterobacterales > Erwiniaceae > Pantoea > Pantoea sp. X-Soil-TKNS-1279. The sequence continues at coordinate 179,074 of NZ_AP035950.1, read as the reverse complement.
CAGGTGGAGTTTGAAAAGTGGCGTGTTGATTCAGCTTGCCATTTAATAATGATATAGGTGTAAGGATATTAACGTGTCTTACGCTTATTATTGTGTCTATGCATGTGCCGCTTTCGTCATAAAGTGGTTCCTGAATATTATAAACCGGCTGCATTATCTTTTCACGACCCTGAATATGCGTCGTGATGGCTCTTTAAATAGTTCCTGTGCTTTCTACAAACCTTTCCTGCTGCTCAAATATATCGGCAAATTCAGCGACTGGTACCGGAACGTCGTGGATCTTACGGCCTTCGTCATCATAAGAGGTGGCGATAGTTTGCCAGATCTTGAATGCTTTATTTACATAGACAAATTTTGAGGTACGGTCTTTTATCGCCCAACCTACCACGGTGTCATTTTCAAACATCTGAATTAAATTATGGGGTATTGATAATGATTTCATCGATTTTGTCTCTCCGTTGACATAGAACTACATAAATCCAACCCTACCTGAAGTCAACCTTTCACATCTGTACCGAAACGGCATACGTTTAAGCTGAAAAAGCAGCATCAGGGAAAAACTAGTAAAAAAACAAAAAAAGGAAGTGAATTCGCCCATCTCTGTTTTGGAAAAGGGCTTTTTTCTGAGGAAATAAATATGCGGATTGTCAGGAGAAGGTTGACTGGAATCAGACCCGGTGCCATCCGTGGCACGGTAGGGCTTAAAGCGCTTTTTTTAGTTCAATACGTTTAACCGGACCAACGATGACCACAAAGCTGAAAATGGCGATGAGCGCATGGATCGCAACGAATACCAGCGCCCATTCAAAATGTCCTGTGGCTTTTACGATATAGCCAATGACAACCGGAGAAATGATGCCTGCGAAATTACCACACAAATTAAACAACCCACCGGCGACACCTGCCATCTCTTTCGGGGCGGTATCTGACATCACTGCCCATCCCAGTGCGCCAATGCCTTTGCCAAGAAAAGCCAGTGACATGAATAAGACAACCAGGTAAATCGAGTCGACATAGTTACAGAACACCATCACCATGGAGAGCAGCATACCGAGGACAATTGGCGTTTTACGTGCGATAGACAGTGATTTTGTGATGCGTAAAATACGGTCCGAGATCACACCGCCCATCAATCCGCCCAGAAACCCGCAAATTGCCGGGATGGCCGCAATAAATCCAACCGTTTTGATATCCAGCCCCTTATCCATTGCCAGATAAAGCGGAAACCAGGTAATGAAAAAGAACGTCAAAACGTTGATGCAATATTGACCAAGATAAATCCCTAATAACATGCGATTAGTGACCAATTGCTTGAAGGCGCTGATATTGAATGCGGAAGCTGTCTTTGACTTACCCTGATCCATATCCACCAAGGCGCCGCCTTCACGGATATACTCAATCTCTTCGTCATTCACGCGGGGATGGTTCAACGGATTATGGATGACCCTGGCCGCAGAGAAAGTAATGATGATACCCAACAGGCCCATAAAGATAAAAATAGATTGCCAGCCATAATTCAGTGTCAGCCAACCCATTATGGGTGCAAAAATCGCCGTCGCGAAATATTGCGCCGAATTAAAAACTGCGGCGGCGGTAGCTCTTTCTTTAGAGGGAAACCAGGCGGCGACAAAACGACTGTTTCCTGGCATGACCGGCGCCTCACACAGGCCAACCAGAAACAGGAGAACGGTGAAACAGATGATGGCAGTGGAACCGTGGAAAACTTCCACAAAACCCTGCAATAAAGTAAACACTGACCACAAACACAGGCCGCAGAGATAGATTTTTTTTGAACCGAAACGGTCCAGTAACCAGCCGCCGGGAATCTGTGCCATACAGTATGCCCAGGCGAATGCTGAGAATACCCATCCCATCTGACCAGGGTTAATTCCCAGAGAGGTGGTCATATCTTTACCGGCAATTGCCAGCGTGGAGCGATCGCCAACACTCACGGCGGTTATGATAAACAGAATAATAACAACATGCCACCTGACATTGGTTTTCCTGGCATGAACAACATCGCCGACTTCATTGACTTGAGCCATCTGGCACCACCTTAAACTTGATAGAATTTTAAAAATGTAAATAATGAATTCTTCAAGTCAGGGATGCCTGGAATAAATTAATTATTTACACTGGAAGAATGCAGGTCGCTTTGCACATATCAATCCTGATTTAACGTTGTTATTTATTTCTCCACCAGAAAACGATAAGGTTTAGCCTGGCACAAGGCAATGTGCATTTGCATAATAAAGTTATTATTTTTTTCAGGTATTTACGGCATTTTAAAATTTGTTTGAAGTCGATCAAATATTTTATAAATATTAACTGTCTGTCGGGATTTAAATTCGCCACCAGATGTGGCGAATTTAACCGTTATTATCGATATTCAGAAACAATTAATTCATATTTTGGTCGGTTGCACACCCCATCTTATATTTCCAGCCAGTCCATCATACCTTGTGCCGCATGACGACCTTCGGCCATCGCCGTCACCACCAGGTCTGCACCGCGCACCGCATCACCGCCAGCGAAAATTTGCGGATTGCTGGTCTGGTAACGGTAGGTGCTGTTAACGTTGGCGGCAATGCGGCCACGGGCATCCAGTTGAACATTCTGGCTCACCAGCCAGGGCAGGGCGTGAGGATTAAAACCAAACGCCATAATCACGATATCGGCAGGCATGACAAACTCGCTTCCCTCAATCGGCACTGGCCGACGACGGCCCGTCGCATCTTGCTCACCCGGTTGTGTACGCAGCAGACGGATACCGCAAACCTTGCCACTGTCGTCCAGTTCCAGTTGCACCGGCTGTACGTTGAATTCAAACGCTGCCCCCTCATCATGTGCGTTTTTCACCTCCTTCCTGGAGCCAGGCATATTGGCCTCATCGCGACGATACGCACAGGTCACTTTATTCGCCCCGTGGCGTAGCGCCGTGCGCACGCAGTCCATCGCGGTATCTCCTCCTCCCAACACCACGACGTTCAGACCGGCGGTGTTGATAAATGGTTGTCCGGCAGCGGGTGGCAGCCCCATCAATTGTCTGGTATTGGCGATCAGGAAGGGGAGTGCATCGCAGACACCGGGGGCGTCTTCGTTAGGCAGGTTTGCCTTCATCGAGTTATAAGTTCCGACGCCAATAAATACGGCGTCATAGTCACTGAGCAATGTCTCCAGCGCGATGTCTTTGCCAATCTCACAGTTCAACTCAAAGCGGATGCCCATAGCGCTGAAGATCTCACGCCGACGCGCCAGTAACGCTTTATCCAGTTTAAAAGAAGGAATACCAAAGGTCAGTAAACCGCCGATCTCCGGGTGGCGGTCATAAACTGTCGCGCTTACGCCGTTGCGCACCAACACATCCGCGCAGGCCAGCCCGGCTGGACCCGCGCCAATAATGGCGACGCGTTTATTCACCTGTTGCACCGTGCTTAAATCGGGCCGCCACCCCTGCGCCAGTGCCTGATCAGAGATAAATCGCTCAATATTGCCGATGGTAACTGAGCCATATTCGTCGTGAAGCGTACAGGCACCTTCACACAGGCGGTCCTGCGGGCACACGCGACCGGTGATTTCGGGCAAACAGTTGGTTTGATGTGAAAGCGCCACGGCGGCGGCGATATTGCCTGCTTTCACTTGTGCTATCCATTGCGGAATGTGGTTATGCAGGGGGCAGTTCCACTCGCAAATGCTATGCTCGCCACAAGCGAGGCAGCGCAGAGCCTCACGTTGTGCCTGCTCTGCACGAAATGGCAGGTAGATTTCCTCAAAGCTTTGTTGGCGCATTACCAACGGGAGTTTGTCTGCTTCTCCCCGTGGCGACGATGCTTTCATTTGCCGTACTTTGGCATGGTCAGATACAGGTGGCAGCACAGCAACCTGGTGCCAGGGTTGCGCCTCCTGACTGGCGGCACGCAGGCGGCGTGATTGCACCAGTTTGGTCAGGGTAACGTTATTCACCTGTTGCAAAGCATGCGTAGGACAATTTTGCGCACAGGCCGGCCCATCCCTGCGTTCAAGGCAGAGATCGCATTTGTGCGCGGTGGCTTTGCCAGTGGGGGTGATTAACACCTGAAGGGTGCCAAAAGGGCAGGCGATGACACAGGATTTACAGCCGATACACAGCTGCTGATTAACCTGCACGGAATCATTGACGCGGCTGATTGCGCCATTTGGACAGCTACGGGCACAGGGCGCATCTTCACAATGATGACAGGTGACAACGTTACGCTGTTGTTGATGTTTAATCACCGTAATACGAGGAGTGAACTGCTCAGGGGTTAACGCATGTTGCTCATCATTATGAGCCATGACACAGGCGACTTCGCAGGCTCGGCATCCGATGCATTGCTGGCTGTTTGCCATCATAAAACGGTTCATGACAACCTTCCTGATATCCATTTAAATTTTATGGTTATTAAGGTTATCCGCAACACCTGCCACTGACAATGTTCATTTGCCCATATTGGTCTTTCGGTAGCAGGATATTAACGCCGCGCCTTTAGTTACAACAACCTAATAATTTCCGTTAAAATACGCCTTCGGTCAGCAGGAAACTTTTCCAGATTGTGAGACGCAGGGCATCTTTCGCCAGTGTCACAAACCAGTGTTTTTTTTGTACCCCCTTTTGCCTGTTGTAACTAATGTCATCGGGAAACCGCAAAACATTGGCATTTCCTGTGTAGCTGTTTGCTATGACCACTTTCCATATTTCGGTGCCGACCGAAGCATCGCTTTCTGTCGGGCATAAACTGACGCCATCTTAATGATGGAGTGTTGAAATGATTGCGGTTCTTTTTGAAGCAGAAGCCTTACCCGCTGCCCAGGCGCGCTATTTGCAACTCGCCTCCGAGTTGAAACCCTTGCTGGCAGATGCGCCAGGGTTTATCACCCTGGAAAGGTTTCAGAGTCTGAATAATCCCGAAAAGATACTTTCCCTGTCATGGTGGGAGGATGAGACGTCGGTGGCCCGCTGGAAAGACAATCTGATGCATCAGTCTGCCCAGGAAGAGGGTAAAAGTTCGATTTTTGCGTTTTACAGAATTCGCGTTGTCCACGTATTACGGGATTACTCGTCAGATCAGGAGTCGCTACAGCATGTATGATATTCACGTTGTTCTTAAGCATACCCCCGGCTCACTGGCTGCTTTTGGGAAACTGTTGGGTAAAAATGGTGTTGGCCTGGAAGGGGGAGGGATGTTTGCAACCGCCGAAGAAGGGCATGCTCATTTTTTGGTTGAAGACGGTGAAAAAGCGCTTCAGGTACTGGCTGACGCAGGCTTTGACGTCAGGAACATTTGTCGTCCATTGATCAGAAAATTACGCCAGGAACATCCCGGAGAACTGGGGGCAATTGCCGATGCAATTGCCCGTAGCGGTGTGAATATATTGGTACAGTACAGCGATCACAGTAATCGGCTTATTCTTGTCACTGACAATGATGAACGGGCCGCCGAAGTAACGCGAGAATGGGAAACACCCCCTGCATGAACCTGTTGAATATCGCATCTGATGACTTGCCGGAGAGTTCGCTGGAACAATCCATGTCAGCCGTTGCCGCCGCCATAGCTGACCCGTCGAGGGTCAGTATGCTCTGCGCGTTAATGGATGGGCGCGCCTGGACCGCGACCGAACTCAGTGCGGTGGCGGGCATTGCGCCATCCACCACCAGTGGTCATCTCTCGCGGCTGCTCAGTAACGGGCTAATCCTCTGCCTGACACAAGGGCGACATCGCTATTATCGCCTTGCCGGACGTGAAATTGCCGGGCTATTGGAAACGCTGATGGGCGTGACGATAACCCCCGGCACGTCAGCGGTATCACGAACACCGCGGCATCTTCGCCATGCCAGAACCTGCTATGACCACCTCGCAGGTGAAATCGCTGTGAAGATTTACGACTTTATGCAGCAGGAAGGCTGGTTGGAACCCGGCGGTGCAGCACTGACACCTGCGGGCAAAACCCATTTTTTGCATCTGGGCGCGGTGCTGAATCCTTTATCCCGGCGTAAAGCTTGCTGTGCCTGCCTCGACTGGAGCGAAAGACGCTTTCATCTGGGAGGGGATGCCGGTGCGGCACTGCTGACGCTGTTCCGGCAAAAAGCATGGATAACCATCACGCCCGGATATCGGGAGGTGATCTTCACCGCCAGGGGCAAAATTGCGTTACAGCGGCAGTTTGGGGTAATGAGTCCGTGAATGTTTTATACGTTATTCAGGCGTTTTGCGTCGGGGAACATCAGACCAAAACAGGTGATACCATCCCGGCTTTCAACCCAGCAGCGTCCCTGGTGCAACTGCATGATTGAGTTGACGATTGACAGTCCCAGCCCGCTGGAATGCGCCGAGTTGTTACGGGAAGGGTCAGCCCGATAAAAACGATCAAAGATCCGCTCCTGGTGTAAGGGGGCGATCGTCTCACCGTGGTTAATCACCTGGATACTCATCCCATCAGACAGAGCTTCAGCAATCAGATCAATTTTGCTTCCTGCGCGAGCGAAACGCACGGCGTTTGACAGCAGGTTTGCCAGCGCTCTACGCAACAGCATGGCATCGGCAAATACCTTACCGCTGCCGTGCGTCCGGAGGGTCACATCCCGGTCGGCGGCCAGATCTTCGAAATAGGCGCAAATCCGCGCCATCTCTGCACTGATATCGATATCGCTACACTGGATGACCTGGTCAGGTTGTTCCGCCTGCGCCAGAAACAGCATGTTGTCGATCATCCGTGACATGCGCTGTAACTCCTCAAAGTTCGACCCCAGCAGTCGCTGATAATAAGCGTTATCCCGAGTCGCACTCAGCCCGACTTCCGTCTGCCCCAGCAGAGTAGTAATGGGCGTTCGCAAGTCATGTGCCATATCCGCACTCACCTGCTTCAATTGCTGAAATCCCCGTTCCATACGTTCCAGCATGGCATTCGTCTGGTCAATTAACGTATCCAGTTCAGTCGGGACATCGTTCTTATTCAGCCGGAAGGAGAGGGTCCTGGTGCCAATCTGCGCCGTACGATCTGCTAACCTGCGCAGTGGCGAAACCCCACGACGGGCAAAAATAACCGCGAGCACCACGGATATCACCGCCATCAACGATGCGAAAAATAAAATATTATTACGATACTCGGCAAGAATATGGGTTCTGTCGCTTAACACCCGTGCTGTCAGAATCTCCAGTGGTGGCAAATTATTCGTCGAGGGGCTGATGGCGGCCATGTAAATCATCGGTGTCCCATCTGCACTGTCTGCATGATGCACCGCCTCCAGTGAGAGTTTTTGACCGGCGGCAACAGGGGTAGCGACAGGAATTGCGCGCTGCATTGGATTCACTTCCAACAACGTTGCACCGTCAACATAGCGGATTACCAGTAGCGACTCGGTGTTGCCCAGCATATTGGCAAACAGATGCGGTTTTTCGCGGATCAACTGGCGCGCGTCGAGATTTTTCAACAAGGTGCTGATTTGGTCAATGCGGGACACCAGCGCCGCGTCATCGCGCAGGGAGAGCTGATGTCGGAGTGCATAGTAAAGCGCACTGCCCATTACCGCCGATGCCACGAAAGAAAAAGCGGCTAACAATAGCGACAGGCGAAACGTGAGCGAGGCGCGCTTCATGCCTCGACCTCGCAACGGTAGCCAACACCATGCACGGTATGGATCAACCGTACCGGGAAAGGATCGTCAACTTTTTGTCGTAATCTGCGGATGGCGACATCCACCACATTGGTATCGCTGTCAAAGTTCATATCCCAGACGCGGGAAGCGAGGAATGTGCGCGAGAGCACCTGACCGGGGTGTTGCAATAAACACAGCAGCAGCTTGAACTCTTTATTGGTCAGCGTGATACGCTTACCTGCACGCTCACAGCGAAATTTCGCCACATCCAACATCAAATCCCCCAGCGACAGGACTTCTTCCGCTTCCGCTATCGGTTGACCTCGCCGTAAAATGATGCGGATCCTCGCCAGCAGTTCAGCAAAAGAGAATGGCTTAACCAGATATTCGTCGGCCCCCAGTCCTAACCCACGCAGACGATCTTCCAGCGTACCGCGTGCGCTGAGAAACAGCACCGGCGTTTGATTGTGGGCGCGCAGACGCTCCATTACCGTCCAGCCGGACATCTCCGGCAGCATGACATCCAGCAGAATCAGGTCATAAACTTCTTCCCGCGCCAGGTGAAGACCATCAATACCGTTCGCCGCCCAGTCAGCGGTGTAACCCGCTTCATTGAGGCCATTCACCAGGTAAGCTGCCGTTTTTGCTTCGTCTTCGATAATGAGGATTTTCAAACGATGGCAATCCCGTAACAAGGAGAGAAGAGGGTACGAGGCGCACCCCATTCGCGTCATTATAACTTAGTAGCCTGGGACGTGAGCGGCTTTCATAATCAGGTTGGCCACCGCGACGGGCTGTGAAATCAACGATACATGGCTGGACTTGAGTTCGATAGTTTGTGCATGCATACGCTTCGCCATAAAGCGTTCTAAATCCGGGTTGATGGTGCGGTCTTCGGTTGATACCGCATACCAGGTTGGTTTGTCATGCCAGGCCGCCACCGTGGTTTTTGCCTGGGTGATGGCTTTACCGATCGGCTGCTGTACTGCGTAGTATGACAGGGCTTCTTTTGTCGGCAGGTCCCCGGCAAAATCATGAATGAAAGCTGATTCGGTTAACATACCATAACCGTCATTATTCCACTTCAGGCCCGCCGAGGCCGGTGCCGCCGGGTATTTTTTGGTCAGCGCCGGGTAATCTTCACCGGCTTCAGGGGCGCGGGCGGCAATATAAACCAGGCCTTTGACTTCTGGCTCATCACCCGCCTGGCTGATCACCATACCGCCGTAAGAATGCGCCACCAGAATAACCGGGCCGTTCTGCTGTGCCAGCGCGCGTTTGACGGCGGCAACATCATTATCCAGCGAGGTTGTCGGATTTTGCACCGCCGTAACGTGCAAACCTTTCGCCTGCAATAGGGGAATCACTTTGCCCCAACTGGAACCATCGGCAAACAGGCCGTGGACCAGAACGATGTTCTTCACTTCCTGTGGTGCCGTGGTGCTATCCGCGTGAGCAGTGGCGCTACACGCCGCCATGACCAGCGATGCGATGGCGGAGAGATGACGTAATTTCATGATTTATCCTCAAATTCAACAAAGGTGTTCATGCGCCAATCTATCCGCCTGGGACCAACAACGTGCTGACAAGAAGATGACAAAAAAATGACAAACCAGCCGTCATCACCGTCCCGATGGTTTTATCCGTGCCAGTGCATCCTGTAACCGTTCCTGGCTTTCGCTATCGTGTGAGGTGCTTTCATCCCAACGCGTATGTGATGCCTGTAACTGCTGACGCACCTGCATGGGAGCCTTAATGCGCTCCAGTGCAGCGATCGTGTCCCGATAACCCTGCTCACTCCACGACTGAACATTCTCTGCGCTAAAGCCCAGCAGGTCTTTCGCGCCACCCAGCGCCCCTTGATTACGGCGTAACGTGGTTCGCGGCCTGATTTCGAGGATCGTGGTGTCAGGAAATGAGTGGCGATCCCATAATGAACTGTCACTCAGATGGGTAACGATTATGCAGTTACAACCGGCTGCAACCAGCGGCGTGACCGGGGTGTTGCCCTGTACGGTGCTCCACCCGCCCATCCCGCCATCACTGTAACGCTTGCCGTTAATCTCGCGTGGTTTGAACAACAACGGCAGAGCAGCCGAAGCCAACAGCGCCTCCTTTTGCAGCGCTGTTGGCAGCGCCTGCACGAGTTGAAATTCTGAGGCATTGGTTTCACGCACCCCAACTTCAGCCAGTAAACAGCGCAGGATATCGGCAATACCCCCGTCCGTTGGATACAGAGAAACATGCAACGGAATGCCGCTCGCTAACTCGTCGGGTGCCAGAAACCGGTTCATCAACTCCATCAGCGGCTGATCCGACAATAAGGATTCATCCTGCTGGAGAGTGCTCAGCCTGGAGACGCCCAGTTGTGCCATCAAATTGCTGACCAACCAACCCATTTTGCCTAACACCGGGGTTAGCCCCATAGACAGACCAAACTGGGTGATAAAGCGCAGATAGATCGATTTATTCAGTTGCAGAACGTTGTTGCTGCCTAAGTGTTGCCATATCTCCTGCAGGCGCGCGGCACCTGCATCCAGCGAAGGAGACGAGGCGAGAATCGCGCCATTCAGCGCACCAATACTGGCACCGGCAATCACATCCACCTGGGTACCGGATTCAGCAAGGGCTTTGACTACGCCGACCTGATACGCACCAATGGCACCACCGCCAGAGAGGGCAAGTCCTACCTTAAGTGTCTGATTCATGTGTGCTCCTTGCTAAAGACTTCATCGACCAGGGTATCGGCAATACGTTCTGCTGAACAAATGCGTGGAATGCGCAGCGGCAATGCGGCTCCGGGTTGCGTCACTGCCCGGCACATCGGCTGACGCACATCGGTAGTCCAGTCAGCCAGCCAACTGAGGGTTTCCGGCCAGTCAGGGGTTTGCAGCGTATCCTGTTGCCAGCTCAACCAGTTACGGATGTCATGGCGTGCGTGGCCATTCCGGCCATAATCCTGCGCCATCTGCGTCAGCACACGATTTTTTAGCGTTTCGATCAATTGCTGACTTTGTTGCACCTCACCGTCGCGAATCACCTCGCCGAATGCCCCCCAACGCAACTCCTCCAGCGCGACGTAGCAACGACTGGCGATGGGAATGGCGGCATAACGGCCTGCGCTCCACTGAGAAAGGACGCGATCAAGATGCAACTGACCGCGCTGAACGCTGTCGATACGCTTCAACTGTTCATCGTTGTTTGCCATCCACAGATGGACTTTGTCGGACAGTTCGAGCAGTAACTCGCGCGTATCCGCAGAATAATGGGCGATGTTGGCCGTGTCCTGCATCAGGGCATTAACCCGATCGTTCACCTGCGACACGGCGAAATTGGTTTTAGCCTGAGAAAGCGTCAATTCTGTCAACCAGGTGAGCGAAGCCTGCAATCCGTCATGCACAGCGGCATTGATCGCCTGCTGGCGTGCCGCAGACTGACCACTTATCCCCTCTTTAAGCCGCTGGAAAAAGGGACGGTTTTGCTGATGGCGCAGATGATCATCAACCACATCAAGACCGTTGGCGAAATCCACGATAAACTTTTCGGGAATACTCTCCAGTACCTGGCATGCCTGCATCTCGGGAAAACATTGTTTAAATAGCGACATCAGAAAACCATCCCCAGTTCGTCTTTTAACGCTTTGGCGTCACGCATTAATTCCGGCGTCAGTTGTTGCAGCTCCTGCAAGCAGCGGGTCAGTTGCAGCCGTTGTTGCTGATCAGCACGTTGATCCTCGGTGCTTTGGATCAGCGTATTGCGCAATTGCTCCACTTTGCTTCTGAATTGCTCAAGGAACTGGTTGATTTCGTTGATAATCGGATTAATGATTTGTGCCTCGATGTGGCTTTCCAACTCCGCAAAATATTGATCGGTATGCGTGGTGATCTCTTCCCTTATTTTTCTGACATCCGCCTCGGCATGCACCACATCAACGCTGAAGTCCTCCCAGCCCCAGTCACTGGAATCAAACCAGCCACACACGGTACCCCATACCCCATCAGCACGACGACGACGGGATTCACGGATTTTTTTGGCTTCCAGCAGATGAGCGATGCGTGTTTGCACCGCCAGATTGGCTTGTAAATGGGCAACCTCGGGGAACGCGATCGTCATCGAGAAACCCTCCTCGCCAAGGCGCGTATTGATTTGCTGCGCGATGCCTGCCACGGCAGACATGGCGTTACCCTGGAAACTCTGCTCAATGCCGGAAACAATGGCGTTCAGCCGGGTTTTTACCTGTTCTTCAATCGGGGTGAGTAACGTCTTCATCGCGTTTTCGACGTTGGTAATAAAATCTTCAGCTTGTTTGCGGCTGCTGAATTTAACTATCGGCTGGCGGGGATCAAAGTCTCTGCCATCGGCATGGCCCTGCGCAAAAAAGTGCATAAACGATTCGGTTGGCGAGGCAGTACGTTGCTGTCGGGGATCGCGTTCGTCCCGTAACTTACCTTCACGAAAATAGTAGTCAATCTCATCCGCCAGTTGCTGCTGCACGTTATCGAGCAACTCAATCGTCTGTTGTTCAATACGATGTTTGGCGGAGGTCACATCCTCAGCAATAGCATGCTGGATCGAAGTGATTGCCGCGCTGTCGGTGAGCAACGCATCAATTTGCTGCTGCAAAGCGTCCACGTCAGCGTTGAGTCCCTGATGACGAACCGCGAGATAAGCGCTGACCTCTTGCGCATTTTGCACCAGCCTGGCCACCGCAGAATCGACGGCCAGCGCGGCAGCTTTGTTATGTGCAGCCTGAACCACTTCGGCAATCAATTGATCAAACAAAGATTTCTGCCAGATCCGCTCAGCAATACTTAACGTTTGTGCCTTATCCGTAAGTTGACTTTCATCCCACCATTGCCCCCAGGCAAGTTGAGCAAAATCAGCCACCCAATGTTCATCGGAAGAGAGTTGGCCGCCATGATTGAGCGTACTCCGTGCGCGGTTTGCCAGATAAGCCTGCCGCGACGATCCCGGATAAACCTGTTCGGCGCTCAACATATGTTCCTTAAACATCAACGGAACCTGGTGTTTCACCGTTTCCGCATCGTCGCTGTGGCGATCTTTCTGATCAAACTTATTCACCAACACAAAAAGACGTCCTGCCGCGACGGCGGTGAACGCATTCAACTCGTTGCGTACTTCCTGGTCGGCCAGCGAATTTAATTGTGTGTAATCCAGCACCGCCAGCACCGCTGAGGCCTTTTGCAACTGCTCGCGCATCATCGCCTGGATATGCGGTTGACCCGCCTCATTAGGGCCTGGGGTATCCAGCAGGGTGAGGGTGCCCTGGCTGTCATCCATACCGGTTAAATGGCTAAATTCCACCTCAATCAGCGGTAATTCGTGGAATTCATTAAACGCGTCAAAAGGAAAAGTCACGTTCAGCTTACCGGATAAACGCACCAGATCATTCAGATGGTTCAGGAAGGAAAAGATGGCCTCTTCCCCTTGATAATTGTCCTGTAGCCAGTGCTGATCGCGGATAACATTAAGCAGCCTGCTCTTCTCGTCATCTTTCATCAGGCCGAAGAGGCCTTTTCTCGCTTTATCACCGGCGGTTTTTCCCTTTAACTCAGCCAGCAGCGACCGCAGCACCTCAGTGTTACGCACGGTTAAATCCGGGGTAATCTTACCTGGCACATGACGGATGAGGGTCGGTACCGACGTCATTGGCGTATTACGGTTAGGCAGAATTTCTTTGCCAACAATCGCGTTAATGGTGGTGGATTTACCGGCTTTCATGGTGCCGACAATCGCCAACACCATCTCTCTTTGGGCGATTTTTTGTTGTTCCCCGACCAGTTCTTCTCTCTTCTTCGCCGCTTGCTGGCGATCAAATAACTGTTCCTGGTCACCCGGTTTTGTCTCTGGCAGCATCTGAGGTTCATCGGTCATCTTGTGCAACAGATCAATATTCAGTTGCAACAAGCGACTGGCTTCATCACAAAGCAGAGCGATGGTGGTTTCGTGCATATCTAACCCTTGTAAACGTTAACTTTGCGCAGCGGGGAAAAATTCGGTGCGGCATCGAGCATTGACTGCATGACCTCCCGGCCAGTGGCATCCCCTTGTAGTGCACTGACGGGAAAAGGATTGCCATGCAGTTGGGCGCGTAAATTGTCCCAACGCTGGCGTAAAACCTGCCAGTGGTGTTCGTCGTAGGTGCCTTTGAAAATAACCGGGGAGAAATTAATCGTCGGCAACGCTGCCCCGCGTTTACCTGCGGCCAGTGCCTCGTCCAACAGTTTGTGCCACAGGCTATTTAAACGATCGACCCGGCCGATTTGTTGTTCTGCCACACCGGGATTCCACTCCAGATGCAGCATAATCACCGTGCGGCAGGCCAAATGGAGGTTCAGTCCCTCCCTGGCGACCCGCGACTGAGCCACCAGCACACCAGGTCGACTGTGCTGGCGGTTAAAGGCCAGGTTGAGGAGATTACGGGTCGCCGTTGAGGTTTTGCCGTCCATCAGTCGGGCAAAGCCACTTTCGCGTCGGCTGAACTCCTCCTGAAGAATCTCCAGCACCCGTTGCCAGCGTTGTTCCGCCAGTTGGCTCTCATCTTCATCCTCGTCAACCGGCTCGATATGGTCACGGTTGCGTGCCGCGTTCACCAACTCGCCAAAGGCTTCAGCAAGATGTGAAGGTGAACGCCGCTCCTCTGCGGAACCGGTGAGTGCGTAGAGCGCATTAGCAACGTTGGTCAAATCATTGGTTTGCCGCTCAAGCGCCACCGATTGCTCAAATACCGTGAATACCGCTTGCAGGCTCAGGTCGTTGCCAGCAGCAATGCCTTGTTTCAACAGGGAAAGGAGATGACTGCGCAACGAACGTCGCTGCTGTTCGAGTTTTTTGTACTGTTTACCCAGTTGGTCGTCGATTTCACGCTTGTTTGCTTCGCCGTGATACAACTGACGCCAGGCATGTTGGATGGCAAGCCATTCATCGGCATGCACTTTTTCCTGTGGCCAGTATTCTTTACCCGCCGCCAGCGTGCGTAACATGGCACGCGCATTCAGTAACTTCGTTAAGGCAGACATCGGCTGGGTAAAACGACCAAACACCAGCACCTTTTCCCCACTGTCCCAGACCGCTTCGACGGCTTTTACGGTCGCCAGAATCGCAGGGTGGTTAAACAATGAACCGCCTGCATCCGCCTGCATGGCGGCACTCAGCCGCTGCTGCCACCACGCCGCGCGTTGCTGGCGTTTGTCGTCCAGCACAACGGCGGGTTCCTTCTCATCTTCGTCTTCCTGAGGATGATTAAGCAGTGAGGAGATGCCATGACCGTTGCCGAAGGTCAGCCGTACCCGTTTGGCGCTGCTGTTTTCATGTAATCGACTGACAAAGGAGAGCGCTTCTGCGGCACAGACAGCCTGTTTCCAGTTCATCGGCAGGGTGAAGGTATCCACCACGATTTCCTGTTCACGCCGGTAAGCCTGTCCGGCATGTTGATGGAATTTTTGCACCAACTCGTCTTCACGTTTGTCACGCCGCAGCAGATAAGGGGCAAGCACCTGCTCGAAAGCGGCAGCGGCCTGACGATAGCGTTGCTGTACCCGACTGTCGGCATAGTCATGGCGAATCTCTGCCACCGCGGATTGATACTCACCAATCACCGGCAGCAGGGGTGTCGCGTTAACCTCAATGCGGCTCAGCATCTGCTGCCATTGATGGCTGTCCAGCTCAATCGGCGTGGCACTGATCGCCAGACGGCGGGCGTCGTGAGCCGGTTGAATCACCTCTTCCAACAAACGGTTGAGGCTGCTGTCTGATCCCCGACTTTTGTGAGCTTCATCGACAATGATTAACTCAAAGGTCCCCAGCCCCAATCCGACACTGGTCGCAAGCTGGCGACGTTGTGGCGAACCGACCGCATAGTTTTGCTCGGAATATCGGGGCTGATTACCCACCTCTTTGACCAGCTGATTGATTCGCTTGCGGGCTGGATGTGCTGCGGGCAGGCGGCGGATCGCCTGGCAAATCAGTCGCGCCGCCTGGCTGAGTTCAGGGGTGGATAATTGGGGACAATCGGTTTTGTCACGCCAGCGGTGAACCACCGCCGGAAGCCATCCCCAACGCCATTCAAGGCTGTTCCTGCCCAGACGCCAGTTGGCCATCGCATGAGAGATCATCAGGCAGGGTTCTTCAAACCAGGGGCGTGAAGTCGCCTCCGCCTGCCAGGCCGCTTTGTATTGCCGCAGGCTTAACAAAGGCGCACCCGGCGTAATGCCTGAGACCTGCAACTCTGCACGCCAGTTGGCCGCCAACCCACCGGGGATCAGTATCGCCACCCGGCCTCCTGCAGCCATAACGCATTGGGCCAGCGTGGTGGCAATGCGAGTTTTGCCCATACCCACTTCATCGGCCAGAATCACGCCGTGCTGCTCAATTCTTGCGGCTATCGCCAACAACGTCGCTTTCTGCCCGGCATTTAACGCGACGTCGCTCTTCACCACCGCGCGCAGTGATTGCGCCACCACCGGCCAACCGGCGAAACTGTTATTCATTGGCTGTCTCCGTAAAGGCGTACAGATCACTGACACCCCAGGCCGTTTCGATACGTCGCAGCATCTGCAAATAATCCTGACCCGGTAAGCTGTCGTCATTTTCGGCAAACGCCGGACGGAAAGGCGCGGCTTTTAACGCACTCAACGGGTTAATGCCCAAATCGGTGAAACGGACCAGATCGGCGTTGCCGCTGGCCTGAAGCAACGTTTGCTCAAGGCTACGGCACCAGTAAAGCCATTGATCTTCACTCAGACGGGTCTGACACTCGGCAATCCCTTCGATCAGGGACATCACCTGGCGGATCGGTTGTGAAGTCAGTGACATGTCCTCGGGATGACTTTGCGGCATGTCGGGGAGCAGGCCAGCTTGCTCACCCTCCGGGTCAACAACATCAAGGTCAGGTGGTTGGGGGAAATGGGTTAACTGCCAAAGCACCTCATCGAGGTTCAGTTGGCGCAGCGGCGTGGCGGCAATACGACCCAGTTCATCCATAACCGGGATATCCGCCCCGAAGCTAACCCCCTCTGACTGCCAACGGATGCTCACGCTGCGTGGCATTTCACCCTGCCAGACAAACCCCTGCGTCACTTCAGGGCAGGGCACGCCCGCCATATCCAGCACGGTGATCGTTATCTGCGAAGCAGAGGGTGGGGAAAGCAGCCCCTGATTCCCCGCGCCAGGTTGCCACAGCAACCCACTGATGGGCGGTGCATAGTGAGGAGGGCGTTCAGTCATCTCCTCACCAGCCTGCAAGGGAATTGACAGATCGTCACAGTCGCTGTCGGATTGAATGGGCAGCAACCAGCTCAAGGTGTTCTCTGCTGGCTGTTTCCCGGCGGAGGTCTTCGCCAGGCGGTCAGGGCAAAAGAACACCCCCGCCTCCAGATTACCCACGGCGGGTTTCATGCGTTGCATAAACCCCGGTCCGGTGAGGTTGCCGGATCCCAGATATAACCAACCGCGTGTCAGCATGTCGCTCACGCTGCGATGATTGGCACTGAAAATGAATTTGGCATGCAGCGTGCGCTCAACCTGGCGGAGTTGGGCGGGCGGCCTGATGGTCATGCCCTGTGCTTGCAAGGCTTCGATACGCTGGGCGACGGCCTGGCAGGCGTACGGATTAACGTACAGATCAATCTGCGCGCTATGGGTTAATGCCGCCGTTTCCTGCAACAGTTGCACAATTTTTTCTGGCACCAGCGGCGCCGAGCCGTTACCGCCTTCATAGAAGCCAGACCCCATCGCCAGATAATTACGCTTTCCCTGTCGTTCCGCATCGGAAAGCCAGCGCTTGAGTTGGCTAAACAGCGATGTCCTGCGGTTATCCACCAACCGTGGGGTGCCCCTGGCGTATTTGCGGCATTGGCTGAGCCAGGACTCCACTTCCCGCCGTGCAAGGCTGCTGAGGGTAGGTTGATCATTGATGGTCAGAGAAAGCAGTGAGGTATCACACCAACCGGCAATCTCATCAAAGAGCGTCTGTGCAGCCCGGAAATCGGCACAGCTTTGCCGCCATGCCTCTCCCGGCTGATGCAAGGCTTCCGCGGAAAGGTCGAGGCACCAGACCAGATCGAGACTCTCCTCCAGGGATTGCCGGGTCCAGTTGCCGGTGCTGACCAACAGCCGCAAGCGCCAGCCATGCTGCTCGTCATGGGGTTTGAACCCGAGGATCGCGACTTTGGCATGGAGAAGATTAAGTGGCGGTGCGGCAGACATCTGACAATGCATCACGCCGGGCACCGTCAGCGGCGAAATAAACCGATTGCCCGCATCCAGAAACAGCGCCAGCTTGATATGTCCGTGATGCGCACGCGCTGCCTTATTCAGACCGGTGAAGCGATCCAGCGCCGACTCCAGAAAATCCTCGCTGGCTGAATAGCCGCACAACCAGCCGAAATGCCCAGTGTAGCCGCGAGGCGCATCAAAGTAGTCGACCAGTGACGGGGGCAGTTTTGCATAACCGGTCATGCGACTTTCCCCTTATCGAGCCAGGCCGACAGCTCACCATGCAGGTCCAGATTGAGTAAAAAAAGATTGTGCATCCGCCTGGAGAGATGTTCGGGCCAGAAGTCCTGCGCAGATGGCGGTTCCACCACGTCCTCGTCCTGGTTCGTGTCAGCAGCGCTATTTCCCCGAAAGGCGTTACCGGGTTCAATCTGTTCAGCGTTGAGTTTCAGGATATGGCCATCGCGCTTCACCAGTGCGCGCAACACGGCTGCGGGTGGCTGGTCACACTCATGGCAGAACTGCCTGGCCGCCGCATCAGGATGCTGCAACAGCAAAAATGCCTGTGCGCGCTGGCGCAAATGCTGTATCGCATCCAGCAGAGGCGGCGAAAGAGGGGAGCGTAAATCGTGACATACACCGGAACGGTGTTGCGCCATCTCGACTTCGAGACGTTCCAGCAGTTCCAGCGCGGCAGCGCGGGTGGCAAAAAAATACGCGCCGGCTTGCAAATCATGCCAGTGTTCAACGGTAATCTCTGCCGGACGCTTTTCCCAACGGATGCGCGCGGGGCGTGACTGGCGCAGCCGATCCATCCAGGCCAGAGCAGCACTGCGCCGCTGGCTATCCGTTTCGCTCCCCGCGTGTTGCAGTTGGCTTCGAATCAGCTGACAGGCATCCGATGACAGCGCTTCGTACGAGGGCTGCACCGCCCTGGTGGCTATCGAGTCTGGGGCGGCGATCCAGCGGGTGAACAACGCCTGTTGCCCTTTATCCAGCCTGAGCAGTTGTTCGCCTGTGGCGGTGCAGTCAAACGCGTTAAAGCTGCGTTGTGGAGTGACAAAACCCAGCGCGGGTAACGCCTCAACCGTCCCCATCCGCATTGGAATGGTGACATAAAATGTCCGTTTCCGGGCAGCGTTAAACGTCAGGTCTTTGGCATGCAGTTTGCGAATCTTGTTAAAACCGCGCAGACGCGCATCTCTCTGTTTTCCCTCAACATATCCCTTCCAGCAGCTTAGCGCCTCAATCGCGTTCGCCGCTTCAATATTGCTGGTGCCGTTATTTAACTGGCGCGCAATCCACACGCCCTGTAAGGCCATAACGATTTGCCGGGCAAACCACACCCCGCCGAGGCCCGGTACGGCAAGCTGATTGAAACGTGCGGCTATCTCGTTCAGTTGCAGCGTGCGGGTTCTGCGGATGGAGGGGACAGTGGCAGGCGCACACAAGCCCCAGGTCATGCTGTTCATCGTATGGCATCGCCTTCTGTCACGGGTTGGCGTTGTACATGACTTACCGCATCACCAAATGCCGCCAGAAACCATTGCAACATGGCGCTATCAACCACGGTGGCGGAAATCTCCAGCCGGTCGGGCGGGATTTCGCGATGGGTCTGGTCGATCGACAGCGGGGACTCAAGCAGATGCAGCCCGGCCGCCCGGTCAATTTCAAAAGTCAGGTAGATCTGATGGCCCTCACCAAAACCAAAACGGCCATCATCATCATATTTTTTCAGGTTGAACCCCGCAGGCCGCTCAAAGCTGAAGGTGCTGACGCTGGCCGCCAGAATGCGGTTTAGTGCCAGGCTGCGTTCATTGTCGTAACCGTCAAAACGGCACACCAGATACAAACGCGGCCCTTGCTGCGCCAGACCCAGCGGCATGACCTTGTTTTTACTCTCGCGACCTGCTGCGTTACGGTAGGTCAGTTTTAGCCAGCGATTGAGATACAGCGCCTCGCTCACGGCTTCAAACACCCCCTCCGCGATGGGGGGCGGCAACAGTGGCTGACTGGTTGCCACGACGCGGACCTTATCTGGCCACTCCGCTTCGAGACGGCTTTGTCCACTGGCATGCAGATTGCGTTGCGCCTGGGTAAAAAAGCCGGTCATGGATTTGATCAACCGGGTCGGCAGAATGGGTTTGAGGTGCGCTTCCGCCATCGCCAACAGCAGCGATTCCTGCGGGTTTAACACCGGCAGCGACACGCCGCGAGAATTCTCTAACCAGCGATAACCATAGGGGCGATTGCGTAAGTCGCATTCAATATCAAAATGGTTACACAGCATCTCCAGATGGCGCTGGATGGTGCGCAGATCGCGCTCAATGCCTGCATGACTTAACTGTTCATGCAGTTCGCGGGCGGTAATTTTTCGGCCGCGCGGAATGCGTCGCAATAACTCGATGGCCAGCAATGTGGTTTCTATTGTCTCGGGTCTTTTAGCCACGTTTGATTCCCTGTGTTATTTATCCGGCGCGGTTTAATGCAAAAAACCAATCGCCGGCTTATCGCGTTTTTTGAGCCAGCATTCCGTTTTCAGCGCGGTAACAAAATCACTCGCGGAGCTAAAGGGGGTGATGCTGTGTTGGCGCGCCACCGCGCAAAAGTCTCCCGGGGTCAATTCGTATAATTTGGTTAAAGCAGTGACCGCCGCAGAAGACGCTTCCCCCAGCTGTAACTTGTCGCAGTAAAGATTCAACAGAGCCACGGACTGGTAATCGCAGAGATAATTAAACCGGACCTTGAGATCAAAACGGCGCAAGGCTGCGGCGTCCAGCACCTCAAAACGGTTGGTGGTAGTGATTAAAATCCCGTCAAAGTGCGCGATCTGACTGAGCATTTCGTTCACGCAACTCACCTCCCAACGATGCTGACAGCCATCCCTAGTCGCGAGAAAACTGTCGATCTCATCAATCAGCAGCACAGCCTTATCGCGTCTGGCCTGTTCAAAAATCGCCGCAATATTCTGTTCGATCTCACCCACATAGCGGCCCAAAAAATCCGACGGTGTTTTCGCCATCAACGGCAATGCCAACTGAGTGGCTAACCACTGCGCCCAGGCTGTTTTACCGGTTCCCGGCGGGCCATACAGACAAAAGCGCGCCGAATCATGCGGCGAAAGGTTGGTCGTTACCGCGCCAAGTGAGATATCACTGTTAATAAACGCGATATCATAAACGGCAGGTTTGCTGGCTTTACTTGTTGGTCTTATCGGCGCATGACCCTGAGCCTTTAGGGTGTTATTGATTAAATAGATTAAAGATTCATTGGCCTTTTCGTCCGGCAATGTGGCGCTAAGGGTGGTCATGACTGTTCCGGCGCGCTCCACTACCGCAGGTGTCAGCCACGGCGTGCTGGCCAACTGAGAAATTTCGCCAGGGGTGAGTAGGGTGCCGCAGGTTTCCTGAAGCAGGGTTTCCCGTTGTTGCAGGGGGGGAGAGGTCAACTCAACCACGATATCAAAGCGGCGAATAAACGCCGGGTCCATGACGCTGATATCGTTGGACACCCATAACGTCGGGACGGCGTTCTCTTCCAGCAAACGATTAATCCACGCCTTTGGTACCGGTTGTGACAGCCCACTGAAAGTTCCCGCGCTTTCCATAAACACATCTTCCGCCTCATCGAGCAAGACAAGGGCTTTCTCGCCACGAAAGAAACGTTGCGCTCCCCGACAGGCGTGCAAGCGGCGGCTACCCTGAATCGGGCGCAGGGCCGCATTTTCGCTGGCCACTTCATAAATCGTACTGTCCAGTTCATCTGCCAGCAGGCGACAAAGCTGGCTTTTCCCGGTGCCGGGTTGACCGTGGATCAGAATATTGACCCCCACCCGACCTGATTGCAGCGCAACATCCAGCCACTGGCGCACCACGTTAACCGCAGGCAGATGGGCGTAATCATTGAAGCTGAGCTGTGCAGGCTCACAGCGTGTAATGATGCCCTGCAATAATCTGGCAGGCTCGGTCTCACCGGCATACAAGCGTTCACACAGCGTGGGTGAAAAGGGTTCGAGCTTACTACGCAGCGAGTGCGAGCCGCTGGTTTCCAGGCTGATCAAGCCGGTTTGCATCAATAAACTGTCGGCACCAAGCGCAGCACGCATCTCGCTTTCCGGGAAATCGAGCAAAGTCGCCAGGATTCGGTACACATTGACCGGGGTCACCAACCCTAGCCAGTCCGCAGTTTCATCCAGCAAGCGTTCCTGATGGAGTTGTAATGTGAATGCCAGAATGGCGCTTTCAGCCGCATTCAGTTCAATGCGGCTGGCTAAGGTGGCTACCGCCTGTTGAAAGACCGAAAAGGGGGATGAGTCGAATTGTTGTTCCCGTTCAGCATGACGCAGACGGAGTTCCCGCAAAATCGATTGCTGTAACTGCGGCGTAAATTCGTGATCCTGATAGTGGGTGAGATGGAAAAATTCCGCTAATGCCGGATGGCTGAAGCCATGCTGGGTGATAAATTGCTTATGGGTACCCAGGCGGAATAACAGACGATAGATCCACAGTTCGAGAGTGTGTTGGTTTTCCGGGGTCGGTTGCTGTTCAATCATTTTGGCGTTTAGCATGGTTCTCTCCTTTAAAACGCCAATTGTCCTCCCCGATATGACAACTTGTGTCGCAGGCGATTTTTCTTTGCTGAGTTCATTTTTAAAGAAAACGAAAAGATTATGCAGGATCATATCCATTTGACGGCATTAGGAATAATCTCACTGTTCGTTTCCCTTCGAAGTTGAATTTATGCTTTATATAAATGCGGTTGGCGGGTGTAAGTACCTGATAAAAAAAGAATCAGTAATGTATGTTAAAGGCGATGGCGACAAAACCTACATCTACATCAATCACATGAAAGATCCCATTGTGAGTTCAGTCTCTTTTGATGCTCTCGCCTCGCAGATCACCGAGAAGAGAAATGTGGTGGAAGCGATACCTCATCGCGAAAAAATGGCTGGCAAATACGAAGAACCCATACAACTTGTGCAGAGTCATCGCAGTTGACTGACCTGCAAGTAGCAAGTAGCAAGTAGCAAGTAACGCGTTGATATCAGGGGAGATACGGCCAGGTCAGTTTTGCCTCCATATCTCGGATCGCGAAATGTATCTTATGTTAAATGTGATATCCGATTGACCTCAAACCTACACCCCACCCGTAGCGGCGCGATTTATCGCGCGGGTTTTACGTCACCATCGCTGGATGATGCGCGATAAATCGCGCCGCTACGCCAATTACCGTTTTAACAATGCGGATTATTTACTAAGAAAAACCCGCGCACTCGCCAGCCTGCCGTGACTGACGGTAAAGACATCTTCGCCGCGTACCAGATACGGGTTGTCTTTGGGGCCATAGCCCCAGGTAACCCGGGCTATGCCGTGGTTCCACTCCACCGGTGCCGGGGTAAAGATAAAGCCGGGATGTTGCGACTGCACCTTATTAATGGCGGCATTGACGCGTTCCACGCCCGCAGACAAACCATCGTAATCGGCGACAAAAAAATCCGCTGTGTAGACGTCGGCGAATCCTTTGGCTCGCTCAACGGCATCGGGATTGTTCCATATCGCGAAATGGCGATCGATAAGCTGTTGCAGGCCCGCAGGTGCAGCCTGAGTGGTGTTCATGTTCATGGTGCTGTTCTCCGCGAATGAGGCCGTTGTGGTTGCCAGCAGTGCAGCCAGCAACAGACCTTTGGTGATTGACGTTTTCATGTTTTCCCCTGTCAGACGGCCTTTTTCACTTTGCCCACCAGCTCAATTTGCGATCCCCACGGCGTCAAAAAGTAGAACCATTGGGTGCCGTCGGCATTGGTAACCGGTTCATTCAGGGTTGTCAGGCCCGCTTTTTTGATCGCGTCATAACTGGACTGGACATCCTGGGTGCGTAACGCGATATGGGTTGCTGCGTCATCATCCTGATGTGGGTGGTGGTGATCGATTTGCTTACCGCTGTACTGGAAGAGCTCCACCCCTGTGCCATCTGGCAGGCGCATCATGACAAAGCGCTTCAGCTCGCTGGATTTACGCCAGTTAAACGCCATTTTCCACGCATCCGGAATCGCACCGGGAGTGATGTCGGATTCCACCTTCGCACCAAAGGTGGTCTGGAAAAACGTTATCGCCTTAGCCAGATCCGGCACGTTGATGCCCGCATGGTCAACGCCGGAAATGCTCACTGTCGGCGCTGCTGAGGCAGACAGACTGACGGCCCCCAGTAATAATGTGGAAGCGAACAACGTGGAAGCGATGCGGTGAGTTTTCATTTGAATTTCCCTGTTATCAGATAGTTGTCGTGAGCGGCAGTGTGGGTTGCCGCGATGGAAGAAGCTTATCGACCTGAGATGATTTTCAAAATAGAATGATTTGAAACTCATCATTGCAGAATTGAAATGACCAGATTTCCTGATTTTGAAGGACTCGCGATGTTTGCAAAGGTGGCCGAGGAAGGTTCCTTCGCCGCCGCCGCCCGTTTGATGGGGGTGTCGGTGCCCACGGTGTCGCGCGCCGTGGCGCGACTTGAAGAACGTCTGGGGGGCAGACTATTCAACCGCACCTCGCGGCAGTTGGCCCTGACCGAATTTGGACAAAGCATGGCCGCCAGGGCGTCGGAAATGTATCGCCAGGCTGAAGAAGTCGAAAGTGAGGCCCATGAACTGTCGGTGCAACCTCGCGGTCAGGTGAGACTGGCAGTGCCGATGTCATTCGGATTACGTTGGGTTGCACCGCTACTGCCTGAACTGATTCGTCAATTTCCCGAACTCAGCGTGGACCTTCATCTGTCCGATGCGTCAGTCGATCTGATTGCCGAAGGCTTTGACGCTGCATTGCGCATTGCGGCGCTGCCGGATTCCTCCCTGGTGGCTCGCAAATTTTGTGCGGTAACGCAGTATCTGGTGGCCTCTCCGGCCTATCTTGCTGAGCACGGTGCGCCACAACATCCCCGCGAACTGTCTGGCCGAGCCTGTTTCAGCTATGCCTGGCGGGCGCGCAGCCAGGTCTGGCGCTTTACCCATACATCTGGCACCCAGGAAGATATTGTGCCGAATGGCCCGTTGCGGGTGACAAATTCAGATGCTCTGCTTCCTCCCCTGTTGGCCGGTTTGGGTATTGCTGAATTGCCGGAGTTTATCGCGGCCGAATATCTGAGAGAGGGTCGTCTGGTTCATCTGCTTGATCAGTGGTCGATGACACAGGGAGGACTGTACTTTGTGACACCCACCGCGCGCAGTCGCCCGTTAAAGGTCAGGGTACTGTCTGACTTTTTTGCCCGGCACCTCAGCGAACCCGCATGGCGCTGGCCCGTCTGAGCATCGTTAAGCCGTCCTGATCGGTTATCCATCATTGCAATTTTGAAATGATGGATTTCATTCTTTGCTATTTTGCGAGTTCCTGAGTTTGTTTATTGTTGCTGCACGCCAACGATACGGTCTGGCACCGACAATGACAGGAGCTTTCATCATGAAAACCGCCGTGCAATTACTTCAGAACTACCTCGACAATATTCAGGATCCCCATGCTGCCGCCGCGCTTTTTGCCGCAGATGGCGTGCTGGAATTACCTTACCTCCAGACGCTGGGGCTACCACATCGGGTCCAGGGGCCACAGGAAATTGCGGCGTTTATCGCCGGATTGTTGAAAAAGGTGTCTGATTTTCGCTTCCGTAATATCCAGTTTTTTATCGATACCCCGACGCAGGCATTCGGTGAATACAGCGTCGAAGCGGCAATAACCGGCACTGATCGTTTGTATAAACAAACCTATGCCGGACGCCTGGTGGCAGAAGAGGGAAAAATAAAGTTACTGCGTGAATCACTGGATACGCTCGCCGCCTGGCGCGCGTTTAACGGCGATCAGCCTGCCTGAATGCGTTGTTAAGGTAATGACATCAAACATCAGCGAATTTCTGGAGAGCAAAATGAGTGTAAATACCCCCGATGCATGTATCTCGTCTGCGGGCGACCATGACAAAACGCAAGCTACCGAAATCATTGTCAGCGCTTACTATCGCGTGCACCCGGATGACCGCCAAACGTTTATCGATGCGGTGAAGCCTGAAATGCAGGCGGCACAACAACTGCCCGGTTGCGTTTTCTATGCATTTTCGCAAGACCTGGTAAACCCGGATGCCTTCCATCTGTCCGAGGGCTGGGCCGATATTGAAGCCTATGAGCGACATGAACATTCAGCAACGTTTTTACAGGCGCTGGCAACGGTGGTTAAAAACGTGCGTATTCTGCATCGCGAAGGCATCCGTTATGACGTGGCGAAACAGCACATTGATGATCCTCGGGGAAAGGTTTCATCGTGACACGTAAGATCCGTTTTCGCGGTTAAGTCTCCGAAGCGTCGGTCAGTAGACCCCCTCTACTGACCGAATGGTTTTTGCACTGATTGATTTGCCAGATTCTCACTGAGACACCGATAATCTCTCTCGATTCTCTAACCTAATATAATTACACTTATATTAGGTCACGAAAGCCTGTATTATCAGTTTCCTCTTCTGTCCGGCAGCTGACGTACGGTTGTGGGGACTCGGTAACAGAAAACCCGTATAAAAATCAGGCGCTCGTACGTGAAATCTGACGTATAACTCCCCTGCGCTTTTGCCAGATTTCACGTAGCGCGATCTTACCGGTAACGGATGGAAACTGAACAAAAATGACCGAAATCACCGTCGCAAACCCGTTGCTACAACCCTTCAGCACCAACGACGATATTTCAGCCAGGCTGGCTGCTTTCGTTCGCGATCGTGAGGCTTTTTCCTCTAACACCTGGCGGCAACTGCTCAGCGTCATGCGGATCTGTTGGCGCTGGGCTGAAGAAAACCGCCGCTCTTTTTTGCCCATGACACCGGAAGACTTGCGGGATTATTTACTGCATCTGCAATCCGCTGGTCGCGCGTCTTCCACCATTGCCACCCATGCAGCGCTGATCTCAATGTTACACCGTAACGCGGGGCTGGTGCCGCCGAACGTTTCTCCCGATGTGTTTCGTGTGGTTAAGAAAATCAATCGCGCGGCCGTTATCGCGGGTGAGCGCACCGGGCAGGCCGTGCCCTTCTGCCGACAGGACCTGAAAAAACTCGATGCAGCCTGGCAGGGCTCCCCTCGGCTACAACAGTTGCGTGACCTTGCCTTTATGCATATTGCCTACAGCACGCTGCTTCGTCTCAGCGAATTATCCCGCCTGCGGGTACGCGATATTTCACGCGCGGCTGATGGCCGCATTATTCTCGACGTGGCCTGGACTAAAACCATCGTTCAGTCCGGCGGCATCGTGAAGGCGTTGAGTCGGCAGTCAAGCCAGCGCCTGACGGAATGGCTTATCGCTGCCGGACTGAGCGGTGAACCGGATGCTATGATTTTTTGTCCGGTTCACCGCGCCAATTGCGTGACGAAACCGAGATTGGCACCGATGAGTACCCCCTGCCTCGAGGAAATCTTTCTTCGCGCACGGAATGCAGTGGGTGTTGTGGCTCGCAGCAGAACCAATAAAGGTCGGTATGCCGGATGGAGCGGCCACAGCGCCCGCGTGGGTGCTGCTCAGGACATGGCAAGAAAAGGATTTTCGGTAGCGCAGATTATGCAGGAAGGCACCTGGACCCGAACGGAAACCGTCATGCGTTATATACGCATGGTTGAAGCCCACAAAGGGGCGATGATCGGGTTGATGGAAGATGATGAATAAACTCTCCACTATGCATTCTGGTGCAGGATTGGTGGAGAGTGGGAGGGCTTTTCGATGATATGTTTAAATAAACCATTATTTTAAACATATGCGCAGCAATCCCACCACTACTACAACCCGCCAGCTCGTCTCACTGAGATTAATGAAAAAAACTCATAATCCCTATCCCGTTACCTGACATTATCTCACTGCATAAACCCGTTAACATGCTCGCATCTTCTTATATCCAGACGGGTCATCATGCTTAATTTACAGGCACGAACGCAGTCAGCGACGGTTAATAAAGCCAGCCTGGCATTCGTTCTTATTCTCAGCGCATTAATGGCTGTCACCTCTTTATCAACCGATATCTACCTTCCCGCGATGCCCGTCATGGCAAAGGATCTGCGGGGAAATGCCGAGCTAACTATCACCGGATTTTTGATCGGCTTTAGCATCGCACAGTTGATTTGGGGGCCGATCAGCGATCGCTACGGGCGACGCCTGCCACTGTTCATCGGTATGGTTTTGTTTGTGATCGGCTCAGTGGGTTGTGCATTATCAACCGATATCGGTCAAATCGTCTTCTGGCGTGTTTTTCAGGCTTTAGGTGCCTGTACCGGTCCAATGCTGGCGCGTGCGATGATCCGCGATCTGTTTAGCCGTACGCGTGCCGCGCAAATGCTTTCCACCCTGATGATCATCATGGCGATAGCGCCAATCGCCGGACCGCTGCTGGGCGGCCAAATGATTAAGGTGACATCATGGCATGCCATTTTTTGGCTGCTCGCCCTTATCGGGGCGTTCATGCTGTTTTCGTTGTTGTGGCTACCGGAAACCTTAGCGGAAGAAAAACGATCAGCGACGTCCGTATCCCGCGCCTTTGGCAATTACTACGCCTTACTGACTAACGCCAGATATATGCGTTTTACGCTTTGTCTGACGTTCTACTACATCGCTGCTTATGCCTTTATCACCGGCTCCCCATTTGTTTACATCACTTTCTTTGGTGTTGACCCACAACATTACGGGTGGCTGTTTGCCGTCAATATCGTTGGATTGATGGCGGTCAGCATGGTGAATCGCCGCCTGGTGCACCGCTTTCCACTGGAAGCATTGTTAAAAGTTGCCGTCTCCGTCGCGGCCCTTGCGGCCATAGTCCTTGCTGTCGCAAGCGGGTTGGGTATCGGCGGAATGGGCATCATCGTCGCGACGGTGTTTGTGTTCTTCTCGATGAATGGCATCATCGCCGCAACGTCAACGGCCTGCGCGCTGGATGCCGTACCCAATGCGGCAGGCTCGGCATCTGCGCTGATGGGTTCATTGCAGTACGGCAGCGGGATCATCTCTTCGCTGTTACTGGCATTGTTTAGCGATGGCACCCCCTGGACCATGAGCTGGATCATCGCCGTGTTTACGCTCGCCAGCGCCTTAATAATTCTGACGGTTCAGGCGCAAAAAGAACGCCTGTGACTGTGCCGCGCCTGGCGTTATTGATGAATTATTCTCATAACCTCTATTCACCAGGCGCAATTATCTTTAGTGCCCACCAGGTTAATCTGTCCGTAGCAGCGCGATAAATCGCGCCGCTACGGGCATCAGGAAAGCGGTTTAAATATTCTTATCGAAGAAGGTATCTAACTTGCTCATCGCCTGGTCAACGTAGCGTGGTACCCAGTAAGTTTCGATATGCGTTGCACCATCAATCAGAAACAGTTCTTTATTTTGCGTTCCGCTGGCCATTTTGAAGGCACTTTCGGTCATGTAACGCGAATCCGCTTTCGTACCGGCCATCATTAACAGCGGCTGATTGATGAGATCCATATTGCTTTGCGCATCGAAACTCATCAAATCCACCAGGCTGCTGGTGGTATAGCGAAACGTTGAGTTCGGGTGAGCATGGGTTTTCCAGTAATACTCGTAACCCTGACGGTAGAGATCAAACGGCAGTTTCGCGATCTGTTCATCGGTCAGGTTGGCATCGCCGGAATAACTGACTTCCCCCGTTGCGGCTTCTTGCGCGCGTGCATCGCTGGCTTGCTTCAGGCGTGTCTGGATGGTGGCAATCTGCGAGTCCTGATACCCATTACGGCGCACACGACCAGAGTCAAACATGCTCAGGGTTGCCAACGCCTTAAACCGCTTATCAGTCTGCGCGGCTTTTAAGGAATAACCACCGCCACCACAAATGCCCAGCAAGCCAATGCGCGTGTTATCCACCCCAGGGTACTGGCTGATGTAGTCAGCCATACCGTGAATATCCTCAATGCGGTTAGCCGGTTTATCAACGCTACGGGGCATCCCCCCACTGGCTCCCTGATAAGCCGCATCGGCGGTGATGGTGATGTATCCGTGCTCGGCCAGACGTTGAGCATATAACCCGGCAACCTGCTCTTTGACGCCGCCATTCGGGTGAGCCACCACCACCGCCGGATATTTTTTTGCAGGATCGTAATCGGTCGGTGTGTAGACATTCGCGGCGATCTGAATGTCATGAAGATCATATTTCACCGGATGAATATTGACCTTTCCCTCGACGTTCTCGGTGATCGCGCCGTCATAGACGAGGGTGAACGGATTCTTCTTGTAATCAGCCGCATGCACAGCGGTGACGCTGGCCATTGCGGTAATCAGCATTGCATTTAAAAGCGTAAATTTCATGGTATCTCCCGTTTTATCTGGCTCGCGATAGCAAATATGCGCGGCCAGATTAGGCAGACAGGACTGTCAGCAGGGTGACGGGGAAATAACATTTTTGTCAGGAAAATCATGCTTGCTGACAGCGCTGTCAGAAAATCGTCAGCGTGATGTTGGCAAGTCAGCAGCAGAATGGCCCCCATTATGTTCAAGAGGAAGAAGCGTTATGCGCCTGTTGTTAGTCGAAGATGAAGAAAAAACCTCAACCTATCTTCGTCGTGCTTTGGGCGAGTCCGGGTTCACGGTAGACGTTTCGGCCAATGGCGCTGAAGGGCTGCATTATGCGCTGGAGTTTGACTACGACGCGATAATCCTCGATGTGATGCTGCCCGGAATGGATGGCTACCGGGTACTGGAAGGTGTGCGCGCCAGTAAACAGACGCCGGTGTTGATGTTATCTGCCCGCGGTTCGGTTGATGAACGCGTGAAAGGACTGCGGCTTGGCGCGGATGATTATCTCCCTAAGCCCTTCTCACTTATTGAGTTAGTCGCCCGCATTCAGGCGCTGGTTCGTCGCCGTTCAACCGATGGCACCGATATCACCCAGCTGCAAATTCATGATTTGCAGTTAGATTTGCTGTCCAGACGGGTATTTCGCGCGGGTATCCGGCTGGAACTGACGGCGAAAGAGTTTGCTTTACTGAGTCTGCTGGCCCGCCATCAGGGGGAGATTTTGTCGAAGATGATGATCGCCGAACAGGTATGGGACATGAATTTTGACAGCGACGCTAACGTGGTTGAGGTGGCGATTAAACGCTTGCGCGCCAAAGTTGATACGCCGTTTGCGCTCAGGTTACTGCATACCGTGCGCGGTATGGGCTATGTGCTTGAAGTCAGGCATGGAGAGCAGCATGTTTAAACGTTCTCTTTCGCTCCATCTTGCGCTGATGTTTGCGTTATCCGCCCTGATGATTGTCGCTGTGATTGGCATTTTGTTGCGCGGCTCGTTGCATGAGTCGTTGCAAAAACAGATGCATAACGAGCTGTTATTTCGGGAGTCCTTAATGAGCCCGTGGATCACCGCGCGAACCTCCGCGCATGACTGGTCTGGGCTGGCGAATAAATTCACCGTATTAACCAATTCTGAAGGGGAGCGCGTGCGCTACTGGATAGTCAGCGCAGACCCGCGCTTTAATGTCGGTGGCGAGCCACCGGTGGGGGTGCAGTGGTCATCTTTGCAGGAAGGTTTTAACAAGATGCCCGGCGCCTCGGAAGAGGGCTGCTCGCTTTTTCTGTTGGTCAAAACCCTCCCTGCCAATGGTGAACGACCGACGTTGCGCTACATCGTTGCCATCGACTCTACGCCCTACATGGGCACGCTGGATGCGTTCACCCGCACGTTGTTGATTATCGCCGTGGTGGGCGTAGTGATCGTCGCGTTGCTGGGTTATGGCGTCTCAAGAATTGGTCTGCGTCCGGTGGGAACGTTAAGCAGACAGGCGCAACGGCTCGCGCCGGGCGATCATGGTCAACGGCTGGATACCACCGCCTTACCCGGAGAGTTGCAGCAACTGGCGTCTTCATTCAACGGCGTGTTGGCGCGTCAGGAGGTTGCCTGGCGGCAGCTCGAAAATTTTAACGCGGATGTCGCCCATGAACTTCGCACTCCGCTCACCAACCTGATTGGTCAAACGCAACTGGGGCTTTCACGCCGACGTTCACATGATGAGCTGGAAGAGTTACTTGGCTCAAACCTTGAAGAACTTGAGCGCATGGCCTCGATCGTTAATGACATGCTGTTTCTGTCCCATGCTCACGCCGGTGAACATGCTGCGCAGCTCACGCAGGTGTCCCTGCGCGCAGAAACGCTGAAAACAGCCGAATACGTTGAACCCTCATTCGCGGAAAAACACCTTTCTCTGGATGTACAGGGTGATGTCACGGTCGAGATTGACCGGCGTTTATTTCATCGTTCGCTGGCCAATTTACTGGAAAATAGCGCCAGACATGCCCCAGCCAACAGCCAGGTGATTGTCCGGTTAAGCCAGAAAAATAATCAGGCCAGGGTTGCAGTTTCCAATCCGGGTGCCCCCATCGCACCCGATCAGTTGCCTCGCCTTTTTGAACGTTTTTATCGGGCCGACGCCTCCCGCACCCGCAGCGATACCCATCACGGACTGGGATTGTCGATCGTTCGCGCCGTGGCGATTATGCATCGGGGGGAGGTCTTTGCACGCAGTGAAGAAGGCATGAATACCTTTGGGTTGACCTTTGCCATGCAAACGGATCCCCAGTCACTTGCCAGATGCCCAACTGACAAAATTGTCAGGGAAGCGTCAGTCTGACGACATTTTACCCTCGTTAATATCATGGCTGACTCTCCCCTTCATCAATGAAAAGGACGCGCAGCATGACCGGAAAAAAACGTTACCTCGGGCTGTTACTGCCCTTCTTCACTCTTGCATTCGCGGCTGAGGCGCAAATCATCGCCCCTGCCGGAAGTCAAAACGCCCTGTATGGGCCAGCGGAGAACTTTACCGGACGCGTCCGGGTTGATCCGTTATTTCAGCCTGATCACGGCATCGAGGTTTCGGGGGCGTATGTCACCTTTGAACCAGGCGCACGTTCCGCCTGGCATACACATCCGGCAGGTCAACGGTTGATTGTCACTGCCGGTGTGGGTCTGACGCAGCAGGAGGGCCAGCCGATACAGATCATTCGCCCTGGCGATGTCGTCTTCTGCCCGCCTGGCGTCAAACACTGGCATGGCGCAGCCCCGGGCAGTGCCATGACACATCTGGCGATAACCGGGAGGGTAAATGGAACCAACGTTAACTGGATGGAGAAAGTGACGGATGAACAATACCACGCCCATTAAGGTCTTGATTGCGGCGCTCCTGCTGATGCTGGGTTGCAGTCTCACGGTCCATGCTGCACCAGCGACAACCGGCACGGATGAAGAATCACCCACGTTGTCGGCACGCCAGCAGGCCATCCCATTGATTGCTGCGTATATGGCAACCAGCCAGATGGAAAAACTCGATGCCGCGCTTAATCAGGGGCTGGACGCCGGGCTGACGGTCAACGAAATCAAAGAAGTCCTGGTTCAGCTGTATGCCTACACCGGCTTTCCGCGCAGTTTAAATGCGTTAAATGCCCTGATGAAGGTGGTTGAGACGCGACAACAACGCGGGGTCCACGATATGGCGGGTAATGAGCCAGCCAGCACCATTCCTGTCGGGGATGAACTGCGCCGCGTTGGTACCGCCAATCAGACCAAAATATCCGGTGCACCTGTCCAGGGACCGTTATTTGATTTCGCGCCGGTGATTAATCAGTACCTGCAAACTCATCTGTTCGGGGACATTTTTGCCCGTGACAACCTCGACTGGCAAAGCCGCGAGCTGGCGACGGTGGGCGCATTAGCTGCCACGCCCGGCGTTGAGGCGCAATTGTTATCCCATATGCGCGCCAGCCAGCGCGTCGGTCTGACGGCAGGACAACTGCACCAGTTGGTTCAGCTTCTGCGTGAGCACGGCGAAACCGACGCAGCGATGCGGGCGGGGAACGCACTGCAACAAGCGCTGGCGAAAGCGTGAACCACCACAGGCAGGGCTCATGTATTAATGAGCCCTGCTAATTAACCCTAGCTGATTGCACCCTCTAATCGAATAAATCTCGCTGCGTTATGCTTGATACACAAGCACATCTGAAGGACAACCTGATGCAAACAGTAAAACTGAACAACGGTATCGACATGCCCCTGTTGGGCTTTGGTGTATTCCAGATGACGGATGCCGCCGAGTGCGAAAGAGCGGTGATTGACGCTATCGAAACCGGTTATCGCCTGATTGATACGGCGGCTTCCTACCAGAATGAAACCCAGGTCGGGAATGCGCTGAAGCAAAGCGGCATCGCCCGCAATGAACTCTTTGTCACCACCAAACTGTGGTTGCAGGACACCCATTACGCCGGTGCTAAGGCACAGTTCGAGCGCTCACTGAATCGACTGCAACTGGATTATGTTGACCTGTATCTGATTCACCAGCCTTACGGTGACGTCCACGGTGCCTGGCGCGCTATGGAAGAACTGCAACAGGCAGGGAAAATCCGGGCGATTGGTGTGAGCAACTTCCACCCGGATCGACTGGCTGATCTTATCGCCTTTAATAAGGTTGTGCCGGCTGTCAACCAGGTTGAAGTCAACCCCTTTACCCAGCAGCTACAGGCAGCGCCGTGGATGCAAAGCCGTGGGATTCAGCCTGAAGCCTGGGCACCTTTTGCCGAAGGGAGAAACGGTTTGTTCCAGCATCCCGTATTAACGGCGATTGGTAACAAATATGGCAAAAGCGTGGGTCAGGTGGTCCTGCGTTGGATCTTCCAGCGCGGCATCGTTTCGCTGGCAAAATCAGTGCGAAAAGAGCGCATGGCAGAAAATATCAATATCCTCGATTTCGAACTCAGCGCGGAAGACATGCAGCAAATTACCGCGCTCGATACCGCAACCAGCGCATTTTTCTCACATCGCGACCCCGCGATGGTGGAATGGCTGACTGGCCGCAAACTCGACGTTTAAATTCATCCGTAGCGGTGTGATTTATCGCGCATTTCCGATGATGGACAATCGCACCGCTACGATTTTTTGCAAACATGATTGCCTTGAAGAGGAACAGATTGATGCAAAAACGTTATCTCGGTAAATCCGGACTCGAAGTATCGGCGCTTGGACTGGGTTGCATGGGACTGAGCCACGGCTACGGCCCGGCTACGGATACCCGTCAGGCGATTGAACTTATTCGTGCTGCGGTAGAACGGGGCGTCACGTTTTTCGATACCGCCGAAGTGTATGGCCCGTATCTGAACGAAGAAGTGGTGGGCGAAGCCTTAACACCGCTGCGTGACCGTGTAGTCATCGCCACCAAATTTGGTTTTACCTTCGGTAATGACAACAAGCAGCAGATTTTAAACAGCCGCCCCGAACACATTCGTACCGCCGTTGAGGGATCATTACGCCGCCTCAACACCGACGTGATTGATCTGCTATATCAACATCGCGTCGATCCTGAGGTGCCGATTGAAGATGTCGCGGGCACGGTGAAAGATCTGATTGCCGAAGGTAAGGTCAAACACTTCGGCCTGTCCGAAGCCGGTGTGCAGACCATTCGTCGCGCGCATGCGGTACAACCGGTTGCCGCTTTGCAGAGCGAATACTCGATGTGGTGGCGCGAGCCTGAACAGGAAATCTTGCCTTTACTGGAGGAGCTGGGCATTGGTTTTGTGCCATTCAGCCCGTTAGGTAAAGGTTTCCTGACCGGTGCCATCAAGGCTGGGGCAACTTTCGGTGCGGATGACTTCCGCAGCAAAGTGCCACGTTTTGCTGCCGAAGCTCTCGCAGCCAATGAAAAGCTGGTTGCATTGTTGGCGGAGCTTGCCGCCGCAAAAGGCGTCAGTTCTGCTCAGATCGCCCTGGCCTGGTTGCTGGCACAAAAACCGTGGATTGTACCGATTCCCGGCACGACCAAACTGCACCGACTGGAGGAGAATCTGGCGGCCGCAGACCTTATCCTTGCGTCGGATGAGTTGGGTAAAATCACGCAGGCGCTCGAAACAGTGAAAATCGTCGGTGAACGTTATCCGGCCTCATTACAGTCCCGGGTAGGTCGCTAAGACTGAAGCTGGCCTGCTTTTCAGCGCAGGCCTGTTATTCCGAGTAACGAAGTGCATCAATCAGTAGCGCGAAGGCTGGCGGGTGCTGTTTGCGGCTGGGATAGTAAAGGTAGTATCCGGCGAAAGAGGGACACCACTCCTGCAACACCTGAACCAGTTCGCCTGATTTGATAAAGTTCTGCACCATATTCTCTGGCACACAGGCGATACCGAATCCCGACAATACCGCATCGATTCTTTCCGCTAACAGATTAAACGTCAGTTGCCCTTCCACTCTGACACGCAACGGTTTGCCTTCCCGCTCGAATTCCCAATGATACAGCCCACCCGCAGTCGGCAAACGCATATTGATACAGCGATGATTTTGCAGTTCATGTGGCGTGTGGGGGGCCGGGTTAGCGGCAAAATAGGTCGGTGAACCAACCACCGCCATCCGCATATCCGGCCCAATCCTGACGGCGATCATGTCCTTATCAACGCTTTCGCCAAGGCGGATGCCAGCATCAAAACGCCCTTCCACGATATCGACAAAACCGTTATCCACCACCAGCTCGACATTGATTTCCGGGTATTCCCGGAGGAAGGATTTCAACCTGGGCCACACCAGGCTGCGTGCGGCGTGCTCCCCGGCTGATAAGCGGATATTACCTGAGGCAGTGCCCCCCAGTTGAATAAGCGACGCCAGTTCCTGCTCAAGATCGGCGAGACGAGGCTCAAGGCAGGCAATTATTCTTTCGCCAACCTCGGTTGGCGCAACGCTGCGCGTGGTACGGGTCAACAGACGGATGTTCAGGCGCTCCTCCAGCGCTTTCATCGCATGGCTCAGAGCTGACTGCGAAACACCCAATTTCGCGGCTGCTTTGGTAAAACTTCGCTCTCTTGCCACCACGAGGAAAATCTGCAATTCATTGAAGTTTTCTTTAAGCATCGGTTATTTCCTTATTCATCTCCGCCCCGACAAACCATATTTATGAGGGGTGTTCATAGACACAATCATTTTAACCCCGTTACTGATAACAATGATGGTTGATATTCTATCTGTAGTGAAAATATATCTGAAGCAACAGAAGGTTTATCATGAAAATACTTGTTGCCGGGGCGACCGGAAGTATTGGTCTTCATGTAATGAAGATGGCAATAGAAATGGGTCACCAACCCAGAGCACTGATCAGGAATCAGCGCAAAGTAAAACTTCTCCCACATGGCACTGACATATTCTACGGCGATGTGTCTCAGCCCGAAACATTAACTGACGTGGCGGAGAATATTGATGCCGTTATCTTTACGCTGGGTTCTGATGGGCAGGGACGTATCGGCGCCAGGGCAATTGATTATGGCGGAGTGCGTAATGTCCTGCAAAGGTTGCGCGGCACGCAGGCGCGTATCGTGTTAATGACTACCATTGGCGTCACCGAACGGCTGGGTAGCTGGAATCAGCAGACAGAGGTCCATGACTGGAAAAGGCGTGCCGAGCGGTTGGTCCGGGCAAGTGGCCATCCTTATACCATCGTCAGACCGGGCTGGTTTGATTATAACCATGTTGATCAACATCACATCGTCATGCTCCAGGGCGACCGCCGCCATGCCGGTACACCAGAAGATGGCGTAATATCCCGCGCACAAATCGCCCGTGTTTTGGTTAGCGCCCTGACCAGTGACGCCGCAATAAATAAAACGTTTGAACTGGTGGCAGAACACGGGGAAGAACAAAATAACCTTACGCCTTTATTTGCCACCTTGCTGGCTGATGACCCACGAAAAAACGAAGGGATTTTAGATTTACATAATATGCCGCTTGAGGAAGAACCTGGATACATTATTGACGAATTAAATTTATTTTTAAAACCAGCCGCATCAATCTGATCCTTTTTATATCGCTGCCGGGCGCAGCGCTTTCTCTTCAGGCACCTGATGCCTGAATGCTGTTGTCCTTCAGCAACCGTTAATCCTCTTCACTCGTGCAAATAACCTTGCTTAAGGCATGGTATTTTTCCTGTTCATACCTTATCCAGACGTCAGAGCTGCGTAGCTTTCCCTCACTTCCTGCCAGCAGATAAGGTTGTTAAACGCAGCCGTATCTGTTGATTTCATGAAATAATCAGGTCCAGTAAAAGCTTTACTCAGGCAAATACACAGAACCACAGCGAGGCCGATAAGCATTACGAAAATCAACAGGTAAAAAAGTCACATTTTTCACGCAATTTACGACAATTTAACAACAGGAAGAGATAAATGCGTATTGCCATACTGGCCCTGGAAGGCAGCGTGCTTTCGGCCATCGCAGGCCTGGCAGACTTGTTCTGGATAACCAATAAAGCGATAGCCGCCTCCCCAGCTCATGCCATCAAGTTTCCCGAAAAAACCTTTGAGACGCTGATTGTCAGCGCCGATGGTGCACCGGTCTGGGATACCGAAGGCCGGCTTATTCATATTGACAGCTCCTTTCAGGGGGCGGGCCAACCCGATGTCGTGATTGCGCCCGGCATGCTGCTGGGCCCGGATCTGCAACCATTGAACTTAGCGGACATTAACCTGGCCGCCACCTGGTTCAGAAAAATGTATGACAATGGCGCGCTGGTGGCCGCTTCAGGTACCGGTGGGGTTGTTCTCGGGGAGGCAGGTTTGCTCAAAGGGAGGTCATACGCCACCACATGGTGGGTCAGTCATATGTTGCAGGAACGTTATCCTGACGCCATCCCGGCACGAGGTAAAATGCTGGAGGAGGATCGTGGAGTGCTTACCACCGGCGGGTGTTTTTCATGGATTTCACTGGCCCTAAATATTATCGAAAAAGCGGCAGGTACAGAGGTGGCAAATCTCACTTCAGAGATGTCACTTACCGATAACCATTTTTTGCGTCAGCATCTCAGCGCATCGCCAGGTTCCATTCACTCCGGGACACCATTTTTAGTGCGCGCCGAGGAGATTATTCGCATGCAAAATCCCTCCATCAATGCGGCACAGCTCGCCTCTGCGCTGAACACCACGGAGCGAACCCTCCAGCGCAAATTTAAAGCACTGTCGCAGGAAACACCGAAAGAATTTATTACGCGGGTCCGCATTGAAACGGCCTGTACCATGCTCATTAGCACCCGTGTCAGCATTCGTCAGATTGCCAGAGATTGTGGTTACTCGGAAGAAACCGCTTTCCGTAAAGCCTTTAATCAAATTATGGAGATGTCACCGGCGCAATACCGTCAATGGATGGCCGCTCGTGCATCAGACCACCGCAGTTGATATAGAAAAAAACACTGTCAGGGAAATTCTTGTCAGTCAAAAAAAGTGAAAGGTGTAAATAAATTAAGTCATTTTATTTGAAATAAAAGTTCTATCGTCCCTGCCGATGGTTCGGAAGTGACAGATTATTTTTATTAACATTTTACCAGGTAGAAAATGATGAATATCACACAAAGGCTCACGCTGGCTTTCGTTCTACTCTCTGCTTCACTTGTTATTATCGGCATAACATCTCTCCGACTATTGGCCGGTTTTCAGGATCGTTTTGAATATGTGCAGGTCAATGCGATTCCTTCGATTAAAGATCTGGGCGAGTTAATAGATCGCAGCAACCGGCTTTCAGTTGCGCTATACCGACACCAGAGTCAGACCGATAACAGCAAAATGCCAGCCGTTGAACAAGAAATTTCGCAGCGCCTGTCGGGTATCAAAACCCTCGCTGATTATTACTTAAAAAACGATGTCTCCAGCGATCAAGACAGACAAATGGCGGAAAACGCATTAACCATGTTGAAAGTGATTGAATCGCGCCTGCCTGAATTTCTTACCGCATCACGAGCGCATCAGGATGATGTTACGTTGAACCTGCTTAATAACGACAACCAAAATGGCATCGCCGGAGCTATCTATTCGCTTAAGGAAAATTATCGCAAGCAGCTGGCACTGAATATCTCGCTGGGAAATAACTTACGAACCATCAATCATGACACTTATCAGCGTACGCTGTGGGGCATGACTCTGGGGGTAGCCGCGGCTCTGATTATTCTCGGCACCCTGGCTGCCATGACAATTCTGCGTATTCGTCACAGCCTGCGACGCATTGGCGATATTATGAACCATGCGGGTGAAAACCTGGACCTGAGCGTCACCGCAGACGACAGCAAAAAAGATGAAGTCGGTATTATGGCCCGTTCATTCAACCAACTTCTGACGCGTGTGGGAACTGCACTCTCCTCGGTCAGTACGGCGTCCCATTCTGTCAGCTCCGCTTCGGCACAAATTGCCGCGGGGAATGAAGATCTGTCATCGAGAACAGAACAGCAGGCTGCCTCATTGGAACAGACGGCAGCCAGCATGGCCGAACTGAGCGAAACCGTGCGACAGACGGCGGATAATACCCGCCAGGCCAGCCGTCTTGCCAGCAATGCGACAGCGCTTTCGGACGCCAGTGAAGCATCGCTGGCCAGCATGCTGGGTACTATGGCGGAGATCAGAAGCAGTTCGAAAAAAATTACGGAAATCGTGACGCTGATTGAGGGCATTGCCTTTCAGACCAACATTCTGGCGCTTAACGCCGCGGTAGAAGCCGCACGGGCTGGAGAACACGGCAAAGGCTTTGCGGTTGTCGCAGGTGAAGTGCGCAGTCTTTCACAGCGTTCCACCCAGGCGGCCAGGGAAATCAAACAGCTTATCGACAGCTCCTATAATCTGGTGGAATCCGGTGCCGTTCAGGCAGAAACCGTGGAAGAAAACATGGCCGGTTTGAAGACCGCGTTCAGGCAGGTTAACGATCTGGTCAGTGAAATCGCCGCGGCGGCCGAAGAGCAGAATACCGGTATTACGCAGGTGCATCAGGCTATCAGTCAGATGGATGACGTCACCCAGCAGAATGCTGCGTTGGTAGAGGAAGCCTCCGCCGCCTCCGCCTCACTTCAGGAGCAGGCGCAGACGCTGTCCGGGCTGGTCAGCCAGTTCGTCCTGTCCGGCGCAGCGCTGCCGATAGCGAAGCTTGCCGATACCGTCAGGCCACAACCGGTGTTAAAGGCGTTAGCCCCACTGCCCGCCTCCCTGAATAAAGGGAATGATACAAACTGGCAGAGTTTCTGACGGGTGATGGCGTGACAAAGGGAAGATCCCAATGGGTATCAATGGTTTTGTAAAGCACGGCCAGCGCCACCACGAACTGGTGACAGAATTTGAGCAAGTTAATGCCCTTCTTCATCAACTGATGGATGGCATGTATTCGTCGTTGGACGTTTATCTGAATAACTGTAACCACCTGCGTGAGCAGGTTAACCGGGCGCTGTCATTGCTGAAAAATCGCGAATTTACAGAGTATCTTATCCAGAATGATGTGGCACTTTATTACAATTTGCAGAGCGTGATGCTGGCGGTTCAACTGCTGAAGAACCTGCTGGATAACCTCACCGGGACCATGAAGCGTTCGCTGCTGGAAACGTCTTAAGGTTGTGCACGTCCCGAGCCGCAGCGGTTCGGGACACGCGATTAACTTTCAAGCCGGTAGAACGGAACGCGTCGGGTGGTGCCGGTGAGATTATCGAACACCTCGATTTCGGCAGTGGCGATTCTCATCCCCGTTTTTCTTAAGCGTTGCACATCTGCGGCAATACGCTGAATTCCAAACCAAAACAGCCCATCCAGCGCCGTAACCTGCAATGCCGATTCAAGCGCCAGTTTAAGCCGCTCACGCGGAGCTTTGACCTCTTTGGCGATTTGCTGATAAGGGGCGGCACTGCCGCCAGTTGCATCGACGCGGCGGATGCGGGTAGAGAGGCGATACTGGAACTCGTCCGGTATGCTATTCAAATCGGTGTTCAGGCTGTAAACGCAACCAAAACGCTTGCCGTTAAAGAGCACGTTTTTCTGTTGAAGCTGAAATTCATCCCGCAACCCGGCAATCAGTTGAGGTGCGCGCGTCAGCAGCAGTCTGAAGGGAAGTTCAAAGCTGGTGACATAGTCGACATTCAGCAATGCGATGCGCAGACGTTCTTCTGCACCAGCTGGTAACTGACGGCACTCCTCCAGCACTTCCCCCCACTGCGCGGTCAGTCGGGTTGGCTCAGCAATTTCGGTAAAACTGTACTTTTCAATCTGATACTCAATTTTCCCGGTCACCCTGAATTCCCTTCTTATTCTGTTGCACAACCTGCTGTTTAGATTATCAACGTACGAATATAACCGATTAGCCATCCCGACATAATCAAAGAAACAAGGAAAAAAAGTAATCGATTACTTTTAACCTAAGAAACGTTATGATTTCGTAGTGAACACCACTCACTGCAACAAAACCGGGAAAGTAAGATTGTGCCTTATAAAAAGCAAATCATTGAAGACCTGACACGCTGGATTGATATGAACCTGTACAGAGTGCACAGCATTGATGATGTTGCCACGCGTTCGGGTTATTCCAGATGGCATATCCAGCATATGTTTAAACAAGTCAACCAAATGACGATCTTAGGCTATGTTCGGCAGAAACGTCTGGAACGGGCGGCACAAGAACTGGCTGAAAGCCAGGATAGCATTACAACTATTGCCCTACGCCACGGTTTTGGGTCGCAGCAGACGTTCAGCCGGGCCTTTATGAAATGGCAGAACATGCAGCCATCACGCTTTCGTTCCTGTGCCAGGCTGGGACAGCGTAACCCCGATGTCGAAAAACAACACGCCCAGCCAGGATAAGTAAGATGCAGGGCGACAATGACCTGAACGGTAAACACCTGCTTCACCAGTGCAACACGACCCCCCCCTTTTTTGTCAGACTGTTGACCAGAGTCTGCAAAGGTATCTTAAGCAGCCTGAGTCTCCCTTACTTATGTTGCTCGATACGATTCCTGCCGTTGCGTTTAGCTTCATACAACGCAACATCTGCCCGATTGAGTAACTGATTATAGTCAGGGTGTCCATCATGAACGGTATAACCAATACTGACTGTGATGGGGAGGTTTTTACCGGAAACCGCTTCAAAAGGTGTGCCACTGACGATGCGGCGAATACGTTCCAGTAGCATATACGCCTCGGACTGCCCCGCTTCCACCAGCACAATCAGGAACTCTTCTCCGCCATAGCGGAAAACATAATCGCTGGCGCGAATATTATCGCTGAGTAAATTGGCAACATGCGTTAATGCGCGATCACCAACCGAATGTCCCCATTCATCGTTGACCTTTTTGAAAAAATCCACATCGATGATTGCCACGCTTAATGGCAAATGGTTTTCCATCGCCAGGCTGACTTCATGTTTCAGAACAATCGGCAAATAACGTTTGTTAAGCAAATTCGTCAGAGCGTCTTTACCGTCCTGCATATGCGACACGTCGTTAAACAGCATCTCCATATAGGTGCTAATTTTCTGACAACAGGCATGAATGATACGTAACAGATCTTGCAATTTTTCTACGGGTATATCCGTGGTGATATCCAGGCTAGTCATCTTTTGATCAATGGTTGTCATCAGCAGGCGTATCTGCTGAATTTGTTCTGTTTCACCAAATTGACGAACGCATTTATGGCGGAACCATAAGCCAAAGTTAGAGTCGGAGATTTTTATCAACGCTTCCGACTGGTGTACGCCACTGACCAGTCCATAGATCACTGAGTTTTCCCAACTGGAAAGTGCTGACTGCTGTTTACCTTGTTCCTGCCAGGCGTTATTCATCAA
The DNA here is from genome assembly GCF_059730565.1 of Pantoea sp. X-Soil-TKNS-1279. NCBI lineage: Bacteria > Pseudomonadati > Pseudomonadota > Gammaproteobacteria > Enterobacterales > Erwiniaceae > Pantoea > Pantoea sp. X-Soil-TKNS-1279. The sequence goes on along the minus strand of NZ_AP035950.1, from coordinate 135,627 downwards.
TACATGCATGCGATACGCCTCTTCATTTCGCGTTGCCCGATAATGCGACATCGCATAGGCGTGACTCATCATTTCGATAGCGATATCAATGGCCATCGCGGCATAGTGCATCACCTGTAAACCCAGCTCGGTTTCAATATTGTGCTGGGTGATGTAGTCGTAAATACCATATTTAAGTTGCCTGGCACCGCGCTGGACAAATTCCACCGGAATACCAATGCGCGCATGCACGCCCCCAACGTGATATTGCTGTTGCGCCAGCGTTTCAAACTGGCTTTCGTCCTGAGTCAGGATCGCTTTTACCCATTTAGACAGAGAGCGACTAAGTTGTTCTTCTACCAACTCATAGGACAAATGCCTGGCAATTGCTGGATCTTTAAACAAACTTTCATAAAATCGATGCGCTAAATTGTCTGATTGTTCTTCTGCAATATTTCGCAGAATGACTATTACATTTTGTGGAAGTTCTGCACGTAAAGGCTGCCATTCTTTAAGAATGACAGAGATGTATTGTTTAATTTCTTCCTGCATTTTTTAATTAACCAAGTGTTAGCTGGATAGTCTGGTGAAAATAAAAGCGGCTATCGTAGCATACCTGATTCGGTGCCCCTGGGCTTTTAACACTTCCAAAACAAAAATAAGAGTTTTGCAGCATTAAATGCAATTTCCCATCCGCTAATATATTTCCTTTGCTAGCCATACATCACTTGTCTGGCGTCAACACCACACTCAGAAAGTTATCACGCAGTGGATCCCGGATTCGAGGATTCCAGGCAATCCCGGTTTTCCAGCGGGTCTGTTCACCACTCAGCGTCAGCAATACCACCCCAGATGGCTGGATATGCCTGACGCTGGCAGGCAGCAATGCCACGCCCTCTCCGGCAGCGACCAGCGCCAGCAGTGTCTGAATATCATCTGCCGCAGCAAGGGTTTGTGCAGCCAGTTGCTGCGCACGCAAAAAAGCGGCTCCCTGCGCCACCAGCCCTTCTCCCCGGTTTGGGCTGAGCTGCAATAACTGATTGCTTTCGATCACCTGGCGAAAGTCACCCATCGCGGCGAAACGCTCTGGTGCGGCAAGCACCAATGCCTCTTCCTCCAGCACCGCCGCTTGCAGATGCTCCGGTGCGGGCAACCGGACAAATCCACACTGCAACTGGCCATCCGTAAGCAATTGAAACTGCATGACAGAAGGCAGGTCATTCAGCAAAATTTTGACGGATGGATAACGGGCGCGAAAAGCCGCCACGCTCAACGGGGCGAGTTGAAAAGAAGAGATACCAAACCCCAGTTTCAACTCTCCCGCGTGACCGTTTTGCAAACCTGCGACGTCAGAACGGAATATTTCGTGACGTTGTAACAGGTCGCGGGCGCCAGGCAACAGTTGCTGCCCGCTGACCGTGAGTTTTGCCCCGTGACGCCCGCGTTGAAATAGCGTCATCCCGATCAAATGCTCCAGGGTCTGAATCTGTTTCGTCAGGGCCGGTTGCGTGATGCACAGGGCTTCTGCCGCCTGATGGTAGCGCCCCTGCTCGGCTAAGGTGACGAATGCGCGCAGCAGTTTGATATCCATTCCAGTTCGTTATCAAAAGTGGATAATTGGTGATTATACCCGGTGCTTTCCCTCTGATGAAATCTCAACACTTTTGAATGAGGAGAAAAATGATGGACGAGTTAATCCGGGTTGCCACCGTGCAGTTTTGTCATCGTGCCAGCGATAAAGCGTACAACCTTGGTGTGATGAAAGGCTTTATTCAGCAAGCCGCCAGTCAGGGCATCCAGATTCTGGCCTTTCCCGAAATGTGCATTACCGGCTACTGGCATGTTCCCGATCTCACTGCTGACCAGGTAAGCGATCTGGCTGAATCCATCGAGGATAGCCCCTCACTGGCCCTCCTCCAGGCATTGGCAAAACAGCATGAGATGGCGATTGGCGCGGGTTTCATCGAGCGGGGGAAAGATGGACTCAATTACAATGCCTACGCGGTTTGTATGCCGGATGGTAGCGTCCATGTGCATCGAAAAATGTACGCATTTGAACATCCCGCCATTGCGCGTGGCGATCGCTTCACCGTATTCGACACCCCCTGGGGCGTAAAGGCCGGGGTGCTGATTTGCTGGGATAACAATCTGGTTGAAAACGCCCGTATTACCGCGCTGATGGGCGCAGATATTCTGATCGCCCCCCATCAAACCGGCGGTACACACTCCCGCAGCCCGTTTGGCATGAAACCGATTCCCGTTAGTCTGTGGGAAAATCGCCGCGAGCAACCCGAAGCGCTGGAAGCTGCCTTGCGGGGTGACAGCGGCCGGGGTTGGTTAATGCGTTGGCTACCGTCCAGAGCGCACGATAATGGGCTGTTTATTCTGTTCAGTAATGGCGTGGGTCTGGATAACGGCGAGATCCGCACCGGCAACGCGATGGTGCTGGATCCCTACGGCAGAATCATCAATGAAACCTGGTCTGCTGAGGATACGCTGGTGGTCGCAGAACTGGACACCCGTTTGCTGACAATGTCGACCGGACGGCGCTGGATCCACGGCCGCCGTCCTGATCTCTACGGTATGTTGTGCGAACCGCAAGGTTATGAGCGCGATGCGCGCGAAGCACGTTTCTCCAGCGAGACGCCCTCTTTTGGTAAGAAGAAATAGCCGCAAGCACCACGCTTAAGCAATGCAACAGGTGTAGCGGAGAAAACAGGGCCTTTACTTGTATCAGGCTGAACTAATCCTCTGAACCGGACCGCAAAAATAATACACGGATGTATTATCCTAAGAAAAACCGACTAAAAATCGTCTTGTTAAAACTCAAAAATTAAGAGCATTGTATGTTTTTTCTCTGATGTTGTTGATGTCCATTGGGATTTTTCTTAATTGAAACTAATATCAGGCCTCCAGGGGACTACATATAACTTAAGAGTTGCTTTTATGATTAGTCGCACGATATCAGGAATGGCGGGCGCCATTCTGTTAGCTTTATCACCTTTAGCCCAGGCAGCGAATGCATTACCCACACCAAAAGAAGCTGACTGGATCGCCAAAGAATTTAACTTTAATAATGGCGAAAAACTAAAAGATCTCCGCATTCATTACTACACGCTCGGCGACCGCAGTAAACCTGCGGTATTATTACTGCACGGAACTAATCAACCCATCAAAGCCTTACTGGCCCAGGGTTTTGCCGGTGAGTTATTCGGTCCGGGACAGGCACTGGATAGCAGCAAATATTTTATTATCATCCCGGAAAGTATTGGCTCCGGAAAATCATCCAAGCCTTCGGATGGTTTGCGTATGGCATTTCCCCACTATGATTATGACGATATGGTTACTGCCCAATATCGTTTAATTAAAGAGGGACTGGGGATTTCTCATCTGCGACTGGTGATGGGATATTCGATGGGGGGGATGCAGACCTGGCTATGGGGTGAAAAATACCCGTCAATGATGGATGCGTTAGTGCCGATGGCCTCACAGCCCAATGAATTATCGGGACGCAACTGGATGCTGCGCCGAATGTTGATTGAATCCATCAAAGGCGATCCGGCCTGGGCCGAAGGCAACTACCGCCAGCAGCCACCGGTACTTAAAACCGCCAATATTATGTTCAGTATCGCCACAACAGGTGGCACGCTGGCTTACCAACACAAAGCGCCAACGCGCGCGCTGGCGGATAAGCTGGTTGATGAACGTCTCGCGGCGCCGGTCACTGCCGATGCTAACGACCTTATTTATATCTGGGGTTCGTCAGCAAATTACAATGCGTTGCCCGCTTTGCATCGCATCAAAGCGCCGATGCTGATTATTAATTCTGCGGATGATGAACGCAATCCGGTTGAAACCGGCATTCTGCAAGGTGAATTAAATCAAATAAAACAGGCTGAATTGCTGCTCATTCCGGCGAGCGCAGAAACCAGCGGCCACGGCACCATGATGCAGGCAAAGTTTTATCATGAAAAACTGAAAACGTTTTTAACGCACACGCCTGTCGCAACGGAAAGTCATTAATCGCCACTCTGGTCAGGAAGTCACTCAGGTTACTTCCTGTTTTTTAATAAAGGAATTATTTTCGACAGCACACTCCTTTTTTTCATTTAATCGTTAGCAGGGAATACTCTATGTTTCGTAGAATAAAGATCCGTACTGCACTCAGCATAATGATTTTTTCATTGACTGCATTATTACTCTTCGTAGGCGTTCTGGGCTTATTTGCCGTGCAGTCGGGAAATAAATCCTTTGCCACGGTGGACACCGAAGTTTTGCCGGGATTAGTGGCGCTAAATGAAAGTTCAGAACTCTTATTACGCGGCCGGCTGGATTTGCGTTTATATGAATCACTGATGGGTAGCGGCGACACAGAAAAAGCCAAAGTCGCGCTGGAACGCGCCCGCGGTAAAATTGACAGCGCCAGCGCAAAATGGCAGGACTATCTGAAATACCCGCAATCCGCAGAAGAGCAGCCCATTGCGGCCAAAATGGCCTCCACCCGTGACGCATTAATGAAAGAATTCATTGATCCCGCGTTTGCCGCGCTGGAAGCCGGTAAGCTGGACGAATATCGTCAGCGAGCCGGAAAATCGACGGCGCTGTATGGCGCATTTGATACCGCCTCCAAAGCGCTGGTTGCCTTTAAACTGAAAAGCATTGATGTCGCCTATGACGACTCCAGCGACCGGGTAAAACGTATGGAGTGGGTGCTGTACTTCGCCATCGCCTGTGCTGTGGTGTTGGCCGGTCTGGCCTGGTCGGTAATGACCAATCTGATCGTTAAACCGTTGAATCATGTGATTAATGTATTTGACCGTATTGCGGAAGGTGATCTGCGTGATCGCATTGATATCAGCGGGAAAAACGAGATAGCCCAGTTGTTTGCCGCCGTGCAGCGCATGCGCGACGGGTTGGAAAATATGGTGCTGATGGTGCGCAGTGGTACAGATGCAATTGGCACCGGTGTGGAAGAGATTGCTTCCGGCAATATCGACCTTTCCAGCCGTACCGAGCAGCAAGCCGCTTCACTGGATGAGACCGCCTCCAGCATGGAACAGATTATGGCGACGGTGCAAAATAACGAAGACAACACCCGTAAGGCGAACGCGCTGTCACAGAAAGCCTCAAATTCCGCTTCACGCGGGGCCAATGTGGTGTCTGAAGTAGTTTCCACCATGAGCTCAATTGAGAAAAGCTCGGCAAAAATTGGTGACATCGTCGGTGTTATTGATGGCATCGCTTTCCAGACCAACCTGCTGGCGCTGAACGCCGCAGTTGAAGCAGCACGAGCCGGTGAAGCCGGACGCGGGTTCGCGGTCGTGGCTTCAGAAGTTCGCGTGCTGGCACAGCGTAGCGCCACCGCAGCCAAAGAGATTGGCACCATGATTAATGATTCGCTCAGCAGCATCGAACAGGGTTCCGGGCTGGTGAAACAGGCAGGCGTCACCATGAATGAAGTGATGGTTGATGTGAAGAAAGTGGTCGAAATTATGGATGAAGTGATGCTGGCTTCCGGAGAGCAGACCCGTGGCATCTCGCAGATCAATATCGCCATTCAGCAGATGGACGGCGTAACCCAGCAGAACGCTTCGCTGGTGTCAGAAGTGGCGACCGCCGCCAGTTCCTTGCAAGAGCAGGTGGTTAACCTGCAACAGTCGGTGACCCGCTTCCAGGTGGATGACGATAAAGCCACATTGGGCCATGATCTCTACAGCGGCCCGCGTGATTTGGCGCTGATTAACCTGAACTGATTACCGTCTCGCGGGCCTTTTATCTTTTGATAAAAGGCCCGGATAAATTATTCTTTCCTCGCCTTTCTTGCACAAAAACCGTTCTGTACCCCGCCAAATTAAACTCGCAGCCCACAAGATATATCTTTAATCCCGACGCCAACGATAAAATAATTAAAAAAAATTATGACACCCAACAACTGCAATCTCGCTATAGTATGATTGTCCACCAGCTATAACATTAAAAAAGAGACAACAGAATGAATGCTTATTTCGCCACCAGATACGCAAAAGTAAAGAATTTACCATTCATTCTCAAAGGCAATAGCGCTGAGAGAAAGCTACGCCTGACCATTCTCATCTCTGGCACCTCCAGCATTTTGGCCGGTTTATACATGGCCAGTTTGAACTTTTCCATCGGAGAACACCTCATTTCACTGTTTTATTGTATGACCACAATATTGGGCATATATATTTCAGCGGCTGCCTTCTGGAACAATATCAATCGTCACATTTATATCATTACGCATAGTTTGTTGATTAGCATCATTCTACTTTGTCTCTTTGATAATAATCATGATTTCGCCAAACATTCTGAATACAATTATCTTGTGGCCTTAACCATTGGTGGTGCATTGGTATTACGACAGCAATCCTGGTATTTGAAACAGGTTTTCCCTCTCATCTGTCTGCTGGCCTATCTCTTTTTTGTTTCGACCGGCACCATCTGGCAGGATGGCCGTTTCCAGACTGATATGGCACATGTCTCCGGCTTTTATATCGCGAACTGTTCTGTGCCGGTTGTGGCGCTTTTATTAACCGTATTTACCGCACGCGGCAATTATTCTGAAACCGACTTGATTAAACGTGAGCTTTCCCTTGCTATTGAAAGGAATCAATTACAACTGTATTACCAACCACAACTTGATAGTCATAAAGCACTGATTGGATTCGAAGCTTTGCTGCGCTGGAAACATCCGGCGAAAGGATTTATCTCCCCTGAGGTCTTCATTCCAATTGCAGAGAAGAGTGGTTTAATTATCGAGATCGGGCGATGGGTAATGGAGCAGACCTTGCGCCAGATTGCGGAATGGGAACGTCTTCATCACCTTGGTGACATCGCCTTCTCTATTAATATCAGCCCGTTACAATTAATGCACCGAGACTTTACTCAGGATACGTTGCTGACGTTATCTCAGGCAAAAATCCGGCCGGAAAGAATCAAGTTTGAAATTACCGAAACCACCTTCATTTACGACCAGGACAGAATTGCTGAAGTCATGCAACATTTTAGTGGGTTGGGTATTAAATGGGCGATTGATGACTTTGGTGTCGGATACTCATCGTTAAAATCAATCAGTGATTTCGCCGTCGATGATATCAAGATCGATAAGTCGCTTATTATGCAGGTGTTCAAAAATGAATCAGCCTCGTTGGTGGTACAAAAAACCATCGAACTCTCCCATGAGATGGGGTTAAATGTTCTGGCCGAGGGAATTGAGAATGAAGAATACTTCGAATATCTGAAAAATATGGGTTGCCACCTGTTTCAGGGGTTCCACTTTTCTCGCCCTTTACCTGCGGCAGATGCCCTGACATGGATTAAAAAGCAAAGATTGTAATGGGAAATCCGGCCCCTCACGGTATTTAACCTTTGGAGCGCTGGAGATAGCTCTTGCTTATGTGCAGAGAGAGTATGGTTTGCATCGGGTGATGGCGAACCATCTTCCCGGCAATCTGCGTAGCAGCAACACCCTGACTAAACTTGGATTTAGCCAGGAGGATTTTGCAAAGTCCTACCTCAAAATCAACGGTAGCAGGCAGGACCATGTGCTTAATGCGCTTATCTTCGATAAGAATATCTGACAGCAAACAGGGCGTTCTTTTCCAGTGAAATTAGTATTCTTTGCCATTGGTAAACCTCCGTTGTTATTCCCTTTGAATACTGCCCGATAATATTAACTCGTTGCCAACGCCACCGCCTTGCGTAACCCGCTCACCCCGGATGAATTGACCGGCGTCACCAGCGCGTAGTTGTAATGCTGGTCACTCCAGTACTGCGCCATCACATCATCAGCCCGGCGTTCACCATGAGGCAATTTGACCGGGTCCAGTGGGCGGATATACCACCCCACCCGAGTTCCCTGTGGATCCTGATACATAATCAGCGCGGCTGGCCCTTGCGCTGTCGCCATCAGCCGCGCGCCGACCAGCCTGAAACCAAACTGCTCGAGGTTGGGTGGCGGATTACCATTAATAAAATAACGTGCCACCCAGCTACTGAGTTCAGCGTGCTGGCTTGCCACCATGTCCATCGGGGTTTGCGTCGGGTTATCAAAAATTTTATAGGCCTGCACCGCATCTTCCATCGGCTGCGGGCTGGCGATGACCTGCGATTCCTTCAGTTGCCAACCCGCGAAACCGCCTGCGCTTGTCGCCAGCACCAGCATGCAAGCCGTCGCCAGTTGCCGTAACCGCTGCTGCCGCACCCGACGCCGCAGATATTGCGGATGGGGACGGTCAAGCGTTAGCGAGTGTCGACTGATGGCCTGACGTAATTGCTGTGCGTCAGCCCGCCAGCCCGCAACTTGCGCGGCAGCCTGCGGATTGTCCTTCAGATAACGTTCAACGCGCTCTGCCGTTGCTTCATCCGCTTCCCCATCCATCCAGGCATGGAGTTCGTGTTCATCAGGGGGCAAAGTCATTTCAGTCTCCTTAGCGGCAGCGGCAGCGGCGTCGCCTTACCTTCCAGTTGCTCATGCAGCAACTTACGTCCCCTTGAGAGCCGTGACATCACGGTGCCCAGGGGAATATCCAGCGTTTCGGCCGCCTCTTTATAGCTCAGCCCCTCAACGCTGACCAGCAACAAAATGACGCGATAGTCCTCCGGTAATGCAGCAAATACCGCCAACGTATCGTCGGCAATCGCCATCGACTCGCTGGATTGCGCGAACATCTCCTCGCCGGTGAAAAAAGTCAGCAGCTTCATATAGCGTTTGCGCCGCCGTTCCCCATCAACAAACTGACGGTACAGGATGGCAAACAGCCAGGCACGCAGACTTTGATCCCCCTCGCTTTGACGTTGGCGAGTTAACGCTTTCGTCAGGCAGCTTTGTACCAGGTCTTCCGCGCTGTGCGGATTGCGGGTCAACCACAGTGCAAAACGTTCAAGATGCGGCATCACCTGGCGAATTTCATCATCAGTCAGCTGTGGCATGACTCTCCTTTAGCGTCCGCGGGAGCCAGACATGCTGGCAAAAACCCCATCGCGCAACACCAGGGCATGAAACAACGCGGCGGCCAGGTGCAGCAGCACGGTGATAAACAACATCAGCGCTACCAGAGTATGCAAAGGACGCAGTATGGCATACCAATCATTATTCACCGGCAAAATCGGCGGCAGTAGCCATTTCCCCCCTAAAGCGATCGGCACTCCCGCCGCAGACAGCATCCCCCAGCCGATCAACGGCTGAATCAGCATCATGGCATACAGCGCCCAGTGCGAAAGATGCGCCATGCCACGTTGCCAGGCGGGTATGGTTGAGGGCAGTGCCGGAGTGACGGTAGTGAAGCGCAACCACAGTCGCACCACCACCAACACCAGAATCATCAGGCCTAATGGTTTATGGATTGTCACCAGCAGGCTATGCAGTGACGACACGGTGGCAACCATCGCCACGCCAATAAACAGCATCGCCACAATCGCCGCCGCCATTAACCAATGGATCACTCGCAGCGCAGGGTGAAAATAACCGACATGTTTCATAAGTGCGTCCCCGCTTGTTGCGCCTGTTCATGTGTACGCAGGTTATAGGATTTGGCATAGGCTGCTGAGCGCGCATTGAGCAACGGATCATCGGAGGCAGCAATCCCATCAGGCAGGATCAGCGGATCGTAATTGATGTCGTTGCAAGGCCCCTGCTGCTGCGGCACCGCGCGGGTTAACACCAGGGTTCCGGCATTGATGGTTTGGCGGTCGGCAGGCCAGACTTTTGTTGCATTGCTGCCATCATCACCCGGTTGCGCAACGGTGATCACCAGGTCCCATTCCAGTGGCCCCTGGTTCAGGCGTTGTTGCAGGTCCTGCTGAAGAAAATCTTTGTTATTTTTATCCGCCGCGCTAATCGCCTGATAAGCGGCATGAGGCACCATACTCCAGCGCACCAGATGCGCAGCGCCCGTTTTATCAATGAACCGGAACGCATTCAGGCTATTGAAGCGATCGCTGGCCCAACTGGATGAAGGTACGTATTGTTTCGCCCAGGCGAGAAATGCTTTGAATTCAGGATATTTTTCGACGAAGGCTCCTAACTTTTGTGGATCCGGCTTGCCGGTCGCCGGGTCGGGCAGCGTCGCGGTTTGCAGCGCATAGAATCCTTCCGGCGTCGCCACCGGAAACAGCGGCATGGCATTCATCCCGGTGCGCCATTGCTCACCATCTTTTTGCTGAAACGCCAGCGCCATGCTGCGCACCGGCACCGCGTAATCCGGCGCGGATGGATTCCCCCCTGCGATGGCGAAACGCCCGGTTACCGGGGTATCACCCGGCGCGAAAAGGGCAGCGCGTGATAACGCGCTGGCGTTGCCGTTGGAGGCAAAGGTGCCAATCACGCAGATCCCTTTGGCATGGTTACGGCGATACCCCGGATGCTCCCCCCCCGCTTGCTGCAACACCGAAACCAGTTTGTCGGAAGTCAGTCGCTCTGGCGTCAGCCAGCCTCCCGCCCATAAAAACAACACGAGTATAACCAGTGGAACCAGGCCGATTAGCAACAAGCGTCGCGTCTTCTGACCAGTGGAAAGTGGAGTTGGAATCATTTTTTAGCTCACCCTGCTCACATTGAGCCCATAAGACGAATGAGCGGCAGGTTTATTCCCACGGCATTAAAAAATTTTTAAGCAATGGATGAAGCTAACCATGAGATATAAGTTAAATGTGACTCAGGTTTCAGGCAGCACCGTCAGCTTGTTCATGTTGGTTTTCGGTGTTATGGCGGCGTAGGGGATCATCTGGGTCAGTCTGGCCGGAGCAACTCTTTCCTTACCGGGGCTGCTGCTGTTGGTGGCACAAATCAGGCGCGGCGGTGATATCACCTTACGAACAGCCGTTGACGCAGGGCACTGAAAAAAGCGCCTGAACGGCGCTTATGATGTAGCGACGCGATTTATCGTGCAATCACGATGGACAGGTAACATTATGAGCCACCTTGCACACTTACGTACCTTTTTGGAAGCTTACCATAGCGGGTCCTTTTCGCGGGCGGGAAACAGCATGACAGCGGTCCGGGAGGTCTTTTCCAGGCCAAATCACTGGTGACTCCAGTCCTCCAGCATGAGATTGGTTACCCGCTCAAACTCCCTCGTATTGTTAGTGACCAGAATGGCACCCACAGCCACTGCATGCCCGGCTATGGCGGTGTCGTTAGGTCCGATGGGGGTTCCGGCGCTCGCCAGCAATGCCTTGATCTCAGTGGTCGCATCAACAGCTGCTTTATCCCAAGGGAGAATGGCATCAAGACGGGCGCAGAATGCGTCAACAAGCAGCACATGACGCGGAGAAGCCTTCTTGCCAATCGCGCCGAAGCGCATTTCAGCATAGGTGATAGCGGACACTACGATGCGGTGTCCGCGCAACACGCTTTGCTCAAGACGAGTGATCACCGCCTCCGGTTGTTCACGCATGATAAATGAGCATATGTTCGTGTCCAGCATGTAGGTCTTATTCACAGTTCAAAGCGTCCTTCGTCGTTGACAATGTCCCCGCGCTCTTTCATAAAATCTGCGTCAGCCTTTTCAAATTGACTGAACGAACTCCAGGTCGGACGAACGGGACGTAAAATGATGCTGTCACCTTCACGAATAATCTCTAATTCACTAACACCTTCAAAATCGAGATCGCGCGGTAAACGAATAGCGCGATTATTACCATTTTTAAAAATAGAAACGGTTCTCATCATATTCTCCTTTCCGTTCGGCCTGACCAAAGCGCACCACGCGCATATGCATAGTATAGGCAGATGCTAAGCATATGTATAGTTCCTGGGTATGTAGCTGAATTCAGAAGAAAGATAAGCGCTGTTTCTCCAGAAAGACCTGTTCATCGGCAGATGACATTCTGCCCAACAGCGTATTGCGATGCGGATAGCGACCTAACCTGAGGATAATTTCGCGATGTACCCGTTCACTTTGCGCGTACGAGGTTCCTTTGCTTAGCCTCTACCGTCATTATCGCGCCGCTACGTCATATGCACCGGTGTTAAATGGAAACATGGTGACTGGTCAGCACATTATCCACATAGCGATGGATCATTAGCGCCGGGGGATCGTTAACCGGGGGAACGGTATCTGTACCAAACCAGACGGGATTCGCCGGGCACAACGAGCCACAGATATAAGCCGGAACCCCAGCTAAAGAACCCGATATCGGTCGGTGGACATGCCCGGTGGCAATTGCCAGAACCTTGCCGGGCATATGCCTGATCAGCGCGGCCAACTCTGCCGTCCCTGCACACATCGTCTTGTCCAGCGAGGGGATCCCCGAAGCAAAAACATGATGATGCAGAAATAGCAGCGCTGGTGACGTATGGATATCCCGGAGTTGTTGCTCCAGCCAGGCAATATGGTTGACTACACTACCTGCGGTCGTGTTCACCAACGTGGAGTCCAGACCGATCAGACGAAGAACTCCAGCATCATAATTGAAGTGCAGAAACTCATCTGCGGCAGCAGCCCCCCAGACAGCACGCATCTGGCGGCGATCATCGGAATTACCAGGAAGTATCCGCGAACACCATTTTTTGCTGCTCAGCCGCTCTGCAATCTGCGAATACCCGTCAAGCCACTGGTTATCAATTACATCACCGGTCAGCACCAGCACGTCCGGCTTAAGCTGATCGAGCCAGGCAAGCGCCTTATCAAACCGTTGCAGATTGTCATTGTCGGGGGAAGCATGAATATCTGAAACTTGCGCGACCAGCATATTGACCTCAGCGTGCGGCAAGGGAACGAATCACGGCGATGGCGCGCTCGGTATCGTCCCAGGCGACAAAAATATGATCATGGTAGTAACCAGCCACCACGTTACAGCTGATGCCCTCTTCTGCCAGAGCCGTAGAAAATGCCGCAGTCAGGCCCACGGCGGCGAGTGAAGAATGGACTTCGAGAGTGATCCATCCGGCGAGGTAGTCATAATCGATGTCCCGTGCCTGCGCCACCGCCTGCGGCAGCACCAGCGTAGTCCCTTCACGCTCCTGCACCACAACCACCGCCTGTGCCAGCAACTCAGCCGCCGGTTGCTGCAACGTACAAAATACATATTGCCCCTCATTGCGTCGGGGCGTCGCCGTGCGCAGCAAAACCTGGAGATTATTTTCACCTGACATCATCATCACACGTTTAATTCTGGCCGTTGATTACTCTAATGAAGATAGCCTATAGCTTGCCGAGGTTGTAACCTCTGTGATTATCGTAATGAACTAGCAAACCAGCCGAGTAAAGCGCCAATCAACAGGCCTGGCACAATGTATCCCAACGCAGCCCCGGCTGACATGCCAATAACCATACTGCTGCTGATCCATACACCCGAGTTAACGGTATTTTTCATGGATTTATCCCTATGATTTTTCATCATTAAACTCATTTAAGAATAAATCACGCAATGTGGAAAGGAAAGCACGGGCACCTGACATATGCGGATGCCCGGCAAAGTTACAGTGTGCGAATCGTTGGAAAATCAACTTCGGTATCATTGACCCGATTAATCATGTTGGTGAACAGAATCGCGGTCACCACACCGATGGTTTCAACCACTTGCTGGTCATTAAAACCGGCGTCACGAAATGCACTGACATGATGGGCGGATAACGTGCCGCGCGTTGATACCAACAGTTGTACAAACTTCACCAGCGCATCGATTCTGGCATCATCGACCAGAAATCCCTGACGCAATTCAAGCGTCTGCGCCTCGCTGTAACCGGCTTTGATCGCTTGCGGCGTATGTGCAGCAAGGCAATAATCACAGCCACTTTCCTCACTGACCGCGAGGTTAATCGCCTCTCGCTCACGCGCGCTGAGACTACTCCTGGACAGCGCCGCGTTAAGCTGTAAGGTTTGCGCCAGAATATCAGGGGCATTGCTGCCAATGGTCAGATAAGCATTGGGGACTTTACCCATCGCCTGCTTAATACCTTTGAACAGTTCTGCGGCTTTGCCACTGGCTTCCTCAAGTGAATCCGTATGCAAACGACTCATCTTATTTCTCCTGTGATCCCAGGTAACGCGCGGCCGGGATATTGTGTGAAAAGTCCTGAATCACGGCCTGACGTGCCTGTTCCCATTGCTGCAAACGGCTTTCGTCATGCAGTGACGGGATGGTGATCAGCTCACCATGCAGGAATCCGGTCAGGGCGGCATCGACCATGTCTTCGGCTTTCATCACAATCTCCGGGTCGAGCTGACTTAACGGCAAACCGCCGTTATCCCAGAAGGGGGTCGCTGTCGCGCTGGGCAGCACCACCTGAACCTGAATCCCTTTATCCGCCAACTCATGATGAAGAGACTGGCTGAATGCCAGCACATAGGCCTTGCTCCCACCATACACCGCGTTCAGGATCTCAGGCGCGATGCCGACAATCGAAGCAATATTGATGATAGCCCCCCGCCCCCGGCTGATAAATCCTGGCACAACGGCGTAAGTCAGCCGGGTCAACGCGGTGACGTTGAGATTAATCATCGTCGTCATTTGGTCGACATCGCTGTCCACCAATGGCGTGTGTGTGCCGATACCGGCGTTATTCACTAATAACGTAATGCTGGCATCATGGCGTAACTTCATCTCCAGCGCCGCCAGTTGCCCGGCGTCGTTCAAGTCTGCGGCCACCACTTCCACGTTACGCTGGCTATCCGCCGTGATATGGCTGGCCATCTGGTTCAGACGATTGTGGTTCCGGGCGACAATGATCAGGTCATATCCCATCTTTGCCAGTCTGGCGGCATAAATGGCCCCCATCCCGGTCGACGCGCCTGTCACCACCGCAGTGCCTTTCGTTGCATCACTCATCTCATTCACCTTGCATGATGTGTTGGATGCATTGAGGTTACGCCATAGCCGGAGGGAGAAAATGACGTAGAAGGGTACGATTTCGGACATCTTTTTGCCCAAAAGAGATTGATTGCAGGGCCTGATTCTTTCAGGATGGTTTGCCCATCGATGTGGTTGCCAATACAAGGATCCCAAAATGCATCGGGTTGGATTGCTGATTGCCGACCAGTTTCAGTCACTGGCGTTATCGACACTGACCATTTTCGAGTTTGCCAACTTAGTGCTTGGCGAGCCTTTTTATCAATGTGCGGTTTACTCCGAGCACGGCGGTCAGGTTTCCTCTTCCTTTGGCATCAGTGTGACGACCATTGCCTTAAGCGATGAGGCTTCTGCTGATACCTGGCTAATTGGCGGGGTGCTCACGCCGGTCACACTTCCGGCTAGCGAGCGGGTGGTTCATTTCCTGAAAAATCACGCCTTGCGGGCGCGCCGCGTCGCAGGCATTTGCACCGGTGCTTTCGTACTGGCGCAGGCTGGATTACTTTCTGAACGCCGGGCGACCACCCATTGGGCTTATGCGCAAAGCCTGAAAACATTGCATCCCACCATCAGAACCGAAGACGACCTGATTTATATCATTGATCACCAGATCTGGACCTCTGCCGGGATGACAGCTGGCCTCGATATGGTGCTGGCGATGGTGGAAAAAGATCATGGTAGCGAGGTTGCCCGCAGCATTGCTCAGCGTATGGTGATGAACCAACGACGTTCGGGCGGTCAGCGCCAGCATTCGGAACTGCTGGCCCTGTCACCCCGCAGCGATCGCCTGCAAACCGCGATTGAATATATCCGCAGCAACCTCACCAAATCACTCTCCGTCGAGCAGCTCGCGGATGCGGTACATCTGAGTTCGAGGCAACTGAACCGCCTGTTTTTGGCTGAGACAGGGAAATCACCGGCGCGCGTCATCGAGCGTTTACGCCTTGAAGCCGCGCGGCTGTTGATAGAACAAACCCGACTGTCGCTGGATGTGGTGGCGCGAGATTCAGGATTTCGCGATCGCCGCCACATGCGTGATGTTTTTATGCGGGGCTACGGCATCCCCCCACAGGCACTGCGCACCGGAAAGAAGGATGCCTGATCACTCGCCAGACCATTTTTATGGCGCACGATATCGGCCATAATCGACAACGCAATTTCCGCCGGGGTTTTGCTGCCAATCGCCAGCCCAACCGGGGCATGGAGGCGACTTAACTGATGCGGTGCAACATCGCCATACCGCACCAACCTTTCTTTGCGGCGTTGGCTGTTCTGGTGCGAACCCATTGCGCCGATATAGAAAGCTGGCAGGTTGACGGCTTCCATCATGGTCAGATCATCGATACGCGGATCATGGGTTAACGACAGGATCGCGGTGGCCGGATGGCACCCCTCGCGCTCAAGATAAACCGCCGGGAACAGCTTTATCAGCGTCACGCCAGCATCCAGATCCGCAGCCAGATTGCTCAGAACATCCTCACGGTGTTCGCAGACGAGGGTTTCAAACCCCAGCGCCAGCGCGAAATTGGCGCAATATACCGCTACGCTCGACAAGCCGCCGATAACCAGCCTGGGCGGTGCAGAGAGGGTCAACGTCACCTCATCCCCCTCGATGTGGGTCGCGGTCCGGCTGCGGTACACAGCCGGTTCGAGTGAAATACATGGCGCAGGCAGGGTGATCCTTTTGGTCAGCGCCGTCGCACTGATCAGGGCATCGTGCATCTGCCCCAGATAACCAATAGCCTCACGACCAGGGAGCAGCCTTTCCACCAGAATATCCAGCACCCCACCGCACGGTAGCGCCCGGTCAGGTGCCAGCCCGCCATCACCATAACGTACCACCTGGCTCGACGCCGAAAAGGCATCGTCACGAATCCGCGCGATAAAACTCTCTTCCACACAGCCACCGGAAAGCGAACCACAATATTGCCCGTCTTTGCGGATCACCATCATCGCCCCCGGTGGTCGCGGTGAGGAGCCGTAGGTGCTCAGTACGGTACACAGCCATAGCTCATGCGCTTCCGCCCACTGCCGGGCGGTACTGATGACCTGCACATCAAGATTCTGCATCATTTCTCCTGACGGCTGTGGCTATCGCATTTGCAGGATGATGACGTTGCTGCTGGCCGGGTCGGTTTTGGCGCGTAATTCGCCGACCGCCTGCGCATCGGTTTTTTCACCCTGATTGCCCCATGAAGAACGAATAAAATTCAGCACATCCGCCGCTTCCTGATCGGTAAGTTGTTTCCGATACGGCGGCATACGATAGGCATCAGGCACGCCATCCGCCACCACGCGTGCCGAACCGTTGAGCAGCACGTTGATTGAGGAAGCGGTATCGACCTGCATCGACGTTGCCCCGGCCAGCGGCGGGATCCACGGTGCCTGCCCTCGTCCATCCGGGCCATGACAGCTGCTGCATCGCGCCATATAGGTCTGGCTACCGGGGGTGGCTGGCGCATCGTCATGCTGATACTGCCAACCCTTGCCACTGTTGTTACTGCCCGGCGGCAGAGACTTCAGATAGTGGGCAATGGCGCGCAGGTCATCGTCACGCATAAACTGCGTCGAGTTGTTAAATGCATCAGCCATTGAACCAAACACCACGGCATGCTGGTTGCGGCCTTTCTTCAGGAACTCAACGACATCCGCTTCACTCCAGCGGCTGATGCCGGTGTTGGCATCGTTGCGCAGACTGGGCGCATACCAGCCATCCAGCAGCGCCCCCGCCAGATAATCCGGGCTGCTGGCATCGAGGGCTTTCTCATTAAACGCCAGTCCACGCGGCGTATGGCAACTGCCGCAATGTCCCGGACCTTCCACCAGATAAGCACCGCGATTCCACACCGCATCCTGATTTGCCACCGGCTGTTGCGGTCCACCACGCGAGAAAGCCGCGCTCCACACCGCCAGCGGCCAGCGCATATTCAGCGGCCAGGGGATCTCACTGGTGTGATTCTGGCGGAATACCGGTTTGACGTCATGCATCATAAAGGCGTAAAGCGCCGCAACATCCTCATCCGTGAGCTTCTGATAGGAAGGAAAAGGCATCGCCGGGTAGAGGCGGTGACCATCACGCGCCACACCATGTCGCACGGCGCGATCAAAATCAGCCAGTGAATAGTTACCGATTCCCGTTTCCGGGTCCGGAGTGATGTTGGTGGTATAGATTTTACCCACCGGTGTCGCCATCGCCAGCCCACCGCTGAACGGCGCGCTGTCCGGTGTACTGTGGCAGGCCACACAATCGCTAAGCCGGGCAACGTACTCGCCCCGACGGATCAGTTCGGCAGAAACCGGAGGTTGATCCGCATTTGCGCCATCAAAGGTGGAAGAAGGCGTGCGCAGCAACCACAGCAGCGCGCCTGCGACCACGCACAACACACCAATCAGGATCAGGCTAAGCCTTTTTATCGTCATGTCATCCATCCCTCAGGCTCAGGTGAAATCATAGTGTGAAAGCGGCATTGAACGGATACGTTGCCCGGTCAACCGGGAAACCGCATTGGCGACCGCCGGAGGAATCGCAGGCAATGGCGGTTCACCGATACCCCCCATCTTCGCCCCGCTCTCCACGATGCGTACTTCTACCTTTGCCATGCGTGAGGGCGGCAGAATCGGGTACATATCGTAGTTACGCGCCACCGGTTGCCCCTTCTCATACACGCTCTCCTCAAGCAGTACCTGAGAAAGTCCAAGCGCTATCGCGCCATTGACCTGCGCCTCGACGATCGCCGGATTGACGATGCTGCCAGGGTCGACGGCTTCCCACACCTGATGAACCTTGACCTGGCCGTTTTCAATCGACACTTCGGCAATCGCTGCCGCTTCAGTGCCGAACGGCGAAGCCATCGCGACACCACGGGCGCGGCGGCTGCCATCTGCGGCGGTGTAAGGCCCGGCCTGCCATCCCCCGGACATCTCCGCCACGGTATTGAGCAGTTTGGTCAGCCGTTCGTTACCCTGTAACAAATGCAGACGCAAAGCGAAGGGATCAATCTTGCCTTGATCAGCAATCTCATCAAGGAAACACTCGTAGAGAAAATCGTTCATCGAATTGCCTACTGAACGCCAGTAGCCCAGCCTTACCGGGCCTTTTTTGTAGATCTGGGCGATGCGTACATGGGGGATTGAGTAGGATTTCCCCGCCAGCCCTTCTACTGCCGTTGGGTCCAGTTTGGCACCGTGTTTCCCGGCCAGTCCTTCTGTCGGGCCTTCACAAATGCTGATCGCCTCCAGCGCCAGCGGATAGCCTTTATCATCCAGACCGGCACGAAAACGCACCGCTGCCATCGGTCGATGGGTATCGCGTAAAAACTCCTCTTCGCGGCTCCAGATCACCTTAACCGGGCGACCGACCGCCTGTGCCAGTTGAATGGCCTGGGGATAGACCATAGCGGTGTCATAGACAAAATGGCGGCCAAAAAAGCCCCCAAGCAGTGGCGAATGGATAATGATTTTTTCTGCGGGCAGACCGGTCCGTTTCGCCGCATCGGCCTGGAACATTTCCGGAGCCTGATTAGGTAGCCACAACTCCAGGGTGCCGTCGGGATTAAAGCGCGCCAGCGCGGAGGGCGGCTCCAGTTGGGCGTGATTAAGATACTGGCTGTGATAGGTCGCGCTCAGCGTGGTTTTCGCCGCTGACATTCCCTCGGTGATGTTACCTGTGACTTCCGCGTCTTCACCGTTACCCGGTTCTTTCGCCAGCGCATCGGCAAAGTCAGCTGAGGAGAAATCAGCAGGCATGTAATGACCGTCCGGCGTCGCAGGTTCCTGCCACTCGACCTGCAAGGTTTCAACAGCACGCTTCGCCTGCCACCAACGCTCGGCCACGACCGCCACCGCACCCGGCAGCACATGCACCGAATGCACCCCTTTCATCGCCTTCACCTGCTCGGCATTGCGCAACGGGCCAACGTTCAGCCCCAGACGTGGCGCATGCTGCACCGCCGCATGTAGCATGTCATCTACGCGACAATCGATGGTATAAATCGCCTGACCGGTCGATTTTTCATGCATATCCAGACGCGGCACCGGTTTGCCAATCCAGCGAAACTGCGCGGGGTCCTTCAGGCGCACCGAATCCGGTGGCGGAACCGGCAAATCACGCGCCCGCGCAGCCAGCTCACCATAAGAGAGCGAACGGCCTGAATCGTCATGGATCACTTTGCCGGGTTCGGTACGCAGACGCTCAATGGGGACAGACAGCGTAGTGGCCGCCGCCTGAAGCAACATCTGCCGCGCCAGCGCGCCAAGACGGCGCATAGTGGTGTAGCTGGTGCGCACCGACTGGCTACCGCCGGTAATGCGCAACCCGCTATCCATCACTTTATACTGGGAACCTGCCGGTGCGTTTTCCACCACGAAGCTGGCGGGATCGGCATCCAGTTCTTCACCGACAATCTGCGCCATTGCGGTAAAAATGCCCTGCCCGCCTTCGATAAAGGGCGAGAGGAACTTTACCGAGCCATCCGGTCGAATCTCGAGAAAAGCCGGAACCAGCGTGCCCGGAGCGGGTACAGCGCCAGTGGTTTGTGCACGACTTTGCGCAACAGGTAAGCCAATACCCAGCACCAACGCACCCGCCACACTGCCAGTTGCCACCAGAAAACGCCGTCGGGAGAGGTTCGCAGGCCGATCCTCGCTCAGTGATGCCATCACCTCGTCGTGGTCGCTCATGCTGTTTCTCCCTTACCAGCCACATCATGAATGGCCGCACTGATGGCGTTATAGGTGCCACAGCGACACAGGTTCACCATTGCGGCGGCAATCTGTGCGTCTGAGGGATGAGCATGTTGTTTGAGTAACGCTGTCGCCGCCATCACCTGCCCTGACTGACAATAGCCACACTGCGGCACCTGATACTTAACCCAGGCCTCGACCACGCGTTTACCCATTTCATCGGCTTCAATCGCTTCAATGGTGATGATCTGCTTGCCAGCCAACTTATCAATCGGCGTGACACACGCGCGGGTAATCTGACCGTCAATCATTACCGAACAGGCGCCGCATTGCGCCAGACCGCAGCCATACTTGGTCCCGGTCATCCCCAGATCGTCGCGGATTACCCACAGCAGCGGCGTATCACCCTCTGCATCGACCTGCCAGATTTTGTTATTAATGTGCAGTTCCATAGGTCTCCGGTATTAAAAAGTGAGAAAAGTCAGAGCGGGAAAATAGCCAGAATGGAAAGTCGTAATATAATGATTTCTACAACGACATCGAATTCCACACGGAAAGGAATCGTGGGCATACCTAAGTCCTGATTATTATTAAGCGTAGCGCAATGTTTAATAGTGAATATCGAAATGCCGTTATGAATAAAATTCACCAATCAAGGTTTATCGGTTTGCCAATGAGAAACATTCTTATTCAACACTCCTGTTTAATATTCTGTGCTGAACAACAACCTCAAGGGTAAATGACGTGGATTACCTCGAACAAATGGGATAATTTGCACCTGGTTGTGAAAAATAATCACAAATAAGGCGCAGATTTAATGAATGATATCCAGGCGTTTATCACCGTAGCCAGAGAGAGAAGCTTCACCCGTGCTGCGGCCCTTCTTGGTGTCAGCCCTTCGGCTTTGAGCCATACCATGCGCAATCTTGAGGAAAGAATTGGCGTGCGCTTGCTGGCGCGTACCACGCGCAATGTTGCTCCCACAGAAGCCGGTGAGAAATTATTACTCTCCGTCGCCCCGCTGTTTGAGCAGATAAACAATGAAATAGAACGGATTGCTGAATTACGCGACACACCCGCAGGTAATATTCGTATTACCTGTTCTGATAATGCAGCTGAAGATTTATTACGTCCGATGTTGCCCGCTTTTCTGGCGCAATATCCGGATATCAGTATTGAGATCTGCATTGACTATGGTTTTACCAATATCGTCTCCGAACGTTTTGACGCCGGTATCCGGTTGGGTGAGTCGATTAGCAAAGATATGATTGCGGTGCGGATGGGACCTGACTGGCGGCTGGCGGTGGTCGGCACACCGGAATATTTTCAGGCCAATCCTGCGCCATTGACCCCACAGGATCTTGCCCGGCATCGCTGCATCAATATCCGCCACTCTCCCGCGGGCAGTGTTTATGCCTGGGAGTTTGAAAAGGAAGGACGGAAATTGAATATTCGGGTCAACGGCCCGTTAATATCGAACAGCATCCTGCATGTGATGAATGGCGCGCTGGATGGTATCGGGCTGGCCTATGTACCAGATTCGATGGCTCAGCCGCACATTGAAGCCGGACGTCTGGTGGAAGTGCTGTCTGACTGGAGCCCGATGTTTGAAGGTTTTCATCTTTATTATCCGAATCGGCGTAATACCTCCTCCGCCTTCGCCGCCTTTGTTGACGCCGTCAGATACCGGGGAAAAATTCGTTGATGCTGAAAAAGGCAAAAACTTTAAAATTGTGACCTGTGCCGCAATCCCTCGCTGATCGCTCCCAATCAATATTGATAATAAAAACAATGCACCCACCTGGATGCGGTCGCCTTTTAATATGACAAGTGTCACAAATTCATCATCAGGTCACTATTTTCCAGAAAAGGTAACGTTTTTACTATATTAGCGTTTACTTAAACGGTTAAAGATACCCGCCACCGGAGCGATAACTCAAACCGGTCAACCCGCGTATTGACCTTATGCCTGGAGTCAGAATGGTGGTGGAAATAACTTATCAATGCGAGATAAGCGAGGGGATCCACGCCAGACCTGCCGGGCATATCGCGCGTCTGTGCAACACCTTTCAGTGCGAGGTGGTGTGGCAAAACAGCCGAACCGCGCTGGAAGCAAACGCCAAAAGTGCCCTCTCTCTGATCGCCACAGATACGCTGCTGGACGATAGCTGTCTGATTACGCTGCACGGTGCTGACGCGCTCTCCGCCTCTGTCGCCCTGCAAGCTTTGCTGAATAACCTTCCGGCGTTTACCACCCTTGTTGAGCCGGCGCTGGCCGTCACTAACGGTTCCCTCCCGCGCTGTCTGCACGAACTGCAACCGCAATATCTGACCGGCGTTCGTATCAGCGGCGGTATCGCCATCGCCAAACCGCGAGTGCTCAAGGGGGTGACCTTTGGTGAGTTACTGACCCGTAGCCCTGGCACTACCGCTAACCGGGAGACGGAGATAGCGCGTCTGACAGAGGGGCTGCGAACGCTGCGGATCAATAAAGAAGCGGCGCTGGCAGTCGCCCGGGGTATTGAGCAGGACCTGCTCGAAGCCCATTTGTTATTTATTACCGACAGTGCCTTTCGCGACAGCATCATCAGCTATCTTGATGCCCCGATGAATGCCTGGTCTGCCATTATCAACGCGGCGATGGGCTTCAGCGCCATCCTCGAACGCTCATCCAGCCATTATATTCAGGAACGCACGCTGGATATGCTGGACATCGCCACGCAACTGCTGGTCGAGATATACGGTGCTCAGTCTCGGTTGCCACCTGCGCTGTCATTAGATAAACCGGCCCTGGTGATCGCCGATAGCCTGACGCCCGGCCAGTTCCTGGCGCTTAACAAACAACATCTCGCCGGTCTTATCTTGTCCTCCACCGGAAAAACATCGCATACGGCTATTCTCGCCCGTTCTCAGGGCATCCCTACCCTTGCTGATATTGATTTTGCCACTCAGCCATTTTCACCTCAGCAAGAGATGGTGCTCGATGGTGATCTGGGGCTGCTGATCACCCGCGCGGATGACAAGATCCTGCGTTATTACCGTCATGAAAAAGACGTGCAACAACAAATGCGCCTGAAGAGGCCCCCCACCCGCACAGATAAGCCTCTGTTGACGCCGGACATGATCCTGTGGGGGTTGGATGCGTGCGACAAAAACGAAGTGATCAAAAAAATGGTCGATAACCTGTGGCTACACCAACGCACCGACTGCCGGGATAAGCTGTGCCAGGATATCTGGTCACGGGAGGTTCCCTTCCCCACCGTGGTCGGTTCTGGCTTTGCTATTCCGCACGCCCGCAGCGATGCCATTCTCGATTCCACCATCAGCGTCGCGACACTGCGCCAGCCCGTTGTCTGGGGCGGGGTGTCGGTGGATACGGTGTTTATGTTGACCATCAGCCAGGCCGCAGCGGAAAACGAGCACATGAAATATTTTTCCACGCTGGCGCGGATGCTGATGAACGACGAATTTGTCGCCAAAGCCAAAAGCGCAGCCACTCCTGATGCGCTCTACCACCTGATAATCAGTACCTTAGCGTGCTAGTTGCCAAACGCGATGATGAGGCGGGTATGTTAAAACTATTAAAAAATACCAAAAGACATTTTATGACCGGGGTGTCGTACATGATTCCGTTTGTGGTGGCAGGTGGTGTCCTGCTGGCGCTGGCGGTGATGTTCAACGGCCAGGCGGCGATCCCCGATCACGGCTTTCTTAAAGCGATGTCACAGATCGGTCTGGCGGGTCTGACGCTGTTTATTCCGATTCTCGCCGGTTTTATCGCCTATTCGATGGTGGATAAACCCGGTATCGCCCCCGGTGCCATTGGTGGGCTGATGGCGTATCAAATGGGGGCCGGATTTTTAGGTGGTATGTTGGCTGGCGTGCTGGCCGGGCTGATTGTCTGGGGACTGCTGACGATCATCGACCGCCTGAAAATTCCGCATTTCCTGCGCATGGTGCTGCCGATTTTTATCATCCCGCTGGTCGGTACTTTTCTCACCGGGATGGCGGTTTATTACATTATCGGTGACCCGGTCGCCGGGCTAATGAAATGGCTCAGTGTCTGGCTCGGCAATATGCAAGGGGCGTCGTTTATCATTCTCGGCAGCGTGTTGGGTTGCATGATCGCCGTGGATATGGGCGGCCCAATGAATAAAACCGCATTTTTCTTTGCCGTCGCGCTCATCTCCACCAATCCACAATTGATGGCTGCGGTCGCTGCCGCCGACTGTACGCCCCCCCTCGGACTGGCGCTGGCCACCTTCCTGTTTAAGGGGATTTTTAACGACGTTGAACGCGAGGCGGGTAAGCCTGCGGTGATTATGGGTTTCATGGGTATCACCGAAGGGGCGATCCCATTTGCGGCCGCCGATCCGCTGCGGGTGATCCCGGCGATTATGCTCGGCAGCGCAGTGGCTGCCGTGATTTCATTGTGGTTTGGTGCCACCAATGCTGCCCCCTGGGGCGGTCTGATCGTCCTGCCGGTGGTCGGTAATCATTTGGGCTATATCGTGGCCGTCGCCGCCGGGACCGTCACAACGGCACTGGCGGTTAAGGTGCTGAAAACCGTCGTTAAACCGCAGGCATAAGGCAGGCTATGAGCGCATTTATCCAGTCGATTTTGAGCGAGTTCAGTATGCAATGTTCCACCAGCGACAGCGTGCTGGTGGCAAATGGCAACGCCCAGCCACCGGCGATGGCCTACCATCTGCATGTGCCGCGTATCGAGCTGACGGTGAAAGGCAGCCTCAGCATGCTGCTGCCGAAAGGGGAAGATAAGATCGTCAAATATCAACGGCCGGTCGGCACGGTCACCTATATCCCCGCCAATAGCTGGAATTCTCCGTTATGGGGCACCCCGGTGATCTGCATGTCGATTGTGTTCTGGAAGCAGGATGTGGGTTTCAGCATCAGCAACTGGGATGGTACGCAGTTCAAAGAAGTGGAGAAATTTAATCTTGAGAACTCCAGCAGCTCGGTGCGCGACCGTCTGCTTGAACTGGCGGAATCGCTGGCGTGGGCGCACAACAACAGGGGTGAAACCTTCGCCCATATTGTCTATGCGTTGCTGAATGACCTGCTGCACCAAATCACCGATGGCATGAGCAATGCGCAGGGGCCGCTCTCCCTGCTGGATGAGATCAAAAGTCATATTGATAGCCATTACCAGGCGGATATTAATCGGGAGAGCGTCGCAGCGACGTTCAACATCTCCCCCGGTTATTTGTCGCGCCTTTTTTCCCGAGAGTCAGACGTAAAATTCAATGAATACCTCAAGTTAGCCCGGATATCGCGTTCGAAAACCTTGCTGACCAGCACCAACCTGAAAATTAATGAAGTCTCAGAGAAGTGTGGTTTCACCGATACCAACTATTTCTGCAAGGTGTTCCGGGACATCAATGACTGTACGCCGCTTGAGTACCGGCGTAAGAATAAGGGAGTAAGTATATGATGAGCCGAGCAGCAAAAGACGAAGTACACCCCTTCTCCAGCGAACGTAACCTGTATATTGTGGCGGTTACCGCCTGTGCCACCGGTGTGGCCCATACTTATATGGCAGCCGAACAACTGGAAAAGCTGGCGAAAACCTATAATTTCTCAATCAAAATCGAGACTCAGGGCGTATTGGGGTTGAAAAATCAGATTAGCGGGAAAAATATCCTCGATGCTGACCTGGTGATCATCGCCTCTGATATCACTATCGATCAGCCATTGCGCTTCGAAGGCTGTCGGGTGCTGAACATCTGCATTAACTCCCTGCTGCTGCGGCCGGCAGAAGTGATTTCCGCGATTCGCAAGTCACTGAGCCTGCCCAGAGGCAACGTCATCGACCTCTAGCCTGTCGCATTCAACGCCGCATAAATTTCCTCGATTCTTTCCCCGCCGTGCCGCTCAAGAAACGCAAGGACGCGCCACGGCGAAGCATTCAGAATCCTGTCGGCTGGAAAATCTGCCTGTTGCAGCAGCGGCAGACAGGCACTGAAGTCGCCCAGCGTAAAGGCGGAGTGAGAGTCAGTGCCGAGGGAGATAAGCCCCCCGCTGTCGCGCACAGCAGCAACAATCTTGCGGCAATTACCTTCGCTGCCACGTCGGGAATGGACAAACGAGGCGTTATTAACCTCGAGGGCCACATTACAGGCTTTCGCCGCTTCGACCACCGCCGGGATATCAATGGGGTATTCGGGATTACCCGGGTGGCTGATGATATGCACCTTACCGCTGGTCATCACCGCGATCAGCGCATCGGTATGGGTCACAATATCCGCCGGTGCGAACACCTGTTTGTGAAACCCGGCAATGATCAGGTCCAGCGCTGCGCGCATTTTCTCGCTGCAATCCGTCTCACCGCCCGCTTTGATGTTCGCCTCAATACCGCGCAAAATCCCCACCCCATCGACCACCCGCGGCAGAATACGCATGTTGCTGAAGTGAAAAGCATGAGGCGCATCGACCATTTCCGGTCCGTGGTCCGTGATGGCGATTAATTTAAGATTTTTACGCGTGGCGGCAGCAATATAATCATGCACCGTGCTGTAAGCGTGGGTGCTGGCTACGGTATGCATATGAAGATCAACGTTGTACATCATCCTTCCTTTTATTGTCAGAACTGTCACGCAATAATTTCTTTCTGATTAATCCTGCATAATTTCGTAGCGGCGCAATTTATCGCGCGCATTTAAAAAGTGCGATAAATCTCGCCGCTATGCACAGTACCGACATTAAGCTACCTCTGGAGGGTAAAAATAAAGGGTAAAAATGATCATTCAGTAGCAATTTTGTCACACTCCCCACGCAATTAATTAATTTATGATCATGCTCACAAATGAGTAACCAGAGTGCTTTTTTTAAGTAAATGACACTTTTTTTCTATTCAAAGCCATCTATGAAAACGGAAGGATATAAATCATCAAGTACGGGATTGCGCGCCTGACCAGAAAAAATTACCAGCATCTACCTTAAAGATTTATTGGGAGTGGTTATGTCAGAGTTAATAAGCTATCAATGTGATCTCAGCGAGGGAATTCATGCCAGACCGGCGGGGCACATCGAGCGTCTTTGTAATTCTTTTCAATCCAACGTGTGCTGGAAAAATAGCCGTACTGGTCTTGAAGGAAATGCGAAAAGTGCCTTGTCATTGGTCGGCACCGATACCTTATTGAATGACATCTGCGCCATTACCATTAGCGGCGAGGATGCCCTGGCTGCGGCAAATCAGTTATCTGCCTTACTGAAAAAACTGCCTGAATTTGAGGTGCCACCGACCGAGGAAATCGCCGCACCAGCGGGCTATTTGCCACGCTCACTGCGAGAAACACAGCTCAATTTTATTCAGGGTTCACGCATCAGTGGCGGCGTAGCGATCGCCAAACCGGTGGTGGTTCGCAGTCTTTCTTTTGCTGAGATGCTGACGCGCAGCCCAACGCAGAAATATCCGCTGCAACAGGAAAAAAATGCCGTCATTGAAGGTATCGAAATCCTGAAAAATGAAAAAATCTCTGCGCTGGAAAGCAAATCTGGCGTTGAGCACGATATTGTCCAGGCTCATTTATCGATAATGACAGATATCAGCTTTCAAAATGCCATCATAAATTATATCGACAGGGGTAAAAATGGTTGGCAGGCCATTATTTTATCTGCTATGGATTTTTGTGACGTGCTCAACCGGTCAGCCAGTAAATACATCAAAGAAAGAACCCTCGACGTCTTTGATATTACCAGCCAATTGTTAGTCACCCTGTATGGTGATGATGTCTTGCCGAAAAACAACCTCGACTTACAACAACCGTCAATAATTTTAGCCGACAACCTGACACCGAGTAAATTTCTCAGCATCGACAAACGTTGGCTGGCCGGTCTGGTGTTATCCTCCACGGGAAAAACATCACACACCGCAATACTGGCGCGTTCGTTGGGTATTCCAACCTTAACGGATATTGATTTTCACGCACTACGTCTTGACGCACAGCAGGACATTATTATTGACGGTACCCCCGGCATCTTAATTACTGCGCCTGATGCGCGCGTGCTGCGCTATTACCACCATGAGATGTCCGTTCAGCAAAAGATGCAGCAACAGATGCTGGCGACGGTCAACCAAACCGCCACTAGCGCTGACGGACACCGGGTGGAAATTGCCGCCAATATCGCCAGTCTGGCAGAAGCTAACGCGGCGTTTGATAACGGTGCCGAAGGCATCGGCCTGTTTCGTACCGAAATGTCATTTATGGACCGGGAAACACCGCCTGATTATGCCGAACTGGCAGAACTCTATACCCAGGTCGCCATTCGCGCAGAAAACAAGCCGGTAATCTTTCGCACCTTCGATATCGGCGGCGATAAACCGGTGGAATACCTCAGTATCGGCGACGAGGAAAACCCGTTCCTGGGCTTTCGCGCAGTCCGTACCTATCGGCGCTATCAGGATTTATTCGCCATGCAGTTGCAAGCGATTCTGACTGCTTCGGCACAGGGCAACGCCAAAATAATGATTCCAATGATCTCGAACGTCGAGGAGGTGATTTGGTGTCGTGAGGTACTGGCAGGCGTTATGCAGGAGATGAGTCACGCAGGGCTGGCGTATAACGCGGGTATTGAACTGGGTGTGATGCTGGAGGTGCCTTCCGTCATCTTCGCTATCCCGGAAATCGCTGAATATGCTGACTTTTTTAGCGTGGGCAGCAATGACCTGACGCAATACTTTTTTGCCGCCGACCGTGGCAATCGTCAGGTTGCAGAGGTTTATGACAACTATGCGCCCTCATTTATACGGGCTATGCAATTCGCGGCGCAGGAAGTACATCGCGCAGGCAAGTGGATCGGCATCTGTGGCGAACTGGGGGCCAGCCCGGACTTCCTGCCGTTATTCACCGGTATGGGCTTTGACGAACTCAGCATGAGTAGCACCGCCATTCCTGGCGTCAAGCATGCACTACGCGAATTGAATTTCACCAAATGCCAGCAGTTAGCCCAGCAGACGGTGCAGCTTAAACGTTCAGCGGCAGTCAAAGCCGCCTTGCAAACGCCGGATGTCAAAGCGGTCAGCACCCGACCGCTGCTGGCACCCGAATTTATCCTGTGCGGTCTTGAGGCCAGCGATAAAAACGAAGTCATTAAAAAGATGACCGATAACCTCTGGCTGCACCATCGCACCGATAACCGGGAACAGTTATGTGACGATATCTGGGCGCGGGAAGATTCCTTCTCCACTGCCGTTGGCTATGGTTTCGCCATCCCGCATACCAAATCCGATCATATTGGCTACTCCACCATCAGCATGGCAACACTTGCGACCCCCATTCTTTGGGGAGACCAGGAAGTGGCTACCGTCTTTATGCTGACGGTCAACAAATCTGCCGATCCCCAACAACATATGAAATATTTCTCCATTCTTGCCAGAACATTAATGAAAGAGGAGTTCCGCGATGCAATAAAGAATGCCGATAACGTCACCCTACTCTACAACCTGATGACCAGAACATTAGACGTATAAATTCAAGGTCAGATCAATATTTTAATAAACAGCCAAATAAGCCTAGCCAGGAGTTAATGATGAAAATCGTCGGAGTCGCAGCATGTATTACCGGTATTGCACATACCTATATGGCGCAGGAAGCGATTGAACAGGAGTGCAAAAAAAGAGGTTATGACGTCAAAGTCGAGACGCAAGGCGGCATGGGAATTGAAAACGAATTAAGTGAAGATGAAATTGCTGACGCGGATGTGGTCATTCTGGCGGTGGCGATTGGCATTGAAGGTGTCGAACGCTTTGAAGAAAAAGAGGACGCCGGGCGTATTATTTCATTGAATCCTGCTGAGGTGATTCGTAATCCGGCTGCGATCATTGATAAAGCCGAACAATTAACACAATAACGTCTGAATAAAATAGACCCCGTTTATTTTAACGACGGAATAATCGTGTAATACAACATCTCATAGATTTCTGTGAACGCCGTATTTCTGCAAACGGGCCATTCTGCCTGCGGATAAACACGCGCTAAGTCAGCGCACCGATTGTGGAAAACAGGGCGTTCGGGAGGAATAAACATGTCGGATAAGATGAAAACCATTAAGGATGATTTAGTCAAAGCCTTCAGTACCGGTGTGTCATACATGATGCCAGTGGTGGTGGTGGGCGGGATCTGCCTGGCGCTCTCTCTGGTGGGGGGTGAGCCCACGCCCGGTAAAGGGATTGTCGTCACCAATCCGTTTTTATTGAATTTAGGGGCGATCGGCAGTGCGGGGCTCGGCATGATGATCCCGGTACTTGCCGCCTATATTGCCTACTCCCTTGCCGGTAAACCCGGTCTGACACCGGGTTTAGTCACCGGGTTTATGGCTGCCACACCGCTGGGAGAAGCCCATGTGGTGACCGGTTTTCTTGGCGCGATGCTGCTCGGTATCCTGAGTGGTTACGTCGCTAAATGGGTGAAGACCTGGAAAGTCGGCAAAGTACTGATGCCGGTGATGCCGATCCTGATCATTCCTATCGTCACCTCCTGCCTGGTCGGCATGCTTTATTTGTACGTGCTGATTGGCCCCATCGGGATGGCAATGAAGTGGCTGGTGTCGATGCTGTCAAATATGCAGGGGGGCAGCGGCCTGGTATTGGGTCTGATCCTCGGGGCAATGGCTGCCTTTGATATGGGTGGACCGGTAAATAAAAC
The DNA here is from genome assembly GCF_059730565.1 of Pantoea sp. X-Soil-TKNS-1279. Lineage (NCBI taxonomy): Bacteria > Pseudomonadati > Pseudomonadota > Gammaproteobacteria > Enterobacterales > Erwiniaceae > Pantoea > Pantoea sp. X-Soil-TKNS-1279. The sequence goes on along the minus strand of NZ_AP035950.1, from coordinate 104,491 downwards.
CGCCACGGCATTTACCCTGGCATTAATGGCAGAGGGGATTTATGGCCCGAACGGTGCCTATCGTATCGCCTGTGCTATTCCGCCGCTGGGTATTGCGCTTTCAACTTTTATTTCCCGCAATAAATGGGCCGAAGATGAAAAACGTATGGGCACCTCTGCCGCCTTTATGGGGTTAATCGGGATTACCGAAGGCGCCATTCCCTTTGCAGTTAAAAACCTTAAAACCGTACTCCCCTCCATTATTATCGGCAGCGCCGTCGGTGCCGGTCTGGCGATGATTCACGGCGTTGAATCCATGGTGCCGCATGGCGGATTAATTGCCATTGCTGGCGTAAATAAAGGCGCAATCTGGTACGTCATCGATATGGCCATTGGCGTCATTGTCACCGCTATCTGTCTGCATATTTTACGTCCCAACATTAGCGACGCGGTTAAAAACGAAACCGTCAAGAAAACTATCACTTCTGATATGAATAAAGCCTAAGGAGTTGTCATGAAAAATACCATGAAGCAGTACGTCGATTATATCGTCAACGGTGGTAAGTCAACGATGCTGGGTATAGGCCCGATGTCACCTGCCCTTATTCAGGCATGTTTTGAACTGGGCAAAGAAAAAGACCTGCCATTGATGTTTATTGCCAGCCGTAATCAGGTCGATGCCGATGAATTCGGTGCCGGTTACGTCAATAACTGGGACCAGTTCCGCTTTGCCGCCGATCTCAAAGCCATGGCAGAGAAGGTGGGTTTTGATGGCGACTACTTCCTGTGCCGGGACCACGGCGGCCCGTGGCAGCGTGACAAAGAACGTAAGGATCATATTCCGGAAGCGGAAGCGATGAAGCTGGCACGCCGTTCCTATCAGGTCGATATGGATGCCGGGTTTGACCTGTTGCATATCGACCCGACCAAAGATCCGTACGTGGTAGGTAAAGTTATCGATATCGAACTGGTGCTGAGCCGTACCGTTGAACTGATCCGCTTCTGCGAAGATTACCGTAAGGCCAACAACCTGAAAGAGTTTTTCTATGAAGTGGGAACAGAAGAAACTAACGGTGGCCTGACTGACATCAGCGCCTATGAAGGTTTCATTATCGAACTGAATAAACGGCTCTCTGCCGAAGGGTTACCACAACCGCTGTTTATCGTTGGACAAACCGGCACCCTGACGCGTCTGACCAAAAATGTCGGACACTTCAATGACACCCAATCCGCTGAACTGTCGGCAATCAGTACCCGCTACGGTGTGGGTTTGAAAGAACATAATGGCGACTACCTGCCGGATGATATTTTGCTGAAACATCCGGGTCTGGGGATCACCGCCATGAACGTCGCCCCGGCTTATGGCACCATTGAAACCCGAGCCTATCTCAAACTGGCCGAAGTCGAAAAAGATTTAGCCGCGAAAGGACTTATCCAGTCAGCGTCTAACCTGAAAAGTGTGCTGACCCGCGAGTGTGTACTGAGCCACAAATGGGAAAAATGGATGACCGACGAGCATAAAAATAAGTCTGAAGAGCAGATCTTCAACGAGCCGGAGTTACTGAAAGAAATCCTTGAACTCAGCGGCCATTATAATTATGAAAAGCCCCCGGTGGTGAAAGAGATGAAAACCCTGTTTGCCAATCTGCGCGCATTTGGCGTTGAGCCAGAACGTTATGTCGTGAACAAAATTAAAGACATGATCCAGAACGAAGCGGAATGCTTCAATATGCCTGGCCTGACCTCGCGCGTCGCTCAAGCAAAATAATCTTTTCATCACGTCATAACAGGGAGCCTGGCGCTTCCTGTTATGCACATCCATCATTATCAGGGTTAAGATTATGAACCAGCTTGAGAAATTAAAGCAGCACACCATTATTGTTGCTGACAGTGGCGACATTGACAGCATCATTGCGTATCAACCCGAAGACGCGACCACCAATCCCTCATTAATTTATAAAGCCGCCCAGTTGCCGCAATATCAACAGCTGATCAAAGAGGCGGTGAGTGCAGTGAAATCACGTCAGCCTGGCAAAGCCGTACTCCCCTCCGCAGTGGCCGATTATCTGGCGGTCAGCATCGGCGCATTGATTTTGCAAAGCATTCCGGGACGGATCTCAACCGAGGTTGATGCCCGGCTTTCGTTTGCCTGCGATGCCAGCATTCACAAGGCACGGGAACTGATTGCCCTTTATGAAGAGAGGGGCATCACCAAAGACCGCGTCCTGATCAAACTGGCTGCGACCTGGCAAGGGATCCGTGCGGCTGAAGTGCTGGAAAAAGAGGGGATCAAGTGCAATCTGACGCTGCTGTTCTCCTTCGCCCAGGCCAGAGCCTGCGCTGATGCCGGTGTGTTCCTGATTTCGCCTTTTGTGGGCCGTATTTATGACTGGCACAAAAAGAACCAACCAGACACGTTGTTTACCATCGATAATGATCCTGGTGTGGCGTCGGTGCGGAAAATCTATCAATTCTACAAAATGCACGACTATCAGACGGTGGTGATGGGGGCCAGCTTCCGTACGCCGCAACAGGTACTGGCGCTGAACGGTTGCGACCGCCTGACCGTTTCACCGCAACTGCTGGCACAGCTGCAACTGAGCGAGGCAAACATCCCGGCCCCGCTGGCCTGGGACGGAATCGGCCAACCAAAACCGGATGCCATCACCGAAGCTGAATTTTACTGGGCGCACAATCAGGATGCGATGGCAGTAGAAAAACTCGCCGAAGGGATTCGCCTGTTTGCGGTGGACCAGAATAGTCTGGAAGGTTTGCTGATGCAGTATCTTTAAACTTTTCGCTCGGGAGACCGCCCAAAATATTAAACAGGGACGGAGGGCGGCTCCTGAACTAATACTGGTAGTTAAAGGGTAAAATCCACATGCTCACCGCCGGGCATGTTGACACCAATGGTAAGCTGACCGCCCAGTGCCTCGACATATCTTTTCAGCGTGGCGATCTTAAGATCTTCCCCCCGACTTTCAATCGCCACTACCGAAGGCTGAGCAATCCCCATTGCTGCTGCCTGTTCGCGCTGAGTACGGCCTAACGCCTCTCGTAGCTTATACAACTGACTTTCCAGGCGCATCTCACTGACTTTTTTATCAATTCTTGCGAGGCTTACTGCTGAAAGACCCGCTTTCAAATCATTCAGAGTTTTCATGCATTTCCTCACTTTAGTTTTTCCAGGTGACGCACATATTCACTTTCAGCAGTCTTTATCATTTTGCTGCTTTGTAGGGTATCGACAGATAGATTGTAGTTTATCAAGGCAAGCTAAAGGTGGGTACAGGTCATCCGTTCCAGCGTGGCCAATCTTCTGGCAATCAGACCGCTGCAAACATAATCGGGCGGCCTGCTGACCGCCCACAATCATTACAGAATCGATTTCGCGGTTGCGACTACATTGGCAACCGTGAAACCAAACTCTTCGAACAGTTTCTCTGCCGGGGCTGATTCACCAAAGCTGGTCATACCGACGATTGCACCGTTCAGGCCGGTGTACTTGAACCAGTAATCGGCGATACCCGCTTCGATAGCCACACGCGCAGCCACTGCTTTCGGCAGTACAGATTCACGGTAAGCCGCATCCTGTTTGTCGAACGCATCCGTGGACGGCATGGAAACCACGCGCACTTTACGGCCTTCGGTGGTCAGCTGGTCGTAAGCACCGACCGCCAGTTCCACTTCTGAACCGGTGGCGATCAGGATCAGTTCCGGCTGACCGGCACAGTCCTTCAGCACATAACCACCGCGTGCCACGTTTGCCAGCTGCTCAGCGCTACGATCCTGCTGCGCCAGGTTCTGACGGGAGAAGATCAGCGCGCTCGGGCCATCTTTACGCTCGATGGCGTATTTCCACGCCACCGCAGATTCCACCTGGTCACACGGACGCCACAGGCTCATGTTCGGGGTGGTGCGCAGGCTCGCCATCTGCTCAACCGGCTGGTGCGTCGGGCCGTCTTCGCCCAGACCGATGGAGTCGTGGGTGTAGACCATGATTTGACGGATCTTCATCAGCGCCGCCATACGTGCCGCGTTACGCGCGTATTCCACAAACATCAGGAAGGTGGCGGTGTACGGCAGGAAACCGCCGTGCAGGGCGATACCGTTGGCAATCGCGGTCATACCGAATTCGCGCACGCCGTAGTGGATGTAGTTACCGGCCGCATCTTCGTTGATCGGTTTAGAACCGGACCACATGGTCAGGTTGCTCGGTGCCAGGTCAGCTGAACCGCCGAGGTATTCCGGCAGGATCTTGCCGAAGGCTTCAATGGCATTCTGCGACGCTTTACGGCTGGCGATTTTCGCCGGATTGGCCTGCAACTGCTCAACAAATTTCTGCGACTCTTCAGCCCAGTTGGCCGGCAGTTCGTTGTTCATGCGACGTTTGAATTCGGCAGCCAGTTCCGGGTGCGCAGCAGCGTAGGCCGCGAATTTCTCGTCCCATGCGGCTTCTTTCGCTTTACCCGCTTCTTTGGCATCCCACTGAGCGTAGATGTCTGCCGGGATCTCGAACGGCGCGTAGTCCCAGCCCAGCTGTTTGCGGGTCAGCGCCACTTCGGCGTCGCCCAGCGGTGCGCCGTGGGAGTCGTGGGTACCGGCTTTGTTCGGGGAACCGAAACCGATGATGGTTTTGCACATCAGCAGGGATGGCTTGTCAGTAACGGCTTTGGCTTCTTCCACCGCTTTTTTGATGGCGTCGGCATCGTGACCGTCCACGCCGCGCACCACATGCCAGCCGTAGGCTTCAAAGCGTTTTGCGGTGTCGTCGGTGAACCAGCCATCGACGTGACCGTCGATGGAGATGCCGTTGTCGTCATAGAAGGCAACCAGTTTGCCCAGCTTCAGCGTACCGGCGATGGAGCACACCTCGTGTGAGATACCTTCCATCATGCAGCCGTCGCCCATAAACACGTAAGTGTTGTGGTCCACGATGTCGTGGCCCGGACGGTTGAACTGCGCAGCCAGTGTGCGTTCGGCAATCGCAAAGCCGACGGCGTTAGCGATGCCCTGACCCAGCGGGCCGGTGGTGGTTTCGACGCCTGCGGTGTAGCCGTATTCCGGGTGACCTGGAGTTTTGGAATGCAGCTGACGGAAGTTCTGCAACTCGCTCATCGGCAGATCGTAGCCGGTAAGGTGCAGCAGGCTGTAAATCAGCATCGAACCGTGACCGTTAGACAGCACAAAGCGGTCGCGCGCCGCCCATTGCGGGTTGGTCGGGTTGTGGTTGAGATAATCGTGCCACAACACTTCAGCAATATCGGCCATCCCCATTGGGGCACCCGGGTGCCCCGATTTGGCTTTCTGTACTGCATCCATACTGAGCGCGCGGATGGCATTGGCCCGTTCACGGCGTGATGACATAAGGTTCTCCAGAGATAAAGATGGCGGTGAGTTACTTCGCCTGACACACCTGTTCGTAGTAGCCAATTTTTTCGACTTTCGCGGTTGAACCGCCGCCTTCAAACTCCGACGCCAACCAGGCATTAACGATATTCTTTGCCAGCTCCGGTCCAATCACGCGGGATCCCATCGTCATGATTTGCGCGTTGTTACTTTTGCGCGCGCGTTCCGCTGAGAAGGTGTCATGGCATTGCGCCGCGCGCACGCCAGCGACTTTGTTCGCCACAATCGCCACCCCAATGCCGGTGCCGCACAACAGAATGCCGCGATCATGCTCGCCCTGCTGGATGGCGGTTGCCAGCGCAAACGCGACATCCGGATACATCGGACGATCATTCTGCGCGTCGTTGCTGTAATCCTGGACATCATACTGCTTCTCTTCCAGATAGCGTTTAATCAGGTTTTTCAGATCGATAGCCGCGTCATCGGCACCAATGGCAATGGTTTTCATACATCTTCTCCAGCAGGTTATGCACTCATGCCTGTGTGCAACACAGGCGATCAACTCTTCTTCGCCTACAGCCTGCCACAATATCGTTCATATGTTCAATATGAGTTCTTTTGTTTTGTTGCTGAAATATTGCCAGCCATCCGCCACAAGAGCCGCACAAAACAAGGCTAAGCGCTTTTTTACGCCACGAACTCCGAGTTATTGATCAGTTTCATAACATATGAGCCGTCTCACAATTTTCAAAAATGGCGCTTGAGAGCTGCTCATTTATCCGTGTAATGTTCATTTGTTCGCTACAGATACCAAAGCACAAGAAGACCCTTGAAGGACTCGAATATGTGTAATCAGCCCTGTATCACCTGCCGCCATCGCGCCATTTGCGTCTGGCCAACACCACTTATCAAGTTCAACCACGCACGTCATGGAGGTGCGTTATGAGTCAGCCAAATCTGGCGGCGGTGGAGCAATCCGCTATCCGCAAAATATCCTGGCGCCTGGTGCCGTTCGTCGCGCTGATGTTCTTTATCAACTTCCTTGATCGCACCGCCATCTCCTTTGCCGGTCCGAATGGAATGACCCAGGATCTGGGCCTCACCGCGTTGCAGTTTGGCCTGGCCTCTGGCGTGTTTTTTATCGGTTATATCCTGCTGGAAGTGCCAAGCAACCTGGCGCTGCATCGCTTCGGCGCACGCCGCTGGCTGGCTCGCATCATGATCAGCTGGGGAATTGTGTCGTTGCTGTTCACCTGGGTCAGCAGCGTAGAAGGCTTGTACACCCTGCGTCTGCTGCTGGGTATTGCCGAAGCGGGCTTCTTCCCCGGTGCAATTCTTTATCTGAGCATGTGGGTACCGGCACGCCACCGCAGCAAGATCCTGTCGCTGTTCTACCTCGCCCAGCCGCTGACGGTGGTGTTTGGCGCACCGATGGCCGCTGGCCTGATTGAGCAACACGGTTTGTTCGGTCTGGAAGGCTGGCGCGTGATGTTTATGGGTGTCTCGATTCCGGCGATTCTGATTGGTATCGCGGCGTTGTTCTGGCTGGTGGATTCCCCGCGTCAGGCCAAATGGCTCAATGCTGAGGAGAAAGATTGGCTGACCCGCGAACTGGACGCCGAGCATCAGCAGAAGCAACACAAAGCTCACCACAGCGTACGTTCGGTGATGGGCAATGGCCGAGTCTGGATGCTGTGCCTGATTTACTTCGGCTTTATCTATGGTCTGTATGCGCTGGCATTCTTCCTGCCTACCATTATCGCGGGCTTCCAGCAGCAGTTTGGCACCACCTTTAACGTAATGCAGAAAGGGCTGATTACTGGCGTGCCCTATCTGATTGCCGCCGTAGTGATGTTCTTCTGGTCAAAAGATGCTACCCGTCGTGGCTGCAAAACCTGGCACATCGCGATTCCGGCGATTGCGGGCGGCATCAGCGTACCGCTGGCGCTTTACATGGATTCGCCACTGACCACCATTCTGGTGATCGCCATCACCGCCAGCTCGATTTTTGCGGCCTTACCTAATTTCTGGACCTTACCGACGCAATTCCTGACCGGTGCCTCAGCCGCCGCCGCCATCGCGCTGATCAATACCCTGGGTAACGTGGCCGGTTTCTCTGCCGGCTATATCACCGGTGCACTGCACGACGCTACCCAAAGCTATGCCCTGCCGATGTTTGTGGTAGGAGGATTCATGTTGCTGTCAGCCGTCCTGATGTTGCTGCTTAACCGCCGCCGTCCACAACCTCTGCATCAGCCAACTTCTTTCGCACAGGAGCAACAATAATGACGTACCTGTTTAACCAACCTTCGGCCTTTGCCGCAGAACTGATAGAAGGATTTGTCGCGGCAAACGCTGACAAAGTGCGTCAGGTACCGGGTGGCGTGGTACGCAGCACCCGCAGCCAGGCTGATACCGTCGCGGTGGTGGTGGGAGGCGGTTCCGGTCACTACCCGGCCTTCGCCGGGTTGGTTGGACAAGGTCTGGCACACGGTGCGGCGATGGGCAACCTGTTCGCCTCCCCATCGGCGCAGCAAATCTACAACGTAGCGCGCGCTGCCCATAACGGCGCAGGCGTGCTGCTGATGTTCGGTAACTATGCCGGTGATGTGCTGCATTTCGGCCAGGCCTGTGAACGTCTGCGCGCTGAAGGTATTGCCTGCGAAGTGCTGGCAGTCACCGACGATATCTCCAGTGCCAGCGTCAACGAACGTGAAAAACGTCGCGGCGTGGCGGGGGATCTGACGGTGTTCAAAGCCGCCTGTGCCGCAGCAGAAGCCGGGTATGACCTCGCTGCGGTATTGAAACTGGCGCAACACGCCAATGAACGCACCCGGTCATTTGGCGTGGCGTTTTCCGGCTGTAGTCTGCCGGGCGCGCAACATCCGTTGTTTGAAGTAGAAAAAGGACGGATGGCGCTGGGGATGGGGATCCACGGCGAACCCGGTATTAAAGAAGACGATGTCCCGCGCGCCGATGTGCTGGCGGAGATCTTCGTCGATCGTCTGCTGGGTGAACTGCCACCGGGCATCGAGAAACCCGCCGGTCAACGGGTCGCGGTAATCCTGAACGGCCTCGGCTCGGTGAAATACGAAGAACTGTTTGTGGTGTATCGCCGGGTGGCACAACTGCTGGCCGAGGCGCAATTGCAGGTGGTGGAGCCGGATGTCGGCGAGTTTGTCACCAGCTTCAATATGGCCGGGGCTTCCCTGACGCTGATGTGGCTGGATGATGAACTGGAAACCTTCTGGCGCGCCCCGGCCAATACCCCTGCCTATCGCAAAGGTAGCGTGATTGCCGCCGAGCAGCTCAGCGTGGCGGAATGTCTGGAAAGCGCGGAAGAACCGCTGCCGCCCGCTTCCGCCGAATCGCAGGAGAGTGCGCAGCGCGTGCTGCAACTACTGGAAGCGGTGACCGCCATGCTGCAACGCAATGCGCAGCAGTTGGGCGATATCGATGCGGTCGCAGGCGATGGCGATCACGGCATTGGTATGGAACGTGGTTCACTCGGTGCCGTGGCGAAAGCGCGTGACGTCGCTGCTCGCGGTGCCGGAGCGGGCAGCCTGTTGTGTCGCGCAGCGGATGCCTGGGCGGATAAAGCCGGTGGCACCTCCGGTGCGTTATGGGGCGTGGCGCTGACTGCACTCGGCACCGCGATTGGCGATCAGTATGCACCTGATGCGCGACGCGTCGCCAACGGTGTGCGGCACGCCAAAGAAGGCATTATGCATTTTGGCAAAGCCCGCGTGGGTGACAAAACTATGGTGGATGTGCTGGTCCCCTTCAGCGACAGCCTGAGTGCGGCGGTAGCCAAAGGCGTGTCGTTGACCGATGCCTGGCTGACGGCAGCCGGGGTGGCCGAACAGGCCGCGCAGGCCACCGCTCAACTGCTGCCGAAGATGGGACGTGCACGCCCGCTGGCCGAGAAGAGTCTGGGTACACCGGATGCCGGGGCCATTTCGCTGGCGATGGTGGTCAATACCGTGGGTGATTTGTTGAAACAGCAAACCACCAGCGAGCAGGGAGCCTGACCGATGGCGCAACCGAAAGTCTGGCTTGGCGTCAGCCTGAAAATGTACTTTGGCTATCAGCAAACGCTGACATGGTGTCGGGAAGTCGCCGCGCTGGCGCAACGCCATCCGGCCATTCAACAAGGCGACATCGGGTTGTTTGTATTGCCCGCCTTCCCGGCGATCCCGGCAGTGGCTGAGATCTTTGCCGATACCCCGGTGCGTTTTGGCGCACAGGACGTATGTCAGGCAGCAAATGGCGCATGGACCGGTGAAGTCAGCGCCAGCATGTTGCAGGAGTTGCGCTGTTCACTGGCGGAAATTGGTCATGCCGAACGCCGCCGTCACTTCCATGAAGATAAAACCCAGATCGCCGCCAAAGTGGCGATGTCACTGCGTCACGGTCTGGCCCCGGTGCTGTGCATCGGTGAAGAACAGCAAGGCCAACCTGAGCAGGCGATTGCGCTGTGTGCGCAGCAACTGGCAGAAGCATTAGCAGAAGCGGAACACCAGGGTTTGCAAGGCAGCCTGTTGTTTGCTTACGAACCGCAGTGGGCTATTGGCGCGCCGCAGCCCGCACCGGACAGCTATATCCGGGCGGTCTGTGACGGACTGCGCCAGTTACCCACGCCACAAGGCATTACCTTACAGGTGATTTACGGCGGCAGCGCCGGGCCGGGATTGATTCAGCGTCTGGGCGGCAGCGTAGATGGGCTGTTTCTCGGGCGTTTTGCTCATGACCCGCAGGCGCTGGCGCAAATTGTTGATGAAGCCAGTGTGCTTTTAAAGGAGGTCCGTTAATGAGCCGTATCGGACTCAGTACCTATGCGTTTTTCTGGCGCATGTCAGCGAAAGTCCCTCAGCCACTCACGCTCAGCCAGATGCTGGAGCAGACGGCGGCGCTGGACGTGTCAGTTTTCCAGATCTGCGATTACCCGGCGATTGAAAGCTGGTCAGATGAACAGTTGCAGGCACTGCGCCAGCAGGCGGATGCGCTGGGCATCACGCTGGAGCTGGGCACCCGTGGCCTCGGCACCGCGCATCTGCGCCGTTACCTGCATATGGCCGCAATCCTCGATGCCCGCGTGGTGCGTTCGATGTTCTACACCGCTGACCATCGCCCGTCACTGGAAGAGGCCAGTACGCTTATCGCCGCCGTGCTGCCGGATTTTGCCCGTCAGCAGGTGCGGCTGTGCCTGGAAACCTATGAGCAGGTCAACAGCGGCGCAATGATGTCGGTCATCAACAAATTTCTCTCCCCCTGGCTGTGCGTCTGCCTTGACCCCGCGAACTGCGTAGCCGGGCTGGAGTTGCCGGAACAGGTGATTGCCAATACCGCCGCGCGCGTCGGCAATCTGCATATCAAAGACTTCGCTTTCACCCGCCGCGACGGTTGGGTCGGCTTTACCTTTGCCGGTTGCCCGATGGGTGACGGCCTGCTCGATTACGACCGGATGATTGCCAGCGTGCGCCCGGCGGAACGGGATATTAATCAGATCGTCGAACACTGGCTGCCGTGGCAGGACGATGCAGCCCTTACTTGTGAGCGCGAAGCCGAATGGACGCGCCGCACCGTGGAATTCTTACGTAGTAAACAAGATCAGGAGTCATAACCATGAGCAATACACTGAAAACCATCACCGTTATTGGCGCAGGCGGCAAAATGGGCATGCGCATTTCTGCCAATTTCCAGAAAAGCGACTATCAGGTGTTTTACTGTGAAAACTCAGCCAAAGCGCAAGAACAGGTCACTGCCCAGGGGCGTGAGCTGTCTGATGCAGCATCGGTGGTGCCCCTGAGTGACGTGGTGATTCTGGCGGTGCCGGATATTGTGTTGGGCAAAGTCTCTGAAGGCGTTGTGCCGCAGATGAAAAAAGGTGCGGTATTGCTGACCCTCGATCCGGCAGCAGCGTACGCCAACCTGATTGCGCAACGTGACGGCATTGAATACGCTGTGGCCCATCCCTGCCACCCTTCAGTCTTCCTGGCGCGTTACACCAAGGAAGAACACGCCGACGCCTTTGGTGGTGTGGCCGCGATTCAACATGTTGCCGCGTCTTATGAAACCGGCAGCGACGCGCAAAAAGCCGAGCTGAGCAAAGTGATCAGCGTGATGTATGGCCCGGTAGAGCAAGTCCATTGGGTAACGGTGACGCAACTGGCTTATCTGGAGCCGACGCTGGTGGAAACCGTGGCCTGTATGGTCGGTGCCTTTATGAAAGAAGCGCTGGATGAAACCGTGAAACACAGCGGCGTGCCCGAAGAAGCCGCCAAAGCGATGCTGTACGGCCATATTCAGATTGCGCTGGCCGTGGCGTTCCGTGCCACCAACCCGTTCTCTGATGCCTGTATGATCGCGATGGAGTACGGACGTGAGAAAATCGTGAAACCTGACTGGAAACAGATCTTCGATCAGAAAGAACTGGATATCGTGATCGCCCGTATGCTGAAAATCGACGCGATCCGCCGCTAAACGTGATGCCTATAGCGACTCGCTGCGCCGCCGTCTGGTAAAGCGAGTCGTATCAGTGATATAACTCCCCCCTATCGCATATTGATTCACTCAGATATCACGCTGTCAGGCAGGTTAACCCATGAATAAAAACACGCTCTCTCAGGATGCCGAGCTGCTGACGGAAATTGCGGTTGCCTATTATCAGGACGAAATCACTCAGGAAGAGATCGCGCAAAAGTTTGGTATCTCCCGCATTAAGGTAGGCCGTCTGCTGAAGCGCGCGCGCGAAGAAGGCATCGTTGAAATCAACGTGCGCTACCATCCGGTATTTAGCACCCGCCTCGAACAACAACTCCTGGAACGTTTCCCACAACTGCAACGCGCGCTGATCGCGCTGGACCTTCAGGATACGGACGAGCAACGCCGTCAGGTGGCGGCGCTGGTCTCCTCCCATCTGGCGCAGTCGCTGAAAGAAAACACCGTGGTTGCCGTCGGTCAGGGCAGCAACGTGGCGGCAGTCGCCGATCATCCCGGCCAGGTACCAATGCGCCAGTGTCAGTTCATCTGCGGGATCGGTGGCACACACCGGCCTGGTGATGCCATCAATGCAGACCATATCAGCCGCCGTCTGGCGAAAAAGTTTGGTGGCACCAGCGAAACACTGTATGCACCGGCTTACGTGGAAAACCGCGCGCTGAAAGATGCCTTTATGCAGAACGGCACCATTAAAGAGACGCTGGATCGCGCACGCAAAGCCGATATTGCGCTGGTAGGCATTGGTGATATGAATGAAAACAGTTATATGGTGAAGCTGGGCTGGTTCTCGCCCCATGAAATCATTGATGCCAGCGTTAATCAGGGCGTGACTGGCGACATCGCGGGTTATGCTTTTTTTAATGCGCAGGGACAACAAGTTGATACTGTGATGAACGATCGGGTGATTGGCCTTAGTATTGATGAACTCCGTAAGATCCCCTGTGTCATCGCCGTGGCCTCGGAGAATACCAAAGCAATGGCGATTCTCGGCGCGCTGCGCACCGGTGCCATCGATATTATCGCCACCACGGCACAAAATATTCGCACTATTCTTAGCCTGTCAAAACAATAAATACCGAAATTGCAGTGGAAAACTGGAGTCACTATGAAGAAATTGAATATCGCCTTTATTAAAGCCAGCTGGCATAAAGAGATTGTCGGGAAGGCGCTGGAAGGTTTTCAGCAGGAACTTACGCTGCAAAATGTCACTGCCGAGGTGAAGGCGCTGGACGTCCCTGGTGCGTTTGAAATGCCTTTACTGGCACAACGCCTGGCAAAAACCGGCCACTATGACGCCATTGTCTGCGCCGCGCTGGTGGTCGATGGCGGCATTTATCGTCATGATTTTGTCGCTCAGGCGGTCGTGGATGGCCTGATGAATGTGCAATTAAGCACCAATGTCCCGGTGTTCTCGGTTTCACTGACGCCACACAATTTCCAACCCGCCGACGAATTTATTCAGTTCTATGAAAAGCATTTTGTGAAGAAAGGCGCAGAAGCGGCACGCGCGGTGCTGGCGATAACCCAGTTATCTCTCGACTGATACCGGCGAGAACCCTGAGGATAATGACGCATCAGGGTTTTCGCCGTTTTAAGCGCCCGGCGCCGGACTTTATCAACCCGCTTCGCGACTATAAGCCCCATTCACCAGCCGCAGCAATTTGAGCGGGTTATCAGGTTTCAGTGCCTCCGGCAGCAGTTCCGGCGGGTAGTTCTGATAACACACCGGACGCAGGAAGCGGTCGATGGCCAGCGTTCCCACTGAGGTGCCGCGTGCGTCAGAAGTGGCCGGATACGGCCCGCCATGTACCATCGCATCACTTACTTCTACCCCGGTGGGATAACCGTTGAACAGCAACCGTCCGGCCTTACGCTGCAACAGCGGCACCAGATGAGCGAATTGCTGCAAATCCTGCGGTTCGGCCAGTAACGTGGTGGTCAGCTGTCCACGTACTGCCTGCAACGCCGCCTCTAATTCCGCTTCGTCGCGTACGGTGACGGCAATGGTCACCGGACCAAATACCTCCTCCTGCAACACTTCATCACCATCAATCAGCAGCGACGCATCCGCTGCAAACAGTTGTGGCACGGCCTGATTACCCTGTTGCACCGCACCGGCCAGATGATGGATGCCGTGGTGTTGATGCAGTTGCGACAGGCCATGTTCATAGCTGCTCAACACCCCACGGTTCAACATGGTCTGAGCCGGACTGGTGCGAATATTCTCCGCCATCATGGCGAGGAAAGCGGAGAACTGAGGAGAGGCAATGCCGATAATCAGCCCGGGATTGGTGCAGAACTGGCCACATCCGGCTACGACAGAATCGGTCAGTTCGCGTGCGATTCGTTCGCTGCGCACCGCCAGTGCGCCGGGCAGAAGGATCATCGGGTTGATGCTGCTCATCTCGGCAAACACCGGAATCGGTTGTGGACGGGCGGCGGCGATATCGCATAACGCCCGGCCACCTTTCAGCGAACCGGTAAAACCCACCGCCTGGATTGCCGGGTGACGTACCAGCACCTGCCCGATGTTGCCGCCATAAATCATGTTAAACACACCTGCCGGCATCGCGGTCTTCTCTGCCGCGCGGATGATGGCATCCGCCACGCACTCTGCCGTCGCCATATGGCCGCTGTGCGCTTTCACCACCACCGGGCAACCGGCGGCCAGCGCGGCAGCGGTATCGCCTCCGGCAGTGGAGAAGGCCAGCGGGAAGTTGCTGGCACCAAACACCGCCACCGGGCCGACCCCGACCTTGAGCTGGCGCAGGTCTGGCCGCGCCAGCGGCTGGCGATCGGGCAATGCCGTGTCGATACGTACGCCGAGATAATCGCCCCGCCGCAGCACGCTGGCAAACAAACGCATCTGGCCGCTGGTGCGTGCGCGTTCCCCGCGGATACGCCCTTCCGGCAGCGCGGTTTCACGCATCACCAACTGGATAAAGTCATCCGGCAGCGCATCAAGTTCATCGGCGATGGCATCGAGAAACACCGCTCGCTGTTCAGGTGACAGTGCCTGGTAAGGTGCAAACGCACGCTCAGCCGCGAAACACGCTTGCTCTGCTTCCTGGTGACTTGCCTGGCTAAAGCGGTACGGCAGCGCCTCACCGCTCCAGGCATCAACGCTACACAGCTCCGGTGCATGTTGGCTGCTGCGTTCGCCGCCGATATAGTTTTTCCCCATCAGATTCATGACACGACCTTATCAGCTAAGCGAAACCCAGACGGTTTTCACATGGGTGTATTGATCAAAGGCTTCGATACCCTTGTCGTAGCCGCCAAAACCGGAGGTTTTATAGCCGCCAAAGGGCGTGGTGATATCCCCTTCGCCGTAACCATTCACTGCCACGGTGCCCGCCTGAATCTGGCGCGCCATACGGATAGCGACGTTGATATCATTGGCGAATACCGTTGCCGCCAGACCATATGCCGAGTTATTCGCCAGCGCGACCGCTTCTTCCTCGCTGCTAAAGGTCATGACAGCCACCACCGGGCCAAAAATCTCCTGCTGCGCCAACGTCATTCCTGCGGTGACCTGATCGATGATCGTCGCCTCAACAAACCAGCCGCCGGACTCGGTCAGCACCTGCTTGCCTCCCAGTGCCAGCTTGCCGCCTTCGCTGACTGCCTGTTCGATGGCACCCAGCACGCGTTTCAGCGCCGAGGGTTCAATCATCGGCCCAAGTTTGGTGGCGCGATCGCCCGGTTGACCGTTTTTCCAGATGGCCGCCGCTTTGGTGAAAGCCACCATAAAGGCATCTTTAATCGATTCATGCACCAGAATGCGTGAGCCGCAGGTGCAGTTCTGCCCCATATTCCAGAAGGCCGCGTTTGCCAGGTTTTCGGCGATGCTGTCGAGATTCTCTGATACATCCGGCATGATGATTTGCGGGCTTTTGCCACCGCACTCCAGCACCACTTTCTTCAGATTGCTGTCGGCAGAGTAGCGCAGGAACTGACGGCCAATCTCCGTGGAGCCGGTGAAGGTCAGCGCATCCACATCCTGATGCAACCCGAGCGCCTTGCCCGCGACATGGCCCAGTCCCGGTACCACGTTAAACACACCTGCCGGGATACCCGCTTCCAGTGCCAGTTCACCAATGCGCAGGGTAGAGAGCGACGCCAGCTCGGCCGGTTTCACCACAATCGAGTTTCCTGCTGCCAGCGCCGGGGAAATCTTCCACGAGAGGGTGGCCGCCGGGAAGTTCCACGGCAGCACCATGCCGACCACCCCAACGGGCTCACGCACAATCAGCCCGAGGTTGCCTTCCCCCGTTGGTGAGACTTTGCCAAAGACCTTATCGATGGCCTCGGCATACCAACGCACGTTATTCACCACGTCCGGGATATCGAAATTCTCACAATCGGTAATCGGCTTACCGGCATCAATGGAGTCCAGTTGCGCCAGTTCTGCGGTGTGCTGCTCCAGCAGGCTGGCGAACTTCAGCAGAATACGTTTGCGCTCACGCGGATCGAGACGGCTCCAGACCCCGGCCTGAAAGGCCTCACGCGCGGCCTGTACCGCTTTATCCACATCACCGGCAGAACAGGCGGCGATCTGGTTCAGTATCTGGCCGGTGGCCGGGTTGAAGTTATCAAACACGGCGCCATTTTCGGCTGCAACAAACTGCCCATTGATCAATGCCTGGGTACGAACAGTCTCAGGTAAGGAAGTCATAAACGCTCCAGCGGATTAGAGTTAGAGAACTTTGCCAAGAAAGGATTTGGCACGCGCATTCTGTGTGTTCTGGAAGAATTCATACGGCGAGCCTTGTTCCATCACCACGCCTTTGTCCATAAACACCACCTGGTCACACACCTCGCGGGCAAAGCCGAGTTCGTGTGTCACCACAATCATGGTCATGCCTTCAGCGGCCAACTCGCGCATCACGCTCAACACCTCACCCACCAGTTCCGGGTCGAGGGCGCTGGTTGGCTCATCAAACAGCATCAGTTTCGGTTTCATCGCCAGGGCGCGTGCAATCGCCACGCGTTGCTGCTGCCCTCCGGAGAGGGTGCGCGGATAGGCATTGGCTTTGGCGCTCAGCCCCACTTTAGCCAGCAAGGTCATCGCCTGGTCGATGGCTTCCGCCTTACGCATACGTCGTACGTGGATCGGCGCTTCGATGATGTTTTCCAGCACCGTCATATGCGGGAATAAATTGAAACCCTGAAACACCATGCCGATGTCGGCACGCTGGCGTGCCACTTCAGACTTCTTCATTTCGTACAATTTGCCGTGATGTTCACGGTAGCCCACCATTTCACCGCCGACTTGCAACAGGCCACGATCGATGCGTTCAAGATGGTTCATGCAACGTAAAAAGGTACTTTTTCCCGAGCCAGACGGGCCGAGGATGCAGCACACGCGACCATACTCCACGGTCAGGTCGATCCCGTTCAGCACCGGGAGATGGTCATAGGACTTTTCGATACCTCGTGCCACAACCGCAAACTGGCCGGGCAATATGGGAGAATAAGCTGAGGCCATATCAGGAACTCCTTGCCGGTTGATCTTGTGGTTCCAGCTGCGCGGCGGCGGCACGTTGTTCACTCCTGGCGAAGTATTTTTCCAGGTAATGTTGCAGCACCGACAGCACCGTGGTCAGCACCAGATACCAGAGCGAAGCCACGATCAGCAGCGGGATGGTTTGAAAGTTGTTGGTGTAAATCAGCTGCGCGGAGTAAAGCAGATCCTGCATCGCGATCACGCTCACCAGCGAAGTGGTTTTGAGCATGCCAATCAGCTGATTACCGGTAGGTGGAATAATGATACGCATCGCCTGGGGCAAAATGACGCGAAACATCACGCGGAAGCTCGACATACCCAGCGCTTCTGCCGCTTCACGTTGACCATTCGGCACCGCACTAAGGCCGGAGCGTACAATCTCCGACATATACGCGCCTTCATTCAAGCCCAGCCCCAGCAACGCGGCGGCATAGACGGTAATCACCTTGTTGGCATCAAACGCCCCGAGACTCGGGCCGAACGGAAAACCGAGAGTGATTTGCGGATAGAGCGCTGACAGGTTGAACCAGAAGATCAGCTGGACCAGCAACGGTGTACCGCGAAACAACCACAGATAGGTCGACGCAATGGTGAACAGTACCGGGTTTTTCGACATGCGCATCAGCGCAATCACCGTTCCCAGCACGATGCCAATTGCCATAGAGGCCAGTGTCAGCCAGGCGGTGGTGTAGAGTCCACTGATGATCGAATCATCAAAAAGGTATTGCCCTACGGCGTCCCAGTGAAAGCGCGGGTTGGTGATGGCAGAGATAATCAAACCGATGGCGATCACCAGCAAAACCCCCGCAGCAAACCAGCGACCACGGTGCCTCAACGGGACGACGGGCATATGTTCAAGCTCTCTCATATCTTTCATTACCTGCCGATTTAACAGTTGTGTCTGTGTCACTTGCGTTCCCCTGAACATGTTTAAACCTGGTAAGGCGATAAAATCACCTGGTAATCGATAACCGGTAGCCGCTAACATAATGTTGGTTTATTTTTTATGCGTCAATACCTCTTAATCACAAATTGCGGAGAGCAACACATGACCAAACATCACTGGCAGAACTGGGGCGGTAATCAGGCATTCGACTGCGACAGCCTCGCCCGGCCTGACGACGAAACCGCTGCCATCGCCCTGATCCAGCAGGCCGTGGCGGAAAAAAACAGCGTGCGCGTGGCAGGCAGCGGTCATTCGTTTACCCCGGTGGTCGAAACGAAAAACCTGCTGCTGGATCTCTCGGCGCTAAGTGGCGTGATTGCCTGCGACAGCGAAAAATTACAGGCACAAGTGCGGGGCGGTTCGGCGCTGGCCTCGCTCGGCGCACCGCTGTGGCAGGCGGGCATGTCAATCGCCAACCAGGGGGATGTGGACGCGCAGTCGATTGCCGGGGCGATTGCGACTGGTACCAAAGGATCGGGCATTCATTACGGTTCGATTTCATCTCAGGTGACCTGTCTGCGGGTGGTCAACGGGCGTGGTGAGGTGATGGACATCGATGCCAGTACGCCGGAGCTGTTAAGTGCGGCGCAGGTGTCGCTGGGGATGTTTGGTCCGGTGCTGCGGGTAGGCTTACAATTGATTCCCGCCTACAGCCTGCACGAAGAAAACATCATCCTGCCGATGGAGGAAGTGTGGAATCAGTGGGAATTTCTGCTGCGTGAGTACCGTCATTTTTCCTTCTGGTGGATGCCGGGAGCGCATTCTGCCGACCTCTATCAATTGGGCGCAGTACCTGCCGGGCACTGCTTCGTGAAGTTACTACGCGAAGTTCCCCACGCCGCACCCGGCACTCCCGTGGGTGAGATTAACCGCCGTACCGATCAGGCCTGGCGGATTTATCCCGATGGCACTACCGAATCAAAATTCCATGAGCTGGAGTACATGGTCGATGCCGGGGATGCCCGCGCGGCGGTACAGGCATTACAACAACTGATGCTGACACAATTCCCTGATGCGCAGTCACCGTTGCAGGTGCGCTGGCAAAAAGCCGATCAGGGTTTTCTTTCGGCGCAATCAGGCCGCGACACGACCTCACTCTCCGTCTCCGGCGAAATTGGTAAAAACTACCTGCCATTCCTGCGCGCAGTGGACAGCACTCTCGCTGAATTTCAGGCGCGCCCCCACTGGGGCAAATTGCACTTTCTCAGTCGTCAGCGCGTGGCTCAGCTGTATCCGGATTTCAACCGCTTCGTGCAACTGCGTCGTGAGATGGACCCACATAACCTGTTCCTCAATCCGCACCTGGCGCCCCTCTTTAGTTGATCACCGATTCAGATTCGGCGCGCTACAACGGCGGATTGAGCAAGAAAAAAGCAGATTGACAGCCCAAGTGTCGAATGTAATATATTACCCATTACCAACAACGCAAGGTGGCACCGACAGATGAAAATCGCTGCAATCGAAGTGTATGGCTATGAACTGACTTACGCCCACGGTGAATACGTGATGTCAGGTGGGCGCGCGGCGCAAAGCCAGGCGTCTACCCTGGTCCGTCTGGTGACGGACAGTGGTGAGGAAGGCTGGGGAGAGAGCTGCACTCTCGGGGGAACTTACCTGCCCGCGTTTGCCGGTGGCACACGGGAGAGCGTGCGGGCAATGGCACCGGCACTTATCGGTCTTGACCCCACCAATCTGGCGTTAATCCACCAGCAAATGAACGCGGTGCTGCTCGGCCAGGAGAGCGCCAAAAGCGCGATCGATATCGCCTGCTGGGACCTGTTGGGAAAAACCGCCGGTCTGCCGATTGCCCGACTGATTGGTGGTATCGCCCAGCCGGATTTTCCGCTGTATGAGGCGGTGCCACTCTCCTCACCCGCGGCGATGGCGGAGTTTGTGCGCCTGCGTCAACGTGAAGGCATCAACCGCTTCCAGTTGAAAGTGGGTAACGATCCTTATGAAGATGCGGAGCGCACCCGTCGCGTCGTCGAGGCGTGTGATAAAGATGCGATGATTGTCGCCGATGCCAATGGCGGCTGGAACCTACAGGCGGCGGCGGTGGCGTTACGTGAAATGGCCGGGCTGGACATCATTGTTGAGCAACCCTGCCGCGACACTGCGGATTGTGCACTGGTCCAACGCATGAGCAGCCTGCCATTATCGATGGATGAATCGGTGGTCAACGCCGCCGAATTGTATCGCGCCAAATATGATGCCGGAGCGGTATCAGTCAATATCAAACTGGCACGCGTTGGCGGGATCACCGGTGCGGTGCGCATGCGCGACCTGGCGCAGGATCTTGGCATGACCATCGTGATTGAAGATGTCTGGGGCGGCGATGTCACTTCGGCAGCGGTGGCGCATGTAGCAGCCAGCACCCGCCCGGATGCACTGCTGCACGCCTCGTTCTTTAACGACTGGACCAAAGAACATGTCGCCGGTTATCAACCCCGTTCAGAACAGGGTCGCGGTACCGCACCACAAGCCCCTGGTTTGGGTATCAAGGTTGATCGCGACCAACTCGGTCAGCCGCTGTTCCGGGTGGATTGCCATGAATAACAGCCGCAGCTTACCCGCCAGCGCGCTGGCATGGCTCGACCGCGCTGATCGCCAGGAGATTCTGGCGGTGGATTCCCATACCTGTGGCAACCCGACGCGCATCGTGCTGTCTGGCATCACCCTGCCGGAGAATGTACAAGGTGTGGATGCGGCGCGCCTGTGGCTACGCAACCATGCCGACCACTGGCGGCGACGTCTGGTACATGAACCGCGCGGAGGCGGCCTGACCTGTGCGGTACTGCCGATTGCCACGCAGGAAGACGACTGTGATATTGGCGCAGTGATCATGGAGCCAGGTTCTTACCCCCCCATGTGCGGCCACTGCATGATTGGTTTTGCCTCGGTGATTGTCGAGATGAACCTGCTGCCAGGATTGTGGCAGGACCATCCGCAGCAAACTGCTTTCCACATCCGCACCCCGGCTGGCCCGATTGGCATCACCGCACGCCGTGAAGGTGAGCGCTTCACCACCGTGACCATGGTGAATGTTGAATCCTTTGTGGTGAAAACCCCCCAACCGTATCAGGTTGATGGCCGCACCATGCCCGTTGAATTGCTGTATGGCGGCGACTACTACATCTCGGTAGATGCCAGCCAGATCGGGTTATCGCTGGCGCGGGATAATGCCACGGAAATCGTCCGACTGGCACGTCTGCTGCGCGCAGAATATACCGCTGGCGGGGTATGTGATCCTTTGTCCGGTGAGGAACTGGATGTCTATCAGGTGTTGTTTTATCACTACGAGCCCGCTCTGCCGCAGGATGCCAGTATTGTGGTGGTAGCCCCACCCGGGGTGATAGATCGTTCACCGTGCGGCACCGGCACCAGCGCGCTGTTCGCCAAATTGGTGAGTGAAGGCAAAGTCGCACCCGACTCCACCGTCACGACCCACAGCATTATCGGATCGACCTTTAGCGTCAGCGCGCAACAGGTGCGCGAAACCACCGATCGTTTGTATATCAAACCGGCAATCACCAGTCGGGCCTATATCAACGGTTTTCTTATCCTTGCTGCCGATGCGGAAGACGCACTCGCAGATGGTTTTCCCCCGCTTTAATCATTTATTAACGGAGATTCAGCACATGATCCTTAAGGGTGTACTTTCTGCCATCGTTACGCCTTTCACCGCTGACGGTGAAAAAATCGATGAAGTTGCACTGCGTAAGCTGGTTGAGCAGGGTATTGCGGATGGCGTCGACGGTTTCGTTCCCGCAGGCGGTACCGGAGAATTCTCGGTGCTATCCCACGATGAACGTCTGCGTCTGGTAGAAATTGTTGTGGACCAGACCGCTGGCCGTGCTTCGGTGCTGGCGCATACCGGTGCCACCTCCACGCGTGAAGCCGTCGCGTTTTCCAAACACGCACAGGACGTGGGAGCCAGCGCGATTATGCTCGCCACCCCCTATTATGAGCCAATTGGCTTTAACGAAGCCTTCGCCTATTACGCAGGCGTAGCAGACGCCACCGATCTGCCGATTTGCGCTTATAACTTCCCACCGGCTACCGGATTACATCTTGACGTCGATTTTTTATTAAAACTGACGCGTGAAATTCCACAGGTGAAATATGTGAAGGACTCATCTGCCAATATTATGCAGATGAGTACGTTAATTAATGAGCATGCCGATGAAATCCATTTCCTGAATGGCGAAGACGTTTTAATGCTGCCGGCATTAATGTTGAAAGCACCGGGCATGGTGATGGGGATTGCCAACTTTATGGCACCGGCGCTGGCGAAGCTGCATCAGGCCAGCCAGAGCGGCGATGATCAGACGGTGGTGACTGTCTGGCGACAGATTTATCCTCTGATTTGCCTGCTGGGATCAGGCCGCTACAACAGCGGCGTGAAAGCCGCATGTGAATTGCTGGGGCTGTCAGTCGGGCCAGTACGCGCACCGATTCCGCAATACACCAATGAACAAAAAGCGGTGCTGAAAAATGTGCTGGCGGAAATCGATCCGGTCCTCCTGACCGGTGCTGCACGCTAATCCTGCATTATTTGCCGCCTGAGTAAACCAGGCGGCGCGACAACCAAAAACCCTGCGTGGGCCGTTCAGATTTATTCTGACGATGACCTTCCCTGCGCCGTTTTCGCTGTCGCGTAAGTGATTCATTTAAATTAACTGGAGATGAAAACATGAAGTCAGCGATATTTTCCGGTGTTATTCCCGCATTAATGACGCCCTGCACCGCGGAACGTCAGCCGGATTTTGATGGGCTGGTGCGTAAAGCACAGCAATTATTAGCTAAGGGTATGTCGGCCGTCGTTTATTGCGGCTCAATGGGCGATTGGCCGCTGCTGACCGATGCGCAGCGCATGGAAGGGGTTGAGCGTCTGGCGAAGGCCGGAGTGCCGGTAATTGTTGGCACCGGTGCCGTCAATACCGCGTCTGCGGTAGCCCATGCCCGTCATGCCCAGCAGGTGGGCGCAAAAGGATTGATGGTCATTCCGCGCGTCCTCTCTCGTGGTTCGGTCATTTCCGCGCAGAAAGAACATTTCAAATCCATCCTCGCGGCGGCACCGGATTTACCGGCAGTGATCTATAACAGCCCCTATTACGGCTTTGCCACCCGCTCCGATCTGTTCTTCGCCCTGCGCGCTGAGCATCCCAATCTGGTTGGGTTTAAAGAATTTGGTGGTCCGGATGACCTGCGCTACGCCGCCGAACATATCACCAGCCGCGACGATGATGTCACGCTGATGGTGGGCGTTGATACCGCAGTGGTACATGGTTTTGTCAATTGTGGTGCCACCGGTGCGATTACCGGCATTGGCAACGTGCTACCGAAAGAAGTGATTCATCTGTGCAACCTGTCACACACCGCAGCAGCCGGTCACGCTGAAGCCCGCCAGCGCGCCCAGGAGCTGGAACAGGCGTTGGCGATTCTGTCATCTTTCGATGCAGGCCCGGACCTGGTGCTGTTCTTCAAATACATGATGGTATTGCAGGGAGACAGGGAATACGCGCTGCACTTCAACAGCAGTGACGAACTGAGCGCCAGTCAACGTGGTTATGTGGAGCATCAGTTGAAGCTGTTTAAAACCTGGTATGCCGACTGGAGCCAGTTGCCGGGCGTAATTCAGGAAACGAAAGCCTGATGTACAACCCGGACTGAGGCAGGATGGTCAACTACCTCCCATTAACGTACGTCCCCGAGCGATGCCAGAAACAAAAAGGCCGCCTTAACAGGCGGCCTTGATACATCTTAACATTTATTATTTGTACAATTCAGCGGTCATATGAACACGGTTATTGGTGTTCGCTTCGGTGATTTTGTACTGTGCACCCTGCTGTGCGGCCTGCGCGGCGATTTTCGCTTCTGCACCGTCCAGCGTTGAAGAGGTGACAGAGATGCTCTGCGCGAAGCTGGCTGCTGACATCAGGGAAAGAGCGGCGACAGCGGCGATGGACAGTGCTTTGATAGTTTTCATGGTCTTAATCCTTAATTTGTTTGTTTAGAAGGCTGTGTGCCTTCGATGGAAGTAATAATAACTACAGTTATCGTTTCGTGATTGATAATTAGTGCGATAACTGTGATCGTGCTAATTATTACCTTATTTAGTCAGTTCAGCTGACAGGTAAGCACCGTTGTCCACGCGTGCGCCGGTGATTTTGTATGACGCCCCTGTCTGTTTGGCCTGTGCAGCGATTTTGGCTTCTGCGCCATCCAGGGTAGAAGCGGAAGCAGTAATGCTCTGCGCAAAGCTACCGAAAGAAACCAGTGACAGGGCGGCAACTGCAACGAAAGTTTTGATAGATTTCATGGTCATTTCCTAAGAAGTTTGTTTAATCGGTGAGGCGTTGTGCCTCGATGTGAGAGAGAATAGACCTGACGGCGGGGGAGTAAAAGCTGAGGGATTTGCTGAAAGAATTCAAAAAAATTGAATGAAAAATTTAACTGCAAAAAAGCCCGCTCCAAAGCGGGCTTAGATTAAACGTCGATCACCTTCCCTTCCCGTGCCGCCAGATACATCGCTTCCACTACCTTCACCGACAACATAGCGCGCTCACCATCGGCCGCAACTTCCCCCTGTTGCAAACGCTCCACAATTGCCTGTAACTGGCGCAACTGACCGACCGTGGGGTAGTCACGCGGGTCCGTCGGATCGGCAAAGCTAAAACTGGCCGGGATCGCATGGGTCTGACCACTTTCGGACGTACTGCGGAACACAATCTGATCATGCTCACCATTGATAATCACCGATCCCCGGGTGCCGCTGATGGTCAACAGATGACGCTGTCCGGGGTAGGCACAGGTCGAAGATGACAACGTACCCAGCACCCCGGATGCGAAATGCAGCACTGCCACGGCAACATCTTCGGTTTCAATCGAGTGATATGCGGTACGCGTAGCGGCATACAGCGAACGCACCGGCCCCAACAAAAACTGGGCCAGATCAATCAAATGCGTAGTTTGGGTGATCAGGCAGCCCCCACCCTCCAGCGCCTGCGTGCCACGCCAGGCATCGCGGGTGTAGTACAAATGAGGACGAAACTGGTTATCAACAATATTGACCAGTGTGATATCACCCAGTCGCCCCGCGGCAATATCCTCTGCCACCTGACGGGCGGCGTCGGAATAGACACGCTGATAAATCACAAACAACCCCACGCCTGCCAACCGGCAGGCGTCGATGATGTTTTGCGCACGATCCGCGCTGATCTCCAATGGCTTTTCAATCACCACATGTTTCCCGGCACGCGCCGCTTCCACGGCATACTCACGATGCAAGCCGTTGGGGGTGGTGATAATCACCACGTCCAGTTCCCCCTCATTAAGAAACGCCGTCAGCTCGTTAAATGATCTGGGGATAGCATATTGGGTCGCAAAGGTTGCCGCCTTATCACCGTCCCGTGCCAGCACGGCGTTCAGTTTTGCGCCTGCAACCTTTGCCAGCTCGCGGGCATGGGTTTCCGCTGCCACCCCCGCACCAATAATGCCAAAGCGAATTGTGCGGGTAGAGGTCATGCTTTCTCCTTTACCGCTGACAGGGTGCCACGCTGCGTCAGGGCGGCCAGCCGCATTTTCAGTTGCTGCGCTTCCTGCTCCATCAAATGGGTACGCGCCCGGCGGGCAGCTTCGTGACCGGTACCGGTGGCGATTTCCATATTGCCAATCTCGGCAAAATAATCACCGGCAAAATGGATAT
Source organism: Pantoea sp. X-Soil-TKNS-1279 (assembly GCF_059730565.1). NCBI lineage: Bacteria > Pseudomonadati > Pseudomonadota > Gammaproteobacteria > Enterobacterales > Erwiniaceae > Pantoea > Pantoea sp. X-Soil-TKNS-1279. The sequence goes on along the minus strand of NZ_AP035950.1, from coordinate 78,499 downwards.
TCACATCGCGGCGTTCGCAATAACTTAGCATCGGTTGAAAATCGAAGCCCGCCGGACGGTAGGTGTTCCCTGGTTCCCAACGCTGCACGATGGTTTCTTTCACATGCCCCTGTAATTCCGGGAACATTTTGTAGACGTCAGCCAGATAGCGATCGCGGATCTGCTCATCCGTCAACTTCAGCATTTCACGCGCGGGTGCCCCACCCGAATAAACCATCAAACTGCCGCCCGGTTTACGTGGTCCGGTACGCAGTGGGTTGGCGTGGTTAAAGAACATATCGAAGGAAGCATCTGGCGTCGTGATGGCATAGATGTCGTCATAGGGCATCGGCCCGGTTTCATCGGTGATGATACCCATCGTCGGGAAAGGTCCGTACTGGACATTTTTCAGCGTGGTACGAACATCATCGGGGATATCCTGTACGATCTTATCGGCGAAATGCGCCGGCACTGCCACGATCACCTCTGCCGCGGTGACTGTCTGCTCGCGACCTTCGCTTTCGAATACCACCGAGACTTTATTGCCCACTTTCGTCACTGATTTCACCGTCGAGTGGTAACGTACGCGGTCGCCCAACATTTCCATCATGACTTCGCCAAAACGGCCAGAACCACCGTTCAGGTTCAGCGCCATTGAATCGCCTTTACCTGCCCACACCGCACCAAACAACGAAACGCCAACCCCAGCGTGCTGATCTTCCATCTCCGCAGCCGCACGGCGCGCGGCAGACTGGAACAGCGCTTCAAGGCGCTTCGGCAATGGCCCCATAAAATCACGGAATGACTCATCCGCCAGATAACTTGCCACACGGGCGCGGCGACGCTGATTGTTTTCGCCATACACCGGTTTCATCGCCTGCTGCCAACCCTTCACCGCTTTGAGAATTTTTAACCCGCGCATGGCCAGCGCAAAACGTTCGCGCAGCGTCATCGACATGGTCAGCGGCAGCGCGGATACCGCGTTGGGTTTGTACACTTTGCCGCCCCAGCAGATGGCAAATTTGTTGCCGGGGATGGTGATCACGTCCAGACCAATAGAATGCAGGATATTACGCATATGTGAACCGGCAGGTGGGAACAGATGTCCCCCGAGGTTAAGCCAGTAATCACCACGCGACATGGAATAGAGGCGACCGCCAAGACGATGCGTTTTTTCCAGAACGAGAATATTACGATCTCTCAGTTCCCAGGCTGCGGAACAACCTGAAGGACCACCACCAATAACAATGACATCAAAATCAGTTACTTCCATTCTATTTCACCTCAATTGCCTGCATGTTCAATGTGATAGCCGTAGCGGCATAACCTCGCCTCCACGGGTGAGTAAAGCGAAAACCAGGGGCACTTGCAATGCTGTGTATAATGGGTAATATATTACCCGTTACATCGCATTGTCAATGGACTGGCTTTTTACACAACACCGTCGTGCCGCAAAATCAACCTGAGGAGAGCGTTAATGAAAGTTTTCAGTTTCCGTCTGTTGTGCCTGGCAGCCACGATGGCGACGGGTGCGTTTTTTATAACAACAAGCTATGCACAGATGACCGTCGCCAAAGTAGATGCCGTTGCTGCTCTGGTTCCACCTGCAATTAAAGACGCCGGGGTGCTACGTATCGCGGTACCAGATATCGGTAAACCGCTGGCCTATAAAGAAGGCGGTAGTTTAAAAGGAATGGATGTCGAACTGGCGAATGCCGTCGCTCAGACTATGGGGCTGAAAGCGGAGATCAGCCTGATCCCCTTCTCCGCCGCCCTGACCGGTTTGCAGGCGAATAAGTTTGATATTTCTTATGGCGAGTTTTATGTCACTGCTGAACGGCTGAAAACTGCGGATTTCGTCTCGAACTGGCAGGATTACAGTACTTATCTGGTGAAAAAATCCAGCGGCTTCAGCCCGAAAACCCTGGCAGATATTTGTGGTCACAAGATGGGTGCTATGGCAGGTTCCGCCGAGCTGGCAACACTGAAAACCGCTTCCGATAAATGTGGCAGCAATGCCGCCGCCATCAGTGCATTTCCTTCTATTAATAATGCCGTGCTGGCTCTGAACAGTGGCCGCGTAGATGGGGTATTGATGAACCGTGGCGGCGCACAGGAATCGATTCGCCTGGATCAGGGTCTGGATGCCTCCGGTGCCATTGGTGGCGGTCCGACGGCCACGGCCGTGGCGCGCAACGACAATTCCGCCCAGCTACTGGAAGCGCTTAAAGGGGCTTATGAGCATCTGATCACCAGCGGTGATTACGCGAAAATTCTCACTAACAATGACACTGCCTACGGTGCGGTGAAAACGATAGAAGTCTATAAAGAAGGCTCCACCCCGCCGACTTACAGCTTTTGACCCATAAAACTCTCCCAGCCGGGAGAGTTTTTTTATATGGGGAGATGTCATTAATCTATTGCCAGGAGAAATCATTACGCTGGCAAAGGAAAGGTTATCCACGTAAAAGTGTTGACCAATCACCATAATACGGAGTTAAAAATTAATTATCTTTAATTAATTAGATAGAAGCACAAGTACATTATTGTCATACCAGCAGAGATGGCTCTTTGTCAGGAAACGTGTCAAAATTACTGGCATGTAGCATGTTATCGTTTACTGCGGATTTTACTGGAGTATCTATGGAAAACGTAAACCAATTACGGCAAACCAATCTGAGGGATCAGGCACTTTCCATTCTGAAATTGCGTCTGTTATCGGGCGATCTTGCGCCGGGCAAAATTTACTCGGCTTCCGCGCTTGCGGAAGAGCTGGGTGTTTCTAACAGCCCGGTGCGCGAAGCCATGTTGACGCTGGTGAACCAGGGTCTGATGGAAGCGGTGCGCAATCGTGGTTTCCGCGTGCTGCCCTTCAGCGATAAAGAGCGTGAGAACGTTTATGAACTGCGCATGTTGCTGGAAATTCCGTCGATGATGAAACTGGCCGGCCTGAAAGAACGTATTGAGCCGCGTAAAGATGAGTTCGCTAAAATTGCCGCTGATATGGTGCAGTTCGCGGAAACCGGCGATATTGCAGGCTACCTGGAGATGGATCATCAGTTCCATCTTGGCCTGTTATCGTTACTGGAAAATGAACCGCTGGTGGCGATTGTGGAGAACCTGCGCGACCAGTCACGCCAGTATGGCCTGAAGGCGCTGCGCGAAAGTGGCGACTTGGTCAAATCCGCTGAAGAACACCAGCCGATCCTCGATGCGATGTTGGCAGGTAACGCCGAGTTAACTGGCGAACTGATGAAAAGCCATCTCAGCCATATGGTGGGTGACTGGGCGGGCTGACAGATAACAACAGCCCGTCAGCGAACGGGCTGTTGCTTAAACCGGGTTCAGTGACTCAGTTCGGATTGCTTAATTTGCAGCGCATGAGCCACATCAGGCAACATAGGGAAAGAACTTTGTCCACCGTATTTCTGAATTGAGCAGGAGCTGATCTCGGCGGCAAACGGTACGGCTTCCGCTAATGAAATCCCCTTCACAAGACAGTAAGCAATCCCACCAATAAAGGAATCGCCCGCCCCGGTGGTATCCACAACATCCGGACAGAAAACCGCCGGAAAATGTTGCGCACTCACGTCGCCAGAGATGACCGCCCCCTTCTCGCCTAACGTGACGATCACCTCACCTGCGATGCGTTTCTTCAGCTGCACAGCGCAGCTCAAAGCTTCCTCAACCGAGTTAACAGGCGCAGCGTGCATAAAGCCTGCCTCAGTCTCGTTGACCACCAGATAATCGACCAGCTTGAGGGTTTCATCGGGAATATGGCGAGCCGGGGCGTTATTGACCAGAATTTTGCTGCCCAACCGGTGGGCCTTTTGAATGGCGTATTCTACGATAGCTGACGGGATTTCTGACTGGAAAATAACCAGAGGTTTATTCTCGAACAATGTGTCCGTAATATCCTCTTCGGTGACCAGATAGTTGGCCCCTTTGATGATCGTACTGCAATAATCACCCGATTCTAATATCTGAACAATACCAATGCCTGAGTTATTACCCCGTGCGGCAATATGACTGACCACAACATTGTTTTCAGCGAGCGATGAAATTAACTCTTTGCCATAGATATCATTGCCGACGCAACCCACCATGCTGACGTTTAGCCCAAGTTTGGCGCACTGCACCGCTTGATTCGCACCTTTTCCACCTGGCATCAACATTAATTCATTACCCGTGAAGGTTTCACCAATATCAGGCAGGCGATCCTGTTGAACCAGGATGTCATAGTTCAAACTGCCGATAACCACCACATCAACTTTCATAATCAAGTCCTTAACTGACTGTGCGTTTGGATGCCACAGCGTTTCTGGTATTGTGTAAACTTTCCTGACTGAATTCACTGGTCTTGCTGGCGATAATGGTGAAGATTGCATCCAGAATATTCAGATGAACAATGCGTGTCGTTGCGTTCTCACCGGTAATCGGATTGTTTTTTACTGAAGAAATAATCGCATGTCGCGAGATGTGACTTAACGGACTGTTGGGATAATTGGTCAGGCAAATCGTCTCCGCACCTTTTTCATTCGCCATTTTCGTCATATTGATAATGTCGGTTGTCTGGCCGGAATGAGACACCGTCAGTAAAATATCACCAGGTCGCATCAACGATGCGGTCATCAACTGCTTGTGGCTATCACTGAATACCGACGAAAAAATACCAATCTTAAGCAGCTTGTGATTAAAATCTTCACAAATTGAACCGGAACCACCGCAACCAGCAATCACTATCCGTGCGTTTTCACTGCGTTGAATAAACAGGGCGGCAACGGATTTCACCACCGCAATATCTATCGCCTTTAATGCCTCCTGTAGCGCAAGGATTGAATTATACAGTGTGCTTTCCACAATTTTCTCAGTATAAAATTCACCACCCGAGACGGGAGGAACATCAATAAACTCCTCCGAAACAGTGATGTTTTTCCCGATATTCATTTTTAAATCGTGGAAGCCAGTGAATCCCAGCTTTTTTGCCACTTTGGTAATACTGGCTACACTGACATCAAGATAATCGGCAATATCGGTAATAGACATGGAAGCCAGCGTTTCGGGATTATCATCAATAAATCGTGCAATGGACCTTTCTTTTCTTCCTAACTCCGGTGCCAGCGTACGCGCCAGTAAAAATATTTCGTTTCCTTTTAAACGATTATGCATACTACTCACCCACCAAATAACCTTCTGCGGAAAAGGTTAGCATGTGCTCTCAGCGCGAAAATGTTAACTACGTCACAGGTTGTGAAATGTTTTATTTTTGTATTTTACTCGGAGTAAAATTTTAACCGTCATTCTCTGATTATGATTTTACTTTCAGTATCATTTGCATCATGGCATTTACCCCAAAAGCAAGTTGCCTTATAACTCTGCCGACGTTCCATTAAAGGTAAAAGCCATGAAATTCTCGTCCCGTATCAATTCATTTCGATCTCGCCCTGAATTATTCTCAGCAAAGAATAATATGGACACCTGTGATCTTATTACTCGCATGGGTCAGGCTGAAGGTCTTACCCACATTGAATTGAATTATCCTGAACATTTTATCGGTCAGGACAAGTCTGTGATTAAATCCTGCATCGCCGATAACGGTTTAAAAGTTGGCGGCATTGCCCTGCGTTATAACAAAGAGTTTATTAACGGCGAATTTACCAATCCCGATGAGGCACTGCGTAATAAGGCCATCCGCATTACGCTGGAAGCCGCAGAAATGTGTAAATTCCTCGGCGGCAACACGGTCACGCTCTGGTTCGGCTATGACGGCTACGATTATCCCTTCCAGCAAGATTACTTCAGAGCCTACGAATTACTGGTTAACGCCTTGCAACAGGTGACTCAAGCTCACCCGGATATGCAGTTCAGCTTTGAATACAAACCTTATGAGCCGAGGACGTTTTCCTTTATCGGGGATGTTTCTTCAACATTAATGTTGATCGACGATGTGGGTTCGCCAAACTTCGGTATCACTCTTGATTTCTGTCACATGATCATGAAAAAAGAAAACCCGGCTTTTTCATTATTCCTGTCGGCGCGTAAAAACAAGTTAGTTGGATTTCATCTGAATGATGGCTATGGTCATTTTGATGATGGATTAATGCTGGGTTCTGTACATCTGATGCAGACGCTGGAATATATCTATTATGCGAAGCGTGTGAATTTTGACGGTCTGGTTTATTTTGATACGTTCCCCAGCCGGGAAGATCCGGTAGCAGAATGCGCGCAAAACATTCGCATGTATAAAACGCTGTCGAATTTTATTGATCAAATTGGTCTGGAAGAAATGGAACGTCTGATCAGAGATCAGGATGCGATTAAAGTTCAATCCCTGGTTCTGAAGATGATTAATTAATAAAAATTATATTTATCTTACCTCGTCTCTTTATCCATACAGTGCCCTGCACTGGGGGGAACTATGTTTAATCTACTGGGTTTACCTAAAAATTTGTTGTGGGGTTATATTGGTCTGACAATATTCATGATTGGTGACGGTGTTGAACAGGCATGGATATCTATCTGGTTAGTTGAAAAAGGGTTATCCGTTGCTGAAGCCTCGTTCCTGATTACCGCCTATGGCATCGCGGTAACGCTGGCGGCCTGGGTCACTGGGGTCTTTGTGCAGACACTGGGGCCGCGCAAAGTGATGCTGTATGGTTTGATTGCTTTTGTCGTGGGAAGCATTGGCTTTATCGGCATCGGCTTACATTCGATGCACATGGCCATGATGCTGCCGTTCTATGCCATTCGCGGCATCGGCTATCCACTTTTTGCTTACTCCTTTCTCGTGTGGATTAACTACAGTACGCCGCTGGAACGCCGTTCAACCGCAGTGGGTTGGTTCTGGTTTACCTTCTCCCTGGGCTTGAGCGTGATTGGGCCTTTTTTCTCCTCGCTGGCGCTTCCGGTGATGGGGGAGATCCATGTGCTGTGGACCGGGATGGGATTCGTAATTGTGGGCGCCACCCTGGCAATTTGGGTAAATCGCGACAAGGTTCCTGCATCAGAAATCCATCCTTTTAGTGCCGCTGAATTGATGAAGGGCATCACTATCCTGCAACGCCCGGTGATTGCAATGGGGCTGGTGGTCAAATCAATCAATGGCGTCGCACAATATGGACTGGCAACCTTTCTGCCGCTGTATCTGATCAGTTTTGGCTACAGCAAAACCGAGTGGTTGCATATGTGGTCGGCTGTGTTTGTCGTGGCTATTTTCGCCAATCTCTTCTTTGGCTTCTTTGGCGACAAATTTGGCTGGCGTAATACCATTCTTTGGGTCGGTGGCGTGGGCTATGCCATTGTGTTGGTTCTGGTCTGGCTGGTGCCTCAGCTGCTGGGCCATAACTTCTATGCGATGGCGTTTGTCCTCTGCCTGTGCGGGGTTACGATGGCGGGTTATGTACCGCTTTCCGCCTTGTTCCCGATGCTGGCCCCTGAAAGTAAAGGTGCCGCCATGTCAGTACTCAACCTCGGTGCCGGATTGGGTGCCTTTATCGCTCCGGCGATCACCGCCCTGTTCTACACCTCTTTAGGTGCTGGCGGTGTACTGGGTATCTACGCCGGGCTATATATTCTGAGCGCAGTACTGACACCGTTCCTGAAAACCCCGGATGAGCTGGGTTCCCAGGTGGCGATGAAAGATAAAGCCGCATGATTCCGTCATACAGAATATGACAACCAGAGCGCCTGTGGCGCTTTGGTTGTCTTTTGCTTAGGCGTGCGTTTTTCTATCTGCCAGTAACCGATCCACAAACTGCACGACTTCCGGCTTATTTCTCTCTATTTCGGCGATTTTATCTGCAAACTTCGGCAACCAGGCTTTGTGCGCATACAACAGTTCATCCAGCACTTTAATCGCCGTGTCGCCCGCCGGTATCAACGGATTGATGGTAAAGGCATGTAACGCCGCACCATAATCACCGGTAACAGCCGCTTCAATCACCGTCTCTTCCATCGCCTTCATCAGCTGAATCATGCCGCGTGCGGCAGACGGCAATGCGCCCCAGCGCAACGGTTCAGGGCCATGTGAGGTAATTGATGCCGTCACCTCCACGATGCAGTCAAACGGCAGGTCGGCAATTGCTCCGTTATTACGGGTGGACACCACCATTAATTTGCCGCTGTTGTTATGAATCGATGCGATGAGATCACAGGCGGCATCACTGTAATGCGCGCCACCGCGCTGGCTGAGTTCTTCCGGCTTGTAGTTCAGGTTAACGTCTTTATACAGTTCAAACAGACGCGCCTCCGTCTTTTTCACCACTTCAGCACGGGTTTCATAGCGTTCGAACTCCTCAACCGCATGGGCCAGCATCGGCTCCTGAAGGTAGTAATAACGATGATAACCACAAGGCAGCACCCCGAGGTGTTTCACCTGTTCATAATGAAACGGGATCTGGTGGATGTTCTTCAGTCCCTCATCCGTTTTCGCCCGGTGCTCCGGCGCATAGATTTTCTCGATCAATTCGGCGGTACGTTCATTACCCTGCTGGTCCCACACGCGGTGCCAGTGAAAATGGTTAAGACCGGCAAATTTGAAGAACAGATCCTTTTCCTCTTTCGCCAGCACTTCACACGCCTGGTTGATATGGCCGAATGGCACATTACACAAGCCGACGGTTTTCTCCCATTTGCCTTGTTTAATCGCTGCTTCGGTCACCATCCCGGCCGGATTGGTAAAATCCACCAGCCATGCATTTGGACAGAGTTCGCGCATATCTTTGATGATATCGAGGATCACCGGAATGGTGCGGAAAGCTTTAAAAATACCGCCAGGACCGTTGGTTTCCTGGCCGAGCAGCCCGTTTGCCAGCGGGATCACCTCGTCTTTCAGTCGGGCATCCAGTAAACCAACGCGGAATTGGGTGGTGACGTAATCAGCATCTTTCAGGGCTTCACGCCGGTCGAGGGTCAGATGTACCTGCCAGTCCAGTTTTGCGGCGGCAATCATACGCTTTGCCATGTTGCCGACGATCTCCATTTTCTCCGCACCCGCGTCGATATCGACCAGCCACAATTCGGCAATCGGCAATTGTGCCTGTCGGACAATTAACCCTTCTATTAATTCAGGGGTATAGCTTGAACCTCCACCGATAGTGACAATTTTTATCTTATTTTGCATAGGACAGCACTCCGTCAGGTTACAGGTCAGGCAACAGCGTGCCAGCCTGATAATGACCAGCATTCGCCCTCACCTCGTGGATGATATTTTTCCTGGAGACTGAATATATTTATTGAAAACAGGACGCAGGTTTTATTAATTTTGTAGCGACAAAATACGTTTGATAGTATTTAACACCGCATTTTCATCATTAGAACCTGTAATAAAATTCGCCACTTTTTTAGTTTCATCAAATGCATTGCGCATGGCGAAGCTGTATTCCGCTTCAGAACGTAATTCAATATCGTTATAACCGTCACCGAACGCCATGATTTCATGACGATCAATATTTAACATTTCCTGAAGTCGCCGGATGGTGCTGCCTTTATGTATCCCCTCATTGGCAATATCGATCCACGCAGCTTCGGCCACCACGATATACACTTGATGTTCAAACGGCGTCAGAGACGGACAAGTCTGCGGGCAGCTTCCCGTTTCGTCATAGACCGTAATTTTGACAAAATCGTCAGACAGGTTGCGTAGCGGCGCGATTTATCGCGCGTTTTTACGGGAGCGCGATAAATCGCGCCGCTACGCGTCAACAAACTGCCTTAAAGTTGCTCACCATTGCTGGCGATAACGGTTTTATACCAGTCGAAACTTTTCTTTTTGCTGCGGGAGAAATCGCCGGTTTCATCATCATTACGATCGACATAAATAAAACCGTAGCGTTTGCTGTACTGGCCGGTGCCAAATGACACACAATCCAGACAGCCCCACGGGGTAAAGCCCATCAGGTCAACGCCATCCTCCAGCACCGCTTTCTTCATCTGTTCAATGTGGGCGCGCAAATAGTCGATGCGATAGTCATCATTGATCTCGCCATTGGCTTTCACTTTATCGATGGCACCAAAACCGTTTTCCACGATAAACAGCGGTTTCTGGTAACGCTCATACAACGCGTTAAGGGTGTAACGCAGCCCAACCGGATCAATCTGCCAGCCCCAGTCTGATGCCGGCACATGCGGGTTTTTGCGGCTGCCGGGAAAGGCTTCCAGCGGCGTATGCGCGGTTTGCGTCGCCGTTGCGTATTCCACGGCGTTGCTCATGTAATAGCTGAAGCCGAGATAATCGGTGCAGCCTTCACGCAGCGTCTGCTCATCACCGGGGGCCATTTCAATGTGGAATCCGCGACGTTCCCATTCTTTCTTAATGTAAGAAGGGTAAGCACCACGCATATGCACATCGCCGAACAGATAGCGATCCTGCATCGCTTTTTGCGCGTACATCACATCGTCCGGGTTGCAGGACCAGGGATAGAGCGGCACCATCGCCAGCATACAACCAATTTTGAAATCCGGATTGATGGTATGACCGAGTTTCACCACCCGAGCGCTGGCGACAAACTGATGATGCAGCACCTGATACATCACCTCTTCCGGTTTCTCATGGTCAGTGAAAATCACCCCGGAGTTGCTGTATCCGTACAACGGCCTGCGCCAGTTGCGCTGGTTGTTGATCTCGTTGAACGTCATCCAGTATTTCACTTTGTGTTTATAGCGCTTCAGCACCACTTCGCTGTAACGCACAAACAGATCGATCAGTTCACGATTCAGCCAGCCGCCATACTGCTTCACCAGATGCAGCGGCATCTCAAAGTGCGACAGGGTAATGACTGGTTCGATACCGTGCTTCAGCAGTTCGTCGAACATGTCGTCATAGAACTGCAAGCCTGCTTCGTTCGGGGTTAATTCGTCCCCTTTGGGGAAGATGCGCGTCCAGGCGATTGAGGTGCGGAAACATTTGAACCCCATCTCAGCAAACAGCGCGATATCTTCTTTGTAGCGATGGTAAAAATCAGTCGCCAGATGGTTGGGGTAATGTTTTCCCGTTATCACACCGTCGGTGATCTCACGATCCACACCGTGTGCGCCACCGGTTAACACATCAACGATGCTTGGACCTTTACCGCCCTCATTCCAGCCACCTTCTACCTGATGGGCCGCCACGGCACCGCCCCATAAAAAACCTGCCGGTAATTTGTCAGACATAATCCTTCCTTTAAGTAGATTAACGACGTCTTGCGACATTAATGCGTTTGGGTTTTGCTCAGTTCCTGCACCTCGCGGTGCAGATAAATCAGTTCTTCCACCAGGTCACGGCACAGCATGGCGTTCATCAGATGATCCTGTGCATGCACCATGATCAGATTGACCGGGATCTTGCCGCAGCCTTCATCCGCACCAATCAGTGAGGTTTGAATTTTGTGCGCTTCACGCGCCGCCTGGCTGGCGTTTTCCAGCATCGCCTCCACCACGCCCCAGTTGTGTTTGCGTGCCTCCTGTAAGGCCTGCATCGCCGAGGAACGCGCTTCTCCGGCATGGATAATCAGTTCCATCACCGTGGTTTCCATATCGTTCATCACTTCATCTCCTCTGCCAGGGTTTCATGCGCCATCTCCGCTTCCTGTTGCAGCAGCTGGCGTTCATACATCTTGAAGAACGGGTAATAAATCAGGGTCGACAGGCCAATCAGGAACAGCACCAGTACCACTGCACGCCAGTCCCAGCCGGTGGACCAGGCCGCGCCAATTGGTCCGGGTGTGGTCCAGGGAGCCAGAGAAATCACATGGTTAATCAGATTGGTACGCGTGGCCGTCCAGGCGATGATGGCGTTCAGCAATGGCGTCGTGATAAACGGAATAAACAGCAGCGGGTTCATCACCACCGGTGAGCCGAAGATAATCGGTTCGTTGATGTTGAACATGCCGGGCACCAGGCCGAGACGCCCGATAGAACGCAGATGAGCGGAACGACTGCGCAGGTAAAGAATCACCAGCCCCATCGTCGCACCTGATCCGCCGACGGTAATAAAGAACTGCCAGAAAGGTTCGATAAAGATTTTCGGAATGGGCTCCCCGGCGGTTAACGCTTCCTGGTTAAGCCCCAGATTACTCAGCCAGAATGCCTGCAAAATACCGCCGACAATTGCCGCGCCATGAATACCGGCAAACCACAGCAGATGGCACAGCAGCACCGCAATCAACACCGCAGGCAGGGAATCAGCCGCGGAAATGATCGGTGCGAATACCGCCATAATTGCCTGCGGAATCAGTAAGCCAAAGTTGCTCTGCATAAACAGATTCAGCGGATAGAGCGTCAGGAAGATCACCACAATCGGGATCAGCAGATCGAAGGACTGACGAATTTTCGGCGGCACCTGCTCCGGCAGTTTGAAACCGATGTTGTACTTCACCAGCAGATGCATCACCTCGGTACAGTACAGGCTGATCAGAATGGCAGTAAAAATCCCTTCCCCGCCCAGTGAGGCGACGGAAAGCGCCCCATCTTTTGCAGGTGCGGCCACCACCAGAAACGTCATCAACGCCAGCAGCGCCGCCATCAGGCCGTTAAGTTTGTAGCTCTGGGCCAGGTTATAGGCAATCGCACCGGTAATAAACACCGCCATAATGCCCATCGTCATGTTGTAGGGCATCATCAGTTGATCGTTGTATTGCTTAACGATACCCAGCCACCACTGGGCAAATCCCCACTGGCTGGTTTCACTGAACGGAGGATGCGAGAACAGCAGCATAAAAGAGCCAACAATTAAAAATGGCATCGATGCAATAAAGCCATCTTTTATCGCCACCACATGTCGCTGCGAGGAGAGCCGCGCGGCAATGGGACTGATACGATTCTCGATCACCCCAAATAATGAATCAGCCAGTGTGCTCATTATGCCCCCTTATGGGAATCAATCAGGGAAAGGGCAGACTTCAGAATTTTTTCACCATTCAGCATGCCGTAATCCATGGTGTTAATGACGGTGACAGGTTTATTAAATTCTGCTGCGCGTTGTTGGAAATCCGCCAGCTTGTATTTAATTTGTGGACCGAGCAGACAACAGTCGTAATCGGCGATTTTATCCCGGAACTCCTCCATACCTACCGCTTCGATACGGGCATCCAGACTCAGCTGCACCGCGGCTTTTTCCATTCGCTGCACCACCATGCTGGTGGACATTCCTGCCGAGCAACACAATAAGATTTTAACCATGACACCCTCCTTTTTTTCTAAATTCTTACGCGTCACTCGCCATCTCTGCAACCGGTTACATATTCAATTTATCTTTTTTGTGATCTATAACTCAAACGAAGTATCGTCTTATTTTGTGATAAAGTTAAAATAATCTGCAACCGGTTTCAGATTATTCCATCCCGATGCTGTTTAATTTTAACAACATAGACAATGCGTTATTTTAAGGCAGGCTTTTACTGTTGCCGGGATTATTGGTTACAATAGGCAGGTGAGCTAACAAGGAACACGAATGATTACCATGCTTGATGTTGCCCAACGTGCGGGCGTTTCGAAGGCAACCGTATCCCGTGTACTGGCCGGACACAGTTATGTGTCCAAAACGGTGCGCGACAAAGTGATGCAGGCAGTCGAGGAGATGGGGTATCGTCCCAATCTGGTGGCACGTAACCTGGCGACCAACCGTTCGCATAGCATTGGCCTGATGGTGCCTAATACCCTTTATCATGGCCCGTTTTTCAGCGAACTGATGTTTCAGGTGGCGACCCTGACCGAACAGCTCGGCTCCCAGTTGGTGCTGGCCGATGGTAAACACAGCGCGCAGCAGGAGCGCGATGCCATTCATTTCCTTATCGACAGCCGTTGTGATGCGGTGATCATTTACCCGCGTTATCTGAGCGTGGAAGAAATCGACCAACTGATCCCCACCCTGAGCAAACCCCTGATCATCCTGAACCGCCGGCTAAAAAAATTTCCCCAATATTCCGTCTGTGCCGACCATGAGAAAGACACTTTCGATGCGGTGAATTATTTGATTCACCGTGGGCATCGCGATATCGCGTTTATCAAAGGGATGGGCAGCTCTCACACCGGTCTCAGTCGATTAAAAGGGTTTCAGGCCGCGATGACCCAAAATAATTTGCCAATGGCACCGGCGTTGATGCTGGATGGCAGTTGGACCATGGAAAGCGGTAAGCAAGCCGCTGAAGAATTGCTGGCACGCAACGTGACATTCTCGGCGATTGTTGCCAGTAACGACGATATGGCTATCGGGGCCGCCTCTGCCCTGTACAATGCGGGCAAGCGCATTCCGCAGGATGTGTCGCTGCTCAGCTTTGATGATATTCCCATCGCCTCCTACACCATCCCGGCGCTGACATCGGTGCATGTGCCGATGGCAGAAATGGTCGCCAGCGCCCTCGCGCAACTCACGAAAATGCTGGATGGCGAGGAGGTTAGCGCGTTGTCTCTGATGTGTGGCGAATTGATCCATCGGCAATCCGTTGGTGATGGCCCCTATGGTTAAGTAAAACGTCGTGTGCATCACAATTCATCATTAACCGCTCGGGATTGTTTTGACAGCACTTTGCCGCTGACGTTAGAACTGTCGTCAGGCGTGTAACTGGGTAACCAGGCAAGACCTGAAGCTCGCTTCCAAATCGGAAGCCGGCTTCAGGTCTTTTTTTTGGCAAAAAAAGAGGGTGGTATATGGATTATCAAGCCACAGCGAAAGCCGTCATTGCGCATGTCGGCGGTGCCGGGAATATCGATCACATTGAACACTGCTCCACCCGACTGCGTCTGACCCTGCGTGACAATACGCGTATCGACCAACCCGCTCTCGCTGCCATTCCCGGCGTGTTGGGGGTACGCGTCAATGTGCAATGCCAGGTAATCATTGGCAAGGATGTGGTGGAAATCTATGACGCAGTGAAAGCGCTGGCAGCCGGACAGCCAGCAACCGGTAGCCACAGTGAAGCCCGTTGGGCAGCGCGCTGTGTAGATTTTGTGATTAGCGTCTTTCAGCCACTGGTGCCTGCCATCGCGGGAGGCGGGGTACTGAAGTCACTGCTAATCCTGCTTGATCTACTCGGTTGGCTGCCGCGCAGCAGCGATACCTACAAAATACTGGACAATATCGGCTCGGCACCCCTGTACTTTTTGCCCATTCTGGTCGCCATTACCACTGCCAACAAACTTAAAGTGAATGTGCTGGTCGCGGTATCCGCCGTGTCGGTGATGGTACTGCCGATGATGTCAAAGCAGCTGGCGGAAGGTATTACGCTGTTCTCCTTCGACCTGAAGAATATCGCCTATGCCTCACAGGTGTTCCCCGCCATCTTGTGCGTACTGTTTTATTCCCGCGCGGAACGGTTCTTCAATCGTTACTCCCCCTCGGCGCTACGCATTTTCCTGTCACCAATGTTATCTCTGCTGGTCACCGTGCCAGTGACGCTGTTGATCCTCGGGCCACTCGGTTTTGAGCTGGGTTCCGGGCTGGCGACGGTGATCCTGTGGCTGTACAGCAAGCTGGGATTTGTCGCCACCGCTCTGCTGGCCGGGGTATTACCCTTTATGGTCGCGGCAGGAATGCATAAACCAATGATCCCTTATGTCGTGGCGTCTATGGGGCAGTTCTCCCGTGAGATGTTGTATCTGCCCGCCTCGCTGGCGCATAACATTGCCGAAGCGGGTGCCTGCCTGGCGATTGCGTTGCGCAGTAAAGACAAGGTGATGAAGTCTACCGCGCTCTCAGCCGGGATCTCTGCCTTGTGCGGCATCACCGAACCCGCGCTGTACGGCATCACGCTGCTGAATAAAACCGCGCTGTACGCGGTGATTGCGGCCAGCGTGATCGGCGGTGGCTTTTTAGGCTGGATGACGGTGGAAGCCTTCGCGCTGGTCAGCCCCAGCCTTGCCAGTATCTCGATGTTTATCTCGCCCACCAGCCCGTGGAATATCCTGTACGCCTTGCTGGGCGCCGGTCTGGCATTTGCCATCTCATTTGTTGCCACATTGTTTTTCTGGCGGGAAAAAGCCGCTCAGGTGACCGATTTCAACCACTTTGTTACGCCGGCTGAAGGGCGACTGATCCCGCTGACCGAGGTGCAAGACGATGTTTTTTCTGCCGGTATTATGGGTGACGGCATCGCCGTGATACCAACCAGCGGCAAACTGTTCGCACCGGCCAATGGAGTAATCAGTAACGTTTTTGACAGTGGGCATGCCGTAAGCCTGCTGACGACTCAGGGGGCAGAAGTGATCCTGCATATTGGTATCGACACCATCAAACTTAACGGCAAAGGTTTCCATCCACGCGTCACGGCGGGACAAACCATACAGGCCGGTGAACTGCTGGTGGAATTCGATCTTGATGCCATCAACACGGCAGGTTTTGATCCCGTCATTGTGATGGTTATTACCAATAGCGAACGTTTTTCCTTCACCACTAACGCTGCTGACACCCCACTCACCCTTCATTCCCCGATCATGACGTTCAAGGAGTCTGTATGACGGTAACGCAAGCCACCTTTCCCCGAGGATTTTTATGGGGTGCCGCGATTGCGGCTAATCAGGCCGAAGGCGCCTGGAATGTGGACGGTAAAGGGCCATCCGTAGCGGATGCCATCAACTGGAAACCCAATCTGGATCTCAAGGATTTCACCGCACACATGGCGGTGACCGATGAGAATGTGGCGGATGCGCTCAATGGCACTCATGATGCCTTCTACCCGAAGCGCCGCGGCATCGATTTTTACCATCACTACCCGCAGGACCTGGCGCTCTTCGCCGAGATGGGGATTAAAGTGTTACGTGTTTCCATTGCCTGGTCCCGTATCTTCCCCGATGGCGAAGAGTCTGCGCCAAACGAAGCCGGTTTAGCGTTTTATGAGCGCCTGTTTGGTGAAATGCGCCGGTTAAATATCGAACCACTGGTGACACTGTCGCATTATGAGATGCCGCTCAAACTCAGCGAACGTTATAACGGCTGGGTGCACCGCAATGTGGTCGATGCCTTCGTTCGTTTCAGCAACGTCTGCTTCGACCGTTATAAAGATTTGGTGCGTTACTGGCTGACGTTTAACGAAATTGACAGCATCCATCGTCATCCGTTTACCACCGCAGGCATCCGTGAAGATAAATGCGCACCGGGCCAGGAAAAGCAGGATATTTATCAGGCACTGCACCATCAGTTTGTCGCATCGGCGCTGGTGACGCGTGATTGCCATGCCAAAATCCCCGGCAGCCAGGTCGGTTGTATGCTGACCAAGCTCACCACCTATCCGCGCACCTGCCATCCTGATGATGTGCAAGCCAGCCTGAAAAAAAACCTCGAAAATCTGTTCTATGCCGATGTTCAGGTGTTTGGCAGCTATCCACCGCTGATCAAACGCGACCTGGAACTGCGCGGCATCGAACTGGTGATGGCCGCTGATGACCTCGACATCCTGCGGCAACACACCGTCGATTTCGTCTCCTTCAGTTATTACATGTCGATGACCGAATCGACCCAACCTGATGCCGAGCGTACCGCCGGAAATACTGTGCTGGGGGTGAAGAATCCTTACTTACCGGCCTCCGACTGGGGATGGCAGATTGATCCGGTTGGACTGAAGATTTCGCTGCTGGAGCTGTATGATCGCTATCGCAAGCCGCTGTTTATTGTGGAAAATGGTCTTGGCTGCAAAGATGTGGTTGAAGACGGAAAAATTCACGACAGTTACCGCATCGACTATTTCCGTTCTCACTTTGAACAAATGCGCGAGGCGGTACATGAAGGTGTCGAGCTGATGGGTTACACCAGTTGGGGCACCATTGATATCATCAGCGCAGGCACCTCACAAATGACCAAACGCTATGGTTTTATCTATGTCGATCAGGATGATGAAGGCAACGGCACGCTGGCACGCCTGCGCAAAGACTCGTTCTGGTGGTATCAGAAGGTTATTGCCACCAACGGCAGCGACCTGAATTGACAACACAGGGACGGGTATTGACGTGATTACCGTGAAGAAATCGCTGAACAACAGCATGCTGCTGGTGGAACATGACCAGCAGGAGATGATTCTGTTTGGTAAAGGGATTGGCTTTGGCGCCAGACCCGGCACCCAGGTGAACGCGGCAGGGATTGAGCAGGTGTTTATCCCGCTGGAACATCTCAAGTCGCGCCACTATTTCTCGCTGACCAACACCATACCCGTTGCCTGGTTTGATATTACCCATGACATCATTGCCCTGGCGCAGGCGCAGTACAGCGAAAAACTGCACTCGGTGCTGTTTTTTACCCTGGCGGAGCATCTGTGGTTCGCCGCCGATCGCGCCCGCGCGGGTCAGGTGATCACCAATAAACTGAGCTGGGAAGTGCAGCGTTATTACCAGAAAGAGTACGCCATTGGTTTACAGGCCAGAGCGATGGTGGAAGCACGCTTTAAGCTGGAACTGGGTGAAGATGAGGCAGTACACATCGCTTTTCATCTGATTAATGCCTCGGGCAGTGCAGGTCAGGACACGGCTCACCAGCAGGTACAGCTGGTGAATCGTATCGCCGAGATTGTGCGTTACAAATTAAACCGGTCGATCGATGTCACGTCGATTAACTACAACCGTTTTATTACGCATTTACGCTATTTCGCGGAGCGTATCCTGGCGGGCAAAATCAGTACCGGAGCCGGCGAGGACTTCTATCAGGAGCTGCTGAAATTCCACCCTGAAGCCATGTCCGTCGCCTGGACGATTCGCGACTATATTCAGGAGAAATATCAGCTTTCACTCCCCAGGGAAGAACTCACCTGGCTGAGTATGCATATCAGTCGATTAAGCCACTGATAATCAGGCTGGTTTTAGATCGCCATACCAGTATGAAGCTGTCACGCCACCATCCATCAGGAAATCACTGCCGGTGATAAAGGTGCCTTCCGGTCCCATCAGCAAAGCCGCCAGCGCGCCCACTTCATCCGGCGTGCCGCCGCGACCAACCGGGGATCGCTCCAGCATATTGCGGTATCCTGCGCCGCGTGGTCCGGACAGCTCATCATTTGCCAACGGGGTATAGATGATGCCAGGGCTAATGGTATTGACGCGCGCACCGCGTTTGCCCCATTTCACCGCTTCGGCCATCACGCGCAGCGCATTGCCGCGTTTTGAATATTGGTACGCCAGCAGCGGATCGATGATGGTGTCTTCCTGCAAAAACGGCAGCGCCAGCAGGTCTTCCGTGGGCGTGGTCGCCAGCGCTTCATTCTGCTCTACGCTGAGCGGCGGCAGGCGGTGACCGGACTGGGAGGCGATAATAATACCCGAACCACCTTCAGCAATAACCTGACCGAACTCTTCAAGGATCACCGCCGTACCATAAAGGTCGACGTTTAAAATCGTTTTAGATGAGGCCTGTGAAGGCGACACCCCAGCCGCGTTGATCACCCCTTTTACCGCGCCTAGCACCGTAGCCGTTTTCACCAACGCCTGAATGGAGTCGCGCGACGAGACATCCACCTGACTGGTGGATACCACGAAACCGGCATCGCGTAGCACTTTCGCTGCCGCTTCGGTGTTTTCAGCGCGGAGATCCGCCAGCAACACCGTTTTGCCCTGGCTGACCCGGCGAGCAATCGCCTGCCCGATTGAACCCGCACCAATCACCACAATCACGTCTTTCATAGTCACTCCGAAGGTCAGTTATGTTTCACCAACAATGTCGATGGGGAAAATATAATCGTTCCAGCGTGCAATGACTTTAGGGATAATCAGCATGAGTTTATGAGTGGCGATCATAAATCTGCGCGATAAATCGCGTCGCTACACATCCACATGCAGAATAGCGCGTAGCGCCGGAGCGTTGGTATTCGCCCGAAAACCAGGGCCACCGCGTTGGAAACTTCTGGCACTCGCCAGATTCCCGGTGATCACCGGAACCGAACCGACATCCTCAACCAGCTTCGCCACTGTCTTCAATGCCTCAGCATCATCACTGGCGATCGGCACACCTAACTTGTTCGCCGCGCTGGCACTGGCGGATGCCTCAATGGCAGTGGCGTCAACCGCACTGAAAGCCCGGACATAGCGAGTGCCAGGCAACAATCGTTGACTGGTTTCCGCCACCCCATTTTGGTTCGCTTCCCTGGCAAGGTCGCTCTGTTGCCAGCCGGAAGGATTACAGGCATCCAGCACGATTTTGCCTTTCATCGCCGCAGCGAGCTGCTGGCCGAGTTGTGGCAAGGCATCATAGGGGACGGCGAATAACAGAATGTCGCCAAATGCCGCAGCCTCTGCCGGTGTCCCTACGCTGGCATTGGCACCTAAGGGCGCGATCTCGCGTTGCAACTCATCCAGATGCCGGGTGGAGAACATCACCTGATGCCCGGCTTTTACCCACAGTTTAGCCACTGTGCCCCCCAGCCAACCGGCTCCGATCACACCAATTTTCAACGATTGGCCGGTACTGATAGCTATCGCCTTACCTGTCATACTCATTGCTCCTGTAATTGCGGCTAACTTGATCAATTGACGTCGTGAGAGGGACATTAGTCAGCTCCTGAGTTGAGGGAAATTAACGGTGATTGACGGCCCAGCCAGACCGACAGCGCCAACCAGACGAGAGACAAAGGGATCGCAATATACGCCAGCAGGCCGGAACTCCCGGCAAATCCCATCAGCCCGGCATAACTCCAGCTTCCCATCTGATCGCCGAGACGATACACCACCGTATCGATGAAATTTTTCGACTTATAGCGTTCTTCTTTCGCCACACGGGTAAATAAAATTTCTCTGCCGGGTCGGGCGAAAGCGAAGTTACTGATGCGGCGTGCAACCTGGAATACGACAAAAATCATCAGGGAAGGAAATGCCAGCAGCAACGAAAATCCCGCGAGTGTTACCAGCGGTAAAATGGCGAGGGTCAGGGAGACACCCAATCCTTTCAACGCCCGTGAGGTGAAAAAGATCTGTGCGATGAAGGTGAACAGATTGACCCACAAATCGATGGTGGCGAAAAACGCGGTGCGCGAGGCACGGTCAGAAAAGGCATTTGCTGCAATCGACGCCTGCTCAAAATAGAGAAAGGTGGAGGTCAGGCTATACAGCATCATAAACAGGGCGATACCGGAGAGGTAAGGCGAACGCAGCGTGTGGGTGATCCCGGCGAGCACCGATCCCCCAACAGGACGTTCCGTTGTTTTTCCGGCAAAATTTGTACTGTGCGCAGCAGCCCGCTGAGCCGATAGCAGACTGATTTCCAACAGCAGAAACGCCAGCAACACCAGGCCGCGCTGGTCAATACGCTCCACTGAAATCAGCGTCAGAGAAGACCCGATTAGCGCCCCCAGTGTCGCCCCAGCAGAAAGGATACCAAATAGCCGCATCCCCTGTTCGGAGGTAAAAATATCAACGATCAATGACCAAAACAGGGAAACGACAAACAGGTTGAATACCGATAACCAGATAAAGAAAAACCGGCCAGTCCAGATACGATATTCACTGAACGCAGGGAGTAGCAACACGAAAAACAGCAGCAAATTGCTGGCAAAAAAATGGTAGCTTATCCTGATGACGGTTATTCGCTGATAGCGTTTTACCAGAAAAGAAAATAATGGTGTCAATAGCAACATCGCAGCGAGCGTACCGCTGAACAACCAGGGAAGATTATTCACCCCTCCCGCTACACCTAACTCGTCACGTACCGGGCGCAAAAGATAATAAGCAACAAATAAAGAAAAGACATACAACATCGACCATGCCAGCGTTTTCAGCTCTTTCGGCCTGACATTTAAAAATTGATAATATTTATCAAAACGCATTCATCGTCACCAAAGGTCGTATTTCACCAGAAGATATTTTAAAGTGCATAATATTTACGCGAATCGGTAGCGGCGCGATTTATCGCGCAAGGTAATAGCGCGATAAATCGCGCCGCTACGGTAGAATTGCGGAAATTAAGCCTTGTTGGATTAGCATTTTGCGGCATTAATGATGAGTTCAATTCATAACGTCATTCAGCATAAACCGGTAATAACAGGCTGATTCCTGCGGATTTTTATTCTAAGGTGAAGGACGCGTGACTGCTGACAGCAACGTCACGACTTATCTATGCGTCAGGTGATAAAGGCAATATCAATATGAATACAACAGCATCACTCAATGCCACCCAGCGGGCAATTATTCCCATTGCGGCCTGGACCGCCAAAGGTGATTTACCCGCACTTTCTCAGGCACTCAACGCAGGGTTAGACAGCGGTCTGACCATCAATGAAATAAAAGAAGTGTTGCTGCAAATGTATGCCTACTGTGGCTTTCCCAGAAGCCTGAATGGCATTACAACTTTTATGAGCGTGATTAAACAGCGCGCAGAACAAGGCATCAACGATCCGGTCGGTAAAGCCCCTTCCCCGGCACCGCAGGATAAATCACGGACTGAAGTAGGGTCTGATATTCAGACGCTCATTGCCGGACGGGTATTGAAAGCTGAGAAAGGCAATTTCATCGAATTTTTGCCTGAAATTAACCAGTTCCTGCAAGAACATCTTTTTGCTGATGTGATTGCCCGCGACAATCTCGGCTTACCGGATCGGGAAATCGCCACTATCGCCGCGCTCACCGGTCTTGGCGGTGTGGAATCGCAACTGAAATCACACATTGGTGGTGGTCTCAATGTCGGGTTAACTGAACAGCAGGTGAAAGACCTGTTTGTGGTCTATGGTAACACCGTCGTCAGCCATGAAGCCCAACGCGGCATGCAGCTACTGGATGACGTGATGGTCAGTCGCCCGCGTTAATAGAATGCTTTCAGGAAAAACAGAATGACGTTAAATGTAAAAGGCTATGCCGCTTTTGCCGCCAAAGAAGATTTGGTGCCGCATAATTTTGTGCGTCGCGATCCGCGTGACAATGATGTTGTCATTGAGATCCTTTACAGCGGTGTTTGCCACTCCGATATTCACAACGCTTACAACGATTGGGGCGGGGCCAATTACCCGATGGTGCCAGGCCACGAAATTATTGGTCGTGTCACGCATGTGGGTAAAGCCGTGACCAAATTCAGCGTTGGCGATCATGTCGGCGTGGGTTGTATGGTGGATTCCTGTCAGCATTGCAGCGCCTGTGAACAGGGGCTTGAGCAGTACTGCGAAGAAGGGAATACCCTCACCTATAACGACGTTGATCGTCATGACCAGATGCCGACCTATGGTGGCTACTCCGACAAAATCGTGGTCACGGAAAAATTCGTGGTCAAAGTGCCAGAAGGCCTGGATCTGAAAAGCGCGGCGCCTCTGCTGTGCGCCGGAATCACCACCTGGTCGCCACTGCGTCACTGGAATGTGGGGCCGGGCAGCAAAGTTGCCGTGGTCGGTCTTGGCGGCCTGGGGCATATGGCGCTGAAATTCGCCAAAGCGCTGGGGGCAGATGTGACCCTGTTCAGCCGCTCACCGAATAAATCGGAAGATGCCCGTCGTCTCGGTGCTGAACATATCGTGATTTCCACCGACGATGCGCAGATGAAGGCGGTGTATAACCAGTTCGATCTGATTATTGATACAGTGCCGTATGTCCATGATTTGAAACCTTATATCCCTACCCTGGCGCTGAACGGCACCCTGGTACTGGTGGGTTACCTGGGCGATCTGGACCCGGTACTGAATAGCGCCCCGCTGGTGTTGGGCCGTAAATCTGTCGCCGGTTCGGTAATTGGCGGGATTGCGGAAACGCAGGAGATGATGAATTTCTGCGGCGAGCATGGCATCACGTCAGACGTCGAAATGATCAACATGCAAGATATTAATGATGCGTGGCAACGGATGTTAAAAAGCGATGTGAAGTATCGTTTTGTTATCGATATTGCTTCGCTGAAGGCTTAAGAAACAAGGGCAGTGGCGAGCCACTGCCCTTTCGCGTTACGCCTGATAGCGCACCGCTTCAATCAATTTCGAAAACGCAGCCGTATGTTGTTTGCGACTGGGGTAGTAAAGATAATATCCGGCAAAAGGCGCACACCAGTCATCCAGCGCAATTTGCAGTTTGCCTTCATCAATGTATTTTCGCACGCAATCTTCCGGCACATAGGCCACACCCATTCCGGTTAAAGCAGCATCAACACGCGAGGCAAGGTTATTAAAAATTAGCTGTCCTTCCACTTTTACCCGAATCTCTTTGCCATCTTTTTGGAATTCCCAGCTGTAGATGCCACCCAGTGTGGGTAAACGCATATTGATGCAGTTATGGTTCTGGAGTTCATACGGCGTCTCAGGCATACCATGTTGAACAAAATATTCCGGTGCTGCCACCACCACCATGCGCCAGTCGGGACCAATCCTGACCGCCACCATATCTTTTTCAACCTGTTCACCCAGGCGAACCCCGGCATCAAACCGGCCACTGACAATATCCGTTAAGGTATTGTCGACGGATAATTCAACGTTGACTTGTGGATAGGCTTGTAAAAAGGGTTTCAACAGCGGCCAGAGTGTCGATGCCAGCGCATGCTCTCCCGCGGTAATACGAATATTGCCGGAGGGTTTTCCCTGTTCGTCGGACAATTGCAGCAGGGCCTTTTCGATATCGGCGATCATTGGCCCAACATTTTGAATTAACCGCTCACCGGCTTCGGTGGGGGCCACACTGCGGGTGGTACGGGTTAATAATCGTGTATTGAGCCGTTCTTCCAGTCCCCGAATGGAGTGGCTCAACGCCGATTGCGACACCCCGAGTTTGGCGGCGGCGCGGGTAAAACTCTGCTCGCGCGCCACCATCACCAGATAGATGAGGTCGTTAAAATTTTCCCTGAGCATCAGTGTGCCTCTTTGTCATCTTTTGTCAGGCTCGGGCCTTGACGGCTATACATAAACTGAAATATATGTGAGTTACTCACGAGTTGACCAGAAAAAACTCATCGCGTGTGATGGGTGTCATGTTCTAAGCCAGATTCCGCGCCAATACTTAACCTTTTGTAGCGCGATTAATGAATCCATCTCATAACGGTTATAAATTTTTAGCCGCTAATAAAGTGTAATTTGTAATGATACTATTATTCCGTAGTTCGTTATTCCCTTTATGATTATGTGAGGTTTCCATGAAAACGTTAATTGCTTCCGCCTTTGCTCTGGCCAGCGTCTTTGCGGTTCAAAGCGCCTTTGCCGTCGATGTCATCAATGATGCCGCTGGCAAACAAAAAGTCGGTGTTGTTTCCGCGTCTGGTGCTTATTCGCTTGATGGCCTGACCAACAAACTTGCTGACAAAGCCGAGGCGGAAGGTGCCACCTCGATGAAAATCATCGCCGCCGGTGGTGAAAATAAACTTTATGGTGTGGCGGAGATTTATAAATAACCACCCCTTCTAAAGACGAAATATCCCTGAACAAGCTCACTGCCCGATTTCCTTAGCCCTGCTGTGCATACTATTTGTTGGTGTGTTCACTGCCCGTTTCGCTTGTGCTTTATTTCGTCTTCCTTCATCTCTAACCTTAATTTTATTAATAAGGTGCAAAAGAAATGGATCGACACGAAGTTATCATCCATGACTTAATTGCGTGGATTGACGAAAATATTCGCCGCCCTCTTAAGATAGAAGACGTTGCTCAGCGATCCGGCTATTCAAAATGGCACTTACAAAGAATGTTTCAGCGTATTATGAATATCAGCTTAGGCAATTACATTCGTGATAAAAAGCTGGAAATGGCCGCGCTTGATTTGATTCAAAGCCGTGAAACAGTCATTGATATTTCCGTTAAATATGGTTACGACTCCCAGCAGTCATTTACCCGCTCTTTTGCCAGAAAATACCATGTGCCACCCGCAACCTGGCGGCGTTTACAAACACATCATTTAAATTTTCTGGTTTAACTCATCGTCATTACCGGTTTCCGGGAGAAAATAACAATGCCCCATAACGTGGCACTTAAGCCTCTGGCTTTGCTATGCGCGTTCGTCATTTTAAATTTAACAGGATGTGATGATTCAGCCGGAAAAGCCGCCGAAGTGCAGAGCGCACCCGAGGTGCAGGTCCAGACTCTGGCTACCCAGTCACTGCCCGTGTCCACAGAACTCCCCGGACGTACCTCGGCATTCCGTGTAGCGGAAGTTCGCCCACAGGTGTCAGGCATAATTTTAAAACGCACCTTCACCGAGGGCAGCGATGTGGTGGCCGGTCAGACGCTGTACCAGATCGATCCTGCCCCTTTCCGCGCCAGCTACAACAATGCCAGGGCAGCCGTGAATGAAGCGGAAGCCAACGCGCGCATGGCACAGGTGACCCTGAATCGCTATCGCTCGCTGACCGGGACAAATTACATCAGCCGTCAGGATTATGACCAGGCACAGGCCACCGCAGCCCAGACGCGTGCCGCCGTGGATGCAGCCAATGCCGCACTGGAAACCGCCCGTATCAACCTCGCCTGGAGCACCATCACCTCGCCAATCAGTGGCCGTATCGGGCGCTCATCGGTGACTGAAGGTGCGCTGGTGCAGGATGCGCAAAGCGATGCGCTGGCTACCGTGCAACAACTGGACCCGCTGTATGTCGATGTCACCCAATCGAGCCAGGATTTCCTGCGTCTGCAACAGGAGCTGGCCTCCGGTCGTTTGCATCAGAATGCCGGTAAAGCGGTGGTCAGCGTGATCCTTGGCGATGGCTCTGTCTATCCCCATAGTGGCACGCTGGCATTTTCTGATGTCACCGTTGACCAAACTACCGGCTCCATCACCCTGCGCGCTATTGTCCCCAACCCGGATCACGCGTTGCTGCCCGGTATGTTTGTCCGTGCCCGCCTGGATGAAGGCACCGATCCCAATGCATTGCTGATCCCACAGCAGGCGGTGACCCGTACACCGCGCGGTGACGCCACTGCGCTGGTGGTTGACAGCGCTAACAAGGTAGAAGTGCGCACCATCAGCGTCTCGCAGACCGCAGGTGACAAATGGCGCGTGACTGGCGGTCTGCAATCCGGCGAACGCGTGATTGTCTCCGGCATTCAACGTGCCCAACCCGGTATGACCGTTAATCCTCTCACCGCCCCTTCGCCCACAGGAACCGCCGACTGATGTCCAGATTCTTTATTGACCGCCCGATCTTTGCCTGGGTGCTGGCAATTATCATCATGCTGGCCGGGGGAATTTCGATCCTGAAACTGCCAGTGGAGCAATACCCGGACGTTGCGCCCACCTCAGTGCAAATCCGTGCCACCTATCCAGGTGCGGATGCCACCACGTTGCAGAACACCGTGACCCAGGTGATTGAGCAGAACATGAGCGGGCTGGATGGCCTGATGTATATGTCCTCCACCAGCGATTCATCCGGCACGCTTCAGCTGACGCTGTCGTTTGAGAACGGCACTGACCCGGATATCGCTCAGGTGCAGGTGCAGAACAAGTTGCAACTCGCCACCCCCCTGCTGCCGCAGGAAGTGCAGCAGCAGGGCATCACCGTGCGCAAATCCTCCAGCGTGTTCTTCCTGGTGCCCGGTTTCGTCGATGAAACCGGCCGCATGAGCATGGAAGATATTGCCGATTACGTGGCGGCTAACCTGAAAGATCCCATCAGCCGTATCAACGGCGTGGGGGATACCACGCTGTTTGGTTCGCAGTACGCGATGCGTATCTGGCTCGATCCCAACAAGCTGAACAACTACCAGCTGACGCCGGTGGATGTGATGAGCATGATTGAAACCCAGAATGCGCAGATTGCCGCCGGTCAACTTGGTGGCGCGCCGCCGGTAAAAGGTCAGCAGCTTAACGCCTCGATCATTGCCCAGACCCGACTCACCTCGCCGGAAGAGTTTGGCAACATCCTGCTGAAAGTGAACAGCGACGGCTCGCAGGTGCGTCTGCATGATGTGGCGCGGATCGAGCGCGGCGGTGAGAACTATAACTTTGTGGTTAAAATCAATGGCAAACCGGCGTCAGCATTGGGTATTCAGCTGGCGGCAGGCGCTAACGCGCTGGATACCGCCAATGCTATCCGCGCGAAAATTAATGAATTGAAACCTTACTTCCCGCAGGGACTGAAGGTGGTCTATCCCTACGACACCACGCCGTTTATCAGTATCTCGATCCACGAGGTAGTGAAAACGCTGTTTGAAGCCATCGTGCTGGTGTTCCTGGTGATGTACCTGTTTTTGCAGAGTTTCCGCGCCACGCTGATCCCGACCATTGCCGTACCGGTGGTGCTGCTGGGTACCTTTGGCATCCTCGCTGCCTTCGGTTACTCGATTAACACCCTGACCATGTTCGGCATGGTGCTGGCGATCGGTTTGCTGGTGGATGACGCCATCGTGGTGGTGGAGAACGTCGAGCGCGTGATGGCTGAGGAGGGCCTGAAACCGAAGGCCGCCACGCGTAAATCGATGGGGCAAATTCAGGGAGCGCTGGTCGGCATTGCGCTGGTGTTGTCGGCGGTGTTTGTGCCGATGGCGTTCTTTGGCGGCAGTACCGGGGTAATCTATCGCCAGTTCTCCATCACCATTGTTTCCGCGATGGCGCTCTCGGTACTGGTGGCGTTGATCCTCACTCCGGCGCTGTGTGTCACCATCCTGAAGCCGGTTAGACCCGGTAGCCACGGGCAACATCGCGGGCTGTTCGGCTGGTTTAACCGCAAGTTTGAGCAAAGTGCACATCATTACACCGGTTCTGTGGCGCGTATGCTGAACAAGAGCGGGCGCTATCTGGTGATTTACGGTGTACTGGTCGCCGGGATGGCGGTGCTGTTTATGCGCCTGCCCACCTCGTTCCTGCCGTCGGAAGACCAGGGGGTGCTCGCCACCCAGGCCATCCTGCCGGCCGGTGCTACCCAGGAACGTACCCAGGCAGTGCTGGATCAGGTCAATGATTACTACCTGAACAACGAGAAAAGCAACGTTGAGAACGTGCTGACGGTCAACGGCTTCGGTTTCGCCGGACGGGGCCAGAACGTGGGAATCGCCTTTATCGGCCTGAAGGACTGGTCACAGCGTCCGGGTGAAGAGAACAAAGTTGACGGGATTGTCAGCCGTGCCGCTAAAGCGTTCAGCAAAATCATGGATGCCAATGTGGTGGCCTTTAACCTGCCGCCGATCATTGCGCTGGGTAACGCGACCGGCTTTGACTTTGAGTTGATTGACCAGGGCAGTCTGGGGCATGACAAACTGGTCGCCGCACGTAACCAGCTGCTGGATCTGGCACGCCAGCATCCCGATACGCTGGTGGCGGTGCGTCCGAACGGCATGGAAGACAGCCCGCAGTACAAAGTCAACATTGACCAGGAGAAAGCCACCGCACTGGGCGTCGATCTGTCCGACATCAATACCACCCTGAGCAGCGCCTGGGGCGGCAGTTATGTTAACGACTTCATTGACCACGGCAGGGTGAAAAAGGTCTACGTGATGAGCGATGCGCCGTATCGCATGATGCCAAAAGATATGGATAACTGGTACGTGCGCGCCAGCAACGGCAAGATGGTGCCATTTGCCAGCTTCTCGACAGCCGAGTGGGTTTACGGCTCACCGCGTCTGGAACGTTATAACGGCCTGTCTTCCCTGGAAATTCTCGGTCAACCGGCACCGGGTAAAAGTTCGGGCGAAGCGATGGCGCTGATGGAACAACTGGCGAAACAACTGCCACCTGGCGTCGGCTTTGACTGGACGGGCATGTCGTACCAGGAACGCATGACCGGCGAGCAGGCACCGGCGCTGTACGCCTTGTCATTGATTGTGGTGTTCCTGTGCCTGGCGGCGCTGTACGAGAGCTGGTCGATTCCGTTCTCGGTGATGCTGGTGGTGCCGCTTGGCGTGTTTGGTGCGCTGGTCGCTACCATGCTGCGTGGGCTGAATAACGATGTTTACTTCGTGGTTGGCCTGTTAACCACCATCGGTCTGTCGGCGAAGAACGCCATCCTGATCGTAGAATTCGCCAAAGACCAGATCGAGAAAGAAGGTAAAGGCGTGGTGGAAGCCACGCTGGAAGCGGCCCGTATGCGCCTGCGTCCGATCCTGATGACATCGCTGGCGTTTATTCTCGGTGTACTGCCGCTGGCACTGAGTTCTGGTGCCGGTTCCGGTGCGCAGAATGCCGTCGGTACCGGGGTAATCGGCGGGATGGTGGCGGCAACCCTGCTGGCTATCTATTTTGTCCCGGTGTTCTTTGTGGTGGTGCGTAACCGCTTTGGCGGCAAGCCCCGCGACGATGAGGACGAAGAGGACATCCTCGTGTAATCGTCCCGCCCAGTCAGTATCTCTGACTGGGCGGAACTCATGAGCAATGCTCATAGGTTTAATCGCATTACGCTATCTAATCACTTAACACCGCCTTTGCTAGAGTGATTGCATCACTCGTGAACGACAAAAGAGGACATCACATGTTGAAAATTATCGCTAACGGCTCCGTTCCATCACGTAAAGGCCCGGAAGAGTATTTCACCGGTACGGTGAGGATCGATGCCCCCTTCAGCGGTACGGAGTCAGCGCGTGTCGGTGGCGCGACGGTCACTTTCGAACCGGGTGCGCGTACCGCCTGGCATACCCACCCGTTGGGACAAACGCTGATCATCACCCACGGCCAGGGCTGGATTCAGTGTGAAGGTGAAGAAACGGTGGTAATGAATCAGGGTGACATCGTCTTTATCCCGGAAGGGGTGAAGCACTGGCATGGCGCTACACCTGACAATGCCATGACGCATATCGCGATTGCCGAATCCCTGAATGGCAGCCCGGTTGACTGGATGGAAAAAGTCACCGACGAACAGTACCAAAAGTAACCGTTACGCTCAGCCGTTAAGCTGCCGCGGCGCTTAACATTTCGCGTGGTTTACTCCGAATTTTCCGAAGCGGCCAAAAAACTGTGCTAAAAAAAGCGTAGTGTTTGCACGTACTCGTAGCGGCGCGAGTTATCGCGTGGGTTTAACCTGACAACAGCGCGATAACTCGCGCCGCTACGATCTGTTTTCTAAAATCCGGGGAACGAGATGAAAAGCGTAAAAGCGATCTCAATTCGTGACGTTAACGACAAGCTGCTGAGCGGTGAACATAAAGAAGTCATCATTGATTTTGATATCAGCAGCGATGACTTTTTTGCCCTCTCTGATTACTGGTGTGAGCGGGGAGCAAAGATTAAAAAAGAGGGCGATCGATTCATGATAAAACTCAAAAAAATCAGCATCCCTGAATCTCTCGATCCCTGAGCATCCCCCTTCAGACGTGTCTGCGCGCTGGCAGATTGGTCTTGATAGACGATATATTTACTAAGTTCCTGTTATCTTTGCGTCTTCAATTCTTCAAGGACGCCAGGTAATGACTCATCCTGTTGGCGAAACGAAGCCGCTAATACGTCTGGTCGCTGTGGTGATGACCGGATTCCTCGCCGGTCTGGCGGGGATGCTTCTCGCCATGATCTTGCACAGCATTCAGCATCTCGCATTTGGTTACAGCATGGACCGCATCATTAGTCCCGAATCCTTTCTCCAGGGCGTGACCGATGCCGATCACTTGCGGCGTCTTGCCGCGATTATCACCGGCGGCCTGGTGGCGGGTTGTGGCTGGTGGTTACTGGGACGCTATGGCCGCAAACGGGTTTCTATCAAAGCCGCCGTTTCATCCAACGCCACACCGATGCCGCCAGGCACCACCACCCTGCACGCACTGCTGCAAATTGTCACCGTTGCCTTGGGATCACCGCTGGGGCGCGAAGTTGCCCCGCGTGAAATGGGGGCGCTGGCAGGCGGCTTTATGGCCCGTCGCCTAGGATTAGCGGCTGATGAGGCGCGTACGCTGATAGCCTGTGGTGCCGGTGCCGGTCTGGCTGCCGTCTATAACGTGCCGCTGGCTGGTGCGCTGTTTACCCTCGAAGTGTTGTTGCTGTCATTCAGTTGGGAGAAAACGCTGGCGGCGATTATCACTTCGGCCATCGCTGCCTGGACCGCCACGCTGGGTTTGGGCAATGAATCACAATATCACTTTGCCTCTGGTGTCCTGTCTCCGTCATTTCTGGCGTGGGCGATTGTTGCTGGCCCGGTGTTGGGAGCTGGTGCGTGGTTGTTCCGTAAAACCACCGGTGCCGCCCGCGCCGGGGTGAAAGGCAACTGGCAGATGCCCGTATTCTGTTTGCTGGCATTTTCCCTGCTGGCTGTTCTCAGCCTCTGGTTCCCGGAACTACCAGGTAACGGCAAAGGCCCCATGCAACTGGCGCTGAGCGACAGCATCAATTTTCACCATGCGGCGTGGTTATTAGGTTTAAAAATGGTGGTGATTCTGGCGGTATTACGCGGTGGTGCCGAAGGCGGGTTACTGACCCCTGGTCTGACGGTCGGTGGTCTGCTCAGCCTGCTGCTCTGCGCACTCTGGCAACTGACGTTCCCCGGTGGCGACATCGGCAGCTTTGCGCTGGTGGGCGGCGCCGCCTTCCTCGCCGCCTCAATGCAAATGCCGCTGACCGCCGTAACGCTGGTGATGGAGTTTACCCATATGAACCATGACTATTTTGTCCCCGCCCTGCTGTGCGCCGCAGGTGCGGTGATCACCTGCCGGGTACTGGAGAAAACGCAGCGTTAATCTAACATCGCCCTGCCCTAACTTAACCCCCTGAGCCGCCTGCGTTGTGCCAGCCAGATCAGCAGCGCGCAGGCGGTCAGCATCATCTCCCCGGTGGTGATGCCTGACCAGCCACCCAGTTGCCACAATGTACCGGCAAGCGCGGAACCAATCGCCCCACCGATAAAGTTGCTGACCACAAAAGCCGTATTCAGGCGACTGCGGGCCTGTGCGTCCACCGCGAACAACCGGGTTTGATTAAGTACGTTGATCGCCTGAATCGCCACATCCAGCAATAACACCGCCACCAGAATCGCGATGATGGATGTTGCACCGGCCTCCGCGATGATCAGTGAAACCATCACCAGCAGTAGCGCAGCCCCTGTCGCACCGACCGACCATCCCCGATCGTGCAAGCGCCCCGCTCGTCGTGCTGCCAGCGCACCGGCCAGTCCCACAAGGCCGACCAGACCAATCTGGCTGGCGCTAAATCCAAACGGGGGCGCGCTGAGTAAAAACGTCAGTCCGGTCCAGAACAGAGTAAAAACCGAAAAACCGAGGGCACCTAATATCAGTGTCACCTGCACGGTGGGATGCTGCCGCACCACCGTCACCACGGAGCTCAACAGTTGCAGGTATGAACCCGCCTGACGTGGCCGATCACCGGGCAGAGCACGCCATAAGATCGCGGCCAACACCAGCGTCATCATCGCAGCAAAGAGATAAATAGCCCGCCAGCCAAATGCATCGGCCACCAGCCCACTGACGGTGCGTGACGCAAGAATGCCAGTCAACACCCCCGAAACCACCGTCCCGACGATCCTGCCCCGCTGGTTGTCTGCCGCCAGGTCACCTGCCAGTGGAATCAGCAGTTGCCCCGTCACCGTGGTAAGCCCCACCAAAAACAGCGAGACAAGCAGGAAAGCAAAGGAGGGAGAAAGCGCACTGGCGAGCAGCGCAAGCGCGGAAACCGCCATCATCGCCGGGATCAGGCGGCGGCGATTATGACTATCGCCAAGGGGGACAATCAACATCACACCCACGGCATAGCCAATCTGGGTCAGCGTCACCAACAAACCCGCATGGCCCGGCAAGATATGGAAGGCATCACCGATATCGTGCAGCAGCGGCTGTACCCAATACAGGTTGCCCACCGCCATACCGCCAGCAATGGAGAATAACAGGGTCAGGCTTTGGGACATCCCCACTGAGGGTGCCAGTTTGGTCACGCGTTCTCCTTCTGTTCATAACGGAAAATGGCTGGATAATCGGCCTTTTTAGCAAACATCCATCGTGAAATTAAGCCGTTAAAAGCCAATGGTGTTATGAAATAAAATCATCAATAGCCAGACGCTTGCTGATGAGTCTTTTGCTAATCTAATGGGACTCTTTTTTTGGTGAAAGTCTTATGGACCTGCTGTCTGATGTGCTTCAACTTCTGTCGGCACAAAGTTATGTGACCACCGGGCAGACCACCGGCCCCTGTTGGTCGATGCGTTACCCTGGCTTTTCCGGCATGAAATTTATGGCGGTCCGGCAGGGAAAAATTTGGTTTCGTCTGGAGGCAGAGAATCACTGGCGAGCGTTGTCGCCGGGTGACGGGGTCATTATTACGCGATCCGCACCTTTTATCATGGCCTCCGACCCGGCACTGCTGCCTGTCTCATCAGAAAGCGTGCCTTATGTGAGAAAAAATGGCCTGGCCGATTATGGCGGTGAAGACAGCCTGTTGCTGGCGGGAAAAATGGAGATTGATCCGGTTTCCGCTGAACAACTTCTCAACGTTTTGCCGGTGGTGATTCCTCTGCATTCCACTTCTGAGTCCTCCTCCACACTTAACTGGCTGATGACCAGGCTGCATGATGAAAGCCAGTCAAATCGCCCCGGTTCGGCGCTGGCGGGCAACCATTTGATGCATCTGGTGATGATCGAAGGGTTTCGTAGTTGGTTATTTTCTGAGGAGGCACAGTTGCATGGCTGGATCGGCGCCTTGCAGGACGCACGGATAATGCGGGCGGTAACGGCAATTCATGCGGAACCGGCCAAAAGCTGGCAACTGATGGAGCTCGCCGCAATTGCCGGCCTGTCGCGTGCCGGTTTTGCCCGTCGTTTCACTGAAACGACCGGGACATCGCCCCTGAATTATGTCACCCACTGGAGAATGCAGCTCGCCAGCAAGGCCCTGCGACTTAGCACCGAACCGATCAAGCATCTGGCGTTTCGCCTGGGCTATGCCGCTGAAAGCACCTTCAGCACCGTCTTCCGGCGGGTTTACGGTGTCTCGCCTTCCGCGCATCGGGCTGCATCGCGCGATGGACCGCTGTATCGACTGTCCTCCTTCAGGGATAAACATGCTGCATCTGATAAGCAGGAATGAGACTTTCACCAAACAAATGTGGATTTCTGATTATTAATAATCCCATCACCGCGCGCTAACATCCTCCCCAACGCTGACCTGACCGGGTTTATCAGGTGGTGTTTTCTCTGTTTCATCATCGCTCAGGGGCCAACCGATGTTGGCCCGGTTATCTGTGGAATTATCATGCTTATAAATAAAACAGGCCGGGACCGGTTATTCACCGCCGCCGTATGTCTGGGTTTTGTTCTGGTCCAGTTGGATGTCAGTATCGTTAACGTCGGCCTGGAGGTGCTCCGCCATCATTTCGATGCCGGAATCAGCGATCTTGAATGGGTGATGAATGCCTATTCCCTGCTGTTTGCTGCGTTGCTGTTGGGGGCTGGCACCCTGGGCGATCGCTTTGGGGTCAGAAGCGTTTTT
The DNA here is from genome assembly GCF_059730565.1 of Pantoea sp. X-Soil-TKNS-1279. NCBI lineage: Bacteria > Pseudomonadati > Pseudomonadota > Gammaproteobacteria > Enterobacterales > Erwiniaceae > Pantoea > Pantoea sp. X-Soil-TKNS-1279. Next base: position 43,345 of record NZ_AP035950.1, on the reverse strand, counting down.
ATCGCCGGGATTTTGATTTTCATCGGCGCTTCACTCAGTTGCGCCTTTGCACCCAGCATATATTGGCTGGATACCGCCCGTGGCATTCAGGGAGTGGGCGCTGCGCTGCTGGTTCCCAGCTCACTAACCTTGCTGCGCCAATATTTTTCAGATGCTCACGCGCGCGCCGGGGCGATTGCCATGTGGGCTGCATCTGGCAGCTTCGCGCTGGCCGCAGGCCCGGTTGTCGGTGGCTTGCTGATTAAGTTGTTGGGGTGGAAAAGTATTTTCCTCATCAACGTGCCTGTCGGCCTGGTGAGCGTGTACTTCACGTTACGATTTGCCCCTGTCAGCCCGCGTTTTCAGCGGAAAATTCATCTCTCCAGTCAGGTGTTGATTGTACTCGCCCTCGGCCTGTTGACCTTTGCCCTGACAGAATCCGCCCGTTTCGGCTGGCGAAGCCCGATCACCTTATCCGCTTTGCTGGTCGGGCTGCTCGCGTTGGTGGGATTTGTGCTGCACGAGAAGCGATCCGCCGATCCGGTGGTGATGCCATCCGTGCTACGCAATAAACTGATCGTCAGCAGCGTGATCATCGGCTTTGTGTGCAACATGGTGTTTTACGGTGCCGTCTTCATTTTCAGTATCTTTTTCCAGAGCGAGCTGAAGCTGACCGCGTTGCAGACCGGTCTGGCATTTTTGCCGATGATGCTGTTTACCGCCGTGGTGAATTTCAGCAGTAGTAAGCTCGGCAGACGTTTTCGCCTCCGCTGGCTGTCCTGCCTGGGCAGTCTGGTGAGCTGTGTCGGTTTCGCGCTGCTGTTATTCATAAAGCCGGACTGGAGCGCCTGGCAATTGTTCCTGCCGATGATGTTGCTGGGGGCCGGAACCTCCCTGGCGATGCCCGGGGTAGCAAACCTGATCTTTTCTCAGGCATCCAATGAGGAAGCCGGATCTGCCTCAGCACTCTTCTCCTGCGCGCGGCAGATGGGTGGCGTAATGGGGGTGGCGGTCTTTGGCCTGCTGATTAGCTACGCCGGTGATGAGAACCTGATTACCGGACTAAAATTGATTGCTGCGATGGCGATGCTGATGTCACTGATTTGGTGGATGATCAGCCGAACACGTTTGCCTGCTTAACGCGATACGACGGGGCCGGAATACAGATCCGGCCCTTTTCGCATCAGGCACGCAATTTCTGCGCTAACACATCCTGGTATTCCGCAATTTTATCGGGACCTGCACCCGCCACACCATAGAAGGAAAGAGGCGATTGGTAGTGCATACCACAATACAGCGCTGTCGCTTTCATCGGCGTCATCACTTCTGCGAAAGTGCTGTTAATCAAACCGGCATGAGAATAAGTAAATTCACTGGCACCGGCCGAAGCAACAACCAACAATTCCTTATTTTTTAGCGCATTGCCTTCCGGACCAAATGCCCAGCCATAGGTCCAGACCTCATTTAAATAAGCCTTAAGCATTGGCGTGAGATTGAACCAGTGAATGGGGAAAATAAACACCACTCGTTCAGCATCGGCATAGAAAGATTGCTCCAGTACAATATCGAAAGCGGTGACATCATCACCGTAAATATCGTCTAAGTTACGTACCACAACATTGGGTTGTGCTTCAGCGGTATGCTCAAGTGCTTTAATCACATGAGAGCGTTGTTTATACGGATGTGAAACGATAATTAATGTTTTCATTGGGTATCTCTTGCAGTCTGAATTAATTAACACATTTTCTGAGAGTGAAATTACACACCTTCAACAATCCAGCTATGGGTAATGGCTGATGTCAGGCGATAAGGAAGAATTGCCTGATAGGCTGGCGAGTAATACCAGGCTTTGGCGGTTTCAAGGTCGGCAAAGCGCAAAATCACCGTTTTCCCTTCTGGTGCGGTTCCTTCCAGACAGAAACTTTCGGCCCCCTGTACCAGGAGTTGTGCATTAAAGGTTTTCAGTGTTTCTGCCACCTTTGCCAGGTAGGGTTTCATCCCTTCAGGATCGGTCACGGTGAAAGTAAAAATAATGAAGGCGGGTTTCATAGGAACTCTCCAGATAGCAAGCATATTCAGGGGAAGGCGGTACGACGTGGGGAAGTATAAAAAATAATATTATTAACCTGAACTACACCCGTGGTTGAACTTGAGTTAACTTAAGGTTATTAATCGCATTATGGGAGAGTAGGTTGGAGATTTCACGCCATGTCCGTGCCATCCTCACCTTTGTGGAAACAGTGGATAAGGGCAGTTTTGCCGCCTGTGCCCGGCAGCTTGGGATCAGCACTGCCGCTGTGAGTAAAAATATTGCCGGTCTGGAGCAGGCGCTTGGGGTGCGCCTGCTTAACAGGACAACGCGCCGCCTGACGCTGACTGAAGAAGGCAACGCGTTTATCCATCAGGCGCGCATTGCCCTGAACGCACTTGAGGGTGCAGTTGATACGCTGGTGGCACAGAAGGCGCAAATCAGCGGGCACGTCAGGATTTCAACCAGTTCCGCTTTTGGCCGCATCCACATTCTGCCCGTGCTGCCAGGTATGACCGAGCAATACCCCGCGTTGACGGTAGAAATGGACTTTGATGACAGAGTGACGGATATCATCAAAGAGGGTTATGACCTGGCGGTCAGGGGCGGCCGAATCGTTGATTCTTCACTGGTTTCTCGTTCAGTCTGCCGTATGAACATGGTTCTGGTCGCCTCGCCCGCCTATCTCGATCGTTATGGTATCCCTGCCAATCCACAAGCGTTAAGCAACCACAGATTGATCACCCGACGCTTCCTGGTGGGACGGGTTTCACCGTGGGGATTCAGGAACCAGGACGGCAGCTACTCAGTTCTGGAGCCGGAAGGGAACATCCTGACGGTTTCCGCCCCCGAAGCCCTGGTCGATGCTGCGTTACTGGATTACGGCATTGCTCAGGTCGGTGTTCACAACGCCTTCGACCACTTACAATCCGGCAAGCTCAAAATCGTACTTTATGGTCAGCATGACCCCGGCAATTACGAGATGGTGATTCAATATCCCCATCGCGCCTTGATTGCTCCACGCGTTAAGGTTGTCGTTGATTACCTGCTGAACGCCTTCCGGGATGACCGGAAATTGACTATTAATTATGAAGAACTTGAACAGTTTCGCGGCTAAAGGAGCATTGCGCCATGTCCACAAGAACAGTACTACTGGCCGGTGCCACCGGCCTGGTGGGGGGATTGATCCTTGAGGCTCTGCTGGCCGACCCGACCGTCTCGGCAGTGCATGCTCTCAGCCGTCGGCCATTACCCCTTCAACACCCAAAACTTGAGGTCCATGTTGTGGATTTTAGCCAGTTACCTGCGCTGCCACCGACGGATGAAGTCTATCTGGCGCTGGGCACCACCATTAAAGTCGCTGGCAGCCAGGCCGCGTTTCGTGCTGTCGACTTCGAGGCCAATCTGGCGGTCGCCAGAGCGGCAGGCGCACGGCGGGTAGGATTGGTCAGCGCTGCCGCTGCCAATGCAAAATCCGCTATTTTCTATAACCGGGTGAAAGGAGATCTGGAGGATGCGCTGAAAGCGATGGATTTCACCGCGCTGGTGATTGCCCAACCCTCGCTGCTGCTCGGTTCGCGGGCGCATCTGCAACAACCACGGCGACTGGGCGAAATCATTGCCAGCCCGATTGCCAGACTCTTCGCCCCCCTCCTGCCCGGCGCTTACCGCCCGGTGTCAGCACGGGCAGTGGCGCGAGCACTGATCAACACCGTACCGACGGCCAATGGCCTGGTGGTGCTTACCTCAGACCTGCTGGTCAGGTCTGATCGCCACTGACAACCCCTGATTGCCCCTTCAGGTATGCCTGTTCCCTTTATATTCGGTAGCAGGCATCAATACTCGCGAATAATATCGTCACGCCCCGTCATGATTTGACCGTAATAAAACCGCATAAATCGATAAAAATGAGCCCATTTTCACGAAGCGTAAAATGTTAATATCCCGCGCGCACTTTCAGCATTAACAAAATAATATCGAATTTATAAGGCAGACATAACGTGAAAAAGATATTCAAACTTTCACTGGTGGCATCATTAATTGGCCTCTCTGGAATGGCCGCTGCGGCTCAGGAATCAAACGGCTTCCTTGAAGACAGTCATCTTGATGTACTTTTACGCAATGCGTATATCAACAGGGATTATAAAGACGAAGGTGTTCGCACTCGTCGTGAGTGGGGACAGGGCATCATTGCCAACTTTTCTTCCGGGTTTACTCAGGGACCGGTAGGTTTTGGCGTTGATGGTCTGGCGCAATATGCTGTCAGACTGGATGGCGGTCGCGGCCGTAGCGGCGCAGGTGGTATCGATTTCTTTGCTCAGGATAACGATGGCAAAGCCAAATCTGATCTGGCGAAATTCGGCGCCACCGCCAAAATGCGCTTTTCCAATACCGTGCTCAGCTACGGTACTCAGCGCCCGATGCTGCCAATCCTGACAGCAGATGACTCGCGTCTGCTTGATGAAACTTATACCGGTTTTATGCTGAACTCGCAGGAAGTGGCCGGATTAAACGTCACCGCCGGTTACTTTACCGATGAACAACAGAAAAGCGACGACAGCCATGATACCGGCCTGAAATCGCTGAGTTTTGCCGGTGCCAGTTATCAGTTTACCGATCAATTGAGCGGTGCCTTTTACGCTTCCAATGTCGAAGACGTGATTAATAAGCAATACCTTGGCCTGAATTACAAAACGCCGCTGGCAGACAATCAATCCTTTGGCCTCGACTTCAACGGCTATAATTCGCGCCTGAATCAGGAATACGCCAATCAACTCGACACTGGCCGCAGCAATACCATCTGGAGTCTGGCGGCAAGCTATACCTTTGATATTCATACCTTCAAGGTGGCTTATCAGCAAAGCAGCGGCAGCACCGGTTACCATTATGGCGGCTACCGCAATCAGGGCGGCGTCGGTGATGGCGGCAGCACCATCTGGCTGGCGAACTCTTACTGGTCTGACTTTAATGGCGAGGACGAGCGTTCGTGGCAGGTTGCTTACTCGATCGACCTGAGTGGTGTCGGCATTAACGGTCTTAGCTATGACGTTGCTTATGTACGTGGTGACAATATCAAAACCTCGGCCACCGATAATGGGCACGAACATGAATTCTTTAATCAGGTGCAGTACAAGGTGCCTGATGGTGCCGCTAAAGACCTGAAAGTGAAGCTGCGCTTCTCTTCACTGCGCGTCTCCTCAGACGCTGCTGATTATAATGTCGGCGGTAATGAAGTACGCGTATTTGTTGAATATCCGTTCTCGATTCTTTGATTTAAAAAATGGCAGCCGCGTGCTGCCATTTTCCCCCCGCCGTCACGTTCTCCGCCAAATATGAAATAAGGCCTATGACCTCCGTTCATCAATAATGCCGCAAAACGTGTATTTATCCGCGCAGATTAACCTTTAAGGTTGTTTGAGTTGGATAAATTATGATGAGGTCGTATGGACGATAACATTAACCTGTCTCGCAGGGAGCTACTGCCTTTTCTCGCGGGTATTTCCCTGCTGACGCAGCCAGCCGCAGCGGCAATCATCACCGGTCAGTCGGATTCGCTGGTGGCTTATCATTCACGCAGCGGCAACACGCGGGTGATTGCCGGGATTCTTCAGCGCGCCCTGCAAGCCGATCTACATGAAATCCTGCCGCAAACACCCTACCCGGCTGATTATCTCCAGATGGTTGCACAGGCAAGCGATGAACGCAAAAACGGATTTAATCCGCCATTGCTGCATGATCTGGCTGAGATAAAACGTTATAAAACCCTCTACCTTGGCTATCCAATCTGGGGAATGAGTTTGCCTGCCATCGTCCGATCTTTTTTAACGCGCCATGATTTCTCGGGAATAACGATTGTTCCGTTTATCACGCATGGTGGTTATGGCATCGGGGACAGTCTGGCCGTGTTGGAAAAATCAGCGCCGGGTGCCCATCTCCTTGCGCCTTTTATTATGCAGGCCGATCAGGAACGCCAGACCATGGAAAAAACCCTCGACTGGTTGGTAGCAGCGCGATAAATCGCGCCGCTACGATTTTCTCAGGTCTTCCCTTTCAGCGATCAGAACGAAGTTGTCACACCTGCATAATACGCGCGACCCGGTTCGTTATAGGTCGAAGCGCCTTCGTTTTCACGATAGATTTGCTTGTTCAGCAGGTTGCTGATACCGGCAGTGAATCGCAGGTTCTTGTTGTACTGGTAGTTCATACCGACACCAAAGATGGCGTAAGCCCCCACCTCATTTTCCGACAATCCGCTGGCTTCCTTACGAATTTCTGCCGTAGTACGCGGATGCTGGCGGCCATACATGGTCCAGCTTAAGGTGGCGGAGAGTGCATCGGTCATCTGCCAATCAAGCCAGCTGTTTACCGTGTATTTCGGGATCAACGATAACGGGTTACCGGTCGATTTATATTTCGAGGTGAACATGTAAGTCGCGTTGGTACGCCAGTTCAGGGTATCTTCCACCAACGGAATGGTCAGGTTGGCTTCAAGGCCCTGCGTCAGCGCCTTACCGCCATTCTGCCACTGGTAGATATCATAAGTGGAAGAATACCAGGAACTTGCCACACTCACCGTACCCAGCGAATTATCCCCCGCGACGATTTTGTTCTGATAATCGTTGCGGAAATACGTCAGTCCGGCGCTGTAACCTTCATCCGTCCATTGCAGTCCGATCTCTTTGTTGACGCTGATTTCGGGTTTGAGGTCGGCGTTGCCCATCAAGTAACAGCCGTTGCTGCCCCCAATGTTACAACCGTTACCGCTACTTGCCAGCAGGTAACCTTCGCTGGACTGATACAGGTTTGGCGCTTTGAACACACGCGCGATACCGGCTTTCAGCGTGAAGTGATCACCCAGTTCCTGCTGAATGTTCAGGCTGGGACTCCAGTTGCTGCCGAAGCGATCGCTGTAATCAAAACGCAGACCCGGAATCAATGTGGTGGCGTCGAAGGCATCAATGGTGTCTTCCAGGTAAATGGCGCTCAGTTCCTGGCTGTTTTTGCTGCTGCGCTGGGAAGGATCGCCCGATACACCGTTGATATCGATACCGGTCGCATCCGTTTCCTGCATTGATGCCGGATCGTTCAACTGCTCCTTATTCCATTCAGCTCCCAGCGTCAGAGTATTGTCCACCAGCAGGGTGAAGGGGATGGTGTACTCATTATTGATGCGCCAGGTTTTATAACGGCTGGTGTTGTAGGTGTCGCTATTGATCATCCCTTCCACTTTGCCGGTAGAGCCTTCGTCGAGCCGCGTGTTGTGGGTATCTTCATAGCTCAGGGTCAGTTTGGACTGGCCCCAGTCCCAGATGCCGTTATGGGTCACGCTGTAGGCCTGGCGATACATGCGGTTGGTTTCCTGACCGTATAAGGTCGGCACCAGGGTACTCAGGTTGCTGTTGCTGTATTGGGTATCACCCGCGTAGATGTTGCCCTGGCGGCTGTAAGCGTAGTTGAAATCCATGTACTGCTGCGGATTGATCTTCCACTGCACCGCCGTGTTGATATCGCGGTTGCGCACGCCCTCACGACCTGCCGCGTAAGAACCGTTTTCGTTGGTATTAATATCGTAGGCATCAGCATCGGTTTTGTTGATGTTGCCGTACAGACGCATGGTCAGCACATCATCCACCAGTGGACCGCTCAGGCTGAAGTTCATGCGTTTGGTCGCGCCTTCATCCTTGTCTTCCGGTTGATTGGTGTAAAGCGACAGCGAGCCATGCCAGTCGTTAGTCGGACGTTTGGTGACGATATTCACCACGCCGCCCATCGCGCCGGAACCATAATGTGCCGCCGCCGGGCCACGTAACACATCGATATGGTCGACCATTTCCGGCGGAACCCAGTTGCTGTCGCCACGGGTGTCACGTTCGCCGGTGCGGCTGTAGCGCACGGAACTACGGGAAGAGACGGGCACGCCATCAATCAGGATCAGGGTGTTTTCTGGTCCCATACCGCGAATATCAATCTGACGGTTGTTACCACGGCTACCGGTTGCGCTGTTACCGGTTAAGTTCACACCCGGCATTTTGCGAATGATTTCGGACAGATCGTTGACCGGCGGATTGCGTTCCAAATCTTCTTTGGTAATCAGCGATGCACCAGGCTGCTGCTTCAGTTTCTCTTCAGCTTTGGCCGAAACGACCATAGTGTCTTCGTTGGTCGGATTGACCGTCGGTTCGGTTTTGCTTTTCTGCGCTGAGTTAGCGTCAGTTGCGGTTGCTGCCCCCTGCTCCTGTAACGATAAAACATTTGATGGTGTTTCGGCTGCCAGAGAGAAACCACTGTGGATGACCAGCCCAATCAGTAATGAAAGGGTCGTTTTCCTTTTTCCAATTAAGTGAGACATTTTGTTACGTCCAGTTATTATTTTCCACACTCAGAAATGAGCATGAGAATAATTATCATAATCATTCCTATATTTGACATAACCGAAACAAAATGACACACCTAATCGCATTAGGTTACGTCCTTTATCTCAATCCTGAGGGTAATCACCGGACAATTAAAATTATGGATAAAATAAGGAGATACGAAAAAGAAAGGGAGCAATCAGCGTGATCCAATGTAAACGCGTTTATGAATCCGCATCACCCGAGGATGGCTATCGGGTGTTAGTTGACCGGCTCTGGCCACGCGGAGTGAAGAAAACTGACCTCCAATATGATGAATGGAATAAAACCCTGGCACCGTCGACTGTGCTGCGTAAAGCGTTTCACGCTGATTTGATCGATTTCGCCGCGTTTCGTGCACGTTATTTGCAGGAGCTTACAGAGCATGTGGATGAAGGGCGTAGGCTAGTGGCGAGAGGTAACATCACGCTGTTATATGCAACGAAGAATACGGCGCAGAACCACGCCGATGTACTGAGAGAGTGGCTTGGCGTGCTCAATTAGAAGGCCAGAGGTTATTCTGGTGGTTTTTGTTAAAACCATGATAATGCCGTTGTTACGGGGAAAAGGTAATTAACGCTTCCTCAATACCACCAGCATTAACGTAACGCATTGTTTTTAATAAATGCATTATAAACAATAAGATAACAAAAAGACCATTATAGTAACGCATATTAGTTACTCTACTTATCTGGATAGAGAGGGGATAAAATGAATCGATTAATCCATGACGCATTAAGTATGTTTCCTCATCATTTTTGTTAGACACATCCATTGAAGAAAACCTCAACGACCAGCTACCTTTTCAGCTCAAAAACTGTTCTGAACTTAGGCAAGTTCGGATTGAAACGAAGCCGTTCCTGATTCTGGCTGCTGCTGATGCCAACGTGCTTGCAGCAAATAACTTCCTCCAGATAAGAAGAATCGAGAGTCAGCTTAACCTGCCACTCATTCTCGTAACGAATAAGGTTAGCTCCGAGTTAAAGATTCTGGTTAAGCAATTGAGAATTGGGTTAATCATCCCTGGGCGTTATACCATGCTACCCTCACTGTTCGTCCATCGTGAGAAGGATGAACGCACTGATGACACAACCCGTGTTGATACCGAAAAAACCTTTGGGATTATTCCGTCATATTTTGTGTGTTACTGCTTATCGGGATATTTTGGTGACGGTTTCAATAGCACTGACATCATCAGAATTTTAGGTGTGCCTAAAATGGCTGTATCGCGCGCTGTCAGGAAATTGTTAGCAAAGCAACTTATTGATGTTAAAGGGACTGCTCGAGCTACTCGTTATTTCTTCTCAGAAAGTTACAGATCTTCCCTTATACCCCACTCATAGAGAACGGTGTGATCGACCCGGTGTTTCTGATCTTTTCTCGTCTGAACAGATCAGATGTTCGCGTGAAAACCACGTTTCATAAGCTGGAAATGGACATTTATAACAACCTTAAAGATCAAGAGGGATGAAAGGGGAATCTATGGAAGGTGAGCGATTTTTAACGGAACATATGCAAGCTTACCAGGAAGAGTACATCCTGATCGGTGGCTGCCAACGCCTGCGCATTGCATTTCAAAAATCTCGATGCTCCTTTTAGAGCAACAGTAGATCTGGACATTGTGCTGGTAACCGAGAGCATATGCAGACTTCGTCATAAAGTACCCCCCTACAAACTAATGACAAACGTCCGTCACAATACTTGCTAACGGACGTCATTCACTGACTAACTTACCAACCCGCCCCCTTCAATATCAATCATCGTGCCAGTGACAAAAGGGTTATCAATAATAAACAGATACCCACGCGCGATGTCCTCGGGTTTGCCCCAGGTTTTTACCGGCAATGAGGCGGCAGCGTTATCCAGCATTCGCTGACGCGCCTGTGCGTCCAGATGCGCATGTGACTCGGTGTCGGTTAAACCAGGGCTAACGGCATTGACGCGTATCGGTGAAAGCTCTTTCGCCAGAATTTTAACGGCCGATTCCAGCGCAGCATTCATGGTAGTTTTCACCATGGTTCCGGCAATCGGGCGACGTGCCAGAAATCCGGTGGTAAAGGTCAGGGTGCCGCGTGGATTGAGACATGGGCTGAGATATTTCGCTACGGCCAGGCTGCCCCAGAATTTGGTGTCGAACGCCTCTTTCGCCGCAGACAGCGAGAGGGTACTGAGCGCCCCGCCCTGCGCAAACGATGCCGAGGTCACGATGATGTTATCAACCTTGCCGAGCGTGCCTGCCAACTCAGCTAGCTGAGCTTCATTGGCGATATCAAGGACATGAATTTCAGCCTCTGCCGCAAGTCGCTGTTGCGCAGCCTGCAACTTATCGACGTTGCGTCCCGCCAGAATCACCTTATCACTCCGCTGCGTCAGCAGATTAGCCACCGCAAAGCCGATACCTGACGTGCCGCCAATAATCAATGTACGTTGTGACATCAGAAGTTACTCCTGCGTTGCCGCGATGCTGTCATAGCGCGGATAGTCGGTGTAACCAACCGCCGAGCCACCAAAGAGCGTGGAAGGATCGGTGACGACCGCCCGTGGCAGATCCTTGGCAATACGCGCCGGTAGATCCGGGTTGGCGATAAAAGGACGACCAAAAGCCACCAGATCTACCCACCCCGCCCGCAGATAGGTTTCTGCTTTTTCCACCGTGTAGTTCCCGGCAACGATCAGTGTTCCACTGAACGACGCACGCAGCGACTTGCGGAAGCTATCCGGGATGGTGGGCGCGTCATCCCAATCGGCTTCTGCCAGGTGGATAAAGGCAATGCCCTTTTCCTCACACCATTGTGCCAGGGCGAGGATGGCATCCACCGCTTCAGGATCGTCCATGCCACGCTGGGTAATAAACGGTGCGAGGCGGATACCGGTGCGCTGTACACCAATCGCATCGCTGATGGCCGTCAGCACCTCCTGCGCAAAGCGGATGCGGTTACTGAGCGGGCCACCATATTGATCGGTGCGCTGGTTAGAAGTGCGGCGCAGGAACTGATCCACCAGGTAACCATTGCCACCGTGTACCTCGATACCATCGAAACCGACATTGATCGCGTTAAGCGCTGCCTGACGATATTGGTTAATCACCGTTTGAATATCCTGTTGCGTCATCTCGCGCGGCACAGGACAGTCAATCATCTTCCCCTCTCCATGTTCGTTAACAATCCACACCTGGCCGTCAAACGGGATGGCGGACGGCGCAAACGGCTGCCCATCGGGATGAAAGGAGGGATGGGACATGCGTCCGACATGCCATAATTGCGAGACAATTTTGCCACCGACGTGGTGCACCGCATCCGTAACCAGACGCCAACCGGCCTGCTGTTCCGCCGTATGCATACCCGGTGTCCAGGAATAACCCTGCCCCTGCGGCGAGATTTGCGTCGCTTCGGTGATGATCAACCCTGCCGTGGCGCGCTGCTGATAATATTCCGCCATCAGTGCCGTCGGAATATTACCCGGTTGCGCGGTGCGCGCCCGTGTCATTGGGGCCATAACGATACGATTTGCTAATTTCATACCGCCCAGTTGAGTTGGCTGTAACAACATTTTCTCTGCCATCCCTACGTTCCTCGTGAATAGAAAACGTTGACACTAAACCCTTGCAGGTATTTTGATAATGATGATAAAAACTGAATCTCTGTTCGGAAAAGCTGAATAATATGGGCAAACTGGAAGACCTGACCTTGTTGGTGCAGGTGGTTGAGGCGGGAGGACTGGCAGCGGCTGGCCGCCGTATGAACCTGTCACCGGCCACCATGAGCGCACGCCTGAAAGCGCTGGAGGAGCGTTATCAGACGCGTTTTTTCCATCGTTCGACCCGCGCGATCTCTCTCACCCGGGTGGGTGAAGAATTCTATCAATCGGCGTTGCGCGTGCTGGAGGAGATGGAGCAGGCTGAGGCAAAACTGGCGCAACAGGAGGGTGTGCTGAGCGGGACCCTGCGCATCTCGGCACCGTCGGATTTTGGTCGTCAGTACCTTTCCCCGGCATTGCTGGCGTTTTCCCGCCTCCATCCCGGAGTCAAAAGCACGTTACTGCTGAGCGAGGACATCGAAGACCTGATTGCTCAGCGCCTCGATATGAGCGTTCGCTTTGGCAATTTGCCCGACAGTAATCTGATCAAACGCGACATCAAACCTAATCACCGGGTACTGGTGGCCTCACCGGGCTATCTCTCCACCCAGGGAACGCCGGGCCATCCGCTGGAACTGCCCCAGCATCGCTGCCTGATCATGGAGCAGCGTGGTTCGTTACTCAACGTGTGGCGTTTTGAAGTGGAAGGTGAGATCAGGACGCTGGAAATCAGCCCGGCAATGATCTCCGATGATGGCGCGTTGATCCGCGAGTGGGTGTTGGCTGGTGCAGGTATCGCCAGCAAGTCGTGGTGGGATGTTAAGCGCGATGTGGAACAAGGCAAACTGGTAGTGTTGTTTGGCGATCACTTTATCGGTTTCAGCCGCAATGACAGTCGTCAGGTAGGATTACAGTTCGTCTATCCACAGCGGCGTTTCCAACCGTTACAGGTGGCGGCGTTCAGTGATTTTTTTATTGGCTGGCTGGAAAACAGTTGATAGCACGGTCTGGTTAGTTTGATTCGTTAAAATATTGAAAAAATCCACTTTAAAATTTTGCTTCTGTCTATCATTCCCAGATTAAAACCACACCACAGCGGTGACAAAACGGGAACCGATACCATGAATGCAATAAAAAACAGAATTTTAGGATGGCTGATAGTCACCGGCGTCATGATGTTTGCGACGCAGGTTAGTGCCTCCGTGAACTTAGCCGTTGTAAAGCCGGTGATGGAGTGTGGCCAGTTAACGACCGTTAACTTTAGCGACAAACTTGGTGAGAAAGTCACCCTCACATCTGCCACGTCCCTGAAAACCGATAAAGGGACATTCTGCCAGGTTAAGGCCAGCATCGCACCGGCGATCGGTGTTGAGGTAGCGCTACCGCAACAGCAGTGGACACAACGTTTTCTGCAAGTGGGCTGTGGCGGATTATGTGGCCAAATTAACCTCAGCCTGTCGAATGCCAACGGCTGTGTGCCCGCCACTCAGGGCGAGTTTGTCGTTGCAGCGACAGATATGGGCCATAGCGGTGGCATGATGGATGCCAGTTGGGCAGAGGATCCACAAAAACGTATCGATTTTGCGTATCGCGCCAATCATCTCACCGCGCTGCTGGCAAAAGCCTTGATCCAGGCGTATTACGGTCAGGCGCAAAAGTACGCCTACTTTATGGGCTGCTCCGATGGCGGACGCGAAGCGCTGATGGAAGCACAGCGCTTCCCGGATGATTTTGATGGTATCAGCGCCGGCGCACCGGCAGCGTTTTTCCAGTTCCAAAACTCCTTTTTCCACGGCTGGAATGTGGTCGCCAATCAACGCGCGGATGGCAGCGCAATCCTGCTGAAAGACCGCCTGCCGATTCTCCATCGTGCGGTGCTGGCGCACTGTCCAACACTTTCTGGCGTCAACGATGGTTTGCTGGCAAATCCGTATGCCTGCGCCTTCTCCCCCAACTGGGTTAAGACCTGTGCCGCCAACCAAAGCGATAAATCAGACTGTCTGACCGCAGAAGAAATCGGCGTGGCGGAAAAACTCTATCGTGGAGCTTACGACAGCGCAGGCAATCAATTTGTGGTGGCGGGTCTGCCACTGGGATCAGAGCTACGCTGGCCGGTGCCAGAGAGCGCAGACGGTCATTCAATGTCAGAGATGATGGCGCTGCCTGCGCTGCAATCGGTATTGTTGCCAGGTGGCAAGCAGAACATCACTACGATGCGTGACTTCCCACTCAACAAACAGAACTTCACGGCTGTCGCACAGTTGGCTCCGCTGTATAACGCCGCTAACACCAACCTGAGTCGCTATATGGCGCGCGGCGGTAAGCTGATTATGTGGCACGGCCTGGCGGATGATTCTGTCAGCCCGGCGTTCTCCATCGCTTACTACCGTGGCGTTGAGGCTTATCTCGGTAAGCAATCCACTGAGAAATTTATCCGCCTGTTTCTGCTGCCAGGCGTGGGCCATTGTGGTGGTGGTGAGGGGTTAGATCAGATCGATTTGCTGACGCCATTGATGGCATGGACCGAGCAACAGGTTGCACCGCAAGCGCTGATGACAGGTAAGTCAGCGCAACAAGCCAAGGTGGATATGCCGCCGATGCCGCCCCAGGGCAAAATGCCCGCGGGCAACGTAAGCGCCGAAGTGCAATTTCACGGCGTTCAGCGCGCCAGTTCACCGCTAGCCTCTGCCATGCCTCCCTTAAAAGCCACCCGACCGGTCTTCCCTTATCCGTATATCGCGCAATACAAGGGTACAGGTTCACCCGAAAAGGCGGAGAATTATGTGTCAGTGAAATCAGCAGCCTATGACAATCTGGTGGTGAGTAAGCCGGCCAGCGATTTTATTGGTCCTGACAATCAAAAGAACTATGTCGCTAAAGGCGGCAGGTTGGAGATTCAGCCGTAATGATCTCCTGACCGGGCGGGTGAGTTGTCACTCGGCCCGGTTAAGCCGCCACACCAGCGTCTGGCGGGCGTGGGCGACTCGGGGCTGACGTAACGCGCTGGCCAGCCACACCAAATTGTAGCGAATCTCGGTGTCCCCCACCGGGGCGTGGAGCGCCACCAGCTCCCCCTGCTCGATCTGCTGTTGGCACAGAAACTGCGGCATCACCGACCAGCCAAACCCCTGGACCAGCAAACTACGTTGACCGCGTAAATCCTGACCGACCATCGCCGGGAGCAGCGTCTGGTAGCTGATGCGGTTTTTTTCCAGCCAGTGGTCAATCAGCGACAATTCCAGGTTATACGCGAGGAGCGGTTCTCGCAGTAAGTCAGTGGCAAAATCCGCACTGGCATTCAGTCGCGACGCCACGCCCGGTGAGGCAACTGCCAGAACCTTATCGCGAAATATCACTTCACCTTTTAATCGGCTATCCGTCACCGGATGGGCCGTAATGCCTAAATCGCAATGCCCCTCAACCACCATTTGCGTCACCAGCGGTCCGTCCCCGGTATGCATATGAACCCGGATGCCACTCTCCAGCAGCAGCAGCAACTCCCCCGCCAGCTTATCCGCCATAAAATCGGCGTGACCGATGATTTGCAGCGTACCGCTGACATCCATCGAACGCGCTCTCGCCGACGCCAGCGCTGACTCCGCCGTGTCGAGGCTGCTGCCGATATCTGCGGCCAAATCTTCCGCCGCAGGCGTGGGTAAGACACCTTGCGGTTGGCGTTCAAACAACGGTCGGCCGATGGCCACTTCCAATCCGCTGATATGTTGAGAAACCGCAGGCTGCGTCAGGTTGAGCGCTCTGGCAGCACCGGATATTGAACGCTGACGGTAGACCTCCATAAAGGTACGCAAACGGACCAGTGACATAAGACCCCATAAATAAATTTATACCCCCACCAAAATAGCCTTGTTAGCCAGCTAAATCCAGCGCAGGTAAGCTCGTCGCATCTTAATCAGTGACCCGATTTAACAGGACAACATGATGAACGCTACCCAACACGATCAGCAGTTGCTGCACATTCTGCACAGCATGAAAAACGCCCATTTGCAGGCAGGTCCAGCCTCTGCGGCATTACGTCGCGACCGTCTGCTACGCAGCATCGCGCTGATTCGCGACAATCATGCTGCGATCGCTAACGCAATTAACGCCGATTTCGGCCATCGCAGCGCTTACCAGACGATGGCGGCAGACCTGGTCACCACCATCAATATGCTGCAACATTCCGCTGATAATCTTGAAAGCTGGATGGCAGCGGAAAGCGCCGACGTACCGGTAGCGGGCATGCAGGCATGGATTGTGCCGCAACCGCTCGGGGTGGTCGGCATTATCAGCCCGTGGAATTTTCCGATTAACCTCGCCTTTGGCCCGCTGGCAGGTGTGTTTGCTGCCGGGAATACAGCGATGTTGAAGCCTTCAGAACTGACGCCGAAAACCTCGGAACTGCTGGCCGAACTGGTTGCCCGCTATTTTGATCCTCAGGAGCTTACCGTGGTGCTGGGTGATGCCGATGTCGGACAGGCTTTCAGCCGTCTGCCTTTCGACCATCTGGTGTTTACCGGTAGCACCAATGTCGGCAAACACGTTATGCGTGCGGCGGCGGAAAATCTTGTGCCGGTCACGCTGGAACTGGGCGGTAAATCGCCGGTGGTGGTCGATGTGGATGCGGATCCGGCGCTGGCCGCAGCGAGAACCCTGACCATCAAAACCTTTAACGCCGGGCAAATCTGTATCTCTCCCGATTATCTGCTGCTGCCGGAGGGTGCCGAAGACGCCTTTGTCACCGCCGCTCGCAGCTTTATGCAGCAGGCATTCCCGACCGTACAGTCGAACCCGGATTACACCGCTATCATCAGCGATCGCCATTATCAACGGCTGATCAATCTGCTGGAGGATGCGCAAAATAAAGGCGCACGCATTATCAGTCTGGCCCCCGAAGGTGAACCGGCTTTCGATGCCGATAGCAGAAAAATCGCCCCGCATTTAATTCTGGCGGTGACGGAAGAGATGGCAGTGATGCAGGAGGAGATTTTTGGCCCACTGTTGCCTGTCAAGACCTGGTCAACGTCGGTGGCAGAAGCGATTGATTACATCAACGCACACCCGCGCCCGCTGGCGGCCTACTATTTTGGTAACGATGCACAACGTCAACAACAGATGGCACAGCGCACCACCTCGGGCGCATTGGTGATTAATGACGTCATGACCCATGCTTCTCTCGACAGTTTGCCATTCGGCGGCGTCGGGGCATCCGGTACAGGCGCATATCACGGCATTCACGGTTTCCGCCGCTTTAGCCATGCCAAACCTGTGGTGGTGCAGGACGAGGTGGGCACCACCAATCTGCGGCTGCGCGCCCCTTATCAGGACAAGATGGCGTTACTGACATCCCTGCTCGATCAACAGCAGTAAGTTACTGTGTAAAAAGAGGATTTATCATGAAAGTGTTAATGGTACTGACATCCCACGATGCGCTGGGTAATACCGGCAAGAAAACCGGATTCTGGCTGGAAGAGTTTGCGGCACCTTACTACGTGTTTAAGGACGCAGGAGCAGAGATCGTGCTGGCCTCACCGGCAGGCGGACAGCCGCCGCTTGATCCGAAAAGCGACCTGCCCGATTTTCAGACCGCAATGACCGACCGCTTTAAGGCGGACCCGGCCGCACAACAGGCGCTGGCAACGACGGTGAAACTGGAAAGCGTTGATCAGGCCGCGTTTGATACCGTGTTCTATCCCGGCGGTCATGGTCCATTGTGGGATCTGGCGGAATCTGCTCAGTCGATTAATCTGATTGAATCCTTCGATCGCGCCGGTAAACCGATTGGTTTCGTCTGCCACGCGCCGGGCGCGTTGCGTCATGTTAAAGCCGCCAGCGGTGAACCGTTGATCAAAGGTAAACAGGTTACGGGCTTTACCAACAGCGAAGAAGCTGCCGTCGAACTGACCGACGTGGTGCCATTCCTGATCGAGGACGAATTTATCGCCCTTGGCGCGCACTACCAGAAAGGCGCTGACTGGATGCCGTTTGTGGTTGAGGATGGCAATCTGGTTACCGGGCAAAACCCGGCCAGTTCAGAAGAAGTGGCTAAGCGTCTGGTGAGTAAGCTTGCGGGCAACTGATTGCTGATATCCGGCCCGGAAGCGCAATCATTTCGGGCCTCAGATTACATAAATTCGTAGCGTCGCGATTTATCGCGCAGTCCGGCAAAACCTGCGCGATAAATCGCGCCGCTACTAAGTCAAAATCCGGCAAATCTTATGCAAACACGGCAGTTGGAACACTGCCGTCCCCATCTTACCCTCCTTTTAATGTTAAACATTAAAAGGAACGGCCATGCACACGCGACGTCTATTGCTGGCAGGAGTCGATCTTACCTATTACGCGCGAGAAACGCCGTCTCCCACGGAGCAAGCCAATGCTCAGCGCAGCTACCAGATTGAACCAATGACGAGCAGCGACCTGAGCGAACAGCAGAAGATTGCCGATGCGTTTTATGCTGCGAAACTGCTGCCAAAACGAATTGATGCGCAGGATGTGGGGACATGGCAGCCGGGTAAGCCGTAATTCGGGCGGTTCAGAATCCGTCAATAATGAAATCCAGAGCGGTCCTGATCGTTTCACGCTGGCTGGCAAGGCTACAGACTTCTGTACCCAGAACAGTGAGTTGAACACCTGCCAGCTCATGCGTCATCATCAGATAATCATTACCTTCAACATGTAGAGTTGGGTTTAGGCGCTGCACAACTTTTCCCTGATAGAGTTCAATTGGGGTCAGCGGGATCACGATGCGCGAATCAATACTTTCAATAATATCGCTCTGTACATCCAGCAACAGTGGATAAAACTTAGACGCATTTTTGTTTTTATATACCCGATACTGCATCAGTTAAAATTTCCTGTGCATGTCTGAAAATACGCCGTTTTGCGCCATGTGTCGGTTCAAGTCTGAAATGGCATCTGTATTTTCCCGCTGCCATTGTTCAACCGCATTTTCACGTAGTTTTTCGGCTATCGCATTGGCTAATAGCTGAGACAAACTTAACCCTGCCTCCTTTGCCTGCTGCAGTAGCTGGGGTTCCAGAGTGAGTGTGACGTTCTGCTTGCGTGTTTTTAGCACTGCGTTTGGCATGCTGCACCTCCGTCCATACCGTTACATGTGTAGTCTACACAGTATTATACACTTATGAAAACGCATGTCTGACACAAACTGTTAAGCAAACATCACCGGGGGCAAACGCCCCTGGGTTTCACGGTAAGGCGCTGGCGGAAACACCGATCTCGCTGATCGCCAGTTCCGGGTATTGCTGCATCCGTTTTACGGCGTCGTCATAACGCGGCATTGAGTTCGCTGCCCCGGCACGTTCGACACACACCGAGGCGTACGCCGAAGCGAACAGCGCCGCCTGCTCCAGCGGTTCTCCGGCCGCCAGACGCGCCGCCAGTGCGCCGTTAAAGGAATCCCCCGCGCCAGTGCTGTCCACCGGTTGCGCCGGAAAGACCGGCACCAGCAACATCCGTTCACCGGTTGAGAGCAGCGCGCCCTGGATACCGAGGGTGATGATCAACTGACGCACCCCTTTGCCGTGCAGGATCTGCGCCGCCACCTGTGCTGAAGCCAGGTCGGTCACTTTGGTGTTGGTCAGTTGGCCGGCTTCCGTGCTGTTCGGCGTGAGCAGGTCAACATGACGCAGAAAGGCATCGCTCACCTTTTGCCACGGGGCCGGGTTCACAATCACATAGGTTCCCGCCTGACGGGCGTTATCCACCATCCGTTGAATGGCGCTCAGGTTGTTTTCGAGTTGCACCAGCAAAATGTCAGCGGCCGCCACCGTAGGCTGGCAACGGTTCACCTCCGCCGCCGTGACCATCAGGTTGGCGCCGGGATAAACCGAGATCATGTTTTCGGCATCATCACCGGCCACGTAGATCATCGCGTTACCGGTCGGTTTTTCTTTGCAGGTGAACAACGTGATGGCGTCAAAGCCGGTCTTCTCGAGATGGCGACGGGCGAACAGACCGAAGTCGTCATTACCGACCTTGCCGATGTAGTGCACCCTGGCACCGGCTCGCAGTGCCGCCGTGGCCTGATTCGAGCCTTTACCGCCCGGCCCCATCATGCTGCTGTGTGCAACCAGTGACTCGCCAGGCTGCGGAAACCGCGACATTTTGGTGACTATATCGAGGTTGAACGAGCCAAACACGCACACTTTGCCTTTCATGTTTACCTCCCAAACTGCCGTGCAGCCGCCAGACAGGCACCACGGCAACCGGTCTGATCGGTGGCATGGCTGATGACCATGCGCAATCCACTGCGGGTTACCGGTGGGCGCAAATGCCGCACGATCTGGTTGCGCAGCGACGCCAGCGGAAAATCATTCATGGCCAGCACGCCGCCACCGAGGATCAGATATTGCGGGTCAATAATGTTCATCTCGCTGGCGATGATTTTTGCCAGGCGGCTGACAAACTGCTGCAAATCAGGATGATCGCCGTGCAGCGTGAACAGTTGCGACATATCGGTTTGTGCGCAGTGCTGACGCGCCCACTGGCTCAGCCAGTGTCCTGACGTCAGGGTTTCAGCACAGCCGTGATTCCCGCACGGACAGGGCAGATCGTTATTTGCCAGCGGGATATGGCCAATCTCGCCCGCGCCGCCGTGCTCGCCGTGGTAGAACTGACCGTTCAGCCACAAACTGTTGCCCATGCCGGTGCCCAGATATAAACCCACGGCGTTATCCGGCAGCGTATCAAGTTGCATTAAATCCCATAACATCAGATGGTTAACGTCTTTATCCATCGCCACCGGGATACCGGTCATCTCACTAAGATGCGCCGCCACCGGGGTGTCGTCCAGCGCCTGGATAAAGGGTAACGACACCACATGCTGACGATCGCGGCTCAGGATGCCCGGCAGGCCGAGCATCACGCCATCAATCGGTTGCTGCGCCAGCACCTCATTAATCAACCCCGCCAGTGCACTCAGCGCATCGGCTGACTTTGCCCAGCTGGCGGTCGGCAATTTGCGAAATCCCGCCCACTGATCCTCTCCGCGCAGGGTGAGCAACCGGGTGCTGGTACCACCAATATCTATACCCAGCCAGGTTCGACTCATGCTGACTCCCGTAACGCACCTTTTGCCTGCTCGATGTTGTCCATCATCTGGTCCCAGGCGGTTTCAAGGTTGTCATCGAGGTTAAACAACCCGGAGGTGCCGACAATCAGCACTTCTGCGCCCGCGTCCAGCAATGTACGGTAGGTGCGCTGATTGCAGGAGCCATCAATCTCAATCAGATAGTTGTAGCCGTGGCGTGCTTTCAGGTCGCGCAGCTCCTCAATCTTCTTCACCATCTCGGTGATAAACGGCTGGCCCGCATAACCAGGATCAACGGTCATCACGGTGATCTTATCCAGCAGATGGATGTAGTGATGGATGTACGACACCGGCGTTGCCGGGTTCAGCACCACACCCACTTTCTTGCCGAGTGAGCGGATCTGGTTAATCACGCGGAACGCATCACGGTTGATGGTTTCCGCATGCGGGCAGATGTAATCCGCGCCTGCTTTAGCAATCACCTCGATAAAGTCAGTCGGTTCCTCCACCATCAGATGTACATCGAGCGCCACTTTGGTGTGCGGGCGGATCTGCTCGATAAAGAACGGCGACAGGGTGATGTTTTTGACGTAATGACCGTCCATGATGTCGATGTGCAGGAAATCAGCTCGGGTGTCGAGCACGGCCAGTTGCTGTTTAATTTCCATCAGGTTCATGCACATCAAAGAGGGAGAAATTTGGGTACGCATCAGACTTCCTTTTTTTTAGTCAGGCCGGCCTGGCGTGCAAGTAAAGTACTGCGACGCACCGCACGGGAATGAGTGAATTTGGTTTTAAAGAACTTCAGGCCCAGTACCACAATCAGTACCGCACCCCACATCGCCAGGCTGAAGTGCTGGCTGATGTTTAACAGGTTGAATCCGGTGGAGAGGATTTGTAGCGCAATCAGCGACAGCACCACGCCAGTGACGCGACCAAAACCGCCGTTGGGATCCGTACCACCGAGAATGATCGCCAACACGGTGATCAGCAGATAAGAGTCGCCATAGCCCATACGCGCCGAGTTAAACCGTGCCATCATCACCAGCCCCGCCAGCACGCACAGCAGGCTGGAGATGACGTAGACCAGAATCAGCAGACGATGGGTATTCACGCCACTGAACCAGGTGGCATTGATGTTGCTGCCGCCCATGTAGATACATTTACCGGCACGGGTTTTGCCAAGGAACAGCGCCATCAGTCCGGCGGTGGCGAAGAACAGCCACAGCGGCAACGGAATGGTCAGGAAGGTGTCTGCACCGAGTGCACGCACCACATCCGGCATTCCACTGACGGCAGCACCGCGTGTCAGCCAGATACCAATGCCGTTGACCGTCATCATGGTGGCCAGCGTCACCAGAATCGGGTGCGCCCCAACCCGGCTGACCATCAGCCCGGTGATCACCCCAATCAGCGTGGCGATCAATGCCGCCCCCACCAGCGCCATCAGTAGCCACAACAGTTGCAGCCCGGTGCCCGCCCCGGCAGGCATAAAGTTCAACAACACCCAGGCAATAAACAGCGCCGTCAGGTTAGCGGTGGCGATGATGCACAGGTTAAGACCGCCGCTGAGAATGGCGATAAACATCGCCAGCGTCAGCAGGCCCAGTTCCGGCAACTGGAAGGCCATGCTCATAAAAGTAGAGTCGGTCAGGAAGCGGCCCGGCAGCATAATGCTGAACACCGCAACGCCGAGCGCAATCAGCAACAGCAATCCGGGATGCGCTTTTTCACTGGTCAGAAAATTCAGATGTTTCATCACACTCTCCCCGATCAGACGAAGCTGACGTCGGTTTCTTTGCGCTTTTTGTAATGGGTGACGGTGATGGCAACCATAATCACCACGCCGATCACAATGTTCATGAAGTAGCTGGAGATACCGACCAGGTTGAGGCCGTTTTTCAGGATGGCGATCAGGAAGACCCCCATCAGTGTCCCGGTGACGGTGCCTTTGCCGCCCATCAGGCTGGCCCCCCCCAGCACCGTGGCCGCCAGTACATCCAGCTCGCCGCCAACCAACGCATTGGGCACCACTTCACCGACACGGTAGACCTGTACCAGGCCACCCACCGCCGCCAGCGCGCCCAGCCATCCGTAGGCAAGGATATGGATCAGTCCGACGCGAATGCCGATACGGCGAGCCGACTCCTGATCGCCACCAGTGGCGTACAACTGACGGCCCAGATGGGTTTTGTTCAGCAGCAGCCAGGTGATGGCGGCAATCACCAGCATGATGGTCAGCGGCAGGCCAATCTGGTAGGTCTGGCCGTGGACGCTAAACGGCAGGATGTTATGCAGCGTCACCCACCACTCCGGCAGGTTGTAGAGGCTGCGTCCCTCGGTAATCCACATCAACATGCCAAACAGTAGCGACTGCATGCTGATGGTGATGATGATCGAGACAATGCGCAGCCAGTAGATCAGCACCGCATTGATCACCCCAAACAACGTGCCGCAGGCAATCGCCAGCAGGATGCTGAGCGGGGCATTGTCGAAACCGAACTGCACAAACAACGAGGCGATGACGTACTGCACCACCGAAGCCACCGCCGCAAAGGAGATGTCGATCCCGCCAGTGACCAGCACCACAAACAGGCCGAGGGCGAAGATGCCGGTGACAGCATAGGTTTCCGTCAGGTCGAGCAGGTTCTGCAACGTCAGGAACTGATCGCTGACGAGGGAGAACACTACGAAGAAGAACACCAGCACCCAGGCCAGCCAGCCCTGACTCGACTGGGGTTTGAAGAACGATAAATCAGGCATTGATCACCTCCGCCAGTTGCTGCTGCGCCACCTGTTGCGGCTGGTACTCGGCATGCACGGTGCCGTCACGGAAATGCAGAATGCGGTCGCAGTTGTAATAAACCTCCGGCACTTCATCGGAAATCAGGATGATCGCCAGCCCCTCTTTCGCCAGTTGATGGATCAGGGTGTAAATGCTCGCCTTGGCGCCGACATCGACGCCGACGGTCGGCGAATCGAGGATCAGGATTTTGGGTTGGGTCAGCACCCATTTCGCCAGCACGATTTTTTGCTGGTTTCCCCCCGAGAGCGTGGAGATGGCGTGTTCCGGGTCGGCCACGCGAACGCCCAACTGCTGAATCCAGTCGTGGATCAGTTTGTTTTTGCGGTATTCATCGATGATGTGGAAGCGGTTGCGCAGTTGGTCGAGAATCGACAGCACCATGTTATCGGCGACCGACTGTTGCTGAACCAGCCCGAGCGTCAGACGGTCTTCTGAGACGTAGCCAATGCCAGATTTGATAGCATCTTCATGGTTGCGAAAACGCACCGGCTTGCTGTCAAGCCAGATTTTACCGCTGTCCGGTTTGGTCATGCCAAACAGCGACAACGCCAGTTCGGTACGCCCGGAACCCAGCAGGCCACACAGTCCCAGCACTTCGCCTTCATGCAGCGAAAAACTGACATCATGGTATTGGTCTTTGCGACTGAGGTTTTCCACCTCCAGCAGCTTGCGATGTGGATTCAGGGTTGGGGTTTTCAGGTGATAATCGAGTGTCAGCCCGGTCATCAATTCAGTCAGGCGATGGCCGTCCATTTCGCTGGCAGGCCAGGTACCCATTTTGCGGCCATCACGGATCACGGTGACGCGATCGGAGATCTCCAGCACTTCATCCAGACGGTGGCTGACAAACACCACGCAGATATTTTTCTCTTTCAGGTAACGCACGGTACGCAGCAGCTGATTCACCTCGGTGCGGGTCAGCGACGCGGTTGGCTCATCCATGATCACCAGACGGGCGTCCGCCACCAGCGCACGACAAATCGCCACCTGCTGACGTTGTGCAATCGACAGTTCAGCCACTTTGGCATCGAGATTCAGGTCAAACTTCAGTTCGGTGATGATTTTCTCAGCGCTGGCACGCAGTTTTTTCTTGCTGTACCAGCCAAGCAGGTTACCGAGGTTGTGCTCAAACGCGATGTTCTCGGCGACGCTGAGATTGGGAAACAGCGACAGATCCTGATAAATCACCTGCACACCAAAATCGCGCGCCTGTTTTGGCGTCAGGCGCGGAAAGCGTTCGCCACGGTCACCGAGGATGATTTTGCTACCTGCATCCGGGGCATGCACCCCGGAGATCACTTTAATCAGGGTGCTCTTACCACAGCCGTTAGTACCAGCAAGGCAATGCACTTCCCCAGCCATTAACGACAGTGAGATATCACTTAATGCCCGGTTGCCGCCGAAGGTTTTCGACAGGCTCTCGAGGGCAATCAGCGTCTGTGGTTCGATCAGTTGCATATTACAGCCCCAGTTTGACCAGTTTTGGCAGGTTGGTTTTGTCCAGACTTTCGGTGTTGTTGCCGAGGATGGTGTGGGTCTGCTCATCGACCTTCACCTTGCCCAGACCGTCGATGGTCATGCCGTCGGTAATCGGTTGGTTTTTCTGCATCATGCCCGCAAGACGCACGAAAACTTCACCTGCCGTCATCGGGTTCCAGATGTAGCCACCTTTAATGGCACCACGGTTAACCAGCATCTGACCCTGCCCTGGGCTAAAGGCCCCGATCACGCAGACCTGGTCAATTTTGTTACGCGCCATCACCGCGCGGCCGGCACCGATTGGCCCTTGTGAACCAAAGGCGATGATGCCTTTCAGATCCGGGTATTTAGACATCACTTCGTTGGTGGTACGGATGGAGTCATCCAGTGATTCACCAACGCCAAACTTGTCGCCAACCATCTGCATTTTCGGGAAATGGGCCTTTTGATACGCCACGGCGGAATCCACCCAGGCGTTGTGCAGCGGCACCGTCAGGCCGCCCATGTAGGCGACATATTTGCCCTCGCCATGCATGCATTCGGCCAGCGCCTTCATATGGTTTTCGCCGTGGGTTTTGGCATCGACCAACTCAAAGTCCCAGTTGGCGTACTTCTGATCCGGCGATTCATGCACCAGCACGCGGATACCAGCATCACGGGCGCGTTTCAGCACCGGCTCCAGCACTTTCGGGTCATTCGGTACCACGCCGATGATGTCAACTTTCTGCGCAATCAGATCTTCAATCGCCCTGACCTGCAACGCCGGGTCAGCCGAGGTAGGGCCAACCATCCAGGCATCGATCCCCTCCTTGGCCGCTTCGCTCTTGATGCCCGCTTCCATCGCGTTAAACCACGGAATGCCGCCTACTTTGACCACGATCCCCATGCGCAGCTTGTCAGCAGCATGGGCGGTGGTGGCAGCAAACAGCGCCAGCAGGGAACAGGCGATAAGTGTTTTTTTCATAGGGTTAAATATCCTGAGAGTTCATTAATTGCATGGTATTCTGGCGTTGTGAACAATCGATAATATTGACACCGTTCCAGGCCAGCTCCTGTTGTAATTCTTTATCTTTCATGCTGTCGGTAATTA
Organism: Pantoea sp. X-Soil-TKNS-1279; assembly: GCF_059730565.1. NCBI lineage: Bacteria > Pseudomonadati > Pseudomonadota > Gammaproteobacteria > Enterobacterales > Erwiniaceae > Pantoea > Pantoea sp. X-Soil-TKNS-1279. The sequence continues at coordinate 16,945 of NZ_AP035950.1, read as the reverse complement.
AAAAATCCACTTCACGGTAATGGCAAATTCTGGCAAAAGATGGCCGAAGGAATTTCCCCGCATCAATAAGCAGATATTTTCTTTCTGATGCCATCAGCATTTGTTGTTTTAGATGTGCGTTATTTTCGTTCGCCGCACGTAAATATCCGTCATTGCCCAGGCTGCTACAGGAGAAAAATATTTTGTTGATTAAATAATCTTTCAGCGGCTGCTCGGCAACGATGCCATTAAAATCTTCATTGTGATCGGAATACTCTCCTCCCAGGCAGATGGTGCGGATATGGCCTTTGGCGGCCAGTGTCTGCACGATACGTAGCGAGTTAGTCAGCACCGTCAGTTCGATGTCTGGCAATTGCCGGGCCAAAAACCAACAGGTGGTACTGCTATCCAGCAATATACAGTCGCCCGGCGTGATAAAATCGAGCGCTCTTTTAGCAATTAATGTTTTCGCCTGAGTATTCTCATTCATGCGCAGGCGAAATGTAGATTCATACTCGTTCGGTTTATTATTTTTCCCTGCCAGATTCCCCTGGTGTTTCTGCGCCATCACCGCACCGCCGTGACTGCGTTGTAATAATCCTTTTTTTTCTAACTGAGATAAATCCCTGCGAATGGTTTCCTGAGAAACCCGACAAAGTTTAACCAGCTCAACCACCAATACCCGACCATGTAAATTTAATTCCTCCATGATCTGACGGTGACGTTCAATCGGTAACATGGTGACCTCCGATGCCATTAAGTTAGTGGATTCGACCGGTGCAAAATGTGCACCAGGCAAAAGTGTCAGGCAGCGAATTTACCGCCGCCAAAAAAGTGACTTTTATTGAAAAAAAAATGAAAAATGGATTTATATACATTTAATAACGCGACCTTCATCACAGATAACGGCTGTTTTAATAAAAACGCAGAACAAATCGCAACGGTGCGAAATAATTTTAAAATGAAACTATCGTGACCGAGTTTGACCGTTTGTGTGTGAATGACCGTTTTGCGAACAAAAGCATACTTTGGAAATAAATAAATCCGACAAGATGATTTGCGTTAAGTGCGGGAAAAGAATGGAATGATGAGAATGATTACTGATCAATCTTTAGACAATGCGCCGGCTATTAAAAAATTAGCGACAGCCCAATCATAACGTCATAAGAACCTGCTGCCCTTCATGGCGCGAAATCATAGCCCAGGCTATTATCAAAGTAATGGATTCCTCCAACTGACTGCACAAGGCGATGCCCCAAACTCAGAACAGCAGCAGAAAGGAAAATATGCTGGTCGCCCTGAAGGCAGTTCGCACCATTATCTGTGTCGTTATCTTCCTGATGAGATGATGCGCTAACTAAAACCTCGCCGATTAACGTCGGGGCTTCGTTTTTTTTTGCTCAGGAACTTTACATAAAATCATGCCGTTGAAAGAAAGATTTATCCTTGTTAAACCTCAGAATGAATTGGTGTCGCAGTACAACAACGTGGTTGCATTTGCCATCAACCATGCCAGCCAGTCCGGACGTAATGTCAGGATTTGCGTGCCAAACAAATCTTCCCCATTCTGTGAAGATTTTCTCAGTCAGGTGTTTGACGGGCAAATTTACCGCGCGATGCGTAATAAAAAACAACTGATCTCATCAGGCGTGAAGATCGGTTTGTTCTCAAGTCAGACGCTCAGGAAAGAACATATCCTGCTGGACGCTGTTTATCTGGTGACGTTTCCCAACGCGGAGCTGTTGAATGTCATTGAATCACATGGTCGTAAAGCCACGGTGATTGTGTTCGGTACCCTTGATGGCGACACCGACGTGTTGGATAGCTGGGCACAACGTTATCAACCTAAACCCATGAATCTGGCATAAAAACGGTGTTTACCGGCAGGTGTGATGCGATATTCAGCGTGCGATATCGCATCACCCGCGCTGGCTATGCCGTTAGCATCCGGCGTAGAAACTTTCCCGAAAACGTTTTCGGCAATGAACGACGGAAATGGATTTTTCTCGGCAAGGCAAACCGGCCACAACGACTGACCAACCGTTCACGTATCTGCTGTTTCAGCATCCCTTCCTGCTGCACGGTTAACCCCTCGGTGACAACAAACAAAGCCACCATTTCGCCCAGTAAATGGTGCGGCGTACGGGTGGCGACGACTTCAATAATACCCGCGATACCAGCCAGAGCATTTTCTACCTCGGCTGTCGCCAGACGTTTACCGCCGATATTGATCACATCATCCATCCGTCCCTGAATGACGATGCTGTCGTTTTGCCGTACCGCGCAATCATGCGTGGCGTAAAACCACCGCCCATCACGCCGCAGCCAGTAACGTTGATCGTGTTGTGTGTCGTCCTGCCATAGGGTCGACATTCCCCCTGGCCCAAGGGTGTCCTTAATCACCAGCATACCCGCCTGCCCCGACGCGCAGGACTCACCGCTGGTGACATCAACAATGTCCACCGCGCGCGTAAATACCGGCGCTAAACCGCTGCCGGTGCCTGCCAGCAACGGCCAGCCAGATTCAGTCTGCCAGTAGTGATTTTCACAGATAACGCCCATCCCGCGGGTGACCCAGCCGTGGGTCGCAGGGTCCAGCGGTTCCCCCGCAAGATAGAGAGAACGCAGCGATGCCAGACTGGCATGGGGTTTTCCCTGCTGCCGTGCCAGACGAATCGCCCCGGCGATGGTCAGCATACGGGTGATCCCCAGCTCCGCCACCATCTGCCACCAACTTTCTCCAGGGGTATTGACCGTACTGGCCTCGTACATCACCGTGGTGATCCCCGCCAACAACGGCGCGTAAATACCGTAGCTGTGGCCCGTGACCCAACCCACATCCGCAGTGGTAAAGAAGATCTCATCATCCTGAACATGAAACAGATGTCGGAGGCTGGCCAGCAAAGCCACCGCGTAGCCGCCGGTATCCCGCACAATCCCCTTTGGTGCCCCGGTGGTGCCGGAGGTAAACAACAGATGTGAGGGCTGAGAAGCCTCCAGCCAGACGCAGGGCACGACACAACCGATATGCTGTGCCAGTGCCTGGGTAAAGTCCGGGGAATAGCAATCCACCGCCCGTAAGGGGGCGCTGGCTGTCGGGATCGACGGTAATTCCTGACGGCCACGGGGTTCGCTGCAATGCAGCAGCAGCGCAGGCTGACAAGCAACGACACGTTGCGCCAGCGCATCGCTGGTCACGCCCGAATAGACCACCACATGCACCGCCCCTAATCGGGCACAGGCCAGCATGGCAACGGCAGCCAACGGCGTCATCGGCAGCACAATCATTACCCGGTCACCCTGACGGATCCCCCAGCTGATCATCAGGTGGCTTAACGCATTCACCTGTTGCCATAACTCACGGTAGCTGAGTCGCTGCGTCGCTCCCCGGTAGTCACGCTGGATAATCGCACAGCGATCGCCTTTTTCCGCCAGATGACGGTCCAGCGCGTTATAACTCAGATTGGTACGCCCGCCAGGAAACCAGCGGCAACGTGGCCCACCGTCGATCTCTTCAACCACGGAGGTGAAATCCTGCTGCCAGTCGAGGCGCTGCGCCTCCTGTTGCCAGAAAGCCGCGTCATTAACGGTGATCGTGGACATAAACACCCTCCACATGCGTGGCTTGCAGCGGGTGTGCGGCAATGGCCTCTGCCAGCCATGCCGCATCTTCCCCTACCCCCTCAAAACGGCCGGAACCCCATGTCCACAACCAGGGCAAGCCAAGGAAATAGAGGCCCGGCTGTACCGAAACACCCCGGCTATGCAGGGGATAGCCGTTATCATTAAATGCAGGCGCCTCGATCCAACTGAAATCGGTGTGAAAACCGACAGCCCAGATAATGGCGGAGATAGCGGTCAGATCAATGCGGGTGGCGGGATTCTCCGGTTGCCACAGCGGTTGATAGCGTGCCTCTTCCGGTGCATCGATACCCTGTTCTGCAATCCAGACATCAATGCTGTCTTTGATTTTTTGCGAGGTCGCATCCGCGCCGTCAAGATTCTGTTGCAGGTCATCAGCGGTCAGTAACACGCCATCGCCATAACCCAGCAGACGGCCATAAAGCTGCATACCTTGTAACGCAAAGGCGCGCAGGTCGATATCACGTCCACCATCACGTCCGGTGACATAGTGGTTGGTCTTGCGTCGCGCATCTTCGCCGAGTGGATGATCATCCACCGTCAACCGGTAATGGCCCATATCATCCAGCCAGTCCACCACGTCACGCCCGCGATAGAAACGCGCCACACGCGGTGCGCTTCCCACACACAAATGGACGCGGCGACCAGCCAGATGCAGATCTTCAGCGATTTGCGCACCAGATTGCGCTGAACCGACCACCAGTACCTCGCCTGCCGGCAGTTGCCGCGCCGATTTATAGTTGGCGGAATGCACCTGCATGATATGTGCGGGCAGCTCTGCGGCAATCGCCGGGAAGCGTGGACGATGGTAGTTACCGACGGCAACCACCACCTGATCCGCGCTAAATTCACCTGCCGAAGTATGCAGCAGGAAGCCGCCATCGGTTTTCACTACCCGCAGTACATTGACCCCTTCACGCAGCGGCGCGTCAAAACTCCGCGCATAACGTTCGACATAATCGACGATCTCATCGCGCAGCATAAAGCCGTGCGGATCGTCACCGTCATAGGGAAAACCGGGCAGTTTGCATTGCCAGTTCGGTGTCACCAGACAAAAGTTGTCCCAACGCTGCTCACGCCACGCCCAGGCCAGACGGTGACGTTCCAGCACCAGATGACGGATATTTTTTTGTGCCAGGTTCCAGCTCATGGCGAGACCGGCCTGCCCGCCGCCAATAATGACGACAGGATAATGGTTGTTGTTCATGGTTTTCTCGCTGGTTATCAGGCCGGGACGGGAGTGATCTTTTCGACAATGACCTGCTGCTCGGCCCCGAACTGCCGGGCTTTTTGCACGATCACCGCTGACTGATCCTGGGCGCTGGAACAGTAATAGCCGAATTTCGCTTTCACCCGCTCACTGGCCTCGTCGAGGGCGCGGGTGGTGATAGTCACGAATTCTTCCAGGGCATAAGGATGGTTAACCTCCAGGTGCTTCTCAATCGCGGTGGAGGGGGAGTAGCAAGTATCTTTGCTGCCGTCAGGCCAGCAAACGACAAAGTGCATAGCAGGCATGATGTCTTCCTCTGTTAACAGGTCATCCCGGTAAGGGATTGTTGTGTAAGATCCCAGTAGCAGGCGTGCTGCTGCCGGAAATGCAGGTCGAGCTTTCTGTGCGCGGTGAAACGACCCACCGCAGCACAGGCGATGTCACAGTGGGCAAAGCGTTGTTGTACCGCCTCGCGATGTTCCTCCTCCACCGCCAGCAAAAAACCAAAGCTGGGAAAGGCGCACAGCCACTGCTCCAGCGTGACGTCTGGCGGTATCGGGATCTGATCCAAATCCAGTTCAGCGCCCAGACCACAGCTTTCCAGCATCATCACCAGAGTCCCGGTCAGACCCGCCTGGCTGATGTCTTTCGCGGCGTGGATTAACCCGGTTTCCGCCAGCTCGGGCAGCAATGACCAGGCCTGGCGCAGTGCCGCAGGAGACGCCTCGGTGGCGGCATCCCAGTTGTAACCGGGAGGATGCCAGCGTCCCTGAAGATTGATCGCTACCATCAACGTCTGACCCGATTGCACCGCAAAGCTACTGAGCGGGGTGCGGGTTTCGCCCAAAATGGCCACCGCCAGTTGCGGCTGATCGCTACGCAAATTGGTATGCCCACCCACGATCGGTACCTGATACGCGCGTGAGGCCGCAGCCATGCCCTGTAAAATCTGTTCCGCATGGGGCAACGCGTCATCCCACAGAGCGTTCACCACCGCCAGGGGACGTCCTCCCATTGCCGCGATGTCGCTCAGATTCACCATCACCCCGCACCAGCCAGCGAACCAGGGATCATCCGCCACAAAACGGTTGATGAAGCCCTCCATCGCCAGCAACTTGTAGCCGTCGCCGTCAGGGATCAGCGCACAGTCGTCACCATTCGGGTTGGGATTCGGCCAGGCTTCCCGCAGTTGTTTTGCCACCTGCTGGATATCTCGCTTGTGTGCGATGCCGCTGAAGGTATGCAGGCGCTCAATCAGCGCCGGTAAACTCAGGTTCATACCGTCGCCCCCGTTAAAAAGGTTGGCATCTCCACAACCCGCCTGCGTGTCGCTGCGCTAATGACCATGCCGCTGAGGGGATCGTGACAGGGCGGGTAGAAGTTGAGGTCGGCCTGCATGCGTGCATGTCGCACGCCGCGCAATTCCAGCCAGTCCAGCGTGTGCCAGTGCATACGGCGAAACAGCGGTTCGTTTTGATGCTGTACCTGCGCATAAAATTCCCGACAGCCCAGCGCATGTGCGCTGCACACCGCCAGGCGGATCAACGTCGGGCCAAGCTGTCCCTGGCGACGGTAGTCGCTATCCACCGCCAGACGCGATCCCTGCCAGATACCGGGAGCTGTCTCATGAATACGCACCGTACCGACCACCGCATCGTGCCACCCGCCAACACTACCCAGCGCCACCAGCAGGCGGGCATGGCGATCGATATCATCAAGATCATGTCCGGCGAACAGCCCCTGCTCCTGGCAAAATACCCGCTGGCGCAACACATAAGCCTGCTCCCGTTCCCACGGCAGCGTCACCCACTTGATGGTGTAACCCGCGTACTCGTTCATCATTCACTCCTTACGCCATCGCCTGCTCGAAGCTGGAAAGTGACGAGCAGGCACCGCAACGACCGCAACCCGCCTTGATATCACTGGATCGCAAACGGGCCTGACTCAGCATCTGCCCCAACGGTTGCAGAATGGATGACATAAACTGGCTGTCGGGTGCCGGATGGTGCTCCAGGGGCGTGCCGCTGATCGGCACAAACGGCACGACGAACGGATAAACACCAAGCGCGATCAGGGTTTCCGACAGCGACAGAATCGCCTGGGGGGTATCGCCCAGTCCCGCGAGGATATAGGTGCTGACCTGACCGCGACCAAACACCGCCACCGCCTCGGCAAACGCCTCAAGATATTGATCAACGCTGACCTGCGCCTTGCCCGGCATAATGCGGGCGCGCACTGCCGGGGTTACCGCCTCCAGATGCATGCCGAGCGCATCAATCCCGGCATCTTTCATGCGCTGAAACCACTTCGCATCGCCAGGGGGTTCACACTGCCCCTGCAAAGGCAAATCCACGGCGGCTTTAATCGCCAGCGCACTTTCCACCAGAATGCGTGCACCGCGATCGCTACCGGATGGCGTGCCGGTGGTCATCACCATATGCTTGACGCCATCCAGCTCAACCGCCGCTTTCGCCACCTCGGCCAGTTGTTCCGGTGTTTTACGCGCAATGGTGCTGCCCGCCGCCAGCGATTGGCCGATGGCGCAGAACTGGCAAGCCTTCGCGCGATTTTCATAGCGGATGCAGGTTTGCAACACGGTGGTCGCCAGCACATCGGTGCCGTGTAACGTGGCGATCTGTGAATAGGGGATACCCTCCGCTGTCTGCCGTTCATAAAACCTGGGCTTATGGGCGATGCTGATTTCCCGCACCGGAATGGTGTTGTTGTAGAGCCGGGTGACCCCGGACGTCTCATGCTTCACCTGCCACGGCGACTGACGGGCGGAATGGGTGTAGATCGGCACCATCACCGTCACGCCATCAATGTTCATCGCCTGGTGGTCAGACGGCCCGGCACCACCATGACGACTGACATGCTCCTGCTGCGGGTTGATGACGTTGACCCCCTGGGTCAGTAACTCAGTGATCAGCTGCTGGCGAGTAGACGGAACGTTCTGCATCGCGCTCTCCTCCGGTTTCGGATTCATCATCACGCGCCACCACGTAGCGGGCAGGGGTCGCGTCCAGACGCAGGCTCAATAATTCCGGGCGCGCGTAATGCCCGACGGAATCCATCATGCGTTTGCGTTTGGTGATTAACGCCATATCCAGGTCGGCAATCAGAATGCCTTCACCTTCCGTCAGCGGTGGCACCAGATGACGCCCTTCCGGGGAAATGATGGCGGTATTGCAACCACCCCGTAGCCCCTTTTGCAACGCCGGATCAGCGGTGAGTTCATTGATTTGTTCCTCAGTCAGCCAGCCGGTGGCATTGATCACAAAGCAGCCAGACTCCAGCGCGTGATGACGGATGGTGACGTCCATCTGCTCGGCAAAAATCGGCCCCACCAGTGAACCGGGGAACTGGCTGCAATGGATCTCTTCGTGCTGCGTCATCAGGCTGTAGCGAGCCAGCGGATTGTAATGCTCCCAGCAGGCCAGCGCCCCCACGCGCCCAACGGCGGTGTCGACCACTTTCAGCCCGGCACCATCACCCTGCCCCCAGATCATCCGTTCATGGTAGGTCGGGGTAATTTTGCGGCGCTTAAGTACCAGCTCGCCGCTGGCATCAAACACCAGTTGGGTGTTGTAAAGCGTGCCGTGATCGCGCTCATTGACGCCCAACACCACCACCATTTTGCGCAGCCGGGCGCGCTCCCCCACCGCGTGGGTAATCGGACCGGGGACCACCACCGCCTGGTCGTAAAGTTTCAGATGGGCGGCACCGGCAGTCATTGCGGGTGTGATGAACGAGAAGTAAGGGTAATAAGGCACAAAAGTCTCAGGGAAAACGATGATCTCTGCACCCTGCTCTGCCGCTTTATCGATTGCCTCCAGTACCCGGGCCAGCGTTTTGCTGGCCTCATGGAGATCTGGCGCAATCTGGGCTGCGGCGGCACGGATAATGCGTGATCCAGCCATAGCGCGCCTCCGCTTACATAGTCCAGGTGTCGATAATCACCGCGTTGTCACGGACATGCAGCAGCTTCAGATCCAGCACATCAAGCGGATTGATCGGACGTACCCCTTCCAGCAGCGACGGTTCACCATGACCGTAGAGCGCCTGAAGCGCGAAGCGGCAGGCGTAAACCTTGCCACCTTCCGACATAAATTTATTCAGCTGGTTGGCGTAGTTTTGGTGCCCGGGAAAGGCTTCCGCGCCGAGAGTAGGAAAGCCGCGCTGTACGCCGAGCAGCACACCCGGTCCATACAGCAGAATGGAGGTTTCGAAGCCTTTGCGTTGCAGACGGGTTGCCTGCAACATATTGACGAAGCCAATGGAGCCTTCAAACGCGACCGTATGAAAGGTCACCAACGCTTTCTGGCCCGGTTCCGCTTTTACGTCCTCAAAAACCTTCTCTTCGTAGTCAACAAAGAAATCACCGGTCTGGTGGGCAGGCATCGTAACTTTTGGCATAGCACTTTTCTCCCAGTCTTTATCAGGGGGGAGCCACGCTCCCCGTTATGGCACATCCGCAGGTGATGCAGGGAGAATGGAGCAAGGGTCGTGCCAGCCGCCAAATGCAGGGATGCAATCAAGATCCCATCAACTGCTCAACTTGTGAGCTGAAAAATTTTTAAACCCTGTCAATCACACGGGATTAGCGCAGGGGCACAACAGCGTTACGCGGAATTTTGCACCAGATTGATGCCAATTCGCACCAAAAATGCACACAATAAAAATCATCATGCAATCATTGATGCAATCAATGATAAAGGTGATTGCAGAATAACCTCCGCCAGGCAATAGTGATGCTCTCTTCTCCATTTGTCGGAATCGAATCCATGCTTACCAAACTCGTCAGCCGCTGGCATCACCACCAAAGTCAGAACACCGCACGTCCGGCTTATCTGTTGATTGCTGACATCATTGCTGATGGCATCAACAGCGGCGAGTTTCAACCGCGCGACCGCCTGCCGCCGCTGCGCGAACTGGCGATCCAACTCGCCCTGAATTACACCACCGTCACGCGTGGTTATGCCGAGGCCACCCGGCGCGGCTTGATCGACTCGCGCCGGGGGCTCGGCAGTTATATTCGCGGTAAGGTGCCTGCGGTACCGTTGAGTGGCGGCAGCAGCTATGAAATGACCATGAATTCACCGATTGAGCCGGGAGAAGAGCTGGCGCAGGCCATCAGTCAGGGAGCAATCAATCTCTTTAGCCAAAAAAACATTCTTGGCTTGTTGCGTTATCAGGACTTCGGCGGCCAGGCGGATGATAAAGCGATGGCGAAAGTCTGGCTGGAGAAGCAACTACCCTCGGTGAATATGGATGAAATCCTGATAGCACCGGGTATTCACAGCGCGCTGGTGGGATTATTGACGCTGCTGTGCCGCAAGGGAGGCAGCGTGTGCGTGAGTGATTTGATTTATCCCGGCCTGAAAGCCATCGCCAGCCAACTGAATATTACGTTGCAATCCCTGCCCTGTGATGAAGATGGCCCGCTGCCGCGGGTGTTTGAATACCAGTGCCAGACCGGTAACATCAGCGCCCTGTATATCAATCCCACGATCCAGAATCCCACCACCCTGACCCTGCCGTTAAGGCGACGCGAAGCGCTGGCTGATGTGGCAGCACGCTACAGCATTCCGGTAATTGAAGATGAAGCCTATGCGGCGCTGGCGGCCCAACATATTGCGTCGTTCAGTGAACTTATCCCTGAACTCACCTGGTACATTACCGGCATGTCAAAATGCTTTGGTCCGGGGCTGCGCACCGCCTTTATTAAAGGTCCGGGCAAACACCAGACGCAGTTGCTGGCGGGGGCATTACGCGCCCTGAATGTGATGGCCAGTCCGATCACCAACGCACTGGCTTCGCAGTGGATCAACGACGGCACCGCTGACCGGGTGCTGCAATCGGTACGCGCGGAATCGGTGATTCGTCAAAAAATGGCATCGGAGATCCTGAAGGAGTTTACTTTCCGCGCCACGCCGCAGGGTTTCCACCTTTGGTTACTGTTGCCACGTCATTTTGACTGGAATCCGGCTGAAATGGCGGTACGGTTGCGTGAACTGGGGGTCAGCGCAGTTTCAAGCGCGGCTTTCTGTACCGATAATAATCCTCCGGACGCGTTGCGTATCTGCCTCGGGGGTTCCTGGTCACGCGAGATGTGCGCAGAGAACCTGCAAACTATTGCTCATGTCATGCGTAATCCGCTGCATTTTGGCAGCGTGATCCTGTGAAGATCTGATCTTCAGGTCATGGGCCACATATCCGACCAGGGCATACACAAGCGCAACTGGTCGGCCGGAAAACGTCGCTTATAAAACCGGCCATTGTCTGTCCAGCCGCAGGTGATGCTATCGCCCTCAGTTTGCAGGACCACCATCACTTTTCTTCTTCTCTGGCGACGAACCAGCGCCCCGGGCATCAGCATGCTCACCTTTGCCCTGCACCGGCCAGTACGGACTGGATAATAAATTCATTACTTTTTCTCAGCACGCTTATCTCCGGTTTGATTTTGCCGTAGACACGCATGCCCTCCAGCAGCATAAAAATGCATTCCGCCATCACTTCTGCCGGTTCGTCAGAACGGAATACCCCCGTTTCCTGACCTTTGCGCAGGATGCTGTTCAGGCGCGCAACTATCCCGCGAAATTTGTATTCAACCCGGCTTCTGACTTCATCATCCCCCGGCAGCAACTCGCAGGCCGCAGCGATGGTGAAACACCCCTTCTCGCCTTGTGGCCCGGAAGAAAACAGCGCGACAAATTCCAGCGTTTCCCGCAATGCAGTTTCTGGTGCCAGTTCCTCGTCACGTTGTTGACCGCGCACCAGTCCGGCGTCCATGTATTGCTGGAGAGCAGCGAGAAAGATTGAACGCTTATCGGGATAGAGTTTGTAAATGCTGGCGCTCGCTAACCCGGATGCCTGCATTAAATCGGCCATTGATGTCGATCGATAACCTCTTTGCCAGAAGCATTCGAGCGCTGAATTGAGGAAAACCTGCGGATCAAATTCTCTGGGTCTGCCTGGGCCTGATTTCATGATTGCATCATTCTGGTTGGATGTTGCGACAATTGTAGATCGATCAATCTACAATTGAAAACAAAAAATCAGCAGGTTGGAAAATCCGTAGCGTCGCGATTTATCGCGCAGGTTTAAACAGTGCGATAAATCGCGACGCTACGGGAAATGTGGTCGTTAAGATTGTTTATCCGCGACCATTTTTTCAGCCACCGCCCGGATCGCCGCATCAAGCTCGGCCTGAAATTCCGCAGAAATACGCGAGAATTCATACGTCACCAGACGTTTTTCCGTATCGACCTTTTTACGGGCAAACTGTTTCTTGTCTTTAAACACCACCAGATTTTCCGCCGCCGCTTTTTTGGTCGCTTTGGGGGGTTTCAGACGGCTACTTTCGGCCCGGAAATAGCTAATGATTTTCGCTTTGGTGACCGGATCATCAAATTCCGTTTCGCCCTGTTTCTCAATACGCTCGCGCACCCCAGCCACAATGTCGCTGATAGCCAGCTTTTTGCTTTTGGCCTTTTCCGCCACATCGAGCAGAAACTGGTAATCGGCGATCGCGAGATCGCTGCCTGACGGGAAAACGGCGATCATCTCTTCCGGGACGGATGCCGCCTGGAAAGCACGGGTGATTTTTGCCGCAGAAATCCCTTCTGATTTCGCAATCTCTGCCTGGCTCATATCACCGGGATACATCAGTTCAAGACGTTTACCCAGTTCACGCAGGGTATGTTCTTTAGCGGTCTGAATGTCCACGGCAAGCTGGCGCGCATCGGCCAGATCCAGCTCATCTTTGGTCACCAGAACCTCGAATGGCGTCCCGTTGTACAGACAGGCAGCACGACGACGCGATCCGTCGAGAATTTCGATACGATCATCGACTTCCCTGCCAATCGCCGGGAAGAACTGTTGCAACGTAATGGTACGGGAAATATCCGCCACGGATTCAGGTGTCAGCAACGACTGATCACGTCCATTAACGGAAGAATCGATATAGGTCTGCGCTTCAATCTCGTCGTGCAGTACTTTCGTGAGGACAAAACGGGCTTCTTTTCCAGACTTGAGAACGAATACTCGGGCACCTTCGCTTTCACTCAGCATTTTAGAGAAATTAGAGTTCCCTAATGTGCGGCCCATTTTCTTCATGACTTTGGTCATTTGATACCCCTCACAAATTCGATCCTTTTGAAAACCGCCTGGGTAAATCGCTCCGCCTCGCGCTTAGCATTTTTCAGCGCTTCGGCACTACCAGGATAAGATTGTGGGTCAGCACTTACTATCGTGTCGAAGGTTTCCCCACAACGCTCGAATCCGTCAAGACGCGGCAAAGTGGCGTCCAGTATGTAGGATGTAAATACGTCGCGGGCCAGACCATGTGTCATCTCATGATCACGTTTGGTGGTCATTTTTGACATGAATCCGATATTGCCCTTAATGCGCGGGTTAATCCCCTCCTCTTCCAGTTGCTCCAGCATTTCTGGCAGACGAGTCAGATATTTCAGTGTCGAGTGAAAATCGACCTGGGCCGGTGGTGTCGGGGTGAGCAGCAAATCACTTGCCGCAATCGCGTTGAGCATAAAGGCATCCAGATGCGGCCCGGTATCCACGAAGATGAAATCGTAATCGTTCCCGACACGGTCGATAATATTGCGACGCAGCACCTCAGAGGGCAACAGGCCAGGCAAATGTTCGTGCACTAACTCATTCCACTGGCTGGCGACAAAGCCATCATCGATGGAGGCTGGGATGATATCCACGCCAGGAATGATGGTTGGCTGGATGATGTCCTTGTGCAGCTGCTCGGCATCGAGGTCATTCAGCATAGCCTGTGCCGCTGTTTCCATGATGGAACCGATACTGTTGGTATGGTTCAGGAACATGGTGCTGGAAGCCTGCGGGTCGAGATCGATGACAAGGTTACGCAGATCATACTGCAACAGATCCGGATGCACGCGAAGCCCGTGCGCCAGCGTTACGGTGCTGACGGTTTTAGATACCCCACCCTTCAGGTTCACCACAAAGATAACGAACGGGCCTTTGCCGGCATGAATATCGCGATACTTAGGCACCTTACGATGGGCATAAATATCCACCACATCCTGCACGGTCAGCGCGTAATGTCGGGCATTACCGGCATCTTTCTTACCAAACTCATGACCGGCGGCTTCCATTTCATCAATGGCCTGCTCAACAGCACGACGGCTGAGTTTCGGCATGTTTGCAACTGAATTTCGGGTAAAGGTTTGATAGTAACGGTCAAGTCCAAATTCATGACGTTTATCGATGATGTCGTCACTCATACTGCGCAGCATAGCGTTCGCCCTGCGGGCAGTTTCGTCCACGCCACCATAGTTACTTTTCATACCATTACTCCATTGGCAAAATTTTTCCTAAGTGTACATGGCATTTTGCTACGTGCAACATTTTTCGTTTTTCAGGAAAAAGTTGTACGCGCCGACAATGCCAGTACATCTCCTGAACAAGACGTGTGCGTTAAATAGAAGGTTCTGCTCTCAACAATGCCGTGTCACAAGAATCAATTTGTGATCCTGTCACATTGCTGATGAATATTTGCGCATTGGTTTCCAGTTATATGCTCAGTAGGGGTTAAGTGAAACACGGTCAGACGGATTAAAATGAAGAAAATATGAGCTAACCAATATTAAAAACATATAAAATTCATATTGATACATTAATACTCTACGGCTGGCTCTTCTGGGTATCCCCCAAAAAGGTTATCGGTCATATGCCAAAACGTTCAACGTGACAGGATCACATATCGGATCCGGGCTGCGATCTTTTAAAGCTACACCGCAGTGTTTGCTCAAAGGTTTCCAGTCGTATGCTGAAAATTGGCATTCATACGCTTCTACTCTTTGATAATTCAGAGATCTGGAAAAATGTGACGTGAATCACGCTCCAGGATGGAGAGCAAGGTTATCAGTCATATGCAAAATGACTTCTTCTTATTTATCAGTCAACTCACTCACTTTCAATCTTTTAAGGTTTCCAGTCGTATGCCAAAAGTTATCTGTCATATGCCAGAAATCAGCAGTATTGGCGGTCGTGTGAAGATCGTTTACGGCCCTTTTCTGATCAATAAAGGTTGGCTGTTATATGCAAAAGGTTTCCCGTCATATGCTCTAAACACGTCGAGGATCCTCTGGCCGTTTGAAGTTTAAACACAATGTACGCAGACAGGGTATTTGCCGGGTCAAAAGATTATCTGTCGTATGCAAAAAGTTTCCCGTCATATGCCAGTCAGTCGAATGACGCAAATGCGTTAACTTCCTGTTTTTTGCCATATGATGCATAAAAGGTTTTCAGTCGTATGCTAAAAGGTTATCTGCCGTATGCTGAAGATACCGCATTTATTGATGCATTGTGGCAACGTGTGATGCTCGCTTTCCCGCTAAACATCAGAATATTAGGTTTATCTTTCAGGGTTTCATAACTGGAAGGTTGGCTGTCGTACGCAGATATTGTATTGATGAAGTACATGGGGTTTAAAAGTTATCGGTCGTATGCTTATCAGGGTTGATTAAATGGAAAGGTTATCGGTTGTATGCTGTTTTGCGGTTATGTTTGCAGGTAACCGCAGTGTGAAAGCGATGGTTTGCACCAGAGAAAAACAATCAGCTCATCCATAACTGGCTGAATGAGCTGATGAAATTAGAAAGGTTAGCCGTGGTATGCTGGCAAAGTTATCACTGAGATGCCACTCACCGGGAATCGAGACTGATCAGGATCTTGGCTATCTCTTCCTCGCTAAAGCCGGAATCTTTCAGCTTACTGATTTTGGCGATCATCGCCTCATCAACAACCTGAGGTTCATCCTCCGTGCTCCTGTCGAGTTTCAACGACTTATCCGGGATAAGATTTGGATTTCGCTTGGTAATGTTGAAATAGACCGACCTGCCCCGCTTGGTTTCGGTGTATTCGAGATAATTGATCTCTTTGAGCTCCTCCAGCGCCTTACGCACAATGTGATTTTGGTAAGCAATGCGCGATTTCAGCCTCAGACGCTCTCTCAGGCGTTTCATTGAGACCGGGGCCGGATTTCTGGGAAGGCTTTCAATAAACGTGTAGAGGGCCTGTGCAGACTCTTTACGGGGCAAATGATCGATAGCCTTGAGACGCAGATAAACTTTGTAATCCATCTGATAGAGGTCAGCCAGCCGATGATCTCCCTCAATTTCGACTTCGTTCTTCACCATGTTGTAATGCGCGCTATTGACCAGGCCGGTAGTCAGAGAACCAGTGTCATTACGGAACTGAATTGTCACACCACGCAGGCGCATCAATGAGTCATCGATACGCTTCTTCATGTCTTTGTTTGAACGTTTTGAGTCGAACCCACAGTTCTGTAAAAACTTGGTGAAAGGGAGTTTTAACTTACCGGCAAAGGTGCCGTTATCGTAGATCGAACGAATGATCCCCAGCCAGACACGGAAATCTGTCGCCATATCAAGGCGTTCAGAGCGGATAGAGATATCTTTATACCCTTCCCGCTTTACGACTTCCAGATGGTAAAGATCCTCGGTAGCATCCACGGTGGACTTAACCGTATTGACGGAGCTCTTAGCCTTCGCGTGATCCGTATTTGGCACGAAAAGCCCCAGCCGCATCAGAGCTACAGGCTGCACCGTTGCAGTTGCCGAAGGATTTAAGTGGACAACTTCGCCCGTTTTCTTATTAACTTCCTCGGTCATGCTATCTAAGTCATTGACTTTCTTAGCCATAAACAGGATCCATTTATCAACAGTTAAATTAGCCACCGCATATGACCGATAACCTTACCAGCATATAAGCGGAAATCAAAGTGCACCTGACAGATAACCCTTTGCATATGACGAGAAACCTTTTGCATACAGACGGAAACCTTTTGCATATGACTGATAACCCAGACCTTAACGTAACCCAGAGATACCAAGGCCTGTAGCGATCCGGGGATCGTTTTGGCTTTTATAGGATCGATATAAGATCGTATTAAGATCAGATTATTGGATCTACCCTGTGAATAACGTGAATAAGTCGGAATGGATTTCAGCAAGACAGAGGGGGTCGATTCCCGGTAATGCCAAAGGCTATAGCAGGCTTACTGATACCGCGTAACACACTCGACTCATCAATAAACAACCC
>NZ_AP035949.1:0-674158 GCF_059730565.1 Pantoea sp. X-Soil-TKNS-1279 | reverse complement strand
ATTACAGTGAACATTAACACTGTTTATAGTGAACATTCTACTGGCTATAGTGAATAAAGTGCTGATTACAGTGAATACTTTGCTGATTATAGTGAACACGATCACCTTCTCAGCCCTTGTCCGGTGCGGCCTGCGACGATCCGGGATCTCTTAGGATCTCTTTAAGATCTATCTATGATCTTTCTTAGAGATCTAATCACTGTATAACTGAATAACTCTCAGAAAAATCCGCTGCATAGCAGACCAATCGCATATTCAGAAGCTGCAATGCCAGGGCGATATATTCAGGATCTAAACATTAGCGCGCTGCAAGCGACACTTCATCGTATTCATTTGCAGAGAAGAACTTCCTCATTAATATTCATTTTTCATCACTCCCGCCCAGGCGTAAGGTGGTTGCCAATCACCAGACAAACTTACGATGAAGGCACTTATGACTGACAATGTAATCTCACGCAATCCCACCAACGGCGAGATCCTTGCAAACTGGCCGCTGCAAAACCCTGCTGAACTGGAAACGGCATTACAACAAAGCACTCAGGCCTTCAGCCAGTGGCGTAATACCAGCATGGAACAGCGCGTGAAAGTCCTGCGTCAGCTTGGCGAGCAAATTCGTCAGCGCCAGGACGAACTGGCGAGAATGGCAACGCTCGAAATGGGCAAACCGATTGCGCAAGCGCGTGCTGAAGTCCTGAAATGCGCCAACCTGTGCGACTGGTATGCTGAGCAAGGCCCGGCAATGCTGGCAGACAAACCTACGCTGGTGGAAAACCAACAGGCATGGCAGGCATTTCGTCCACTGGGTGTGATCCTGGCGGTGATGCCGTGGAACTTCCCTTACTGGCAGGTTCTGCGTGGAGCCGTCAGCATGTTACTGGCAGGAAACACCTACCTGTTGAAACATGCACCCAGCGTAATGGGTTGTGCCAATCTGATCACCAGCCTGTTTGATGCGACCGATTTGCCTGAAGGAGCCTTCACTGTCATTAACGTGGATAACGATGGCGTCTCCATCGCCATCAAAGATCCACGTATCGCTGCGGTGGCGGTCACCGGCAGCGTACGTGCCGGGGGAGCTATTGCAGCACAAGCCGGAGCTGCACTGAAAAAAACCGTGCTGGAATTGGGTGGTGCCGATCCGTTTATCGTCCTTGCCGATGCTGATCTGGATGCCGCAGTGGCCTCAGCGGTCACAGGACGCTACCAGAACACCGGACAGGTGTGTATGGCAGCCAAACGCTTCATCATCGAAGAAAGTGTCTCACAAGCCTTTGAGGCGCGTTTTAGCGCAGCGGTACAGGCGCTGAAAATCGGTGATCCGCTGGAGGAGACAACCTATATCGGACCGATGGCGCGTTACGACCTGCGTGATGAGCTGGATCGACAGGTACAGCAAAGTATCGCTGAAGGTGCACGCGTCGTGCTGGGTGGCCATAAAATTGAAGGGGTGGGTAACTACTATGCCCCAACAATCCTCGCCGATGTCACGCCTGAGATGACCGCTTTCCGTCAGGAGATCTTTGGTCCCGTGGCCGCCATCACCGTTGCCCGCGATGCGCAACATGCGCTGGAGCTGGCAAACAACAGCGAGTTTGGCCTCAGCGCCACCATCTGGAGTGGTAACGAAGCACTGGCAAACGAACTGGCAAGCCAACTGGAAACCGGTGCGGTATTTATTAACGGCAATGGCGCATCGGATCCGCGTGTCGCTATCGGTGGTGTGAAGAAAAGCGGCTATGGCCGTGAATTGTCCAGCTTTGGTGTCTACGAGTTCTGCAACATCCAGACGGTATGGAAAAATCGTCGCTAATCATAACGGGGCGCGCGATACTGTGCGCCCCGACTCAGTCATGATAGATCCTCAGATGAACACACCCGGAATTATCATTCTTGCCGCCGGATTGGGGGCTCGATTTGCTCGCGCCGGAGGGCTGGGCAATAAGCTGCTGGCTCCACAGCATAACAAACAACCGCTGTTGGCCTTAACCCTGCAACAGGCGCAGAACTCTGGTCTGCCATTGCTGGTGGTTACCCGTCCTGAATATCACGCGATCCTCGATCTTACACAACAACGTCACATTCCGGCGATCACCGTTGCCAGCAATGGCAGTGGCGAAAGCATCGCGGCGGCGGTTCGCCACACCAGAAACTGGCAGGGTTGGCTGATTCAACCGGGCGATATGGCGTGGGTAACGGCAGAGGATCATCGTTGTGTAGCCGAGGCGCTGGCCGCAGGTGCTCAACAGGTTCGGTTATGCTGGGACCAACGGCCAGGGCACCCGGTAGGATTTTCCACGGGTTATGGTCAGGCGTTAAGTGAGTTAACCGGTGATAATGGCGCACGCGCATTGCTGGACCCGGGTATCCTGCAAACCATCCGCGCGCACGCCGGGGTCATTCGGGATGCAGACCTGCCGGAACCTATAAACCGTTCCTGACGCGAACAATATCTGCCAGCGTTGCCAGCGCAATCTCACCAGGGGTTTTGCTGCCAATTGGCAGGCCGATCGGCGCATGAATGCGCGCCAGCGCCTGATCCGATAATCCCCCCAGTTCAGCCAGACGTTGCAGACGTTTCTGGCTATTTTTTGCCGATCCCATCGCGCCAATGTAAAACGCCGGGGTATGCACCGCTTCCATCAGCGTTAAATCATCAACCCGTGGATCGTGAGTCAGGCAGAGGATCGCCGTTCCTGCCGACGCTCCCGACTGCTCCAGATAACGTGCCGGATGCAGCTGAACGCAATGGAGATTTTCACAGCTTCCCAACGCTGCCTGTAGCTGTTCGAATTCAGCATCACGATGTTCACACACCACCACGCGGAAACCGAGCATCAGCGCCATACGGATACAGTCACTGGCGACAGCAGAATATCCGGCGATCAACACCGTGGTCACTGCGCCAACCGGGAGCACCACGCTGTCATCGTCATACCTGAGCGAGGGCAGGGGAGCGCCTTGCGCCAGGGGCTGCCACTCATGATCGCAGCCGAGGGTGATATAACGCGTCAGCAACGGACCGCCACTCAATGCCTGCTGCATGGCACGCAACAACGCCAGAGAATGTTCCTGCGCTTCAAGGCGTTCCACCAGTACGTCCAGTACACCGCCACAGGGAAGCTGAACCGGAGGCGCCAATCCCTCTGCGCCATAACGTACCCGTTCACTGGCGCGCGGATACGCACCCTGTTGTACCCGTGCCAGGAAATCTTCCTCGATACAGCCGCCCGAGAGGGAACCACTCCAGTGACCGTCAGCATCTGCCACCAGCATCGCCCCTGGCGAACGCGGCGCCGATCCCCAGCTATGCAGTACGGTGCACAGCCAGATCACCTTGCCTTGTTGCAACCACAGCAGCCCCTGGTCAATCACACGTTGATCGAGTGACAACATAGCTTTCCTCCACCTCAGTGACTGCTGGGATTCGCGCGTACCTGCGCCACTTTTTCCGTTAAGTCAGCCCAGGCGGGTTCATCCGGGGCGTAACGCTGGCGCAGATATGCGGCGATATCAGCGACCTGCTTATCGGAAAGACTGGCGGCGAAGCCCGGCATATAACCCAGGTCATCGGTGGCCGGTTTATCAATCCCGTGTAGCACCACCTGCAACAGGTTATCCGGTGTGGCGCTGGTCAGACTGCTGCTGTTCGCCATAGAAGGACTGACGCCAAACAGCTTCGGTCCCCCTTCGCTGGCGCTATGACAGGCCTGGCAAGCACCCTTGAACAGACGTTCCCCGGCGGCGGTATTCCATGCGGGTTGCGCCAAAGGTTGTGCCACGGGCGCAGGCGTCTGACCATTAATATCCGCCAGATAGCTCGCCATCGCCCGTACATCCGCCTCCGGCAGTGTCGCCAGATGACTCACCACCGGTGCCATTGGACCGGCCGCCACGCCATGTTTGTCGTCGTAACCGTTGCGCAGATAGTTGTAAAGTGATGCCGCCGTCCAGGGCTGCGGTGATTTACTCAATTGATTGAGTGCCGGAGCTTCCCAGCCATCAACCCAGCCGCCAGCAAGGAACTGATCGCCGCCTTTTTCTGCCCCCATCACGTTGCGGGGTGAATGGCAGGCACCGCAGTGACCCGCGCCATTCACCAGATACGCCCCGCGATTCCATTCGGCACTTTTGCTGGGATCGTTCTGGTATTCGCCGGTGCGCAGATAAAGCGTATTCCAGCCAGCCATCAGGAAACGCATATTAAATGGAAAACGCATCTCATTGGCGGGCGGAGCCTGCTCCACTGCCGGTTGTGACATCAGGTAGGCGTATAACGCCTGCATATCGCCTTCACTCAGCTGACGGAATGACGTATAGGGAAACGCCGGATAGAGATGATGCCCGTCGCGGCTGATGCCCTGGCGCATCGCCCGGTCAAAGGCGTTAAACGACCAGTTACCAATGCCGGTTTTTTTATCCGGGGTGATGTTGGTGGTGTAGAGCGTGCCAAATGGCGTATCCATCTTCAGCCCGCCGGCATTGGTGGCACCACCTTCGGTGGTGTGGCACACCGCGCAGTCTCCGGCTGCCGCTACCTGACGCCCTCGTTCCAGCATCTCCAACGACCAGCTCCCTGCCGCAGGCGGGGTAACCGGCGCGATAGCCGCACGCCACGGCAGGGCGTTAGTGGCGATGCCAATTGCTGCACCCAGTAATCCCGCCGCGCCACCAAACGCCCATTTGCGGCGGCGAGTGGTTTTGTTACGTGCCGGCGCAGGCAGTTGTGGTTCAGGCTGTGGATCCGGTCCGTTCAGCGCCTGGCGCAGTTTATCTGAGGTGATCGGCAACTCACGAAAACGGATACCGGTGGCATCAAATACCGCATTGGCGATGGCGGCGGCACTGGGCACCGAAGCTGACTCACCCGCGCCGAGCGGCGGCTCATACGGACGCGGCATCATCATCACATCGATATCCGGTACTTCCGGGAAGGTGAGGATCGGATAGCTACCCCATTCCTGGCTGGCGATCATGTTGCTCTCGATCGTCACCTGTTCTTTCAACACGCGGCTGGTGGACTGAATCACGTTGCCGTGAATCTGGTGCTTCACGCCGTCGGGATTGACCATCATGCCCGCGTCATGGCCGACGGTAATGCGCGTAACGGCAATCTCGCCGCTCTGCTTATCAATCGCCACATCGGCGACCCACGCCGCCCAGGCGGCGCCAAAGCCGGGAAATTTGCTGTGAATATAACGTGCATAGGCGAAGCCACGGCCACGTAACACGCCGGGTTCGCTGCTGCTTTGCATCGGTTCGGTGCGTGGTGTCCAGCCTGCGCGATCGGCGGTCGAGCGGATCAGCTCAGCCGCACGTTCGTCCTGGATATAGCGCAAGCGATATTCGACCGGATCGACCCCGGCTGCGTGCGCCAGTTCATCCATATAGGATTCGTGGGCGAAGGTATTAGGCAGTGCCGAAACGCCGCGCATCCATGAAGCGCGCACAATCGGTGCCATATCTTCAATGGTGACGCGCATATGCGGAAAGTCGTAGGGCGGGATCGAGGTGCGGTCGCCCATCTCGTAGGCCAGCGCTACCGGGTCCACTCGCCCGGTCAACAGCAACGCCAGGGTTGGTGCACCGTTGGAAGGGTAGGAGGTGGTGAAATCGTACACCTGCGGATTACCTTCAGCATCGAGGCCGCCATCCACATCCATCAACTGCGCGGTACCTTTCGGTTCCCAGACGTGTTCCTGGGCGCGCGTCAACTGGACGCGCACCGGCTGGCCCACGGCACGGGACAACAGCGCGGCATCGGCGGCGACATCATCGGCGCAGTTGCGGCCATAACACCCCGCCGCCTCCATGCGGTTCACTTCAATGTCACTTTCCGGCATCTCAAACAGCCAGGCGAGATCGGCACGCAGCAGATGGGGATTCTGCGTGCCGCTCCACACCTGCAAGCCAACTGCATCAAAGGCGGCGACCGCGCAGGAAGGACCGATAGAACCGTGTAACTGATAAGGCCAGACATAGTTGCGGGTAAAGCGTTGCGCGACATTATCCAGAGCGGCATCCACCTCGCCGGTGTCGTGTACCACGCGTGAAGTGCGCGGATTATCGCGAATCGCTTTTTCCACGTCGCGCATATCCGGCAGCATATGCTCCCAGGGTTTCCAGCGTACTTTCAGGGTTTCCATCGCGGCGATGGCCTGATCTTCGCGTTCGGCGACTACGCCAACAAAATCGGCGATTTGCACCACTTTGACGATGCCTTCCAGATGGGCAATCGAACTTTCATCGATGCTGAGAAGCGAGGTCCCGACGAATTGCCCGGTGTCATAACCGGCATAAGGTGGGCGGATCACGCGACCATGCAGCATGCCCGGCAGACGCATATCGTGCACCCAGGTGAGTTCGCCGGTGGCTTTGCCCGGAATATCGACACGTTGTGAGCTGGTGCCCACCAGCCGGTATTCGCTGGCGGGTTTCAGCGGAGCATCATCTGAAATACGTAACTGGCAGCGCTGACCGTTAACCAGTTCGGCAAAATTCAGGGCGGTGCCATTGGCCAGGCGGAATTCTCCGGCATCCAGCGATAACTCGGCTTCGCCTACCTGTAAACGTGCTGCTGCCTGTTGCGTCAGCCAGCGGCGCGCTTCAGCAGCGGCTTTACGCAGCGGGACGGCGGATATCTGTAAGGTGGCACTGGCGATGGTCGCGCCCTGATTGGGTACGCGCAACGTATCGCCCAGCACCATCTGTACCTGGTCCATACGCAGGTTGAGTTCTTCGGCAACGATTTGCGTCAGCGAGGTTTTCACCCCGGTACCAAGATCGACGTGGCCGTTAAAAGCCCACACTTTGCCTTCGCCATCGATGGCGATAAACAACGCCAGTTCTTTGGGTTTGAGGGTAGGTGTCTGGCCTTTTGGCACCAGACCGGGCGGTGGCTGGATCTCATCGACGATCAGCAGCACATTGTCAGCCGCCAGCAGTTGTTGCTGGGTGGGTACATCGGCATGGCTCATGGCTGCTCCTCCGCCTGTTGCAGGCAGAGTTGCACTGCGCGCTTCACCGCGCAGAGGATCTCCTGATGGGTGCCGCAGCGGCACAGATTGCCGCTCAGGGCGGAACGAATTTGTTGGTCGCTGGGGCAGGGGAGATCGCGCAACAACGCGGCGGTGGTCATGATCATGCCATTCAGGCAGTAGCCGCATTGAGCGGCCTGTTCTTCGATAAACGCCTGCTGCACCGGATGTAGCGCATCACGGCTGCCTAAGCCTTCCAGGGTGGTGATAGCGCGCTGCCTCACGCCAAACGCCGGGATCACGCAGGCACGCGCGGCAACGCCATCAATCATCACGGTACAGGCACCGCATTCGCCCAGCCCGCAGCCATATTTCGGACCGTTAAGGGATAATTCATTACGCAGTACCAGCAATAACGAGGTGTCGCGATAGCTGGTGACTTCTCTTTCTTCGCCGTTAACCTTCAATGAATAACAGCGTAAACCTGCAGGTGAAACCGTCGTGGCAGACTGTTGTGCCATCATTTTCATTATTGACCGCCTTACCGAGGCGGCTCACTCGCCCCGGGTTATGACTGGCTCGTGTCGTCCAGCATTTTCCTGAGCAGATAAACCAGCGCGACTCGTTCGGCTGGATTCAACTGCCCATACGTCATTTCAGTAATGCGAACTGCGTTATCGGTGGTGTGTTGAATCAGTGCCTGTCCCGGCTCTGTCAGCATCACAATCACCTTGCGTTTGTCGGTGGGATCAGGGCCAAGGCTGACCAGATCGCGCGCCTTTAAACGTTCAACCACGCCGCGGATGGTGGCCTGATCGACAGCGGTGTAACGTACTAAATCGTTCTGCGCGCTGGGACCGTGGTCGCGCAGTGCGCAAAGCGTAATAAATTGCACCGCCGTGATCTGTGAATCACCCACATGTTGTTGAAAAATCGCCACATGGCGCTGGTAAACCTTGCGCAGCAGATGGCCAACCTGTTGGGTGTAGTCGTAATTGTCTTCCGTGGGGGAAGTGTGGTCGTGCGACATAAAAAGGTCCTTTTTCCCGGATACTGCCAGGCAGTGTAATGCATTGTCACTGCGCTGACAGCCGCTCCCTGCGTATGATTAACGTGCGCGTGAGGCTTCGGGTGCCACCACTTCGCCTTCGGCGACCACCAGCAGATCATCAACTTTGATGTCACAACGGCGCAGCGCGATATCCATATGGCATGGTGTTTTACGTTTGCCGCCCACTTCGGTGTTCGGACCGGTGGAGAACAGGAAGTTGCCGTAAAACGCGCGTGCATCCATACACATGCCGTCGTTTTTGTCGTGCAGGCCCATAGCGGTCCACTGTGCGCGTGGCTGTAATCCCCAACCGATATGTGAAATGCCATACACTTCCGGGTCGTTGAAATAGCTCATGTAATCACGCAGATATTCTGCTTCGAAGCCACCGTGAATCTTTGTCACAAAGCCTTTCTCGATTTCCAGCGTGATACGTTCGCGGGCATAGGATTTAAACGGCAGCAGGATATCTCCCACTTCCAGCACCAGCACCCCTTCCGCCTGATCTTCGTTCGGCCAGGTGAACAGGAAACCGCTCGGCCAATGGTCCCAGCGGCCCGGTTCATCGGCATAACCGTACTCGGTCACCGTCGGATACTGTCCCAGCGGGGCACGGAAATCGCTGCCGGCCTGAGATTTCACCGTCATCATGCGCGCTTTCTCCAGTACCGCGGCCGCGGCCAGCACACGCGACTTGTCCTCTTCCGTTGGCAACATTCGTGCCAACACTTCCGGGGGTTCAACTGCCAGCAGGATACGGGTACCGGTTTTCAGGATCTGTTCCTGCTCCGGTGAGTGCAGCAACATCATGGTATCGACAATCAGGTCTGCTGCTTCCAGCGCGCGTTGCGCTGCAATGTTGCCGGTTAACGCGGTATCGCCGCAGTAGGCGGTCATGTCGTTGCCCATCGCGGTGGGATGATTAAAGGCTGGTAGTTCCACGCAATACACTTTCGCGCCCAATCGTAGTGCAGCATCGGTCGCGGCCTGCACGGTGCGTGCATCAGAATAGTGACTTTTCAGAATAGCGACGCTTTGTGTGGCATCGACTTTCGACAGACGTAACACCTGCTCAAACATCTGTCCTAACTGACTCTGGTTAACTGCCATTGCGGGTTCCTCTCGGGTTCGATGTTGCTGTCTAAAACTTCATCTTTTTGTAGCGAATACGCTAGATATATTTGTTATAGACGTGTTGCGAAGAAGAGTGCAAGCATTTCTTTTTGTCATAAGAAAAGCCTATTTAACGCAGCGTATATGCTGTGATTAACATCATGACATGCAGTTTTCACCACAATAATCATTGCAATTCACAAAAAAATAACGCCAATAATTATAGTGTACACACTAGATAATTTGAGCGGGGTTAGAAACCAATACCGCATGTGTACCTTCAAATCAGCGTGAGTTTTGAGAGGAAAATATGAGCAATATGAAACGCATTGCGATCGTTGGCGCAGGTCTTGGTGGCCTGGCTGCTGGCTCGTTGTTACAGAAAGCGGGCTTCAATGTGCAGGTTTACGAACAGAGTCCGGCGTTTTCTCGTCTCGGTGCGGGCATCCACATGGGACCGAACGTCCTGAAAGTGTTCCGTCGCATGGGGATCGAACAACAGCTGGAAGATCTGGCCTCACATCCGGATTTTTGGTTCAGTCGCGACGGCGAAACCGGTGAATACCTCTCGCGCATTCCGCTGGGTGAATTTGCGCGCAAGGAGTACGGCGCAGCATACGTCACGGTACATCGTGGCGATTTGCAGGCGATGCAGATGACCAGCCTGGAGCCGGGTTCGGTTCACTTTGGCAAATGCCTGAGCAGCGTGGAAGACAGCGGCAGCGATGTGGTGCTGCGTTTCCAGGATGGTAGCGAAGAACGCGCCGATATCGTGATTGGTGCCGATGGTATCAACTCCAAACTGCGCGAACACCTGCTGGGCGTGGAAGCACCGACCTACAGCGGCTGGGTGGCGCACCGCGCGTTGATCCGTGGCGAACAACTGCGTAAGTACAACCTCGATTTCGAAGATTGCGTGAAATGGTGGTCGGAAGATCGTCACCTGATGGTGTACTACACCACCAAATCTCGCGATGAATACTACTACGTCTCTGGCGTGCCGCATCCGGCGTGGGATTTCAAAGGTAGCTTTGTCGACAGCAGCCAGCAGGAGATGCTGGAAACTTTCGGCCATTACCATCCGGTGGTCCAGGCGCTGATTGAATGCAGCGAAAACGTCACCAAGTGGCCGCTGCTCAACCGCCAGCCGCTGCCGGTGTGGAGTGAAGGGCGCATTGTGCTGTTGGGTGATGCCTGCCATCCAATGAAACCGCATATGGCACAGGGTGCCGCGATGGCGATTGAAGACGCCGCCATGCTGGCACGTTGCCTGACAGAAACCGGCCTGGAAGATTACAGCACCGCCTTCCGCCTGTATGAAGTTAACCGCAAAGAGCGCGCTTCGCGCGTGCAGTCGGTGTCGAACGCCAACACCTTCCTGCGCACGCAGGAAGATCCGGCCTGGGTGTACGGCTACGATGTCTTCGCCGCACCGCTGAAAAGCGAGGGGGCGTGATGAGCACGTTTGTCAGCGGTGGGCAGGTGCAGGCGAACGGCATTCGCCAGCACTATCTGCGTTATGGCGGGAAAGGCCCGACTCTGATTCTGGTACCGGGTATCACCAGCCCGGCGATTACCTGGGGTTTTGTCGCGGAAGTATTTGGTCAGCAATTTGATACCTGGGTGCTGGATGTGCGTGGACGCGGTTTATCCAGCAGCGGTGCAGGTCTGGACTACGGCACCGAGAGCTGCGCCGACGATATTAACGCCTTCGCTGAAGCTCTGGGATTGACGCAGTACCATTTGGTCGGTCATTCAATGGGGGCGCGTTTTATCATGCGTGCTGCGGTGAAACAGCCGGACGGTGTGTTGTCGTTGTCACTGATTGATCCGCCAGTGTCGGGACCGGGCCGTCGTCTCTATCCGGGCCAGTGGCCGTGGTATCAGGACTCGATCCGCGAGGCGGAGCAGGGCATGGACGCGGAAGCGATGAAAAAATATTGCCCGAGCTGGACGGAAGAGCAACGTCAGTTGCGCGCCGAGTGGCTGCACACCTGCTACGAACCGGCCATCCGTCGTGCCTACGACGATTTTCATCAGCTCGATATCCACCAATATTTTCGCCAGTTGCCCGCTAAAACCCTGCTGATGGTGGCGGGCAAAGGTGGCGTGATCCTGGCGGAAGATGAGGCCGAGATCCGCGAACTGCTGCCCTCAATTGAAATCGCTCACGTTGAAAATGCCGGACATATGATCCCCTGGGATGACTTCCCCGGCTTCTTCGCTGCCTTTGGTACCTTCCTTGGCGCAACCCTGCAACCGGAGATTCAGTTATGATCCGCCAGTACCGTATCGGCCAAATTGTGCCGAGTTCCAACATTACGATGGAAACTGAAATCCCTGCCATGTTGCAGGCTCGCCAGTTGATCCGCCCGGAGCGCTTTACTTTTCACTCCAGCCGCATGCGAATGAAGCACGTCAACAAAGATGAACTGGCGGCGATGGATAAGGAGTCGGACCGCTGCGCGCTGGAACTGTCGGACGCCAAAGTTGATGTGCTGGGATACGCTTGCCTGGTGGCGATCATGGCGATGGGCCCCGGTTATCACCGTCAGTCACAGGCGCGTCTTACCGCGGTCACACGAGAAAATGACGCGCTGGCACCGGTGATCACCAGTGCCGGAGCGCTGGTGGATGCGCTGCATATCATGGGTGCGAAAAAGATCGCCCTGGTCGCGCCGTATATGAAGCCCCTTACGGAGCTGGTGGTGGATTACATCCAGCGCGAAGGGATTGAGGTGAAAGTGTGGCGTGCACTGGAGATTGCCGATAACCTCGCGGTCGCCCGTCATGATCCCGCCAATCTGCCGGGCATTGTGGCCGATATGCCGCTGGACGACGTCGACGTGGTGGTGTTGTCAGCCTGCGTACAGATGCCTTCACTGCCGGCAGTCGCCAAAGTGGAAGCGCAAACCGGTAAGCCGGTGATTACTGCGGCGATCGCCACCACCTACGCGTTGCTGAAAGCGCTGGAACTGGAGCCGGTGGTGCCTGGTGCCGGTGCGTTGCTGTCCGGTGCCTGGTAAGGAGCGAACTGATGACACAAAGCGCCAGTGACAACTATGCCGGTGTCTGGGGCAACCGCATCGGATTTGGCAAACGACCGGCTCTGCTGATGATCGATTTTCTGCAAGGCTACACCACGCCGGGCGCACCGCTGTTTGCGCCGGGGGTGGTGGATGCGGTCCAGGAAGCGGAAGCCTTGCTGGCAACCGCACGCCGCTGCGCCATCCCGGTGATCCATACCCAAATCCGTTACCACCCGCAGCATCAACGTGATGGTGGCATCTGGGTACAGAAAGCGCCGGTGATGCGCGACATGGTGGAGGGCAATCCGCTGGCGGCGTTCTGCCCTGGCGTGCTGCCACTCGCGGATGAGGTGGTGATCACCAAGCAATATGCCAGCGCGTTTTTTGGCACCGCACTGGCATCGCTGCTGGTGACGGAAGGTATCGACACCCTGATCATCGCCGGTTGTTCCACCAGCGGCTGCGTGCGCGCCAGCGCCGTGGACGCGTTGCAATACGGCTTTCGCGCGATGGTGGTACGTGAATGCGTGGGCGATCGCCACGCAGCGCCGCATGAAGCCAACCTGTTTGATATCGACAGTAAGTACGGCGATGTGGTGTCCAAAGCCACCACGCTGGAGTATCTCGGACAGTTCAGCGCCCGTTAAGGGCGCTTATTCACCTGCACGGAGTGCGCAGACACAACAGGTTTCACGGTCAGTGAAACGCATAACAACACGCCCATCAGGGTTTATTGCGCCCGGAGAAAATCATGACTGTTGCTACAACCCGTCCTGCTGTGCTGGCAGCCGAGGACACTGCCGCGATTTACCGCAAGATCACCTGGAAACTGATTCCTTTTCTCTGTTTATGTTATCTGGCGGCGTATCTGGACCGTATCAACATCGGTCTGGCGAAGCTGCAAATGGCCAGCGACCTGTCGCTGAGCGAGACGGCGTTTGGTCTCGGTGCCGGGCTGTTTTTTGTTGGCTACATTCTGTTTGAAGTTCCAAGCAACCTGATTCTGCAACGCGTCGGGGCAAAAATCTGGATCGCGCGCATCATGATTACCTGGGGTTTGCTCTCCACGGCAACCTTACTGGTGCAAACGCCGATGCAGTTCTACATCATTCGTTTTTTACTGGGCGCGGCGGAAGCCGGGTTTCTGCCGGGCGTGTTGTTCTATCTCACTAAATGGTTCCCCTCCTGGCGTCGCAGCCGCATCATCGCGCTGTTTATGATTGGTCTGCCGCTCTCCAGTCTGATTGGCGGACCGCTTTCCGGTTGGATCATGGGCCATTTCCATGAGGTGTACGGGATGCGCGGCTGGCAATGGCTGTTCCTGCTGGAGGGTATCCCGAGCGTGCTGCTGGGGGTGATGACCTTCTGGTTGCTGCCGAATAGCGTGGAAAGCGCCAACTGGCTGAGTGCGGAAGAAAAGCAGGCGGTGCAAAACGACCTTGACAGAGATGAAGGCGAGGCGAAAGGGGTGAAGCATCGCCTGCGTGATGGTCTGCTGAATATCCGCGTGGTGATGCTCGGCGGGATCGACTTCTCCATTCTGCTCAGTGCCTATGCGATGGGCTTCTGGATGCCGACCTTTATTAAAAACGCTGGCACCACCGATATCAGCACCATCGGTTACCTGACGGCCATTCCCAGCCTGGCGGCGTTGATCGGTATGCTGGCCATTGGCAGCAGCTCGGACCGGACGCGTGAACGCCGCTGGCATATCATTGTGCCATTTATCATTGGCGCAGCGGCGATGGGAGCCAGCACCTTTTTCTCCCATAACGTGATGATGACGGTGCTGTTATTCTCAATTGCCCAGGCGATGATCATTGGCGCGGTGCCGGTGTTCTTCAGCCTGCCTGCGACCTTCCTGAAAGGCACGGCGGCAGCGGCCGGGTTTGCGCTGGCTTGCTCCATCGCCAATATCGCCGGACTGGTGAGTAACTCGGTGATGGGGATCGCACTGGATCTTACTGGCAGCGGCAATGGCGCGCTGTGGTTCTTTGCGGTCTGTCTGCTGTTGAGCTGCCTGCTGGTGATCGCTTTACCGGCCAAACTGGTTAACCGTTAATTCCTTCCTTTTCAGCGTGTGATACTGGTTCACACGCTGCCTGCTATAAAAATTCGCGCGATAAATCGCACCGCCACGGGCCAATGCTTACCTGTAGCGGCGCGATTTATCGCGCGTTTTATCATCTCCAACCCTGTTAACCATCGGTTAAAATTATGTGGGTGAGGTCAAACTATCAGCTAAAGGTATTATAAAGGTATTGTTAGTGGTGTTAGATTGGTTCTACCAACACCGGGGAGTAAGTTCGATGAAAAATACAATGCCAAAACTGTCGTTCATGATGTTCCTTGAATGGTTTATCTGGGGGGCATGGTTCGTGCCGCTCTGGGCCTTTCTGAGTAAAAATGGCTTCACCCCGATGGAGATTGCCTGGTGCTATGCCTGCACCTCCATCGCCGCCATCCTGTCACCGATTCTGGTTGGCTCGCTGGCAGACCGCTTCTTCCAGGCACAGAAAGTCTTGTCGCTGCTGATGATTGTTGGCGCGATTCTGATGTTCTTCGCTGCGCAACAGACGCACTTCGGCAGCTTCTTCCCGCTGCTGCTGTTATATGCGCTGACCTATATGCCGACCATTGCGCTGACCAACAGCATTGCCTTCTCCCACGTTGGTGATGTTGAACGCGATTATCCACGCGTGCGTGTGATGGGGACCATCGGCTGGATCGCTTCCGGCATTGCCTGCGGCTTCCTGCCGCCGCTGCTTGGTTTTGGCGATATCTCGGCGAGTAATGTTCCGTTGCTAATCACCGCTGCCAGTTCGCTGCTGCTGGGTATCTTTGCCCTGATGTTGCCGGCCACAGAACCGAAAAGCACCGGCAAATTCAGCCTGCGCGTGGCACTCGGTCTGGATGCGTTGCATCTGTTAAAAGATCGTAGCTTCCTCGTGTTCTTTGTCTGCTCGTTCCTGTTCAGCATGCCGCTGGCCTTCTACTACATCTTTGCTGAAGGTTATCTGACCGAAGTGGGTCTGCCGCATGCCACCGGCTGGATGACCCTCGGCCAGGTATCGGAAATCTTTTTCCTGCTGGCGCTGCCGTTCTTTATCAAACGTTTCGGCATCGGCAAAGTGCTGCTGTTGGGACTGGTGACTGCCGCGCTGCGCTATGTCTTCTTCGTGTTCGGCGGCGATCAGAACCTGCTAACCTTCGGCCTGCTGTTTATGGGTATCCTGCTGCATGGCGTCAGCTATGACTTCTACTTCATCACCGCCTACATTTACGTGGATAAGAAAGCGCCGGTAGCGATGCGTAACGCGGCGCAGGGTCTGATTACGCTTGCCTGTCAGGGTATCGGCAGCCTGCTGGGCTACCGTCTTGGCGGCTATCTGATGCAGGAGATGTTTGCTTACGATAAGCCGATCAACGGTCAGACCTTCAACTGGGCCGGGATGTGGATGTTCGGTAGCGTGATGATTGTGATTATCACCCTCGCCTTTATCGTGTTGTTCCGTGACGGCAAAAAACGCAGTGATGAATTAACCGCTTTTGATACTTCAGCACCCGCTGAAAGCCATAAATAAGAGAAGTAGCGATGACAATGACACTTCAGGAAAAACGGATTTTGGGCGCCTTCTATGGCCAGGCACTGGGCGACGCGATGGGTATGCCGTCGGAACTCTGGCCGCGCAGCCGCGTGAAACAGCATTTTGGCTGGATCGATCGCTTTCTGCCCGGCCCGGCCGAAAACAATGCCGCCTGCTATTTTGGCCGGGCGGCCTTTACCGACGACACCTCGATGGCGCTGGCACTCGCCGACGCTATCATCACCCATGATGGTGACATCAATGCCGAAACCATTGGGGCCAATATTTTGCGCTGGGCAGAAGCGTTTGATGCCTTCAACAAAAACGTGCTCGGGCCAACCTCGAAAATTGCCCTCAACGCGTTGAAAGCCGGAACACCTGTCGCGCAACTGGAAAATAACGGCATGACCAACGGCGCGGCGATGCGTGTCTCGCCGCTGGGCTGCCTGCTACCGGCGCGCGATCTGACGGGCTTTATTGATGCCGTGGCGCTGGCGTCCAGCCCGACGCATAAATCCGATGTGGCGATTGCCGGGGCCACGGTTATCGCCTGGGCGGTTTCGCGTGCCATTGATGGGGCAAACTGGGCAACTATCCGCGATGAGTTGCCGTCGATTGCCCGAGCAGCGCAGGAAAAACGTGTCACCACCTTCAGTGCTTCGATGGCGGCGCGCGTGGAACTGGCGTTGCAGGTTGTGGCGCAGGGCAGGGGGACAGAATCGACCCTGCAACAGATTTATGATCTGGTCGGGACGGGGACCAGCACCATTGAATCAGTGCCCGCCGCGATTGCGATGGTGGAACTGGCTGCCTGCGATCCTAACCGCTGCGCCATTCTCTGTGCCAACCTCGGTGGCGACACCGATACCATCGGTGCAATGGCGGTGGCGATTTGCGGCGCATTGCAGGGAATTGACGGCATCGATCCGGCATTAAAAGCTGAACTGGATGCTGCCAATAATCTGGATTTCACCCGTTACAGCATTGCGTTCAGTCGTTTCCGTCAGCAGCGTGAGGCCGCCTATGCTGACGCCAGATGATCTGACACGACTGGCTGGTCGCCTGCCGGTTTGCGTGGTGGGGGCGGCGGTGGTGGATGTGATTGCCGATGCTTACTCACTGCCGCATCGCGGCAGTGATATCGAGCTGCATCAGCAGGGCGTCAATGTCGGCGGTTGCGCCCTGAATGTGGCGATAGCGCTGCATCGACTTGGTGTACCGTCGATCAATGCTTTGCCGCTGGGTAACGGCGTCTGGGCCGGGATTGTGCGCCAGAAACTGGTGGAATATGGCATCGAAAGCGTGCTGGAAACGGCATCCGGCGATAACGGTTGGTGCCTGGCGCTGGTGGAGCCGGATGGTGAACGTACCTTTCTTTCGGTCAGCGGCGTGGAAAATCAGTGGGACGCGGCGTTGCTTGATACGCTACCGCAACCGGCGCATCGCTGGATTTATCTCTCCGGTTATCAACTCACCAGTAAAAGTGGCGAGGTGTTGATTAGCTGGCTGGAACGGCAGCCACAACCCTGGCAGCTGCTGGTGGATTTTGGACCTCGCCTGGCGGATATCGCGGATGCACAATTCGCACGTATCATGGCGCTCAATCCACTGATTACAGTGAACAGACAAGAGGCGGAGTTGCTGTGGCGGGAGCGCCTTGGTGCATCCGAACTCTTTGATGCGCATACGCTGCTGGCGCGCTGGCAGCAACGTTTTGGCAGCGCAATGGTGGTGCGGCTCGACAGCGATGGGGCAGGATACAGCGATGCGGCAACCCAGGGTTGGGTGCCTGCGCTGGCGACCACGGTGGTGGATACCATTGGTGCCGGCGACAGCCATGCGGGTGGACTGCTGGCTGGTCTGGCGTCCGGTTGGTCGCTGGCCGACAGCGTGGCGCTGGGCAATGCGGTGGCGTCCTATGTTGTCTCACAGCGCGGTGGGGACTGCGCGCCGGATCGCGCAACGCTGACCGCTTACTGGCAGCAGCGTCTTACTCGGCAATAAACACGTACATATCGCTGCGACAGTAGCTGATGCTGTACTCCAGCGGATTGCCCTGTGCGTCGAGTGCCAGTTGCTTAATCACCAACACCGGCACATTGGCAGGCAGGGCAATGTGCTGTTGCAGTGCCTCATCCGGCATACGTGCGCTGACACGGCTTTGTGACTTCACCGGCAGGATTTGTCGCTCACGAAAGTAGTCGTACAGCGAGATACCGATATCGTCAGCATCGGCAATCAGCTGGGTTGAAACCCACGACTCTTCAACCGACACCGCCTGTTGATCCACATAGCGAATGCGTTTCAACTGCCAGACATCGCTGCCGTTGCTCAGCCCAAGTTTCTCCGCAATCTCCGCGTTGCAACGGATTTTGCTTTTGTTGATCCATACCGTATCGGGCTTTTTGCCGCGTAATACCGCCTGCTGCGACAAACCTTTGGGTTCTTTCAGCGAATATTCAAACTGGCTACAGATTTGCGTACCGTAGCCACGCGAACGAAACACCACACCCTCTTTTTCCAGTTCATCCATCGCCTTACGCACGGTAATGCGCGAAATTCCCAGCGACTGGCTGAATTCGCGTTCTCCCGGCAGGATCTCTTCATGGACCAGCTGGCCTGCGCGCACGGCGTCTTTAATGGCAGCGGCAAAGCGTTTATACAGCGGCGTGCGGCTTTCCTCCGCCAGAATGGCGGCAAGCTGTGCAAACAGGGAACTGTATTGATGGGTCATACTCAATCCAGAAAACGACAGATCGGGCTATGATACTGAAAATTCGCTGGCTGCGAAGCGGAATTGCGCCGCTACGCATCTTTGCCAGTACAACCGTTACAGCGTTTTAATCATCTCATGCCACGCCATGCCGCCGTGGTCAGATTCCGACGGTTTGATATAAGCGAAACCAAACTTGCGGTACAGCTCGATATGCTGGGTCTTGCACATCAGGTGAATACTCTGCTTGCCCAGCGCTCGCTGCTCATCAATAAAGGTATGCATCAGCTGCGCCGCATAACCCTTGCCCTGCCATTGCGGGTCAACCACCACCGACATAATCACCACATTAGGCGCGGCTGCATCGTGTCCCACCAGTTCCTTAAAGGCTTCGTCGGACATCACGACTTCCCAGGCACAGCCTGAGTTGATAAAACCAACGGCCTGGCCGTCCACTTCCAGCAGTAAAAAACCTTGCGGATAGTCAGCGATGCGGGTGGCGATCTTCTCGCGCGTTGCGGCTTCATCACCCTCATAGGCGGTGATTTCAATTTCAAAGCAACGGTCAACATCATTCAGAGTGGGGCGGCGGAACAACGGCAGGGACATTGAGACTCCAGAAGAAAGAAAAGTGCGTGTGGCGGCGTGATTTATCGCGCGGGTTTTCACACCCCACGCACAGAATTGCGCGATAAATCACGCCGCTATGAAGTTGTACAAGTTAAGCGGCCCTAGGGTAGCGATATTTGCAGACGGGATAAAGGTAAGAAAGGGAAATCCTGCCCATCAGGATCATGGGCAGGAGAGGGGGCATCCGTTAACGCTCGTCAAACGGAATGCCACCCTTCGATTTCATATGTAACGGCGTTTCGACAATTGACACCACCACGGAATTTGCATCGATCTCAAACGAATCAGACACGGCAGTGGTGATAGCTTTCAGCAGTTTCTTTTTCTGTTCAGTGGTGCGGCCTTCCGCGGCATAGACAACAACTTCTGGCATAACGTCTTCTCCTGTAAGGGTAAATGCTGCAATTCAGCATACTCCTGACCTTGATGGAAAAGCGTAGCCATTTGTTGCTTTCTGTGCGATTACGCGTCCACGGCGTCATGCTCGAACCATTCCGGCAGCGGATCAGGCAATGTCACCCAACTTGCCGGGCCAGCCGCCATCTCTGTGGGGGTCAGCAGGGCGTGCTCAAGCGCATTGCGTACCTGATCTTCATCCATCTCGATACCGATAAACACCAGTTCCTGACGCGCATCACCGATGCCTTCCTGCCAGTGACGGGCGATAAACGCCAGCGATTCTTCATCCTGCGGCCAGCGTTCACGCGGGATACTGGCCCACCAGTGACCGGCATAGCCGTGGCGCGCCACGGCTCCAGCCTGTGACCACATTGCCGCATACTCCGGGCGGCTTGCCAGCCAGAAATAACCTTTTGAACGGATTACCCCTTCCAGTTGATGATTCACCGCATGCCAGAAACGCTGTGGATGGAACGGGCGACGTGCACGATAGACAAAACTGCGGATGCCGTACTCCTCCGTTTCTGGTTGATGTTCGCCGCGCAGTTCCTGCAACCAACCGGGCGCCTGGGATGCAGCGTCGAAATCAAAACGCCCGGTTTCCAGTACCTCATCCAGCGGCACCTGTCCAAAGTGTGAAAATACAATCCGGGCGCGTGGATTAAGTGAGCGCAGCATGGCGTACAGCGTTTGCTGATCGTCCTGATTAATCAAATCGGTTTTATTCACCACCAGCACATCGCAAAACTCAATTTGATCGACTAACAAATCGACCACCGAGCGGGCATCGGCCTCGCCCAGTGATTCGCCTCGCGCTTGCAGGGAGTCGGTTGAACGGTAATCACGCAGGAAATTAAAACCATCCACCACCGTAACCATGGTATCCAGTCGGGCGAATTGTGACAGGCTCTGACCGTCTTCATCCGCGAATGTGAAGGTTTCCGCGACCGGCAGAGGTTCGGAAATTCCGGTGGATTCGATCACCAACTGATCAAAGCGGCCTGCCTCGGCCAGGCGGCGCACTTCCAGCAGCAAATCCTCGCGCAACGTGCAGCAAATGCAACCGTTGCTCATCTCCACCAGCTTTTCATCGGTACGGGAAAGCTCCGCACCACCATTGCGAACCAGCGCTGCATCAATATTCACTTCCGACATATCATTGACGATCACCGCTACCCGGCGGCCTGCGCGGTTATTGAGAATGTGGTTAAGCAGCGTGGTCTTCCCGGCACCGAGAAAGCCAGAAAGAACTGTGACGGGGAGACGTGAATCCTGAATTAACGACATAGCATGACCTCTGAAGTGCATATTGTTATGTTATAACATAACAATAATAACCCAGAGATGACAAGGGAGATTGTTTTTCGCGTTGCCTTTATGCCGGGAGCAGACCCGGCAAAGACAGGATTACAGCAGACCCCAGTAAGCGCCGAATTCCGGCAGGATATGTCCCTGCAATGCCACCAACGCGCTGTCGTAGTCGTTATTACGCAGCGCGGTAACGATAGTGACGTGCTGATCCCATGAACGATGCATATGTTCGTCGTTACTGCCGAGATAATTACGGATAGTCGCCATGCGCGATGAGATTAGAGTGTAGGCTTGCTCAAGATAGGGATTCTGGCACCAGGTAAACAACGCCTGATGGAACAGGTTATCCAGGCGGATATATTCGACGCTCGAGCCGTTATTGATGCAGAACTCCATGTTATCAAGAATCGCCGAAATCTCCTGCACCAGCTGTTTCGGGTTCTTTTTCAGGGCCAGTTCCATCGCTTTCGATTCCACATAGAAGCGAAATTCGAGCAAATCTTTAAATTCCAGGTCATTAAGACTAAACACAAAGGTGCCGCTTTTAGGCTTAATCTGCACCAGGCCTTCGCTTTGCAAACGACGTAAGGCATCGCGTACCGGGGCTTTACTGGCGGCTAAGCGAGTAGCAAGGGCAGATTCTGAAAGCTTACCGCCCATCGGCAGCGAACCATTAACGATCATGTCCTTGATTCGTTTGTACACCACATCTTTCAGAAGATCCTGCGCCATAGTTCTGCTATCTGCTCCACACTGATTAGAGGAGTATGTATACCAGAAATGTTGCCACACGGACATGGAGGAAATCGCGCTATGTGCAGGCAGATTACGTAGCGACGCGATTTATCGCGCGGTAAAAATACGCGCAATAAATTGCGCCGCTACCGGTGTGTGCCTGCCGCCGCTAGCTGCGCGCCATAATGCGCCACCAAAACCGAGAATGTCTCTTCCGCTTTGATGCGATAAAGTTGCTCCGAAGGATGAACACAATCTGGTGATAACAACGACTGCCAGTTATTCATGTTCAGGATACGTTGGTATTGTCTCGACAATGGTACGGATTCTGCGCGCGCCAGCTTATCCAGTTGTGTGACATAAGGTCCGATATTCCACCTGGCTGCACCGCCGCAAATAGGGTGGGGTTCCTGTAAAATCACCTCCTTACCGGCAGCACGAGCAATATTCACCAGTTGCGCCATGACCTTAATGTATTGATCCGGGCTGACGCGATAGTCAGGTTCAATATCCTGGTAATGGAAATGTCTGGCATCGTTAGTGGCAAAGTTCAACAGGATGATTCTGGCTGGAGACTTTTTCATCTCCTCGCGCCAGCTTTTATTGTTCTTATAAAAGTATTTACCGTTCAACAGATCCATCGCCTGGGATGACGATGCGCCTTTATTCACAACCTGAATCCCATCGCCGTATTTGTCTTTGATAAATTGGTTGATCAGGCCTATTTCATTATTTTTTATAAAAATGGGGTGTACTTTGCCATTTTCCCGCACCGCCATTGCACCCTGAGTGCTGGAACCACCATAGGCTTCAATAATAAACTTATTGTCGGTATTGTTTGCTGCATAAACAAACGGACTCAATGCTGTGATGACAGGAGATAACGCGCTAAGGAAATAAAATATCGCTTTCATCGCTAATCTGCCTTTTCTATTGGGGTGTGAATAGCTTCTGATGAAAAGAGTATATATGCCACGTTCAGGCATAATAAATGCCATAAGAGCATTCCTAAACCTTGCGTAATTCTAAAGATATTGTTAATTGAATCTGGTGGTTTTTCCTTGTTTTATTTAAAATCATGGTGATACAATTATTTCCCCTTTCCTTTTTGAATTATTTGTTTAGCCGTATTTATTTTTATTATTTTATTTTGATCGAAAACTGATTATATATTCTTTACATTGTCATCATATGCAAACCTCTTGTAAGGATACCTGCTTTTTAGTGAAATGCTTTTCTCACATTAGATAAATCATCCAGTTAGTGAGTTTTATCTTAACCCCGATGATATCACGTTAATTCATCAAGTTACGCTTCGCTTTATCAGGTTAAACTTATCAGGATTAATTTTTCTTTAGAGTTGGCAATATTTTGCAATAGCGATTTTCCTAAAATGTGTAAACGAACGCTAAACAACCATACGAACTGTTAGCATCAATCTCATCAGCATCACGTCCTTTAAATAATTCATCTTCGAGGTGTGAACATGAATACGCCGTCGTTTTTGTCTGGCCGAAACATCGGCCTGGATTTGCTGCGCGCGGGATTAATTCTTGAGGGTGTTCTCTTACATGCTTCAAGAAGTCTTCCGGGTGAAAATGGCTGGTATTATGTTGCGCAGCGTGATCCATCGGAGTTATTTACCGCTTTCCTCAGTATGTTCCATACTTTCAGGATGGAGGTGTTTTTCTTTCTTTCGGGGATGTTTTCTGCCCTGGTGGTATTACGTAAAGGGCAGCAGATGTTTCGTGATAATCGCTTGAAGCGAGTTCTGGCTCCGCTTATTACCGCGTATTTATTCCTGCCACCGCTGATGTACATTATTGCCTGGCAAATGAAAGGAACGCCGTTAACGTTAGCTGGCTGGTTACACAGTTATTCAATGATGCATCACTTGTGGTTCCTGGTTTCACTGTCAGTGATGTCATTAGTCATCCCCCCGGTATTTTATCAATTTGCTGCCAGACAGCTCGAACGATTATCACTGCCGTGGCTACTGGTGACCCTGATTGCGCTTGCTAACATCTGTTTCTTTCTTAAGTTCCTGGTTAAAGGGCAGGGGGAGTTTATCGAGTTGGTCCCGGTGACTGCGCGTTTTCTGGTGTACTATGCGGCTGGCTATGCGTTGTACGTTAATCGCGAGAAAATAGCCACTTACGTCAATTCCTGGGTAATAAATAAGTGGTTGATTGCGGGAATGGCGCTGGTTACCTGGCTGGGATTTTACGTCGTTGCTCATCATCATATTGCCAGCGCGTTAAAATATCTGCCGGTGCTGGCAGGTAGCGTTCTCTCGTTCCAGCTTGCTTACTGGCTGGTATTTATCTTTGAACGCCTGCCGGTAAAGGAAAATCCGTTACTTACCGGCGTGGTCGATTCCGCGCTGATTATTTATCTGTTGCATTATCCGGTGGTGATCACTTTCTCCTGGCTGATGGATGTCTGGTTGCCAGCCAATCTGTCGATTATCTATGTCCTGATCAACTGCTTCATTGGCGTCGTTTTCAGTACCCTGTGCTATTTGCTCATCAAACGATCGCGCATCGCATCAATGTTGTTCGGGTTAAAGGTGAAGACGAAGAAAGCCGCCGTGCCGGTGGCGGCAAGACTTTGAGACCGTGCCAGCCCTGTCGAAAGTGGTGAGAACGGGCTGGCACAGGATTTAACGCGCCTGGTGCAAAAAGGCCTCAACCTGCGCACGGGTGGGAATTGGCGCGACTGCGCCATAGCCGGTGGTGGTAAGCGCCGCGGCGGCGTTAGCGTAGTGCAGGGCGTTTTGCGCGGCATCGCCCGCCAGCAATCGAGTCAGGAAGGCACCCGAGAAGCAATCGCCCGCGCCGGTTGCATCGACAGTGGCGACCTGGTGCCCGGTCGCCACCACGCGTTCCTCTGCGCTGGCATACATCGCGCCTTCACTGCCCATTTTCAATACGACGTGTTTCACGCCAAGATGCAGATAAAAATCGGCAACGGCATCGGCATCCTGTAAGCCGGTCAACAGTCGCGCCTCATCAAGGCTTGGCATACAAATATCCACCAGACGCGCAACCTCATGGATCACCGCACGAGCGCGGGCCAGCGGCCACAGTTTCAGGCGCAGATTGGTATCGAAAGAAGTCAACGTTTGATGGTTACGTGCCAGTTCCAGTGCGGCAAAGACGCTGTCGCAGGCGTTGTCACTGATCGCCAGGGTAATGGCGGAGGTATGCAGCAGTTTTGCCGCGGCAATCGCGGCTTCCGGTAAGTCCTTCGGACGCAGACGCGAAGCCGCAGAGCCTTTGCGATAAAAGGTGAAATGGTGGCCGCTGGCGTCGTGACTGATAAAATAGATACCGGTCGGTGCCTCTTCGTGGCGCAGCACCCAGTCGCATCGGACATTTTCCTGCTGCCACAACGCGACAAATTGATCGCCAAACACATCGTTGCCGAGCTGTGTAAACATCGCCACCCTGGCACCCTGACGAGCGGCGCTGACGGCAAAGTTCGAGGTGTCGCCGCCATAACCGCTAAGATAGCTGACCGGTTGTTGTGCCTGCGGTAACTGACTAAATTCGTACAGCGGTTCACCGAAGGAGAGAATATCCAGATCTTTCATTATGTTGTCCTGTCAGGCGGCCACAGCAGGGTGCCGGGCCGCTTCTCACGGTTAAATGCGGCCGTATTTAGCCAGGCCTTCGCGCAGCGATCCTGACTGG
Organism: Pantoea sp. X-Soil-TKNS-1279; assembly: GCF_059730565.1. Taxonomy (NCBI): domain Bacteria; kingdom Pseudomonadati; phylum Pseudomonadota; class Gammaproteobacteria; order Enterobacterales; family Erwiniaceae; genus Pantoea; species Pantoea sp. X-Soil-TKNS-1279. Next base: position 648,921 of record NZ_AP035949.1, on the reverse strand, counting down.
ATAATCAGCTTAGCCTGCTCCAGCTCGCGCTGGTCGATGGATTTGGACAGTTCCAGCACCGCATCAACGTGGGCTTTCGGCACACAAACCACGCCATCAACATCACCAACAATCAGGTCACCAGGGTGAATGGTCACTTCACCCAGCTTCAGCGCGACATTCGCATCAAGGGTTTTGAAACGACCCAGCGTAGTGCCAGGGGTAACGGTTTTGGCGTAAACCGGGAAATCGTAATCACGGCGGATCTCAGTAAGGTCGCGTACGCCGCCCATCAGCACCGCGCCTTCATGTTTATTGGCGACCGCACCTGCGGTCATCAGTCCACCCCAGACGGCAACGTTCTCCAGTGCCGGGCTACCGCCAATGACAATCACTGAGCCCGCTTCGGACTCATCAATGGCATCCAGTGCGTGTTGCGGTGGTAATTTTTCGTCTGTGACATCTTCCAGAATCGTGACGGCCGGGCCGACGATCTTCTTGTCATTGATACGGTTTTTCACCTCAAACGGCAGAAACATGGTTTGACCGACAATCTGGTCGCAGGCATCGGCAATCGATGCGGTAGAAAAAATGGCGCGATAACCGTCAATAATCTCTTTGCTATACATCTTGTTTTCCTCTTGGCAGGGCGGGTGATTAGCGATTCACCCAATTCAGGGGTTTGTTGCCTTCAAAGACACGCAGCACTTCCTGCGCGGCTTTGCGTTGCAGTTCAATCACCGACTCTTCGGTGAACCAGGCGGTATGGTCGGTACAGATCACGTTGGATAACGTCAGCAGCGGATGGTCGGCGCGGATCGGTTCCTGTTCGAACACGTCAAGGCCAGCAGCAAATAACTGACGGTTTTGCAGTGCGTGGAACAGGGCGGTTTCATCGATCAGGCCGCCGCGTGACGTGTTCACCAGCACACTGGAGGGTTTCATCAGCGCCAACTGTTCAGCACCGATCAGATGGCGGGTTTTCTCCGACAATGGGACATGCAGGGAGATGAAGTCGGCTTCGCGACACAGCGTTTCCAGCGAGACACGCACCACACCGGCATCTTCAGCGGCTTGCGCATCCAGCAGCGGATCGCACACCAGCAGGGAGCGAAAACCGATGCCACGCGCTTTGGCGGCGAGGCAGCGCGCGATGCGGCCAAAGCCAACAATGCCCAGCACTTTGCCGCTCATGCGAAACATCGGCTCGGCCTGACCAATATTCCACTGGCCGTGATGGACCTGATGATCGCGCGAGGTTATGCGGCGCGTAGCGGCCAGCAACAACGCCAGCGCGTGTTCGGCCACGTCTTCGGAGCCGTAATCCGGTACGTTCGCGACATAAATCCCTTTCGCTTTGGCGGCCACGAGGTCAACGTTATCGACCCCCACGCCGTAGCGCACAATCACCTGACATTTATCGAGTGCGGCGATCAGGCTGCTATCAAGACGCGCTTCACGCAGCATCACGGCATCGGCGTCACATAGCTGCTCCCGTTTCGTTTCCTGGGAGGCATTGGCAGGGACGACCACAAATTCAGGATGAAAGGCGGCGAGAATGGCTTCTTCTTCGCGGTAATGCTCGTAACCCGGTTCAAGAACCACAATCTTTTTCATGACGACCTTCTTAAAAACTGACATGTTAGTTTTAATTTATGTTGCCGACACCAACTGGTATCAGCAACGGTTTATTCTGATAATGGTGATTTACTTCACATTTATTGTTTTAATCTGAAATGTCAGATTAGTGACCTGGCATGGGAGCGGCAGTGGCTGGTTCGCGCTGGCGTTGCAGCCATTTGATGATCATCACGGTGCTGATCCCACCGACCAACATGACGATGCTCAGATACACCATCGGTGCGGTCGCGCTTTGCATTTGGTCACGTACCAGTGGAATGGTGTTCTGGGCGAAGAAGCCGCCGAGGTTAGCCAGCGAGTTGATAATCGCGATTCCCGCCGCCGCTGAAGCACCGGAAAGGAATTTGGTCAGATTCCAGAAGCAGGGCTGGATAGCGAACACCGACAGCACCACCCCGCAGATAAAGGCGAAACTAATGACCGGCTGGCTGGCGAACCACACCGAACCAATCAGACAGGCGGCGGAAGTGAACATCGGCAGGGCGACGTTAACGAACGGGTTATTGGTGCGTTCCGGTTTGTGCGTCAGCCAACGCAACATGATCATCACCAACGCCCAGGGGATCATATTGACGAAGCCGTTGGTCATATCAGAGACGCCGAAGGATTTGACGATGGTGGGCATCCAGTAGCTGATGCCATAGGCACCGAAACAGATAAAACCGTACACCAGCGCCAGCGACAGCACGCGTTTATCGGTCAGCGATTTAAACAGGGTATCGACGGACTTATCGCTCTCCTGGCGGCGTTCTTCCTCCAGGCGCTGCGACAGCCACTGCTTCTGCTCGCGTGTCAGGAAGGTGGCATGGGTCGGGCTAATCGGGAACCAGGCCATCACCGGGATGATCAGCAAAATCGCCAGCAAACCGGTCATCAGGAACAACCACTGCCAACCCTCATAACCCATAATCCCGTGCATACTCAGCAACGCGCCGTTCAGCGGCGCACCAATCATATTGGCGAACATGCTGGCGGTAACCAGAAAACCGACGATGCGTGGGCGATATTTAGTCGGGAACCACTGTGTTGAGTAGTAAATCAGACCGGGGTAGAAGCTGGCTTCCGCCAGACCTAGCACGAAACGCAGGCTGTAGAACATGGTCAGGCTTTGCGTGAAGGCGAGGGCGACAGTGATGATGCCCCAGGCGGCAAGGCTTAAGGCAAACCAGCGTTTTGCCCCGACCTTCGACAGGATCAGGTTGCCCGGAACGCTAAAAATCAGGTAGCCGATAAAAAATAACGACGACCCTAAGCCAAAAGCCGATTCACTCCAGCCGAGGCTGCTGACCATCTGCAACTTGGCGAAACTGATGTTTTGTCGATCGATATAGGCCACCACATACATCGCCACCATCAACGGGACCAGCATGGTGATGATTTTACGGATGGTACTGTGTTCAAGGTCGCTAACGACGTCGCGCGCCTTATTCTCTGTCAAAGTGCTCATGGCTGCTTTCCTGATTCTTATACGATTGAATGACAGCGTGAGAAGCCGCGAAAAGCGAACGTCTGCTCCCTGGTGGGTGGCGGTACAAAGCAAGGTTGAGGTAATCCCTTTGCTTTGCGCTGACGTTAACTTCGCGCTGAATGTCACTGGGTTAAAACTGACATGTCACAAATCTATCAGGTGGCGGATATAAAGTTAGCTACATGTTAGTCATTTGCTAAATTGATCACAAAAACGGCAGCGGTTGACACGTTAGTGTGATGCTTATCACGCAGAGAGACGGGTTGAGCATGGATTTTGCAGGATCAGGAAAAATTCAGAAAATTATCAGTAACATGTTAGTTTTATAATTTCATTAATTTCTTTTTTTATCATATTGATAGATTATTTTTTGTTTCTTTAAATTCACCCAGCCGACCAGGTGAGCAAATGCCGCCAGCAAACAGAAGTGGGTCCATCCTCTCATATCATCCCGACTGATGGCCGCTATAAGCCACGCTGATGTCTGCAATCGATTTTGTGAGGCCGTATGCAAAATCGCCAGTTACCCCCTTTACCTGTTGCCAATGAATGCTAGATTCTGACATGTCAGAATTCGACAAATAATCACAATAAAACCATCCTTCAGGGGTAAAACTATGTTCTATGCATCTCCCTCCTATCCGCTAAAAAAATGGTCTGCATCTCTGCTGCTGTTGACCGCAGTCGGTGTTGGCTTACCGGCACTGGCGGCGACGCAACCTAAACTGGATGTGGTCGCAGAATGGAATCGCCTGCCGTATGACCTGAGCGATCCGGCAGCGGCGGCCGCGTGGAAAAACAATGACACCAAAGCGATGCTGCACGGCGTGAAGGTTGATGCACAGGGTAACCTGTACGTCAGCACCGCCCGCTGGGGCGGCCCGGAAGTCCCGGCAACCTTGTCGAAACTGGTGAAAAAGGACGGGCAATGGTTGCTGCAACCCTTTCCCAGCGAAGCGATGAACGACGTACATAATCCACAGGGTTTAAAAGCGGTGCTGGGATTTGAAATTGATCGCAACAACGTGATGTGGATTCTTGATCAAGGGCATATTGCGGGTGCACCCAATAAAGCGGGTGATGAAAAGCTGATCGCCTGGGATTTGAATAAAAATAAAGAAGTGGCGCGTTATACCTTTACTAACGATCAAGTCGACTTTACCTGTTCGTTCCTGAATGACGTCGCAGTGGATAACGACGCAGGCGTGGTGTACATCACCGATTCCGGCATCATGTGTCATCCGCTGAAAGGCGGTTTGCTGGTGTATAAAATGAAGACCGGGGAGGCAAAACGGGTATTATCTGCGCCGGAATGGGTTAACGATCAACCCGGTTTCACCTTCAGCATCCACGGCGAAAAGGTACTGAAGGACAAAGACGGCAAAGCTAATCCGATGTTGACCGGTGCTGACGGTATCGCGCTGTCTGGCGATAAGAAAACGCTCTACTGGACTAACCTTACCGGCAATCGGCTGCTGAAAGTACCGACTTCAGTGCTGCGCAATTTCAGCAACAGCGAAGCGCAAATCGAAAAGGCGATCAAAGTGGACACGGTGCTGCCGTCCAATACCGATGGCATCACGGCAGACCGTCAGGGCAATCTTTACCTGACGGCGCTGACGCTTAACGGCCTGATGAAACGGGATGGTAAAACCGGTAAGGTCACGCCTTTCGTCACCAGCGACGCGATTGCCTGGCCCGATACCATTGGTTGGGGACCGCACGGCGATCTCTATTTTGTCAGCAATCACCTTAACAGCTGGGTCGGTGGTGAGATGAATTTTGATAATCCGCCGGTGCCGAATTTCCGCATCTATAAAGTGCATGTGGGTGGTACACCTTATACCGCAAAATAATCCTGTACTGACGGGAAATATTGGCTGATTCCGTAGCGGCGCAATTTATTGCGCAATGCTGTGCATTATGTCGGCAAACCCGAACGGTAAACCGCGCCGCTATTAATTCTGCTCCGACAACTGCACGGCCAGGGTGTTTGGCTCCAGCGCTTCAAACAGATGCGGTTCATCAGCGGGATAACAAATATAATCGCCGGGGCCGAGCAGCACTGGCGCATCGCTGGGACCGACCAGTGCGCGACCCTGCGCGATAATCACATGTTCCACCGAACCCGGTGGATGGGGTTTAGAGGCACGCGGTGCGCCTGGCTGGCTGGTGATCAGATAAAGGTCGCGGCGGCCGCCCGGTGGGCAACTGGCCAGCAATGCGGCCTGATAATCGGCCAGTTCGGCAGACACCACCATCCCTTCGCCTTTGCGGATCACCTGCAAACGCTTCACTTCCGGCTCCATCAGTCGGGCAAACGGAATATTCAGCGCGACACATAACGACCACAGTGTTTCGATGCTGGGATTGCCGTTGCCTGCTTCCAACTGAGAGAGGGTAGATTTAGCGACACCGGCGCGGCGTGCCACTTCTGTCAGCGAAAGCCCGGCGCGCTGGCGTTCACGCACTAATCCGGCGGCGATAATGTCAATCGGCGGGGTCACAGCTACTCCTGTTCGTTATATCGAACAAACGTTCATCTTGTAAAACGGTATCGAGCCGTTCATTATAACGGCTTTCTTGTTCGATATGAGATGATTTTGTTATGCGTCTGGGAGCAGTGCCTCTGGATAAAGGGGTAATAAAAGCGATATTCCTCGTCTGTCTGGCTGACGGTATCGTCGGACTTTCTTATGGTTCACTGGCGGTGGCAGATGGTTTCCCGTTGTGGGTGCCGATGGCGCTGTCTACCCTGGTGCTGGCTGGCGCATCCGAATTTCTGTTCATCGGAATTGTTGCCGGTGGCGGCAGTCCGTTTACTGCCGCCGCAGCGGGTTTATTGGTCAATGCCCGTCATCTGCCGTTTGGCATTGCGGTTAAAGATTTGGTTGGACAGGGTGGGCGGGCGTTGTTTGGCTGCCACATTATGAATGATGAAAGCGTGGTCTTTGGCATCTCACAACCCAAACTGGCGCAGCGTCGGGCGGCCTACTGGATTTGTGGCCTGGGTATCTTCGCGATTTGGCCGCTCAGCGTGATCAGCGGCGCGGTGATTGGGCGTTTTATCCCGGATGTCTCGGTGATCGGTCTGGATGCGGTGTTTCCTGCCATCCTGATCGCATTGATTTTCCCGGCCCTGCGCCAGCGCCGCACCCGTATCCCGGCATCGCTCGGTGCGTTGCTTTCGGTGCTGGCAACCCCGTTTGTCCCTGCCGGTATGCCGGTGCTGTTTTCGTTGTTAGGTTTGCTGAGCTGGCGGGAGCGTAAATAATGGAAAACGGATTAGTCATTGCGGGGATTGCGCTGTTGGCAACCGGAACTTACCTGATCCGCTTCGCCGGTTTCCGTCTCGGTAGTCGTATGCAGATGTCAGAGCGGGCGCGCAGCATGTTATCCGATGCCGCCACCGTACTGCTGCTTGCGGTAGCGGTCACCACCGCGCTGTTTGAAGGTACGCATTTTGCTGGTGTCGCGCGAATCGCCGGGGTGTTGTTTGCGGTGTTCCTCGCCTGGCGCAAAGCCCCGTTGATTGTGGTGATCATCGGTGCGGCGCTGATGACGGCGATCCTGCGTTATCTCGGTGTGCCCTGATCGCGCCAGCTCTGCGCACGTAACTCATAAACCAGACTGGCGGGTGCGCCCGGTATATCTTCAACCCGGTCATAACAGCGCAAACCCGCCTTCTCCAGCACCTGCTGCGAGGCGAGATGATCTTCCCGTACCGCAGCATCAATCACCGTTAGCTGGCAGTGATCAAAGCCATAAGCAATCACCGTACGGGCAAACTCGGTGGCATAACCGTTACCCCACGCCGTTTTTGCCAGCCGGTAGCCCAAATTGTTTACCGGCCTGCCAGCAAACTCCCGCACCGTTAAACCACCAAATCCCAGTACCTCGTCGGATCGCTCGCGCAGGCAAATCGCCCAGTTGCCAAACGGATAGCATTGCCAGTGCGCCAGCCAGCGTGTTAACACTTCTTCGGTAAAAGCGAGATCAGGAAAGGGACCGGCAGGATTAAACATTTGCGTGCCGGGATCACCATAGATGGCGAACAGCGTATGCAGGTCGCGCGCTTCAACCGGGCGCAAAAACAATCGCGATGACAACAGTTGCATAGGATGGCCTCGTTCATCTTCCTGATAGCGGTTTTCGATTATAGGCACACCAGGAGACACCATGACACCTCGTTTAGCCCGCACCGATGAAACCGCCACGTTGTGGCGGATTCGAAATCTTGCCATCCGTCACGGTTGCCAGTCGGTTTATCCCGCAGAGCTGATCACCGCATGGACACCTGATGCTCTGCCAGAGGGATACTTCGAGGCCGTGCGTGCTAATCCCTTCTATGTGGTGGACGACCCCGATTACGGTGTGGCGGCGACCGGTTTTCTCGATCTGACTGGCGGTAGCGTGGAGGCGATTTTCACCTTGCCGGTGTGCAACGGTAAAGGCTACGCCAGCGCCATTATGCATACCCTGATGATGGAAGCACGGCAGCGTGGGTTCAGCCAATTGACGCTGGCGGCGACCCCTAACGCTTGTGGCTTTTATCAACGTCATGGCTTCAGCATCGTAAGGGAAAGCCTTTATCATTCGGCGTTGGCGGGGGCGGCGTTGCCCTGTGTTGAGATGATGCGGGAGCTTTAAGACTATGATTACAGGACGTCAGCCCTGGAAGGATCTGAAAAAGATGGTGATTAACTGCGTGGTCTACCGCCACGGACAGCGTGAAGAAAATGTCGATATCAGTGACATCAGTGAGGTGCTGAAAGAAGACAACACCTTTGTCTGGCTCGGTTTATACCAGCCCGATGCGGCCTTTATGCAGACGCTGCAACAGGAGTTTAGCCTGCATGAACTGGCGATTGAGGACGCGCTGGTGGCGCATCAGCGTCCGAAGATTGAACAATACGGCGAATCGGTATTTGTGGTGGTCAAAACGGCCCACCTGGATGCTCAGCAACGGATCAGCTTCGGTGAAACGCACTTCTTCCTCGGTAAACATTTCCTGATCACCGTGCGACATGGTTCGACTGATGGTTACGGTGGTATCCGGGCGCGTGCGGAAAAAAACCAGGCGATGATGAGCGAAGGTCCGGCGTATGCGATGTACTGCATCCTGGACTGTATCGTAGATAACTACAGCAAAATCACCGCCAGCCTGAGCCAGCGCATCAGCGCGATGGAAGATGAGATGTTCAGCACCCGTTTTCACCGCGATACGCTGGAGGAGGTTTACCACCTGCGGCGCGAACTGCTGTCGCTGCGCAATGCGGCGATGCCGGTGACCGAAATCTGCCCGCAACTGGTGCGCTTCCATGAAGATCTGGTACCCAAAAATCTGCGTGCCTACCTGCGTGATGTGCAGGACCATGCGCACCATGTCATGATCGATGCTGAAGATATGCGCGAAATGCTGACCAGTGCCATGCAGGTGAATCTGGCGCTGGTTTCGGTGCAGCAGAGTGAAGTGAACAAAAAGCTGGCGGGCTGGGGCGCGGTATTGATTGTACCCACCATCATTTTCAGCATGTACGGCATGAATTTCGCCGATATGCCGGAGTTACATACCCATTTTGGTTATCCGGTGGCACTGGGCGTCACCGTGACGATATGTGGTTTTATGTGGTGGCGACTTAAACGTTCGGGTTGGTTGTGATCGGCCATCAAACGATTTTGTTATCACTGTGCACGGTAAAGCGGCGATTTGCGTATCGCCGCATACTCCGCGCAATTATCCATCTGGCAACAGGCTGGCTGACATCTGTCCCGGTCGCTGCCTTCTCGCCAGCGAAACATACAGCTAACCGTCACCTGAATAACATTTCCTGCTGTATCCCGTCATCACGCTTTCTTATTACTTACCCACAATAAATACAACATATCCCACATTAACAACATAATTCGGTCTTGCATCCTGCTGCGACTATGCCACTATCTGCTCAACAGTTAGTCAGCCGTGAAGAGTGTGAAATATGCAGGATATGCCGGATTTATTGACCGCTGCGGCGCAGGTTAGTCAGGGTAAAAGCAGCAGCGTGGCATTGGTGGAATGTTGTTTAAGTCAGATAAAAACCCACAATACCACATTGAATGCGTTTGGCGATGTTTATGACCAGCAGGCGCTGGCGGAAGCGGAAATCTGTGACCGTGAGCGGCAGCAAGGAAAATTGCGCGGTCCGTTGCACGGTGTACCGTTTGGCATTAAAGACCTGTTTGCCACTGCCGGATTACGTACCACAAAAGGTTCGCTGACGGCGCTGGATAACGTACCGGACAGCGATGCGCCGATTATTGCGCGCCTCAAAGCGGCAGGGGCGATCATTATTGGCAAAACCGCCACCACTGAATTCGGCTGGACCGGTTCCAGTTATTCGCGCGTGTTTGGTCACGGCCGCAATCCGTGGGATCCCACATTGACCAGCGGCGGCTCCAGTTCCGGGTCGGCGATCAGCGTGGCGGCGCGGATGGTGCCAGCCGCACTGGGATCGGATGGTGGAGGATCGGTACGCATTCCTGGCGCATTTTGTGGCATTTTTGCGCTCAAAGCCTCGTTGGGGCGAATCCCCACCTGGCCGTGGTCAGCCACCGAGATGCTCAGCCATGCCGGGCCGATGACCCGCACGGTGCGCGACAGCGCGTTGCTGTTTGACTTGCTTTCCGGCCCGGATGCGCGAGACCACCAGGCGCTGCCCGCCAAAACGGAAAGCTGGCTGGCAAGGTGTGATGCGCCACTGCCCCGTCTGCGCGTGCATTACAGCCCGACCTTATTCAATACGCCGGTGGATGATCGCATCGCCGCTTGTGTTGAGCAGGCGGTTGAACACATGGCACACGCGCTGCCCGTGACGCTGACAGCTAAAGCGCTGAGCTGGCAAAGCCCGTTTGCCACCTTTGACACGCTGTGGAGCGGTGGGCGAGGGGTGGCGTATGGCGCGGCCCTGCAACACCAACATCATCAGCTGGACCCCGGTTTTGCCGCGCTGATTGAACGCGCACAACGGATTGAACTGGCGGATTACCTGGCTGCGCAAAAACAGCGCGCCGCCTTTGCCGGTCAGGTGCATGCGCTCTTTGACGAAGTGGATTTGCTGATCACCCCGACGCTGCCGGTGCTGCCGTTCGCTGCCGATCGTCACGTTCCTGAAGGCCAGGCGGATGGCGACAGCGGTGTCGAATGGGCGCGCTGGACGCCCTTTACCTGGCCGTTCAACCTGAGCGGCAATCCGGCCGCCACGGTGCCGTGCGGATTTACCCCGGAAGGCTTGCCGGTGGGGTTACAGGTGATCGGTCGTCGTTATGCCGAAGGGGATGTGTTGCAATTCTGTGCCGCGCTGGAAGCGTTAATGCCGTGGGATCAGCATCAGCCCAAATTATAAACGTCGCGCGATAAATCGCGCCGCGACCATAACGCACGATCTTTTGTAGCGGCGCGATTTATCGCGCAAGGCAGAGGCAGGGGACAGGTATACTGCGGTTTTCGCCGCAGAAACAGAAGGGTAAGTATGATTAACCAGCCGCGACTCGATGAGATCAAACGGGTATTGAGCCACGACAAACGGGTGCGCGTCACCGAACTGGCGCAGAAATTTGTGGTATCGGAAGAGACCATCCGCCGCGATTTGAAGTATCTGGAGGAGCAGGGCGTGCTGCGCCGGGTGCACGGTGGGGCGATTTTACCGGTGCCAAGCGAGGAACAGCCGCTGCAAATTCGCAGCCGTATTAAACCGCGCGCCAAACTGCGCATGGGGCAGTTGGCAAGTGAGCTGGTGGAGGAGGGCATGGCGCTGTTTCTTGACACCGGCACCTCCACACTGGCGCTGGCACAGCAACTGACGCGCTTCTCGCGGCTGAAGATTGTCACCAATTCACTGGATATCGCCACGCTGCTGACGCAGCAGAGCGAAAACGCTGTGACGCTAACACCAGGGCGCGTCAGGCGAAACGATAACGCACTTATCGGTCCCCATACGCTGGATTTTGCCCGGCAGTTCCATTACGACATCGCCTTTATGGGGATCGGTGCGGTGGACCGGGAAAATGGCTTTATGGACTACGAAGAACCGGAGGCGCTATTACGGCGCGTGCTGAGCACGCACTGCCGCCAGAGCGTGATTCTGGCGGATGAAGGCAAATTTGGACTGCGCACTTTTATTAACACGTTGCCGTTCAGCGCGGTGGACACCTTAGTGACCAACGCGCCGCCACCGGCAGCTTTTGTAGCAAGTCTGGAGAACGCACATGTCAACATCCTCCATCCCGGCAACGCTGCGGATGACGCCACGCGACTATCAGGCATTTGATGCGCTGTTTGAACTCAGCAGCCGCATTGGTGCCACGGCGGCGGGTGGTCTGCACCGCCTGACCGCCAGCGCCGAAGACCAACAGGTGCGTGATGCCTTTTGCACCTGGCTGACCCGGCAGGGTTTTGACGTAAAGATTGATGAAATCGGTAATATTTTTGGCCTGATCACGTTGCGGCCGGGGGCACCCTGGTTGCTGTGCGGCTCGCATCTCGATAGCCAGCCGCTCGGTGGTCGCTTCGATGGTGCCTACGGTGTCACTGCGGCGGCAGCCACCCTCGCGGCGCTGGCGCGGCAACTGCGTGAGCAGAACGAACCGGCGCAATACAACCTGGCGGTGGTCAACTGGACCAATGAAGAGGGCGCACGTTTCCAGCCCAGCCTGATTGGTAGTTCATTTTTCACCGGCGCGGTGACGCTGGATGAGGCACTGGCCTGCACCGACGCCGATGGCATCACGCTGGATGCGGCATTACAGGCGATTGGTTATCGCGGCACGGCGTTACCCCCGTTGCCGTTGCGCGCCTATCTTGAGCTGCATGTGGAACAAGGCCCGCACCTGGAACAGCAACGTAAGCAAATTGGCGTGGTGACCGAAACCTGGGCGGCGCTGAAATGGCAGGTGACGTTTCGCGGTGAGCAGAACCATACCGGTCCGGCATTGATGAGTCGTCGGCGCGATGCGTTGCTGGCGGCGGCCCAGACTATCGTAGCGGTGCGGGCGGAAGCAGATCGTCACGGCGAGGTGCTGCATACCTCGGTGGGGCGTCTCGCCACCACCCCCAATTCGCCCAACGTGGTCACCTCCGAAGCAACGATCTGGATCGAATTTCGCTCCGCCGACGAGGCGTTACTGCATCAGTTGCGCGCCAGTTTCAGCCAGCAGATGCAATCGATTGCTCTGGCAACGGCGACCGATGTCAGCCTGGATCGGGCGCAGTTCCGTCCCCGCCAGCAGTTGGATAGCTTGCTGGCACAACGCGCCCTGCACCTGGCGGAGCGCATCGGCCTGAGCGCCATACCACTGCGCAGCGTGGCGGGGCATGATGCCATCAGCCTGAGTTATCACTGCCCAAGCGCCTTGTTGTTTGTGCCAAGCGTGGGGGGCTTATCGCATAACGAGCGTGAATTCACCGCCACCGAAGATCTCCACCGTGGCCTGGATTTGCTGATGGCGTTGTTGAGTGATCTGCTTCTGGAGGAGACGGCATGAACGCGCGTTTAGAACAGGTGTTGCAGCAATGGCAGCCCGGCCAGCGCTTCATTATTCAGCCCGGCACCGCTGGTGTCGCTTCCCCCCATCGTCTGGCGACCGAGTGGACGGGGTTCTGGCTGGAGAGCGCTGGGCAACGTTTCTATGCCAAGGTGTTATGTGATGACCAACGCGCATTGCTCGACGTACGCCGCAGCGCAGAAATCAGCCGTCAGGCCGGTGAGCTGGGGATTGCACCGGTGCTGTGCCATGCCGATGAGGCGGCGGGCGTCCTGATTTTTGCGGCGCTGGATGATGATTTTCGCTGGGCGAAGCTGGCGCACTTCAGCGATCCGAGACAGTTTGGTGCGCTGACCCGTACCCTGGATCGTTTGCATGAAGCGGCATTGCCGCTGCCTCAGCACTCGCGTCAACAGGACATGCTGGCCCTGCGCCAGCAACTTCAGCAGGCACAAGTGGTACTGCCGGAGGAGATGGTATGGCTGGGCGAGTGCGTGGATCTCGCCTGGCAGGCGTTAAATGCATCGGCTTTTACCCCGGTATTGATTCACGGCGACCCGATCGCCAGCAACTGGATGGTGAACAGCCAGGGGGAGTGGCGTCTGCTGGACTTCGATTACGCGGCGCAGGGTGATGCCTGGCACGATATCGCCACCTTAATCCATGAACAGTTGCCAACCGATGACCGCTGGCGCGATGCCATCCGTAGCTGGCGTGGTGAATGCCGCGAAGCCGATGTGGCGCGCTGCCGCCTTTATGCGCTGGTGGATGATTATCACTGGACGCTGTGGGGTATGCTGAACGGCCATACCAGCCTGCGTGGGCTGGAATTTGCCAAGCTGGGTCAGTGGATGTTATTGCGCTGTCGCCAGAGCGCACGCGATCCCCGATTCGAACGTTGGTTAACCCTGACAGCGGAGCAGACAGCATGAGTAAACAACCCGGACAAGCCGTCAGTTGGCAGGAACAGCGTCTGGAACAGGCGATTGCCGCGATGTCAGGCTGGCAGAATAAAACCATCCATTATCGTCCGGTAAGCGGCGGGATTTCCAACGCCAACTGGCATGTTGCGGTGGAAGGTGCGCCCTGTGCTTATTTCGTCAAAATTCCCGGCGAAGGCACGGAACGTTTTATTAACCGCGACACGGCACATGAAGCCAGCCTGAAAGCGGCACAAACTGGTTACGGCGTGCCGGTGGTCGCTTATCTGCGCGAGTTGGGGGTCGAAGTTTTTGAGTTTATCGACGGCTGGCGTGCCTCCTCCAATCTCGACTTTCAACAGCAGGCGGTTCGCCATCGGGCGCTGCACGCGTTGAAGAGTTTTAACGATCAGCCGCTGCTCACCGAGGACAAAACGGTGTTTGCTATGTTGAACGAACATATCGAACAGGTGCGCGCCCTGAATGCGCCATTCTCTGCCGATGCGGTATGGCTGCATAAACAGGCACAACGTGCACAACAGGCGTTGGAAGCGGCGGGTATTGATCGCGTGCCCTGTATGAATGACACTCTGGCGGGCAATTTTATGCTCAATGCCAGCAATGATATTCGGCTGGTCGATTTTGAATATGCCTCGAATAACGATCGTTGTTATGAACTGGCATTATGGTTCGGTGAGATGTTCTTTACGCCACAAATTGAGCTTGAATTGCTGGAGGATTATTTTGGTAGGGTGGATGGCGCGATATTTGCTCGCGTGCAAATCCATAAATATCTTGCCGATATGAAGTGGTCAACCTGGGCAATTATTCAGCATCAGGTCGCGGATATTGATTTCGATTTTTCTAAATATGGCCGCTGGAAAGAGTTGCGCGCCCGTAGCGTATTAAACCATCCCGACTGGGAAAATTGGTTGCGCGCACTGTAATCATCTTATTTATTTTTTAACACCACAGGGGAAGGCTGTCTGACAGCAGGTAAAGGAGTGCGCACACCGTCATTGTAAATTTCGGAGGGGATTATGAGTACCATGATCATGGCACAACAGTTGCGTGCCCGCATAAGCATCAAAAATAAAATCTTTGCCATCTATCTGCTGGCGTTATTACTTCTGGCGCTTTGTCCACCGTTATATTTAAGCGTCAGCGGAAGCGGTGCGTTATTTCTGGGTGTTCCGTTGCCAATTATCTACTGGCTTTCTATTGCGGTATTTCTTGGCGTCGGATTATGGGTGATGTATCTCGCTGAATGTGCTTTTGGCGAAATTCCCGCGGATGAGGAAGTATCATGAAAATTAGCACCGCAGAACCACATTATTTAATTACCTTTGGCATGATCGGTTTATTTCTGGCGATCATGATTGCTGTCCTGTATGCCACGAACCGTAAAAGCACCTCGTTTTCCGATTATGCGGTGGGTGGACGCTCTTACGGTCCCTGGTACATCGCCATGAGCTACACCAACTCCTGGTGGCCGGGCGCAACCTTTACCGCGTTTTTTGCGCTGTCGGTCAGCGGCGTGATTGGCTTCTATGGCGCGGTTTACTCAACGCTCGGCGTTACCGCGATGTACCTGATGGCGCGGCGTGCCTGGAAATGGGGGCAACACTTTAATTTGACCACGCAGCCCGACCTGCTGGGTATGCGTTACAACAGCCCGGCGGTGAAACGTGTGGCGTCAATTATTGGCATCATTTGTGTCTTCCCGTGGGTGGTGATGGGAATTCAGGCACTGGCGCTGCTGGTGGAGTTCGCCAGCTTTGGCCGCTGGGGCGTGACCACCTGTCTGATCGCCGGCGTGCTGCTGATCCTGGTGCGTCAGTACTGGACCGTCAGCATGGGTATGCGTGGTTTGATTATGACCGACATGTATCAGGGGATTATCGCCTATGGCCTCGGTGCGCTGGTTTGCGTAGTACTGCTGTTCAGCGGTGATCACAGCTTTGGTCAGCTCTCGTCGCTGCCGCCTGCGATGTTGCAGATTCCGGGTGCAGAAGGCTCCCATTACGGCCCCTGGTATATGTTCAGCCTGATTTTTACCGGTGTGGTTGGTTCGATGTGTTGGCCAATGAGTTTCCAGCGCATTTACACCGCCAGCGGTATTCGCGCGGTGAAGAAGGGGACATTGCTGACAATCCTGCTGGTGGGCGGTTTCTACGCCATTCTGATGTTGTTCGCTACGGCGGTGAGCCAGGATCCCAATGTGCAGGCCAATCCGCAGAACGGTTTCTTCACGGCGTTGTTTGATCAGGGTGGTCCGTGGTTGCTGGCACTGGCGCTGGTGATTGTGCTGGCGGCGAGTATCGGCCATGTTGATGGATGTGTGCAGGTGTGCGGTACGCAATTTGCCAACGATCTTGCTACCTGGAATAAGCCGCGCAGCGATCGTCAACTGACGGTACTGGCGAAGTCCGGCATGGTGGTGTTTATTGCAGCGGCAGCGCTGCTGGCTTATTTCACCTTTAACTACTCGCGTTTGCAGTTGCTGGCGCAGATCTCCTATCAGGGGATCATCCAACTGGCGGTGCCGCTGTTCTTCGGTATCTTCAGCCGCTTTGGCAACAAGCAGGGCGCGCTGCTGGGGATGATGACCGGCATCATTATTGCGATCGTGCTGACGGTGTTTTTCCCGGATGACATCCCGGTGCTTGGTTCACTCACCAGCGGCATTGTTGGCCTGGCGGGTAACCTGCTGGTGTTTGTCGCCTGCGGTGTGCTGGTGCCGGTTGATGCAAAAGAGAAAGCGCGGGTTGATGAGCTGTTTGCGCTGGCAGAACGCCCGGCCCAACCGATGGCGAAACCGGTACTGAATTAACGTGTATTGCGTAGCGGCGCGATTTATCGCGCTGTTTAAACAACGCGCGATAAATCGCGCCGCTACGAATGAATACAAATTCAGATCGCGAACACGTCAGGCCCCTTAATCGCCATCGTATTTAGTACCCGCAATGCGGCACCATTAGGTTTTTTTTCACCGCGTTCCCATTTAGATACAGTGACAACCGACATATTTACATACAGCGCCAGCATGGCCTGACTGAGATGGAAGCGATCGCGTAAAGAACGTATGGTTTCGCCGTTCATCTCTTTAATCACCGGAAGACTGGCACGTAGTTCACGTAACTGTACTCGGGCATCAATCTGTTTTACCAGATCATCGGAAATCACACCGATTTCGTTGAAGTCGTGAGCAATTTCCTGCAAATCTTTAAGATGATCAATCATCACACCTAACCTCTCTCATTTTCCCTGCCTTTAAGGCTATTTGTGTCTGCTCTGGCGTCATGCTCAGTATTTGTATCGCGATGGCTTTTTAGAACACCAGAACATCATCAGGGATCTCTTTACAGCCTTTCTTCACGACGTTGTTTATCCAGCCATTAACGAAAAACAAATCGTTGTCTGATTTAAATGCAATGATCGCGCGCGCCGCAACTTTTACCACGCATCAGCGGTATCCGTTTTTTGTAGAGATTACCGCCCAGATTCGCTTCAAACTGACCGGCTCTGAGTTCCCGTGCCGCGTTGCATAACTTTTCGTCGTCAATTCCAACACTCTTAAGGCTTCTGTCGAATGGACGCAATACGTAATTTGCCATAACGCTTCCTTGTTGAAGTTTGAGTGGAGCTTCCTTGCCCGGGAAAACACATCTATGGTGCTTAGTATTATATCTGTGTTCAATAGTTTAAAATTCGCCCAATCAAACCAGATGCAACTTTCCCCAAACAAGTCCATGATAAGTCGATAATTCCCTCCCTGGAGTCGCTCATGGCAATGTCCACCCCCTTCAATATTGGTCTGCTGCTTTTCCCGGAACTGACGCAACTTGATCTGACTGGTCCGTGGGAAGTGTTTGCCCGTATGCCAGGCGTCAGCAACTATCTGGTGTGGAAAGACCGTCAGCCTGTGATGTCTGACCGTGGTCTGGCTATGTTGCCGACGACCACCTTCGCGGATTGCCCACCGCTGGATCTGATCTGTATCCCCGGCGGGCCGGGCCAGATTGCCCTGATGGACGATGAAGAGACGTTGGCCTTTGTGCGTCGTGTGGCGGAAAACGCGCAGTGGGTCACGTCGGTTTGTACCGGGTCGCTGGTGTTAGGGGCGGCAGGGTTGTTGCAGGGCTATCGCGCCACTTCACATTGGGGATCGATTGATCAGCTCAGTTTGTTTGGCGCAACGCCGGTGCAAGAGCGTGTGGTGCGTGACCGCAACCGTATTACCGGTGCGGGTGTCACCTCGGGCATCGATTTTGCGCTGACGGTGGCTGAGGAACTCCTGGGACGTGATGCGGCGGAGGCTATTCAGTTGCAGATGGAATACGACCCCGCACCGCCTTTCGATAGCGGTTCACCGCGCAGCGCTTCAGCGGAAAGGCTGACACAGGCCCAACAGCAGATGGCCGCGTTCATCGCCCGCCGTCGTGCGGCGAGCGAAAAGGCAGGGGAGCGCCTTAAGCGTTAATCAATTGGCCCAGTTCCAGTTTCAGGCAGCGATCGGCGAGGTGAAAATAGCGATCGTCATGGGTGATCACCAGCACCGTCTTGCCGCGGGCTTTAAGCGCGGGCAACAGTTGATGATAAAACACCTCGCGAAACGCCGGGTCCTGATCGGCGGCCCACTCGTCAAACAGATAGAACGGACGATCTTCCAGCCATGCCACCAGCAGCGCCAGCCGTTTGCGCTGTCCGGTGGAAAGCGCCAGCGTGGAAAACACGCCGTTTTCCAGCGTGACTTTGTGCTGTAGCTGCAAGGCTGTCAGCAATTGCTGCGCCTCGTCATTCCAGCGCGTGACATCAATCCCCTGTAAATCATCAAACAGATGAAAATCGTTAAACACCGCCGAGAACAACTGACGATAGCGTGCGCGGTTGGCGTCGGTGACGGCGACATTGTCGAGCAGCAACGCGCCGCCATCAGGTTGATACAGGCCGGTGATAAGCCGGGCGAGGGTCGTTTTGCCGCTACCGTTGCCCCCGGTGAGATACACCAACTCGCCGGGAGTGAATTGCAATGAAATAGGCCCAACCTGAAAGCCGTTTGGTGTGCCGTGATGATAGATCAGCTCGCGCAGCGCCAGCGTGTGAAAGGTCGACGGTGGTGTGTCGACGTGAGTTTGCTCCGGCGGCAGTTGCTGCTGCATGGTATTGATGCGTTTCAGGGCAACCTGGGTCAGCGTCAGGCTTGGCAAAGTGGAGAGGGCGCTCTCAATCGGCACAATCATATAAAGAAACACCATCGCGAAACCCGAAAGCACTGCGCCACGCAGATCCAGCACCTGCGCCAGCAAAAACATCACCACGCCGATAAAAGCAAAAAAGAACACGCTGGCCCAGATGTTCGCCAGCGAGTACAACACATAACCGCGTGTGCGCTCGACGCGTACCTGTTCAATGGTGGTAAACAAGCGGTTGTGCAGAAACGCTTGTTTGCGTGCGGCGTGCAGGCGCAGTTCTTTGGCTCCGCTGAACAGTGCGTTAACATCGCCAGTCAGGGTTTCTTCGCGCTGGCGTGACTGACGCATCAGTTGCAGAGCGCGGCGATGCACCCAACTGTAACCCAGTGAGCCGATAAATACGGTCACGATAGCAATCGCCATCACCGGCAGCGACAGATAGCCCAGATACGCCATGCAGCCGACAATCACCGCCAGCGACATAATGAACGCGGGCAGCGAGACAAAAAACACCACCACCTGATCGAGATCCTGCGTCAGGATACTGAGCGCGCGCGGCATGCCGTGTGTCTCCAGATCGGCGTAGCGTGCATCGGCCACCTGCTGCACCAGCATCCGGCGCAACTGTGCTTTGCTACGCTGCCCCATTGCCATAAACAGCGACTGACTCAGGGTGCGGGTACCAAGCATCAGTAACGCCAGCAGGGCAAATTGCCACGCCAGCTGTAAACGTTGCGCATCGCTGGCGTTGAGTCCCTGGTTGATCAGCGCCAGTAGTCCGGCATTGCTTAAACCGCCCACCACGCTACAACCGAGCGCGAGAAAAAACAGCGCACCGGTGGTGCGCAGTAACATCAGGTAAATCGCCACCTCATCTCCTATGAGTTTGTACTATTCAGCGGACGCCATAGCAGCAGCGCCAGCCACGGGCCGCCAATCAACGTTGCCATCAGTCCGGCCGGAATTTGTCGTGGATACAAAAGATTATTGCCTGCCCAGTCAGCCAGCATCATTAACACTGCCGCGATCAGCACTGCCAGCGTCAGTTGTTGGAGCGGTCGGCGCGCGCCCAGTTGCCGTGCCAGTTGTGGACCGAGCAGGCCAATAAACGACAGCGGGCCGACGATTAAGGTTGCGACGCCGGTCATGGCGGCCGCCAACACCATCAACAGCAGGCGCGCCTGCGTCACATCAAGCCCCAGCGAGGGGGATATGCTGCTCAAGGGTAACAACAGTAAAGCCCGCCTCAGCAACGGCGTCAGCGCCAGCAACAGCAGTGCCAGCACCAGCGCAATACCCGCGGTACTGGCGTTAACATAGTAGGTTGAACCGGTCATCAGTTGGCGTAACATCGCGGCTGCCATGCCGTTATTACTCAGTACCACCGCTGCGACTGACTGGAACAACGCCGTGATCGCCAACCCGCTCAATAACATCCGTTGTGGATTCAGCGCGTAGTGGCGCGCCTGCCACAAGGTCAGTGCCAGCGTCAGTAACGCACCCACCGCACTGCTTGCCAGCATGGCGACGACGCCACCCAGCGGCCACAGCAGCAACTGCACGGTGATTCCGAGCGCAGCACCCGCGCCAATCCCCAACAGTTCCGGGCTGGCCATCGGGTTGCGGCTGATGCGCTGAATAATCACGCCTGCTGCCGCCAGCAACATCCCGGCGGAGATCGCCGCCAGCAGACGTGGCAGGCGGAACGGTAGCATCGCCCGCAGTTCGTTAAGGGAACTCCACTGCCAGCCGTGAATACCACGGGCAAAATCGAGCGACACCGCCAGCATCAGACAAAAGAGCAGCGCGACCGGCAGCAGCGTATAGCGAGCGTCAGGGTAGGGGGGCTGGTGTGGTTCACTGACATCGGGTTGGAAAATATGGCGCAGACGGGGTAAAAACCACAACAGCAACGGGCCACCCGCCAGCGCCGTCATCATCCCGGTGGGCAACAGCAGGCCGCTAATACCGTTAAGACGGCTAACGCCCTGATCGGTTAACCACAGCAGACCGGCGGCCAGCAGCGGTGACCAGATCAGTTTTTGTCGTAAAGTTTTTGCCCCGGCCAGCACGGCAAGATGGGGGGCGGCGAGGCCAATAAAACCAATCACACCCACCACGCTGATGACCAGGCTGCTGATCACTAACGCCGACAACAACGCCACGCCACGCACGATGCCGGCAGGCAGACCAATGGAGCGGCTCACCTGTTCATTCAGTGTCAACAGCCGCAGCGGGCGCAGAATAAAGCATACTGGCAGCGCGGCTATCACGACCCTTGGCAGTAACCACGCTAGCTGGCTGGCGTTTTCCTGCGCCAGCGTGCCACCCCCCCAGATAAATACGGCGGCCAGCGAACGGTCATAAATCACTGACAGCAGCAGATTGACCGATCCGCAATAGAGATTGACCAGCATACCCGCCAGCGTCAGCGCCAGGGGGGTGAAACCCTGGCGCAAACTCAGCAGAAACACCACGGCAAAGGCGAGCAGCGCACCGCTGAACGCCACCCATTCACGTCCGGCCAGCAACCATGACGGACCAATTAGCGCGGCCAGCGACAATGCCAGCGTGGCCCCGGAGGCGATACCTAACGTCATCGGTTCGGCCAGTGGATTGCGTAATGCTTGTTGCATCACCACGCCGGTAAAGCCGAGCGCCAGGCCGCACAGCCACGCCATGCCCTGGCGCGGTAGCCACATCTGGCTGAAGATCTGTTGTACAAGGCTGAGTTGTACGCTGCCCTGTAGCGCTTGCCAGGCGGCTGACCACGTCAGTTGTTGATGGATTTGATGCAGGCTGAGGGCCAGCGCGACGGCAAACAGCAAACCACAGAGCCAGCCTGGATGTCGTCCGGTCATGCGTGGGCTTCCTGTAGCGCGTTCACCAGCGTTTCGGCAAAACGCACCGCCGTGAGTACGCCGCCTTCCGTCGATAGCCCATCTGGCAGAACCACTCTCTGATGGCCGCCACGCATCAGGGTATGCCACAACGGAGAGGTCAGCATCGGGCTAAGATCCACTTCCGGCCAGGACGGCAGCAGCACCAGCCAGCCAGGTGGCATTTGCGCCAGTTGCTCCAGTTCCAGCGTTGCCACGCCCTGCGCACCTACGGCAAACGGGACGTGATGACCCAGGCCCAGCAACGCCAGCATGTCATTGAACAAACTACCCGGTCCGAACGCCAGTACATGCAGGGTATCCAGCGGATGCAGCAGATAGAGGGGACGAGGCTGAAAATGTGCGGCGCGCTGACGTGCCTGATTAAGACGTGCCAGCAGGGTGGCCATCACGCGATTAGCCTGACCGGGATCCCCTGCCAGTTCGGCCAATGCGTGCAGATTTTGCTGCGTCTGCTGCCAGGGATGTGGGCTGTAAGTCGCAAAGTAATGCAGCGGGGCGATACGCGATAACTGCGCTTCAGCCATGCGGTGCGCGGGCGTCACCAGCAACTGAGTGGGGCGCAGCTCAAACAAGGTTTCATAGTTGGGCTGAAATAGCAGGCCGACATCGACCACCTGTGACGGCAATGTTGGCTGGCTAAACAGGCGGCGATACCAGTCGGTCGCCGCAACCCCCACCGGCGTGATACCGAGCAATAGCGCCATTTCGGTTAATCCCCAATCGAGGATCACCCAGCGGGGCGCGCTGGCGGCCCGCAGTGGAAATGAAAGCAGGGCAGCGCTTGCCAGCGCGCCCTGGATCAGTTGCCGACGACGGATTACCACTGATAACTCACCGTGGCGATCAACTGGCGGCGCAGGCCAAAGTGGCAACCAAGATCGTTACAGTTACTGATGTACTGTTTATCTGTCAGGTTTTGCAGATTTAGCGCCAACTGCCACTCCTGCCAGCGATAACGCATCATCGCATCGTAGATGGTTCTGGCCGGGACTTTCAGGCTGTTGTCGGTGGTCGCGTAGTTGGTGCCGACATAGCGGGCGCCGCCGCCGAGGGTGATGCCATCGAAGATGCCGGGTAACGCGTACTCGGTCCACAGACTGGCGGTCTGGCGCGCAATCGCCACCGGCTGTTTGCCTTCGGTATCATCGTTTGCTGAGATCACTTTCGGGTTGGTCAATGCATATGACGCATTCACCAGCCAGCGCGAAGTAATATTGGCTTTGCCTTCCAGCTCGAAGCCCTGCGAACGAATCTCACCGGTCTGCACCGAGTAGTTGACGTGATCCGGGTCAGCAGTCAGTACATTGGTCTGACGCAGGTCGTAAAGCGCAGCGCTGAACAACGCATTAAAGCCATTCGGCTGATACTTGATACCCACTTCCGATTGTTTGCCTTTAGTCGGTTTGAAGGGGTCCCCGCCGTAAGTGGTGCCCGACTGTGGCTGGAACGACGTACCGTAGCTGATATAGGGGGCGATACCGTTATCAAAATGGTACATCAATCCGGCACGTCCGGTGGTTGCATAGTCGTTCAACTCGGTGCGGGTTCCGGTGTTCCAGTTCTGCGCCCGACTCTGCGCCTGGTCATAACGGCCACCGAGGTTCAGGATCCAGTGGTTCCACTTCATGCTGTCCTGCACGTAGAAACCAAGCTGGGTCATAAAGGAACGGTTGTGGTAGTCAATCGATGGACTGGCCACCGGAGTACTGTAATCCGGGTTGAGATAGCTGATATCGGACGCAGTACCGTAGCCGCTGTTTTGTCGCAGATCGTCATGTACATAATCCATCCCCAGCGTGATGGCATGATTAACCGGGCCGGTGTAGAGGTTGCCCTGCACATTGGTATCAACATCAAAGGCGTTAAAGGACTCGATGATGCGCATACTGTCGCGGCTGACGGTGGCCGAACCATCGACGTTGGTGCCGGTGGGATAGACCATCTGATAATCGCTGCTGGTATGCAGATAACGCAGATTCTGATGCACGCTCCAGGTGTCATCGAATTTGTGCATAAAGTCGTAGCCAACACTGGCCTGCTCACGGCGATAGTAATCAAAACCGGGCTGACCGCCGTAGAAGTTGTCGGAGAAATTCCCCTGAGCCAGGTGGATCAGGCTGCCTTCCAGCGGCATTTGGTTGTAAAAACCGGTGTAAGGGTCCTTGCGGAATTGGGAAAGCAGCGTCAGCCGCGTGTCATCATTGGGCTGCCAGGTCAGCGCCGGGGCGATGTCATAGTGCTTGTATTTAGTGTAATCGACCTGAGTATCGCTGCGTGACCAGGTTCCGGTAATGCGTCCTAACCAATGTTCATCATTATCCAGCGCGCCTGAGAGATCTAACCCGGTTTCAAACAGATTATGGCTGCCGGTACTGACAAAAATCTGGTGGATCGGTTCGGCGGTGGGGCGCTTGCTTACCATATTGACCACACCGCCAGGGCTGGCCTGACCAAAGGTGACGGAGTCCGGGCCTTTGACCACTTCGACGCGATCCAGCAGGAAAGTATCGAAATTCGGACGCGACCAGTACGTCACCGTCGGCAAGCGCAGGCCATCGAGAAACTCATCGGCTGAAAAGCCGCGAATGGTGATGTCATCAAAACGATAATCCGCACCGCCGCCCTCTGAGCCGATCCCGCTGTTGTAGCGCAACGCCTGCGCCACGTTCAACGCGCCTTGTGAGGCCATCTGCGCCTGGGTGATCACCGAAATACTTTGCGGCGTTTCGATTAACGGACGGCTGCTTTTGGTGACAGAATCGGCTTTCTTCGCCACCTGGTTCCAGCTATCGGCATCGCCGCCATCGCTATCGACATTATTATTGGCGGTGACGGTCAGCGTGGTGTCGTGCGTATTATTGTTATCTGCGGCCCATGCAGGTGCGCTGCTGAACAGAATCAGCAGCATTGCGCTCAGCGGTGTGCGCTGAAAAGTGCGATGACGCATTAAATTAATCCCCGATATAGTCCAATACCCTAAAATAGTGATACAAATGATAATCATTCCTATTTTATTTCATAGCGCCCCGCTGGCGGCTTTGCGACACCACACACCGGAATGACGCAGAGCAGACAGCAATCGGCAATCTGACAGGATTGGGTGAGATGGTATTGAACAAACCACGGTTAGCTGACGATTCCCCGGCGCTACCGTTATTGACCACACGGGAAATGCATTATCACGCGGGACGTGAGGAGCGCTGGCATGCGCATGAAGTGGCACAACTGGTGTTGTGTTTACAGGGGGTGATGCGGGTACAGACGCACACCGCATCCTGGACCTTAACGCCTGGCAGGGCGTTATGGCTGCCGGGCACGGTTCCTCATGCGCTGACGGCGTTAAGCGATATTCGCAGTCTGAGTTTGTATCTGGAACCGGTAGTGGCACGCGCCTTTTGGCCGGAAGCGCACAGCATGATGATTTCGCCGCTACTCCAGGCGTTGATGCAGACGCTGGTGGAGATTGGGTTGCAGCCACATCCCGATCTACAGCGTGTTGAACTGGTAACGCCGCTGCTACTGGATGAATTGCGCCGCGCCCCGGAGGGTCCGGTGTGTGTATTACCGTTACCCGCGGATCGTCGCCTGATGAACATTTGCCAGCAGCTACTGCAAAGCCCGGCCAGCAGTGACACGCTGGAGGAGTGGGGCAGTCGTGTTGGCGCCAGTTCACGGACTCTCGCGCGGTTGTTCCGCGATCAAACTGGTATCACCTTTACCCAATGGCGACAGCAGTTACGTTTGTCGGAAGCGTTGGTCCAACTGGCGCAGGGCCAGCCGGTGTTACGCATTGCCAGTCAGCTTGGCTATCAAAGTCCCAGCGCCTTTATCTCCATGTTCCGCCGTTTACTCGGCGATACACCGCAACGCTTTTTGCGAATTTCAGGCTGAAATCGCCAGCCTGAAAGTCGGTCGTCCCCGCGTATCACGCGGTTGAACCCAGGGATGGCGCTCTCAGGCTCGCCAGCAGTGTGGCATGGATTCTACACGCCGCGCGTCACGCCACCGTCGATAGAGCGTGAAATGAGTGGCCGGGCGGGTCCGATTGCGATGGGATTTTTTGTTCGGTAACAAAATCAGAAATGCTGATGATTCCGGGCCAGTTATGAATGTTATAACTGGTTCATTTGCCTGACGCGGTTTTTTATCCTGCTTTCGCAGGGGATTAGCAAAATATCACGAAAATTCAGCAAGTAACCCGCGAGATTGCGCGTTGCATTCTGCCAGGGGCTGTGAATAAATACAGAGACTTTCTTCATAAAAATGCCATAAAGGCCGGGCGTAAGCCTGAGAAAAGAACACCGCACTTATGACAGACCATAAAGCCACGTTGGCTCGGGAAATCAGCGCCAGAAGCGAAAGCCTCGAAGCGCATCTCATCGCTATCCGCCGTGATATTCACGCCCACCCGGAACTGGGTTTCGATACCATCCGCACCGCAAAAATTGTTGAGCAGGAACTGCTGGCACTGGGCCTGACGCCACAAACCGGCGTCGGCAAAACCGGTGTGATGGTGGATATCAAAGGTGAGTATCCCGGCAAGACCTTGCTGCTGCGCGCCGATATGGACGCGTTGCCAATTCACGAACAAACCGGATTGCCCTTCAGCAGCAACTATCCCGGTAAAATGCACGCCTGCGGGCACGATATTCATACCGCAACCATGTTGGGCGTGGCGGCGATCCTGCCGCATTACCGCCACCAGTTGCATGGCACTGTACGCCTGATTTTTCAACCCGCCGAAGAGACGCCAGAAAGTGGCGCGGAAGCGATGATTGCTGACGGTGCTGCCGATGGCATCGATCTGGCGGTGACGCTGCACAACAAACCTGAGCTGGCGGCCGGTGAAATCGGTCTGACGCGCGGGGCCAGCACGGCATCCAGCGATGAGTTTGATTTGGTAGTGCACGGCGTCTCTACCCATGCGGCACGCCCGCATATGGGGACCGACCCGATTATCGCTGCCGTGCATCTGATTACCCAGTTGCAGACCATCATCTCGCGTGAAGTCGACCCGTCGAACTCAGCAGTACTGACCGTTGGCCATATTCACGGTGGTACCACGCATAATATCGTCCCAGATAGCTGCCTGATTCAGGGCACGGTACGTGCCAAATCACCGGCCACGCGCGCGCATATCGAGACGGCGTTTAAACGTATTTGTGCCGGGGTGGCGCTGGCGCTGAACACGCGTATCGAGGTCAATTATCAGCGCGGCGTGCCGCCCCTGATGAATGATGATGCGTTGATTGATCAGCTGGAAACCATTCTGTCGCACCAGTTCGGTAAAACGATTGTGGCGAAACCCAGTGCCAGCTTCGGTGCTGAGGATTTCTCGCTGTTTACCGAACGTGCGCCGGGTTGCCAGATCCATATCGGTTCTGGCGCACCGGGTCGCGACGATCATCTGCACAACTCGGACTACCAGCCCGACGAGCGCAGTATTCACGCAGGCACTCAGGCTTTAGCCCGTTTAGCCA
This sequence comes from Pantoea sp. X-Soil-TKNS-1279, assembly GCF_059730565.1. Taxonomy (NCBI): domain Bacteria; kingdom Pseudomonadati; phylum Pseudomonadota; class Gammaproteobacteria; order Enterobacterales; family Erwiniaceae; genus Pantoea; species Pantoea sp. X-Soil-TKNS-1279. Next base: position 621,816 of record NZ_AP035949.1, on the reverse strand, counting down.
TCGATCTACTCTCCAACAATCAATAACAAACTTTGAGGTTTTATGATGCGTAAAGGGCTTTTTACTGCTTCCGTTGGCATGCTGTTGCTTGCCTCTTCTGCTCTGGTCCAGGCGAAAGATTTCGGCACCCTGAAATTTGCTACTGAGGCGGCTTATCCTCCGTTTAACCAGTCCACACCGAGCGGCAAAATTGTCGGTTATGAGCCGGATATGGTGGCGGAACTGGCAAAGCGCGTTGGCTTTAAATATGAGCTGGTGGCGCAGAAATGGTCTGGCATGATCCCAGGCCTGGTAGACGGCAAATATGACGCAGTGGTTGATGCGGTTACCGTTACGCCGAAGCGTGAAGAGGTGGTGGATTTTACCCATCAGTACACCGTGAGCGTTTCAGGTTTCGTGACCCTGAAGGGCAGTGCGCTGGATACCCTGCCGGGTAACAACGAAGTGGTCACGGCGGGCGATGAAGCGGGTATGACCAAAGCCATCGACGCGCTGCGCGCGAAATTCAAAGGCAAAACCATTGCCGTGCAGGTTGCCACCATTCAGGCTGACTTCCTGAATAAATACCTGGCCGATGTTGCCACCATCCGTACTTATCAGGGCGGCCCGGAAACCTTCGCTGACCTGCTGAATGGTCGTGTTGATGCGGTAATGGCGTCACGCACCAACCTCAACGCCTACGTGAAAAAGCACGCGGATACCGTAAACAGCACCGGCTACGGTTTTGTCGGCGGTGTGCTGGGTCAGGGTTCGGCGATTGCCTTGCGTAAAAACAACCCGGAATTGAAAGCCGCGCTGGATGCTGCGCTGGTATCGATGATCAAAGACGGCACCCTGAAACAGCTTTCTATCAAGTGGTTCGGCGAGAACGTCGCACCTGCGGAGTAATGCCTGACGCTTATGACTATCGACTGGCAACTGTTAGGGTTTGGTGACGAAGGCTGGGGCGGCGTGCTGCTCAATGCCGCCACCGTCACCGTGACCGTTTCTCTCTGCGCCTGGCTGCTGGGCGCAATTCTTGGCAGCCTGTTGTGCTGGATGCAGATTGGTGGATCGCGCTGGCAACAAAAGCTGGCGGGTGGTTACATCACGCTGTTTCGCGGTGTGCCGGAACTGTTGGTGATTTACCTGTTTTACTTTGGTGGCCGCCAGGTGGTGGCCTTCTTTGGTGAAATCCTCGATATCCCCGGCCCTTACGATGTAAACGGCTTTGTCGCCGGGGCCATCGCTATCGGCCTGATCTCCGGTGCTTATCAAAGCGGCGTGTTTCGCGGTGCGTATTACGCCATCCCGAAAGGCACGCTGGAAGCGGCCACCGTCACCGGTATGGGCCGTTTGATGATGTTTCGCCGCATGATTGTGCCGCAGGCGCTGAAAACGGCGCTGCCCGGCATGGGTAATCAGTGGCAATCGGTGATTAAAGAGTCGGCCCTGGTTTCGGTCACTGGCCTGGTGGAAACCATGAACCAGATTTCGACCGCCTCCAACTCAACGCAAATGCCGTTCTTCTTTTACAGCGTGGGAGCGGTGATTTATCTGATCATCACCACCTGTTCCGATTTTGTCTTTCGCTATGTGGAAAAAGTGGCCATGCGCGGGCAACAACGCGCCCGGTTGTAAGGAGGCCTGATGGATTTTTCCTTTTTGCAGCACACTCTGGTGGCGCTGCTGCGCGGATTACCGCTGACGCTCAATCTTGCCGTGCTGTCGCTGGTTGGCGGTGGCGTGTTGGCGCTGCTGCTTAATCTGCTACGTCAGAACCGAGCAGGCAGCTACGTGGCGCGTTTTTACGTCTGGCTGTTTCGCGGTACGCCGCTGCTGATCCAGATTTTTATGATCTACTACGGACTCGGCAGCTTACCGGCGGTGCGCGAAAGTATTTTCTGGCCGCTGCTGCGTGATCCTTACTGGTGTGGCCTGATCGCGTTAATTCTTAATGATGCGGCTTATACCTCAGAAATTCTGCGCGGTGGTTTGAACGCGGTAAGCGTGCAATCGCTGGAAGCGGCGAAGGTGTGCGGCATGTCGCGCTTCACCACCCTGCGGCGCATCACGCTGCCGATTGCCATCCGTCAGGCGCTGCCGGCGTATAGCAATGAAATCATCTCGATGATCAAATCGACCTCTCTGGTCAGTACCATCAGCCTGATGGAGATGACCGGAATTGCTGATTCGATTGTCTCCGAGACGTTCCGCGCGCTGGAGGTGTTTCTCAGCGCGGCGATTATTTACCTGCTGCTGACCGTGCTGGTGAGCAAAGGTGTGGCGCTGCTGGAGCGCCGTTTGTCCCCTTACTACGCTGGAGCACGTTAATGAGCAAACCGACTATCGCCCTGAGCCATCTCAGAAAAAGTTACGGTGGCCATGAAGTGCTGCACGACATCAGTCTGACGGCGCAGGACGGCGACGTGATTTCGCTGATTGGTGCCAGCGGCTCGGGCAAAAGTACCTTGCTGCGCTGTATTCCGTTCCTCGAAGTGCCGCAGGGCGGTGAAATTGCGGTGGGTGATGAGTTGGTCACCATCGATAACCCGCATGAAAAGCTGAATCGCGAGCAGCGTCGCAGCATCAAATTGATGCGTATGCAGCTCGGTTTTGTCTTCCAGAGTTTCAACCTGTGGCCGCATAAAACCGTGTTGCAAAACATCATGGAAGCGCCGGTCCATGTGCAGAAACGCAGCCATAAAGAAGCGCTGGAGGAAGCCGAAGCGTTGCTGCATAAAGTTGGCCTGTATGAGAAACGCAACGCCTGGCCGTCGCAGCTTTCGGGTGGTCAGCAACAGCGGGTGGCGATTGCTCGTGCCCTGGCGCAACAGCCCAAGGCGATTCTGTTCGATGAACCCACCTCAGCACTGGACCCGGAACTGGTGGGTGAAGTGCTGCGCGTAATCCGTGGTCTGGCGGAAGAGGGGCGTACGATGATTATCGTCACCCATGAAATGGGTTTTGCCCGTGATGTTTCCAATAAAGCGGTGTTTTTGCATCAGGGTAAAATTGAAGAATCCGGCTCACCGCAGCAGGTGTTCAGTGACCCGATCTCGCCACGTTGTAAGGCCTTTGTCAGCAGCCATCTGCACCGCAACAGTTAATATGTAGCGGCTCGATTTATCGCGCAATTTCGTGTTTACTGCCGGAAAAAACCGCGCGATAAATCGCGCCGCTACACGATGAGACCTTCTGTGCAGGGAAGGCATTTTTCCCCGCACCTGACCTTCCTGTTGTCTGAAAAATTTCGTTATAAAAAAAAGTGACGCCCTTCTCATCAGCACTGCGCTGAAATAACGCGACCACCGTACTGCTGGAGTCGCAAGCTGACATGTCCGTTATTGTTGATGTGAGGAGAAGTCACTGTTTTTTAAGGTGGAACTATTATTTATCATTGCAACTATCACTAAAGGAAATTAAGCGGCACGGCACGCTGTTTATCTGGTGGAGATGCGGCTACGCGCAGACTATTATCAGCCCTCGCGGCGCGGGATTAGGCTGATATTTCAACTGCGGGGTAGTTTGATGAGTGCAATAATCTGGCTGGTGGACGACGATACGCCATTACGCGAATCCATCGCGTTCCTGTTAAAAACGCTCGGTTACGACGTGGTGGATTTTGCCGAACTCGGCGGATTTGAAGCCTGTCTGCCCGACCCTGATGCGGAGCCTTTTTCGGGGTGTCTGTTACTTGATGTCCCGCTCGCCGATTTTAATGGCCCCGGTTGGCTGGAAGAGAACAAGCGGCGGCATCCGTTGCTGCCCGTCATCATGATGGCCGATCATGATATCCCGGAAGCTTTTCGCCAGGATGCTTTTGCCTCCTTTACCAAACCGCTTGATGTTGAGCAATTGCTGGAGAGTATCAAACAGGCGATGGCGGAAAGCGCGCGACGTGTTGAGAGCTGGCGATCGGGATAATGTTAAACCAACACGTTTTTCCCTTGCTGCAACCGTCGCGAAGTGACGAAACACAGCAGCGGCACCGGCAGGGTAAAAAACAACAGCAACCACAACAGCACGTAAACCGCATCGACACCGTCATTTTGCAGGTTGTTGTAGAGTTGCACCGGCATGCCTTGGGGAAAGTAAGCAAAGATCATCACAATGCCAAATTCACCCATGACGCGCACCCAGGCGAGGGCGGTCGCTGAAGCCAGACCGGGCGCGGCAATCGGTACTGAAAGCCGCCAGAAACGTTGCCAGGGCGGTGCGCCGAGGGTACGTCCGGCTTCGAGAATCTCTTTTGGTACGCCGGCAAAGGCGGAACGCGCGGCGGTGACAAAGTAGGGCAGTGCGCCATACCATTGCGCCAGCACAAAGGCTGCCGGGTTATTCACCAGCGTCATACCAAAACGGCCAAGCAATTCGCCGGCCAGGCTGTAAGGCCCATAGGCGCTGACCAGCAAAATCCCCATTGCCAGCGGCGGCGTCAACAGAGGGATTAGCACCACCAACTCCACGACCAGGCGCGCTTTGCCACGCGCCTGTGATAGCCACCAGGCCACCGGTAAACCGCTGATAAAAATCAGTAGCAAGGCCACCGCCCCCAAACTGAGCGACGTGGCGATGGCATGGCTATCGCCCCACGCCAGCCGCAGATGTTGCCAGTGCGTCACACCAATCAGGGTGACGAACGGCACCGCCAGCAGCAGTAAGGCAGGGAGGGAGAGCCACAGAGCGGTGGGCTGGCGTTTTCTCATTGCGGGTACAAGGCTCCGCCTTTCGGTGCGGCATAGCCATTCTGTTTAAACAGCGCCTGGCCCGGCTGGCTCAACATAAAGTCGACGAAGGCTTTCCCGGCGGCGGTGCCATTCGGGGCATTCTTCAGCACGGCTGCGTAGTACACCATCGGCTGGGTATGCAGCGTTTTATCGTTGCCCTGGCTGTCTTTCACCTGGAAGCTGACGGTGTCATACCACTGTTTGGCTTGATCCGGGTTACTGAGGTTGATCTCATCCGGCAGGGCAATGTAAGGCAGATGGGCGGAGATCACTTCGCTTTCATAACCGGCAGCGGCATCCACCTGTCCACTTTCCAGACGCGCCAGCAGGCCACCTTCCAGATGAGTTTGCGCCGGGTTCTGTACGCCGCCCATGATTTTTTCTGCAATACCCGGCTGATGGTAATACTTCTCAGCCAGCAGCAGGGTAAACACGATGTTCTGACCTTTCGGATCGTTAATGGGGTCGGTGCGGCCAAATTTCAGACCTGGCGTTGCCAGTACCTTCAGCCAGCTGGCATCGCTGCCTTTGGCGTGTGCGAATTGCTGGGCATATTTCCCTTTCGGGCTATAGGCGATCACCATGCTGGTACTGGCGACCGGGACGGCGGTGTCAATCAATCCGGCATCCTTCAGGATCTGCATCGGGCCGGGGGTGATGGAAACAAACACATCGGCGGTGATCTTCTTACTCGCCAGTAACCGCGCCATACCGTAAGCGCCCTGACCTTGACCCTGATAGTTGCCATTATGCTCTTTAGCAAAGGCTGGACCTAAAGCCTGGTCCATCACTTTACCCATCGAACCGGCGTAAGTGACGCGAATGTCGGTATTCGCCAGAGCATTGAGACTGACAGTTGCGCCAGCGGTGAGCAGTAGCGCGCTAAGAAGTTTAGATTGCATTCCATTTCTCGCTATATAATTAGGTAAATAACGATTAACAGGATACCCCCTTAAGGGCAAGGGGTAAACTATTGCGAAATATAGCGAAAGGCCCGCACCGGCGGGCCTGAAGGTCAGGCAAGGATGCGTTTTGCCCAGGATTCAATCTCATCTCCGCTGCCAATATCCAGTTGCACCAGCCCATTGACAATAAAGGTTGGCGAAACGTGGATACCGTTCTGGCGCGAATATTTGCAGTGCCATTTGATCTCATTCTGCAATTCGGCACGGTCAAAGGGCGCGCGGGCATTGATGCCGCTGTACTGCTCCAGACGGTCGATGATCTGATTTGGCGTGGTATCCATATTCGGTCCACGCGCGTGATCGGCAAACTCAAACTCTTCACGGTGATCAGCCACCGCTTTTAACACCGCTTTGGCGGCGGCTTTTCCTTCCGGCAAGGTGGATGCCGCGAGGATATAGCGCACAATCAGACCGGAGTACATATGCCAGGGCTGTGATTGCAAACGGATTTTCAACGTCATCTGATCTTCGCCGACCAGATTCAGCAAGGCATCGAACTTATTAAAGGCGCGAACGGAATACGGGCAGGTGGGTTCAAGAAACACTTCAAACACCTTCGGGCCGTGGCCCCACACCAGTGGATCGGCATGCAATGCGGTTGACTGACTCATCATGACTCCCTTGAGTGAGAAAAAGTTTTCCTACTTTGACAAAGCGTTGCGGTGACGACCAGCACAAGCTGAGGCTTTTTTGTTACAAAGCCATTCTCTTCCGTCATAATCCGTACCAAAGAAAAATCAGGTTATAGATCCGAGAGCTACGAAATTGACAGGCACTGCGCCGTCTGCGAGTGAAATAACCAACTATAGTTATCTTACTTTCTCTCTTTCAGACGCCGCGTTCGCCGCGCCTTTAAACTCACTTGCCCGGAGCCGATAGCAAAAAAGAGGTTTACTGTGTTTGCCGATATTTCCTGGAAAAACATCCATCAGGTAATCAGTCAAACGATCGCGGAGATGGTGGATGAGCAGCAAACGCTGGATGTGTTAACCCTGCGTGGGCGGTTAAGGGAAATGGCCGAAAATGAAACCGATGAAGAGATGGTGCTGTGCTACTGGCAGGCGATGAAGGTGTTGACGCGGTTACCGCCTACGGTGACCGCCAGCCAGTTGATCGAAGCCGCACGTCATGCTTTTCGCAGTCCAATCAACCACGATCCGCTTTAACTCTGCGTGCTTTTCAACGCAACAGCAGCAGGTGCTGACGTAATCGCATGATTATTCGGCATAAAAATGGGTGATGGTTTGATAGACTCCTGTCATCAGAGACCAACCACTGAGGACAGCGATGAAAATTACGAGCTATGCCGCCATGCAGGCGGGTGAGGCGCTGGTGCCTTACGAATACGATGCCGGTCCACTGGCTGCTGAGGATGTGCAGGTCGAGGTGGACTACTGTGGCGTCTGCCATTCCGATCTTTCAATGATTGATAACGAGTGGGGCGGCTCAACCTATCCGTTGATTGCCGGTCACGAAGTAATTGGCCGGGTAGTGGCATTGGGCGATGCGGCGCAGCATAAAGGCTTGCGCCTTGGTCAGCGTGTTGGCATTGGCTGGACGGCCAAAAGCTGCCAGCACTGCGACGCCTGTATCAATGGCGATCAGGTTAACTGCGAGAATGGCAAAGTCTCCACCATTAATAACCACGGTGGTTTCGCCAGCCATTTGCGTGCCAACTGGCAATGGGTGATTCCGCTACCGGATGCGCTGGACATCGCGACCGCCGGTCCGTTGCTGTGCGGTGGCATTACCGTATTCAAACCGTTGCTGATGAACAACATCACCGCCACCAGCCGTGTCGGTGTGATTGGTATTGGCGGCCTGGGGCATATGGCGATCAAATTGCTGCGAGCAATGGGGGCAGAAGTCACTGCTTTCAGTTCCTCTGCGGCCAAAACCGATTCTATTCTGGCGATGGGGGCCGATCGTGTGGTGAACAGCCGCGATCCTGAAGCGTTGAAAGCGCTGGCCGGGCAGTTCGATCTGATTATCAGCACAGTCGCGGTGGATCTGGATTGGGCACCGTATTTCCAGGCGCTGGCGCGTCAGGGCAAGTTCCACACCGTGGGCGCGGTGATGAAGCCGTTCGAAGTGCCAGCGTTTAGTCTGATTGTCGGCGATCGCGCGGTCACGGGTTCGTCGACCGGTTCGCCGGGACAATTACGTGCGCTGCTGAAGCTGGCGTCGCGTGCCGATATCGCGCCAACCGTGGAAGAGTTTCCGATGTCGCAGGTGAATAAGGCGCTCGATCACGTACGTGCCGGTAAGGCCAATTATCGCGTGGTGTTGAAAGCGGATTTTTAATCATTAAGGTTAATCATAGCGGCGCGATTCCGGCGCGCCGCTATGGCCAGTTAAGTTTATTGTTGTGACTCGTCCTTCTCGCCAAGGAACCAATACCACAGTGGGATCGACATCAGCGCGGTAAACACCGTGGTATACAGCGCAATCATAAAGCCCTGCGTCAGATACATTGCCAGCGACCAACGCCCGAACGGAATACCGTATTGATCAATCACCCCACCAATGATGGCATTGCTGATCACCGTCCCCACAATCAGCGCGAGCACGCACAGCCCATAGAGGAAATGGCGCATCTCCTTGCGTTTCACGGCAAAACGCGCACGAATAATGCCAAGCGGAGATTGTTGGGAAGCCAGCAACGTCTGTTGATCAACCGGCTGGCGCTGTTGTTTGCGCCAGCGCAGAATATCGACCAGCAAAAATGCCAGCAGGCTGATCCCCATCACCGGCAACGCATAGCCCAGCGCCAGCGCTACCAACAGGCAGGCACCTTGCACGTAATGAGGTAGCGCCAGCCAGGCGGCGGTGAGGGTTTGGGTTGGGCTGGCTTCGGCCTGCTGCGGGCGGCGCAGCCACCACATGCGGTAACCCAGTACAATCATGGTGCACAACCCAAGACCAAACGCCGCTAACAACAACTGATTTGCCAAACCGAACAACACGCCCATATGCGCATCCACCCCCCAGCGCGTTAGCCTGGCAACCAGCGGGAAGCGATCAAACCAGACATGATCGACAATGGTGAAATCCTGCGGATTAACCGAAACGGCATCTACCTGAGTTGGCCAGCTACGATCAATTTCGCTCACCGTCCAGGCTTTACCGACGCTTTTCGGCTGACGCAGTTCAACTTTGGCGGCTGAGATACCGTTGGCACGCGCGGCGTTGAGTACGCGGTCCCAGTCAGCATCAGCTCGGTTCACCGGTCCCTGTTGTACGGGCATCACCATCGTCGACATATCCATCCCCGGCATACTTTGATGGTCGGCATGGGGATCGGCAGGACGGGTCGGTTCATCGTTATTCAGCGCCGTGTTGACCTGCGGCGTCAGCCAGTTCAGTTCGGTACGCCAGCGATCGATATTGCCGCCTGCCCACTGTGACCAGGTCAGCCCGGTTACCGAGAAAAACACCAAACCAAGGAGCAACGTCAGGCCGAGGGTGATATGCCAGTGGCGGCTGAAGGCAAAACGTCCTCGCGGTGCTTTCGCTTTACGGCGCGGGCGCGTACCCAGCCACAACAGCACGCCGCCCACTGCGGCCAGCCACAGCCAGGATGCCGCCAGTTCACTGTAATTACGCCCAAAATCACCCAGCAGCAGGCTACTGTGAAGCAGGTCCAGGGTGGTACGCAGCGGCAACACGCCGCTGGTGCCGTACACCGTCATATCGCCTTTCACCTGCAAGGTATAAGGATCGATAAACACCGCCCGCGATTGTGACGCCCCCAGCGTCGGGTCACTAAATTGCACCCGCGTGGTATCGCGGGCCTCGGGGGCCGGGCGTACCGCATAGATGCGTTTGTTCTCTCCGGCATAAGCACGGGCAGCCGTGATTTGCGCCGACAACGGCTGCGCCTCGCCGTTGGGTTGCACGTACAGCGCATCTTTATACAACAGGTTTTCCAGTTGCGGTGTCAGCACATATAAGGTGCCGCTCAGGGCGGCAACGAAGATAAAGGGAGCGACAAACAGGCCAATGTAAAAATGTAAGCGGCGTAGCAGATTAAGCACCGCGCCGCGCGGTGCTGCAGAGTGAACAACAGACAAAACCGTCTTCCTTCCGATAAAAGAATACGTAAGCGTCATCCTGGCGGATGCGCTGCGGATCAAATCGTATCAGCAGAAGGATGTTGCTGGCGGTGCCCGTGGTCGGTGGATGCCCGTCGGGCGGCGGATCACCGGGGTGATAAGGCAGGGGAGAGGCGGCGCGCGGGAGATCACCAGCATCAACCAGATGAAGGGGATAAATACCCACATCATCAGCGGCACATGTACCAGCAGGTCACAGTAGCCGCAGGCGAACTCACCTTCGTCCATCCGGTGATGGTCCATGCCAGGCATGGCCATATCCGGCATTACCGCGTGGTGCATCGGCATATCAGCCATCATGCTTTGCGCACGGTTTTCTCGTTCCAACAGCGTTTTCGACACCACCGGGGCGACAAACAGCAGCAACACCGCCACGATGGCGATGCAGGCAGTCAGGCGCTGGCGAAATGTGGCTGAAAACGTCATGGTAAAAACGGAGGTGACTGATTAAATTGGGCGGAAGTGTAACGCGATTACCCTGGAAGGGTTAAAAAAACTGGCGGCATTTAAGAAAAAATTCGCACCTTTTGAAAATAATCACTTAACACCCAGCTTTTGTTAACCTTAATGCAACTTAAGCAGATCACTAAGGAAACAATAACGCGATGAAGATTGTTACCCTCGACGGCGATACCTTGCCGCATGCGCCACAACGCCCACATTGGTGCACCGACTGGCGCTATCGTGGCACCACCTCACTGGCGGAGATTGTTCATGTGTTACATGATGCGGAAATAGTGATCACCAACAAGGTGCCGCTGCGTGCAGACACGCTCCGCCAGTTACCCGCGTTACGTTACGTGTGTGTCGCGGCAACTGGGTACGATTGTATTGACCTGACCAGCTGTCGTGAACGCGGTGTGGTGGTGAGCAATGTGCCCGGTTACTCGACGCGTAGCGTGGCGGAGGGGGTGATCGGCTTTTTGTTTGCTCTGCGGCGTCATCTGGTCGATTACATCAACCACACGCGCAGCGCCTGGCCGGCCTCAACGCATTTTTGTGTCCATCGTCAGCCGATTCAGGATATCTGTGGCGCAACGCTTGGCGTTGTGGGTAAAGGCGATATTGGCCGCGCAGTGGGGGAGATGGCACAGGCGCTGGGGATGAAGGTGCTTTATGCCGATCGCCAGGGCAGTCAGGAAGTCCGCCCGGGCTATACCTCTTTCGAACAGGTGCTGGCGCAGAGCGATGTTGTGACGCTGCACTGCCCGCTGACGCCTGAAACCAGACAACTTATCAATCTGGCGGCGCTGGCGCAGATGAAGCCGTCTGCCTGGCTTATCAACACCGCGCGCGGTGGGTTGATTAACGAAACCGATCTGGCCCATGCGCTGCGCCAGGGCGTGATTGCCGGTGCGGCGCTGGATGTGTTGAGCAGCGAACCCCCCGCAGCCTCTCATCCCCTGTTGCAAGCGGATGTGCCAAACCTGCTGTTGACCCCGCATATTGCCTGGGCCAGCCAACAGGGCGTCGCTAACCTGCTGCGCGGCATTGAAAACAACCTGGACGCGTTTTGGCAGGGGACGGCGCGAAATGTGGTGAGTTAATGTGTTAAAACCCGCGTGATAAATCACGCCGTTACAGACGAGTGATACGGAATGCGCAGCAAACCGTAGCTGCGCGATTTATCGCGCGTATCTGGGCATGACTAAAAAATCGATCGCCCCAGACGCTCCGTTAGCTTCTCCAGCATCACCGTTCCCGCCAGTGAGTTGCCCGAACTATCCAGTGCGGGTGACCACACCGCGATACTCATCACGCCGGGGATCACCGCGACAATGCCGCCGCCCACACCTGATTTTGCCGGCATCCCCACGCGCCAGGCGAATTCACCGGCACCGTCATACATTCCGCTGGTCATCATCAGGGCGTTCACCTGACGGGCATGGCGGGGAGAAATCACCGTGACATCCTCACCCAGGCTGCGCCCCTGATTGGCAAGATAGAAGAAGGTGCGGGCCAGCTCATTGCAACTCATTGCCAGCGAGCAGTAGTGGAAATAGGTTTCCATCACTTTGCTGACATCATTTTGGAAATTGCCGAAGGATTTCATCAGCCAGGCAATCGCCGCATTACGCGCCGAATGTTCATACTCGGAACGTGCCACCACCCGGTCATAGTTGATGTCATTCTGCTGTGCCAGACGCCGTACAATCTCCAGCATACGCAGGCGCGGTGCGGTCAGACGGCTCTCCAGCAGATCACACATCACCAGCGCCCCGGCATTAATAAACGGGTTACGCGGCTTGCCCTGTTCCAGCTCCAGCTGCACCAACGAGTTAAATGCCTGGCCCGAAGGCTCTTTGCCAACACGCTGCCAGATCTCTGGTTCGTCATATAACGTCAGTGCTACCGTCAGCGACAGCACTTTCGAGATCGACTGAATCGAAAAACGCGTATCGGCATCCCCGGCCTGATAATGGCTGCCATCGGCGGCATAAACCGCCATCCCCAGTTGGTCGGGCGAGATACCGGCCAGCGCCGGGATATAGTCAGCGACTTTTCCCTGGCGGGTAAGTGGCCGAACTTCTTCAATAATTTCTTCCAGCAATGCGTTACTGAGTTCTGACACCGTGATGCTCCATGCATAGCCATTTTCGGCGGGGATGATCGGGATTTGTGTGCTGAACGTCAATTGGTGCAACAAAAAACTGTGAGCAATCAGGGTTAAGCCTGCGTTACAGTGCAGCATATTTGCAGCCATGATGAGATCCCCGCATGTTAACCAACCTGTTGCAGGCATTCCCCGCCGCCGCTCAGGCAGGCAGTGCCGAAACTTTTGAACAACTGCTTTCCGCACCCAATTTGCTTATCGAACGTATCGTGTCGACCGGTCAGGCCAGCCCGCCGGATTTCTGGTATTGCCAGACACAGGGCGAGTGGGTGTTGATCGTCCAGGGTGAAGCCGGATTGCAGTTGGAAGGCGAGTTACAGGAGCGCCACCTGCGGGTGGGGGATTTCGTTGCTATTCCGCCCGGTTGCCGTCATCGCGTTAACTGGACGTCAGCAGAACCGCCAACCGTATGGCTGGCAGTGCATTACGGAGACATCGCCGACACGGCGGCGTGAAAAAACTGAGGATGGGTATGTCTGTTACAGAAAATTCGGCACAACCGATCATGCGTGAAGGACGCTTTTTGTTGCTGCAACGTTTATTGCGGCGCGATAAAACACCGGTGGCGTTGTTATTGTTGGCGGCGCTGGTTGGGGTGCTGACCGGGCTGGTGGCGGTGGCATTTGATAAAGCGGTGAACTTCATTTTTGCTTCGCGGGTGAACTGGCTGGCTGACCAGGCGGATAATCCGCTGTTGAATGTCTTGTGTGCCTTCTTTGCCGCCGCGCTACTCGGGGCGTTAGGTTACTGGCTGGTGCGACGTTTTGCGCCTGAGGCAGGAGGCTCCGGCATCCCTGAGATTGAAGGGGCGCTGGAGGAGTTAAGGCCGGTGCGCTGGTGGCGCGTGCTGCCAGTTAAATTTATCGGCGGCATGGGGGCGTTGGGTTCCGGCATGGTGCTGGGACGCGAGGGGCCGACGGTGCAGTTGGGCGGCAATATTGGCCGCATGTGTCTGGATATGTTCCGGGTGAAGTCTTCTGAATCGCGTCATACCCTGCTGGCAACCGGTGCGGCGGCAGGACTCGCAGCGGCGTTTAATGCGCCACTGGCGGGTATCCTGTTTATCATTGAAGAGATGCGCCCGCAGTTTCGCTACAGCCTGATTTCAATTAAAGCGGTGTTTGTCGGTGTCATTATGTCGAGCATCGTGTTTCGGTTGTTTAACGGCAATGAGGCGATTATCAATATCGGCCAGTTAAAGGATGCGCCGACGCAGACGCTGTGGCTTTATTTGCTGCTTGGTGTGGTGTTTGGGGGCTGCGGCGTGGCGTTTAATCGCCTGATTTTCTGGACGCAGGATCAGTTTCAGCGCTTGCATCACGGACGCACCACCCCGTGGGTACTCTGGGGCAGCCTGCTGGCAGGCATATGCGGTGTGCTGGGGCTGGTGCTGCCGGAGGCGATTAGCGGTGGTATTACCTTGATCCCTGATTTCTCCGCCGGTCATTTCACTGCCCTTAGCTTGTTTGCCTTGTTCGCCCTGCGTGTGGTGATCACCATCTGCTGCTTTGCCTCCGGTGCGCCTGGTGGGATTTTCGCGCCGATGTTGACGCTCGGCACCTTGTTAGGCACCTGTTTCGGCCAGCTGTGCGCCCACTGGTTTCCTGGCTATCAGCTGGAAGCGGCGACCTTTGCTGTCGCCGGAATGGGAGCGTTGTTTGCCGCGTCGGTGCGTGCGCCGCTGACCGGGATTGTGCTGGTACTGGAGATGACCAATAACTATCAACTGATTTTACCGATGATCATCACCTGTCTTGGCGCAACGCTGGCGGCGCAATTCTTCGGCGGCAAACCCCTGTATTCCTCGCTGCTGGCCCGTACGTTGGCGAAAGCGCAACGCAGCGAGAATATGCCTGATAAGGCGTGATGTCACACGTATCGGCGCGATAAATCGCGCCGCTACGGATGGCGACCGATCAGGGGCGTTTACCCACGCTGTGCGTCAATGTGGTCCAGCGCCGCGCCTGTTCGCTCAGGCTGAAGCCGAGGCCGTGGCGGTCAGAGATCCACATCCGCCCGTCACGCAGCTCCAGCTGTTCATTAAACAGCGGATTGAGCCACTCAAAATGTTCCAGCCAGGGTTCAATCGGATAGGTCGCCGCCAGGTGAATATGGATTTCCATGGCAAAATGCGGTGCCAGCTTGCGTCCGTGGCGTGCGGCCAGATCCATAATCTTCAAAAAGGGCGTGATACCGCCGACGCGCGGCGCATCGGGCTGCACAAAGTCGCTGGCGTTACCGAGGATCAATTGTTCATGCTCGCGGAAGCTGGTGAGCATCTCACCGGTGGCGATCGGGGTATCCAGCGCGGCCGTCAGAGCAGCGTGCCCCTCCACGTCGTAAGCGTCCAGCGGTTCTTCAATCCATACCAGATTGAATTGTTCCATTTTACGGCCCATGCGGATGGCGGTTTCACGATCCCACTGCTGATTGGCATCGACCATCAGTGGGAAATCGTCGCCTAAAGTTTGGCGTACTGCCGTCAGGCGACGCAGATCCTCGGCAGTATTGGGCTGTCCGACTTTTATCTTGATGCCGCCAATGCCGTTTTCGCGTGAGATCGCCACGTTCTTGATCACCTGATCAAGCGGGGTGTGCAGGAAGCCACCAGAGGTGTTGTAGCACTGCACCGAATCACGATGCGCACCGAGTAGTTTCGCCAGCGGGAGCCGGGCGCGGCGTGCTTTCATATCCCACAGCGCGATATCGAACGGAGAAATCGCCTGTACCGCCATGCCACTACGGCCTACCGAGGCACCGGCCCACAGCAGTTTAGTGTAGATCTTGTCGATATCGTTGGGGTCTTCCCCGAGCAGGGCATCCGCGATTTCACAGGCGTGGGCATAAATACCCTGGCCCCCGGCACGTTTGGAGTAGCTAAAACCAATGCCTTCAAAACCATCACGGGTGGCGATCTCCGCCACGATGATCGCCACTTCGGTCAGCGGTTTTTGGCGCCCGGTCAGCACCTTGGCATCGCTTACCGGCGTTGCCAGCGGCAGGAAGGCCAGCGACAAATTGACCCAGACAATGCGATCGCCGCTCTCGGCAGCAGTACCTGAACCCTGAGCTTTCGCATAACTCACTGCGGTGGAATTAACACCTGACATATGATTCTCCCGTTAAATGATTGCGCTAACATTTTTGTGTTGAGAGGACTATGCGCCATTGTTACCCACCATTAATGTATTGCAGATCACACTTTCATCATTCTTGTGATTTTAATGATAGCCCTAACATTAACCGGGTTGTTTCGTTTTGCGTTATGCTGTGCACCTTCCATTCTGATTCTGAGCTGCCATGAAACAACGCAACCCGGCGCGCAAAAGTGCGCCTACGCTGGAGGATGTGGCGCGAGTCGCCGGCATTTCGCCGATGACCGTCAGCCGTGCGTTAAATTCTCCCCAGCAGGTACGTCCCGCTACCGTGGAGAAAGTGCTGGCGGCGGTGAATGCCACCGGTTATATCCCCAATGCGCAGGCAGGCGGTCTGGCCAGCAATCGCAGTCGTCTGATTGCCGTGGTGGTGCCGCAAATTAATAACAACATGTTTGTCGATACCATCCAGAGTCTGAACGATACGTTGAGTGCGAACGGCTACCATATGCTGCTGTGTGTCACCGGTTATGGCACCGAAACCGAGGCAGAAACCGTCGCCACTTTGCTGTCGCGAAGGCCGGATGGCATCGTTCTGACCGGTATCCATCACAGCAGCCAACTGAAGAAAGTGTTACTTCAGGCTGATGTGCCGGTGGTGGAAATTTGGGACATGACGCCGACGCCGATAGATATGCTGGTGGGTTTCTCGCATGAAAAGGTGGGGGCACGCGTTGCGGCTTATCTTGCGGAGCGTGGTTATCAACGCCCGGCGTTGATTTGGACCGATGACCGTCGTGCGCTGCAACGTAAGCAAGGCTTACTGGAGGCGCTTCAGACGCAGGGTATAGCACCGCTGGCGGATGCGGCGGTCGCGCTTCCGGCATTGATGGTACGTGGACGTGAGGCCTGTGCCGAGTTGCTGAATGCCGATCCTACGGTGGATGTGATGGTGTGCAGTTCCGATACCCTGGCACAGGGGGCGTTGATGGAGGCACAGGCGCGTGGTTTGGCTGTGCCGCAGCAACTGGCGGTGATTGGTTTTGGCGATCTCGATTTTGCTGCTGCAAACTTTCCAGCGATTTCGACGGTGAGAGTTGACCGACAAGCAATGGGACGACTGGCGGCGCAGCAGCTCCTGACGTGTTTGCAGGGGGAGGCTGTCGCCACCCCGATTATCGATATGGGCTTCGAAATGATTTCTCGCGCTTCCGGTTAAGCCGTGTGATCCTTTTCACTTATGAAAAATATTTTCCATGTTATAAAATGTGGAAATTATATTTCATATGGAGAGGAAGTCGCTATGTCATCATCGCCCAGTCTGGAAAGCCTGTTACAGCAGGAAGCGGAACATCGTCTGCCGCAGTTTGATTTTGACCTCGCCTGGCAGATTGGCCAGCGCATTCAGCAGCGTGCGCGTGAAGCGCAGGCACCGGTGTCCATCGAAGTCTATGGGTTTGGTCAGGTGTTGTTTCTGGCGGCGTTGCCAGGTTCCTGTGCGGAAAATCTCGAGTGGATGCGCCGTAAACGTAATACCGTGCTGCGTAGCGGTCACTCTTCGCTGTACGTCGGGATGCTCAATGAGCAGAAAGGTGAACGGATGGAAAAACAGGCGTTTATCAATCAGGCGGATTACACCGATCATGGTGGTTCTTTCCCACTGCTCAATCCGCAAGGCGCGGTGTTTGGTGCGGTAAGCGTTAGCGGTTTACCGTCAGAAGATGATCACGCATTAGCGCTGTGGGGCATTGCTCAGCTGCTGTGATGAAAATCCGTAGCGGCGCGATAAATCGCGCCGCTACGGTTCCTGCCTGACAGACTTGATGATTACTTCATGGCCGGTGTTTTTAATTTGTCTCCCGCGCCGGTGGTTCGACGTAGCGTTGCGACATCGCTGGCCTGCACTTCCTCCGCCTGGTTACCCCAGGAGTTCCGCACGTAATTCAGTACATCCGCCATCTCCTGGTCATTTAATTTCCAGGCGAAAGCGGGCATTCCGGCGGCGGTCGGGCGGCCTGTAGTATGCGGTGCGCGCGCACCATCCAACAACGCATGGATCATGTTGGTGGGATCGTTCAGCATCGCGCTGTTACCGGCAAAGGCGGGTACCATGCCATGAATCCCTTCACCCGCCAGACCGTGACATGCTGAGCAATCAACTTCATAACGCAGGGCCGCCAGCTCGTGACGGGTTTTATTCATCTCGAAGTGGGTGGGTTGCGGCGTTGTCGAAGCTGGCAGACTGCGCAGATAGGTTGCGATAGCTTTCAGATCCTGGTCGTTGAAATATTGCGTTGAATGTTCAACCGCTTCGGCCATTGGCCCGGCGGCCACATTGGTGCCGTTAGAGCCGGTTTTCAGGTAATCAGCGATCTCTTCGTCCGTCCACTTGCCGATTCCGGCATGGGGATTTGGTGAGATATCCGGCGCATACCAACTGCCAAGATTGCCGCCCTGCAAATACTGGTTACTGATTTCACCGCCAAGAGCATTACGCGCCGTATGGCAGACGCTACAGTGCGCCGGACCATCGACGATATATTTGCCGCGGTTCCACTCATCGTTCTGCGCGCTTTGCGGTTGAAATGGGCTGTTGTCAAAGAACAACAGGTTCCAGCCCGCCATCGCCAGACGGATGTTATACGGGAAATGCATCCCGGCATTTTCGTAGATGGCATTTTTCACCGGTTTCTGCGCGGAGAAATACGCCCAGAGATCGTGCATGTCCTGATCGCTCATCTGGGTGTAGGCGGTGTAAGGCATGGCCGGGTAAAGGAAGCCGTGTTTACCGCGTCCCTGACGTACCGCATTGAAGAAATCGCGTTCGGTCATGTTGCCAATCCCGGTGTCGCGATCCGGGGAGATATTGGACGTCAGTAACGCGCCAAATGGGGTATCGATTTTATATCCGCCGGAGAAGTCTGCGTTGTGGCAGGCGGCGCAGTCGGCGAGACGCATCACGTATTCACCGCGTTTGATGGCAGCATCGTCATTGCTGTGAAAATCCGCCAGTTGCACCTTATTGTCAGCTACGTCCGAGCGTGCGTTATCCAGCACCACCCACATTCTGCCGGTCACGCCAAGCGCTGCCACCACCGCCAGCGCTGCGAAGGTATAAGTAATCTTTTTCGCCTTAGCCATGATTACGCTCCCACCAGCGGTGCCGGATTTTTGACGTAGGTCTGGTGGATGGCCTGCGCGGCACGCACCGCCAGCGCACCCACGGTGACCGTTGGGTTGTAGCCACCGTTATTCGGAAATGCTGACGCACCGACGACAAACAGGTTGTGCGCATCCCAGCTTTGCAGATACGGGTTCAGGGCGGAGGTGGTAGGATCGGCCCCCATCACCGCACCGCCAATGGTATGGGAACTGTGCTGCATATACGGGTTCCAGCTTTTTTCCGCCTGGTTGTCCACCACCAGATGCTGACCGCCGATCTCACGCATGATGTTGATGGCGCGATCGGTGACATATTTCGCCATACGCACATCGTTCTGATTCCAGTCAAAGGTCATTCGCAGCAGCGGCTGGCCGTGGCGATCTTTGTAGTGGGTATCGAGGTCAAGGTATGCCTCACGCATCGGCATTGAGGTGCCCTGGCAGAAAATGGTGCCTGCGGTCTGGTAATCGCGCGCATAACCGGCTTTCCATTCGCTGCCCCAGCGTTTGGTGCCGGGACGTAAGCCATTCATGTTCTGAATTGGGCGGCCATTGGTGGAGAAGCCCATAATTCCGGCTCCACCGATAAAATCGAGGTCACTATGGTCAAAGTTGTCGCCGTTGAAATCGTCGATTTGCACCGCCAGCGCGCCACCGCCGATAAACGGATTCATATATTCGTTATCAAAGAAGCCGGTGACGCTGGAGCAGGTTTGATAGTTGTAGTTACGACCAATGGTGCCGCGTCCGGTGCGCGGATCGTATTGCTCGCCAACTTGTGACAGCAGCATCAGACGGACATTATCCATCTGATAGGCGGTAATACAGACGATATCGGCGGGCTGGAAACCTTCCACCCCTTCTTTGGTGATAAATTTCACCCCCTTCACCGTCTTACCGTCGTCGTGTTTGACCGCGTGCAGCACTTCTGTCTCCGTCAACAACGTAAAGTTGGGACGGCGCATCAACACAGGGAGAATGCAGGCCTGCGGCGAAGATTTAGAGAAGTTGCCGCAGCCGTGAAAGTCACAGAAGCCGCAGTAGGTGCAGGGGCCCATGCTGACACCGAGCGGATTGACATAAGCCTGTGACAGATTGCCTGCCGGAACGGTAAACGGGTTATACCCCATGTTTTCCGTGGTCTGGCGGAATTTGCTCATCCAGTGGGTATCTTGCAACGGCGGAGTGGGATAGTCGCGGGTGCGCGCACCTTCGAACACGTTGCCGCCTTTGCGGCGTTCGCCGTTGAGATTGCCAGCATAGCCGGAGGTGCCCGCGATACGTTCGAAGCGATCGTAGAAAGGGGCCATTTCATCATAGGTGACGCCCCAGTCCTGCAACTGCAATCCCTGCATTTTTCCTGCACCGTAGCGCTCACGCGTACGGGTGGCGACTTCAAAATCCCACGGGGTAAAGCGCCACGACATCCCAGCCCAGTGTGTACCGGCACCGCCGACGTTCCAGCCATACTGGAAGGCTGACCAGTTACGTACCGGTGCTGCCAGTTGATCGTGGCGATTGCGGAAGGTGGTGGTTTCCACGCTCATTGGTTGCAGGATTTTACGCCGGGTGTGGAAGCGCAGTTCATCGGCATCAATTGACACCGGAAAATCGGTTGAGGTATCACGCCAGGCACCACGCTCAATCGCGACGACATGTAATCCGGCGCGGGTCAGTTCTTCAGCCATCACCGAACCGGCCCAACCCAGACCGACGATAACCACGTCAGCCTTATTTCTGATTTGTGACATTAACTCAGCTCCGGCGTATTAATCGTTGGGAATCAGACTGACAGGAATAAGTGCCAGATTTTCATTGCGGCGCGTAATATAAGGACGGTAGTCATAACGGGCGCCGGGGAAGCCAATCATTTTCCAACCCGCCATATTTTTATTTCCGCCGTAAATTGGATCCGCCAAATAGCTTTCGCGCGCGTTTTGTAGCATTAATTCAAAAAATGCCTGGCTGTTCACTTCACGGCCTAAATCAATCTTTCCGTCTTCCATGTTTGTCAGGAATTCGTCGATTTGCGGCGCGGTTAAAGTATGAAATGATGCCTGGTGATTTTTTTGCGCCCAATTCTCTAATGCGGTCAGTCCGGTTAAATAACGTTCTTTAGGTGTGGCAAGAAATTGCGGACTACCCATGATTTTCTCTTCATTTTCCGGGTGCAAAGGTGCTGCTAAATAAAGTGCCGCCCCCGTGCCATAATCTCCGGCCAGTTGGTTATCGAGAAATTCGATAGCACCGGCCTCACTGGCCGCAGGGCCCAGGTTGTCGGCAGGGATCAAGCGGTCAAAAATCGCCGCCAGATTCTGGCGATCGAGCGGGCTGATTAAGACCTGATAGCCCTGCTGCCAGGCGGGTTGCGGCAGGTGGTCGGGACTCATTTGGGTGCTTAGCGGGACATTATGCAGTTCCTTCGCGCGCAGTTGCGGTGCAACGGCCAGTGACGCCACAATCGAACTGAGCGAAAAAAGCGCTTCTCTTCGGTTCATACAACTTTCCTTTCATCATTCCGTCTGATGACGGATACGGCAGATAAATTTTACAGAGCACGACGTTCAAAACTTTCAGACGTAATTACGCCGCGCGATAATTCGCGTAGAGGCGTGGTGTTTATATTTATTCTGTAGCGGCGAAATTTATCGCACGGTGCGAGGTGCGCGATAAATCGCGCCGCTACAATTTTTGCAGAGAGTATTTAAATATGAGGCGGGCGATTCATCATGTGGGTCGCCATTTATATTAATTAATATATTTTCTCATGCTGTCTAAACAACTGCGGGAAATATCCCACAAGTCGTGTTCCCAATGACGCGGGCTTAATAATTCTGGTGACCATACGCCGTCGTAACCGGTGGCTTTGACCGCCGCGACCCAGGCAGCAATATCAACATCGCCTTCACCCGGCGCATAGTTTCGTTGCACCCATTCATCCCAGGCTTCGTCTGGATGAGCCGCACGACCATCACAAAAGTGGACGCCGTAGATCAGGTTTTTATCCATCTGCGCCACCTCGTCAGGAGTGGTTCCACCTCCGGCGTGCAGATGCCAGAAATCGACCACTACACCGAGGTTGTCTTTACCGCTGCGGGCGATAAGGTCCAGTGCCTGTTGCAGGGAATTAAACGCGGTGAAGGCCACCACCTCGATTTGGAATTTGATGCCGTGGGCTTTGCCGATATCGGCAATGGCGGAGATGTTGTCGAGCAGAATGGCATCACGCTCGGCAGCAGGCAGCTGATCCAGCTCGGTCAGTGCCATAATTTGCACCACCGGGCAGCGCAGCTCCACCGCCGCCTGACAAATCTGTTCCGCTTCGCGCAGCAATTCAGCGCGTGCTTCAGGTTGGTGGCGACCGATGCGTTTTAGCGCGTTGATGCAGGTAACGTCGATGTGATGTTGCGCCATCAGCTGACGAAATGCGGCGTAACTGCCGCCATTGTCGAGATAGCGATACAGATGCTCCGGCAGAATCTCCAGACCGCTAAAACCGGTTTCCTGCGCGATACGTAACTGGGTGACGGCATTGCTGTACCAGACAGAAACGCCATGTAACGACAACTTCATCTCTCCTCCTTTCGCTTACGGCTTCAGGTGAGAGCGTCGTACACGCAATTCTCCCTGAGACCAGGCACCACCCGGTGTGGCATGTTCATCAATCAGCCGGTTAAGGGCTTCTTCAATTAACAGGTCAATCCGCTGGCTCCAGGTGGTCAGTTGCCAGCCGGGCAGGGCGGCTTCGTCAATTCCGTCGAAACCCACCACCGCCATATGTTTGTTACCCGCGCCTTCGCGCAAGGCTTCGAGTGCACCCAGCGCCAGCGCATCGTTTTCGCAAAACAGCGCATCGATGCGATCGGCAGGCGCATGTGCGTTGAGATACTCCGTCAGAACCGCGTAGCTGCGTTCCTGCGCATAACAACCGGCGGTCAGCATCTCTTCCAGTGTCAGCCCGGCTTCGGTAAGCGCCTGCTGTAAACCCTCCAGCCGTTGCAAATGATTGCTGTTGGTTGCCGGGCCGCGCATGTAGCCAAAACGTGTATATCCCTGAGCCAATAGCAACTCACCAAGCTGCTTACCGGCGTGGTGATCATCGATTTTCACCACATCAATGCCCGGTACATCGTTGTTGCGGCACAGCTGCACCAGCGGGATGTGGTGCAGGTCCTGTGCTATATCCACCAGTTCCTCGGTCAATACCGTGCCCAGAAACAATAAGCCATCAACCTGCAATTGATCGGCCAACAGCATCACCGATTTATGGTTCTCGCTATTGGTGATGTTGAGCAACAACGCCATGTAACCGCGCTTTTGTAACTGGTTGGTCACTGTGTCGATCAACAGTAACGAGTGCGGGTTTCTCATCTCATCGATCACGACGCCAATAATGTGCGTTTTCTTCTGCGACAGACTGCGCGCCAGCAGATTGGGGCGATAGCCCAGCTCGGTGGCGACAGCCAGCACGCGTTCGCGCGCTTTGTCGGAGATGGATGCACCGGGCGTAAAGGCACGCGAGACCGTCCATTTCGACACACCAGCGTGACGTGCGACATCACTGGCGGTGGCTTTGTGAGATTTTGCGATGGGTTTGCTCATAGCACCTGCATATCGGAGTTGGCGAAAGACCCCTGCATTGAACGTGAATCCCAATCGAAAATAAACACCCAAAGCGTAAGTGCGTTGAAACCTTATGCGAAATAACCCTGTTTTTATGATGTTGCGATTATGTTTGATCTTTGCACCCGATTGCAACGATTTTTGCAATCGGGTGCATTTCATCAACATTTTGTGATCACCTCCGCTGATTTTCGTTTTGCCGGATTGACTAAAATGGCTGCATGGCTGACATTTTCGTCAGTAACTCGCCCGAAGATTTGACTGATCGTCTCTTTTTTTTACTTATATTGCACCCGGGTGCAAAAGTAAAAATCAGCAGTGTCTCTCTTCCGGTCGGATCATCACAACATGACCCTACAGGAAACGACCATGAAGACTTTGAAAACCCTGGTGCTGGTATTGAGTGTGCTGTCCATTGGCACTGCGCAGGCAAAAACCTGGCAAGTGGGCGTTGCGCTCGCCAATTTCGATCTCAATTTTGTTTCGATACTGCGTACGCAGATGGTGCATGAGCTGGATGCTTCCGGCATGAAAGGCCAGTTTTCTGATGCCAAAGGGGATGTGGCGCTCCAGGTGCAGCAGGTAGACGATTTTATCAACCAGGGCGTTGACGCAATAATCCTTAATCCGGTCGATACCCAGGGAGTACGCCCGATGATGGAGGCGGCCAAACGCGCCAAGATTCCGCTGATCTTTGTCAATCGCAAACCCGAGGTAAAACTGGACGGGCAGATGGCGTATGTCGGATCCGACTCCGCGTTGAGTGGCAAAATGGAGATGGAAGCGCTGGCGAAGCGTATGAATTACAAAGGCAATGTCGCCATCATTATGGGGGCGCTGTCAAATGAAGAGGCGCGCGAACGCACCCGGGCAACGGAAGAAGTGATTGCCGCACACAAAGATATGAAGGTGGTGGAGAAACAGACTGCCAAATGGCAGCGCAATGAGGCGGTAGATGTGGTTTCCAGTTGGTTGCTGAACGGCACGCCGATTGACGCCATCGCCGCCAACAATGATGAAATGGCGATTGGTGCCATCATGGCGCTGAAGCAGGCGAAGAAAAGCAATGTGCTGGTGGCGGGGATTGATGGCACACCCGACGGACTGCAATTTATCAAAAACGGCGACATGGCGGTAACCATCTTCCAGGATGCAAAAGGGCAGGCGACCGGGGCGGTGCAGGTCACGAAAGCGATGCTGGATAAGCAGAAAACCGCCGCCTATAACTGGATCCCTTACGCTACGGTGACGCAGGCGAATTATCAGCAGTTTGAACAGAAAAACCAGAAATAAACCCTTGTCTCTGACCTCATTTGCACCCGGGTGCAAAATAATTAAGGAGTGACTATGCTCAATGGTGAAAAGAAAATCCCCCGCCCGTTACGCTGGGCAATGATCGGTGGCGGTCGTTTAAGTCAGGTTGGCTATAAACATCGCTCCGGCGCACTGCGCGATAACACCGCGTATCAACTGGTCGCCAGTGCCTTTGATATCGATGCCGAACGGGGGCGCGATTTCGGCGTCAATCTCGGGCTGGCAGCCGAACGTTGTTACGACAATTATCAGCAACTGCTGGCAGAAGAGGCGAAACGGGAGGATGGGGTGGAGGTGGTCACCATCGCCACGCCGAATGGCACCCATTATGAGATTACCAAAGCGGCACTGAATGCCGGTATTCATGTGATCTGTGAAAAACCGCTGTTTTTTACCACCGCCGAAGCACAGGAAATTAAAGCGTTGGCAGAGGCCAAAGGGCTGATCGTTGGTGTCACCTATGGCTTCTCCGGGCATCCGCTGTTGATGCAGATGCGTGCGATGATCGCCAAAGGCGAGATCGGCGAGGTACGCATGGTTGAGCTGCAATATACCC
This sequence comes from Pantoea sp. X-Soil-TKNS-1279, assembly GCF_059730565.1. Lineage (NCBI taxonomy): Bacteria > Pseudomonadati > Pseudomonadota > Gammaproteobacteria > Enterobacterales > Erwiniaceae > Pantoea > Pantoea sp. X-Soil-TKNS-1279. Next base: position 596,663 of record NZ_AP035949.1, on the reverse strand, counting down.
ACGGCTTTAGTGCAAACGACAGTGCCGACAAGTTTAACGATGCGCAGAAGTGGCGCGTTGATCCCAAAATTGCCGGTCCCTCCTTCGTGCTGGGGGATATCTCCACCCATACCTTCTACATCTCACAACTGGTGCTGCCGCATTTGCAGATCACATCGTTGTTATGCGACCGCCAGAGTTTTATCCCGTCGCGCGCGCCGCTGGAAGATAACGCGATGGTGTTGATGCACTACGACAACGGTGCCGTCGGACGGATGTGGGCCTCCTCGATCAACGCCGGTTCCATGGACAGTCAACGTATCCGGGTGATCGGTTCACGCGCCAGTCTGGAATGGAGCGATTACAACCCCGGCGAGTTGAAATATGAAGTGCAGGGGCAGCCTAATCAGGTGATGCATCACGGTATGCCGTATCTCGATGACAGCGCGCTGGCTGAGGAGCGTCTCGGGGCGTTGCATACCGAAGGGCTGGCAGAGTCCTGGGCCAATATCTACCTCAAATTTGCCATTGCCATCAGCGCTGCGCAGCGTGGCGATCAGCAGACGCTGGCGAACCTGATCTATCCCGACATTAACGCCGGGCTGGAAGGGGTGCGCTGGATTGAAAACTGCGTGCGCTCGGCGGATAACGGCGCGAGCTGGGTTAATTACCAATAAGGAAACGTCATGAGACTCTCATTTTGTACTGACAGCCTCGGGCATCTGCCATTTGAAGCGATGCTGGATAAATTACTCGAACTTGGCGTTTGTGGTGTGGAGATGACCACCGGTGGCTGGTCATCCGCCCCGCATCTGCGTACCGAGGAATTGCTCGCCAGCGCCAGCCAGCGTCAGCAACTGTTGCGGGCGCTGGAGAGTCGCGGTATGTCGATCGCCGCGCTGAATGTCTCCGGCAATCCGCTCGACGTGGGCGAACTGGGCCAGCGCCATAAACGTGATACCGAACAGGCCCTGGCCCTGGCCGGTGAGCTGGGGGTGAAGAAAATTGTGATGATGAGTGGACTGCCGCCTGCCAGCCCGCATGACACCATCCCCAACTGGATTACTTATACCGTCAGTTGGCCGCCCACACTGAAGAATTGTCTCGATTATCAGTGGAACGAAGTGGCCATTCCTTACTGGCTGGGATTGGTGGAACGTGCCAAAAACCACGGCGTGGAACGTTTCGCGCTGGAGAATTTCAGTTCGATGCTGGTGTGGAACCCGGAAACGCTGTTCCGTCTGCGTGATGCGGTGGGGCCAATGGTGGGGCTGAATCTCGACCCGAGCCATCTGCTATGGATGGGGGCGGACCCGATTGCCGCGGCGCGGGCGCTGGGCCCGGCGATCCACCATGTGCACGGGAAGGATGTACGGCTGGAGCGCGGGTTGGTGAATATCAACGGCTTGCTGGAAACCAAACCGGTGGAGGATGTCGCTAACCGTGCCTGGAACTATGTCGCGGTGGGCTGCGGCCAGGATCTGCAATGGTGGAAGGAATTCTTCTCAGTGGTGCGCATGATGGGATACAACGACTGGGTGTCGCTGGAGATGGAGGATCTCACCATGTCGGTTGAGGCGGGGGTGACCTCGTCGATTGCCGCCCTTCAGCAAACGATCAGCCAGTGACGCCTGACGGCGCGATAACTCGTGCCGTTACAGCAGGGTTGTTATTGCAACAGCCAGTCAACAGCGGTTGTTGCAAATACCACAGCGTTATTTCCAGGTCGTTGTCATAAATATCGATAAATCATTGCGTTATCCGTACAACAAAACTGGCATAGCCACTGCATAGCGATATATATCCAAAAGATTTAAGTGGTAATTAATCTTTTGATTTTCGATATAAGCCACACATCGCATGAGGATTCGCTATGTCTGTACCACAACCTGCCAGTAAACCCCTGCAATTTGCCTATTGGGTGCCAAATGTCTCTGGTGGCCTGGTGATCAGCCAGATTGAACAACGCACGCGCTGGGACGCGGATTACAACCGTCAGCTGGCGAAAATCGCGGAAAATGCCGGTTTTGATTATGCGCTGACGCAAATCCGCTTTACCGCTGGATACGGCGCAGACAATCAGCACGAATCGGTGACGTTTTCCCAGGACCTGCTCAGCCACACCTCACGGTTAAAGGTCATCGCCGCGTTGCTGCCTGGGCCGTGGAATCCGGTGCTGGCCGCCAAACAAATCGCCACTATCAGCCATCTTTACGGGCCGCGTATTGCGGTGAATATTGTGAGCGGTTGGTTCCGTGGCGAATTTAAAGCCATTGGTGAACCCTGGCTCGACCACGAAGAACGTTACCTGCGTTCGGAAGAGTTTATTCGCTGCCTGCGCGGTATTTGGGGAGAGGAAAGCTTCACCTTTGCCGGGGATTTCTATCGTTTCCGTGACTACGCGCTGAAACCGAAACCGCTGTCACCACAGCCGGAAATTTTCCAGGGTGGCAGTTCGCGTGCCGCGCGTGATATGGCGGCGCGGGTGTCCGACTGGTATTTCACCAACGGTAATACGCCGGAAGGGGTGCGCCAGCAAGTGGAAGATATCCAGGCGAAGGCGCGCGCCAGTCAGCACAGGGTAAAAATCGGCCTGAATGGTTTTGTCATCGCCAGAGAAACCGTACAGGAAGCGCAGGCGGTGTTGCAGGAAATCATCGCCAAAGCCAACCCGGATGCAGTGAAAGGCTTCCAGCATGAAGTGAAAAATGCAGGCAGCGCTTCGCCGGAAGGGGAAGGGAACTGGGCGAAATCCTCGTTTGAAGATTTGGTGCAGTACAACGACGGGTTTAAAACCAACCTGATTGGCACGCCGCAGCAGATTGCGGAACGCATTATCGCGCTCAAGCGTGCCGGGGTGGATTTGCTGCTGCTGGCGTTCCTGCATTTCCATGAAGAGGTGGCATTCTTTGGCCGCGAGATTATCCCGCGGGTACGCGAGCTGGAACGTCAGGAAGCGGCAACGCTGGTGTGATCAAATATGACGGTCGCGGCCTGCCAGAGTCGCCACCACCATTTGTAGGGCAGAGATCACCAGCAGCAATGCCAGCGGTAGCATCCAGTTGCCGCTGGCATCATGCAGCATCCCGAAACACAGTGGTCCCAGTGCGGCGACGCCATAGCCGACACACTGCGCCATCCCCGAGAGCTTTGAAGCCTGACGATGATCCTGAGTGCGTAAATTAAACAGCGCCAGACAAGTCACCATCGATGCTCCGGCTCCCAACCCCGCCAACAGCAACCATATCAAGGCCCATGTGGGGGCCAGCAGCAATCCCGTCACGCCAGTAAAAATTGCCAGCGATGCCAAAAAACCGATGGCGCGTTGATCGCGTAATCGTTTCAGAGCGTTCATGCAGACCAGGTTGGCGACAATCGCCACAATTTGATAGACGAACAGCAACCAGCCCGCCGCCAGTTGGCTGATCCCCTCATCCTGAGCAAAGGGGGTAAACCAACCAATCAGGGTATAAAACACCAACGACTGGCAGGCCATAAATAAAGATACCTGCCAGCCAATGGCTGAACGCCACGGCGAACGTTGCAACGGCTGCGAGACGGCTGGCTGCGCATGCCCGGCGGCGTGTTTGAGTTGCGGCAACCAGGCCAGCAACGCAACCACGCCGGGCACCAGCCAGATACCTAACGACAGAGGCCAGCCCGCGTCAGTGAGCTGCGCCAGCGGCACCGCCACGCCGGATGCGATGCTGGCGGTGATCGCCATAGTGGTGGCATACAACCCGATGTAACGCGCGGTATGCGCAGTGAAATCGCGCTTAATCAGGGGTGGCAATAAGACGTTAGCGGCGGCGATACCGGCGCTAAGCAGCAATGTCCCCGACCATAACGCATTTTCGCTGCCGGTGATGCGCAGCAACGAGCCGAGGGTGATAAGCAGCAATGCGCTCCACAGACTGCGTTCAAGTCCGAAGCGGTTGCCCAGCCAGGCGGCAGGTGGCGCTAGAGTGGCGAACATCAGCAGCGGTAAGAAATTCAGCACGCCAGCCGCGCTGGCACTCAACCCGAACGTCTGGCGAATGTTTTCCAGCACCGGACCGGTGGCGGTGATCGGTGTGCGCAAATTGGCCGCGGTCAACAGCAGCAAAAACAGGAAAAAGCCGGAACGACGCAGGACAGGATTTACGCTAACAACGGTATGGGTCATCTTTTCGCACCATAGAAAAAAAGCAGAGCAATCCTGCACATGGTGCGTTGGTTAACGTTAACGCTTACGCAGCGACAGAGTGGCGCTGGGAGTCGGCCATACTAGCGGGGGTTAATCGGGATGTAAAGTCGGGATGAAGCAGCGCGATTTATCGCGCTGTTACTCAGATTACGACTCAAGCGGTGGTATTAATATTGCGCCCAATAGCCGGATTAGCAGGCAACTGCGGGATTGAGGCGAGGATACTGCTGGCCGCAGACTCCTGGTTATCCAGTGCCTTTTTCAATACCAGGGTATTCACCTGACTTTTCAGATCCAGGTTATCAAGGCCGGAAGCCAGTGAAGTCACTTGCGATACATCCATTTTGCTCTCCTGTTTAGTACAAACAAAAAGGGAACCTATTAAAGCTTGTCGGGTTATCGGCAACGCTGAAGAAGACTTTAGGGCTTATGCAAGAACATGTTCCTGATAGGTTTCAGTTAATTGTGTAATCTGGATTGGCTGCCCGATCAGATAGCCTTGTAAAGCATCACAATTGAATTTCTGCAATTGCTCTTTTTGTTGTAATGTCTCGACACCTGCGGCGGTGATCACCAGAGAATAGGCTTTGCCCAGACTTATCAGATTTTCGACAATTTTCAAGGTATTATCAGTAATTTCAATCTCAAGGCGATGGCTTGCAAAATCCGTTTTATCAAGGGTCCTCGTTATTTTTTTGCTTTATAAAGGGCAAAGTCTGAATATCTTAATATATCCGTAATATTGTCAGCATCTTTGGGGGTGGTAGCGATGCCCATGCTGACCCCAATAGAAATTTCAGTGCCATTGATGTGAAAGGGAGTGTTTATTTTCCCGATGATTTTATCACACAGGTTACTTATTTCCTCCGTGTCCATTGCGGGAACGATAATGACAAACTCATCACCGCCAAGACGAGCGGTAAAACCAACATCATCAACACAGTCGCGAAAACGCAAAGAAACCTCATGCAGAACCGCATCACCCATAGCCTGACCATAAATATCATTTACCGGTTTAAATTTATCTAAATCAACCATAATCACAGCAAGGGGGTTGTCGCAGGTACGGTGAATCCATATATCGCTGCTGTAGCCCGTGATGGCAGAAAACCTTGACGATATCCAGTTGAATGCCAGATTGTTGTCAGCTTCCCAAATCCAGTCGGTACTTGTCTCAGCAACATCGCGAAAACGCATTGTCAGTCAAATGAGAACTGATGTCGTCTTGCTGATTCTGGATAAGTTTCCTTATCAGAACGCTATCCTCCATATCTGATATGGAATTTAAATCACTGGCGATAAAAAATATCATTCCCAACGTTATTATGAATCCAAAAAACATTCGGAGGATCATGATTATTAATGGTTGCCTGATCAATTTCCGGCTGCTTGCAGATGAAAAGTTCGTGAAGGATTTCAGCATATCGACAACCTTTGTAAGCTTCAGGATTTGAGTAAGGTTGGGATAATAGTCTAATGTTAAAGTATATCTTATTGTTTGATAAGAACATTCCCACTTTTGATATCTCGTTATCGTTTTTTGCAGCATAATTTATGTATTCCAGAATAAGGCGGAAGTTCCGAACTGAATCGCCGGGCAGCAGAAAATCGGTGCTGGCTAAGGGGGCATGGTCAATAAATTGATCTGTGGCACGGCATTTTGGATGTTTGCCATGTCGACGGTGGTCATGATTTTCCTGGGCGTTAATGGCCTGTGGCCGTTGCAGGGCAAAGAAGTTTGCGTGTCATTGGGCTTTTTGTGTGCACCGGCATGCAAAAGTTACAAAATCACTGCGTCAGCACCATGATAAAAAGCCTGCGTAGCTGCAAAGACGTAGTGTACATCGGCATTGTGTTTTACACTGCGCGCTGCAAAACTGAGTAGATAAACGATTAAATAGGCGGTAATGGCGATGAACGGTACGATCACAACCTGGTTTCAGGATAAAGGTTTTGGATTTATCAAAGATGAAAACGGTGATAACCGTTATTTTCATGTCATTAAGGTCGCCAACCCTGAACTGATTAAGAAAGATGCCGCGGTCACTTTCGAGCCCACGACCAACAATAAGGGGCTATCAGCGTATGCGGTGAAAGTTGCGCCTGAAAGTAAATACATCTTTATCGCCGGGGAGCGCATCAAGCTGACCTCGATTAAGTCTTTCCTTGTTTACAGCGAAGAAGTGCCGGTCGAAACTCGAATCGATAAAGACAATGCGGTGCTGTCTGTTGGGGTACTGATGAGCAGCATCAGGCCCAAATCAGCCGCTCAACCAGGTGCCATGCGCTCACTGAAGAAACTGGCGATCACTACTTTCCAGGGCACAACGTTAATTTTCTCGGAAGAGGAGATCGACATAGACAGCACGGTGAAGTTGCTGAAGGTCTGATCCTGACTACCGGGTTGGATGACGAGATTAGCTTTGCTGTTTGTTCCAGGGCATGACTGCCAGCAACTTTGCCATCCCGCACCAGCCCGTCACTCCGGCAAACAGCAGGCCAGCCCCGACAAAACCAGGGATGATATAAAATTCCGGTGCCAGCGCCGCTCCGGCTAGCGTGCCTCCCAGCGCCAGTACCCCGGCTGATATTTGTACCTGCCGCATCAGCGGTAGCGGCTGACGGCGGTCAGTTATCACCGGATAACCGGCTGATTTCCAGGCGTTCAAGCCGCCCTGCATAATCAGAACCTTTGCCGGATGTACCGCTGCGATCAATTGTGCCTGGTATTGTTCGGTTCGCATGCCACTCTGACAATGAAAAATAACCGTATCAATCTGGCTCAACTCCTCCTTACCTAAACAACCAGGCGTGATGTCTTCAACTGGCAGAGAACGGGCACCGGAAATATGTTCCCGACGCCATTCGTCTTGCCCTCTGATATCAAACAGCATGGCATGATCAGAAAGTGCATTTATCTCAGCGGGTGTCGCAAAAGTAGCAGGCATATTATTCTCCGGGACAGTAAATATTTTTAAGCGTTTGCACCACGGCGAATATCGCTTCGTTCTTAATGTGGTAGCGAATAAATCTGGCCTCGCGTATCCCTTCTATCAATCCTTCCGATTTCATTCTCGCCAGATGCTGAGAGGTTGCGGAGGCACTCAAACCGCTGATCCTGGTCAGCTCTCCGGCTTCGGTTCCGGGTTTATCAATCAATACACATAAAATCATTAAGCGCTGGGTATGGCTCAATGTCTTAAGCAGAGCAGCAGCTTTATCTGCCTGTGTCTGTAGAAGGTTCAGCTCGGTCATATCGCAACAATTTAGAATTTTCTAAATTTAGATAATGCTAAAATGTTGCGACGCTTGTCAAGAGGACGTATTGAAGAAGAGGGGGTCAGGGGGTGACGCCGCGATCGCTTTCCCATCTGAGTTGATCCACGCGGAAGCCGAGTTTACGCGCGGTGTTAACGTAATCCTGCTTGATGGCTTGCGGGATGTCAGGCGTTCGGGACAGGATCCACAGATAACCTCGGTCAGGACCGCTGACCAGCGCGTACTGATAATTTTCATCCAGTTTGATGACGTTATAGCCGCCATAGAAAGGGCCGAAAAACGAAACCTTAAGCGCAGCAGTGGTTGGGGCCCCGATAAAGTACGCTTTGCCTTCACTTTCGCGCCATTTTTGTTGCTGCGGATCGTAGCCCCGGTTGAGGACGCGAATTCCGCCATCGCTACGTTTACTGTAGGTCGCCGTGACATGATCCAGCCCTCGTTCGAAGCGATTTTCCAGACGGGCAACTTCGTACCATTTGCCAAGATAGCGATTGGCATCGAAGCCAGTGATCGGCTCGACACCTTTTGGCGGCGTTGGGGATTGGCAGGCAACCAGACTCAATGCAATGGCAACACCTGCCACAACAGGCCATAACTTCATGAAAACTCCTTTCAGCAGCACAGTTGGGGTTACAGTGTAGTGCAAAACGCCTGGCGTGAATCGGCAGGGAGTGAGGTGATTGGGTATTTGCCTTTACTGGGCCGCCTGTTTGCAAATAACCTGGACATATATCCGACAAAAGTACCGACTGTGGTGAGAGGCAGCTTTGAGCGAAGAGCGGACATTCAAATTCAGTTTGAATTAACATTCGTTGCTGATTAGTTGCCTTTGTCACTCTCCCTAAGAGATTCTGAATAATTATGGTGCAGCATTGCCACCAGAGGCATCAGATGATTTTCCGTCAGCGGTGCCAGTAGCTGAGATTTAGAACCGTCAGTGGGATACCAGATAACTTCTTCGATCTCCGCCGCTGGCTGAATATCGCTCGCAGTAAGGACGCTGTGATAAATCTCAGCAATAACGACACGTCCTGGCTCGTTTATCGCCTTATCTGTGAAACGCCCAACATAGCTAAAGTCCTGACCAGTCAGGTTAAGATTCAGCTCCTCTTGCAGCTCTCTCATCAAGGCTGCGACGGGGGTTTCATCTGGTTCCATTTTACCACCCGGCTGAATAAAGTGCGTTGTGCCACGTTTTCTGACCAACAGACAGCGCCCGTATTCGTCAGTAATGATGGCTGAGGCAATGCAGATATCTTGATTGGTGCTCATGGTTCCCTCTTTACGATAACTGGGTTAGTAAAATCACGCGGCGTTGAATCCAAAATGGAGTGAAAAGCAGCTGTGAATGACGCCGGGCATGAGAAGCCAAGCTGATAAGCGACCTGTTTAATTGGGATACCGTTCGCGAGAAGATCTAACGATGCACAAATTCTGGCTCTCTGCTTCCAGGTTCTGTAAGTGAAGCCAGTATCCTTAATAAACAATCGAGAAAATGTACGTTCAGACATGGCCGCGATTAAAGCCAAATCGCTCATCGATGCATCCCAGCGCTGATTAATCAGTAACTCTCTGGTCGCACAAAATAATCTCTCATCATGCGGCATTGGAAGCTCTGTAGTTAAAGGTGGAGCCTCGCTGAGGATTTCCAGAAGCAACAGAGCCATTTTTCGTTGACTCGCTTTGTGGTAATCCTCACTGAACAGCCCGGCTATCAACTCTTTCACCAGTGCCGTGGCAGTAATCACATGCACCTGATTACTCTTCGTAAAGTTCGTGCATTCAGCGATAAGGCTGCTACTGAAATAGACAGCTCGTAGGTCTGTTTGTGAAAGCAGGTTGTAGCTATGGATGTGAAGAGGCGGTAGCCATAATGCACGCTGAGGAGGGATGACCCATCGATCACTCTCTGTTTCAACCAGCATAACCCCCCTTGAGGCAAACAGTAACTGTCCCTCAACATGATGATGCGGAGGATCTGCCTCCCCGCGTTGATAACTTATCGCTGTGCTTGACCAGCCTGTTGCTTCATCATGTCTTGGCGCTTTATCTATACTACCTGGCATTTCAGATTTAGCCCTTGCAATTATGATATCGAAGTTAGAGCCACCCGCAGTATAGCCTTAATGGATGGGTGAGTGGTTTATCATTCAAATTATCATCGATATTACAGGAGCATAGCCTGATGCGAGTCCACTTTATCGTACATGAAAGTTTCGAAGCCCCGGGGGCTTATGAAACATGGGCAAAAAATCAAGGTCATGATGTGACGTATTCATGTGTGTACGCCGGTGACGTGCTGCCAGCAGACGCCGAAGGCATCGATTTCCTGATCATTATGGGCGGTCCGCAAGATCCAGTCACTACCCTAAAAGAATGTCCGCACTTTGATTCCAAAAGTGAACAGGCGTTGATTGCTTCTGCAATTCAGACTGATAAGGCCGTGATCGGTATCTGCCTCGGCTCTCAGCTGATCGGTGAATCCCTGAGCGCGCCATTCGCGCACAGCCCTGAAAAAGAAATTGGCAAATTTCCGATTACACTGACGGAAGATGGCAGCAAAGATGAGATGTTCTCTCACTTTGGCAGTACGCTGGAAGTCGGACACTGGCATAACGACATGCCGGGTCTGACTCCGGATGCAAAAATCATTGCTTACAGCGAAGGTTGTCCACGACAGATCGTTGCGTATTCAGATCGTGTATTTGGTTTCCAGTGCCATATGGAACTGACGCTGGAAGTAGTTGAACTGCTGATTGCGCATTCTGAAAAGGATCTGAGTCGCGCCGCAGAATATCGCTTCGTTAATACGCCTCATGAACTTCGTGCGCACGATTACAGCGAAATGAATCAGGTGTTGTTTGGCTTTCTGGATAAGCTGGAAGCACGTTACAAATCAGCTTAAGTACAGACCGTTGCCCGGAGAAATATCTCCCCGGGCATTCTTGATTAAATCCATAAGCATTCAGGATAACCCTCTGATGTATCCTTCAATCAGCGCTCACTGAGAGCTGTCAGACATCCTCACTTGCTACGCCCAAAGTTGATGGCATCGCCTTTAAACTATTACGAACTTCAACTTCCGCTTATGGCACACAGCTGACGTTCAGATGAAACTTTTTCTCCTTCGAGTGTACGATCAGATTTAGTTGGGGATGCTCAAGTAAATTGCCAACCGTCACCAGGTAAATTGCAAATAGCCAGGCAAGTCAGAGGCAGTTCCACAGTCAAGATACGGCGAGTGGTCACCCGCCGTTTACTGCGTTTATTTTGCCAACAACGGCGGAATACTCGGCACTTCCGGCGCATTATCGATATCGCTTTGCGTCATCCGAAATGCTTCCGGGTAATGCTCGCGTTGCGTGCGGCGGGCCGGTTCTGTATCGCGCCAGGTGTAGAGGCAGTGCTGGCACTGGAATACCGTCCAGACCCCTTTAACCGGTGAGGTCGCCATGATTTCAATATGTTCTTCGGCACAACGTGGACAGATCATCTTTATCTCCTTATTTACGGTTGGCCAGTAAGGCGGTCAGTTTCTCTACCCATGCAGCGGTTTCCGGCAAATCTTTTACCGGCTGGCTGTAGTGACCACGGGTATCCGGGGCGACCGGGGTGGTGGCATCAATAATCAGTTTGTCAGTGATCCCCGCCGGGCTGGAGCCGGGGTCCAGTTCCAGTACTGACATGTTGGGGAGTTGCACCAGGTCACCGGCTGGGTTCACTTTTGATGACAGCGCCCACATCACCTGCGGCAGGTTGAAGGGATCGACGTCTTCATCGACCATAATCACCATTTTTACGTAGCCGAGGCCGTGTGGCGTGGTCATTGCGCGCAACCCGACCGCACGGGCAAAACCGCCGTAACGTTTTTTCGTTGAGATAATGGCGAGCAGCCCGTGGGTATACATGGCATTGACCGCCTGCACTTCCGGGAAATCGGCTTTCAGCTGTTGGTAAAGTGGTACGCAGGTGGCGGGCCCCATCAGATAATCGATTTCGGTCCACGGCATGCCGAGATACAGCGATTCGAAAATCGGTTTTGTACGGTATGAAACCTTGTCGATACGGACCACAGTCATATTACGACCGCCAGAGTAATGGCCGGTAAATTCGCCAAACGGGCCTTCGATTTCGCGTTTGCGCCCTTCAATCACCCCCTCGAGGATCACTTCAGAACCCCAGGGTACGTCGAAGCCGGTTAGTGGGGCGGTGGCGATAGGATAGGGGCTTTCTCGCAGTGCGCCCGCCATCTCGTATTCAGATTGGTCGTAGCGCAGCGGCGTGGCACCCATCAACGTGATGATGGGATCGTTTCCGAGGGTGATAGCGATCGGCAAATCCTCACCGCGCTCCTCGGCTTTATGCAAATGCAGCGCAATGTCATGCATCGGCACCGGTTGCAAACCCAGTTTGCGTTTACCTTTGACCTCCATACGGTAAATGCCGACGTTCTGTTTACCAAAATGGTCAGGATCGAGCGGGTCGCGTGACACGACGCAGGCTTTATCAAGATAGAATCCGCCATCGCCGTCGTTCAGGCGAAACAGGGGCAAAATGTCGAACAGATTAATCGCGTCGCCATCCACGGTGTTTTCTGACCAGGGGGCATTTTCCCGACGTTCAGGAGCAACCGGGAAGTTATCCCAGCGTCGAATGAATTCATCAATTTGCTGTTTCACCGGCGTATTTGCCGGTAGCCCGAGGGAAATGGCGTGGTTTTGCCATGAACCGATGGTATTCATCACCACATGTGCGTGGTTAAAACCCTTAATTTTAGTGAAGGAGATGGCAGGGGCACCTTCGCCGATACGTCCGGTAGCGTTGGCAGCGGCGGCGATATCCGGTTCTGCCTGGACTTCTTCATCGATATTCAGTAACTGGCCCTGTTCATCCAGGGCATGTAGAAAACTACGCAGGTCATCAAAGGCCATTCTTAACTCTCCTTTTGCAGAACATGTTGTGAAGTTGCTTCGCTTAAGCCTTGCCAGCGCCGGGCTTTGGGTGACGCGATGCCGAATTGATCGAGCACGCGAGCTACGATGTGGTTGGTGACGTCATCTATAGTGGCGGGATGGTTGTACCAGGCGGGCATGGGTGGCACCATCGCCACGCCCATGCGGGACAGGGCCAGCATATTTTCGAGGTGGAGGGTACTGAGTGGGGTTTCGCGTGGCACCAACACCAGTTTGCGTCCTTCTTTCAGCACCACATCAGCCGCACGTCCGACTAAACCTTCGGCGTAACCCGCGCGGATACCGGCCAGGGTTTTCATGCTGCACGGGATAATGATCATCCCATCGGTGTGAAAAGAGCCGGAGGAGATGGACGCAGCCTGATCCGCTGGATTGTGTACCACATCGGCCATAGCAGCGACTTCGCGTGCGCTGTAACGCGTCTCCAGTTCAATGGTGGTTTTGGCCCATTTGCTCATTACCAGATGGGTTTCCACTTCTTTGATGGTTTGTAACGTCTGGAGCAGCGCCACGCCTAAAGGTGCACCTGTGGCACCGGTCATTCCGATTATCAGTTTCATCTCGACCCTCAAACATTTTGTTCGTATACGAACGTTAAAATTAAAATAACGCCACGTCCAAGGATGCGCAAGGGGTGAGCACGAAAAAAGTTCGTGTACGAATTTTATGATTGCAACGATTGATGCAGAGGTTGTTGGCGCGAATTGTTGTTGCTGCATTACAATCAAACGCTTAGCGATCTTCTTCTTCTTAACGTCAGGCGAACCTCATGCAAAAAGAGTTGGGCAATGTCTTCTTTCACCTGATGCGCGAGCTGCTTCAGGACCATACTGCGCTATGGCAGAAATCGTTGCCGGAACTGACCAAACAGCAATACGCGGTGTTGTGTGCGGTCGCAGCGGAACCGGGGATTGAGCAGCTCGATCTTACCGAAGCGGCCTTAAGCACCAAGGCGACGCTGGCGGAGTTGCTGGTGCGTATGGAGAAAAAAAACCTGATTGAACGACAGCAGGGCACCACTGACAGGCGTCGGCGGTTTATTTTTCTCACCACTGAAGGCAAACGTGTGTTGCAGGAAGCGCGTCCCATTGCCGAGCAGGTTGATACCTTTTTCCTTTCACGCCTTGGGGAACAGCAGCAAAATGAGGTGGTTGTCCTGTTGAAATCCATGCTGGCGAAGGGGGAAAATGGGCGATGAAATTACCTGTGGTGCTGATCCCCGGATTTATGCTCGATGAAACGCTATGGGACGATTTTGTCGACGCCTTCCCTGACGATCGCGAGTTTATCTATGCCAACCTCTCCGGTGGCGACAGCATCAGTGCCATTGCCGAGGCGATTGCCGCTCAACTGCCCGAACGTTTTATTGTGGCCGGATTTTCCCTTGGCGGTTATGTCGCCCGCGCGATTGTTGAAGCATTTCCCGCACGGGTGGCAGGAATGATCCTGATTGCCACCTCATTGCGTGAGGATACTCCCGCACAGCGACACGCCAAACAGGATGCGGTGGGGGCGATCAACAGGGGAGACTTTCGTGGTATCAGCAGCGGCGCGATAAAAAAATCGCTGCATCCCGCCCGGTATGACGACACCGGGTTAATCGGCAAGATACAGAATATGGGCCAGCGGCTTGGGGCGGCAGCCTTCATCAACCAGTCGGGGCTTATCCGCGATCATATTACGCAGCACCCGATTCCTTGTCCGGTTGCTATTATTGCTGCTCAACAGGATCAATTACGTTCTTATCAGGAAGCGCTGGAACTCGCGCAACTGACCGGCAGCGGTGTCGAGTTGATTGAGGAGAGTGGACATATGATCCCATTGGAAAAACCACAACAACTCGCTGCGCGGGTTGCGGCCTGGCTGAGAAAGGTTGACCTGTAAAAAGGAGGAACCATGATGTGGTTAGTCAATACTCTGATCCTGCTTTTCTCCGTGGTGCTGATGGAAGTCGTCGCAGCCCTGGCGCATAAATACATCATGCATGGCTGGGGATGGGGTTGGCATCTGTCGCATCATGAACCCCACGATGGCGGTTTCGAACTCAATGATCTCTACGCGGTGATTTTTGCGCTGATGGCGGTGGTGATGATTTACCTCGGCGTCAATGGGCTGTGGCCGTTGCAATGGGTCGGTGCGGGCGTGAGCCTGTATGGCGTGCTGTATTTTATGGTGCATGATGGCCTGGTGCATCAACGCTGGCCGTTTAAATACATTCCACGTCGTGGTTATCTGAAACGTTTGTACATGGCGCATCGCATGCATCATGCGGTGCGCGGCAAGGAAGGTTGTGTGTCGTTTGGTTTTCTGTATGCGCCACCGTTGCCGAAGTTGCAGCAGGCGCTGCGTCAGCGACAAAAACCGCCGCGATAAATCGCGTTACTACGGACGTTGCCACAGCCCTTCGGGCCGTTGCGCCGGGCGCGTCAAGCGTGAACTGAGTGCCAGGCCTGCCCCTTTTAGCAGTAAGCCCAGTTTTTCTCCCTTGCTGGTACGCTGGCGTCTGTCCCAGGCATGTGAGCCGGCCTGCTGGACTTTGACGCCAATCTCACGATACACGCCATGCGCAGTGGCGATGGCCCATGCCGATCGCAGCGATAAGCCCGATAACCCGGCATGCGCTGACTGATAATAGGGTTCCGCCTCTGCCACCAGCCGTGCAGCCAGGGTGGCGAGCGCAGCACGGTGCTGCGTTTCCGCCAGATTCGCAGCGTGCAGACCCAGCGGATGCAGCCACTCTTCCGGCAAATAACAGCGTCCCTGGTGCGCGTCCTCCACGATATCACGGGCGATGTTGGTGAGCTGAAATGCCAGCCCCAAATCACAGGCGTGATCCAGTACGCGTTCGTCACGTACCCCCATCACACGGGCCATCATCAACCCCACAACCCCGGCAACGTGATAGCAATAGCGCAGGGTATCCTCAAAGCGCAGATAGCGCTGCTGGTGCACATCCATAGCAAAACCTGCGAGGTGGTCAAATGCCAGTTGTGGTGGAATACGGTGCATCAGCGCCACCTCCTGAAAGGCGGCAAAGGCCGGTTCTTCCATAGCGGCACCACTGTAAGCTCGACGCGTTTCCAGCTCCAGATGCGCCATGCGCGCCTGTGCATCATCGCGCGGGTGCTGCACGGGGGATGCGCCTAACGTTTGTCCATCAATGACGTCATCGCAGTGGCGACACCAGGCATACAGCATCAGCGTGCTGCGTCGCGTTGAGGCATCAAACAGTTTGGCAGCGGTGGCAAAACTCTTAGAACCAACCGTCATGGTTTGGCTGGCATGTTCCATTAACGGCATACTCATCCTGCAAGATCCTCCAGCATCAGTTGTGCGGTGGCTTTGGCGGAACCGATCACGCCAGGCACGCCTGCGCCAGGGTGGGTGCCTGCACCGACCAGATAAAGATTGCGAATCACATCGTCGCGATTATGTGGCCGGAACCACGCGCTTTGCGTCAGAATCGGTTCCAGCGAAAAAGCCGAGCCGTGGTGGGCATGCAGCCTGTCGCGAAAATCAAACGGGGTGAACATCCGTTCCGTCACCAACTGGGAACGTAAACCCGGCATGTAATGCGTCTCCAGATAAGCAAAAATGCGGTCACGCAGGCGTGGACCCTCTTGCCGCCAGTCAATATCTGCGGTGCCAAGATGTGGCACCGGGGTCAGCACATAAAAGCTGGCGCAGCCCGGTGGTGCCAGGCTTGGATCGCTATTGCTGGGCGCATGCAGATAAAGCGAAAAATCTTCCGCCAGCTGGGCGCTATTGAAAATCTCATCAATCAACTGACGGTAGCGCGGACCAAAGCAGACGGTGTGATGCGCCAGCTGTGGATGCGGCTGGTTCAGCCCGAAATAGATCACAAACAACGAGTTACTCATTCGTTTGCGTTTCAGCGCTGCGGCGCGCTTTGCGACGGCCGGATGATGTGCCAGTAAACAATTATAGGTATGGACGACGTCGGCATTCGAGGCGACGGCCTGCGCATGAAAACGCCGACCATCGGTCAACTGCACGCCGCTGATACGATTGCCGGTGGTATCGAGCCGTTGTACTTCGGCATTCAGCAACACCTCGCCGCCCAAATCCTGCAATAACTTCACCATGCCATTGACCAGCGCGCCGGTACCACCGCGCGGAAACCACACGCCCCATTCACGCTCCAGCGCATGGATTAAGGTATAGATCGAGGATGTGGCAAAGGGATTACCACCCACCAACAAAGAGTGAAAAGAGAAGGCCTGACGCAGGTGGTCATCCTGAATAAACTTCGCCACCATGCTGTAAACGCTGCGCCATGCCTGCAACCGCCCCAGTTGCGGCCCGGCGCGTACCATATCGCGCCACGACAGAAAGGGCACGCTGCCCAGCTTGAGATATCCCTCGTTAAACACCTCGTGTGAATAAGCGAGAAACTGGCGATAACCGGCAACATCTTGCGGGTTAAAGGTGGCAATCTGCTGCTCCAGACGCTGCGGATGGTTATCGTAATCCAGCCTGCGTCCATCTTCCCAGCACAGACGATAAAAGGGCGTCACCGGCATCAACTCGACATAATCGTGCAGGGATTTCCCCGCCAGGGTAAACAGCGCCTCGATGGCGCTGGGGTCGGTAATGACCGTTGGTCCGGCATCAAAGGTAAACCCCTGATCCTGCCAGACATAAGCGCGCCCGCCGGGTTTGTCGTGCTGTTCCAGTACGGTGGTGGCAATGCCCGCCGCCTGCAAGCGAATAGCGAGGGCGAGACCGCCAAAGCCTGCGCCAATAACAAAAGTCCGATTCATGGTTGCTTCCCTGTATGTGTCGTCAGTAACACGCGCAGCGCGGCACCCGGCGGGACCGGGGGTTTACCGCACAAAATGCGGGCTTTGTCAGTCAGGGTGAGTTGACCGGCATAAAAGCGGGCGATCAAATCCGCATCAAGCTGGTAAAAACGTTGCATCACACGCCAACGCTGTTCCGGGCGGGCGGCGAGAAACAGCATGCGATTCAGCAGCCGAAAAAAACGCTGTTCGCGCCAGTGGCGGCGGGCGAAAGCCTCGATATGCTGGCTGAGGGTGCTGGCATCGCAGGGCAGCATCGCGACGATGAGCTCCGCCAGCCTGAGTGCGGTTGGCAAAGAATAACCGGTGGTGGCGTGAAACAAACCGGCGCGCAGACCGCTGCACGGCTGGCCGCGTTGTTGTTGCCAGAAAGCATCAATATCGCCGCTCAGGGTGATGGGCAACGCGCCACGTTCTTCGCGCATCAGCAGGCTCAGGTGCCAGCCTTGTTGCTGGGCGTAATCGGCGATATGTTTGCGCGTTTCGCCATCATCCAGCAGTGGGGTATCGATGTAGTGTGTATCTTCAATCAGCACGCGATCCGCGCTCAGCGGCAGGGTATAGACAAAGCGGTATCCCTGTTGCTGCGGCACGGTGGCATCCATCAGCAGCGGTTGCGTCAGGCTATGTGGTTTTGCCAGTTGCCACTCCTGACCGACAAAAACCTGATAACCGAGACGCACATAGGGCGAGTAGCGCACGCCGCGCCCATCAATCACCGCTCTGGCGTGTAACTGGCGGCCATCAGCCAGCGTCACGCTGGTGGGGGTGAGGTGGTGTACCGCGCAACCGGTACGCAAATTATCCCCCAGCGCGGCAATCAGTTGACGGGCAAAGTGGGCCGATGAGATGGAAAAGTAGTCACCTGGCAAGTGACGTTGTAGCGCCGGGAAGCGCACCTGATAACCAGACCAGCGTGCGCTGACCAGGGGCGCGATCCAACGGTGCTGCCCGGCATGCAAATCCCCCTGATGAAATGACCAGGTATGATTGCTGTCAGCCTGTGGGTTGCTCTCCAGTAGCAGGCATTGCAGCGTGGGATGTTGTTGACGTAACCGCAGGGCTATCAGGCCGTTTGCCAGCCCGGCGCCCACCAGAATCACGTCATAGTGGTTGTTTAACGGCAATCAGTTGCGCCTCGCCAACTGTTGGTTAAACAACGCGTGCATATATTGGCGGGTAGCCATACCGCGATGGCAGGCGCAGGCCAGATGGGCATCCGCACTCCGCAGATGGTCACGCAGGCGACGTTCAGCACCCTCCACCCCCAACATCGCCACCAGCGTGGATTTACCCTGATCCTGATGGCGATCTTTTCCGGTGTATTTATCGCCATCGGTCAGATCGTCGAGCAATTGAAACGCCAGACCCAAATCCTGCGCAAAGGAGCGGAGATCTTGCCGTACTGTCGGGGACGCATTGGCGGCAATCGCGGCCATTTGCAGCGTGGCGCGGAACAGCACGCTGGTTTTGAGCTCATTGGTTAGCTCAATCGCTTCTGCGCTGCGGGCGTGCGCGCCATCATGCAGGTCCTGAAACTGCCCCTGAACCAAACCCTGTAAACCGACCGCCGCCGAAAGCTCGGCGATGGCGTCAGATTTACGCTGCGCCGCCAGGCCCGGGGCCACGGCAATCACCTCAAAAGCGCGGCTGACCAGCGCGATGGCGGCGAGAATCGCGACGTTTTCACCGAATTCGCAGTGCACGGTGGGGCGACCTCGTCGCATCTGTGCGTTGTCCATGGAGGGGATATCATCGAGGATCAGCGACGCCGCGTGGACCATCTCCACCGCACACGCCAGGTCAAGCAGGCCCGGTTGTCGGCTGTCACAACCCATGTCGTGCGCTGCCAGCAACAGCAGCAGGGGGCGAATGCGTTTGCCCGGTGCCAGGGTGCCTGCACGCATTGCCGCGCGCACCTGATCCGCCTGCTGCCCACACGGCAGCAATTGTTCAAGGTGGGTTTGCAGCCGCTGATGCAACTGAGGTAATTCACTTTGTGGGTTCACAGCGGTATCGACACGGACGATCATAACGTCTTCCAAAAGTGGTGAGATCTTTGTGGTTTTTTTAACCGTAGTCTGCCGGGGGAGAGTTCGCCAGATAAGCGAAGCGATTTGTCCCGTGACTCTGGGGTGGGGTGGCACGATACGGATAGGTCACCACATGGCGTAGCGGCGCGATTTATCGCGTCGCAACGGGGCAGGGGCAACGTGATCGCTGCGACGAAATAAGTAACCATTCGCCGTAACATTAAATTTATCCGTTAGTCTGACGCTAAATCCATTTGTTAACGCGGAAAGAAAAATGTCAATTACGTTACCTGAAGTTCTGATTATTCAACCGTTGATGCCTCAGTTGGATGAAAAGTTAACGCAACATTTCCACTGTCACCGTTTATATGAATATGCCGATCCGGCGTTATTTCTTCAGCGCCAGGGGAAATCAATTCAGGCGATTGTTACGCGCGGTGATGTGGGGGTGGAAAATACCCTGCTGGAACAATTACCGGCTTGTAAAGCAATTGCAGTTTTTGGTGTGGGCACCGACCGTATCGACTTAAGCACCACCAAGGCACGTCAGATTCAGGTCAGTATCACCAAAAATATTCTTACCGATGACGTGGCCGATCTGGCATTGGGCTTGACGCTGGCATTCTCACGTAAGCTGCTGCAATACGATCAATTTGCCCGTTCGGGCCAGTGGGAAACGCAGGGGCCGGTGCTTTCCAGTAAAGTCAGTGGCAAAAAGCTGGGGATCGCCGGTCTGGGTGCGATTGGGCTGGCGATTGCCCGTCGTGCAGAAGCCTTTGGTATGGAGGTGGCGTATACCGCGCGCAGTGCCAAAACCACGCCGTATCGCCGTTGTGACAACCTCGAACAACTGGCGGCATTCAGTGATTTTCTGGTGCTGGCACTGCCGGGCAGTGCGGAGAATCAGCACATTGTCGACCGCAACGTGCTGAAAGCGCTTGGTGCAGACGGGGTATTGATTAATGTGGCGCGTGGTAATGTGGTCAATGAAGCGGATTTGATTACGGCATTGCAGCAGGGGGTAATTAAAGGGGCGGCACTGGATGTGTATCCACAGGAGCCGGTTATTAATCCAGCGCTGCGGCAGTTGGAGAATGTTATTCTGATGCCGCATATTGCCAGCGCCACGTTTGAAACCCGTGAGCAGATGGCAAATAATGTGCTGGAGAATTTGTTGTCCTATTTTTCTACCGGAAAAATTATCAGCCCGACATAATTTTTTAATCTGGACCCAGAGGAAAAACTTATATCCTTTGCATCATCGTGCGCGGCGGGAATTTCATTCCCGCTGTCTGAGATTGATTATGCTATGGTGAGTTTTTTTTCAGGGAGCCAGATATGACAGCACAGAAAATCGCAATTATTGGCGGCGGCGTCATCGGTATGGCGGTGGCGCGGGCGCTTGCCTTACAGGGGGCACAGGTCACCCTTTTTGAACAACAGCACCTCGGGGCGGGCACCAGCAGTACCTCCTTTGCCTGGCTCAATTCCAACGGCAAACAACCCGACAGTTACCATCAGCTCAATGCGCTGGCGATGGAAGAACATGTCAGGCTGCAACTGTCCCAACCCAACGGACTGCGCTGGCTGGAAACCTGTGGGACCTGGGAATGGGCGTCAGACAGCGACCAGCACGCACTGAAACAGCGAGCGGAGCGGTTGCAGGCTTTGGGGTATCCGGCGCGTGAAGTCACCTTCAATGAGTTGCAGCGCGAAGTCCCCGAATTACGCACTACCGCTGTCAACGGCAGTCTGTGGCATTTCCCTTCCGAATCGATTCTCTATCCATCGCTATATCTGGCGCGCCTGTGGGCCGACGCCCGCAGCTCCGGTGCGGTGTTGCATCAGCAATGTCGGGTTACCGATGTGCAGGAGAGTGCAACGGAGGTCAGGCTAAGGCTGGATGATGGCGGGCAGTGGCGGGGGGATCGGCTGGTGGTGGCGAGTGGACGCTGGTCAGCGGAAGTGATGCAGCATCTTGGCCTGCAATTGGCGATGACCGACGCCAGCCAGCCGAATAAAGTCGCCTGTAGTTTCCTGGCGCGCACTGCGCCGCAGCCGCTCTCGCTCGCCACGAACCTGATTACCCCGCAGTTGAATGTACGCCCGGATGGCGGTGGGCGTCTGTTGTTACAGGCGCTGGACCTCGACGACCAGGCTGATCCCGCAGCGCCGCCCGCCGTTGATAGCGCCATCGCGCAGCAGATGCAGGCGCGTTACCGTGAATTGTTTGATGACGCCGGTTCGCTGCACATCGAACAGATTGTGGTGGGACAGCGAGCGCGTCCCGCCGATGGGTTACCGGCGCTGGGCTTTGTCACGCCGCAGCAGCGAGTCTATCTGGCGGTGATGCACAGCGGGATGACGCTGTCGCCGCTGATTGGCCGCCTGGTGGCGGAGGAGCTGGGCAGCGATACTCTCAGCCCGTTATTGCGGGATTTTCGCCCGCAGCGGTTGCTGGGAAAAACCGCTGCCGATTTCCCCACGCCGGTTCATTATTTTCCGGCGGTGCAGTAAAAATATTCCGAAATCACACTTTGTGAAATTTCCGTGTTGTTTGCCAGTGGATTTTTGCTATCGTTGGCAAAGGGTACATCACCCGTCATCACACGGAGGGAGTATGAAAGTCGGATTAGTGGGTTATGGCACTGGCGGGCAGAATTTTCACGCCCCATTTATTACCGCCGCGGAGGGACTGGAGCTGGCAGGGATTGTGGCGCGCGCCCCCGCCACCATAGCAAAGGCGCAGGCTGATTTTCCCGATGTGCCGATTTATGCCAGTCTGACCGAGTTGCTGGCGGCGGGGGTGGATATGGTCACCATCACCACCCCGCCACAAACGCGACGTGAGCTGGTGCTGGAGGCGATTGCGGCCGGTGTTGCCGTGGTGGCGGATAAACCCTTCGCGCCAGACGCCAAAACCGGACGCGAGCTGGCCGCAGCGGCACAGGCGAAAGGGGTGGTGCTGGGCGTGTACCATAACCGACGTTTTGATTCCGACATGCAGACCCTGCATCAGTTGATTGAACAACAGCGCCTTGGCAAGCTGTGGCGCTTGCATAACCGTATGGATCTTGACGAACCTCATACCCTTGAAGGGGGCGCAACCGGCGGTTTATTGCGTGATATGGGTAGCCATCTGGTGGATCAGGCGCTGTGGCTGATGGGGCCGGTCACCTCGGTGCTGGCGCATCTGGATATTGTCGATCGTCCAGAAGGGGCGACCGATGCCAGTTTTGTCCTGACGCTGACCCACAGCAGTGGCGCGCACTCGTACATCTCCTCCAGTAAGATCAATTATCTTTCTTGCCGTGAACTGCGTCTGTATGGCGAGGCCGGTAGCTACGTTGCGCAAGGCTCGGACGTCCAGGCGCGCGATATCTTTGCCGGTAAACGTCCGGCTAACGATCGGGCGGGCTGGGGCTTTGAACCGCCAGAACACTGGGGCACGCTGCATACCGCTGCAGGTTATGAACGTATCCCGGCAGCGCAGGGCGCATACCATGATTACTACCAGGCCTTTGCTGCCGCGGTGAAAAATGGCAGCGCACCTCCGGTCACAACCGAACAGGCGATTCGCGTGCTGGAAGTGCTGGATGCCGCGTTTATCAGTGCGCGTGAAGGGCGGATTGTCGCTCTCTGATTCCCTCCGTAACGGCGCGATAAATCGCGCCGTTACGGGCTATTTACCTGCCAGCAACGCACCGCACGGTCCCCTTCCACCCCCCGTAATTGCTGCGGTGTACCACAGGCCTCCTCAGCCAGCGGGCAGCGATCGCGAAAATAGCAGCCGCCGGGTAACACGCGATTGCCCGGCAAATCGGTTTTACGTAACGCGATATGTTCTGCCAGCGGTTGATGGATGTCCGGCACTGAGGCCAGCAGCAGTTGCGTATAAGGATGCTGCGGCTGCGTCAGAACGTCGGCGGCCTTGCCCAGCTCAACTATCTGCCCGAGATACATCACCGCCACACGATCGCTCATATGTCGTACCACCGAGACGTTGTGCGAAATCAGCACATAGGTCAGATTGCGCTGCTGCTGGAGCGTGACCAGCAGGTTGAGGATCTGTGCCTGTACCGATATATCCAGTGCCGAGGTGGGCTCATCCAGCACGATGATCTGCGGGTTGGAGGAGAGGGCGCGGGCAATGGCGATACGCTGGCGCTGACCACCGGAGAAGGCATGCGGCAGGCGATCAAGGTATTCAGGGCGAATGCCCACCAACTGAGCCAGTTCAACGGCGAGCTGGCGACGCGCCGCCTCCTTCATGCGCTGCTGAATCCACACCGGTTCCGTGATGATGCGCCACACCGGTAACCGGGGATCGAGAGACGACAAGGGGTCCTGGAATACCATCTGCATGGTGCCCGAGGCGGGTGCAGCGCGCTGGCACTGGCCCTGCTGCGGTTGCAACATCCCCATCAACAGTTGGGCGAGGGTACTTTTGCCACAACCCGATTCGCCCACAATGCCCAGGGTTTCGCCGCGGTTAAGCTGTAAATCAAGACCATTCAGCGCATGGGCCTGTTCGGTGATGCGGCCCAGCCAGTTGCGACGCAGCGGAAAATTCACATGCACATCGCGCAGTTCCAACAGCGTCTCAGACATAAGCGTTCTCCCGTTGCGGATACCAGCAGGCGGCACACTGGCTACCACAAGGTTGCAGCGTTGGCGTTTCGCTACAGCGCGGCCCGGCGGCAAAGCAGCGTTCACGGAAAGCGCACCCGGTGGGGAGATGCGCCAGATTTGGCACGGTGCCAGGGATTGCGGGTAGCGTTGAACGGGGTTCACGTTGTTCCGGCGCGCACTGCAACAACCCCTGGGTATAGGGATGCACCGGGTGGCGAATCAAATCCTGTGTGGCCCCCTGTTCAATCACGCTACCGGCGTACATCACGTATAAACGATCACACAGCTGCGATACCACGGCCATGTCGTGGCTGATAAATAACACCGAAGTACCGCTGGTGCGGGCTTTCTGTTTCAGCAGGCGTAGCACCTGGAGTTGAACCGTGACGTCCAGCGCGGTGGTGGGTTCATCGGCGATAATCAGCGTGGGATCGCAGGAAAAGGCCAGTGCGATCATCACGCGCTGGCGCATGCCGCCTGACAGTTCAAACGGATAACGTTTCATCACTTGGGCGGCATCGGGAATTTGCATCTCCTCCAGCAGGCCGATGGCTTTTTGCTGTGCCGCTTTGCGCGTCAGCGCCTGGTGATGGCGGATCACCTCCACGATTTGCCGCCCGATGCGGCGTGTCGGATTGAGCGCCGTCATCGGCTCCTGAAAGATCATCGCCACGCGCGAACCACGCCACTGTCGCAATTGTTTCTCACTGGCGCGCAGCACATCTTCTCCGAGCAACGTGACTTCACCCTGCGGCACGCGGTAACGTCCCTCTGGCAGCAGGCGCATTGCCAGCATGGCAGTGACCGATTTACCGGAGCCGGATTCACCCACCACGCCAACAATCTCGCCGCGCCCGACCTCCAGTGACACATGATTGAGCGCATGGACTTCACCCTGGTAGATCGGGAAGTTCAACTGCACATCGCGCATGGAGAGTACCTGAGTCACCATCAGTGTTGTCCTCCGGTTTTCGGGTCGAGCAGATCACGCAGACCATCGCCAAACAGGTTAAAACCAACCGCAGTGATCAGAATGGCTCCACCCGGGAATGTGCAGTACCACCACTGATCCAGCACATAATTACGCCCTACCGCCACCATCGCGCCCCATTCGGCCGTGGGTTGCTGCGCGCCAAGGCCGATGAATCCCAGCGTTGCCGCCATCAGAATCGCGCTGCCAATATCCAGTGACGCCTGCACAATCAGCGGTGGCAAAGCGTTACGCAGGATATGCCAGCTGATGAGATGCCAGCGTGAAGCGCCAAAGGTACGGGCGGCCTGAACATAGGTGAACTGGCGCACAATCAGCGTCTGGCCGCGTGCCAGCCGCACATAAAACGGAATACGCACGATGGCAATGGCCAGCATGGCGTTGACCAGGCTTGGTCCGAGTGCCGCCGCCAACGCCATCGTCAGCACCAGCGAGGGAATCGACAGCATGATATCCATCAGCCGCATGATCAATGCATCACCGCGCCCACCGATCACCCCGGAGAAGCAGCCGAGCAGTGAGCCGATGCCGCCCGCAATCACCACCACCATCAAACCCGCCACCATCGATTGCTGGCTACCGACCAGCACGCGACTAAACAGATCACGGCCCACTTCATCGGTGCCAAACCAGTGCAGTGCGGAAGGGGCTTGCAGACGTGCGGTGAGGTCCAGCGCGTTGGGATCATAGGGGGCCAGCCACGGCGACAGGATCAGCAGCAGCAACATCAGCAGCATGATCACGCCGCCCACAAGGGTGAGCGGGCTTTGCCGCAACAGCCAGAAGGTGCGTTTCAGGCTGGACTGCCAGCGGCGGTGGTTGCGTGTACGCGGTTCGACTTCCGTCATCATCATGCGTCACCTCCGCGACCGATGCGCGGGTCGATCCACAGGTAGATCAGGTCCACCGCCAGATTGACCAGCACATAAACAAAGGACACCACCACGGCAAACCCCATCACTGCCGGGAAATCAAGCGCCTGGATCGAAGCCACCACCCACGCCCCCATCCCCGGCCAGGCAAAAACCGTTTCGGTCAGAACCGCGCCGTACAACAGATCCCCCAACGCCAGGCCCAGCACGGTGACGGACGGGATCAGCGCATTCGGCAGCGCATAGCGCAGGATAATTACCCGATTTGGCAAGCCGCTGGCGCGGGCGGTACGAATGTAATCTTCGCTGAGTTGCTCCAGCATCGCGCCGCGTATCTGGCGTGCCACAATGCCGAGATGGACAAACGCCAGCGTCAGCGACGGCAATATCAGATGCTGTAAGGCGTTGAAAAACACCTCGCTGTCACCCGCCAGCAGCGCATCGATGGTGTAAAACCCGGTGATACGCGCCGGGGGATCAAGCCAGTCATCCAGCCGTCCACCACCGGGCAACAGTTGCAGATGACCGTAAAACAGCACAATCACCCCCAGCCCGAGCCAGAAGGCCGGGGTGGAGATGCCGGTGATCGCCAGCAAACGTACCAGATGGTCGAGCCAGCGATTGCGATACACGGCCGACAACACGCCGAGCGGGATACCGATCAACAACGCCAACAGCAGGGCGCAGCAGGCCAGCTCCAGCGTCGCGGGGAAAAAGGTACGCATCTCCTCCAGCACCGGTCGCCCGGTGCGGATTGAGGTTCCCAGATCGCCATGCAACAACGCCATCACATAGCGTCCAAACTGCACCCATAGCGGCTGGTCCAGCCCGAGTTGCTGGCGAATATGTTGCACAATCGCCTCGCTGGCGCGATCCCCGGCCAGCATCCGCGCCGGATCGCCCGGTATCAGATGCGAGATAATAAAGGTGATCACGCAGACCCCAGCCACCACGAGGAGAAGTCCCCAGCAGCGCTGGCGTAAAATTTGCCAGAGTGTCATCGGCGCTCCCTGACGGCGTCGTTGTCGACGCCTTACGTTGAGTTGCTTACTTACTCATGTTGGCGATGTTGAACACCTGTTCCAGCATCGGATTAAACACAAAGCCTTTGACCTGTTTGTTCATCGCCAGCTGATAGTTTTTCTGGAAGAGATAAACGTAGGCTGCCTCGTCGATGACGATTTTTTCTGCCTGTTGATAATCTTTGGTGCGCGCCTGTTGATCGGTGGTTGCCAGCGCGTTTTTCAGCAGCTTGTCGACGTCGGCGTTTTCATAGAAGGAACGGTTGCCCGGCAGCCCTTTCTTGTCCGACTCAAACCAGTAATTCATAAACATGTAGGGATCGGCAAAGTCCGGGCTCCAGTTGCCGATCGCGATGTCGTAATCGCCTTTACCGACGCGTTCACGCATGGTGGCGTTGGCAAGTTTTTCCAGCTTCACATTGATACCGATTTTGCCGAGGCTGGCCTGAGTGGAAAGGGCGATAGGCTCCCAGTTGGGATCGTTATCTGAGTAGAGGAACGTCAGGCTGGCCGGTTTTTGTGGCACTTTGTCCAGCGCGGCTTTGGCTTTGGCCTCATCCATGTTGTATTGCATTGCGGAGGCATCATAACCCCACATGCCTTCGGGAATCGGCCCGCGCATCTGCTTGCCGTAGCCGCTCAGAATGCCTTTCACCATACCCTGATAATCGGTGGCCCAGGAGACGGCACGACGCAGATCCACCTGGTTCATCGGTGCCTTGCTGTTGTTGAGATAAAGATAAGTAACGCGCAGCGACGGGTATTCCGCCACCTCGACTTTACCTTCCTGTTTCAGCGCGGTGAGTTGGTCAATCGGTAGCGAATCAGCGATATCGATATCACCGCGCGACAGTTGCAGACGGCGTGAGGCGCTTTCCCCGATAATCTTCACCGACACGCGTTTAAACGCCGGCTTATCCCCGGCGTAATGCGGATTAGGCACCAGCACCAGCTGCTGACCTTTCTGCCAACTTTTCAGCATAAAGGGGCCGGAACCGGCGGTGTGTTCTGCCAGATAACCGCGTGCATCGTCAGCGGCATGTGCCTTCAACACCGCCGGATTAATGATCGATGCGCCATCGTTCGCCAGGGTGTAGAGAAAGGGAGCAAAAGGCTGGCTGAGGGTGAATTTCACCGTATGTGGGTCAACCACATCGATTTTCAAATCGGCCGGATAGGCTTCTGCCGGACCTTGTTTGATTTTCAGCAAACGTTCGAATGAGGCTTTTACCGCATCGGCAGTCACGGCGCTGCCGTCGTCAAATTTTTCATTATCTTTCAGTTTGAAGGTCCAGGTTTTCTGATCTTCCGAAGCCTGCCAGCTGGCGGCCAGATCCCCTTCCACTTCGGTAGAACCTTTGCCATCGACCGTTTTATAGCGCACCAGACGTTGATAAGCCGGGTAAGTGACGGTCCAGTCGTTATTATCAATGGTGACCGCCGGGTCAAGGGTTTGCGGATCGGCGGCTTTGCCGATCACCAGCATATCTTTCGGCACCGCCGCCTGTACGCCAGGGACAGCGAGCGCCAGCGCGCTGGTCAAAAGGGCCGGACGTAACAGCGAACGTAACAGGTGTGTCGTCTTCATCGCAAAGCTCCAGTTAACAGGAAAATAAGGTGTCGTCGTAACAGGAAAAACGATCGTCAAGCAGCGGATAGCGCAGCGCATCGGGCAACTCGAAGTGCCACCATTCGCTGCTCATGCCAACAAAGCCGCCGCCAAACATAATCGCGTTGAGCAACAGGCGATTACGCTGTGAGGCGACCGGCACGGAAGGGTGATATTGATGGGAACGTTCATGCATCTCATCGAAGCCGGCGCCCATATCAAGGATGTGTCCGTCCTGGTCCATCAGGGTCACATCAATGGCGACGCCCCGGCTGTGATTGGAACCCAGGGTAAGATCGGCGACATATTGCGGGTCGGGGCAGGCTTGCCACAGCAACGCCTGCGCCTGGCGGGGGCGATACGCGTCGTAAACGCGCAACTGAAAACCAGCCAGTGCCGCAATAGCGAGACTTTTTTCCAGCGCAGGTACGGCATCAGGATGCAGCAGGCAGCGCGCTTCGCGATAAATCGGACGGCCGGTCAGGTTATCCGCCGTGGCGTATTTCAGATCGATAGTTAATTGCGGGAAACGCGCAGTGAGATCGACCAGTTCACAATTGTCAGACATAGCAACCCTTAACGTTCAAATTGACCAAATTCCTGCTGTAACTGACGATTCGCCGCCAAACGGGTGGCAAGGTTGTCACCCAGTTGATCGACGACGCCTGACAACAGCAGGTTAAACAGGCAGGTGATGGGTGCCAGCGAATCCCAGAAATGGCCGGTATCGGTTTTCACCTGTAATAAATCCAGCGGGTAGTCACGCGCCCACGGACACCAGATATCGGTGATTAACGCCAGCTGCACCTGTTGTTCGCACGCTACGCGGCAATACTGGCGGGCAATGGCGGAGTAGGCGCGGGTATCGGTGATCACCACATAGGGACGTTCAAAGCCAGAATTCAGGGATTCCACCCAACTGCCCGAAAGCCCCTCGGCATAGCTGACGCGCGGTCGCAGGTATTCGAGATGGCTAAAAAAGGCATTAGCGATACCTCGGGTGGATTGGATGCCGAGCACAAATACCGCATCGGCGTGCGTCAGTTGCTGCACCACGCGCTGAAACACCTCGCTTTGCGCCAGTTGATAGACATGCTGGATGGCGTCCAGCTCCAGTTCCAGCGACTGCTGCGAGCGGCGCGGCAGCCGATTCTGTTGCTGCCAGGCATCAAGACGTTCATTCATTCCCCAGGCCTGATAAGGGCTGGCGGGTATATCCCGCAGGCTTTGCTTGACGTCGTCCAGGTTGCGATAACCGAGCTTACGTAGATAGCGACCGACGGTAATTCCGGTAGTACCCGTGGCCTGCGCGATGCTGTCTGCCGTTTCAAACGGGATCTGCGCACTGTGCGTCAGCAACCAACTGGCGATGCGCTTCGCACTCGGCGTTTGCTGGTTGAAACTGGCTTCAATGCGAGCAATCAATTCGGGTTTAGCAGTCATCGCGGCCTCAATGTTAGCAAGCTGTCATTGGTTGGCATTTTGTTAGCCGAGTAACAATGCAGAACGCGTGCCAACGCGGCAGAGCGCGTCACACCTGCGGAAACGGTGGCGAGTGAATTAACAACAGATCAACATTTGTGCAGCGTAGTTCACTTTTGGTGCAACACGGCAGGGGATTAGGACGATTCTGTGCTGCGGCTCGGATATTTTTGATTTCACTGAAGTGGAAGCGTGAGTTGGTTATTTTTTGTTCCGAATTAAATTCTAAACTGACCAAAATCAATAAAACTTACTACTGGCGTCTCAAGATGGAGATCGAAACACAGGAGATATAGGAGGCTATGATGCGCACTTCAGTTATGACATTACCGGAAATGGCGCGCTATCTGGGCGTCCCCCCTGCGACCCTGGCTCGAGCAATCTGTAATCGGGGTACGCTGGAAAAATTACCGCTGCCGGAAGCGGTTGATGAGGATGTTCCCCTGTCACGTCGCTGTTGGTACCCGCACGACGTTAGTCAGTTCCGTCATGCGCTACAGCGGGTAAGGCATGGTGGCTAGCCCTCATTCTTACCCTCTCCCGCTTGCGGGAGAGGGTATCAAATGTAAGGAGCGAGGCAGCTCTTAACTCCCCTGATTCACCATGATGAATATCTGATTTTTCTAAACGTCAAAGGAGATCGATAATCATGGAACAGATGAGATCAGACCTTGCCATGAAGATTCAGCACGACAGCATTTCGCCCATCTTTTACCCACACAAGTTAAGGTCAATGGCTCCCATTCCGCAGAAAGAGGGTAAATGATGCGCTGCTTATCTATGTCTTACCTTCTGTTGGGCACGCTGCTCACTGCCGGGGGATACGGAAGTACTTTCCTGATTTCGGCCTGGTTCCGTTTACATGGGGGGAGTGACATTGAAACCGGCCATGCTCTCAGCATGGCTTTAGTGGGGACGCTGATCGGGGTACCTTTAGTGGGCTGGGGGGGCGGGTAAGATGGATGCCGCTCGTCTTGCGGCGATTGCTGCTCTGGTCATTGCTTGTGGCTACACTGTGCTGGGTAATTTGCATGGGCTGGAGCCGGGATATCTCCCCCGTCTCGCAGTTTTACTGTGGGGGATGTTTTACCTTGGTGCACCATTAGCGTTGTCGGAGCGTCTGAATGATGCTGAACGCGGCAGTGGTTTCACGTTGTTCAGCGCTTTTCAAATGACCGGAATTTGTGGCATTCCGGTGATGCAGAGCATTTTGATTGCTCAGGCCAACTTATCACTGCAAATCACCTTTCTCGTTGTCGCAGCGATGTTGGCCGTCGCCTCATTCCTGTTGCTACTTTTTGGCCGCAGAGAACCACGTCCTGTGTACGAACGCGTTTTTCGCGCTTGGGTACGTAAACTACCGATATTGTTGGCTGGGCCAGCACGACGCCCGGTGATAATGGTTGGCCTGGGTGGGGCGGTATTTTCAGGCATGATGGCGTTCCAGGTCTCTCTGACGGAAGGTACGGATGCCAGTGCCGGGGTCTTTTTCTTCGTGCATGCCGCCACCGCTGTCACCACCCGCCTGATGCTGTTCCGGTACCTTGCCAGTTGGCCGCGCCAGCCGCTTATTATTGGGCTGCTTGGGTGCCTGATCATTGGTCTGGTCTGTCTGTCCGGGGTGGCGCTACACCCGGCATTCCATATTGTAGCGGCTATGTTGACCGGCGCGGGATATGGCCTGTTATATCCGGTCATTCAGACCTGGGCGGTGAACGATTCACAGCCCCAGCATCGGCATGCCGTTTTGACCTGGTTTGTGGTGTCCTACTTTGTGGGGATATTTGGTTTTCTCGCACTGGGTGGCTGGCTGTTGGTGGTTGCAGGAAAAACTTGGCTTATTGGCTCACTGGTCATCCTGGCGATGATTGAACTGGGAGTGGGGGTTATCAGGCGCCCACGGACAGCAAAAGTTGTAGCCTCAACCTTGGAATGAGTTAATCCGGGTCACCACTTTTCAGCGGATTGCAGTTATGCGCGGGTAATCAACTGCTGCAATGCCGCTGTGCTGGCCGCATCGTCTGGCACATACACCAATAAACGATCGCCATTACGTGATGCTGACCACCAGTTATTCTGCCGCAGTGTCATTTCACTCACCCCAGGACGCCGGAAACGTTTCACACGGTTTTCCACCTTGCCCAGCTCGTAGCGCTGCCAGGTGCGGCCAAATTCATCGGAACTGGCGAGCAGCCGCGCGAGATAACTTTCCCAATGTGGGTCGCCAAGGTGTTCCCCCATCTGACCCCGAAACATCGCCACCATCTGAGGCATCACTTCATCCCAGTCGGCCATCGCGGCACGCCAGCCGGGATGATTGAACGCCAGCCAGATGCAGTTACGATCTTCAGGCGGAATTTCTGCCAGATCCACCCCCATCAGCGCACACCATGCCGCGTTATAGCCAAGAATATCGAAACGCGGGGTTTCAATGATGGCGGGTAGCTGAATTGCATCCAGCATCTTTTGATTATGTTCGGCAATTTTGCAGCAAGCCGCCGCCACCCGCACCGAAGGCAGGTTATGCCCGGCAAGGGAAAACAGATGCTGTGTCTCGACATCATTGCATTGCAACGCCGTCGCAATCGCCGTCAGGGTTTTTGGCGAGGCTTTAATATCGCGCCCCTGCTCCAGCCAGGTGTACCAGGTCACGCCAACATCTGCCAGCTGTGCCACTTCCTCACGTCGCAGACCCGGCGTACGGCGATGGCGCATACGCGGCAGGCCGAGGCGATTTGGATCGAGACTTTCGCGTCGCGTGCGCAGAAAAGTCCCGAGCAATTTGCGGTTGTGATTGGCGGTGTTAGTGATGGGCTGCGTGCTGAGCATTGAAGGCACTCCTGATAAGACGGGTAGAATTTATACCATGATAAACAAGAACTGGTACCCGTTTAATGGTTAGGTGATGCTATGCCTCACAGAAGACAAAAACAAGGGTAAAACCGATGCAATCATCGCAACTTCAACGGGCAGGATTGGTGGTCCTGCTGTCCGGGCAACTGCTGCCCATGATCGATTTTTCAATTGTTAACGTCGCACTCGACGCGATGGCGCATAGCCTGCACGCCACGCCAATTGAGCTGGCGTTGATCGTGGCAGTTTACGGCATTGCCTTCGCCATCTGTCTGGCGATGGGGGGCCGACTCGGGGATAACTATGGTCGCCGCCGGGTATTTCTGGCGGGCGTCTGGACATTTGGTTTTGCCTCACTGTTGTGCGGCATCGCCAGCCATGTCGGAGTATTGATGTTTGCCCGCGCATTGCAGGGGGTTGGGGCTGCATTTATCGTGCCACAGATTCTCGCCACATTGCATGTGTCCCTCAAGGGCAGAGCGCATGCGCGCGCCATTGGTCTGTATGGCGGTATCGGTGGGCTGGCATTTATTGTGGGGCAGGTGCTGGGCGGCTTCCTGATTAAAGCCGACATCGGTGGTTATGGCTGGCGCAGTGTGTTTCTGATCAACCTGCCAATCTGCCTGTTTGTTCTGTTAACTGCACGCCGCTTTGTGCCAGAAACCCATAACAGCCAGCGCGTGGCGATTGATGTTAGCGGTACGCTGCTGCTGGCCGGGGCGGTGGGTTGTCTGATGCTGGCACTGGCATTGGGTCCGGTGTTGCACTGGTCGTGGCCGTGCATCTTATTGTTGGCGCTGTTCCCGCTGTTTTTGCATCGCCTGCGTCATAGCGCATTACGCCTGGAGGCCGCACAAGGCGCACCTTTGCTGCCGCCTTCGCTGTTGCGCCTGCCCGGGGTACGGTTTGGTTTAACTATGGCGGTGCTGTTCTTCTCCTGCTGGAGCGGCTTTATGTTTGCCGTGGCGCTGACGTTGCAATCAGGACTGGGGTTGAGCGCCTTTGAGTCGGGTAATGCGTTTATTGCGCTTGGCGTGGCCTATTTTATCGGGTCGATGCAGAGCACGCGCATGGTGGAACGCTTTGGCAAACGTGTCACGTTGCTGACCGGTTGTGTTATCCAGATGCTCGGTTTGCTGTTGTTGATTGCCACGCTGCATTACGCCTGGCCGAACGTGGGTATCGTCACGCTGATCCCCTCTACGGTCCTGATTGGTTTTGGGCAGTCGTTTATCGTCAGCACCTTCTACCGTATTGGTATGACTGGCGTGCCGCATCATCAGGCGGGAGCGGGCAGCGCGATGCTTTCAACCGTACAACAATCGGCACTGGGTTTAGGTCCGATGTTACTTGGCGGTGTCTTCACACAGATCTGGTTACAGAGTACGCATCTGATGGCGATCACCGGGACGTTGATGGTCGAATGGATGTTAATGGCGGTGCTGGTGGTGTTAACCAGCCTGAGCCGTCGCTCCTTTCAGCCGGTCGTGACCGAAGGCTAATTGTTTCTGGGGCGTAATTCTTGTGGGGTAATTTCAGCAGTGGATTTTCAGCTTATTGTAAAATAACCGAAAATACGCCTGCTTCACTGAATTTACCTTTGGCTAAGCGGTCTTTTTTCCGGAACATAACGCCACTATCAATGGGCTGAACCCTGTGTTCAGCCCGTTTTTTGTGGTGCGGGAATTAAGGCAATCGCCACAGGCACAGGAATAGCGGCAGGCTCATAGCAGATGAAAAAGATGTTAACCGGGTTACTCTTTATGGTGACCACCACTGCCTTCGGTGCAGATGATTTCACCCTCAGGGATATTCATTTTGATGGACTACAGCGTGTCGCACCGGGTGCGGCGATGCTGAGTATGCCAGTGCGTGTCGGCGATCGTGTTAACGATGACGATATCAAAAATACCATTCGTGCCCTGTTTGCCACCGGCAACTTTGAAGATGTGCAGGTATTGCGTGATGGCGATACGCTGCTGATTAAAGTGAAAGAACGTCCGTCGATTGCCAGCATCTCGTTCTCCGGCAATAAAGCGATTAAAGAAGATCAACTGAAACAAAACCTGGAAGCGTCTGGCGTCAGCGTCGGGAATGCGCTGGACCGCACCACACTCTCCTCGATTGAAAAGGGGCTGGAAGACTTTTACTACAGCGTGGGTAAATACACCGCCAGCGTCAAAGCGGTAGTTACCCCCTTGCCACGTAACCGTGTTGATCTGAAATTTATCTTTACCGAAGGTGTATCGGCAAAAATTCAGCAGATCAATATTGTCGGCAACCACGCTTTTTCTGATGATGAACTGATTACGCAATTTCAATTGCGTGACAGCGTGCCCTGGTGGAATTTTATCGCCGATCAAAAATACCAGAAACAAAAACTGGCTGGCGACCTGGAGACGCTGCGTAGTTATTATCTCGACCGTGGCTACGCCCGTTTTAATATTGATTCCACACAGGTCAGTCTGACACCGGACCGTAAAGGTATTTACATCACCGTGAATATTCACGAAGGCGATGTTTATCATGTTAGTGGCGTGGTGGTGAACGGTAATCTGGCGGGTCACTCTGCTGAAATCGAGAAACTGGCACAGATCCCAAAAGGGGGTCTGTATAGCGGTGCGAAGATCACCCAGAATGAAAATGCGATCAAAGATCTGTTAGGTCGCTATGGTTATGCCTTTCCGCAGGTCAGCACTCAGCCGGAAATTAACGATACCGATAAGACGGTGAAACTGCATGTCAATGTGGATGCTGGCAACCGTTTCTACGTCCGTAAGGTGCGTTTTGAGGGCAACGACACCTCAAAAGATTCCGTACTGCGTCGCGAAATGCGTCAGATGGAAGGGGCCTGGCTGGCGAACAACCTGGTTGATCAGGGTAAAGAGCGTCTGAACCGTACGGGCTACTTCGAAAGTGTGGACGTCGATACCCAGCGTGTGCCGGGCAGCCCGGACCAGGTTGATGTGGTCTACAAAGTCAAAGAGCGCAACACCGGTTCGTTCAATATCGGTGTTGGTTACGGTACCGACAGTGGCGTCAGTTTCCAGCTTGGCGTCAGCCAGGATAACTGGATGGGCACCGGTAATACCGTTGGCTTTAGCGGCACCAAAAACGATTATCAAACGTATGTTGAAGTCTCCGCCACCAACCCGTATTTCACGGTGGATGGCGTTAGCCTCGGTGGCAAGTTGTTCTACAACGACTATAAAGCCGATGATGACGATCTGTCTGAATATACGCTGAAGAGTTTAGGGGCGGGCACCACATTAAGTTTCCCGATCAGCGAAAATAACAGCATCAACACCGGGTTTGATTACGTCTACAACCGTGTCAGCAATATGGCACCGCAGGTGGCGATGTGGCGTTATCTGGGTTCTGTGGGCATACATCCGCGAGTGATCGAAACCGATGACGACGACGATGATGATTACGCCACCAGTTCCAATACCTTTAGTGCCAATGACGTGTTCTGGAATGTTGGCTGGGGATATAACTCACTGGACCGTGGCTTCTTCCCGACATCGGGTGTAACGGCGGGTTTTAACACCAAAGTCACTGTACCGGGTTCGACCAACAGCTATTACAAAAGCACACTCAGCGCCAACGCCTATCTGCCACTCAGTAGCGATCACCGTTGGGTGTTAATGGGACGAACCAAAGCCGGTTACGCCGATGGTCTGGGCGGTAAAGACGTACCGTTCTACGACAACTTCTATGCCGGTGGTTCCAGCTCGGTGCGTGGCTTCTCCTCCAACACCATTGGTCCGAAAGCGGCGTATTATAGCTGTAGCGGCAGTGAAAGCAGCTACAGTGATTGTGCGGTGAAAAAATCTGATGATGCGGTGGGCGGTAACGCGATGGCAGTCGCCAGCGCCGAGCTGATTGTGCCGACGCCGTTTGTCAGCGAGCGCTATGAAAGTTCTCTGCGTACGTCGGTGTTTGTTGATGCCGGTACGGTATGGGATACCAAGTGGGAAAATACCGCCGCAACCCGCGCTGCCGGTATTCCGGATTACGGTGATCCGAACAATATCCGTGTTTCCAGCGGCCTTGCGCTGCAATGGCAGTCGCCACTGGGACCTCTGGTGTTCTCTTATGCCGTGCCGATTAAGAAATATGAAGGCGATAAGTCTGAGCAGTTCCAGTTTAATATCGGTAAGACCTGGTAACGGCGTGATTTAACACGTTGACATCCGTAACAGCGCGATAAATCGCGCCGTTACGGGACATTATGAAAAGGGTTTTACAGTTTCTTTAAACGACCAAGACAGACGAAAACATCTGTACTGGTAAAATAGTAAATCGTGCAATGCTTAGGGAAAGAGGGTTCGCGAAAACATCGTTGTTATGCGTTTTTAATTAACTGAATTTTATTTCGCCACCCTCATATTGAGGGTGGCTTTTTTATTTTCAGTGGCCGGATTCGGTTAAGCGATAACCCGTCTCAGCATCAAACAGATGTATTTTCTCGCTATTAAAACCGAGGATCAATTCATCGCCACTGTTGGCGGCGTGGCGTCCGGCGATCTGCATATGTAACGCGTGACCGTGCCAGTCGAGATGTAACAGGGTCGATTCCCCGGTGATTTCCACCACATTCACCCGCGCTGCGGCTCCGTTATCCACTTCGCGCAGATCGTGTGGACGTAAACCAATGGTAACCGGTTTACCGTCATGCTCGCGCGCCACCGTATGCCAGCGTGCCGGCAACGGTTGCCACAGATCCTGACACTGCACGCCTGGCACACCCTCATGGCTCACCAGTTGCGCAGGCAGCAGATTCATCGGCGGTGAGCCGATAAAGCGCGCCACAAAGGTGTTGGCGGGACGATCGTAAATCTCCAGCGGCGCGCCTTGCTGCACGATGTAACCAGCCTGCATCACCACAATCTGATCTGCCAGCGTCATTGCCTCGACCTGATCATGGGTGACATACACCATGGTGGTTTTAAAGCGCTGATGTAGCGATTTAATCTCCGCGCGCAACTCCATACGTAATTGCGCATCAAGGTTGGAGAGCGGTTCATCAAACAGGAACACCTGCGGGTTGCGCACCATCGCGCGCCCCATCGCCACACGCTGCCGTTGTCCCCCGGACAAGGCGCGCGGATAGCGCTGCAATAGCTGATCAATGCCGAGAATGGCAGCGATACGCTGAATTTTGCTTTGCTGCTCTTCGCGTTTGACCTTTTTCACCTGCATATGAAACGCCAGGTTTTCCGCTACCGTCAGATGCGGGTACAGCGCATAGCTTTGAAACACCATCGCGATATCACGGTCAGCCGGATCGCGATCGTTAATCTGCACCTGGTCCATCAAAATGGCGCCTTCGGTCAGGCTCTCCAGTCCGGCCAGCAAACGTAACAGCGTGGATTTGCCGCAGCCGGACGGCCCGACCAGCACGGTAAAACTGCCATCGGGAATGGTCAGATCGAGCGGATGCAGCACCGACTGTTTGCCGTAGCGTTTGGCGACTTTGATCAGTTCAACACTGGCCATGATTATTGTTCCTTTGCCGAAAATTGGAGTTGTTGCCAGTTGGGGTAGCGACGTGGTGCGGTGCTGATCGCCAGCGCGGCTACCGCAATCCCCCATTGCAGAGCCGCGGTAACGTCCTGCTGATGGAGCAGGGCGGTGAGAAACCCGGCGTTAAAGCTATCGCCCGCGCCAATGGTATCCACCACCGTAACCGGACGGGCGGGTTGGCTGAGCTGTTGATCGCGCAACCAGCAGCGCGCGCCCTGTTCTCCACACTTCACCACGCAACCGCCGCGACCACTTAACTGCCGGGCCAGTAGCGTTGCGCTGGTGGAGAGCTGCGCCTGTGCCGCCAGCCCGAGGGTTTCCACTTCGTTCAGCAGCAACCAGTCGCACAGCGGCAGCCAACGGGCGATATCCTGTCGCACTTCCTCCGTCCAACCCTGCGGTGGCCAGCCGGTATCGACAGCAATCAGATAGCCACGCTGGCGCAGCTCAGTGAGTAACGCGGGATAGTCGCCATACAGATGCAGGCAGAGAAAAGTGCCGCACAGCAACACGATATCGCCCTCAGTCGCCCGCTGCGGCAGTTGATCCAGCACCTGCTGCGCGGTGAGCTGCACAATATGACCGTAGTTGCTGATAAAGGAACGCTCGTGGTCGGAGTGGGTGACGCCTACCGTCAGCGAGGTTTCGCACTGGCTACGCGGCCAGTGTGCGGCGCTGTGGGGAAAATGGCTTGCCAGCCACTGGCTGAGGCCATCGTCACCCTGATTGGCGATAGCGCGATGACGCACCTGCATTGCCTCCAGCGCCAGCGCGCAGTTACCGGCTGAGCCGCCGGGGCGCAACTCACTGTGTTTGACCATGACTTCAGTGCCACGCTGTGGCCACTGATCCAGCGTGCCCATAATTAAATCGACATTGATATTGCCCACCACATAAAGGGTGGCGGTGGTTGTGTTGATCATCCCTTACTCCCCCCGCTGGCAAGACCGCTTACCAGGGTTTTTTGTAGCCAGATAGCAATAAACAGGGGCGGTACTGAGGCCAGAATCCCGACCGCCGCAATTAAACCGTCATCGGTGGCACGTCCGGCGGTGAAACCGGCAATGGTCACCGGCAGGGTCTGCGCAGCGATGTTGCTGGTGAACAGCAGGGCATAGAAAAATTCGTCCCATGCCAGCAGCCAGCCAAACAGCGCCGCAGCGCCCAGGACCGGTTTTGCCAGCGGCAAGGTGATGCGCAGCAATACCTGCCACACGCGCAGACCATCAAGACGAGCGGCCTGCTCGATATCCTGGGGCAGGGTGTCGAACTGGTTTTTCAGCATCCAGGTCAGAAACGGCAAAATCAGCGAACAATAAACGATGATCAAACCGGGTCGGGTGTTGAGCAAATCAAAGTGCTGCAACAGGAAGTAAAGCGGCAGGACAAAGGCGACCGGCGGCACCATATAGATGGCGAGGGAGGCAAACAGCCAGCCATCGCGTCCACGATAGCGTGAGAAGCTGAAGGCGGCCGGAATCGCCAGCAACAGGCAAATCACGGTCGCGCCGGTGGCGACGATCAGACTGTTGCCCAGCGCATGCAGAAACAGCGTGCCGGGCTGATCCGGTGCCAGCGACAATAGCCTGCCATAGCGGGTGAAATCCCACTGGCGCGGCAACCACTCCAGTGGGATGCGCGTCAGATCGCTGGTCGCGCTAACGCTCATCAGAAACAGCCAACTCATGGGTGCCAGTACCGATACGGCGACCAGCAGCGCGGCGAGGTATTTCGCCACCGTG
The DNA here is from genome assembly GCF_059730565.1 of Pantoea sp. X-Soil-TKNS-1279. Taxonomy (NCBI): domain Bacteria; kingdom Pseudomonadati; phylum Pseudomonadota; class Gammaproteobacteria; order Enterobacterales; family Erwiniaceae; genus Pantoea; species Pantoea sp. X-Soil-TKNS-1279. The sequence continues at coordinate 556,658 of NZ_AP035949.1, read as the reverse complement.
CGTATTTTAGCCTTCATCGGCACTCCCGCGGCGGCGCTGCCGCCACAATAACAACATGTAAATAGTGATCAGCACAGCACACAGTAGCGTCATCAGCATGGCGTAGGCGGCACCGCTGCCGGCACGCAGATAGCTGAATGACTCCTGATAGACGTAAAAGCTGAGAGTTTTGGTGCTATCGACCGGGCCACCGCGCGTCATGACGTAAATAATGTCGAAGATCTTGAACGCATCGATGATACGCAGTACCAGGGCAACGCTGAGTGGACCCACAATCGCCGGAAAGGTAATGGCGCGAAAACGTCGCCATGCTGATGCGCCATCCAGCCGTGCCGCTTCATAAAGGTCGTCAGGAATGGATTGCAGCGCTGCCAGCACCAACAACGTCACCAGCGGGTAGTTTTTCCAGATATCCGCCAGCATCACTGCGTTAAGCGCGGAATCGGGTGATCCCAGCCAACTGCGGTAGCCATCAATAATCCCCAACTGGGTCAACAGGGCATTGATACTGCCGTAGTCCGGGTTGAAATTGAGTCGCCACATCATGGCGTTGACGATGGTCGGTAGCGCCCACGGCAGAATCACCAGCACGCGCAGCATGTTGCGGCCGACAAATTTCTGGTTTAGCAGCAGCGCGACCAGCACGCCAATCACCCCTTCAATCGCCACCGACACTACGGTGAAGTACAGGGTGCGCCACAACGAGCTCTGAAAATCAGCATCGGTTATGGCATACAGGTAGTTTTCCAGTCCAACCCAGCCGGGGGCTTCACCGCTGCCAATCAGGGCGGCATCGGTGAAACTCAGCCAGATGGTGCGTAGCAGAGGCCAGGCGGTGAGCAGCAGCATCACCAGTAACATGGGTGCCAGCAGCACCCATGCCTGCCGCTGTTCGCGTTGACGCAAACTCAGCATACTGACCCCTTAATGCAGACGTGCCGCGCTTTTATCCACCGTCTGCATCGCCGCTTCCGGCGTCACACTGCCCAGCAGCACCTGTTGCAGTTGCTGTTGCAGGGTATTGGAGAGACGGGAATAGTCGGCGGTTTCCGGGCGTGACAGCATCACGTTGAGTGATTTATCCGCCGCAGCGATCAGGCTTTCCTGATTTTTCAGCACCGCCGGATCCTGATAGGAGCTTTTCCAGATCGGCAGGCTTAGCGTGGCGTATTTATTCTGCACCGGCTGCGAGGTCATATAGCTGATGTATTCCCATGCCTGTTCCGGGTGGCTGCTGCCTTTGGCAATGCCTAAGCCCATTGATCCGTTAACCGCGCCGACTTTACCCGGCGCATCGCCTGGCGCAGGCATGATACCGACCTGACCAGCGACTTTGCTCTGTTTCGGATCGTTCGCCATGTTGTACATATAGGTCCAGTTCAGAGCGAAGGCGGCGTCACCGTTGGAGAAGGATTTACGCACATCTTCTTCGAGGTATTCACGCGAAGCCGGATTGCTCAAACCTTCATCCAGCGAGCTTTTCATCAACTTCACCGCCTGCAATGACGCCGGGCTGGAGAAATCCAGTTTGCCGTTCTGGTAGAACTTGCCACCAAAGCCAGAGACCAGGGTGGTGTAATCGCACACCAGCGCTTCTGCTTGCGACCAGCTCCAGACCAGCGGATATTTCACGATGTTTTTCTGTTTGATGGTGCGCGCATCATCCATCACCTGTTGCCAGGTTTCAGGCAGGGTGGTGATCCCTGCTTTTTCCAGCATCGCTTTGTTGTAGTAAAGGTATTTGGTATCGAGGATCCACGGCATCCCGAGGGTCTTCCCTTTGAACACCACGGTATTCATCGCTCCGGGGAAGATCTGTGATTTTTCTTCCGGGGTGATACGGCTGCTCACGTCCTGCAACAGGTCAAAACGGGTGAATTCAGCCGGCCAGATGGCATCGAACAACACCACGTCATAGCCGTTGCCACCGGCGCCGCGTGCGGCGACGATTTTATCGTGCAGCGCTTCGTAAGGCACAAACTCCAGATTGACCTGCACGTCCGGGTGCGCTTTTTCAAACTCCTGTGTCATGGCGCGAATATCATTTTCGCTATACGCGGCCTGGGTCATGAATAACGCATTAAGCGTGGTGGCCGCTGAGGCGCTTCCCGCGCTCGCTAACAGCAGGGCTGCAAAACATCCTTTCAGCGTGGGGGTGAATCGGGTTTTCATGGTTTTCTCCGCCTAAATGCAAAAAGAGGGTGTTTAATTAAATCAATTTGATTGATTTAATAACGCGCACAGGTTGTCAGATTGCTGCGGCTGACATCGATTAGCTTAAGCAAGTGACGTGCCAGGGCATACATCTCGCTTGCCACTGCGCTTAACTCTGCACAGATTTTTGCGTCTGTCAGGTGAACAACATGGAAAATGTGTAGCCGATCATAGATATTGATGCGATTGCGTCAGGAGCTTAGGAAGGACGATGAAAACCTCGGGAACCAATCTGGAACACGCGCGTGCGCACAACCGGCGCGTCATCATCGAAGCCATTCGCCTGCATGGTGAACTGACGCGCGCTGAGCTGGCGCGACTTACCGCCTTAACCCCGCAAACCGTCTCCAACATCGTAGCGGAACTGGAAGAAGCGGAGCTGCTCGCCAGTCGCCAGCCGCGTAAGCAGGGGCGGGGACAACCGGCGATCCCGGTGACATTGAATCCAGCCAGTGCCTGGTCGATCGGTATCCATCTTGATCATCAAACGCTACTGATCGTGCTGGTGGATTTAACCGGCGAAATTCATTTCCGTCGCCTTATTCTGGTGCAGAAGCCCCAACCTGATGCCACTTTAGCGCGCATCGCTGAGGTACTGGCGGAGATCAAAACGCAACTGGGCGCGCGCTGGGGGAAAGTATTGGGGATAGGGGTGGTGATGCCCGGACCTTTTGGTGTTGAAGGGATCTCGTCGGTCGGTCCCACCACGCTGAACGGTTGGGAAAACGTCAATATCGAGACAGAACTGGCGGCAATGAGCGGTTTACCAGTGACGCTGGAAAACGATGCCACGGTCGCGGCGATAGGTGAACGTTTCCACGGCGTGGCACGTCAGCTCAACTCCTTTATTTATCTCTATATCGGTACCGGACTGGGAGCCGGTATCTTCACCGACGGCCATATTTATACCGGCCATGCGCACAACGCCGGTGAGGTGGGGCATATCGTGATTGATCCGCACGGGCGTGAGTGCTACTGCGGCAACAAAGGGTGTCTGGAGCGGTATGTTTCGTTGCAGGCCGCCTATGAATTTTGTGGTCTGGACCCGATGAGCGCCCTGCCCGACGATTTACTCGAAGTGGACCCGGCATTATTTGATCGCTGGATCGACAGCGTGTTAGCTCCGCTACGCCAGGCGATCAATATGCTTGAGTGCGTTTTTGATGCCGAAAGTGTGATTATTGGCGGCATGATGCCCGCAACCCTGCTGGATAAAATCGTCCAGCGTTTGCCGCCGTTATATCAGTCGGTGCGCGGACGTTATCTCACGGGATCGCGCCTGAAGACCGGGATGACCGGTAGCGATACCGCAGCACTGGGTGCTGCGGCATTGCCGATCTTTGATGAATTTAATCCACAGTTTCAGGTGCTGATGAAATGAGGGTTAAAAGATCTCGGCAAATAACGCGAACATGCGTGTAAAAGCGCGCTCGGCCACCTGCGGATGGTACTGGGCCACGCCAGGATTATTGGCCTGTGGATCGGTAAAGGAGTGGGCTGCGCCAGCGTAGCTGACCAGTTGCCAGTCGATCTGACGGGCTGTCATCTCGTGGACAAATTCATTCAACTGCTCGCGGGGCACCAGCGGATCGGCTGCGCCGTCCAGCACCAGTACGCTACCTTTGATTGAATCCATCGCGTAGTCACCTTTGGTGTCCAGCGAGCCGTGGAACGACACGGCGGCTTTGATATCGGCACCGCTGCGCGCCAGTTCCAGTGCGCAGTGACCCCCAAAACAGAAACCGACGGCGGCCAGTTTATCGTGTGCTACCGGAGCCTGCTGCTGTTCCAGCAATGCCGTCAGCGCCGCCTGCATACGCGCCACTTCTGCGGGCGTATCTTTCACTGCCATCATCATGCTGCCCGCTTCTTCACCTGAAGTCGGGCGTTTGCCTTCACCGTAAAGGTCCGCCACCAACACCACAAATCCCTGCGCGGCAATTTTCCCGGCAAGGTCTTCAGCCATACGGGTGACACCCATCCAGTTGGGTGCCAGCACGATGCCGGGACGTGCGCGGCTGGTGTCGTTCTGGTAAACGAGGGAACCGGTGAAGGTGCTGCCGTTTGCCTGATAAGTGACGGGAGATGTGGTTAAGCTGGCCATAAATAAATCCCTGATAAATAAGTAAGTTAAGATGGAGTACGTTGCAGGCAATTGGCAGGTAATGCAATGGTTTTAGTGCGTGACAGCAAGAAATGTTAACGGGAGGAATTCGCTGCGGTTCTGGTGGTTGCGGCGCGATTTATCGCGCTAACAGACAAATGGCTGGATCAGTTTGATGTAATTTAGGGGGAAGAAAAGTCAGTGGAGATTGCCAGATGTTTGCACATATGCGTATTGCTAAACCGGTCACCAACCTCGAACGTGCTTTCCTGATGTACAGCCAGGGATTGGGGATGAAAAAGATTGCTGATTTCACCGATCATGATGGTTTTAGCGGCATCATGTTAGGTCGGGAAGGGTTAGCGTGGCACATGGAGTTTACTGTTTGCCATCATCATCCCGTTCAGCCATTGCAGACGGCAGAAGACTTATTGATTCTTTATTATCCGGACAACGACGAATGGCGAGATGTCTGTGCCAGGATGATCACCGCAGGTTTTACCGTGACAGAATCATTTAATCCTTATTGGGAAGTTAACGGGCGCACGTTTGTCGATGCCGATGGTTATCGTGTGGTGATCCAGAACCGGGCATGGGATGTTGCCATGATTAAGGACACGATCTGTTAATTAGCCAAATTATCGGCGTAATTCTATTCAGTTAAGACATATTATGTAGCGGCGCGATTTATTGCGCGATTAGCTATCCAGCGCGATAAATCGCGCCGCTACGAATTAATGCACAAACATAAGTATCAGGCACTGCTATCAATCAGCGAGATAAGGAGTTTTTATGCAGGTATCAGCACGTAATCAACTGGTTGGCACGGTCAGCGCCGTCACCACCGGTGCCGTTAATGACGAAGTCGAATTGACGCTGGCTGGGGGCGTCAAACTGGTGGCGATCGTCACCCACAGCAGTAAAGAAGCATTAGGTCTGGTTGCCGGTAAAGAAGCCATTGCCTTCATCAAAGCGCCGTGGGTGACCCTTGCCACTGAAGAGTGTGGCCTGAAGTTCTCTGCACGTAACCAATTTGCCGGTAGCGTCACCCGCGTAACCGAAGGCGCGGTTAACGCGACCGTGCACATTGCAACTGACGCCGGGTTTGAAATTGTCGCCGTCGTCACCAACGAAAGCCAGGAAGAGATGAAGCTGACGCAGGGCAGCCGTGTGCTTGCGCTGATCAAAGCCTCCGCGATTCTGATTGCGACCCGTGCCTGACGCGTAGTTTTATTCATTTCAGGTAAAACTACGTGCTATGAAGTAACTCGCGTTCACTGTCACCTGGTAACGCGAGTTGCTGATAGTTAATCCCCTTCTGTATTACCATAAAACTCTATTAATAATTGGCATTGTTAATGGAAAAATAATGCAACTAATCTGATTAATTTAAAAAAACCTTCACTGTTTTTATTTAAGCAGTCACACTACCAACCAAAAATGAATGGAGTGGGATGGTTTTTTTAGGTAAGTAAAATCCCATCAGGTGTAGAGATATCTTTCATTCATAAGGATATAACCACAAACCATGCCTATGTGAGATGTGAAATGTACACTAACGCATTATGGATCATGCTGGAGAAGTCAGTTAATATTATCGGCCTGATATATATTAATTCACTCATGGCAAAATATATTGGCCCTGACAATTTCGGAAAAATAAACATTTCAACCTCGCTTTTTATATTTGTACAAACATTGTCATGGTTTGGCGGTCAGAGCATTTTGTTTAAACGCATGAGCGAAAATACAAAATCCGGCATCGCAATGGCGATGAACACGCAAAATCAACGGCGTCTTTTCTTTCTCCTGTCATCAAGTGCGATTTTAATTTATCTTTATTTATTTACTGATTTCGTCGTATTTTTATTTGGTGTGGCGAATTGCATTGCTACTTACTATATTGTGATGGACTTCTTTTCCATTTACAACAACACTCAGCTTAAGTCAAAAATAAACACGATAACAAATGTGATTGGGCTATCTTTAGCACTATTGATCAGATTCTATATTTCGCACTTCGAGTTGCCAGTTTACTACTTCACCATTCCAATTATCATAATCCCGCTCATACCCTACATCATGCGGCTGATTTATTTTAAAAATACGATAGAGCTAAAAGACAATGGTAAAGGTTTTGGGCTGTATAATCGGCATATGCTGTATGCCGGAGGGGCGTTGATTTTATCAAGCCTGTCAGTTGATATATACACCCAGATCTCCAACATTTTTTTGGCTAAAATAATTTCTTACTCAGATCTCGGGGTTTATAGCGTAGCATTAACCATAGGAGGTGCCTGGTCATTTATTGTTTTGGCGTTAATAACAAGCTTTTTTTCAAAAATATATAGCGAAAAAAACCCAATAGCTATTGAGAGACTGCTGATTAAAATTAATCGAATTGTAATTCTGCTTTCCCTTATTGCTTTAGGTGGGTTCTATCTTTTTGGTGACTTCTTTATTCGTAAACTGTATGGCGATAAATATATGGATTCAGTGAATATCATCCCCGTGATAATTATTGCCACCATGTTCTCTGCATTGGGAACGATTTGCTACAGGTATATGATAAAGGAATCCGGATATAACTATCTGGCTAAAAAGATGTTTTTATGCTGTGTATTAACAATACCATTGTCCTGGATAATGATTAGTGCGTTCGGGATTAATGGCGCTGCATATTGTTTTTTGATTGTTGAGGTTTTGTCTTGCACTTTTCTTAATTACTTTTTCAAAGACAAAACAATCATCAAAATGCACCTTAATATTTTTAAATTGGGGTTGTTAAAATGAACGTGATAAAACAAACAGTAAAATCAGCTCTAAAGGTTGGCGCTAATGTTTTTCCTGAATTTTATGCTAAAACTCACTATCTGATCCGATTCAAGAAAAAATTAAATTTAAGAAACCCTGCCAGTTTTAATGAAAAGATACAGTGGCTAAAGTTTAATGAACTTAATGATGATATTTACACGCTGTGCGCGGATAAATATAAGGTCAGGGAGTATGTTTCAGCTAAAGGCTGTGGGGATATCCTTAATGTCCTGTATGGGGTGTACGATAATCCTCAGGATATAGACTATAGCGTATTGCCAGAGAAGTTTGCGCTGAAGTGTAATCATGGTGCAGGATATAACATCATCTGTGATGATAAATCAGCACTGGACATTGAAAAAACGAACAAAAAACTTAATGAATGGTTAAGGCAAGATTACTCAGCAAATTTTGTTGAGCCGCAGTATAAAAAAATAGAAAGAAAAATTTTATGTGAGAAGTACATCGAAAATGAGCGCGGTGGTTTTCCTGATGACTATAAATTTTACTGTTTTAACGGGAAGCCCTACGCGGTAATGGTTTGCGTAGGAAGAGAGAAGGGAACACCCAAGTTCTATTACTTCGACATGAACTGGAAGCCTCTTCCTTTCGAAGATACCATTGAGTTAATCAAAGAAAACCATTTTCCAGAAATGCCCGAAGGATTTAATAAAATGAAAGCCTGCGCGATTAAGCTGGCTTCTGATTTTAAATTTGTTCGGGCTGATTTCTATCTTCTTAATGGTCAGGTGATTTTTGGTGAGCTGACATTTACGCCTTCGGCAGGATTGGATGTCACCTTACAGGAAGCCGATGTCTTTTTAGGAAGCCAACTGAAGTTATAGTTTGCACGATGTTAGAAAAACTCATCAATGGCACACGAAAAATTTAAAGGTTGAACCCGCTATAAAATGGCGCAGTCGTGACATTCTCATCTCACAACTGCGCCATTTTTTTTGGCTATTTCTCTGATAAATCATAACAGAAAAAACCCACTGAAAATGGTATCATCCCGGCCGAATGCTGCCCCGTAGTGGGCATAAACTGAAATCCCTGGGGGACACCTGATGAACAACGACGTACCGCTTAAATTTTATGACATCGTGGATGAGTACGAAGTAGACGCTGCCAAACCGGTCACAGAGTCAGAGCGAGACGCTCTGGCGCGTTATTTTCAGCTATTGATCACCCGTTTGATGAATAACGAAGAGATCAGTGAGCAAGCGCAGCAGGAGATGGCCAATGAAGCCGGTATCGATGCGCTGCGTATTGATGAGATTGCGACTTTTCTCAATCAATGGGGCAATGAGTAGCTTTGTGTGTCGGGTTATAATCCCACAAATTATTCAACAGGTTTAGAAACGCAAATGACAAAACTTACCTTACAAGAGCAGATGCTAAAAGCTGGACTAGTCACCAGCAAGAAAATGGCCAAAGTCCAGAGAACGGCGAAAAAATCACGCGTTCAGGCTCGTGAGGCAAGAGAAGCAGTGGAAGAGAACAAAAAAGCGCAGCTTGAACGAGATAAGCAACTCAGCGAGCAACAAAAGCAAGCGACGTTATCCAAAGAGTATAAAGCGCAGGTGAAGCAACTGATTGAGATGAATCGAATCGTCATTGCCAAAGGCGATATCGAATTTAACTTTACCGATAATAATTTAATTAAAAAAATTGTTGTAGATAAGTTGACTCAAGCGCAGTTGGTGAATGGCCGTCTTGCCATTGCCCGGTTGGTGGTTGATAACAGTGGCAAAAGTGAATACGCGATAATCCCTGCCGTCGTTGCCGATAAAATTGCGCAGCGAGATGCGAGCAGTATCGTATTAAATAGTGCGCTCAGCCAGGAACAGCAGGATGAAGATGATCCTTATGCTGATTTTAAAGTACCAGATGATTTGATGTGGTAATCAGGCATTTTCGCATTCAGAACGGGCTACTATGACGAGCGTTGATCGTCTCTTCACTGATGGGATGCACAAAATGCAGCTCACTGGCGTGCAGCATCAGCCGTGGGGTCTGTTCGGTGCCCGGCAACAAGCGACCACCATACAGATCGCAGCCTAAAATAGGGTGGCCCAAATGCTGGCAGTGAATGCGCAGTTGATGGGTGCGCCCGGTCTCCGGGGTTAGCTGCACCCGCGTCAATGGCAGTCGAGTCCCATCCACCCACTCATGATAAAAGCGGTCAACCACCTGGTAACGGGAACGAGCAGGCTTGCCGTGAGTGGCACAAATCGACATCAGCGGAAAGCGTGCCGGGTCTTTGGCAATCGGCGCGTCTATCACCCCTTCATTATCAGCCAGATGCCCACAAAGCAGTGCGCTGTACACTTTGGTCACGGTGCGCAGACTGAACTGCTGGCATAACGCGGCGTTGATCGCCTTATTGCGGGCAATCACCATCAGACCGGAAGTCCCAAAATCAAGGCGATGCACCAGGGTGCAGCCGGGGAATATCTTTACCAGCCGATGATGTACCGAATCGAGATTCTGCGGATTTTTACCCGACAGACTGAGCAATCCGGTGGGTTTATTGATCAGCACCAGGTGGTCGTCTTGATAGAGTGTCTCTATCTGGTCATGGCACGGTGGAGCGATAAAGGTATCGTGAATCACAGACATCAGGCCGTCCGGCAGTAAGAGTGGCAGCGGATAATAACGAATTTTCAGTTGAGTGACGAATCGTTAGTTTTCAAATACCCTTTCTTCGATTTCCTGATATGCCTCAGTTGCAGATAAATACGATTTCTTTGTCACCCGTGTTTTATGTAAGACCCAATCATAAAGAGGCACACCGGGGTCATCGCGAGATTCTGCGAATTTATAAACCTTCAATGTTATTTTGCTCGTATCAAACAGGTTATCACCGCTCTTTAGGGCTGAAACAAGATAAAAGCGATTGTGAAGTTGGTAAAGCCGGATGTCCTGTACAAGGAATTCAGCATCTGCTGACAACCGGTAATCGAACCAGGTAAACAGATTGCTATTGGCTACGGGCATTATGCAATAACCACTCCCAGGGCAACTGACAAAAAACGTAAGGCCACGATTCGGGTGCGACGTATTGTTATCAAACTGCGACATGACCACCATATCGTTGACCCGATCCTGGTTGAGATCGAGATAGTTTGAACCAGGTTTCAATGCTATCGGGGTTAGCGCCGCAACCGTGCTGCTTGTCCAAAGGATGATGGCTGGCACCAGGTAATAATTCATATTTCCTCCGTGAAAATATTGTCCAGATCCTTCATGTCGTTTCGCTTCAGAGGCTGGTTTCGGCATCTTAGCACATGCCAGCATTAATGCTGGATGGCAAAACTCCATGACCGTTTACAGCGAGCACGTAACGGGAATCAGGCGCTTAATACCCATCCGGTTAACGCTTTGGAGAGGTTATGGCTTATACCATTCGCGGTTTAAATAGCAGCGCATTTACCCATTTGTTTGGTCAGGATGAGAACTATCTGGCGCGACATTTGGCGAGACGGATGCGGGCAGATAAAAACTCGGGTTTTCCGGATCGCATTGCCTTGCGTGATGTGCCGGAGGGGGAGTATGCGATTCTGATCAATCATGCTTACCAACCTGCGGAAACCCCTTACTTTGGCAGACACGCCATCTTTATCCATGAAGGTTGCACCAGGCAAGGTGTCTATCAGGATGAAGTTCCGCCTTATCTGACTACCCGGCTACTCTCGATGCGGGCGTTTAATGCAGCACATATGATTATTGCGGCGGAGGTTACTCAAGGCAGTGAAGCGGAGTCGTTAATTTTTCAGATGTTGCGTCAGCCTGAAACCGCCTACATCCATGTGCATAGTGCCCGATTCGGCTGTTATCTGTGTGTCATTGAACGTAGTTGAAGCAAATCAAAACCCCGCACCGGCAGGTGCGGGGTTTACGGATTACAGCGCCATATCGTGTTGCGGTGACGGTGCTGCTTTAGCCGGTGCGGCGGCCTGCGGCTGAGTGTCAGCGGCTGGCATATTGATTACCGGAGGTTTGGTCAGTTGCAGTGTCGCTGCGGTGTCATCCCAAACCTGCTGTGCCAGTGCTGGATTGTCGTTCAGCTTCTGGCCGTAGGCCGGGACGATCTGATGAATCTTCTGCTGCCATTCCGGGCTGGCGAACTCAGTCGGGAACAGTTGTTTGATCACGTTGATGGCGATTGGCGCAGCCGTTGACGCACCCGGTGACGCACCCAACAGCGCGGCCACGGTTTTCTGCTGATCGGTCACGATTTCCGTACCCAGCTTCAGCACGCCACCTTTCTCGGCATCTTTCTTGATGATCTGTACACGCTGACCAGCCTGAATCAGTTTCCAGTCTTCTTTCTTCGCGTCCGGGAAGTACTCTTTCAGCGCGGAAAAACGGTCATCATCATTCAGCATCACCTGACCGATCAGGTATTTCACCAGGTCGAAGTTATCAATGCCCACATGGGTCATCGGCATAAAGTTGCTGGTGGTAGTGGTGCCTAACAGATCAAACAGTGAACCGTTTTTCAGGAACTTGGTTGAGAAGGTCGCGAACGGTCCAAACAGCACCACACGCTTGCCATCGAGGAAACGCGCATCGAGGTGCGGTACGGACATCGGCGGCGCACCTACCGAAGCCTGGCCGTAAACTTTTTCCAGGTGACGGCTGGTGATGGCCGGGTTTTCGGTCACGAGGAACGACCCCCCCACCGGGAAGCCAGCGTAGTTTTCACCCTCAGGAATACCGGTTTTCTGCAACAGCTTCAGTGCGCCGCCACCGGCACCGATAAATACGTAACGTGCATCGATGGTGCGGTTCTCACCACTTTTCACATCTTTGATGGTGACATGCCAGCTGTTGTCGCTGTTACGTTTGAAATCGGTGACTTCAGATGAGGTTTCCAGCGAGAAATTTTCGTTCTTTTTCAGGCTACCGATCAACTGACGAGTGATTTCACCGTAGTTAACGTCCGTACCCACTGGAGTCCAGGTGGCAGCGACTTTCTGCTGCGGATCGCGGCCTTCCATAATCAGTGGTGCCCACTGCTGAATTTGCGCGTGATCGGTAGAGAATTTCATGCCCTGAAACAGCACGGTTTTCTGTAATGCTTCATAACGCTTGGTCAGATACTCAACGTTTTTATCACCCCAGACAAAGCTCATATGCGGCGTGGAGTTAATAAAGTTGTGCGGAGTATTTAATACGCCACGTTTTACCTGAGCGGTCCAGAATTGACGCGAAATCATAAAGGCTTCGTTAATTTCCAGCGCTTTACTGACATCAATGCTACCGTCCGAACGTTCTGGCGTATAGTTCAGCTCCATATTTGCGGAGTGACCGGTACCGGCGTTATTCCAGCCGTTGGACGATTCCAGCGCGACGCCGTCCAGTTTTTCGACCATAACCTGTTTCCAGCTGGGTTGTAATTCTTCCAGCCAGGTCCCCAGAGAAGCACTCATGATGCCCCCGCCAATCAGCAGCACGTCAGTCTTTTCCGGCGTGTCGGCGGCATGAACGGCAGAGCTGACAAGTAATGCGGTGAGCGAAAGCGAGGTGATTAATTTAGTTGATTTTTTCATTGCGATAACAACGTTTCTTGGCGATGAGTAAAAAGTTCGCAACAAATTTAAAACATTGTTATTGAAATTTTAAAATTTATTTAGTTTAAAAACTATTGAATTAACAAGGCGGATTTATTTGGTTACAAATGTATTGCACTATTTCCTCGCGAAATAAGCGGTTATTTTGTGTTGGCGTCCACTATTTATAACCGCTATTTCGGCAGGGTCAATGGCGCAGGAGAAAATTAATTTCGCTTAAGGAAGTGGTGAAGCGGATGTATTTGTTGTCCACGACTGTCCATATTTCCTTCGCCAAACCAGCGTGTTATTGCCTGCTGAATGACGGGCCATTCCGTATCAATTACCGACAACCAGTCAGTGTCGCGATTACGTTGCTTTCGTGTCATTGCCTGACGAAAACGGCCCTCGAACGTGAAGCCGAGACGTTCCGCTGCGCGACGCGAGGCGTGGTTGGTTGAATCACAGCGCCACGCCACCCGGCGATAACCCAGCGTAAAAGCCTGGTTCAGCAACAGATAGATCGCTTCGCTGCCCAGCACGCTGCGTTGCATCAGCGGTGACCAGGTGACATGACCAATTTCCAGGGCACCATTTTGTTGGTCGATATTGGCGAAGCACACCAAACCGACCGCCTGCTGATGGGCATGGCTGAAGACCGCATAACAAACCAGCCCGATATCAGCCATTTTTTCGCCGACCCAGCGGGCCATTGCTGTCAGCGACCGGGGCTGATCCGCGCCGAGCCATGTCCAGTCGCGATCGTCCCCGGCCAGAGAAAAGGCTGCCAGCAAGGGTGCGCAATGGGCGTCTTGCAAAGGTTGCAGGGTACAGAAGCGGCCCGTTAAGGCGATCGCAGCGGGACGTGCGACAGGCTGCCAATCTGGCAGGGCAAATCCAATGGGTTGACCGTATTGATTGAACTGAGACACACAACATTCCTCAGGTAATAGGGGGTTAATTTCGCAGCGGCGCGATAAATCGCGCCGCTGCGGAGGTTATGACAGCAGATAACCGCTGACCGCCTCGGCCATCAGTTGGCCCAGCAGTTGTTGTGCGGGATCTGCGCTATTTTTCTGCAACAACGCAACACCCAGCGTTCCTGGCGTCGGCAGTTGTCCGTTGATCACCCGCAATCCGGCGGGTAAGCCAATCTGGCTGCGCAGCGTGACGCCCAGTCCGGCCCGGACCGCCGCCCAGACGCCGCTCAGGCTATGGCTGGTAAACACCACGCGCCACGCCACTCCGGCCTGCTCCAGCGCGGCAATGGCGCGCGTGCGCATCAGGCATGGCGCTTCGAACATCACCAACGGCAACGGTTCACCACGAGCCAGCAGCGCAGCCATATCCCATTCGGCAGCCGCAATCCACGCCAGGGGGCACTGGCCCAGGCGTTCGCTGCTGGCGGGCAAATTATCCCCCTGCCACAACAATGCCATATCCAGGCTGTCTGTGGCGATCGCCTGCAACAACGGTTGGTTGCGATCCACGCGCGCGCTAATGCGCACGCCAGCATGTTGACGACTGAATGGACCAAGAATTCCCGGCATCAGCGATTCACCAAAATCCTCCTGCATGCCGATGCGCACGTCACCCTGCAACAACTCGCCGCGTACTGCGCGCCAGGCTTCATCGTTCAGCGTCAGCAGACGACGCGCATAGCTCATCAGGATCTCGCCACCGGGTGTCAACACCAGATGGCGGCCACGTTTCTCAACCAACGGCGTGCCGCACTGTTGCTCCAGTTTTTTTAACTGGGCGCTAACTGCCGAGGTCGAGCGACATAACTGCTGCGCCGCCAGCGCAAAGCTACCTGTCTCAATACCCAGCACAAAGCTGCGCAACGCGTCGCTGTCGAGTGAGATCGGAACCTTTTCCATAACTATCCTTAAAATCAGGATTATAAGTCCTGAATAATGCGATTTTCAGGATTGTAGTAGCGCGCGAGACTGAGTGTCTGTTAAATCAAGGAGAAAAGAGATGGCAAAATCCCTCGATCGTGACTCGCTGCAACGGGTCGCTCCCAAGCTGGCACAGCTAACGCAAGACGTATTGTTTGGTGATATCTGGCAGCGATCGGATTTGACGGCCCGCGATCGCAGCTTAATCACCCTGGCGACGTTGGCGGCGCTGGGACGGGTGCAGCAGCTGCCCTGGCACCTGCAATTTGCGGCTGAAAATGGCCTGACGCGCGACGAACTGGCAGAACTCTTCACCCATCTGGCGTTTTACGCGGGTTGGCCCGCCGCCGTGGCGGCCTTAACCTGTCTTGATGAGGAGAACAGCTGATGCCCATAACCCGAATTATGGTACGCGAAGGCTGGTGTGACGCAGATTTGCAAACCTTGTCCGAGACATTGCATGAGGTGCTGGTGGCGGAATTCAGCGTACCGCCAACCGACCGCTTTCAAATCATCGAAACCCTGCCAGCAACACGATTTATTTATGACCGCCACTATCTGAGCGGCGGACGCAGCGATCGCTACGTGTTATTTAGCCTGGTAGCCGGTAAATCGCGAACGACTGCGCAAAAACGCGCCTTTTACCGGGTGTTAAGTCAACGTCTACAACAGCGGCTGAACCTCGATCCTGATGACGTCATGGTGGTCATCCAACAAACCAGCGCCGAGGAGTGGAGCTTTAGCCGCGGAGAGATGTTTGATTTATCGATGATAAAATAACTTAAACCCTCACTCCATCACCCAATGTCCGGCGCTAACTTCGCGATAGCGCCGCGTTTCCGGGACATAATCCAACGGTCGGATCGGGCTTTTCAGCTCGCTGACCTCAATCTGTCGTTTTAACTGGCGTCTGGCGGGATCGGGTACCGGCACCGATGCCAGCAGCTTGCGAGTGTAATCATGCTGCGGGTTGTCGAAAATCGCTGCGCGTGGGCCAATCTCGACAATCTCGCCCAATAACATCACCGCTACCCGGTGGCTGATACGCTCCACCACTGCCATGTCGTGAGAAATAAACAGATACGACAATCCCAGGCTTTGCTGCAAATCCAGCAGCAGGTTGATGATTTGCGCTTTCACCGTCACATCAAGTGCCGAGACTGACTCGTCTGCAATGATCATCTTAGGATCGAGCATCAACGCACGGGCTATGCAGATACGCTGACGCTGACCGCCGGAAAACTCATGCGGATAGCGTTTCATCATCGCCGCTGACAGCCCGACACGCACCATCAATGCGGCGGCTTTCTGTATCGCCTGCGCTTTGCTGCCCAGTTGATGCTGCAAATACGGTTCGGTCAGCGCTTCCTGCACCGACATGCGTGGGTTCAGACTGGCAAACGGATCCTGGAAAATCATCTGCATCGCACAACGCAGTTTGCGTAATTCGCTGGCGGAAAGGTTCAGCACATCGTAGCCGTCAAACTCAATCTGGCCGGATGTCGCGGCGGTCAGACGGGTGAGGGAACGCCCGGTGGTGGATTTACCACAGCCGGATTCTCCCACCAATGACAACGTCTCACCCGGCTGCAACGCAAAAGAGATATTTTCGACGGCGTGTACTGCACCGGTTTTACGGCTTAACAAACCTTCGCGGATGTCAAAGCGGGTGCTGAGATTTTTGACTGAAAGCAGAGGGGGAACGGAGGCGGAGGGCAGGGTGTAAGTGGTTGTCGCGTCGTCAGCAAACTTACGTGGCCCGTCAATCCCGCGCATGGCGCCGAGCTGTGGCACGGTGGCGATCAGTGTGCGGGTATACGCCTGTGCCGGGGCGGAGAAGATCTCGGCGGTGGTGCCGCTTTCCACTTTCTCCCCCTGATACATCACCAGTGTACGATCCGCCACCTCGGCCACCACCCCCATGTCGTGGGTGATAAACAGGACGGCGGTGCCTTCCTCTTCCTGCAAGGTTTTAATCAGATCGAGAATTTGCCCCTGGATGGTGACGTCCAGTGCGGTGGTGGGTTCATCGGCAATTAACAGTCGGGGACGCAGCGCCAGCGCCATAGCAATCATGACCCGCTGACGCATACCGCCAGAAAAATGGTGGGGATAGTCATCAAAACGTTTGTCCGCATTAGGGATGCGCACCTTTTCCAGCAGGCGGATGGTTTCTTCTCGCGCAGCACGTTTAGTGATTTTGCGATGGGTTATCAACGCTTCCGCAATCTGGTGGCCGATGGTAAAAGAGGGATTCAGGCTGGTCATCGGCTCCTGGAAAATCATCGCCACCGCATTGCCACGGATATCGCGCATTGCCGCTTCGCTTAAACCCAGTAAATCCACCCCGTTCAGCAGCACTTTGCCGCTAATCCGCGCATGGCGGGCATTGAGCAGCCGCATGATCGCCATTGAGGTGACACTTTTACCTGAACCGGACTCGCCGACAATGGCCAGCGTTTCACCGGCGTGAATATCAAATGAGACGCCTTTGACCACGTCACGCCAGCCCTCATCATGGCGGAATGACACCGTCAGGTTTTCAATGCGCAGCACGCTCATTGGTGTGTCTCAGGCACAAAACGGGCGGATAAGGTGCTGACCGGCAGAAAGTCAAAATCGGTGTCGAACGGGTAAGCCGGTTGGGTCTTGCGCTTACGCTCCAGCCGCTCGACGTATTGATCAACCACCCCTTCCGACAGCGCCATCAGGTTAGGATTCGCCAGGGGTGCCAGTTCCGGCGACAGATAGCCGGATTTCACCACCACAATTTTTGCGCTTGCCGGGTCGAGGCCGAGCAGGCTGAAGTCCGCCAGGTTGTGGTAAGGGCGGCGTCGGTCGGCCACCACCAGGGTGATACCGCCGGTTTGCAGCACCGCTTGTTTCGCGATGGAACGCGCATCATCCACCAGATTTTTTACGACAAACTCGGCGCTGGCTGTACCGCCAGCAGGATCGAGTGTGGCACCGACGGTAAGTAACAACGTGGCACCCGGACCGGCGGCAAAGGCCGCGTCGGTGGCTGGTTTATCGGTAATTCCCGCGACGATCACCCCCTGTGCCTGCTGGCGGAGCAGTTCGGCCAGCATATCGGCGCGATCGCCGACGCCACCGCCGGTTGGATTGTCACCGGAGTCGGCGAGGATCACCGGATGGGTGGGGCTGGCAATCGCCATGCGCACGCACTCCTCGGTGCTGCCGGTGACACAGCCAAACACGAATTCGTCCCGTGCCTGCCAGTAAGCCAGCGCGAGTTTTGCTGCCTGTTCCGCCAGCACATCGGCATCGGTGCCGGTCATGATCGCCGCTGCGGTGGCGCGCGGTTCGTCAGCCCAGACGTAGCCCACCATCAGGGAGGCATCCCACACCGTGTCGATGGCGTTAATCCCGGGCAGGCGCGCATACAGGCTTTTCGCCGGTTCATCTTCGGTACTGGTGCGCTCACCAGGCAGCACCACCGGGATTGGTGCCCAAACCACGCCGGGTTTAACGCCGCTGTGCAGGCTTTTCACCAACATCGACACCGAACGACGCATGGTTTCTTCCACGTCGATATGCGGCGCGGTGCGGTAGGTGGAGAACATATCGATGGCATCGATAATGCGCTGAGTAACATTACCGTGCAGGTCATAACTGACGGTGATCGGGCAATCGTCGCCGACCAACTCGCGGGTGGCGGTAATCCAGTCACCTTCAGCATCTTCCATCCCTGCAACGTAGACCGCGCCGTGCATCGCCAGATAGACACCATCCACCGGCAGCAGCGCGGCGAGGCGGCTGAGAAAATCCTGTTTAAAATCGTCGTATGTCACACGCGCTACCGGACCACCGGCAATGGCGCGGGCGTGGAAGGTAGGCAGAAAAGTGGCATCGTAATCGGCCAGAAAGGCAAAGTACGGACTGGCCGTTAATTCATCACCGCGCAGAATGCGGAAGTCATCAGCATAATTCAGCACCGGGTTATAAGTACTGCACTCCGTATGAATACCACCAAAAGCAATGCGCATAGCAGCCTCCGCTACTCGGGTAAATGAATGAGGAATCGATAGGCCGCCACGCTGGCAGCGGCTCTGGCCCAGCTTTCATCGTCCAGTACGATGGTCGAAATCGGTGTTTTGCCCATAATGGAAGGCAGGACATTGGCATCAATTGCCTGCATCACCACGGTCTTCAGCAGCCCATCAAACGCGCCGGGATGATGGGCAATGACGATCAGTTCCGGGTCGTTCATCTGCACGATATTGGCGATGGCCAGGCCGAGAGCGTTCCCCGCCTGGTGCAGAATGGCAATGGCCGCGCTGCTGCCTTTCGCCGCCTGGATTTCCAGCTCTGGCAACGTCTGGGCCGCGATCGCCTTATCACGCATGTTCTCGCGGATGGCGGTTAACGAAGCCAGCGTATCGAGGCAACCGCGCTTGCCACAACGGCAGGGGCGGCCACCCGGTTCAATGGTGCAGTGGGCAATTTCACCGGCTGCGCCATGCGCGCCACGGTGCAGTTGCCCCTGAAAAAAATGCGCAGAACCGATGCCGTCGCTGTGTGAAATCAGGGTGAAGTTGCGTACTTTTTTTGCCAGACCGAAGATTTTCTCGCTGACCGCCAGAGCCTTGGCATCGTTCTCCAGCGATACCTCCAGCCCGGTGCGTGCTTTCAACATTTCCGCCAGCGGCACGTCTTTCCAGCCCAGCAGCGCAGACTGGACGCACACGGCCTGGTGTTCATCGACAAAGCCAGAAAGGGTGACGCCAAGACCGATCAATTGGTCAGTGGAAATCCCCTGTGCTGCCACCAGTGAGGGGATCGCGTCGGCAATCGCGTGGGTTAATTGCTCAGGATCGAGATTCAGTGGCAATACGCGGTTTGCCAGGGCCCGTCCATGCATATCAATCAACACCAGGGTAATGGCCTCGCCGAGTAACGAGGCCCCGAGAAAATAGGCGCTGTCGGCACGCATTTTTAACAACACCGACGGACGGCCCTGGCCTGACGCTTCGGGAATACTCTCTTCCACTAAACCGGCATGCAGCATCTCTTTAATCAGGGTGCTAATCGCCGCCTTACTCAGTTTCATGTTCTGCGCGATAGCGGTGCGGCTCATGCCATGTGACGCGATAAGCAGACGGATAATTTGTTGCTGATGGGCATTGAGCATGCAGGACCTCAAAACAAGGCAGTGATGAACTGACAATAATAAGCCATGAAAACAAAGACAAGTTTATTTAGTTAATTTTCTGAACCTGGATCGAGATATAAGTAAAATATATGAACTAACGTATTGGCTTTTGTTTATGAAGTATGCCTTATATAACGCGGTTAATTCACCGATCGTATCTGAGGGCCTTCATGGAAAGCACACTTAAGCGTTTCAGAGTCATTACTCTCGCGGGCTGCATGATGTCGTTATTTGCCAGCGCTTCCGCCTTTGCCAGCCAACTGGTTATTATGCAGAACGAACCTCCGCGCAGCATGGATCCGGGCAACCAAACCGCCACCTTTACCGGTACCGTGTTGGATCCGATGTACGAAGGCCTGACGCGTCTCGGTGATGACGGAAAGATTGTCCCGGCACTGGCGTTATCCTGGAGCACGGATACCAGCGGCCTGAACTGGACATTCAAACTGCGCCCGAACGTGAAATTCCATGATGGCACGCCGTTTAATGCCGATGCGGTGGTGGAAAACTTCCAGCGCCATCTCGATACCAAACGTGGTCTGGCGGCCAGCGGTAAAATTCGCACCTTTGTTCAGGATGTGAAGAAAATCGACGATCTGACGGTGGCTTTTCAGCTGAAGAAAATAAACCCGGCATTTTTAACCATTCTGGCTTCGGGGCCGGGCTTAATGGTGAGTCCACAGGCGGATAAAGCGGGCAGTATTAATAATAAGGCCGATGGCACCGGGCCGTATAAATTGGTGCAATACAAATCGGGTGAATTTGTGCTGGAGAAAAAGAACCCGGACTACTGGGGTAAATCATCCGGCCCGGACGAAATTAAATGGACATGGAGCAGCGAGCCTTCGGTAATGAATATGGCGCTGCAATCCGGGCAGGTCGATATTATTAACCCGGTGCCGCCTCAATTTGCGGGCATGTTAAAAAACAATCCCAACGTTAACCTGAAACAATCAGCGGGTGCCGCTGTGTTCTGGGTTGATCTGAACACTCAAAGTAAAGCGTTAAGCGATGTCCGGGTGCGTCAGGCGTTGAACTTCGCCACCGATCAGCAGGCGTTAAGTAAGGCAGTGATGTTTGGCTACGCGCAACCCGCCAACTCGGCACTGGCCCCGGTCGATGCCAACTACGATAAAGACCTGCATGATTACCCGTATGATGTGCAAAAAGCCAAAGATCTGCTGAAAGCGGCGGGTTATTCCGACGGTTTTGCCATGTCGATTGCCGTACAGGCACCCGATGCGCGTACCGCGCAGGTGTTACAAGGCATGTGGGCTAAGGTGGGGGTGAAACTCAACGTGCGCCAGATGGAAAGCGGCGTCTGGACCAAAGCGGCTTTTGCCGATGGTAAAGAGAAAGCGGCGCAGGGCACCGATGCGGTACTGGCGTCCTGGTCCTCCGGTCTCTATGGCTCCGACCTGCAATTGCGCCCGCTCTACCACAGCAACAGCTTTGCGCCTGGCGGTGCCAACTTAGGCTTCTTCACCGATAAGCAAACCGATGATCTGATCGACACTGCGGCGTCGACGATGGATGACGCCAAACGCAAGGCGTTGTACTTCGAGGCGCAAAAGCGCATCAGCGGCCTCGCCCCGCAAGTGTTGCTGTTTTATCAGGATGATCTTTATGCCGCGCGAAAAAATATCAGTGGAGTCACCATGCAGCCCGGCGGTCAGCTGGTGGTGCGCGACGCGGTAAAAAATTAATCCAGGAGCAGCCACATCTCGTAGCGGCGCGATTTATCGCGCTATTTTAAAACCCGCGCGATAAGTCGCGTCGCTACCCAGGGCAATCCGTTATGAAAGCCTATGTCGCGAAAAAGGTGCTGTCACTGCCGCTGATTATCTTTGGCGTGTCAATCATCGTGTTTATCGCCATCCGCGCGTTGCCGGGCGATCCGGCACGCCTGATGGCCGGGCCGGAAGCGCCGCAGGAAGCGGTGGATAATATGCGCATCCGGCTGGGTCTGGATCAGCCGCTGCCGCTGCAATATGCCAAATTTGCCCTGGAAGCGTTGCACGGCAATCTTGGCATGTCGTTGCAGTCGCAGCGTCCGGTGATGACTGAAATCAGTGAACGCTTGCCCTATACCTTGTCGCTGGCGGCGCTGGGCTATCTGCTGGCCATCGCCATCGGTGTCCCCGCCGGAATGACCGGGGCAATCTATCGTCAGCGTATCCCGGATCAGGTGGTGATGGTGCTGACCATTGCCGGAGCCTCGATTGCCAACTTCTGGCTGGCATTGCTGGCGATGAACTATTTCGCGGTGCAACTTGGCTGGCTGCCATTGCTGGGGGCGGATTCGTGGCGCAACTACATTATGCCGACGGTGACGCTGGCGATTTTGCCAATGGCGATGATCGCCCGTATGACACGCTCCAGCATGCTTGATGTATTGAGTCAGGATTATATCCGCACCGCCAAAGCCAAAGGGTTATCGGCACGCAGCATTCACTGGAAGCATGCCCTGCGTAACGCATTGATCCCCATCGTTACCATTGTGGCATTAAACTTCGGTAGCCTGATTGGCGGGGCGGTCGTAACGGAGTCGGTGTTCAACTGGCCAGGCATTGGCCGTTTGCTGGTGGATTCAGTGCGCTATCGTGATTACCCGGTAATTCAGGGGGTGACGCTGGTGGCGGTGACCGGTGTGGTACTGATGAACCTGGTGGGTGAGATCCTCATCGGGTTGCTGAATCCGAAAATAAGGTTCGACTGATGAACAGCTTCGAAACGACCGTGCTGCCGCGTCGCTCGCGCAGCAGAAAGTTGCTGCACTTTCTGGCGATGTATCCGTCAATTGCGATCGGGGGCGGGCTGGTGTTGCTGGTGGTGCTGGCTGCGTTGCTTGCTCCCTGGATCACCCACTGGGACCCGATTGAACAGGATCTGCTCAACACCTTACAGGCTCCCTCCGCCGCCCACTGGTTTGGCACGGATGATTATGGTCGGGATATTTTCTCGCGCGTGATTTTTGGCGCGCGTATCTCGTTGTTTGAGGTGTGCCTGAGCGTGGCGATTTCGATGGTGATCGGTATTCCGCTTGGCATTATTTCGGGTCTGGCGGGGCGTAAACTGGATGCGGCAATCATGTGGCTGATGGACATCATCTTCGCCTTTCCCGGTATCGTACTGGCGATTCTGATTGTCAGCGTGTTGGGCGAAGGCTTAACCAATATGCTGATCGCCATCTCGTTGTTCTCCATCCCGGTGTATGCCCGCCTGAGCCGCAACCTGA
Source organism: Pantoea sp. X-Soil-TKNS-1279 (assembly GCF_059730565.1). Taxonomy (NCBI): domain Bacteria; kingdom Pseudomonadati; phylum Pseudomonadota; class Gammaproteobacteria; order Enterobacterales; family Erwiniaceae; genus Pantoea; species Pantoea sp. X-Soil-TKNS-1279. Next base: position 533,656 of record NZ_AP035949.1, on the reverse strand, counting down.
CGCTGGGGCTGAAAAATATGGAGTATATCGAGGCGGCGCATATGCTGGGAGTGCGCTATCCGCGCATTATCACCCACTATATTTTGCGTAACTCGATTGGCCCGCTGATTGTGCAATCCACCCTGACGGCGGGGGCGGTGGTACTCTCTGCCGCCAGCCTGTCGTTTCTGGGATTGGGGGTGCAGCCTCCCATGCCGGAATGGGGCACCATGATGAGCGATGGTCGCAATTTTCTCGGTCTGAATATCTACGTGTCACTTTTCCCTGGTCTGGCGATTTTGATTACCGTACTCGGCTTTAACGTGCTGGGTGACGGCTTACGCGATGTGATGGATAAGCGTTTATGAATACAGTGATTTGTTTCGATTTAGGTGGTTCGTTTATCAAACTGGGGAAAGTGCAGGGAGACGGTGAACTGACCTTGCTCGGTCAGGAGAAGATGCCGACCAGCGCCTGGCCTGAATTTATCCGGCTGATGCGCAGCATGATCGAGCAGCATCACGCGCATTTTAGCGCCAGCAGCCCGGTGGCGATCTCCACTGCCGGTATTGTCACACCGGATAGCGGTGAAATCTTCGCCAGCAATATTCCGGCCTTTCATCAACGTAAACTGGCGCAGGAGTTGAGCGTTGAATTGCAACGTCAGGTAGTGGTGCATAACGATGCGGATTGCTTCACCCTGGCGGAAGCCTTAGCCGGGGCGGGTAAGGGGCATAAGGTGGTGTTTGGTGCCATCCTGGGTTCTGGCGTGGGGGGTGGTCTGGTGGCTGATGGCCGCATCATCATCGGGCAAAAGGGTTTAACCGGTGAATGGGGACATGGCCCAATCGCCCTGACCGAGGTAGAAATTGCCGGTGAGTGGCATCGCCTGCCCCGTTTGTCCTGTCCCTGTGGACAAAAAGGGTGTCTGGATAGCTGGGGCGGTGCTCGCGGCATGGAGAATCTGCACCGGGTGTTGCATGGCGCAATGGCGACCAGTATCGAGATTATCGCGCGCTGGCAACAACAGGAGGCGCTGGCGGAGAAAACCATCACCGCCTGGCTGCAACTGGTGGGGCAACCGCTGGCGTACTGTATCAACATGACCGGCGCATCGGTGGTGGTAGTCGGCGGCGGGCTGGCATCTGTGACGCCATTGATTGCTGCGCTGGATGACGTGGTGCAAGGGTATGTGTTACGCCGTAGCACCCAGCCGCTGGTGGTGCCGGGACGCTTTGCCCATGATGGCGGGATGCGGGGCGCGGCGCTGCTGGCAAAGCAAACGTGATGATATTCGTAGCGGCGCGATTTATCGCGCATTCAGTCCGCGTACATGATGTCAAAGGCGCGCGATAAATCGCGCCGCTACGGAATATAGCTACGTTTAAGCCAGCTTCTGCTGCAAAAACGCCATAAAAACCCGGTTCACCTCACTACGCTGACGATGCTGCGGATACAACGCATTCAGGCTCAACGAAGAAGGGTGCCAGTCATCCAGCACCGTCACTAAATCGCCACTGGCGAGGGCAGGGGCGACGATAAATTCAGGTAACAGAATCAGTCCCAGCCCGGCCATCGCTGCATCGCGCAGCATCTCCCCGTTGTTGCTGACCATCGGTCCCTGCACGTTAATCACCTCACGCTGTTCACCCCGGAACAGTTCCCAGCCGGTCTGGCTCTCGCGACCATAGCGCAGACAGGCGTGATCGAGCAGATCGTCAGGTTTACGTGGTGCATCGGCTCCTTGCAAGTAGCGCGGGCTGGCACAAATCACCCGACGAAACTCACCCAACTTTTTGGCAATCAGGGTGGAATCGGGCAGGGTCCCGATGCGAATCGCCATATCAAAACCTTCGCCAATCATATCGACATAGCGGTCTGCCAGCTCCACCTGGAATTGCAACGCCGGATGCAGGCTGAGGAATTCAGCGATATAGGGCGAAAGATGGCTGATACCAAATGACATCGGCACGCTCAGACGGAAACTGCCCTGGAGCACCTGACGGCGTCCGGATACCGCCAACTCCGCTTCCTGCACATCATCCAGAATGCGCTGCGCATGGCGGGCAAACAGCTGGCCGTTATCTGTCACCGACAACTTGCGCGTGTTGCGATTGAGCAGGCGCGCCCCGAGTGACTCCTCCAGCGCGGCTATGCGGCGGCTGACATATTGTTTGGAAAGCATCAACTGCTCGGCAGCCGCAGTGAAGTTACCGGCTTTAATTACGGCGACATAAATGCGCAGGTCATCTATCTGCATATTGTCCACTTATTAGTGACAGTCATTGTCAATGCAACGCATTGTTGGGCGTTTCAGTTTACGTATACTGAGTCCCATCAGGAAGCGAAATCGTCTTCCACCAACAAATTTGAGGAGCAGACCATGATTGAACAACGATTGTCAGCCCAGCGCGGCCTTGGTGACCACGGCTGGTTGCATTCACGCCATACCTTCTCGTTCGCTAACTACTGGGACCCGAAACAAACCGGTTTCTCAGATTTGCTGGTGATTAACGATGACCAGGTGGCACCGGGTCGCGGTTTTGGTGCGCATCCGCACAGCAACATGGAGATTATCTCTTATGTGCTGGAAGGCGCGCTGGAGCATAAAGACTCTATGGGCACCGGTTCGGTGATTGTCCCCGGTGACGTGCAGTTGATGAGCGCCGGTAGCGGTGTGACGCACAGCGAGTTTAACCACTCAAAAGCGGAAAACGTGCATTTCCTGCAAATCTGGATCGTACCGGCAGAACGCGGCACCCAGCCTGGCTACCAGCAGATTTCGGTGGCTGAAGGTGACAAACGTGGTCAGCTGCGTCTGATTGTCTCGCCCGAGGGTGATGCCGGTTCGCTGAGTATCCGCCAGGATATCCGTATCTATGCCGGATTGTTTGATGGTGCCGAGCAGCAGACCCTGGCGCTGGATGCCGACCGCTATGCTTACATCCATGTGGCGCGCGGCAGCATCGAAGTGAACGGTGTGGTGTTTAACGCCGGAGACGGTGCGCGCGTACGTAACGAAACCGCGCTGCAATTCGCTAACGGCAAAGATGCGGAAGTATTGGTGTTTGATCTGCGTCCGCTGGAAGTGAATCATCCTCAGCGTTAAGTTATAAAGGGGAGGCCTGATGGCCTCCTCTGTTCTCATTTGCGCGATAAATCGTGCCGCTACATAGGTGCAAAATTTTGTCGCTTATAACAACGATGCCGGTGCTACCGGTTTACCGGTTTTCAACGATGCCAGCGCTGCATCAGCCAGCAGCAGGGCCTGCAAGCCATCATTCCCACTCGGGTATTCTCCTTCCCCTTTTGCCAGTGCCTCAATAAAGGTCGCTAACTCGTTGCGATAGGCTTCGGCGTAGCGTTGCAGGAAAAAGTGCTGCGGTTTTTGCGCCACGACCCCCATCGCCACCGATTTCACCAACTGACTTTCCAGTTGATTGGTCACTGCTAACATCCCCTCGCTACCGTGGACCTCAATGCGTTGATCGTAACCATAGCTGGCGCGACGGCTGTTGGTGATCACCGCCATTTTGCCGCTGGCACAGGTCAGGGTGACCACGGCGGTATCGACATCGCCTGCCGCTTTGATTTGGGGATCAACCAACGCTGAAGCGGAGGCATATACCGAGACCGGTTCCTCATCCAGTAACCAGCGTGCCATATCAAAATCGTGAATCGTCATATCGCGGAACAAGCCACCGGAGACTTTCACGTATTCCGGCGGTGGTGCACCCGGATCGCGCGAGCTGATGGTCACCAGCTCGGTGCTGCCAATCTCCCCGGCGCGCAGGCTGGATTGCAGGTGTGCCATGCTGGGATCAAATCGGCGGTTAAAACCAATCATCAACGGCACACCTGCTTCCCGCACCGTGGCAAGGCAGCTTTGCACGCGCGCCAGGCTGAGATCGACCGGTTTTTCACAGAAGATGGCTTTGTTCGCTCTGGCGGCGGCTTCAATCAAATCGGCATGGGTGTTGGTGGCGCTGCAAATCGCCACCAGATCGATGCTGCTGTCTGCCAGGATGGTGGCGAGGTCGGCAACTGTCGCGCCATACTTCTCGGCCAACGCTGTCGCTGCCGGAGCATAGACATCCATAACATACGCCAGCCGACACTGCGGATGGGCGGCGATATTTCCTGCGTGGATCTGGCCGATACGACCGGCACCCAATAAAGCGATATTCAGCATTGGTTATTCCTCGGGGGTAGAAAGGTTGTGGCGTTATTAATCGATGCGGGCGCAGATCAAGTCAAAACAAAGCCCCGGCGGCGTGATGAATTGATGAGGTAGATCACAGGCTTTTTTGATGTAACTAACATCAAATGTGAATAATTCTTTTTATTTCATGTGGTTGATTGATTTTGCTTTTTGCCAGGATGTACGGATACTGATTGCCTGTGAGGTAGATGACATCAGGACATGCCATGAAGCAACATCACTGGAAATCGCCGTCGATCAAACAAATCGCGCAGGAAGCTGCCGTCAGTCCCGCCACCGTTGACCGGGTGCTGAATGGTCGCGAAGGCGTAAGGGAAGTGACGCGCAAAAAAGTGGCAGACGCGATGCAGCGGCTGGGATTGAACGCAGATACCGGCAACCCGAGTGTTAACAGAACGCGCATTGCGATTATTTGCGAATCCGGTTCCAGTTTTCTCCATCAGGTGGAGCAACAGGTACGCGCTGCTATCAGTGATTATCCCCAGCTCCATTTCAGCCTCGATAGCGTGCCGAACGTGCAATTCAATGTCGAACGCTTCAGCCAACTGATTACCCGGCGAGCCGCCACCAGTAGCGGCATCATCCTGGTGTGTCGCGATGAGGTAAAAATAAATCGTGCGGTTAAAGCGGCGATTGATGATGGAGTCCCGGTCATTTGTCTGACCAGCGATCTGCCCAATTCGCGGCGCAGCGCCTATGTGGGTATTGATCAGGTCGCTGCCGGAGCCACTGCGGGCTGGTTTATGGGCCGTATGCTGCCCGCACAGCAATCGGGCAATATTCTGCTGATTTGTAGTTCGACCTATCGTACCCAGGAGGAGCGTGAGATTGGCTTTCGCCGCGTGTTGCGCGAGGCATTCCCCTGGTTAACCATTCGTGATCGCGTCAACATTAACGACGAAGCGGAAACCGCGTATCTCAGCGTAAAAAAATGGCTGGAGCGGGGGAACCCGTTGGCAGGGATCTACAACACCGCAGGCGGTAACGAAGGGGTGGCGCGCGCGTTAACCGATTTTGGCGTACAGGATCAGGTGATATTTATCGGCCATGAATTGAGTGAAGCGAGCCGACTGCTGCTGGAGAACGGCACCCTGGATTTGGTGCTCGGCCATGATATTCGTCAGGAGATCGATCTGTGCCTCGCCCTGTTGCAACAGCCGGGCAGCGGTCAGTCGTTCAGTGACAGCAAAATTCCGCTGCTCACCTGGCATCGCTACTCTTATTTTGCCTGACGGCTCAGGGGCAGAACACCACCCACAGAATAATCACGCCGAATACACACACCAGAATGGCTGAAATGATTGAATCAGCACACATAATTTACCTGCCGGATTTCAGGATGAGGGGACGAGAATACGCGCAAATCATGGAGAAAAATGGATGAACCTGAAACAGGGAATTTTTAAAGGTTAGGCTTTGTTGCCGGGCTTACACTTGACGTAGCCTGGCGGCTGCAATACAAATAGACGCGTCGGGGGAGTCTCGCTCAAGAGACTGAGAGGCTAAAAGCGCACTGCGCGGCTTAGCGACCCTTTGAACCTGACCCAGTTGATACTGGCGTAGGAAGACTGACAGCCTGTCATCTCGGCTGTCTGACATCGGGACGTTTTTCCGTTGCGCGTGTCATTTCCCTCCTCCTGTATCCCGGGTCTCAGTGCGAAAACTGAGAGGCCGATGTGAATTCTCCCCTTTGTATTACGGAATACCCGCTATGAGCCGCTGGTCTGTACTCGGTGGCGGTGTTGCGGGTCTGTGTGTGGCGACCTTACTTGCCGAACGCGGTGAACAGCTTGAAGTGATTAGCGATGACACGCGTCAGCCCGCCTCCTGGTTTGCCGGGGGTATGCTCGCACCCTGGTGTGAAGCAGAAAGCGCACCACGGGCCGTCATCGAGCTGGGGCAGCACTCCGCAACCTGGTGGCAGCAACGCGTCAGTTGCGTTGAACATCAGGGCACGCTGGTGGTGGCACCACCACGCGACAGCCAGGAACTGAACCGCTTTGCCCGCATGACCGAACAACATCAATGGATTGATCCGGCAGACGTGGAGCCAGCCCTCGCCGGGCGCTTTGCCCGTGGTCTGTTTTTTGCGCAGGAGGGGCATCTCGATCCTCGCCTGGCACTGAATGAAATGCGTGAAAAGTTGCAGCAACGTGGGGTGGCTTTTCACCACGGGAAGCCGTCGGGGCAGGTGATTGACTGCCGGGGCATCCATGCGGCAACAGCGTTGCCAGGCCTGCGGGCGGTGCGGGGCGAGATGTTGATTTTACACAGCGATGAGGTGCGCTTCTCACGCCCGATTCGTCTGCTGCATCCGCGCTTTCCCTGCTATCTGGTGCCGCGTCGCGGCGGCCATTTTATGCTCGGTGCAACTATGGTCGAAAGCCATGATGCCAGCCCGATCAGCGCCCGCGCCATGATGGAGTTGCTGAGCGCGGCCTGGGCCATCCACCCGGCGTTGGCCGAAGCGCGTATTGTCGAAAGCGCCAGCGGTTTGCGTCCGGCGTATCCGGCAAATCTGCCGGAAATCCACTATCAAAACGGGACATTTTACCTTAACGGGATGTACCGCCACGGCTTCCTGCTGGCTCCGCTGATGGCGGAACAACTGATGCAGCGTTTAACCTCGGAACAACTTCATGAATATTCAGCTTAACGGTCGCCCGGTGCTGACGGCCGCCCGTACCCTGACCGAACTGCTGCGTGAGCAGCAGATTGATGTGGCCTGCGTGGCAACCGCCTACAACGGTACTTTTGTCCCCAAATCCCGCTACGACAGTCAGCAACTGGAAGAGGGTTGTCAGCTCGAAGTGTTATCACCAATGCAGGGGGGCTAATGATGTTTTATGGCTTTGAACCACAATCCCGCTTTCTGCTTGGTACCGCAGGTTATCCCTCACCGGCAATTTTGCAGCAGGCGATTGCGGCTGGCGGCAGCCAAATCATTACCGTCAGTCTGCGGCGTGAAGGGGCCGCTGGGGCCGCCTTCCGTGAACTACTTGCGCAACTGGATGTACGCGTGCTGCCGAACACCGCCGGGTGCCACACGGTGCAGGAAGCCGTGACCACAGCGCAGATGGCGCGTGAATTGTTTAACACCCCGTGGATCAAGCTGGAGGTGATCGGCCATGCCGACACGCTACAACCTGATCCCTTCGCGCTGGTGGAAGCGGCACGCATCCTTTGCGCCGATGGCTTTCAGGTATTCCCCTACACCACTGAAGATTTGATTGTCGGTGAAAAATTGCTTGAAGCCGGCTGCGAAGTGCTGATGCCGTGGGGCGCACCCATCGGTTCCGGTCAGGGGCTACGTAACATTGATGGCCTGCGCGCGATGCGGGCCTGGTTCCGTGATGTTCCGTTGATTATCGATGCGGGCATCGGTGCCCCCTCGCAGGCAGCACAGGCAATGGAGCTGGGTTTCGATGCCGTTTTGCTCAATACCGCAGTGGCTAAAGCGGGTGACCCGGTGCGGATGGCAGGAGCCTTTCGCCAGGCGATCGAGGCAGGAAAAGCTGCCCATGACGGTGGCCTGATGGAGAAACGCGATATGGCTGCCGCCTCCACGCCGATCTTTGGCCTGGCGACCTTCGGCGGAGGGGGGTAATCATGGATCGCTACCAACGTCAGATGATGTTGCCAGAGATTGGCGAGCAGGGGCAGCAGCGGCTGAGTCAGGCTCGGGTGCTGGTGGTGGGCGCGGGTGGGCTGGGTTCCACGCTCCTGCCGTTGTTGGTGGGAGCGGGTGTCGGTTATATCCGCCTGTACGATGACGATGAGGTGGCGCTGCACAATCTGCACCGTCAGACGCTGTTTGATATGCAGGATGTGGCGCAACCTAAAGTCACCAGCGCGCAGCGCGCCTTGCTGCGGCGTAACCCACTGGTGCGGGTGGAACCGTTGCCGTTGTCCTTAACCGCCAGCAATGTGCAGCAGGCGCTACATAATATCGATCTGGTGATCGACGCAGCGGATAACTTCGCCGTGACCTATCAACTGTCGGATGCCTGCCATCCAGTGGGTATCCCGCTGATCAGCGCGTCGGTACTGGGGCGACAGGGTTATGTCGGCGGATTTTGCGGCTCAGCCCCGAGTTACCGCGCGCTATTTCCATGTTTACCCACCAGCGCAGCCAACTGCAACACCGCAGGCGTGATGGGACCGGCCGTCGCCGCGCTCGGGGCGTTACAGGCGCAGATGGCACTCAGCGTGTTGCTGGGGTTTGCACCTTCGCCGCTGGGCTGCCTGGTCAACTGCGATTTTGTGCACTGGCATTTTCGCCAGTTCCGTTTTGATGGCGCAGGCGAGCCGGATCAACCCGGCGTACCCTTTATTGATACCCGACTTCTCAGCGCTGAAGATTGCATTGTCGAGTTGCGGAGTCGCGAGGAAGCCCCGGTTAGCGTGGCGGCCTGGGCGCAACGCATTCTGCCACAACAACTTGACGCCTGGCAGCCACCTGCTGATCGGCGCATTGTGCTGGTGTGCGCCAGCGGTATTCGTGCTGCCCAGGCGGCAAGCGCGCTGGCGCAGCGTGGCTGCACCCGACTGGCGATTCTGGCGGCCAATCGACCATGAACCCCGATATTTCGCTGCACGATCTCAGTTTTAGCTGGGGAGGGCACCCGCTATGTCAGCACCTCGATTTGCGGCTGCGTGGCGGTAAAACCACGGTGTTGCTGGGGCGCAGCGGCATTGGCAAAAGTACCTTGCTGCGTCTGGTGGCCGGTTTGCTGCAACCGCAACAGGGCAGCATACGTGGCATCAGCGACAGCGTGGCCTGGATGGGGCAGCAGGATTTGCTCTATCCGTGGTTGTCGGTGCAGGACAACGTGATGTTGGTGGCACGGCTGAATGGCGAAAAGCCAGACCGCGCACGGGCCTTGCATCTGCTGGAGCAGGTCAAACTGGCCGATATTGCTCATGCCCGGCCCGAGACGCTTTCTGGCGGTATGCGGCAACGCGTGGCGCTGGCGCGCACCCTGTACGCCGAACGCGATGTGGTACTGATGGATGAACCTTTTGCCACTCTGGATGTGATGACCAAACTCAGCCTGCAAACGCTGACCGCAACGTTGTTGCAGGGGAAAACCGTGCTGCTGGTGACGCATGACCCGCTGGAAGCCTGCCGCATGGCGGATGACATTCTGCTGCTGAGTGGCCAGCCGTTGCGGATCGAAGCCTGGCCGGTGCCAGACGGCGCGGCTCCCCGCACGATCGATGATCCCGGCCTGTTGCAGGCGCAGGGCCAATTGTTTACCCGATTGAATCAAGATGAAGAAAAATCTGTTTAGCGCCATTTACTTATTGGCGGTGTTGTTATGCGCCTGGCTGCTGGCGCGCCACAGTGGCGTGCCAAATTTTCTGTTGCCCGCGCCGCAGGCGGTGCTGGAGGCGTTGTGGCTGCATCGCGCGCTGCTGTGGCATCACTTGTTATATACCCTGGCGGAAATGGTGCTGGCGCTGTTGTTGGGCGTCGGTGCGGGGATAGTTTTTGCCGTGCTGATGGCGGGAAGTCCAACGATACGTCGCTTGCTGTTTCCGCTGGTCACCGCCAGCCAGGCGATTCCGGTGTTTGCGCTGGCCCCGCTGCTGGTGCTGTGGCTGGGGTTTGGCATCGCGTCCAAAGTGGTGGTGGCGGCGTTGATCCTGTTCTTTCCTCTGTGTATCTCCTTGTTTGATGGCCTGTGCCGCACACCGCCGGGCTGGCTGGAGCTGGCGCAAACCCTCAATGCTTCACGCTTTCGCCTGTTCTGGCAGGTGCGCTGGCCTGCCGCGCTGCCGCAATTTTTCTCCGGTTTACAGATGGCGGTGGTGCTGGCGCCGATTGGCGTGGTGATTGGCGAATGGGTAGGGGCCAGCGAAGGACTGGGCTACCTGATGATGCAGTCCAACGCCCGGCTGGAAACCGCCACCAGCTTCGCCGCGCTGTTGTTGTTACTGATTCTGGCGTTGCTGTTGTCTGGCGGCGTCGCCCTGCTACGTAAGAAAACCCTCTGGCACTCAACATAAGGATGCATTTTGAAAAACCTCGGTACGGTGATAACCGCGTTATTACTGCTGGTAACCTCCAGCGTTGCTCAGGCGAACGAAAAAGTTCGGTTGCTGCTCGACTGGTTCGTTAACCCGAATCATGCGGCCATTTTTGCCGCGCAATACAGCGGCGCGTTTAAAAAAGAGGGGCTGGATGTGGAGATGATCGCCCCGGCTGACTCCGCTTCAGTGCCCTTGCTACTGGCGGCCGGTAAGGCCGATCTGGCGATCAGCTATCAACCGCAGCTCTACACGCTGGTGGATAAAGACGTCCCGGTCATTCGCGTGGGTACGCTGATCAATCAGCCGTTAAACACCCTGACCACCGTTTCCGCTGATATCCATTCACTCAAGGATTTTGCCGGGAAATCGCTCGGTTATGCCATCCCTGGCTTTGAGGATGTCGCTATTCACAACATGCTGAAATCGCAGGGGGTTGACCCGGATTCGGTGAAACTGATCAACCTTAATATGGATGCGGTGTCGGCGCTGCTGACGCACAAAATTGACGGGGCCATGACGGTGTACCGCAACTATGAGTTGCTGGACCTGCAAGACAAAGGCGCGAAGCCGGTAGTCTTTAAGCCGGAAGATTTTGGCGTTCCGGCTTATGACGAATTGATCATTCTGGCGAATCAGAAAACGGCGGCGCAGGATAAACGTATCCCGGCGTTTCTGCGCGGGTTGGATGCCGGTGTCGCCTGGTTACGCGCACACCCTGAGCAGGCATGGCAGGCGTTTATTAAGCAATATCCTGAACTGAATACGCCACTGAATCGTCAGGGCTGGCAGGCGACGTTGCCGTATTTTGCCAGCCATAGCGCAACGCTGGATACGCAGCGTTATCAGGCTTTCGCGCAATATATGAAGGCGAATGGGCTGATTCAGCAGGTGGCACCGATGACGCGTTACGCGTTGCAGTAGCGGCGTGATGTATCACGCAATCATCTCGTGTCAGCAGGTGGCGGGAAAACCGCCGCCTTTTGGCATTGCGTGCGATGCACTGTTCGGATTGCGTCTGAATTCGGAAAATACTGGATTTGTGTGACTGTCATCACTTCTCGTCACACGCTAAAATAAATGCTTCTTATTCAGAATAGGTTTTTCGTCACGATGTTTTCGCGTCTTACACTTGCCAGCCTGATGGCTGCGACATTACTGACTGGTTGCGCGCGCCACGCCACCAGCAACACTGCGTCGACTACGACTCCGGCCCCTATCTCCACGAATGATATCGCGTCGCCGTTCGAGCAAGGCCCGACCATCATCAACGTTACCCATGAAGTGACACGTACCGATGATGGTTCTGCGATTTATGTGACGGTAGATGGTCAGGACGCCGGTCTGTTGACGAAAGGCGAAGATAAATTGATCCACGTTTCAGCCGGTAAACACAAAATCGGTGGCTACGTGCAAACGCTGTTTGGTTTTGGCCGTGTGACAATTCAGTCTGTGGACGTGACAACCGATCCGAAAGGTCCGAAAAACGTCGTTTATTCTGTGTCCAAACAGAAACCGGCGTTCAGTGAAGTGGCCGACAGCAAGCCGGGCAATTCCTGATTTAAACAAAATTCGTCGCGGCGCGATTTATCGTGTGGGTGAAAACAGCGTGATAAATCGCGCCGCGACGCAATGACGCCAGTGACTAAGTGCGGCTGAACACCAGTTTCAGCCCGGCAACCGCAAAGCAGCAGGCCAGCAATGCGTCGAGACCGCGACGGATTTTACGATAGAATGTCGCCATCGGTGCCGTGGAAAACAGCAGCGCATATCCGCAGAACACCAGCACACAAATCCCCGCACATCCCGCGATAATTATCGGCAAGGTGGAAGCTGCCGCTTCCGGTTTCAATGCCACCGACATGATCGCCACCCAGGTGAGAATGGCTTTGGGATTACCGACATGCATCAACAGCCCCTGGCGAAACATCCGGCCATAGTGCGCACGTTCACCGCTGCGCTGCGCAAATTCCAGGGCATCTGGTTTACGTAACGCAGAACGCCCGGCTTTGCTTGCCAGCCACAGCAGATACAACCCGCCGCCGATCTTCAGCGCCAGCAGCAACTGCGCAAAGGTTGCCAGTACGGTGAGCACGCCACAGGCCGCCAGCAGCGCCCACAGCATTGAGCCACTAATGACACCGCCCGCCAGTGACAGGGCCGCACCACGCCCCTGTTTCATCGCTGTGCCCATAATCGCCATGTTGCTCGGACCCGGGCTGGCAGTAGCCACAAAATAGGTGGTGTAGATCAACATCAGTTCGTGTGAAAGCGCCATAATTTCCTCTGTGGCGGATTAAGTCCCGATTTAGGGTTATATCGTGCCAGGTGACATTTTTCTACGCCAGATCTGTTAATTAGGTGTTGATTCGCTATGCTGTGGCTCCACTTATCCGGGGTGTAACGCAGGAGAAAGGCTGTGAATCTGAGCCAGCGCGAACATATCGCCAACGTGGTTGCCAGCGTCGAGCAGGCGACGTCGGCACAGGTGTTGAATCCGCAAGGCAGTGATGCCGTTCAGGCATCCTGGTTACGCTGTGTCAATCACCACGGCCTCGATCCCAGCCGTTTGCAGGAAGCGCGTATTCTCCCTGCGGGGCAGTTGCGTGAGCATCGTCAACAGCTGGAAGAACTGCGGTTTGTCGCGCAGCCGGGCCTGGATAAGCTTTATCAACAGATTGCCCCGGCCGGTTACATTTTGCTGCTGGCCGATGCCCAGGGCGTTGCTGTTGATTATCTTGGCGACGTTAACGCAGAAATCAGCCTGCGGCGCGCGGGGTTGTTTCTTGGCGCGCAGTGGTCAGAAGCGCTATCCGGCACCTGTGCCGTGGGTACGGCGCTTGCCACGCGGCAGGCCATCACCATCCATCAAACCGACCATTTTGATGCGACTCATATTCCGTTGACGTGCAGCGCCGTGCCGTTGTTCGATTCCCAGGGTGATCTCCAGGCGGTACTGGATATTTCTGCGCTGACCTCACCACAGCCGCGTACCAGCCAGCATCTGGTGATGCAACTGGTACAGCAGCAGGCACAGAAAATTGAAAATGCCTGGTTGCTGCACCGCCATCGTCACGACTGGGTGCTGAAGCTGAGCCGCAATCCTGCCTGGCATGATATCGAACCGGAGTTTTTGCTGGCGTTTGATGCGCATGGTCGTCTGACAGGACTGAATCCGGCGGCGAGGCATTGGCTGAAAGCGCACCCACAACCGCTAGGGTTACCGCTCTCCGCGCTGTTTCCCGGCCCGATGGAACAGTTACTTTATACCCCGCAGTTGGAAGATATCAGCGGACAGCAGCGTTTTTATGCGCAGACAATACACCCGGTGCGGCCAACGCCCGCAACAGGCGTGACGTTGTCACCAAAGCTCGCCGCGTTAAGCGGTGGCGACCCGCAACTTGATCAACAGCTGCGCCGTGCCACGCGTTTGCTCGACTCATCGCTGCATGTGCTGGTGCAGGGTGAAACCGGTAGCGGTAAAGAGTATTTTGCCCGCGCTTTTCATCAGGCCAGCCCACGATGCAAAGGCCCATTCGTTGCAGTTAACTGTGCGGCAATTCCCGCCAGCCTGCTGGAAAGCGAATTGTTTGGCCATCTGCCCGGCAGCTTTTCCGGAGCGGGGAGTAAAGCGCGACGCGGCCTGATCCAGGCAGCCGAGGGCGGTACGTTGTTTCTGGATGAAATCGGCGATATGCCGCTGGAGATGCAGACACGTCTGCTGCGCGTGCTGTCCGAGCAGGAAGTGACGCCCATTGGGGCGCGCCAGCCGCAAAAGGTGGATATCCGCGTGCTGTCGGCTTCGCACCATCCACTGGCGCAACGGGTCGCTGACGGGTTATTCCGCGAAGATTTGCTTTACCGCCTGCAAGGCGCCTGCGTTCACCTGCCACCACTGCGGGAACGGAAAGATATCAACTGGCTGATTGAGCAGATGCTGGCAGGTCGGGCGCAACTCAGCGATCGGGCACGTCAGGCACTGGTCAATTATCGCTGGCCGGGGAACCTGCGTGAGCTTAATCATGCGTTGCAGTACGCGCTGGCGATGTGTGAAAGCGGGGTCATTGAGTGGGACGACTTACCTGATACGCTGTGCTTTGTCGCGCCATTCCAGCCGCCTGCGAGCGATGACCAGCACGAAGCGTTGTTGCGTCAACTGCGCACGGTGCACTGGAATATCAGCGCTGCGGCACGCCAGCTCGGTATCAGCCGCATGACACTGTATCGTCGTCTGCAACGGTTAGGTATTCAGTTGCCAGAGCGGCAATAGAGACGGGCCAGCCTGGCTGGCCCGAGGGTTATCACTGCGGTGGGCGCACCAGAATTTTGACCTGCTGTTTCTCTTTCACCAGCGCTTCAAATCCCTGTTCGACCAGGTCGGCCAGTTCAATACGTTTCGTCACCAGTTTGTCGGCCTGGAAGTAGCCCTGGGCCATCAGTTCCATCACCGCCGGGAAAATGTGGCGATAGGCAATGATACCTTTGACGCTACGTTCGCTCAGTACCACTTTGTTGGGATGGAAGGAGGCTTCGCCTTCCCAGATCGAGACGATGATGGTTTCGCCTTCGTAGGTGGTGCTGTCGATACATTGTTTCAGCACCACTGGAACGCCGGTCACTTCATAAGCCACATCCACGCCGCCGTTGCTCAACTCGCGGATCTTCGCCACGGCATCTTCTTTGCTGGGATCGATCACCACTTTGGCACCCAGTTCACGCGCTTTCTCTGCGCGCTGGGGGGACAGTTCCACCACGTAGATCTCGGCAGCGCCTGCGGCACGCAGAGCTTCAATCACCAGCAGGCCAATCGGACCAGCACCAAACACGGCGGCTTTGTCGCCCGCTTTCAGTTTGCTCATGCGCACGGCATGCAACGCCACGGCCGCCGGTTCCACCAACGCGCCTTGCTCGTAAGAGAGGGCATCTGGCATACGGTGCACCATATGCTCCGCCACGGTGGTGAAGCTGGCAAAACCGCCGCCACCGCCGGACAGACCGTGGAAGCCGAGGTCGCCGCACAGGTTGTATTTGCCTTCGCGACAGGCCGGGCATTCGCCACAGGAGAGGATCGGCTCGACCACTACGCGGTCGCCGGGTTTCACTTTGGTGACACCTGCACCGACCTCAACAACCTGGCCGGAAAACTCATGGCCGAGGACGATAGGAGCGATGTCATGGCTGATTTTGTGGGGTTTTTCCACTGGGACGAAAATCGGACCCGCGATGTATTCATGCAAATCGCTACCGCAAATGCCGGTCCATGCGACTTTGATTTTAACTTTACCGGCAGTGACCTGGGGTTCTTCAATATCATCGACGCGAATATCGCGTGCTTTATACCAACGTGCCGCTTTCATGTTGTTCTCCTTGAGGCTGGCATTATTTCTGTCCATTGCCACGCGGGTGGCCGGTGCAGAAGCTCAGCGTGGCTATAGCGAGAACTGTGCCAGGGTGAGTGATGAGGAATTATATTTTAAATCAATAAATTAAGTTGGCGATTCTGCGCGGGGGCTGTCTCGCTGTGACAGGGTGTAACAGGTGCAACTGTCACAGTGAGACAGGTCAAAACGCGTGATAAATCACGCCGCTACGATGTCGTGCGGGTTGTAGCGGCGCGATTTTTCGCGCAGAAGCCATCAGGCAGCCAATTGCGCGGTCAGCGCGCGCAGATGGGTGCGTAACACCTGATACAAGGCGCGAATCGCCGGGGAGAACTGTTTGCGATGAGGGCAGATCAGATGCAGTGGGGTGCTTTCACCAGGCTGGTGCGGAAGCACCACTTCCAGCCGACCGGCCTGTACATCACCACAAACATCCAGCCAGGATTTATAGGCGATCCCCATTCCTGCCACCGCCCAACGGCGCGCCACGTCAGCGTCATCACATAATAAGCGGCTTTTTACCGTAATCTGACGACGCATGCCTTCCTGAGGAAAGGTCCATTTGTCATACACATGGCCGTTCATGACAAAGAGCAGGCAATGATGGTGGGCAAGATCCTCCAGTTTTTCCGGGCGGCCATGTTGATCGAGCCAGGCGGGGGCGGCCACCAGTACACGACGATTATCCTCCGCCAGCGGCAGCGCGACGTAGCTGCTATCGTCAAGTTTGCCGTAACGGATAGCGATATCGACCGGATCACGGAATACATCACTGATCTGGTCGGAAAGGGACAATCGCACCGACAGGGACGGGTGTTCGCGGCAAAACTGGGTTATCAGCGGCAGCACGATATTGCGGCCGATATCGGACGGTAGCGCGATCTTGAGTTCACCGGACAACGCATCATCCTGGCTTTGCAAACTGTCAGCACCGGCCTGCATCAGTGCCAGCATCTCCTGCGCATAAGGCAGGTATTTCTCTCCTTCCGCCGTCAATCGCAGGCTTCGGGTGGAGCGAGCAAACAGCCGTTTATCCAACTCGCGTTCCAGGCGTTGAATCGCGGCGCTTACCTGGCCAGGCAACAGGTCGGCCTCACGCGCGGCACGGGAAAAACTACCGAGCGCGGCGGAGCGTACAAATAAGGTCACATCTTCCAGTCGAATCATTGCATCATCCCAGCGACAGTGGATTTTCACTCTAAAAGTGAAAGTGTTGCTCTGCAAGTGGCGTTTTTAACCCTGCAAAGGCGGCGTAGGCTACGCGTTATTCGCTAAAACCCTTGAAGAATAAGGAACCTCAGCATGAAAGCCATTGTTTACAGCCAAAACGGTTTACCGATTTCTGATGAAAATGCCCTCTACGATCTCGATGTGGCGAAACCGCAGCCGGGTGCGCGTGACCTGCTGGTGAAAATTAACGCCATTGCCGTTAATCCGGTGGACACCAAGGTGCGTGCCGGTGCGCCAACCGATCAACCCCGCATTCTCGGTTGGGATGCTGTGGGCGTGGTGGAAGCGGTGGGCGAAGCCGTAACCCTGTTCAAACCCGGTGATGAAGTCTTTTATGCCGGTGATATCACTCGGCCCGGCAGTTACGCTGAATATGGCCTGGTGGATGAGCGTATCGCCGGACATAAACCGCAATCGCTGAGCGCCGCTGATGCCGCCGCACTGCCGCTTACCGCCTTGACCGCCTGGGAGTTGTTATTTGATCGCCTGGAAGTGCAGCCGGAAGAACATGCGGCGTTGCTGATTATTGGCGCGGGTGGCGGCGTAGGGTCGATGCTGACGCAACTCGCGGCGAAGCTGACCGGGTTAACGGTGATTGGCACAGCGTCGCGTCCGGAAACGGCAGACTGGGTACGTTCACTCGGCGCACACCATGTTATTGACCACCACAAACCGTTAGCTGAGCAGTTGGCCGCATCAGGCATTGCTGACGTACGCTATGTCGCCAGCCTGACCCATACCGACAGCTACTATCCACAGTTAATTGATGTGCTGGCTCCGCAGGGCAAACTGGCGTTGATTGACGATCCTGAGTCGCTGGACGTGGTGCCGTTGAAGCGTAAAGCCATCTCACTGCACTGGGAATTGATGTTTACCCGCTCGTTGTTCCATACCGCCGATATGCAGCGTCAGCATGATATTTTGCAGCAAGTCAGCGCGTTGATTGACGCAGGAACATTGCAAACCACCGCAGGTGCTCATCATGGCACCATCAATGCTGCCAATCTGCGTAAGGCTCATGCCTTAATCGAAAGCGGCCGAGCACGCGGCAAAATTGTGCTGAGTGGTTTTTAACGTATTGAAACACAATTCGTTAACCGTGGGGTTAGCGAAGCGGATAGGGTAGTGCCATCTCAACTGTGACTGTTCTGGAGAAGACTATGACGCTGAATGATGCCGTGGCGCGTCGCCATACGGTGAAAGCCTTTGCTGCGGGTAAAAACCTGCCGGACGCTGAGATCGAAACCCTGTTGAACGTGCTGCGCAACAGCCCGTCATCAGTCAATTCTCAGCCCTGGCACTTTGTGGTGGCTGCCACGGCGCAAGGGCGCGAGCAGATTGCTCAGTCGACCCAGGGGGCGTTCGTCTATAACGGCCCCAAAGTGCTGAATGCTTCGCACGTCATCGCGCTGTGCATGCGCACCGACCTTGATGACGCGCATCTGCAAAATGTGCTGGCACAGGAAGAGAAGGATGGTCGCTTTCTGAAACCGGAGGCGAAGGCCGGGCAGGATAAAAGCCGTCGTGGCTATGTAGATATCCATCGCTATGAACAACGTGATATCCCGCAATGGATGGAAAAACAGGTTTACCTGGCACTGGGCGGCCTGCTGCTGGGTGCGGCGATGCTAGGTATTGATGCCACGCCAATGGAGGGTTTTGACCAGCGTGCGCTTGATCAGGCGCTGGGACTGCGTGAAAAAGGGCTGACCAGCGTGGTGCTGGTGTCACTGGGCTATCGCAGTGATGAAGACTTCAACGCGGCGTTACCGAAATCCCGCCTGCCGCGTGACGAGATTTTTACCTTTATTTGATGATGGCAGCCATCCGTTTTATACGCCGGTTAAGCAAAACTTAACGGCGTATAAAATCGGGCTAACTATCTAACAAATATAAGATTTTGCTCTGAGTAAATCGCCGTAATTCGCTGGTGGCAACAGGAACGTCATGTTATTAAATTTGCATGTCGTGCTGAAAACCACCTGCATTTCGGAGCTTACAATGAAAAAGAGCCTGTCCATTGCTTTACTGCTTTCGCTCACCGCTTTTACCCACTTTGCTGAGGCGCAGCAAACGTTACGACTGGGTGTTGATCCCACATTCCCGCCATTTGAATCGAAAGCCGCCGATGGCTCATTACAGGGGTTTGATATTGACCTCGGAAACGCCATTTGTGCTCAGGCAAAGGTGAAATGCCAGTGGGTAGAAATGGGTTTTGACAGCAGCATCCCGGCGCTCCAGGCAAAAAAATTCGATGCGATCCTGTCCGCGATGGCGATGACGGATAAGCGCCGTCAGCAGGTTGCATTTACCGATATGCTTTACACCACACCGAGCGCGTTGCTGGCACCTGCCGCCAGCAAACTGACTACCGATGTTGCCAGTTTGCGTGGCAAAACCATCGGCGTGGCGCAGGGGACTATTCAGGAAACTTGGGCTAAAACCAAATGGGCACCGGAGGGAGTTAACGTGGTCTCTTATCCTAACCAAATGGAGGTCTACCCGGATCTGATCGCCGGTCGACTGGATGGTACCCTGAGTGATGCGGTTTCTGTCGAGCAGGGTTTTCTCACTAAACCGGAAGGCAAGGATTACGTCATTAAGGGCACCCTGACCGACAAGAAGATTTTTGGTGATGGCGTTGGCATTGCATTACGCAAAGGGGATGAGGCCAATCTGAAGATGATTAACGCGGCATTGGCGGAAATACATAAAAACGGCACCTTCGACCAACTCACGAAGAAGTACTTCAAATTTAAAGTCTATCCCTGATTATCCATGTGACAGATGATCGTGGCGATGCGATTTATCGCGCCGCTACGATCCGCAGGAACCCATAAAACCATGTTACTACCGCAATATTTACCCCAGCGTACCCGCTTCCTGGCCGCCGCCGAACGCACAGGAACGATTATCTCATCCTACGCCCATCCACTGCCAGGCCCACAAGGTGAAAACCTCTATACCGATGTGGCGCTAATCGGTCCGGCATCGGCTTCGCGACTGATGCTGGTGGTTTCCGGCACTCATGGCGTGGAAGGTTATTACGGCTCGGATTGCCAAATTGCCTGGCTGGAGGCGTTGGACGCCAATGCATTACCGGCAGACAGCGCCGTGCTGATGGTCCATCTGCTCAACCCGTGGGGGGCCGCGCATCTGCGCCGGGTCAATGAAGACAATATCGATCTCAACCGTAACTTTGTTGACTTCAACCAACCGCTACCGGCCAATCCGGGCTACGCGCAGTGGCACGATATCTACCACGGCGACCGCACCCGCGCCGACCAGCAACTGACGACGGCGCTGGCGCATGACGGCTGGCAGGGGGTGAAACGCGTGGTGGAAGCGGGGCAATACGTTGCCGATGACGGTTTCTTTTTTGGCGGCTATCAGCCGAGCTGGTCTTATCGCACCATGCAGACGATCATCGCGCAGCATTTGTCACGGGCCACCACCATCCTCAGTTTTGATTTGCATACGGGGGCAGGGACGTGGGGACATCCGATGCTGCTGTCGATCGCCGAACAACATTATCCGGCCCACGACTGGGGCAAAGATATCTACGGTGAGTGGCTGACGTTGTTGTTTACCGGTGCCGGGCGAGAGAGCGCAACCGGTGTGACCGCAACGGCTACCGGGTATCTGTCGCAATTTCTGCTGACCTCATTGCCGGATACCACCATTCTACCGCTGGTGGTGGAGTGCGGTACCTATGCCGGAGAAGAGATGCATCAGCGGGTGCGGGAGGATCACTGGCTGCATCTGTATGGTGATCCTGCCAGCGCTGCGGGCCAGGTGATTAAGCAGGCGCTGGTGGAAGGCTTCTGGCCAGCGGATGCAGACTGGCGCGCGCTGGTGGCGTTTCGTACTCAGCAGATTTTTCTGCGAGGCTGGCGTGCGCTGAATACATCATTATCATGATGATTTCCCCGTAGCGGCGCGATTTATCGCGCAATTCTGCGCACGATGCAGGAAAAAGCCGCGCGATATATCGCGCCGCTACGCAAGGGTTATCGGTTTATAACCGTCCGTAAAACGTCATACGCGCGGTTTCCGACAAGGCAATCCCTGGGGCGGTGTTATAAGCCAGCACCGCCAACATACGCGTCACTTCACCTTCGGTTGGCGTGACACGATGCAGTGAATTGCGACCACGGAACAGCACCAGATCGCCAGCGTCAATCGCCAGCGCATCCACCGGTTGACGTTGATCCAGCACGGCGGCAACGCCGTCATAGTTCATCTCACCGGCATCGGCATCGCGCAGATCTTTCACGTACTGGAACACGCCGCCCGCCAGCGGTTTCTGCACCAGCAGCGTGATGGCAAACGACGAATTATCGAAGTGCCAGCCTAACTCCTGGCCGTGTGGTGCGTAGTGCAGGTTGATGGATGACAGCGGATCGGCATAAGGATAGAGCGCCGCTTCGCCCAATACATCGCATAAAAACGACTGGAACAGCGCATCATTGTAAAGCAGACGCAGGGGGGAATCTGCCTTAATGGCATCATCGGTGATACAGCCTTTGGTACTGATGACATCACGATTGCGGGGATGATCGGCACTCAATGCCTCATCAGGCTTCATCAGATAGACGTTATGTTTGCTGACGGTATGGTAAGCCAGATGGCGCTGGGCGTTACCTTCCTCAATGATCGCCTGTAGAGCGGCGGGCTGTAAAAATTGACGTAACACCAGCGCACCTTGCTGGTTGAGCTGCGTGCGACAGCGTTCACGCCAGTTGTGATCGGCCAGCGGATGCAGGTCCAGACGTACCAGAGACTCAGACATAGTAACAATTCTCATCATTAGCAGGTGTAATGCTACTCTAGCTGCGGCCTGCATAGCTGTGTAACGATAAATACTTAATACCCTGATAAGGAAGCCTTAATGCCTGCACAATCGCCGCGTTTGCCGAAAATCAGCGTCATCCAGTCATTTAAAGTGGCGGCC
Source organism: Pantoea sp. X-Soil-TKNS-1279 (assembly GCF_059730565.1). NCBI lineage: Bacteria > Pseudomonadati > Pseudomonadota > Gammaproteobacteria > Enterobacterales > Erwiniaceae > Pantoea > Pantoea sp. X-Soil-TKNS-1279. The sequence continues at coordinate 511,857 of NZ_AP035949.1, read as the reverse complement.
GAATTAGGCAGCCTGGCAAAAGCGGCTGCGCAGTTGGCGTTAACCCCGGCGGCGGTCAGCCAGCAGATTCGCCAACTGGAAGAACAGTTGGGCAGTGCGCTGTTTCTGCGTACACAAAGTGGGGTGATGCTGACCGACACCGGCAAAGAGTATTTGCGCTATGTCACGGAAGCTTTTGATATCTTGCATCTCGGTCAGCAAAACATTCGCCATGCTGCTGTTGCCCCCAGACTGACGGTTTATGCGTTGCCAGCCCTGGCATCGAAATGGTTATTACCGCACCTGGCTGACTGGCGCGCCCACTGCCCGGATATCGATCTCTCGCTCCACGGCACCCACGCGCAAGTGGATTTCACCGCCATACCTGCCGATTTTGTCATTTGTTTTGGTGAAGACCGTTATCCGCAATTGGATAAGCAATGGCTGTTTCATGACGAGGTACTGCCCGTCGCCAGCCCGGCGCTCTTGCAGCATTATGCCACGGCTGACATCTTCAGCCACGCGCCGTTGATCCATCTCGACTGGGGCAATGAGGGGCGTTTTCTGCCGGACTGGCGTAGCTGGTTTCAGGCAAAAGGCAGGATAGAACCGACACCACAACCGGCGTTTAGCTTTAACCTGACCTCGCTGGCGATTGATGCCGCAGTGGCTGGTGCCGGATTGCTACTGGGACAGCGTCGCCTGATCGCCGCTGAACTGGCTCGCGGCGAACTGGTGGTGATTGACGAACTGAGTCTGCCTCTCAGTAAACCGTACTTCCTCGCCTGGCCGCAGCGCACCCTGAGCCAACCCGGGAGCGAAGCCATGATTGGCTGGTTGCGTGAGTTGGGGGCGACGGCCAGTCAGTGATCTTTGGCGCGAAAATTTCCGCCAGCATACAACGCGCACCCCCGCCACCGTGTTGCTCAATCACCGCAATCGGGGCGCGTACGATGTGCGCGCAGGGCGCTGCTAAGGGTTCTGGCTGCCGTACACCGCGAAGGTAAAGGCCAGATACGCGGCCAGCGTGGAGGTCATATCACCGACATCTTTGGTTGGATTGACTTCCGTAATCGCCATCGCCGCACAATGGGGAGCTAACATACTCACCATCTGCAATGCCTGATCCGAGGTAATACCGCCCGGTTCGTGCGCACCTGCGCCTGGCGCATAAGCCGGATCGACCGAATCAATATCGAAGGAAAGGAAAATATGATCGGCGTTTTTCACCCGTTCCAACGCACGTCGTACCGTCTCTTCCGGGCCGATTTTCAGCACTTCGCGGGCGCTGAGGTGGATCAGGTCGTTGTCGTGTTTAAATTTGCCGGAAGCCGGGAAGTTGAAATGCCGTTCACACAGTTGAATACAATCGGTGGGGGCGATGCGTTCCAGCTCCAGTGAACGGCGCATACCGCTCGACTGGCTGTGGCGACCTTGCATGTCGCTCTCGTCCATCAGATCGAGATGCGCATCAAAATGGATAATGCCGATACGGCCCGGCAGCGCATCATGCACACCCTGCGCCACCGGGAACAGCAGGCTATCGTCGCCGCCGATCATAATGGGAACCCGGCCAGCCGCAATGGACGCCATTACGGACGCGCGTGTCGCGGCAAAGGTTTTCAGGGTATCGCTGGGCACCACCGCCACATCCCCGCGATCCACCAGCAATTGCTCGCCCACCGTCATTTCACTGTCCGTTTCCAGACAATACACTTTTCCCTGCTGAATACGCATATTGATCCAGCGTGCGCACTCGCGCACTTTGGCCGGTGCATAACGTGATCCCGGCCAGCCTAATGTGGCTTCTCCGTCAAAAGGGATACCCCACAAATCAAATTGTCGTGTGTTTGTTGTCATATTTTCCTCGATCCAGATTAACTACGCTTACCGTTGAGATAACCTGCGTAGCGTTTTTCAAAATAGCGGAATGCCATTACCAGAATCAGTGTCAGCACCAGATAAATTGCTCCAGCGGTGACATAGGGTTCAAACTGAATGTAATAATTCAGGCTGATATTACGCGCCACTCCAGTCACCTCCATTAATGTCACCGTGCTCGCCAGCGAGGTGGCGTGCAACATCATGATGGTTTCATTGCCATATAAGGAAAGTGAACGGCTTAACATCGCCGGAAATAATATTCTTCGCGCCAGTGTCGGGTAACTCATGCCGAACGCTTTAGCTGCTTCAATTTCCCCCGCCGGCAAGTGACGCAAACCGCCTGCGAATATTTCCGTAGTATAGGCGGCAGTATTAAGGACAAACGCCAGTAATACACAAACCAGTGGGCTGGAGAGCCACGGCCAGAGAAAACTGGCACGTAATAAATCAAACTGCGCCAGACCGTAATAAATCAAAAACAACTGGATTAATAACGGTGTCCCGCGAAAAGCGGTGGTGTAGAGAAAAATCAGCCAGCGCACAGGACGTGGTGCGCTGTCACGCGCCAGTGCCAGCAGCACCGAAAGGACAAAGGCAATGACCAGCGATACCCCGGTAAGCAGCAGGGTTAGCGCGGTACCGTGCAGGTACATCGCAAGGTTATCGGCAATAATATCCCAGCTCATGGATTACCTCCACGGACCACCAGCGCGTAACGCTGGCTGATACGGTGCAACGCCGCCACTGACAGCAGGGTAACGGCGAGATAAAACCCGGCCGCCAGCAGATAGAAGGTAAAAGGTTTACCGGTGGACTCCGCCGCCCCTTTGGCGCTAAACATGATGTCCTGTAACCCGAGTAACGATGCCAGCGCAGTCGCCTTAACCAGCACCAACCAGTTATTGGTAAAGCCGGGTAAGGCAAGGCGAATTAATTGCGGCAAAATAATCCGCAAGAAAATGGCGCGGTGGGTAAAACCAAATGCCTGAGCGGCTTCAATTTCACCGTGGGGAATATTGGTTAACGCGTAGCGAAATGTTTCCGTCATATAAGCGCCAAAAATAAACCCCAGGGTAATCAGGCAGGCAATAAAAGGGCTGAACTCGATGGAGTAATTCAGCCCGACGCTTTCCAGTCCACTATTTAACAGGGCGGGTACGCTGTAAAAAACCAACAGCATCAGCACTAAATCTGGAATGCCGCGAGCCAGCAGGGTATAAGGCGTGACAATCGCCTTCACCCAGCGAATGCCGGATTGTTTTCCCAGTGCGCCCAGCAGTCCGAGAATGACAGATAATAACAGCGAGGCAAACGCCAGTTGCAGCGAAACCCATCCCGCATTCAGGACCATTAAATAGTAATTACCCGACATTGCCTTTACTCAGCTGAAAAATACTTCTTATTGAGTGCGTCCAGATCGCCATCGGCGCGAACTTTCGCCAGACCCTGATTAATCTTTTCGACCAGCGCGGTGTTTTTCTTATTCATGGCAATCCCGACCCCTTCGCCAAATTCCGGTGCATCTTTACCTGTCAGGCGAGGGCCAACCAGTTGGTAATCTTTACCGTCATCTTTTTTCAGGAAACTATAAATAATCTGCGCTTCGTAACTCATAAAAATATCCGCCCGACCGGCGGTTAAATCGAGGTAGGGTGCGCTGCCGCCGTCATAACGTTTGATGGTGCTGCCTGGATAATGTTTGGTGACGTAAGTATCCATCGGCGTGCCAGTCTGGACGGCGATGACTTTGCCTTTCAATGCTTCCGGGCTGGTGTCGGTGACGGCGCCTTTTTTCGCGACAAAGCGGAACACCGGATGATCGTAAATATCGCTGAAGGCCATCACCCGCCGGCGAGCATCGGTAACGGTCAACTGCGAGATCAGCGCGTCGTATTTGTTGTTCATCAGGCCGGGGATCATGCCGTCCCACGGGGCGCTGATGACATTGCAATCCAGCGCCGCCGCTTTGCAGATGGCGTGCATCAGGTCGACGTCATAACCCACCAGTTTGCCGCTGGCATCGATCGATTCAAACGGCGGGAAGGTGGCATCGGTGGCGATGGTAATCTTGCCGGGCGCGGCATATAACGACCCGGCCAGGCCCGCAGCAGCGAGGGCCAGCATCAATTTTGCTATTTTCATCATTATTCCTCTGGTGTGGTGGAAACGCGGATTAAAAAACAATGACAGACACAGGCACGCCTTAATTTCCCGACGGTGGCGGCACGATGACCCAAATGGCGGTGCACATTTGGTCAGGGGAAATGTTGTGCCAGGTATGGGGCAGTGACGGTTTAAAGGTGAGGGTGTCGCCTTTTGCCAGCAGGTAGCGCTGCTCCTCCACCACAATCTCCAGTTCGCCGCTCAGCACATGCACCATATCGGCGGCAGCGTTGAGGGTGTAAGGCTCCTCCCCGGAACCCCCTTGTGGATCGATCTCGGAGTACAGCACCATCATGTCGTCGTTGACGCCGCCGCTGATCAGATATTCGCGCATCTTTTCGCCCCCGAGGCTGATGGGCGTGCCTTTCCCGGCGGGCACGAAGCTGGTTGCGGGAGGATCGAACAGTTTGGCTGGGGTAATTCCGACCACTTCGCACACTTTAAGCAGGGTGGCGATGGATGCCTGGGTGACGTTGCGTTCCAGGCGGCTGATGAAGGACTTACTGACCCCGACTTTTTCTGCCACTTCCTCAATGCGCATTCCGCGCGCTTTACGCACCGCGCGCAGGCGTATCCCGACATTGAAGTCTGCGCTATTATTTGCTTCCTGACCGTGATTATCCGCTTCGTCGTGTGACATATCCTGAACCTGAGTTGCGTATTTGGTAACTTTTTACCTTAAGCAAGGCGCATGCCAGAGGCGGGTTATTCAATGAATCCTGTGGTGATTAATCAGTAGTCAATTGATCTTGCGAACTAATATTCTTTTTTCTGCTTTTCTCGCGCCGCGAACGTTTCACCGCAAAAAGTTACCTGACAGGTAACAAGATCTTTTTTGTGCACCTTCTGCACTAAAAGATGGCACAGCCCCAGCCACCGGACTGTTAGGGTTTTGGCTGCTTACGCCCCCCTGATATAGTGTCATCCTCATCGCCACACCTTTCAGGAGTCGTTATGCCAGCCAGAAATATCAACGCCAGCAACCGCGACTGGGTTGATTTTCGCCGTGATGACGAAACCGGTATCGAAAGTGTGAATGCGCATTTCTGCGGGCACGCTTACGATCCGCACGATCATGACGAGTTGCTGGTTGGCGTGACACAACAGGGGCTGCAACGCTTCAATTGCCACCGCGCGCTTCACACCAGCACGCCAGGCCGCTCGATCCTGATTGAGCCGGGTGCGGTGCATGATGGTCATGCGCCGGATACCGCAGGCTTCACCTATGTGATGCTTTATCTACCCCAGACATGGGTGGCGGAGATGATGCAGCAACGTGGTCTTGGCAATATCGCCAACATCGAAGCTGCATTCCGCTCAACCCTTAATGATGATGCGCTCCTCGCCAGTGCCATTCAGCAGGCGTGGTATACCGTACATCACGCGGAAGGGCGGTTGGCGCGCGACCAGGCGCTGGATCATCTGCTGACGATGTTGTCCCGTCATCTTGATCCGCGCCCTGGTCAGCCGCGTTCGGCTGCGCTGGCGTCCATGCAGTTACTCCGCGACTATCTGCACGATTTTATGGCCGAGGATATTGGGTTAGCGGACCTGTCTCGCTTGTCAGGCATTGATCGATTCCGTCTGACACGCCAGTTCAAACAGGCTTTCGGGCAGTCTCCCCATGCGTATCTGGTGCGCCTGCGTCTGCGCAGCGCCCGTAATTTGTTGGCGCAGGGCATAGAGCCCGCCACGGTGGCGTTGCAGGTAGGTTTTTCTGACCAGAGCCATCTTGGTCGCTGGTTCCAGCGAGCCTATCGCATGACACCTGCCTCTTATCAGCGTCAGTGCACAAACGTTCTAGATCGCCTGCCGCAAACTTGACGATGATAGGGCTTTGACCCTAACGGAGAGTTGTTGCAGATGTTTGATACTAAAATCGCCCTGATCGTGCGTGATGATTTGGCAACCTGGCAGCGGTTAAATGTGGTGGCGTTTCTGGCGACCGGCATTGCCTCTGCGGCACCTGAGATGATGGGTGAGCCGTATGTGGATGCGCACGGGCGACCCTACGGCAACATGGCCGGGCAGCCGATGCTAATATTTGCCGGGGACTTGCCGGGTTTACAGCGCGCCCATCGTCAGGGGCTGGAGCGTGAATTAACGATTATCCCCTATGTCCACGCCATGTTTTCCACCGGCCATGATGCGGCAAACCGCGAAGTGTTTTTGGCGCAGGACGCGGATAATCTGGACCTGGTGGGCATTGCCTTACGCGGGCCAAAAAAAGCCGTCGATAAAGCGATAAAGGGCTTATCGTTGCATAAATAATTGGGCCACACGATTTACTTAACAGGAAAATAACCCATACGCCTTTGAGCTATGGGTCTTATTGCTTGTTATTAAAGGTCATATCTTGTCGATGTTAAGCTATCGACCGATGGCCGCCATCTGCTCAGCCGCCTGCAACAACAGATCCTCGCGACCGCGTAATGCCAGCAACTCCATACCAATCGGCAATCCCTGGGCGGTGAAACCGACCGGGATGCTGATGGCAGGCGCACCGGTGACCGCCGCGACCAGTGCGTTGCTGCCCGGCTGTAATTCGCCATGTCTGACCGGCGGATGCTTCACTACCGGGTAAGCCAACAGATTGATTTTAAGCTGGTTAAATAGCTGAACAAGGGTTTGATATAAGGTGCGCTGGCGCAGTTGCTGGATGGCGTAGCTGTCACTGGCTTTACCGGGATGGTTAGCGCGTGCGGTGAACACCGCTTCCAGTTGTGGATGATGACGGCCAGATGCCACCACCTCGGCCAGTGTGCGGCTCTCGGCCTGCGGTTTGTCGGCCAGCCACTCCGCCAGTGCTTCGGCAAATTCCCACGGGATGATGCTGGCTTCAGCAGCCAGGGTTTCAAGCTGTGGAAAGGCGATCGTCTGCTGATTACCCGTTTCCCCAACCAACGCCGTCACGGCAGTGTACACCGCCTGATTAATCGCTGCTTCCTCCGGGGCAAAACCCTCCTGCCACACACCGATGCGCAATGGCTCCTCAGGAGGCGGGAGCGTCTGTCCACTGAGGATCTCACTGACAAGGCGCAAGTCGGCAGGATGGCGCACCAACGCGCCAGGGATATCCTGGCTGGGCGACAGCGGCACAATACCGTCAATGCTGATCGCACCGTGGGTCATGCGCAGACCATAAAGATGATTGAAAGCTGCGGGAATGCGCACGGAACCCGCGGTGTCGGTGCCAATCGCCAGTGGAACATAACCTGCCGCCACGGCCACCGCGGAACCGCTACTGGATCCTCCCGGTGAATGTCCCGCCAGCCAGGCGTTATCGGTAAAACCACTGAGTGATGATGCGCCGGTAATGCCCGCCGCCAACTCGTGCATCGCCGTTTTGCCGAGTAGAACCGCGCCCTCTGCGCGCAGCGCCGTGACTAACGGCGCATCCTGTTCAGCTATAACGTGGCGCAGCAGCACCGACCCGGCGCTGGTGGGCCAACCCTGCACCGCAATGTTGTCCTTGATGAGCAGCGGGATGCCTTCCAGTCTGCGTGGGGCTTCCCCGCGACGGCGGCGTGCGTCACTTTCAGTCGCCGCTGCCAGCGCCTGGTCGGCAAACAGCCAGGTGATGGCGTTGTAGCGCGGGCCATTTTGGTCGGCTTCGGCAATGCGCCGCAACGCGAATTCCGTAAGCTCACGGGCCGTCGTGGCCCCCTGTTGTAATGCATCGGTCAAGTCGCTTAGCGACGCACGAAGATACTCAGCGTATTGCATCCGGTTCAGCCTCCAGCGGCATCCAGTGGGGCAGCTCAGGGGCAGCAGAAATCACCCTGCCGCATGAGCTGGCGGAAAAATGCGAACTGAACCAGATTGCCTGATGTTGCAGGCACCAGTCTATCGCCAGTTGCCTTGAACGCACGGCGAGCGCTTTATTCTCGCAAAACACCGAGTTCCACCGGGGAAACTGGAATTGCAGAGGATGGTGCATCACATCACCGGAAAAAAATGCCTGTTGGCCGCGGCTGGAGAGCAGCAGCGAAGCATGATCAATGCTGTGTCCGGGGGTTGGCAGATATCGCAGCACGCCAGCAAATAACGGCGAACCATCCACCGCCACTGTCTCAAGCTGGCCGCTGTTGATCAGCGGTAAAATGCTGTCGAGATACAACGCCTGCATGGCGGGATTTTCTTCACATCGCGCCAGTTCAGCAGCGGAGCAGATATAACGCGCGTTGGGAAACATCGGCTGCCAGCGGCCATCCCGCCAATGGGTATTCCAGCCGACATGGTCGGTATGAATATGCGTCATCAGCACCAGGGTCACGGCATGCGGATCAACCCCCGCCCGTGCCAGACGTTGGGCATAGTCGGTTTGCAGCTGATGAAACAGCGGCTTATGGTCGCGATCGCGCTGATTACCGGTCGCGGTATCAATAATGATGATGTCCTTGCCGGTCCTCACCACCCAACTGTGGATCGACAACGTCGCCAACTGCGTCGCCAGGCCAACGGGCATCTGCGCAAGATGATCCGGGTACAGCACGGCGAACGGCAGCGTAGCGGTTTGTTCAGTGACTTTTTCTATCAGGCAATCGCCCACTTGAATCTTCATTTATGCCTCCCGGCTAACCTGTATTGCCACTATACTCAGGCGAATATCATTATTTAAATCGATTATAATCATGGAAATCATCAACGAAAATGATTTAAGTCGCGTCGATCTTAACCTGTTGGTGGTGCTGCTGGTGATGTATGAAGCGCGCAGCGTGACAGGGGCGGCGCAGCGTTTATATCTCGGGCAGCCCGCGCTGAGTGCGGCATTGAAAAGGTTGCGTGCGATGTTTGGCGATCCGTTGTTTGTCCGTTCCTCACAGGGGATGATACCGACCCCGCGCGCCGAACAGCTGGTACAACAATTTGCGCCCTTGTTGCAGGGGATGCATCGTGCGATTTTCAGCAAGCCCGCCTTCAACCCGCGTCATGATCGCTACAGTTTTCGTCTGGCTATGAGCGACTGGATTGAGCAGTGGTTGATGCCGGATTTACTGGCTGAATTGCTGGTGGATGCGCCGCAGGTGGATATCACCGTTCTGACTGCCGATCCCTGGCAGGTCACGCCCTTGATGGAGAAGCAACAGGCCGATGTGGCGGTGACGGTCGGCAACCCGGTCAGCCGCGATATGACGCGCGCAGAGATTGGCAGCGCCGGATTCAGCACCCTGTGGGATAGCCAGCAAATTGCCCTGACTGCTGCGCTGACGCTGGCAGAGTTTGTCCGGTACGAGCATGTGCTGGTGTCATATCGCGGCGCAAATGAAAGCGCGCTGGATGAGCAGCTCCAGCAGCAGGGTGTTGCCCGCCGTGTGCGTTACGTCACGCCGCATTTTTCCGCATTGCCGCTGATGCTGAAGCGTTTACCGTTGTTTGCTACCGTGCCGCAGGGGCTGGTGAGCAACTGGTGCGAGCGTTTTGGCCTGCGTGCGGCCCCGGTACCGGTTGCAATGCCCGATTATCAATTGTCCCTGTTATGGCATAACGCGCGCCACGACGATGACGCGAATCGCTGGATGCGAGACAAGCTGCATCAGCTATTGCTGCGCAAACTGTTATAGCGTGGTTACCACGGCACCACGCGACCCAGATAGTCGAGATAATGCAACCCGGTGCGACCTTGCCAGGCTTCCATCGTGTTCAGCAGGTTAGGGATACTTTCGTCAATACTCAGCCGGGCTTCCGGGCCGCCCATATCGGTACGTACCCAGCCGGGAGCCATCAGCAATAAGGTGCGTCCATCGTCCTGATGACGTGCGGCAAAACTGCGCATCAGCATATTCAGGGCGGCTTTGCTGCCACGATACACTTCATAGTTGCCATTAGTGTTATTGGTCAGGCTGCCCTGGCCGGATGACATCACCGCGATGGTACCGGAGGGGGTGACGTTATCTTTAAAGGCTTCGATCACCCGTAACGGGCTGAGCGCATTGGTCACCATCACGCGAATAAATTCGTCGGTGCTGACATCAGCAATGGTTTCGCCATCGTTGTTTTTCACCCCGGCGTTCACAAACAGCATGTCGAACTCACACCCCAGCAGACGTTGATGCAGTGCCGAAACCTGTTCCGGTTCGGTGATATCGACGCGTTCCACACGCAACGTTGTCGGATAGCGCGTGGCCAACGCCTCCAGCCGCGCCGTTGAATGTTGACGTCCGGTTGCCACCACCTGATAGCCGCGCTGCAACATGGTTTCGGCAAGGGCATAACCCAGCCCGCGCGATGCGCCAATCAGCAATACGCTTGGGGTTGATGATGTGGTCATAGAAATCTCCTGTGATGAGGTGTGCGTCAGTCAGTGTAGCGCTGCGGCATAGCAGGCGGAACACGCAGGTTATGCATTAATTACCTGCATCAAACGCCTTGTTTCATGACCGGCAATCAGCGAGGATGGAGGGCATGAATGAACCCGATCTGAATCTCCTGCTCGCGCTCGATGCGCTGCTGGCGGAAGGCAGCGTTATCGGTGCTGCCCGCCGTCTTGGCTTAAGTGAATCTGCCATGAGTCGCACGCTGGGCCGTCTGCGTATCACCACCGGTGATGCGCTACTGGTACGCGCCGGGCGTCAGATGGTTTTGACCCCTTACGCAGAGGCGATCCGGCAGCGTACGCAGCAGAGTCTGGCTGAGGCGCGAGCCTTGCTGCAACCGGCGGAAACCGTGCTGGATCTCGCCAGGCTGGAGCGACAGTTTGTGTTGCGCACCAACGAAGGGTTTGTCGAAGCGTTTGGTGGCATCCTGATTGGGGCGGTCGCGCAGCTTGCGCCTGGGGTTCGGCTGGATTTCGTCGCCAAACCAGAGAAAAGTTCCCGCGATCTGCGCGAAGGCCGCATTGATCTGGAAATTGGCGTGCTGGGGAATATGGGGCCGGAAATTCGTATGCAGGCGCTGTTTCGCGACCGTTTTATCGGCGTGGTACGGCAAGGACATCCGCTGACCCAGCAGGTGACACTAAGCCAGCTGGCCGCCTTCGGACATATTGTTGCCTCACGACGCGGCGAACTGGGCGGGCCGGTACATGACGCGTTAGTGGCAGCGGGTTACACGCGCCAAATTGCCGCCGTGGTGCCCGCGTTTTCCTCGGCAGTGGCCATCGCCCAACACTCAGATTTGGTGGCGCTGGTGCCGCATTCGTTGTTTCTCCATCATCCGTTGATTAAAAACAATCCGATGCTGGCAAGTTTTGCATTGCCGTTCAGTACCCCGGAAATGACGGTGGCGCAGTTCTGGCATCCACGGCTGGACAATGACGCGGCTCACCGCTGGTTAAGAGGGCGCGTACACGACCTGATCTCAACATGTTGCAACACGTAGCGGCGCGATTTATCGCGCTATCCTGTGCGCGGCACAAGAAAAATACGCGCGATAAATCGCACCGCTACCGGGGGAATTTACGCTGATAACACCCGGCTGTTCGCCACATCCCAGTTCAGCGATACGCTGTCACCAATGGCCCCGGCAGACACGCCGCTGCTGCGCACAATAAAACGTGCACCGTTTGCAAGTGTCACCACCACACGGGTTTCTGAACCGGCATAGATACGCTCGCTGATTTTGCCATGCAACAACGCCTGGTCGGCGGAGCAGAGCTGAATATGCTCCGGACGGATTACCAGTGCAGCATTGCCACTGGCCGCCATCCCAGGCAGCGCAAAGGCTCCCTGCGGTGTTACCAGGCTGCCATTTTGCACTTCTCCCTGCAAAATATTCGACAGACCAATAAATTCGGCGACAAAGGTCGAATTCGGCTGTTGATAAATGGCTTCCGGTGTATCTATCTGGGCGATTTTCCCTTCGTTCATCAGGCAGATGCGATCCGATAACGCCAGCGCCTCTTCCTGATCGTGGGTGACGAAAATAATGGTCGCGCCGGATTCACGGTGAATGCGCTTAATTTCCATCTGCATGGTTTCACGCAGTTTACGGTCCAGCGCACCGAGCGGCTCATCCATCAGGATCACGCTCGGTTGATACACCAGACAACGGGCCAAAGCGACACGCTGCTGCTGCCCACCGGACAGCGCACGCGGAAAGCGTTTGGCGGCATGACCGAGTTCGACCATCTCCAGTGCCGCTTTAACTTTGCGCGCAATCTCTGCCGCAGGCATCCGCCGCATGCGCAGAGGAAAGCCGACGTTCTCTTCCAGCGTCAGATGCGGAAACAACGCGTAGTTCTGAAACACCACGCCAATATCACGCTGGTGGACGGGTGTCCATGTCTCGTCGCGACCATCGATTAACAACCGCCCGGCGGTAGGCTCCGTCAGACCGCTGATGATTTGCAGCAGGGTGGTTTTACCGGAACCGGATGGCCCAAGCAGGGTCAGCAATTCCCCGCTGTGTACCGCAAGATCAAGGTTTTGTAACACCGTGGTCTGGCCATAGGCTTTGCCGATCTGTTCAGCCTGTACTTTGGTGGTTGTGGACATATTTTTCTCCTTACAAGGCTTCGGCTTTACGGCGCGAGCGTTCAGCAACAATAAACAACAACGTCACCACGGTGAGAATCAACACCGATGCGGCAGCCAGCGTGGGGGTGACCGACAGCAACACGTCATCCCACATCTGTTTCGGCAGCGTTTGTTTCACGCCACCCCCGACGAACAGCGCCACCGTCAACTCTTCAAACGAGTTAAGGAAGCCAAAGATAAACGCCGCCACCATGCTGCTTTTGATCAGCGGTAGGGTGATGCTCCAGATTACCCGCAGCCGGTTGGCCCCGAGCGTGCCCGCGGCCTGATCAAGTCGCCAGTCGTAATGTTTGAAGGTGGTGAGGATGATGATAAACACCACCGGAATCGCCATCACGGTATGGCCGAGAATGATGCCCAGATCCGACCCCACCAGCCCGAGCGTGGCAAATAAGTAAAACAGCGCCACGGCAGTCACGATATTCGGCACAATCATCGGCAACAGGAAGGTCATCACGACCAGGCTGCCGCTCTTGCCCTGATGACGCGCCAGACCAAAGGCGGCGGTGGTGGCAATCATCACCGCCAGCACACCGGTCACCAGCGCGATGCCAAAGGAGCGTGCGGTTGCGCCCATCCAGATCGGGGATGACAGATAGGTTTCCATCCAGCGAAGCGAAAAGCCGGGTGGGGGGAATTGCAGGAAACTGGAGCTGCTGAACGCCATCGGTAAAAACGACACCACCGGCAACACCAGTACGGCAATCACCAGCGCGCTAAATAACGTCAGCAGCCAGCCGAAGCGAGGTTTGCCCGGTAGCCGGTGCAGCAAGGTCGCGACGCCATCAAACAGTCGTGCCACTACCGCAACCAACGCAAAGCCCAGGGCACGGATCCGCGGGCTACTGGCGTGGCCTTCGCCACCGGCGATCGACGACATACCAAACAACTTGTCGTAGCAAAAACACACCAGCAACGTCACCACCAGCAGCATCATGGCGATAGCACCCGCCAGCCGCCAGTTAAGCAACTGCTGAACCTGAGTAATTAACAGTTGTCCGATCACCGAATCCTGCGGGCTACCCAGCAGCGCTGGAGTAATAAAGAAGCCGAGTGAACCAATAAAAATCAGCAGACAAGCCGCGACTAACCCCGGCATCGACAGGGGAAAGAAGATGCGCCAGAACGCATTCACGCGTGATGCCCCCAGCGTATGCGCGGCAGGCAGCAGACGACTGTCAACGTTGGTCATGGTCGGGAGCATGGTTATGATCGCCAGTGGCAGCATGCTATGCACCATCGCGAACACCACCACGCCGCGCGTATACAACACGTTGAGCGGTTGGTCGGCACCCAGACCCATCAGGATCTCGGACAAAATGCCACGGCGCGACAGCAGCACCATCCAGGCGAAGTTTTTAAGCAACGCGCTGGTCCAGAACGGCAGCAGGATCAGCCACATCAGACGGCGGCGGGTATTTTCACTGCGTTGCGCCAGCCAGTAAGCCACCGGATAGCCAATCAGAAGGCAAGCCAGGGTGGTCTGCAAGGCAATGACGAAGGTGTTCAACGTCACTTTGACGTAAATACCTGCGCCAAACATCTGGCTCCAGACATCCAGTGAGAACTGACCATCGCTATTCTGAAAACTCAGCAACATCAATTTGAGCGTTGGCCAGGCGAGAAAGATGGCCAGAAACAGCAGGCCAGGCGCGGTGAGCCACAATGGATGCAACCTTGGGCGCTGGCGACGGGCGTTATTTTTCGCCGCAGGTGTAGCAAATTCAGTCAAGAATAATTCCTCCAGGGTAAGAGGGCGCAAGGCCCTCTACCGGATCAACTCATTACCCATTTCTCGAAGCGTTCAGTCAGCGCGACCTGATGTTCACCCCAATAATCAGCACCAATCAGTTGCAGCTGTTTGATGTGATCTGGCGCGGTCGGTAACAGCGCAGCTTTCTTTTTATCAATAAACTCATAGGCTTTGATGTTGGTCGGGCCGCAAGCCAGGTCGTTGGTGTAGAGTGACTGGCGTTTGGCGTCCATGCAGAACTGAATAAACTGGCGTGCAGCGTCCAGTTTCGGGCTTCCGTGTGGGATGGTAAAGCCGTCGATATTGTACAGTCCCTGATCCCAGGCAATGGCGGCGGGGGCGCCACCGTCGATGGCGGTTTGTGCGCGAGTGCTCCAGATGCTTAGCATATCCAGCTCGCCGCTCTGCAACAGTTGGGTTGCCTGCGCACCGCCGGTCCACCAGATATCGATGCTCTTGCGGATTTTATCGAGGCTGCGGAAGGCACGATCAACATCCAGCGGATAAAGCTGTTTCGGATCGACACCGTCTGCCATCAGCGCCACTTCCAGCGTACAGATCGGGCTGCGCCACAGGCCGCGACGACCTTTGAATTTTTCGGCGTTCCAGAAATCAACCCAGTTCTGCGGGCCATTGTTGCTGGCAAAGGTATCCGTGCGGTAGCCGAGCGCCAGCGCGAAGATGCTGACGCCGCCAAATTGTTTGGTGATGGAACCCGGCACATAGTCCTGCGGATTGCTCACCGTCACATTGATATCTTCCAGATAAGGTTTTGGCTCTTTATTGAGACGCACCAGATGTTCCGGATTAAGCAGTGCCACATCAAACAGATAATTTTTGGTATCGACCATCATCTGGAACTGCGGCACCGGATCGGGGCCGAGCACGGTATTGATGATTTTGATACCGGTGGCTTCCTCGAACGGTTGGTAAAATGCCTTGCTGAAGCCGGTGCCGTAAGCACCGCCCACGTCGGCCACCGTCAGGGTTTTCACCTCAGCAGCTCGCGCCGGACGGGTGATGATCATCGGTGCCAGCGATGCGACGGCCGCGGCCCCCAGACCCAGTTTCAGCGCGTCACGCCGGGTGTACTGACCTTTCTCTGTCATCTTTTTCATTAGTACCCTCTGCATAGCTTGTTGTTATGTTTATTGCCCGCGCCAGGCGGGCCTTTTTCCTGGTGCTGACCGGTTATTCCTGTTCTGCCTGAAGCATTGCCTCGTTCACTTGTGCGACCAGCGCATCCATCGCTGCTGCATCAAAACGCTGACGGAAGCGGCGATCAAAGGTGGTGAACAGACCAAAGAAAGAGTTGGCGCAATGCTCCAGCATCCTCTCGGCATCCGGCTCAGAGATGCTGAGTTGCTGTTGTAAAAAGCGATTGAAGTAGCTTCGCGCCAACGGGTTTTCCAGTATGAATACGGGCTGGGTATCGCGGGCAATCAGACGGTAGCGTGCCACCTTGTTCAGTGCGGTGACATTGGCCTGCAACGGCAGGTCGCGCGAATGTGGACCGACGCACAACTGCATCGCACCTTCTTCCAGAATCCACTGCTGACGGGCGGTGTCGTAGTAGCGCAAATCATCCACCGGGACGGTAAGGCTGATGCGGCGCGACTCACCGGGTTGCAGCTCCACTTTGCTGAAGGCTCGCAGCTCCTGCAACGGACGTTTCTGACGTGAGTGCAGGTAACGGCTGTAAAGCTGGCACACTTCTTTGCCGCTGCGTTCGCCGGTGTTGGTTAAGGTAAAACTTACCGTGACGTTGTCACCGGTTTTGAGGTTGTCGCGATCAACCACGATATCGCTGTAAGCGAAGCAGGTGTAGCTCAGACCGAAACCGAACGGGAACAACGGCACAATACGGCGTACGTCATACCAGCGATAGCCAACAAAAACCCCTTCGCTATACAGATGACGACCATTCTCTCCCGGATAGCTGTGCCAGCCAGGAATGTCTTCAATCTGCTGCGGGAAAGTTACGGTCAGTTTGCCGCTGGGATTGACCACGCCAAACAGCACATCAGCCAACCCGCCGCCCATCGCCTGACCGGCGTAGAAGGTTTCCACCACGGCGGCAACCTCGTTTAGCCACGGCATCACCACCGCGTCCGGGTTCGCCAGCACCACAATCACCTTGTTATTAACCGCCGCGAGAGCGCTGATTAAGGCATCCTGGCCGGCCTGTAAGTTAAGGGTGCGCCGATCGGATCCTTCACCGTCATAACCATCTTCGCTGTTGGCAAACACGATAACGCGATCGGCCTCGCGTGCTGCCGAACAGGCTTCATCACGCAGTGCAACGGCCTGTTGTTGATCCAGTGAATCGCCCTGGCACCAGCTCAATGTCACGCCACCCGCAGCAAGCTTTTCCATTTCATCCCACGGGATATCAACCCGAGTAGGTAGCGTGGTGGCACAGCCCGACCCCTGAATCACCGGGGTTTTGGCACCGCTGCCGACCACCAGCAGACGCTCACCGCTGCGGCCATCGAGCGGCAACGCCTGGTTGTCGTTTTTCAGCAGCACGATGGATTCTGCCACCATGCGACGCGCAAGCAGATGGTGCTCCGCGTGATCAACCTGGGTTGCACGTTGTTCGCTGTGCAGCGCGCGGTGCACCATCTCCAGCACGCGCACGGCTGAGGTTTCGGCCTCGGCACGCGGTACGCGCTGTTCTTCAATGGCGGCCACCAGGGCGGCTTTACGCGTTTCGCTCTCTGGCATATCGAGGTCGTTCCCCGCCAGCAGGGATTGGGGGCGATCTTTCACGCCGTGCCAGTCAGCCACTACCACACCCTTAAAGCCCCACTCATGACGCAATACATCGGTCAGCAACCAGCGATGTTCGGCGGTCTGGATACCATTCAGGCGGTTATACGAACTCATCACCGTCCAGGGTTGCGCTTGTTTAATCGCACGTTCAAAACCCCGCAGGTAGATTTCGCGCAGCGCACGTTCATCGACCACCGAGTCCATGCTGGTGCGTTCAATTTCGGAGTTGTTACAGGCGAAGTGTTTCAGCGAAGCACCGACACCGCGCTGTTGCAGGCCATTGATCACGCCGCTGGCGATTTCACCGGAGATCAGCGGATCTTCCGAATAGTATTCATAGCTACGGCCACCCAGCGGAGTACGACGGATGTTAATACCAGGACCCAGTAACAGGTGGACGCCCATCTGCTGGCACTCTTTACCCAAGGCATCACCCAGTGTCTGGGCCAGTGCGCTATCCCAGCTACAGGCGAAGCTGGAACCATTGGGAAAGCAGGTAGCGGGTTTCATGGTGCCCCACGCCACTTCAACATCTTTGGCGCGCTGGTTGACGACGTTGAGAAAACCGGCGAAGTCCTGGCCGCCTTTCTCGTCCTGATCAATCTGTTGGATCGAATAGCGCACGCCGTAGGTACCATCCGTCATCACCATGCGTGGGATGCCCAGTCGTTCATTGGCTTCTGTTTTCCACATCCCGTGTCCACTGAGAATATCGCCCAACTCTGCCGGGGTCATGGCGTGGACCAGAGAGATAAAGTCTCCATTTTCGAACCGTTCTGAACGCATAGTGTTATTCCAAAGTTAGAGGAGGGTGACTGCCTGTTATCAAATTGTCAGACACTATGGCGGCAGGCTAAGGCATGAGGCAATTATTAAATTTGTGGCCTTTAAATTGAAAAAAACTATTTAGTCGCTGGCGGGAAGTGAAGCCGATGAAATAGCGGAAAAGCATAACTGGTCTGCACTATCCAGGAGCGTTAAGCGCTTTAATCTGGCGCAGGATGCTAAATAATGGTGCGGTCGGCTGCATTAATTTTCCCCCAGGCTCGTTACTGAACAAATTATCCCTGACCTCCCAGGTTGTTAAGCTAACCAATGATTGCTGCGCAGATCGCATTTTTATGGCATGGAGTTTGCTTTATATACCCTGGATAGTTTAAATCTATTCAGCACCTGCATCAGTAAATATTATTTAAATGGTTTTGATATGACGCATTTCACGCTTAAGCAACTCAAATACTTTGTCACCGTGGTGGAAACCGAAAGTATCGCCGAGGCCTCACGGCAGTTACATATCGCCCAGCCTTCGATTTCGGTTGCGATTAAAAATCTCGAAGATGCCTTTGAACAACAGCTATTTATTCGCCACCATGCCCAGGGGGTTTCCCTCACTTCCAGTGGCCGACGTTTTTACGATAAGGCGAAGGAGTTGTTGCGGTTATCCTATGAATTTGAACAAAGTTCGCGCGCAGAAAATGAATTAGTGAGCGGAACCATCGCCGTTGGCTGTTTTGAGTCCGCCGCACCGTTATACATGCCGAAATTGATCGCCGGTTTCAAAAAACTCTACCCTGAGATCAATATTCAGCTCTATGACGGTGAACAACATGAGTTGATGCATGGTCTGCATCGCGGTCGCTTTGACATGGCCTTTCTGTATGATCTGGATCTGGATAATGTGATTAAAAAAGAACCCCTTAACGCCCCGCATAAGCCCTATGCGTTGCTGCCTGCGGCACATCCGCTGGCGCAGAAAAGTGCGGTAACGTTACAGGAACTGGCGCGTGAACCCATGATTTTGCTGGATGCCGTCCCCAGTAAAAATTACTTCATTAATATTTTTAAAGAGAATGGCTATCATCCTGAAGTCGCCTACAGTTCGCCTTCCATCGAAATGGTACGCTGCATGGTGGGGCAAGGATTGGGTTTTTCAGTACTGGTAACACGTCCCTGTTCTGATATTACTTACGACGGGGAACGGTTGGTACAACTGGATATTATTGATGAAATGGCCGATTCAACGCTGATTATGGCGTATCTGCAAAATAATGAACCGACACGACCCACGCGTTTATTTATGGACTATTGCCGGAGTGTGGAGTTAACTCCAGTAAGCCATGCGCATTAATAACGTGTTTATACCCGGCTGGCTGATCGGGTATAAACAACGCTGAAGATTAGCGTAATTCGATCCAGGTGGTTTTTAGTTGCGTGAATTTATCAAAAGCATGCAAAGATAAATCGCGACCAAAACCTGACTGTCGATTGCCACCAAAAGGAACGGTCACATCCAGCGCATCGACGGTATTTATCGATACGGTGCCGGCATGCAGTTTTCGGGCAACCCGATGCGCCTGGTTGAGATCATCGGTCCACACCGAGGCAGCAAGGGCATAAATATGATTATTTGCCAACGCGATAGCCTCTGACTCGTCATCAAACACCTTCACCGCCAGAACCGGACCAAATACTTCATCGCGCCACAGCGAAATATTTTCTCCTGCCACTTCAATCACTGTCGGCTGAATGTAATTAGCCACCTGTTCAATAGTGAGCGATGCTCCGCCAGCGCGTAATATGCCACCATCATCAAGTGCGGCCTGAATAAAACGCTGCACTTTCTCTTTATGTGCTGCTGAAACCATTGCGCCCATTTTGGCGTCTGGATTCAGTGGGTGATCCGGTTGCCAGTCAGAGAGTTTATCGAGCAACTTTGCCATAAACTGGGGATAGATGGCACGTTCAACCAATAAGCGGGAGTTGGCAGAACAGACTTCGCCCTGATTAAAACAGATGCCAAAAGCCGCTTTTTCCGCCGCTAAGTCGAGATCTTTGCAATCGGCAAAGATGATATTGGCGCTCTTGCCCCCGCACTCCAGCCAGACCTGCTTCAGATTCGATTCCCCGGCGTAGGACATAAACGCTTTCCCGACCGTGGTTGAACCGGTAAAGGTGATGACATCGACATCCCTATGTTTTCCCAGTGCCGCGCCAGCGTCTACGCCCAAACCGGTGACCACATTCAACACCCCCGCAGGCAGACCCGCTTCCAGCGCCAGCTCAGCTAAGCGGATAGCGGTAAAAGGGGCATTCTCGGACGGCTTAAGAATCACGCTGTTACCCGCCGCCAATGCCGGGCCAATTTTCCACGCGGCGATATCCAGCGGGAAGTTCCACGGCACAATTGCGGCGACAACCCCGATCGGTTCACGGGTGATGGTTGCCAGCGTGCCCGGTCGGGTAGGGGCGACCTCATCATAGATTTTATCGATGCTTTCAGCGTACCAGGCGATGACATGCGCCGCGCCAGGAATATCGATGTTGTAGGCATCCAGTACCGGTTTGCCCATGCTGGCGCTCTCCAGCAGGGCCAGTTCTTCACGATGTTCCAGTATCAAGGCGGATAACTTCAGCAACACCGCCTTGCGTTCCTGCAAAGGACGTTCTGACCAGATGCCAGAGCTGAAGGCCTGACGGGCCGACTGCACGGCAATGTCGATGTCCTCGGTCTGACAGGCAGTCACCTCGGCAAGGGCGGTGTCGGTGGCGGGATTTATCACGCCATAGGTGTTTGCGCTGCGTGCAACATAGCGTTTGCCATCAATAATCGCGTAGTCACAAAAAGCCTGCCGTTGCAGCAGCGTTTCCCAATATTGTCGGTTATGCATACGCACGTTCCTTGTTTGACGTTGTACTGGCGAGCGTGCCACCGCGCAGGATCATCTCTGCGGCACGTTCACCGATCATAATGGAAGGGGCATTGGTGTTGCCGCTAATCAAGGTCGGCATGATTGAGGCATCGGCAACGCGCAAATTATCAATACCATGCACCTTCAGCGTATCCGGGGCGACCACGCTCATCGCATCCCGCCCCATTTTGCAGGTGCCGACCGGATGGAACACCGTGGCGCAATACTCCTTCACGTATTGGTGCAACTGTTCGTCGCTCTGCACCTGTTTACCCGGCAGCATCTCCTCACCGCGAAGTGCTGCGAATTCAGGCTGGGCCAAAATTTTTCTGGCCGTTTTTATCCCTTCGACCAGCACCCTGGCGTCATACGGGTCAGCAAGAAAATTGAAATCAATCTCCAGTTGTTTTCCTGCTCCGAGGCGCAGACTGCCAATCGATTTGGGACGCAACACGCAGGTATGGATGGCATAACCGTGCCCCCATTCGAACAGGCGTCCACGGTGGCTGCGATAACCTGGCACGAAGTGGAACTGGATATCCGGCTCCCCGGTCGCGAGTGGGGTTGAGGCAAAACCACCGGCTTCGACATAGTTGGTGGTTAACCATCCTTTGCGTGTGAACAGATACCTGAAGGGTGCCGTCAGAATCGGTTTCCAGGCCGCCAGAGAGAACCCCAGCGTCAGCGCAGATTTGCTGCGCACCGTCACCAGTCCATCCAGGTGATCCTGAAGGTTTTGTCCGACGCCAGGCAGGTCATGCACCACGGCAACGTCTGCCGCGGCCAGTGCTGCGCGGGGACCAACCCCGGATTTCATCAGGATATGCGGCGAGCCAATCGACCCGGCAGCCAGAATCACTTCTTTACGGCATCGCAGGGCGGTCGCGTGGGTTTCTCCAGCTGCGATCACCCGCACCCCTTGCACCGTTTTCCCGTCCATGATTAAGGTTTCCACCTGGCAATCGGTCATGACGGTCAGGTTGCTTCTGCCAAGATGAGGGTGCAGAAAAGCGCGGTAACTCGACAGGCGCTGACCCTCCTTCTGCGTCACGTTGTAGATCCCCACGCCGGAGAGCGCAGGACCATTGAAATCGTGGTTTTCAGGCAGACCAGCCCGGACGCCTGCGGCGACAAACAGGGCGGATACCGGATTAGGATCGCGCGGTTTATCGACCAACAGCTCACCCTCAACGCCATGATAAGCCGCATCCTGTTGCAGAAGATTTTTCTCCGAGCGTTTGAACCAGGGCAAGACATCTTGCCATCCCCAGCCTTCGCAACCTGCCTGCTCCCAGCGATCATAATCCGAAGGTAAGCCACGGATATAAATCATGCTGTTCATTGAAGAGGAGCCGCCCAGCGCTTTGCCGCGCGGAACATGTATGTGTCGATTGCCCAGCCGTGGTTGCGGGGTGGAGTAATAATTCCAGCTAAACTTCTGACTTTTATACAGCGTGATGGTCCCGGCGGGTGTCTGAATGCGGGGTGTCTCGTCACTACTGCCAGCCTCAATCAGACAAACCTGGATATTTTCCTGTTCAGACAGGCGCGCGGCCAGCACGGAACCCGCCGATCCCCCGCCAATAACGATGTAGTCGAATTCGTTGGTGTTGTTCATGGTTGTCTCACTTAACCATTGAGGTTTGGGCAACCGGCTGGCTACGACTCAGCAGATAATAAACCGGCGAGACGATGGCTAAACCAACAATCCAGGAGATGTCGGCTCCGCCTAACATATTCGCCGCCGGACCGGTATAAATGGCGGTCGACATAAACGGAATCTCCACCACAATTCCCAGCAGATAACAGAAAATGGCTTTGGTATTGAAGTAACCATAAATACCGCCGTCACGACGGAAAAATGACGCTACATCATAATTACCGTGCGCAACCAGGTAATAATCCACCAGGTTGATGGCAGTCCAGGGAACTAATACATACAACAGCATCAGAATGAAGTTGGTGTAATTCACCAGGAAGTTTTCCTGACCGTACACGGCAATCGCCACTTCGATAAGGATGGTGATAATCGAGACAACAATACGCGCACCGGAAAGGGGTGACCATTTCGGCAGGAATGTTTGCCCCAGCGTCAGGGTACAGAGCACGCCACAATAAAGATTCATGGCATTGGTCGCCGCGATACCGATGGCAAAAACAATAATGACGGTTGAGGAGAGCCCGCCGGTCATATTCACAATCCCGGCAATTAAATCGCCATCCACAATACAAACCGACACCAGAATGCCGAGAATCATCGGAAACAGTGAACCAAGCACGCAACCGAGATAACTGCACCAGAAAACACTTTTTTCGCTGATATCTTTCGGCATGTAGCGCGAATAATCGGACACATAAGGGGCATAGGCCAATTGCCATAAAGCCGCAATTGAGATGGCACCGAGGAAGCCACTCAGGTTAAAGCCATTACGGGCGAGAAAATCGCCGGGCAGGCCATGCACAAAAACAATCCAGACAAAGGCGGCGATCAGCACAATCCCCGATACCCAGGACATGATTTTGGTATAGGCATGAATCAGGTTGTAACCAAAGGCACAGGCAATCAGGCTGAGAATGGCCGAAACCAGAATCCCGGTATTGGTTGAAACCGGGGCGTAAATCGCATGCAGCGATTGGCCGCCCAGTACCAGGTTTGAGGCGAGAAAGCCGATATACATAATGACCACCAGCGCGACAACCAGTACGGAACCATAAGAACCGAACTGACCTCGCGTCTGTACCATTTGCGGCACACCGAGTTGCGGCCCTTGTGCTGAATGCAGTGCCATAAACAAGCCACCGGCGAGGTTACCGATCAATACGGCGAGGGTGGCCCACATAAATGACAGGTGGAAAATGCTGACCGCCAGCGCCCCGGTGATCACCGTGAGTAACATGATGTTGGAACCAAACCAGATAGTAAAAAGATCCCGTGGTTTGCCGTGACGCTCATTTAGGGGAATGGGCTGAATGGTGCTCAACTCAATGGATGCTGCATTCGCATTATCTTTAGGATTGTTTGTCATCATCGTTATCTCAACAATTTTATCCGCAGGTTTTGGCTCCACCCGAAAATCCGGGTTGAAGTAACAGTAATTTTGACTTGATGTTGCAACAGGAGGCTATTGAGAGAAATGACGAAAAACCGAGGCAAACCCTATAAAAAAAAGAGGCAACGTTGTCCGGCGATGTATTGCACCATAAAACGTCAAATGGGGCTGGCTGAATAAAAACGATTTTAGCGAAATAAATTCATGATTGTTATCAGATAATTTACCAGAGGGTATTGGCGTGCACCAACAGGGTGTGATGGATGCCTGTCAATGGTGCATTGAGGCGATTAAAAATATTTGCAAATTAATCCACCGATAAGTTTTTTCCTGCCTGTTATCGACTGGTTAAATATTTTCTATTCAGACACTCACTTTATAATATTTTACCGTCATCATCCGCTCCCCTAGTCTTGGGTCCTTCTTAAGTAGTTAATTCCCGTCACCATGCGGGACGAAGGACATCAAAATGACGCCATTAAAAACTGAGATAGACACGCTTATTATTGGTGCGGGTCAGGCCGGGGTTGCCATGAGCGAGCACCTGACGCGCCTCGATATTCCACATCTGGTACTGGAGAAAAATCGTATTGCTGAATCCTGGCGCAGTCGCCGCTGGGATTCGCTGGTAGCCAATGGTCCGGCATGGCATGACCGCTTTCCGGGCATGGAGTTTCCCGGTTGCTCGCCAGACAGTTTTGTGGCGAAAGAACAGGTCGCCGATTATTTTGTCAGCTATGCCGCTATGAATCAGTCACCGATTCGCACCGGTGTTGAAGTGCTGAGCGTAGAACGTAATCAGGGGCAGGCCGGTTTCACCGTGACCACTTCTGAAGGCGTGATTAATGCACAACGTGTGGTGGCTGCCACCGGCCCGTTCCAGCGCCCGGTGATCCCGGCGATTGCGCCGCAGCTCAGTCGGGTGCAGCAGCTGCATTCAGCCGATTACAAAAATCCGCAGCAACTACCGGAAGGTGGGGTGTTGGTCATTGGTGCCGGATCGTCCGGGGTGCAGATCGCGGATGAACTGCAACGTGCCGGAAAACCGGTGTGGCTGTCGGTTGGGCCGCACGATCGTCCACCGCGTGCCTATCGTGGCCGCGATTTCTGCTGGTGGCTGGGGGTGTTGGGATTGTGGGACGCCGCAGCCAGCCAGCCGGGTAAAGAGCACGTCACCATCGCAGTCAGCGGGGCGCGTGGTGGTCATACCGTGGATTTCCGCCGTCTGGCGGCGCAGGGTGTTAACCTGGTTGGTCTGACAGAAAGTTTTGACGATGAGACGGTACGTTTCCAGAACGATCTTGCTGTGAACATCCAACGCGGTGATGAAAACTATCTGGCGCTGCTTGACGCCGCTGATGCGTACATCGCCCGTAACGGCCTGGATTTACCGCCAGAACCGGCAGCGCGTGAGTTCCTCGCAGATCCCGCCTGCGTCACGCATCCTCAGTTATCGCTGAATCTTACTGACGCCGGGATCACCAGCATTATCTGGGCCACGGGCTACGTTACCGATTACAGCTGGCTGAAGGTTAATGCCTTCAACGAACAGGGTAAACCGCAGCATCAGCGCGGCGTTTCCAGTGAGCCGGGCGTCTACTTCCTTGGCTTACCCTGGTTGTCGCGCCGGGGATCCACCTTTATCTGGGGCGTCTGGCACGATGCCAAATTTATCGCCGACCAGATTGCTATTCAGCGCCAGTATCAACAATACCGCGCACCTTCAGACTCGCTTTGATATCGACAGGAACCGTTATGCCAACTCATCAACGTATTCGTATGTTTAACACCAAAGAAACCTATCCCAATCAGACGCTGGACAACGACCTGTGTCAGGCGGTACGCGCGGGTAACACCGTTTACGTGCGCGGTCAGGTTGGCACCGATTTTGAAGGCAACCTGGTGGGGCTGGGCGATCCGCGTGCGCAAACCGAGCAGGCAATGAAAAACCTCAAGCAACTGCTGGAGGAGGCGGGCAGCGATCTCAGCCATATCGTTAAAACCACCACCTACATCATCGACCCGCGTTATCGTGAGCCGGTTTACCAGGAAGTGGGTAAATGGTTGAAAGGGGTATTCCCGATCTCCACCGGGCTGGTGGTTTCGGCACTGGCACAGCCGCAGTGGCTGATGGAAATTGACGTGATCGCGGTGATCCCGGACGACTGGGAGGCAAAATGACCTTATCGATTGCCGCCCGTTGCACCGAGTCTGGTCAGTTGGGTATCGCCATCAGTTCGTCCAGCATCGCTGTGGGCGCACGCTGCCCGTGGCTGGTAGCTGGCATTGGTGCCGTCTCCAGTCAAAACATCACGCTGCCCGCGCTCGGGCAGCAGATCCTCGCGCATCTGGAAGCGGGCCAGGCACCGGAACAGGCGCTGAAAAGCGCGCTGGCGGAAGACCGCTTTAGCGAATATCGCCAGGTGACGGTGATTGACGCCAGCGGCAAGATCGCGGCTTTCAGCGGCGATAAAACCCTTGGCATTTATAACGTGGCGCAGGGTGATAATTGCGTGGCTGCGGGGAATATGCTGGCGGATAAGGCGGTGATTAACGCCATGATAACCGCATTTGAAGCGGCGACCGGCGAACTCACCAGCCGACTGATTGCGGCGTTGCAGGCCGGGATCAACGCCGGGGGCGAAGCCGGGCCGGTGCATTCAGCGGCGGTGAAGGTGGTGGATGATTACACCTGGCCGTTGGTGGATCTGCGCGTTGACTGGGCGGAACAGGACCCGCTGGCGCAACTGAATGCGTTGTGGCTGGCCTATGAGCCGCAGATGCAGGCCTATGTGACGCGCGCGCTCGATCCGCGTGATGCCCCGAGTTATGGCGTACCCGGCGATGAGTAATGCCGTTCGCGAGATCCTGACGGCGTTGCTGGCGTTTGATACCACCAGCCGCGAATCTAACCTGGCCTTAATTAGCTGGATTGAGGACTTTCTCGCCCGGCGCGGTATCGCGTCTCAGCGCATCATGGATGACAGCGGGCGCAAAGCTAATCTGTATGCACGGCTCGGACCGGCGGGTGCGGGCGGGGTGATGCTCTCCGGTCATACCGATGTGGTGCCGGTCGACGGGCAGAACTGGTCCGTGCCACCCTTTGCCCTGACTGAACAACACGAACGTTATTACGGGCGCGGCAGTGCCGATATGAAGGGATTCCTCGCCTGCGTGCTGGCATCGCTGGATGGGTTTCTGGCGCAACCCTTGCGCATGCCGTTGCACCTGGCCTTCTCCTATGACGAGGAGGTCGGATGCCTTGGGGTGCGCAGCATGGTGGATTACCTGCGCGCTTCGGCAGAGAAACCCTTGATGTGTATCATCGGCGAACCGACGGAAATGCGCCCGGTGTATGGACACAAAGGCAAGATTGGGCTGCGTTGTCAGGTGCAGGGCCACGCCTGTCACTCCGCCTATGCGCCATCCGGGGTTAATGCCATCGAGTATGCAGCAAAGCTGATTAATCGTCTGGGTGAAGCGGCGCAGCAGCTCAAACAGCGCCAGGATACGCGTTTTGACCCACCTTTCAGTACCTTGCAAACCGGGGTGATTAAGGGGGGCAGTGCGTTAAATATCGTGCCGCAGGATTGTCAGTTTGATTTTGAGATCCGTTATCTGCCGGATGACGATGTGCAGGGGGTGATTGCCGAGGTTGAACAGTTTGCCCGGCAGGAATTGTTACCGCAGATGCAGGCGGTGGCGTTGGCAAGCGCAATCCGTTTTCTGCCAATCAGCCAGTATCCGGGGTTGCTGACCGATCCCCGGTCGCAATTCGCACAATGGCTGGCGCAGTGGAGCGGCAGCGATGAATTCTCCACGGTGGCGTTTGGCACCGAAGGGGGATTGTTTGATGAAGCAGGTATCGCCACGCTGATCTGTGGGCCAGGCAGTATGGATCAGGGCCACAAGCCGGATGAGTTTATCGCGGTTGAACAGATTGAGCGTTGTATGGCGATGCTGGCTAATTTGTGTCAATGGATGCAATAAGATAAAAAATGCGCGATAAATCGCGCTGCTACATAACAGTGCGCGCCTTTGTAGCGGCGTGATTTATCACGCGAGACAACAAGTCATGAAGATCTCCCTGACTTAGTGTTTACCCCCCGCGCACCGACCCACGCCACACGACATCCGGCTGATACAGGCGGGTGTCGTGCTGTTGTACCTCCAGCGACTCCTCCCGTTCGGCCTGCATCAGCCAGTCCACCGCATCGCGGGCAAATTGTTCCACCGGCTGGGCAAAGGTGGTGAGGTGGTACGAAGACCAGCCCGCCTGCGCAATATTATCGAAGCCAATCAGGCACAAATCCTGTGGTACACGTAAGCCAAAACGATGGCGGGCTTCGTCCATCAATCCACAGGCGACCAGGTCAGTGACACAGAATATGGCGTCCGGGCGCTGAGGGCGCGTCAGCAGGCGATGCGCCAGAATCTGACCGCTTTCATAGGAAGTGGTACCAAAGCGCTCAACCATCACCGGTAACCCGGCAGCCTGCGCTGCGGTAAGAAAATCACTCTCGCGTTTCATCAGACTGGGTGTCCCGGCCAGTGAGTTAGCAAACGCCAGGCGGCGACACCCGGCGCGGGCAAATGCCATCACCGCCGTTGCAGCAGCGGCCGCCGAATCGAGATTGATGCAGAGGGAGCCGGGCACTGCCTCATCCCGGTTAATCAATATAATGCGCTGACCGTGTTTGTAGCATTGCCGGGTAATGGCGCTGTCGGGCATGCCGGACAAGATGATTGACGCATCGGCGCGGAAATTAATCGCCTGTTGCAGTGCGCCGGAGACGCTGTTGTCGGAACGATCGGTGTTGATCAGCATCGCCACTTTGCCCGCTTCCTGCAAAAACTGCGTTAACCAGCGCACCAGGCTGGCGCGGTAGGGTGTGGCAAGTTCTGAGACGACCAGGCAGACAATACCGCTGCGATTACGTACCAGGCCGCGAGCCAGATGATTGACGTGATAACCCAGCTCCTCAGCGGCTTTCATCACCCGAGCGCGGGTGGTGGCTGAAACGCTGGCGCCTGGCGTAAAAGCGCGGGATACCGCAGAGCGGGAGACACCGGCGCGATCCGCCACATCCTGGGCGCTGATCACTGTTTTCTCGTTTTGCATCGCTCACCTCCCGCCCTTAACTGGTTGCAAAGCAGTCTGCCCGATTTTGCAAAGGTGTGCAAAATGATTCACGCCATAATTGTTTCAATTTTGTGACATTGTCTGTCAATTGCTCAGCAAGGCGATTGACAGGTTATTTTATGTTCTCTACAAATTTGCACACATGTGCAAATAACAAGGTGCCAGTGAAGCACCACCCTGCAAACCAAGGAGAACATCATGCGCTACACCCCTCTGTACGTCGCACTATCCGTCTGTTGCACTGCACTGCCGTTCACCGCCGCTGCGGCGGGTAATCTCAATATGATCTGTTCTGCGGATGTGGTGGTGTGTGAACACATGACGCGCATCTTCAGCCAGTCGCACCCGGATATTCAGGTCAATATGGTGCGGCTCTCGGCGGGTGAAGCCTATGCCCGCATCCGCAGCGAAGCACGTAATCCGCGCACCGATATCTGGTGGGCGGGAACGGGTGATCCCCATATGCAGGCCGCCGATGAGGGATTGACGCAGGTCTACAAATCACCGCTGCTGGACCAGCAACAGCCCTGGGCGCAGAAGCAGGCGGAGAACTCCGGTTACCGCACTGTGGGTATTTATGCGGGCGCACTCGGCTGGGGTTACAACACCAAATTGCTGGCGGATAAAAAATTGCCCGCTCCGGCCTGCTGGAAAGATTTGCTCAACCCGGCCTTTAAAGGGGAGATCCAGATTGCCAACCCAAACTCCTCCGGCACGGCCTACAATACGCTGGCAACGCTGGTGCAAATCATGGGTGAGGATCAGGCATTCGACTACCTGAAAAAACTCAACGCCAATATCTCGCAATACACCAAATCGGGTTCTGCGCCGGTTAAAGCGGCTGCGCGTGGTGAAACCACGGTCGGCATTGTGTTTATGCACGATGCGGTGGCGATGCAGGTGGATGGCTTCCCAATTAAAACCGTTGCGCCGTGCGAGGGCACCGGCTACGAAATCGGTTCGATGTCGATTGTTAAAGGCGCGCGCAATCTGGCGAACGCCAAAGTCTGGTACGACTGGGCGTTAAGCGCCGAGGCGCAATCGCATATGAAAGAAGCCAAATCCTTCCAGCTGCCGTCCAATCGCAACGCAGAAATCTCTGAATACGCGCCACGTTTTGAAAATATCAAACTGATCGATTACGACTTCAAAACCTACGGCGACTCCGCCAAACGCAAAGCACTGCTCAGCCGCTGGGACAAAGAGATCGGCGCCAGCGCACAGTAACATCCATGCTGAGATGCGGTGGCTCCGGCCTGCTGTCCGCTTCAGCCTGAATTTTCAGGTCGAGGTGATTTATGAATGCGAACAATCGTCGTTTAGTCGGCGCGTTGCTTGCCGGTGCGCTAGCCCTGACGCTGCTCCCCTGGTACAGCCTCGAAAGCGGTTTCTTTTCCGGCGGCTGGATTCTCTCGCTGTGGAGCGATGCGGCTAATGCCCCGGCACTCTGGCAGATGGTGGCTTTTCAGCATCCGTGGCTGGCGGTGACAGTGGCGCTTTATCTGCTGTGCGCCGCCTGTGGCTTATTGGCACCCGGTGGCATTCGTAGCCATTTGTTGCTGTTGTTCAGCGCGCTCGGCGTACTGTTTCTGATTGTTGAAGGGCACGCCATTGGCTATAGCGGCTGGAGTTGGCTGTGGCTGGAAAACCAGTTTGGTGCGCTACAGCAGGGGCAACCGGCGATGGGTGCCGGTGCGTTGCTGATGCTGACGACCTTTCTACTGTTGTTCTCTTTCGCGCTGGCCGAGCGCGGGGTATTGAAAGGCGACGCGTTTGTGGTTGCTTCGCTGGTGCTGCTGACGGCGCTGGTCAGCGTGTTTGTGCTTTATCCGGTACTGAGTATGTTTGTGGTGTCGGTGCAGGACGTTGACGGCAGCTTCAATCCCAATGGTTTGATCAGCAATATCCAGGACCCCTCCATCTGGAGTTTCGGCTGCCTGACCGGCGGCACCTGTGGCACCGCGTGGCGCACGCTGTGGCTGGCGCTGATGACCGCCAGCGGTGCGACGCTGCTCGGACTGGCATTTGCACTGGCCGCGACACGCACGCCGTTGCCGATGAAAAAAGCGCTGCGGATGCTGACCATCCTGCCGATCATTACGCCACCGTTTGTTATTGGTCTGGCGCTGATTCTGCTGTTTGGTCGCTCCGGCGTGGTCACGGAACATCTGGCGGCGTTATTTGGCATCGAACCGGGACGCTGGCTGTACGGCCTTACCGGCATCTGGATCGCCCAGGTGCTGTCGTTCACCCCCATCGCTTTCCTGGTGTTGATTGGGGTGGTGGAGGGCGTCAGCCCCTCGCTGGAAGAGGCATCGCAGACGCTGCGTGCTAACCGCTGGCGTACCTTCACCCATATCTCGCTCCCGTTGATGGCACCAGGCCTGGCAAACGCGTTTCTCATCAGTTTTATCGAAAGCATGGCCGACTTCGGCAATCCGATGGTACTGGGCGGTAGCCACGGTGTGTTGTCGACGGAGATCTTCTTCTCGGTGGTCGGGGCGCAGAACGATCCCAGCCGCGCCGCGGTGTTGGCAATGATTTTGCTGTGCTTCACGCTGGCAGCTTTTATCCTGCAACGCCTGTGGCTGGGCGGGAAAAACTTCGCCACCGTCACCGGTAAAGGCGATGGCGGCAACCACGGTCAGTTACCGCGTGCGCTGCGCTATGGCGTTTACGGCATGGTGCTGCCGTGGGGCCTGTTCACGCTGGTGATCTATGGCATGATCCTGGTGGGAGGCTTTGTGCAGTCGTGGGGGCTGAACGATACGCTGACGCTGGAACATTACATCCGCGCATTCCGTATCACCTTCACTGACGGCCATCTGTTGTGGAGCGGGGTGGCATGGAACTCCTTCTGGACCACGCTGGAAATCGCGCTGATTGCTGCACCGTTGACCGCCATTGTTGGCCTGCTGACCGCGTGGCTGATTGTGCGGCAGAAGTTTGCCGGTCGGCAGACCTTCGAGTTTCTGTTGATGCTCAGTTTCGCCATTCCCGGCACGGTGATCGGCGTCAGCTACGTGATGGCCTACAACCTGCCACCGCTGGAGATCACCGGCACCGCAATGATCCTGATTGCCTGCTTTGTG
This sequence comes from Pantoea sp. X-Soil-TKNS-1279, assembly GCF_059730565.1. Lineage (NCBI taxonomy): Bacteria > Pseudomonadati > Pseudomonadota > Gammaproteobacteria > Enterobacterales > Erwiniaceae > Pantoea > Pantoea sp. X-Soil-TKNS-1279. Next base: position 479,852 of record NZ_AP035949.1, on the reverse strand, counting down.
TTTCGTAATATGCCGGTTGGGGTGCGCGGCGGTATCGCCGCCATGAGCCAACTGGATAAAAGCCTCGATGAAGCCTCGTTGACGTTGGGAGCCAACAGCTTCCGCACGCTGCGCAAAGTGGTGCTGCCGTTGCTGAAACCGGCGATCAGCGCGGCACTGGTATATGCCTTCGTACGTGCCATCACCTCCATCAGCGCGGTGATCTTTCTGGTCTCCGCCCAGTACAACATGGCGACCTCCTACATCGTCGGGTTGGTCGAAAACGGTGAATACGGTGTGGCGATCGCCTATTCAACGGTATTGATCGTGGTGATGTTGCTGGTCATCGGCGTGTTTCAGTGGCTGGTGGGTGAACGTCGTCTGCGCCGTGTGGCGCGCCCTGTGGAGGCGGCCACGCCGCCTGCTGCTCCCTCATTAACTCAGGAAGGTGTCGTATGAACACAGGTTCCGTGGTGTTTGAACACGTCTCGAAACGCTTTGCCGGATTTACCGCGCTGCCGGATCTGTCGCTAACCGTGGAACCCGGCACCCTGGTGACGCTGCTCGGTCCCTCCGGTTGCGGTAAAACCACCACCCTGCGCCTGCTGGCGGGGTTGGAACATCCCACTTCCGGGCGGATTCTGATTGGCGGCAAAGATGTCACTCATCTGCCCGCCAACGAACGCGATGTGGCGATGGTTTTTCAATCCTATGCGTTGTTTCCGCATATGAGCGCGCTCGACAACATTATGTATGGCCTGCTGTCGTCGGGCATCAGCAAGCGCGAGGCGCAGGACCGTGCGCGTAACGGGTTGAAGCTGGTCGGGCTGGAACATCAGGGGGCGCGACTGCCGTCGGAGCTGTCGGGTGGTCAGCAGCAGCGTATTGCGGTGGCGCGGGCATTGGTACTGGAACCGCAGGTTCTGCTGCTGGATGAACCGTTGTCGAACCTCGATGAACGCCTGCGTCGTCGGGTACGGACCGATATTCGTGATTTGCAACAGCGCCTGGGTTTTACGGCGGTGTATGTCACCCATGACCAGGAAGAGGCGCTGGCGGTATCCGATAAAATTATTGTCATGAAAGAAGGGGATATTGCACAGCAGGGCGCGCCGGAAAGCCTCTACCTGACGCCCAACTCGGTGTTTATCGCCGACTTTATGGGAGAGGCGAATATCTTGCCGTGCGAAGTGGAGCAGGTGGAGGGTAGCGAGGCGCTGGTGCGTCTCGGTAGCCAGCGCTACCGCGTGCGCCATACCGCCGCTAAAACCGGTAGCGCACAGCTTTCGGTACGGCCGCAATTTATTACGCTGGGCCAGCAAAACGGTGGCGCGCTGCGTGGTGAAATCACCCACAGCACCTGGTTGGGCGACCATATCGAATACGAAGTGGCGACCGAATTAGGTTCGTTGTTTATCGTCGATGCACAGATGGAACAACAGCACCCGCTGGCGACCCCGGTCGCGATTGATTTTAAACCCCAGGGGCTTGCCCTGATTGCCGGATAACAAGGAGCAACAATGAGTAACGTGGAAAATAACGCCCTGCTGACGCGGCTGGCGCTGGCAGAAGAGGTGGCGCGCGCAGGCGGTGCAGCAGCGCTACGCTGGTTTGAACAGCGTGACAGCCTGGTGGTGGAAACCAAGCACGATTTACAGGATGTGGTGTCGCGCGCGGACCGCGAGGTGGAACAGATGATCGGGCAGCGTATTCGCGAACACTTCCCTAAAGACGGCTTTCTCGGTGAGGAGTATGGCTTGCAGGCGGGCACGTCCGGCTATACCTGGGTGGTGGACCCGATTGATGGCACCAGCCCGTTCCTTAACGGTATGCCGAACTGGTGTGTCTCGGTGGCGGTGCTGCACGAGGGCGTGCCAGTGATTGGTGTGATTTTTGCCCCGACCTATCAGGAATGCTATGTCGCGGCGCTGGGCCACGGGGCAACACTTAACGGCAAGCGTTTGCAGGTTGACCCGTCACGTACGTTACAAAACCATGTCACCGGTTTTGGTGCCAACAGCTATGTCAGCCCGGAAAAGGTCGGTGAGATCCTTGCCGCGTTGCTGGCTGCCGGCGGTAACTTTATCCGCATTGGATCGGGGGCATTAATGCTGGCGTGGGTAGCGGCAGGTCGGGTGGTGGGTTACTACGAACCCTATATGCATGCCTGGGACTGCCTCGCCGGATATTGCCTGGTGAAGGAAGCGGGCGGCTGGTATCACCCATTTGACACTACAGGCGAACGGTTATTGAAAGGGGCACAGGTGCTGGCGGTGGCCCCCGGCGCGGAAGCAGATTTAAAACGTATTGCCGGATTGTAATCTTTATGTCGCGGCGCGATTTATCGCGCTGCATTTTTTCTGCTATCAGTAAATTGTGAAAGTATCCTGATTTATCTCTTAGTTTTCCCAATCCCCCTGTCCCACAGACAGTATTTAATCAGATAATGTTAAATTAAGATTAAATTCGCAAAGGGAGAGTATGATGACGGATATGTCGGTGTCCGGCGCTTCAGGGTTAATATTCACGTCAGGGAATGACGATATAACATCACCCCCAAATATTATCGTTCGTAATGTTGGTGATATAACGCTGCGTTCTACTGATTCTTCCTCGGATGTCATTTATAAGCGGGTATCAGCAAAGGATTTCAAAGAGTTCTTCGAGGATTATATGGGGGTGGGGCAGCAAACTGAAAAAACTTCATAAATATTGAGGTTTCCTCTGTGGAGACTCAATATTTTGTCCTGAGTTAAAATGATGAGTTTAATTTTAACGAACATGTTTTTACGAATCAGAAAGATGCCATTACCTGGCATCCTGATATGTTCCAAAAGATTGAAAGTTTAAGATGCTCGGTGTGTCCTGAGAAAGGGGTGTTTTTTATCTTTATGATGAGGAGCATGAAAGAAAAAACAGCCATATTGTGGTGGATGCTGTCAATCAAATGGTACGGCATATCAAGCAATCAACACCGGCGTTAACGGCCTGCCTGCGGGATAAATCGATACGGCGTGCAGTAATTGCATTAATAAAGCTATTCGTTGAACTGTCAACTCAGCAATATCTAGGGCCAGGCATAGAACTGGCACAATGGTTGGTAGAGCCGATAAAGAAAATGTTTACGTATGCTTGCGAGAACTTCTCTGTATTGTTCAGTAAAAATGAAAGGGAGTAGTGGGGGAAAAGCGTTAATCACGAAGGGGTTAGCGACGGAATACGATGCGCAAACATTCTTGTCAACAATAAAGCACTATAAATTTCCATTTTTGGCAGAACAGGAAAGCCAAACATACTCAATGAGTTATCTCCCCTGGTTGCATTTGGCGGCGACTGATGCTGTTATACCACGCGTTATCCGCAACCGGATGGTTATTGTGCCGTTATCCGCTTCTGAATGGTTTGCCCGCAACGGGATAGAGTGTTCGCGTGTCACCGCCAGCGACAGCGCTTTTCCACGCCATTTGCACGACGAATATGTGGTTTGCGCCAATCTGAGTGGTCGTGAGGGGATCTGGCTGGATGGTAAGTCATACGAGGCGCAGGCCGGGCAGGTGACGGTGTACAATCCGGCCTCTGTTCAGGCGTCACAGTTCAGCGTGGAACCGGTAAGCTTTATCAGCGTGCATTTGCCTCAGTCGGTGCTGGCCGGGGCGCCAGCGCTGCGCGAAGGGGCGTTCCATCACGCGCCGTTGTTCGCGGCCATCTGCGATTATGCTGCCGCAACGCGTCAGTACGATGAAGGGTTACAGGAACAACAACTGATGTGGTTGTGTGGCGAATTGCTGGATGATTCAGCCAGCCGCCAGCAGGGGGATGCTCAGCTGATAGTACAGGTAAAAGAGTATCTGCGTGCCAACCTGAGCAGCAAACCGCAACTGGCAACGCTGGCAGAGCAGGTGGGGCTGAGCAAATACCATCTGGTCCGGCGTTTCACCCAACTGACCGGCATGCCGCCGCTGCAATATCATATGCAGCTGCGGTTGCATCATGCGCGCGAGCTGTTACGGCGGGGTGTGCATGCACAGGATGCCGCGCTGCAACTCGGCTTCTATGACCAAAGCCATTTTATCAATGCCTTCCGCAAAGTGATGGGCACCACGCCGCACCATTACGCGCATCAGCTAAGAATAAATTCGCGATAGCCCGAACCGATGACGTAAATTGCGAAGTAACAAAAGATCAGCGCTGAGGCGAGATAAGAATATTTGAGCAGGCGCTGGCCCAGCAGTTTCCCGCCCATGCTGCCCACCAGGCACAACACACATGTCCAGAACACCCCGGCGATAAAGAAGCCGCTCAGGAACCACGATGTCGATCCAGCATTGCCATGCCCCATGCGGGAAATCAGCGCGCCGCCGACGCTGGCAAACCACAAAATGGCGGTGGGCGATGACATCGCCAGCATGACTCCACGGCTGAACTCACGCAGCAGCGAACGTTGCGGCTGTTGTTCTGACATATTGATGGCGGTGACGGAACGATACGCGGCCAGCAGCATTTTCACCGCAAACCAAATCAACAACGCGCCGCCGCCAATCCATAACACCCAGCGCACGGCGGCAAATTGCAGCACCACCGCCATCCCTGCCAACGCCAGCAGCGCGTAGATTAAATCACCAATGCAGGTGCCAATTCCCAGCCAGAAACCGTGGAAATAACCGCGCTGCATCGCCAGGGTGATCATGGCGATATTCGCCAGCCCGATGTCGAGGCACAACGATAAACTCAACAGAAAACCATTTGAAAACTGCAACATAAGTTAACACGCATCCCGCGTTGGTAAGAGTGGCGCTATTAAACCATGTTGCGGCGGGCGGGTATTGGAAAGAATTGCGCGATAAATCGCGCCGCTACGAATGAGTGCAATCTTGTGGTGCTGAATGCTGCGAAAAAGTGCACCGCAGGTCTGACTGGTTGTGTTAAAGCGCGAATATTCTGAGCCGGGCTGGAAAATTAAATCTGGCCCGCTTATTGCTTGCTTAATCTTATTGCCCCAGCGTTGTGGCAATCACTTCTTTTTATGCAGACAGCGTTGTCTGCCAGCTGCTGGTTTCACCCTGTCCGGATCTCACCGGAAATCCATTCTTTCTAACTCATCACTTATTTAAGAGGGTGCTATGGCTATTAGTCGTCGTTCATTTCTTCAGGGATCTGCATTATCGGCATTAGGTCTGGCTGCGGGTGTTGCGCCGAAAATGAGTTTTGCGGCAGACAATAAAGACGCGATTAAAGTGGCGACCATTCTTGACCTGTCGGGTGGCCTGGATATTTACGGTAAACCGATGTCGAACGCCATCAATCTGGCAGCGGATGATATCAATGCCGCAGGCGGCTTGCTGGGCCGCCCGCTTCAGATGATCAATTACGATGCGCAATCCAATATGCAGCTTTACGCGCAGTATGCGCAGCAGGCGGCGTTGAAAGATAAGGTTGCGGTGGTGCAGGGCGGCATTACCTCCGCCTCGCGTGAGGTGATCCGTCCGGTGCTGGACCGTTTCCGTTCACTCTACTTTTATCCGGCACAGTACGAAGGCGGCGTGTGTGACCGCAACTACTTCTCCTCTGGCTCCACGCCGGCGCAGACCGTGGAAAAGCTGGTGCCTTACGCCATGAAAAAGTGGGGCAAGAAAATCTACGTCGTGGCGGCGGATTACAACTACGGTCAAATCGTCTCCGCGTGGGTGAAAAAGTCGGTACATGACAACGGCGGCGAAGTGGTAACGGTGGAGTTCTTCCCACTTGATGTGACCGATTTTGGTGCCGCTATCTCGAAAATCCAGAGCGCGAAACCCGATATCGTCTGGTCGGCGCTGGTGGGCGGCGCGCATATCTCCTTCTATCGCCAGTGGCACGCGGCGGGCATGAGCGGCAAGATTCCGATTGCCTCGACGGTGTTTGGTGGTGGTAACGAACATATCATCCTCTCGCCGGAGGAAAGCAACGGCATTCTGGTGGCCGCAAACTATATGCAGGAAATCCCGACGCCAGAAAACCAGGCCTTTGTGCAGAAATTCCACGCCAAATATGGCACCAGCACGCCGTATATCAGCGATCTGGCGATGGGTGCCTATCAGGGTATGTTGATTTGGGCGGAAGGGGTGCGCAAAGCCGGTTCGGTGGACCGCATGAAGGTGATTGAAGCGCTGGAATCCGGCATCACCGTGGCGTCGCCGAGCGGCAAAGTCACGGTCGATCCCGCCACCCATCACTGCACGCTGGATGTGCATATCGCCGAAGTGGAAAACCATCAGATGAAGATTCTGGAAACCTTCACCGATCAGGCACCGAGTGATACCGCGATGGTGTGCGATCTGAAGAAAAATCCACGCGACACCAAACAGTATCAAATCGAGCTGTAACAGGAGCCACTATGGATCTGTTGATTATCTATGGCATTGAGGTGCTCAATGCCATCGCGGTGCTGATTATCATGAGCCTCGGCCTGGCGGTGGTGTTTGGCATGATGAAGATCGTCAATATGGCGCATGGCGAATTTATGATGCTCGGCGGCTACAGCGCGATTCTCGCCACCAACCATCTCGGTGTCCCCATCTGGATCGCCATGCTGGTAATTGCTCCGCTGGTGGTGGGGGTGTTTGGCATCGTGATTGAACGCGTGATTATCCGCCATCTTTATGGCCGGATGATTGACACCATGCTGGCGACCTGGGGACTGAGTCTGGCGCTGATCGGGGCGGCAACTATGGTGTTTGGCAACACCACGCTGGGTATCAGTTCGCCGCTGCCGAGCGTCACGGTTGGCATCTACAGTACCAGTGGCTATTCGCTGTTTACCATCCTGTTTGCGCTGTGTCTGGTGGGGGCGTTGTGGTTGCTGTTGCGCTACACCACCCTCGGTTTGTGCGCGCGAGCTACCATGCAGAATGCGCGCATGGCGGCGGCACTCGGCACCAATCCTGGCAAAATCTATAGCCTGACGTTCGGACTGGGGGCGGCGCTTTCGGGCCTCGGCGGGGCATTGCTGGCCCCCATTACCGGGGTCATCCCGACCATTGGCATCAGTTTTATCGCCAAGGCATTTATTACGGTGATTGGCGGCGGTAGCGCGATCATCGCCGGAACCCTCTCTTCTTCCACCCTGTTTGGCACCATCTCGCAACTGGCGACCTACGCCTGGACGCCGGTATTTGGCGCGGTGGCGTTGCTGTTAAGCGCCATTGTGTTGTTGCGACTGTTGCCGCAGGGCATCACCGGACGCTTTTTCAGGAGGTCGCTGTGATGAAACTGTTTTCCGAACGCGTACAAATCATTGTGGTGGCGCTGGTGGTGATGCTGGGGGCGTTGTGGCTCTCCGGCACGCTGGAGTTGTATACGCTGCTGTCGGTCACGGTGTTTCTGGTGATGGGGTTGCTGTCGCTGAGTCTGGCGTTTATCTGGGGTTACGGCGGCATTTTGTGTTTTGGCCAGGCGGCGTTTTTCGGCCTCGGAGCCTATACCTACGCCATCTGCGCCATCAACTGGGGTGATTCCACCTGGGCGGTGGTGTTGGCGGTGCTGCTGCCGACCTTGTTCTCGCTGCTGCTCGGTTATGTGATCTTTTACGGCGGTGTCAGCGATGTCTATCTCGGTGCCATCACCCTGGCGGTGAGCCTGGTGCTGTTTAACTGGGTCAACTCGACGGCGGGCAGTGAATACCATATCGGCCAGGCGCTGTTGGGCGGCTTCAACGGTATTCCGTCGGTGCCAACGCTGAATATGCCGTTCCAGCCCGATGCGATCTTATCGCCAGAGGCGATCTTTATGGTGACGGCAGGGTGTCTGGCGCTGTGCTACGTGCTGCTGAAATTCACCTTACTCAGCCGTTTTGGCAAAACCGTGGTCGCGATTCGTGAAAATGAACAGCGTGCCGGTTTGCTGGGCTATAACGTCCCGGCGCACAAGCTGGCGACCTTCGCCATCGGCGCGGCGATTGCCGGACTGGCGGGTTGTTTGTACGTCAACTGGGGCGCGTTTGTTAGCCCTGGCGTGTTCAGCATCAGCCAGTCGGCGCAGATCATTATCTGGGTGATCGTTGGCGGGCGCGGCACGCTGATTGGCCCGGTGATCAGCTGCATTTTGTTGCAATGGATGGTCACCCGCCTCGGCGCGCAGCAGACGGTGGACGTCAATCTGGTGTTGGGGGTGATTCTGGCGGTCTTCGTGTTGTTAATCCCCGGCGGTATCCTGCCAACGCTGCAACGTTTGTGGCGGCGTAAACGTCAGCCGACGGTGCAGGCAGCCACGCCACAGGTGAGCGAGGTGAAACAATGAGCGCGGCAGTCCTGTTACAAACCAAAAAAATGGGGGTCAGCTTTGGCGGCGTTCATGCGGTGAAAGAGGTCGATTTCACCCTGCACGAGGGCGAGTTGCGCTGCCTGATCGGTCCGAACGGTGCGGGAAAAAGTACCTTCTTTAAGATGTTGAGTGGTCAGGTGACGCCCAGTCGTGGCGAATGCCGCTATCGTGACCGGGTGATTTCCGGGCTGCGGCCGTGGGAGATTGCCCGTCTTGGTATCGGTATCAAGACTCAGGTTCCCAGCGTGTTTGAAGGTTTAAGCGTGCGCGAAAATCTGTGGCAGGCGGCAGCGAATAAAATGGCGAAATCCGCCGTGCCCGCCGCCATTGCACAGGTGTTGCAGGATATTGGCCTGCTGCATCTTGCTGACGCCACTTTGTCCGAGCTGGCGCACGGTCAGCGGCAGTGGGTGGAGCTGGGAATGATCCTGATTTCGCGCCCACAACTGGTGCTGCTGGATGAGCCTGCCGCCGGGATGACACATCACGAAGTCCGCAAAACCGCTGAACTGATCAAAGCCATCAACCAGCAAAGCACCGTGGTGGTGGTGGAACACGATATGGAGTTCATCAGCATGATTGCGCAGCAGGTGACGGTGTTTAATCAGGGGGCGGTACTGGCGGAGGGCAGCTTTCGCGACGTGACCAGCAACCCACTGGTCAAAGAGGCCTATCTCGGCAATGTGGAGATTAAACATGCTTGAAATCAAAGAGATGGTTTCTGGGTATAACAAAATTCCAGTGTTACATCTGTCCGAACTCTTTGTCGGGGCCAAATCCTTTACCGGCGTGCTGGGACGTAACGGCATGGGTAAAACCACGCTGCTGCGTACCATTATGGGTGAACTGCCCGCCTGGCAGGGCCGCATTGCGCTTAACGGCATCGATATCACCGCGTATCAGGCACATCAGCGGGCAGCGGCAGGCATCGGTTTTGTGCCACAGGGGCGGCAAATCTTCCCGTTGCTGACGGTAGAGGAAAATCTGCGCATGGGCTGCGTGAAGCACTTTTCCCGGGCCGGGCAGATTATCGAACAGATGCTGGAGATCTTCCCGCGTCTGAAACGCCTGCTGGCGCAGCCGGGGGGATCTTTGTCCGGTGGTGAACAGCAATTGCTGGCGCTGGCCCGCTGTTTATGTGGTCAGCCGCAACTGGTGCTGCTGGATGAACCCACTGAGGGGATCCAGCCGAATATCTGTGAGGAGATTATTGAGACGTTGCAACGACTCAGGCATGAGATGGATATCTCCATCATCCTGGTGGAACAGGATATTGAGTTTCTCTATGCGCTGTCGGACCAGATCCATGTGATTGAAAAGGGGGGAATTATTCACCATATCGATCCGCTAACCACCTCCAGTGCCAGCATTGCCGAACAGTTTTTGGGTTTTCATGCCTGATGGTCGTCCTTTAACGTAGCGGCGCGATTTATCGCGCAATGTTGTGCACGATAAATCGCGCCGCTACGGATCGTGCTGTTGTCTCAACTGACACATTTCCCGACCGCCACAACACAGCAGGCGCTTCCACACTTGCTTAGTGTAAAGCTTCACACTCCATTAACCCAGGGTGAAGCATGACTGAGCAATCCTTACTGGCTACACTGGCGGGCGTCCGGCTGCATCTCTTCCATCCCGATGCGCAGAGCGTGCGCGCCTTCTGTGCGTCGTTGACGCAGCTCGGCTGTCAGGCGCAGCACAGCTGGCCATTACCGACACAGGCTCCCACTGACGTCCATCTGGTCATTGTGGCGGTTGAACCTCACTATCAGCAGACCTTGCTACCGTTATTACGCGCCTGGCGTCAGGCCAATATTCCGGTGATCGCGCTGGCCGATTGTCAAAATGCGCGCCTGTTTCCCCTGTTAATTGAACTGCAACCGACTGCCATCGCCGAACGCACCTTGAATCCCTTTGCATTGATTGTGCAGGTTATCGGCACCCTCCAGGCGACACGCCAGCACGCCCGGCGACGGGTTAAAGTTAAAAGCGAGCGTCTGGCGCAGGCCAAAGGCATGCTGATGCGCGAATATGGACTGGATGAATCCGGGGCGTACCGCTTTATGCGCAGTGAAGCGATGAACACCCGCAGCAGCATGGAATATACCGCTGAACGGGTGATCAACAGCCTGCAAAAATAATCAGTTTTGCGGCTGGCGGATCAGGCTGCTGGGGGTGTAACCAAAGGCCTTGCGGAACGCGAGGCTGAAGTGCGACATATCGCTAAACCCGTGATCCATCGCTACCTGGGTGATATTGCTCGCTTTACCTTCGGCCAGCACTTTGTGGCTTGCCAGCAGGCGCTCCTGCCAGACAAAATTCATCGGCGTGGTGCCATGAGCGGCAAACACCCGGCTGACGGTACGCGGGGAGACATGATGTGCGTTGGCAATTTGCGCCACTGACAATTCATGCTGATGCAGGTTTTGCCGCAGATAACTCACCACACGCGAAAACAGGTCTGGCTTCAGCGCGGCATCGCTTTTCTGCAAATTCAGGCTGACCGAAATGATATTCAGCAGCGTGTTGGCAAACTGCTCCGTCAGAAACGCATTTTCGCGTTCGGCATTAAAGGTAAACGCCTCGGTCAGCATGTGTTTCAGCGAAGTCATACCCGGACGGCTAAGGTCCAGCGCTTTTCCTGCCAGCCGGGCGATAGCCGGTGCCTCTTTCTCAATCATCTGACGCGGCAGATGGACGATATTGATGGCGACATTCTCCATGGCAAAATCAAACGGAGTGGCGGCATCATAAATCACCACATCACCGGCATGGACGCGTGAATGGTTGTCATTCTGGCTTAAGGTGCCGGAACCGGCGCAAATATAGCCCAGATAGAAATCATGATTGGGATGGCGGCGAATGCACTCAGCCGTGCGTTGCCACACCAGCGCGGTACGCGAGATATGATTGGCGATATCCACATGCCCCAGCATCGAATAGCCGAAACTACCAGAGAACTCCCCGGCGTGGGTTTGGCGTGCCTCGGCTTTGATCAAACGCGAGCAGACCGCGTCACGCCAGGCGTCAAAGCGATGACGATTTTCCAGGTTATCGGTGGTGAAATTTTCTTTCATGACAACGTCCCCTAAACATGGCGAAAAGGGCGGAAGTGGAAAAAATAAAGCAATTATTGGGCCATGAAAGCGACAAAAGGCCGCCGCAGCGGCCAGTGAGGAGGTTACAGCGTCGGGTGTTGTTTATGCCAGTCGGTAACGTGCTGGTAGGCCCAGGCACCCTGAATCATGGTGGCTTCGGCAAAGTGCGCCGCCACCAGCTGGAAGCCAATCGGCGCACCAGCAGCGGTCATGCCACAGGGCAGAGTGATAGTGGGATGGCCGCTGGCATCGAATGCACTGGTATAGCGCAGCACGCCGTTAAACAGTGCCTGATCAGTACCAAAACAGGTCATGGTGTCCCAGGTTAAACCGGCAAAAGCGGTGGCCGGGGCCAGCAGCAAATCGACTTTGCTGAACAGGGCGGAGATGTCACCACGCAGCGCCGCCCGACTGAGCAGCAGGCGTTGATACTCCAGCGCCGTGACGCGATGGCCGAGATCGAGTAAACCCGCCAGCCCCGGACCGTATTGATCTTTTTGAGCCGGGTAGGTTGCTTCGTGCGCCAGCGCGGTTTCGACGGCACACAACGCGCTCCACTCCTCGGCGGCTTTTTCGGTGTCCGGCATGGTGATATCCACAAAGGTGGCACCCAACTCGCTCAGGGTCGCAATCGTAGCTTGCAATGCGGCGCGAGTCTCATCATCCACTTTGTCTAACGCCCAGCTTTTATCGAGTCCGATGCGCAGGTGGCTGACGCCGCGCGTCATCAGCGCCAGATAGTCCGGCACTGGCTCGCTGCTGGAGGTGGGATCTTTCTCGTCGCGCCCGGCAATGGCCTGCAACATGGCGGCAGCATCGGCGGCAGAACGTGCCATCGGGCCAATATGATCGAGCGAAGCTGCCAGTTCACAGGCACCGTGCCGGGTGACGCGGCTCCAGGTGGGTTTGATGCCCGTCAAACCGTTAGCGTTAGACGGAAAACGGATCGAGCCGCCGGTATCGGTACCGATGGCCCCGAAACACAGGCCCGCCGCCGTGGCGACGCCGGAGCCGCTGGAGGAGACGCCGGTCCACAGCGCGCTGCCCCACGGGTTGGTCGGGCGGGTAATCTCTGGGTGGTGATCGGCGAAGGCGCTTTCGGTTTGCGCCAGTTTGCCGAGAATGACCGCCCCTGCCGCGCGGAAGCGCTCCACCACCGTCGAATCCTCCGCCGGATAATGATCCTTATGAATGATCATGCCGTGAGTGGTGGGGGCGTCTTTGGTCCAGATCAGGTCTTTCAGCGCAATCGGCACCCCATGCAGCGGGCCACGAAGGATCCCACTGGCGATCTCCTGGTCGGCTTGGGCCGCCTGTTGCAGCGCGCTGTCGCGCATCACATAAAAATAGCTATGCAGTTGCTTATCCAGCGTATCAATTCGCGCCAGCAGGGCGTTGGTGACCTCTACCGAGGTGATGTCACGCGACTGAATCAGGCGGCCAATTTCCAGCAAACTTTTGTAATGCAGGTTGTTCATCGTGCGCTTACCTCACAGAGAAAGTGTTAAAGAACAACCTAAAGCAGACGTGATGGACGGGCTTTGTTAAGCCGGACAATCGTTGTGTCGGGAGTGACAAGGCAAATCAAGCCACCCCGGCCTGCTGGTGTCGCCACTCCTGAGTCCGTCCACCGTAGCCATAGGCGGCCGCGCGGGCGTCGATCAGGTGGATATAGCTGACCTCATGCAGATCCGGACGTAGCACCGCCAGTGCCTGATACAGCTCACGCACAAAACGCGCTTTCTCTGCCTTGGTGTTAGTTTCATCGGTGATGCTGATATCCAGATGAAAAGCGCTGCGTGCCAGGGTTTTCAGCGTTTCACCACCGATAAACCACTGGTCATCTGCAATAAACTGTACGGTGGTGGCCATTACCGGGCGATCTTTTCCCAGAACGGTTGCGGTCAGATCCTGAATGACCTGGACGGCTTGATGCATCAGCGGGGCGTTGTGCTCGCCTGATAACTGTAAAACGATATGCGGCATGTTTTCTTCCTCGTCATGTGAACTGAGAGGGAGTATTCCGCTTTCCTTTTCACCATAAAAGCAGGAAGATTGGTTATCATCCATTAATAAAACCGTTGGATAAGATGAACACCTTCGATATGGAACAGTTGCGCAGCTTTGTGGCTGCGGTAGACGCCGGTAGTCTGACAGCCGCTGCACCGCAGCGTTGTCTGTCACAATCAGCACTGAGCGAGCAGTTGCGTAAACTGGAGCAACGGGCCAATCAAACTTTGCTGGTGCGCAGTAAAAGCGGCGTGACGCCAACCGCAGCCGGAGAGAAACTGTTGCATCATGCCCGCCATCTGCTGGCGCTGGCAGATTTGGCGTGGCGCGATTTGCAGGGAGTAACACTCAGCGGGGAGATTCGTCTGGGGATCACCGATTATTGCCGACCAGATGCTATCGTCGCGCTACTGGCACGTTATGCGCGTGACTATCCTCAACTTCGCTTGCGCACCACGATGGGCAAAAGTGCCGAAATCGATGCTGCATGGCAGCGTGGCGAGCTCGATCTGGCGGTGGTGATGCGGGTGCCTGGCTTTAGCCGGGCAGGGGATGCCAGACAGGAAAAGCGACTTTTTCGTGAACCGCTGCTATGGGTGGGTGCCGCAGGATTGTCGTTGGCGCAGCCGCTGCCGCTGGTGTTGCTGCCGGAAGGGTGCATGCTGCACCGTGCAGCCTGTCAGGTGTTAAGTCGCGAGCATCAGGCCTGGTTTATCCGTCACATCTCCTCGGGCGTGCGTGGATTACAGGATGCGGTGGCGGCGGGGCTGGGTGTCGCGTGTCTGAATCGTTCGGCAATGCCGCGCGAAGGCGTAGTGGTGCTGCAACAACCTGTGTTACCGAGCCTGCCTGAAGCGGAATTTGTGCTGCTGAGTCGACCCGCAGAACACCGTGAGCAGGGGCAAATCTGCGTTGCCTTTGGTGAGATTTTGCAACAAACGCTGGCTTACTGATTAATCTGCCTCGAGGAGTAAAAATAATGATTGCGCGATTTCCCCTGGTCCTTATTAATAAAATAACATTGGATTGCGATATTTCTTCTTAGGAAAATGAGCACGCTGAAATACCTGCTTTCAGCGTGCTTTCTTTATCCGTATCTATTTATCTGAATAACAAAAAACCTTGTGCAGATATAGCATAACCTCACTATTTACTTGCTTCAGACCGCCTGATTATTATCCCTGCCAATCTGTTATTTCTGTTGTGAAATAAACCATGACGCAAACCTTAAGCAAAGATAACCCTGCTGCGGCGGTGTTAACCCATGATGCTGACGCGATCAATGCTGCCCGCCATCTGGCGGAGCAGGCCAAAGTCGGGGCAGTCGAGCGCGATCAGCAACGTATTTATCCGCGTGAACTCCTTAATCAATTTACGCAACTGGGCCTGGGCAGTATTAGCGTGCCGCGCCAGTTTGGTGGGGGAGGATTGTCATTCCAGACGGTGGCTGAAGTTTTTCGCCTTATTTCCGCCAGCGATCCTTCGCTGGGACAAATTCCGCAAAATCATTTTGGTTTGATTCAGTTCATCCTTGGCGAAGGAACGTCGCACCAGCAGCAGCAATTATTGCGCGCGGTGGTCAACGGGCAACGCCTGGGTAACGGTGGCCCGGAGAAAAATACCCGGCATACCCGTGATGTGCAGGCGCAACTGGTGACAACGTCACAGGGGCTGCGCCTCACCGGCGAAAAATTCTACTCAACCGGTGCGTTGTTCGCCGACATTCTGGTGACCACGGCGTTTCAGGATCAACAACAGCCGGTGATGGCGTTTATCCCACTGCCGGCGGCGGGGGTGGAGATTGTTGATGACTGGTCCGGTATCGGTCAGCGCACCACCGCCAGCGGCACCGTACGTTTGCAGCAGGTGGCAGTGGATGCGCAATGGGTCATCCCGCTGCCCGCGTCAGACAAACCCACGTTGCGCGGTGCGGTGTCGCAGTTGATTCAGGCCGCAATTGATGCCGGTATCGCCCAGGGGGCGCTGGATGATGCGCTGGAGTTTGTGCGCAGTAGCTCGCGTCCGTGGGTGGATGCGGGCGTCAGCCGTAATGCGGATGACCCCTACATTCTGGCCGATATTGGTCGTATCAGCACCGAACTGACGGCGGCCAATGCGCTGCTGGCCCACGCGGCGCGCGTGCTGGACGCTATCGATCAACCGTCACTGAACGCGGAAAACGGTGCACGGGCGTCGATTGCGGTGGCGGAAGCCAAGGTGCTGACCACGGAGGTGGCGCTGCGTGCCAGCGAGAAGCTGCTCGAATGGGGCGGCAGTCGCGCCACCTTGCTGCGGCATGGTCTGGATCGTCACTGGCGTAATGCGCGCACCCATACCCTGCACGATCCGGTGCGCTGGAAAACCCATGCCATCGGCAATTACTACCTCAATGATGCGCTGCCCGCGCGCCATGCCTGGATTTAAGGAGCGAACATGACGCAGGTTCAGCCTAAACTGCCCGCCACGCGGATTAACGATGCGCAGCAGGCGCTGGCGGTGGCACAGCAGCTGGCGGAGCAATTCCGACGTGATGCTGCGCTGCGCGATCGCGAACGTCAACTGCCGCATCATGAGCTGGCACAGTTTTTCGCCTCGGGTCTGGGGGCGATTACTGTGCCACGGGCATTCGGTGGGATAGCCATCCCCTCGGCACAGTTGGCGGCGATTGTGGCCATCCTCAGTGAAGCGGATGCTGCTATCGGTCAGGTGCCACAAAACCATTTCTACGCGCTGGAAGTATTACGGGTTAACGGCAGCCCGGCGCAGCAGCAGCGGCTGTATGACGAAGTGCTGGCTGGGGTACATCTGGGCAATGCGTTGGCAGAGTTCAACTCGCCATCGGCGCACCAGCGCAGCACCCGTGTGACAGCGGGACGCCTTACCGGTAGCAAGTTTTACGCTACCGGCGCGTTGTTTGCTGACCGCATCCCCACCGCCGCGCGCGGTGATGACGACAAAGAGCAGCTGGTCTTTGTCCCGCGCCATCAGGCGGGTGTCAGCGTGATAGATGACTGGAGCGGCTTTGGTCAGCGCACCACCGGCAGCGGCAGCGTGCAGTTTGTCGATGTCATCGTTAGCGATGAAGATGTGGTGCCATTTCAGACCGCGTTTGAACGGCCCACTGCCGTTGGTCCTTTTGCACAGATTCTGCATGCGGCAATCGATCAGGGTATCGCCCGTGCGGCCTTCAATGACATGCTCGATTTTCTGCGTAACCGCGCCCGTCCGTGGCCGGACAGCGGGGTTGAGCGCGCCAGCGACGATCCCTTGACGCTGGATCGTATCGGTCGTCTGGCCGCACGGTTATCCGCCGGAGATACCCTGCTGGCGCTGGCGGGTGATGCGGTGGATCGGGCCCAGCAACACGCCACGGCAGAAAACGTGGCGGCGGCCTCAGTCACCGTGGCGCAAGCGCGTGCCTGGACCACCGAAGTCTCGCTGGAGGCGGGCAACCTGTTGTTTGAGTTGGGTGGATCGCGCGCCAGCCTGCGCGAACATAACTTCGACCGCCACTGGCGCAATGCACGCACCCATACCTTGCACGATCCGGTGCGCTGGAAATACCCGGCGATTGGTAACTACCTGTTGAACGGCGTGTTACCGCCGCGCCGGGGGACGCTATGAGTCAGCAGCATATCCTGCTTAACGCCTTCAATATGAATTGCGTCGGTCATATCCATCACGGCATGTGGACGCATCCGCAGGACAAATCGGTGGATTTCAACTCACTGGCCTACTGGACCGAGCTGGCACAACTGCTGGAGCGCGGCCTGTTCGATGGCCTGTTTATCGCCGATATTCTGGGCGTGTATGACGTCTATCAGCAGGGCATCAACCTGACAGCCAGTGAGTCGATTCAGCTTCCGGTCAACGATCCGCTGATGCTGGTTTCGGCGATGGCGGGCGTCACGCAGCATCTGGGCTTCGGCGTCACCGCGAATCTGAGCTACGAAGCGCCGTATCCCTTTGCGCGTCGTCTGTCCACTCTCGACCATCTGACTGAGGGACGTATCGGCTGGAATATCGTGACCGGCTACCTCGACAGCGCGGCGCGTGCCGTGGGGCAGCGCGAACTGCTGGCACACGATCGTCGTTACGATCAGGCTGATGAGTTTCTGGATGTCAGCTATCAATTGTGGGAGGGCAGTTGGCAGGATGACGCGCTGGTGGTGGACCGCCAGCGGCGCTTATATGCCGATGCGCAGAAAATTCATCACATCAATCATCAGGGCGAATTTTACCAGGTGCAGGGTTATCACCTCAGCAGCCCGTCACCGCAACGCACGCCACTGCTGTTTCAGGCGGGTAGCTCGCCACGCGGTATCCAATTTGCGGCGCGTCATGCCGAATGCAGCTTTGTCAACGCCAGCTCTCCGGCACTGATGCGCCAGCAGACCCAGCGTCTGCGCCAGGCCGCAGTCGATGCCGGGCGGCGCGCCGACGATTTGCGCATCTTTATGGGTGTCAGCGTGATTGTTGCTCCCAGCGAACGCGAGGCGCAGGAGAAGCATCGCAGCTACCTCGAATACGCCAGCCCGGAAGCGGGCATCGCTCATTTCTCCAGCTCAATTGGGCTGGATTTGGCGGCTTTCGGCCTCGATGAACCCATTACCAGCGGTGACACGCGGGCGATTGAATCGGTAAGCAAAGCCTATAGCGGTTGGACGCGGCGGCGCTTGTTGGAACAGCACGCGATGGGTAGTCGCTACCCCCTGATTGTGGGGAACCCGTCGCAGGTGGCGGATCAACTGATCCACTGGATCGATGAGGGCGATATTGATGGATTTAACCTGACGCGCATTCTCAACCCGCAAAGTTACCGTGACTTTATCGATTTGGTCGTGCCGGAACTGCAACAACGTGGACGCTTTAAGACCGCCTACCAGCCCGGCTCACTGCGTAAAAAGATTTTTCAGCAACAGGATCGTCTGCCTGACCGCCATCCGGCGGCGCAGTGGCGACCTGCCGCCAACCGTCGTTAATCCATTTATCTCAGGGAATTATCATGAAAATTTCATTAAAACTGGCAGCCGCGTTGCTGGCCGTAAGCGCACTGGCGCATGCCGCCAATTACAGCGGGCCGCTGAAAGTCGGCACCACCGCCGCCTTTGCGCCACCGCTCGAAACTGCCGTGGCAGAGGCGAAAAAACAGGGACTGGAGGTCCAACTGGTGGAGTTTACCGACTGGACCGCGCCTAATGTCAGCGTGGAAAATGGTGACATCGACGTTAACCTGTTCCAGCACAAACCTTTCCTTGAGAACGCCAATAAAGAGGGCGGTTTCCACCTGGTGCCTTATGCGCCAGCCATTATTAATAACATCGGCCTGTACTCGAAAAAACATACCTCGCTGGACCAGATTCCCCAGGGCGGTACGGTGGCGATTGCCAATGACCCAATTAACGGCGCGCGTGGTCTGCTGCTGTTGCAGAAGGCCGGGTTGATCACCCTGAAGCCTGGCGTGGGGCTGAAAGCCACCGTCGATGATATTGCCAGCAACCCGAAAGATTTGAAGATTATTGAGGTGGAAGCGGTACAACTGTCGCGTTCACTGGACGAGGTCGATTTGGCGCAGGGCTACCCGCATTATCTGCGTCTGGCAAAAACCATTGATCCGGAAAAAGCGCTGCTGTTTGACGGGCTGGAACACCCGGAATATGTGATCCAGTTTGTGATTCGTGACGGTCATCAGGACGACCCGCGTCTGGCGAAGTTTGTGGATATCTATCAGCATTCGCCAGTGGTGCGCGCCAAACTGGATAGCTTTTACGGCAAGCTGTATCAGCCGGGCTGGAGCCAGTAATCATGGTGAGCCTGACGTTACCCGGTGAGCAGGACGCTGTGCTGGATCCTGCGCACGAAGGATCGGGTAAGGCGCATGTACAGATACTGGGTCTGAGCAAACGCTATGCCGGACAGAC
The DNA here is from genome assembly GCF_059730565.1 of Pantoea sp. X-Soil-TKNS-1279. Classification (NCBI taxonomy): domain Bacteria; kingdom Pseudomonadati; phylum Pseudomonadota; class Gammaproteobacteria; order Enterobacterales; family Erwiniaceae; genus Pantoea; species Pantoea sp. X-Soil-TKNS-1279. The sequence goes on along the minus strand of NZ_AP035949.1, from coordinate 460,546 downwards.
GCAGGACGCGTTAAAAAACATCAACTTGCAGGTTAAACGCGGCGAGATTTTCGGCATTATCGGACGTAGCGGTGCCGGTAAATCGACCTTGATCCGCTGCCTCAATCGGCTTGAAGCACCGAGTGCCGGGCAGGTGGTGATAGATGGCATCGACATCGGTACTTTGCGTGACCGGGAGCTGGTGCAGTGGCGACGCCGCACCGGCATGATTTTTCAGCACTTCAATCTGCTGTCGGCGAAGACGGTGCGGGAAAACATTGAGCTGCCAATGAAAGTCGCCGGGGTGCCTGCCGCCGAGCGTCAGCGCAAAGTCGATGAACTGCTGGCGCTGGTGGGGCTGGAGCAGCGTCAGCACGCCTGGCCTGCTCAGCTCTCTGGCGGCCAAAAGCAACGGGTCGGTATCGCACGCGCGCTGGTACATGACCCGGAATTGTTGTTGTGTGATGAGGCTACATCGGCACTCGACCCGGAAACCACCCGCGCCATCCTCGCGCTGCTGAAGAAGATCAATCAGCAGCGCCATATCACCATTGTGTTGATCACCCATGAGATGGATGTCGTGCATGACTTATGTCATCAGGTGGCGGTGATTGATCAAGGCGAAATCATCGAACGTGGCCCGGTGTGGCGTGTGTATAGCGACCCGCAACAGGAGACGACCCGACAGCTCCTTAACCCACAACATCAGGCATTACCGGAATATCTTGTGCCGTTGCTGACGTCGCAACGCCAGAATACGCAGTCGCGTCTGCTGGTTCGGTTGCGCTACACCGGTCAGGGGGCTTCGCCGGATCTTGGTGCACTCAGCCGTCGGCTCGCAGGTGAGGTTACGTTGCTGTTCAGCGCGATTGAATGGGTGGAAAACAAAGCGACCGGCCAGCTGTTGTTGTTGCTGGATACCAGCCATGACCGTGCGGCGACACAGCAGGCATTAAACGGCATCGCCGACCAACTGGAGATTGCAGGATATGTCACTGGGCTTTGAACGTTTGTGGACCGGATTGTTGGACACGCTGTTGATGGTAGGCGTGTCGTCGCTGTTTGCGCTGGCGCTGGGATTGCCGATGGCGGTGATCCTTGTGGTGACCGGACGTGGCGATCTGTTCCCCAATCCCTTATTGAACCGGTTGTTGGGCTGGGTGGTGAATCTGTTTCGCTCCATCCCGTTTCTGATCCTGATGGTGGCGCTGATCCCTTTTACCCGCTGGGTCGTTGGCACCACCTACGGCGTATGGGCGGCAACGGTGCCACTGACCCTGGCGGCCACGCCGTTTTTCGCGCGTATTGCCGAGGTGAGTTTACGCGAAGTGGACAAAGGATTGACCGAAGCAGCGCAGGCGATGGGGTTCCACCGCTGGCATATCGTCTGGCATGTGCTGCTGCCGGAAGCGCGGCCAGGCATCGTCAGCGGTTTTACCATCACGTTAGTCACAATGATCAACGCCTCTGCTATGGCCGGAGCGATTGGCGCGGGTGGACTGGGTGACCTGGCATATCGCTACGGTTATCAGCGCTTTGATATGCAGGTGATGCTGACGGTGATTGTGGTGCTGGTGGCACTGGTCACGCTGTTGCAATTGTTTGGCGACCGTTTATCGCGTCGTCTCAATCATCGTTAACGAATCGTCAGTTGGCTGAGTGTCTCAAGCAGCGCATCCACTTTCGGCAGCAGTTGCTTGCGGCGCGGCCATACCAGCGTCAGCATTAGGCCATCAGGTTGATGGGCGGGCAGGATAATCTCCAGTTCGCCGCGCGCCAGCGGTTCGCGTATTAGCCAGGAGGGCATCTGCGCAACGCCCAGTCCGGCGCGCACCGCCTGCACCTGTGCATCCACATCTCCCATCGCCATACGGTGCGGTACGCTGCGCCATTGCACATGACCATCCTCGGCTTGCAGCAACCAGGGTTTGGTACTGCCATCGATGCGCTCGTATAAAATCGCCGGATGTTGCAACAGGGCGTGGCTGTTGGTGGGACGACCGGCGCGCGCCAGATAATCCGGTGCAGCGCAGAACACCATGCGTTCGCGCCCCATCTGACGGCAGGCGAGTGAGACCGGAATATTCGGCGTATCGCCAATACGCACCGCCACATCAATCCCTTCATCGAACAGATCCACCATCCGATCGGAAAAACGCAGGCTCAGTTTCAGTTCAGGATGTTGCTGGCAAAACGGCACCAGCAGAGGCATCACTGCCAGACGACCATAAGTGTTGGGCACCGCCAGCCGTAATTTGCCAGACGGTATGCTGCGCTGAGCCGCCAGCACTGCCTCGGCCTCTGCCAGTTCTTCCATAATGCGGAGACAGGTCTGGTAGTAAGCATTACCGGCATCGGTCAGCTTCAGACTGCGCGTGGTACGTTCCAGCAGTCGGGAGCCGAGGCGTGTTTCCAGCCGGGTGACGCTTTTGCTCACCGCCGAGCCGGTGATATGCAGGCGTTCTGCCGCCGCTGAAAAGCTGCCGCATTCGACGCTGGCAACAAAGGGGACGATATCTTTCAGACGTTGATCGTGCATCTATTCATGAACTCAGGTTGTGAATGATGTGAATTAATGCCAGAGATGAGAATTCAATTCTTCATTACGCTAATGATTACGCAAACTAAGGAGAAATGAAATGCAGAAGCAGGCGTTAATTGTTGGTATCAGCGGCGTGATTGGTCGTGCGCTGGCCGAGAAACTGTTACGTGAAGGTTGGCAGGTGACCGGGTTGTCGCGTGGGCGTGGCGCCGTGCCAGAAGGATGCCACAGCCTGACCGCGGATCTGACCGATGCCGTAGCAGTACGTCAGGCATTGGCTGGAGTGAAGCCGGATGCGGTGTTCTTCAGCATCTGGGCGCGGCAGGCAAATGAGAAAGAGAACATTCGCGTTAACGGTGCGATGGTGCGCAACGTCATTGAGGCGCTGGGCGAGCGGTTGCACGGTGTACATGTGGCGCTGGTGACCGGGTTGAAACACTATCTCGGGCCGTTCGAAGCCTATGGCAAAGGGGCGGTGCCGGTTACGCCGTTCCGCGAGGAGCAGGGGCGTCAGCCGGTCGATAATTTCTATTACGCGCAGGAGGATGAGATCTTTGCCGGTGCGGAGAAATACGGTTACCGCTGGAGCGTGCACCGTCCTCATACCATTATCGGTTATGCCCTCGGCAACGCGATGAACATGGGCCAGACGCTGGCGGTGTATGCCACGTTGTGTCGCGAAAAGGGCTGGCCGTTTATTTTTCCCGGCTCACCGGAACAGTGGCACGGCGTATCGGATGTCACCGATGCCGGTTTGCTAGCTGAGCAACTGGTATGGGCGGCGACCGCACCGACGGCAGCCAATCAGGACTTCAACGCGGTGAACGGCGACGTTTTCCGCTGGAACTGGCTGTGGCCGCGTCTGGCGGCGTATTTTGGTATTGAAGCCGCCGACTATCCACCACAGATGATGCCGTTGGAAGGACGTATGCAGGCAGCAACTGACGCATGGCGCGAGATTGCGCAGCGTGACGGATTGCGCGAGGCGGATATCGATAAGTTGGTTTCATGGTGGCATACCGATGCCGATTTAGGCCGTCCGATGGAAGCTTTTACCGATATGAGCAAGAGTCGCAAAGCCGGGTTTATTGGCTATCAAAGTACGCTGGATGCGTTTGTTCAGTTGTTCGAAAAGCTCAAAGCGGAGCGGGTAATTCCATAACGTTACATAAGAGGTTGTCACGGATCGCATAACTGGAAAAAAAAGCACGAGTTAGCGCAGCGGCATGGACAAAAATTTGGGATAAGTCAGGCGGTTGGATTAGAATCGCAGCGGGTGCTTGAGGCTTTCTGCCTTAAGCATTTGCCAACGGCAGAAAGAGAAAAGCCCCAGTTAACATAGGACGTCTTGCCGGACGTTTTACATTAAACTGAGGCCACTTCTAATGCCACACGCATTTAGAGTAGCCTCTTACGGACCTTCGGGTCAAGGAGAAGTAGGCTATGAAGCAGCATATGGCGCGGATTGTCGCCCTGATCGTTATCTGTACCGCCGTTGTAATGGCGGTGCTGGTTTTGAGGAAAGACCTTTGTGAGGTCCGCATCCGAACTGGCGATACGGAGGTTGCTGTTTTCACAGCTTGTGAATCTGTCAAGTAAGAGAGCCGGCGGGGAGCGATCCCCGCCAACTCTTTAGGTTGTTACGGCTGGCCTCAATGCACCCGCTCCTCAACATTTACCTTATCGCCACCCAACGTTTCCCCACCAGTACCGTCAGGACCACAATGCTGGCAATCGCTGCCAGATGCATAAAAAAATCCACCTTATGCAGGTGCACCGGATGGCAAAACGCCAGCAGCGTTACCGCCATGCAGGCGACACCGAATCCGGCCATTGCCAGGCTGCGTACCGGATTTAGCGCCCGGGTGCGGCGCAGGCTGGCAATCATCATCACCATCATCGGCGTGCTGACCACCAGCAGAAAGGTATAACAGTTGGTGCCGTCCCCGACATGCAGCGGCGGCTCGACGCGGGGAATATTCAGGATACTGAGTGCCAGCCACAGCAAACCCAGCGGCAGTAAGGCCTTCCAGCTGATGCTACGGCGTCCGGCAATGCTCATATTAAAGGCGCTACTGATCGCAAGCCAACCGAGCAGGAACGCCAGCGCCAGTTGCACCATTGCCCAGTGCGCACCGGGTTGTGACCAGTCCGTCAGGCTACGTTGTACCAGCAGGCTGGCGAGTACGCCGCACGGCAATGCAATCGCCAGCCAGACCAGCACGCGCCACCGGGTGGGTAACGGGCGCTTCACCGGCTGTGCGGCCTGGCTGAGTTTTTCTATCAACAGGTTGTGGTCAGTCATGATGTGCTCCAAAGCGGCGTAAATTGGTCAGCGCGCGATGCAGTAACGATTTCACTGCTGCGACGCTCAGGTTGTTATGCGCAGCCGCTTCCATCAGGCTCATTTCGCGTAAATGAACATGTTCGACAATCTCCCGCTGGCGTGAAGGCAGCTGGCGCAAATAGCCGGCCAGCTCCTCCTGTGAATCCTGACGCGGTGGCGTCGTAGGGGCAGGCACGTCAGCCAGATGATCGTCGGCCACCTCCCAGCGTTGATGCCGCCCACGACGGCGCAACGCATCCACGGCGCGTGCCGAAATAATCGCCATCAGCCAGGGTAAGAACGGATACGCGGGATCGTAGGTATGACGCACCCGATGCACCGTTAGCAGCACATCCTGAATGACGTCCTCGGTCAGCGCGTCGTCAGCGAGCTGTTTTCGTACCTGCGATCGAATCACCGGCACCAGCGCTTTCAGCAGTCGGGTATATGCAGACTGGTCGCCCGCCTGCGCCCGTTCCATCAGTGCAGGCCAGTTGTCGCGCTCGGTATCGCTTGTATCCATATTCCGCCTTGTTGGGTCAGGCTTTTTTGTTCGCCGCCTGAGTCAGCGCATCAACCACAATGCCGGGGGTAAGCACCTGCGGCAGTACTTTTGGCGGCCCGCCATTGGCCGGATATACCAGATACATCGGCAGACCGCCCTGGCCGAACTCACCCAGTGCGTCATCGACATCGGGGTTAAATTTGGTGGAATCAGCCACCATGTAGACGGTGCCGGTTTTTGCCAGCGCCTCTTTCACGGCCTGGGTTGATAGCGAGGTTTTCTCGTTAACCTGACAGGTTATACACCAGGATGCGGTGAAATCGACAAAAATGACTTTACCGTGCCCGCGCTGCTCGGCGAGGGTTTGCGGCGTCCATTTTTCTTTGGTCAGGGTGGCGGCAACCTGATCGCCTGGCAATGCGGCTCCTGGCTTGATCATCCCCGGCAGAGGGGCCAGTACCGCCATCACCAGCACGGCGGTGATGGCAAACAGCACCTTATGGCCTTTGCCGGCAAAACGGCGTTTCTGCGCCATGCCGTATAACCATCCGGCAAAACTCAACACCACCGAACCGGCCAGCAAGGTTGCCAACGCGCCACTGCCTGCCTGCTGTGCCAGGATCCATACCAGCCAGGCATAAGCGCCAAACATCGGAAAGGCGAGGCCGCGTTTCAGAATATCCATCCAGGCGCCAGGGCGCGGCAGGAATTTTGCCAGCGCCGGAAACAACGACACCAGGGTAAAAGGGGCTGCAAACCCGAGCGCCAACGCAAAGAAGATCACCAGCGCTACAGCCGGGGGCTGGACCAGTGCATAACCGATGGCACTCGCCATAAACGGCGCAGCACAAGGGGTGGCGACGATGATCGCCAGTGCACCGGTCAGGGCTGAACGCACAAAGGCACCGCGTCCGATATCGATCGCGCCTACCTGCTGTACCGACAGACCCACTTCAAACACGCCCAACAGATTGAGGGCTGCCGCGAGAATCACCAAAGCCAGCAGAGCGATCACCAGAGGGGATTGCAGCTGGAAACCCCAGCCCACAGCCGCACCACCGGCGCGCGCTGCCAGTAAGATACCTGCCAGCGCCATCATGGTCACCACCACACCGAGCAAAAACGCCAGTCCTTCACGGCGGGCGCTGGCGCTGTTATCGGCATGGCGTAGCAGACCCAATGCTTTCAGCGAAACCACCGGGAAAACGCAGGGCATAAAGTTAAGAATAATGCCGCCAATAAAGGCGGCCAGCATGGCGGTTAACATCGCTGGCCTCGTCGATTAGTTAGTCGCGGTTTGCGGGTGGGCGTCGCTGTACTGCTTCACGGCTGCAAGGGCTTTCTCGATATGTGTATCGGGGTTTCTGTCAGTATAACTCAGCAAAATGTCGCCATTTGGTGCGATCACGTAGGAGGTTCTGTCAGACAGCGTCTTGCCCTTCATCTGCATGGTGGTCTGATATTCCGCCGCCACTTTGGCTCCCGGATCGGCCGCTACCGTGAATTTATCGCGACACTCCAGTTTCGAGAAGTCGCTGACCTGGTCGGTATTTCCGGCGGTGACACCGATCACCGTCGCCCCCATTTTTTTGAAGCTATCGGTAGCTTCAGCAAAATCATGGGCTTCGAGGGTACAACCTTTACTGAACGCGGCCGGGAAGAAGTAAAGTACCACCGGACCTTTCTGCAACGCCTGTTGCAGTGAGAAGGTCAGCGGTTTGCCTGCCAGCGCGCCTTGCAGTTCAAAGTTGGGGGCTTTGGCTCCGACCGGCAGCGCGGCCAGCGCCGAGCTGGAGAGGCCTAACGCGGCAGCTATAGTCAGGGTACAAACGAGATGTTTCATGCGTTTCATTATCTGCTCCTGCGGGGTTGAGGGTATTCCGGTTGTGTGACGCTGTTAATTCAATTCGCTGGAGCTGTCAGGAAAGTTTCGGTGTGAATAAATTTTTTTTGCGGGTGTGTCAATCTGCGGAAAAAAGTGCCGATAACAGGGCTGTGATTTTTTATGCGGGTAGAAAAGGGAGAAAATTTCAATGCGTGTTACACATAAAATCAGCCTGGTGGCGCTGATGTTGTTTTCATCATCAACCTTTGCGGCACCCATAGACGGGGTGGCTAGTGAGCCATTTAAAATCGACAACGAAGTTATCTGTCTGAAGGAAATTCAGCAGCAGATGACGCCGTATCTTAAATCCTTCGAAGAAGAGAAGGGCGTTAAATATAAATTTATCGTCAAATCCGGGCTGAGTTATCAAGAGATGGCGGGTTTACGTCTGGAAGTTAAACGTATTGATGGCGGATTGAACGATCACATCGCCGATATGGATTATTACTGGGTGCAGGAGCGTGGCAGTATGTGCCAGCCCGCTTATCTTATTCTCGACAGAACAGAGAAATAACTATCCACGGCGATGACTGGCGCGTGGTTGTTGGCAGAACGTTTATTGCTGCAATCGCGCCAGCATGCGCAGGCTATTGGAAAACAATGCGTCGGCGATACGTGGTGGAAAATCAGCCGGTAAAATACGCTCTACCTGGTGGATCGCGGTGGGTAATTGCGCAATAAAGAAATCAATAATGTCCACCATCCGGTTTGGGTCGAAATTCACCGCTTTGGCGGTTGCGATAAAGTGACGCGGGAATATTTTATCGATCTCCATTTTTTTGCCTTTCGTCGCTTTCAGTCCCATCGCCAGTTTCAGGTCACGGATATTTAATCCCGTACCGCCCAGCACAGGATAAGCAGAGATGACATCATAGAAAGGCGTCAACCGATAGCTACCGCCTCTTTCAATAAATACCGAGAAGTTTTTCGCATGTCCGTCTGTGGCGCCAATCAGCCATTGGAAGACCTGGAATTTCATAAATGCATCACGATCTTCCAGTGCCTGGCTCGACCCCATCAGGAACGCCATGATATCGGCAATGCCTGGACCACCATCAGATTCATACTTCAGAGCAGAAGGCAGCCCAAAGGTTTGGCACATGTCCTCCTGGGGTAAACGCAGGAGTTGTGTTTTGTGGGCATTCCAACGGCGATCAAAACGCTCCACCGCCAGGGCACGGATATTACCGGCATGAATAATGGTGGCCGCAGGCACATTGAAACCGAGCGCACGGGCAAGGGCCAGACAGGCATATTCATTCTCAACACTTTCGCGCATATCCAACGTGGCGAAGGGTTGTTTAATCTCGCCAATTGGTAATTTAATGATATGTGAGGTGGGGGTGGAGCCGTGCGGGATACTCCAGCCTTCGGCAGTTTTCAACAATGCCGTTTTTTCCTGGGCACCCGCCACCGAAATGCGAAAATCTTCTTCATCCCGGATCATACCGAGCGGTATATCCGTCTGGTATGCCGATAAAACGCGGATCAGTTTCTCTTCATTGAGCGTTTCATACTGTAAACCCTGGTTCGAAGGGAAACTGTCTGCGGGGAGTAACATCACGGCACCCACGCTGTCTTTGCCAACTTCACGCAACAGGTCAAAAGGTTGACGTGATTTTGCCCTGTAACGGGCAACAATCCGGTCGCGAATCAAGGGACTATCTGGCAGCAGGTTATCAAAATAGTTGATAACGCTCTCTGAAGTGATAACAGGCAATTGCAGCGGCAGGGACAACGAAAGTGGGCGTGCAAGCCGGTTATCCAGCCAACTCTCGGCATACTGGAAGGTATGCGCACCATTGCTTTGTCGGGTGAACACGCCAACACGTTCACCATTCATCCATGCCATCAACGCCTGTTTCACCAGTCATTCTCCTGATCGTAAATCGCTGGTGTTTCGTTTGCCTCAAGCTTCTCGTAGATATCCAGCTTCAGTTCGAGGGATTGCAGGATCTTAAATAGCGTCGCCAGGGTTGTCAGGTCGGGATTATTTTCAAAATGGGAGATGGTGGCTTGTTTCAACCCCACTTTTTTGGCGAGTTGCGTCTGCGTCCACTGATTTTTCTGCCGTATCAACCGGACGTGGTTAGCAAGTTGTTTTGGACTATAAATCATCGTGAATCCTTACCGTATTCAGGATCGGGCTGGGCAGATAACGGATTATCCCTTGGTCAGGATATCATCCAAACTATCCCTCCTGGAGGATAAAGTCAAGATTATCCCCTTTAGAGGATAATGATACATTTATCCCCTGAAAGGGATAAGCGCAGTGAGCACCTTTTACTTATAACCCCAACTAAACTCCCTATGTCCTGTGCAGCGGGGCGCTCTGCTATAACAACACCCGTTATGATAATGAGCACGGACCCCGTTTATGGATATTCGTAAAATCAAAAAACTGATCGAGCTGGTGGAAGAGTCCGGCATTGCTGAGCTGGAAATCGCGGAGGGTGAAGAGTCGGTTCGCATCAGCCGTTCACCTGCCAATATCAGCTACCCGGTGCAGCAGCAGGCCTATGCTGCGCCTGTGATGCAACCCGCCGCCGCTGTCCCCGTTACCGCTCCGGTAGCGGAAGTCGCTAAACCTGACATCAGCGGTCATATCGTACGCTCACCGATGGTCGGCACCTTCTATCGTACCCCAAGCCCGGACGCGAAAGCCTTTATCGAAGTCGGCCAGAAAGTTAACGTCGGCGACACCCTGTGCATCGTTGAAGCGATGAAAATGATGAACCAGATCGAAGCCGATAAATCCGGCGTGGTGAAAGCGATTCTGGTGGAAAGTGGCCAGCCGGTTGAATTTGACGAGCCGCTGGTTGTCATCGAATAACGAGGCGAACCATGCTGGATAAAATTGTCATTGCTAACCGCGGTGAGATCGCGCTGCGCATTCTGCGTGCCTGTAAAGAGCTGGGCATCAAGACTGTGGCGGTTCACTCCACGGCAGACCGCGACCTGAAGCACGTACTGCTGGCTGACGAAACCGTCTGCATCGGTCCGGCGCAGTCGGTCAAAAGTTACCTCAATATTCCGGCCCTGATCTCCGCCGCCGAAATCACCGGCGCAGTTGCGATCCATCCGGGGTATGGCTTCCTGTCTGAGAACGCCGATTTTGCCGAGCAGGTCGAACGCTCCGGCTTTATCTTTATCGGTCCGAAAGCCGACACCATCCGCCTGATGGGTGACAAGGTATCGGCGATCACCGCGATGAAAAAAGCGGGTGTACCGACCGTTCCGGGTTCTGACGGCCCACTGACGGAAGACATGGAGAAAAACCGTGCCTTCGCCAAACGCATCGGCTACCCGGTGATCATCAAAGCCTCCGGTGGTGGCGGTGGTCGTGGTATGCGCGTGGTGCGCAGCGACAAGGATCTTGAGCAGTCCATCAACATGACGAAAGCGGAAGCCAAAGCGGCTTTCAACAACGACATGGTGTACATGGAGAAATATCTCGAGAATCCGCGTCATATCGAAATCCAGGTGATGGCCGACGGTCAGGGCAACGCCATCTATCTGGCGGAGCGCGACTGCTCGATGCAGCGTCGTCACCAGAAAGTGGTGGAAGAAGCGCCGGCACCGGGTATCACCCCGGAACTGCGTAGCTTTATCGGCGACCGCTGTGCCAAAGCCTGTGTCGATATCGGCTACCGTGGCGCGGGCACCTTTGAGTTCCTGTTCGAAAACGGCGAGTTCTACTTTATCGAGATGAACACCCGTATTCAGGTAGAACACCCGGTCACTGAGATGATCACCGGTGTTGACCTGATCAAAGAACAGCTGCGCATTGCTGCCGGTCAGCCGCTGTCCATCCGTCAGGAAGATGTGGTGATCCGCGGTCATGCGGTGGAATGCCGTATCAACGCCGAAGACCCGAACACCTTCCTGCCGAGTCCGGGCAAGATCACGCGCTTCCACGCGCCGGGTGGCTTCGGAGTGCGCTGGGAATCGCATATCTATGCCGGTTATAGCGTGCCGCCGTACTACGACTCCATGATCGGCAAGCTGATCACCTACGGTGAAAACCGTGACGTGGCGATTGCGCGCATGAAGAATGCGCTGGCGGAGCTGATCATCGACGGTATCAAGACCAACGTCGAACTGCAGATGAAAATCATGTCCGACGAAAACTTCCAGCAGGGTGGGACCAATATCCACTATCTGGAGAAAAAACTGGGACTTAGCAACCTGTAAACCGGAGGTCAGTTTTGTCAGCACTTTCCTATGTGACGGGCGACCGTCACTCTGCCTGGTCAACCTATCTGACTCAGGTCGAACGCGTATTGCCGTTGTTGGGCGATCTCAGCCGCTGGGCCGATACGCTAACCCACCCTAAACGCGCGCTGATCGTTGATATTCCGCTGGAAATGGACGATGGCACGGTACGTCATTTTGAAGGGTATCGCGTACAGCACAACCTGTCGCGCGGGCCGGGTAAGGGGGGCGTGCGCTTCCATCCTGACGTCACCCTGGAAGAAGTGATGGCGTTGTCAGCATGGATGACCATCAAATGTGCCGCGCTAAACCTGCCGTTTGGCGGCGCGAAAGGGGGGATACGTGTCGACCCTGCGCAGCTTTCACGGAAGGAGCTGGAACGTCTGACGCGCCGCTATACCAGCGAGATTGGCAACATGATCGGGCCGCAGCAGGATATCCCGGCACCGGACGTGGGTACCAACGCGCAGGTAATGGCGTGGATGATGGACACCTGGTCGATGAATGTCGGTGCGACCACGACAGGCGTGGTAACCGGCAAACCGGTGCATCTGGGTGGTTCGCTGGGACGCGTGAAAGCCACCGGACGCGGGGTGTTTGTTACCGGTTGTCGTGCGGCGGCGATGTTGGGGCTGGATGTTGCACACAGCCGCGTGGCGGTGCAGGGCTTTGGCAATGTGGGTAGCGTCAGTGCGGAGCTGTTTCACGCGGCAGGGGCGAAAGTGGTTGCGGTGCAGGATCACAGCGCGACGCTCTGGCTGGCAAGCGGGTTGGATATCCCCGCATTACAGGCATGGCAGCAGAACCACGGCAGTATCAAAGGTTTTCCACAGGCAGACCATATTGCTGACGAAAGCTTCTGGACGCAGGATTTCGATATCCTGGTGCCTGCCGCGCTGGAAGGGCAAATTACCGCCGAACGCGCCAGCGGGTTAAGCTGTCGCCTGGTGATTGAAGGGGCGAATGGCCCGACGCTGCCGGAAGCGGATGATGTATTGCAGCAGCGTGGGATTGCGGTCGTCCCGGACGTGATTGCCAATGCTGGTGGCGTGACCGTGAGCTACTTCGAATGGGTGCAGGACTTCTCCAGCTTCTTCTGGAGTGAAGAGGAGATTAATCAGCGGCTCGACGGCATTATGCAGGGCGCGATTGATACCGTCTGGCAAAAAGCGGGGGCGTTGCAGGTCACGCTACGCACTGCGGCATATGCGTTAGCCTGTGAGCGTATTCTGCTGGCGAGGAAAGATCGCGGGTTATATCCGTAAAATTCCTGGCTGATATTGCGCGATAAATCGCACCGCTACTGTAGGAGGAGTTGTAGCGGCGCGATTTATCGCGCTTTTTAAGCAGCGTACAGTGCACGCTATCTTCACATCAGAACTGATACACCAGCCCCAGCGCTAACTGGTCGTCATTCGGCAGACCAAGCTTGTTATTGTCGTCGAGCAGGTTGATTTTCCATGCGACAAACGTCTTCATATTTTTGTTGAAGTAATAAGTCAATCCGGGTTCGAGGAACTTCAGCAGATACTCATCGCCAACACCTTCAATATCTTTCGCTTTGGTCTGTACCCAGGCGATGGACGGGCGAATACCGTTGATAAATTGATACTGCAAGGTGGCTTCAAAACTTTCGGTCTTGTTCGCGAAACCGCTTTCGCCAGTCAGGCTGTTGCTGATGGCATAGGCGTTACGTGTCTGGCCGTAAAAAGTGCCGAAATACCACTGATTGTTGTCATATTTCGCGCCAACTGCCCAGCTCTCGCCGTGCGCACCATGACCATAAACACCGTCAGCATTTTGCGCATTGGTGCGATCAAGATTGGCATAACCACCGACAACGCTGATGCCTGAGTCCAGCGCATAACCCAGAGACGTGGCCCAACCATCGCCGTTGGAGGTACTGATGGCATCACGCTCGTTTTTGCCCTGATATTGCAGACCGAAGCTCAGACCATCCACCAGACCGAAAAAGTCACGGTTACGGTAAGTCGCCACGCCAGTAGAGCGGCCTCGCAGGAAACCATCCGCGCTGCCGGTTGCACCACCAAACTCTGGCAGGACGTCGGTATAGGCAATGGCGTCATACACCAGACCATAGTTGCGGCCATAATCAAAGCTGCCGTACTGCCCCACTTTTAAACCAGCAAAGCCCAGACGGCTTTTGTTGCCCTTCTGCGCATCGCTGCCACCTTCGCTGTTATTCAACTGAATTTGTTGTTCCCACTGACCATAACCGGTAATCAGGTCGTTAACCTGGGTTTGGCCTTTGAAACCAAAACGCATATAGGATTGATCGCCATCGAGGCTATCGTTGTTGGAAATATAATTTTCAGCCTGTACCTTGCCGTACAGATCGAGTTTATTACCATCCTTGTTATAAATTTCTGCCGCATGGCCCACACCAGAGATTAACAGGGCGCTGGCGATACAGGATTTAATCGAAAGCTTCATCATTTATTCCTCGTTTTTGCATTTGTCATCTTGTTGGGATAACTCATCTCACTAACTTAATAATTAGTAATGAAATTAAGTTCGAAAAAGCGCCGCTGGCAGGCAGCCAGCGGTGAAGCGCATACACAGGTTTTTGCAAATGAATACAGATGATGAGGGTCGAGAGGTTTATATTTCTTATGTTTGAGTCATCTGTTAAGCGCGTTAACGAAACGTGCTAAATACCGTCCTACCATAGGGGCAGAAATAAAGGTTGCGATAAGATAATTTTGTTTTGGCTGGATAGTATTTACTTATTGCCTGCTCAGGCCTTTTCTTGTGGGTGCTCATATAAAACACCTATCTGGCGAAAGGCATTCCTTCTTACCGGTAAAAAAATAAAGTCGATATATTCTTGAAATAATAACGCAGGCGTTAACCAGCGATGAGAGTAAGATGAATATACGGCGTCTGAAGTCTTTTATTACCATTGTGGATATGGGTAGCATTACCCGTGCGGCGGATGCGTTGCATATTGCGCAACCTGCACTGAGCCAACAACTGGTGGCGCTGGAGGAACACTTTAAACGGCAGTTGTTGATTCGCAGCCAGCAGGGCGTGATGCCTACCGAGGCGGGGAAAGTGTTGTATGGTCATGCCAATGCCATGCTGCGTCAGTTTGCGCAGGCGGAGGTGGATGTCCTGAGCGCCGGGCAGTTGCTATCAGGACGGGTATCGGTCGGGCTGGCACCGTTCAGTGCCGCTTCCACGCTGGCGATGTCGTTGTTGAGCGAAATGCGGCAACGCCATCCGGGCATTCTGCTGCATTTGGTCGAAAGTGTCGGGCAAGCCTATAGCGAGTTGGTCGCAAACGGGCGGCTGGAGATGGCGCTGTTGCACGGTTGTGGCGGCATCAAAGGGCTGCATTACCAACCGCTACTGGAAGAGTCTTTGTATTTTGTCGCCCACGCTGATTTTGATTTCGACGATGACGGCGGTCCGTTGCAGGTTAGCCAGCTCGCGGCTATGCCGATGGTACTGCCACCCGCTTACAACTTTGTGCGTCGTGCAATAGATGAAGCCTTCAGCCTGCACCAGCAAACCATCAATATTGTCGCTGAACTGGAAGCAGTAAAAAGCATCGCCAGGGCCGTGGATGCTGGCCTGGGTTGCACCATCATGCCAAAGGCGATTGCCGAGCATATTCAGTCGGAATCGCGCAATGTGATTATTCGATCCATCAGTGGCCCGGCCATCAGCCAGACGCTATCGCTCTGTGTATCGGACCGCACGCCGTTATCGGAACCGGCAGCGGCGGTACGCGAGCTGTTAATTGAGCTAACGTCGGGGTTGACGCAGGTAGGGAGGATCCTTAGCTGACTAAACAGGCCTGATGCCGCGACAAAACAAACTCAGCGTGTGGGCGACAATCTTTTCACGGTTGAACGCCGGATCGTTGGCAAAGCGTGAGAAGGGCACCAGCACCATACTGAGAATTGACGTCATCAACAGTTGCGGCTCCAGATCCGGGTTGAGTAGACCTTGCTGCTGCCAGCCCTCAATCAGGCTTTTAACTTTATCGCGCTCCGTATGACCGAAGCGATTTTTAATATGCTGGCCTAATCCTCCCTGACCTTCGGTAACTTCCTGCATCCACAGCGGCCCAAACCAGTGATGGGTGGCGATAATATCGGCAATCTCGCGGATAAACGCGCTGAAAGTAGTGACAGGGTCACGCGGCTCATTAACGAAATGCGCCACCAGACGCTGGCGCAGCGGCAAAAAACGTTCCTCAACCACCACATCCAGCAGGGCTTCGCGCGACTTAAAGTAATAATTCAGCATCGCCGGGCTAACGCCTGCCTTACGCGCAATGGCATTCAGCGACGTCTCCGCAATGCCGTGTTCCGCATACAACGACAGGGTGATATCCAGCAAATGTTCGCGCTGTTGGGCATTGATTGCGCCGCCGCGTGGACGACCGGGACGGCGCGGTTCGGATTTAGCTGATTTTCCCTCAGAAGGGACTTTCTGTGCGGTCATTTTTGCTTACTCACTTGTATCCTGTCAGACTTCGATCAATATTAATTGTGTATTTAATTAATTTCAATCTGGTGTCCCCTATGAAATCCGAATCTTTGGCACAACACGCTGCCAGCGGCGACCCGGCGCGTCAGTCATTTGGCTGGTTACTGGGCGCATTAATGCTGGTAATGCTGTTATCGGCCCTGGACCAAACCATTGTTTCCACAGCCTTACCGACCATTGTGGGTGAGCTGGGCGGGTTGGATCGCCTGTCATGGATTGTGACAGCCTATATGCTGGCTTCAACCCTTGTTGTACCGCTGTACGGTAAATTTGGCGACCTGTTTGGCCGTAAGCGCGTGCTGCAAATCTCGGTGATTCTGTTCCTGGCAGGCTCCGCGCTCTGCGGGTTGGCGCAGAACATGGAACAGCTGATTTTTACCCGCGCCTTACAGGGGCTGGGCGGTGGCGGCCTGATGGTGGTGAGCATGGCGGCAGTGGCCGATGTGATCCCGCCTGCTGAACGCGGTAAATATCAGGGATTATTTGGTGGCGTGTTTGGTCTGGCAACGGTGGTTGGCCCGTTGCTGGGTGGTTTTATCGTGCAACACGCCTCCTGGCGCTGGATTTTCTATATCAACCTGCCGCTGGGTTTGTTTGCGCTGCTGGTGATCAACGCGGTGTTTAAGGCCGACAGCAAACGCAAAGCACATGAAATCGACTATCCCGGTGCGTTTTTCCTCAGTCTGGCGCTGGTGGGGATCACCCTGTTCACCAGCGAGGGCGGCTCGGTGCATGCCTGGTCCGATCCACAACTGTGGTGCATCCTGGCATTTGGCGTGGTGGGGTTGATTGGTTTTGTTTACGAGGAACGTCGCGCCTGGGAGCCAATTATCCCGCTGACGCTGTTCCGCAACCGCAGCTTCCTGCTTTCCAGCCTGATCGGTTTTATTGTCGGAATGTCGCTGTTCGGCAGCGTCACGTTTCTGCCGCTTTACTTGCAGGTGGTAAAAGGGGCGACGCCTACCGGAGCCGGATTGCAGTTGTTGCCGCTGATGGGCGGCTTGCTGGTGACCTCGATTATCAGCGGTCGCATTATCAGTCATACCGGCAAATATCGCCTGTTCCCAATTGCCGGTACTTTGCTGGCAACCGTCGGCATGGCGCTGATGACTACGTTGACGCTGGACGACCCCACCTGGCATATCTGGCTGTTCTCCAGCATTCTCGGGATGGGAATGGGGATGGTGATGCAGGTACTGGTGCTGGCGGTGCAGAATACCGTCTCGCCGGACAGCATCGGTGTGGCAACCTCATCGGTGACCCTGTTCCGCTCGGTTGGCGGCTCAATTGGCGTGGCGTTATTTGGCGCGATATTCAGCCAGGTGCTGAAATCAGGCCTGACAAAGCTGATGGAAAAGGGCGCCGAGCTACCGCGCAGCCTCGACCCGGAAGCCATCCACCATCTGCCAATTGAGGTACAGACGCCGTATTTGCAGGCCTTCGGTGATGCGGTACACGCCGCTTTTATGATGGCAGCGGCCGTGATGTTGCTGGCATTTTTGTTGTCGTTGTTTATGCCGGAATCGACGTTACGACACAAAAACGCCTGATAACTTTTCAGACCATCGCTTTTGCGGCATAGTAGTGCCGCATCGCGATGCGCCTGGATCAGCAGACAGGCAATAACTGAGCTGGCTAACCCTTATGTTTATCAACTGAGAGGAGCCAGCCATGTGCGCTGCCCGTATCTGGATCAAAAACCCCTTAGCAGTCTTTCTCCCTGAACAACTCGATGGCCGTGGTGGTCTGGTGATTGAAGATTCGCGTATCAGCGAAATTCTTCCTCTCGGCGCGTCACCGTCGCAGCCTTGCGATAATGTGGTGGATGCGCGTGACCATGTGGTGTTGCCTGGCCTTGTCAACGCCCATCATCACTTCTATCAAACCCTGACCCGCGCCTGGCTGCCGGTGGTGAACCAACCGCTGTTTCCGTGGCTAAAAACTCTCTACCCGGTGTGGGCGCGTTTAACGCCGGAGGCGTTGCATCTGGCTAGCCAGGTGGCAATGGCGGAGCTGTTGCAGTCCGGCTGCACCACCGTCAGCGATCATCATTACCTGTTTCCGCAGGGCATGGAGCAGTCGCTGGATGTGCAGGTCGAGGTGGTGCAACAGTTGGGTATGCGCGCCTTGCTGACGCGCGGCTCGATGAATCTTGGCGAAGAACAGGGCGGCCTGCCGCCGCAGCACACCATCCAGGATGCTGACACCATTTTGCAGGACAGCCTGCGCCTGATTCAGCGCTATCACCAGCGTCATGACGGCGCGCAAATTCAGATTGGCCTTGCGCCTTGTTCACCGTTCTCCGTCACCACCGATTTGATGCGGGAGATCGCCCGTCAGGCGCAGCAGCACGATGTCCGTCTGCATACTCACCTTGGCGAAACGCTGGATGAAGAAGCCTTTTGCCAGCAAACCTTTGGGATGCGCACCGTCGATTATCTGGAGCATGTGGGCTGGCTGAGCGATCGCACCTGGCTGGCACATGGTATTCATTTCAATGACGACGAAATCAAACGTCTCGGTGCCGCCGGAACCGGAATTTGCCATTGTCCGGTATCCAATATGCGGCTGGCGTCGGGGATTTGCCCGACGGTGGAGCTGGAAGCAGCAGGCGCACCGGTAGGGTTAGGTGTTGATGGTTCGGCCTCGAATGATGCCTCGAACCTGATGTACGAAGCGCGCCAGGCGTTATATCTGCAACGGCTGCGTTATGGCGCACAGCAGATCACACCACAACGGGTATTGCGCTGGGCGACCGCAGGTTCTGCTCGTCTGTTGGGGCGCAGGGATATTGGTGAGCTGGCGGTCGGAAAGCAGGCCGATCTTGCGCTGTTTAAACTGGATGAGCTGCGTTTTAGCGGCAGTCACGATCCGCTTTCGGCGTTGATTTTGTGTGGCGCGGAGCGGGCAGACAAAGTGATGGTGGGGGGCGAGTGGCGCGTGTCGGACGGTGAAATTATCGGGCTGGATAGCGAGGCGTTGATGGTAAAACATCGCGCTGCCGCCAGGGCCTTGATTGCCGGAATGTAATCCATACGCCTGTATCGGCGCGATTTATCGCGCCGATACGGGCGTTACCCTGTCACATCCGCGCGGCGTTGCAGCGTTTTCACCGCATCCGCGGCGGATTGTCCCAGCTCGCGCAAATCCAGACCCGCAATCAGATCATCCTGCATAATGATGTTGCCCTGGCAGAGCAGCGCTTTGATGCGCGCCCGTCCACCGCAGGCAATTGGCCCAATCGCCATATCATGCAGGCCGAAGTAGCGCGGATCGTCCAGTTGGTAGATGGCGATATCAGCCGCCATGCCCGGTGCGATTTCCCCGGTGTGCAGTCCCAGCACCTGAGCGCCACCCTGCGTTCCCCAACGGAGGACATCTTCAATGCTGGCGGCATCGCCACCCCCTTCAAACCGGCCACCGGCATAACGCGGTTGCGCCAGCATGCCTTTACGCGCACGTTGCAATTGCCAGGCCGCGTGCGTTTCGCTTTGCATATCGGCCGCTTCGTTCGACGCCGCGCCATCGACACCAATGGAAACTTGCACACCAGCCTGTTCCAGCGCAACCAGGTCGGCAATGCCACTACCCAGACGGGCGTTGCTTTGTGGGCAGTGGGCAATGCCACTGCCCGCGGCACCCAGCAAGGCAATCTCCTCAGGCAACAGTTTGACCAGATGGGCGAACCAGACATCGCGGCCAATCCACTCATGTTCGGCGCAGAACTGCAAAGGCGTCATACCAAATTTGGCTTTAGCGGCATCGAGATAATCCACGGTTTCGGACAAGTGGCTGTGCAGACGAATGCCAAGCTGACGCGCCAGACGGGCGCTGTCGCGCAGTTCCTGTGGCGTGGTGGAGTGCAGCGTAGTGGTGGGGGCCATCACCACCTGGCGCATGGCGAGAGCATCCGCCTGATGATATTGCGCCACCAGCCGTTCAACATCGGCCATCATGGCGTCGAATTTTTCCGGGCGCAGCGCGGTGGGCAGATCACTTTCTAACCCACGACTTTGGGTTGCGCCACCCCGGCATAAGACAAAACGCACGCCAAGACGCTGCGCCTCTTCAAACAGGATCTGCGCGCCATCGAACGGCATATCTGGCCAGTAAAGGTAGTGATGATCGGCAATGGTGGTACAACCGGAACGCACCAGTTCCACCAGCCCGATCCGTGCTGCAATGCGGAAGGTGTGTTCATCAAACGCGCCGCGAAAACGGTAGGGCGTGGCCGCCAGCCAGGCCCCGAGGCTTTGATTTAGTCCCTGGGGCTCGCCCTTCAGCAACGACTGGAACAAATGATGATGGGTATTCACCCAGCCGGGATAGACCACACAGTCGCGCGCGTCGATGACCTGCTCACCGGCCTGGGCGGTCAGGCTACCCATTTCCAGGATCAAACCCTGGTCGATTCGGATATCACGCGCCGGACTGCGCGGCTGCTGGCGGTTGCCGGTGAGAATGGCAGAACAGTTTTTTATTAGCATCTTGCAACCTGCCTTACATCGCCGCCTGGCGATAGAACTGGGTGGTAAAGGCTTTTTGCCACGGGGTGGCGGCATCCAGCAGTCCGGCTTTCACCATAAAGTCGCGTGTGGTTTGCCAGCGTTGTGGCGTCATCACCCCCAGCCCCTGTTTCGCCGCATCACCACCATCAATCAGATGCAGCGCCTTCATCTGAGAAACGCCAAACGCGAGGATGGCATCGGTCATCTGCGGGTTCTCTTTTTTGATCAGCGCATTCCCGGCAGCAGGATCGGCGAGGTAAGATTTCCAGCCCTCCATCGAGGCTTCCACAAAACGTTTCATCACATCAGGTTTTTGCTGCAACAGGTCGTCACGGGTAACCAGAATGCCGCCGTAGGCCGGATAACCGTAATCGGCGAACAGGTAAAATTTGCTGTCCGGCTGCGCGGCTTTGATCTGTTGCACTTCCGAGGTGGCGTAAGCTTGCTGGGCGGTATTTTTATCGGCGAGGAACGGTTGCATATTGAAGGTATAAGGGCGCACCTGACCATCGCTGAGTTTATATTTCCCCTTTAGCCAGGGCCACCAACTGGCCTGGCCACTGGCGGACACCAGCACGGTTTTGCCTTTCAGCCCTGCCAGATCCTTCACGTCACCGTGGGTCATGATGCCCTGAGGATCAAACTGGAATGGCGCAGCGATGGCTTTTAACGGGAAATTACGCTGGATGCCCTGCAATACCTGAAGATCGTAGCTGACGATGACATCGGCGCGGTTAGCCAGCAGCAACGTCATATTGTTCAACTGTGGCCCGCCGGATTTTACCTCGACATCTAAGCCATATTTTTTATAGATACCGGTAGCCACGGCCTGGTAATAACCACCTTGTTCGGCCTGCGCCACCCAGGTGGTTTGCAGCACCAGCTTATCCGTCGCATGGGCGAGGGCAGAGGCAGCGATAAGCGCTGTAAACAGGGACAAACGGAAGGACGACATTGACATAACAAACCCCCAAAGCAAACGCATACATTGTGTCTGTTATCAGGGGATGATGCGGCGTATGAACCTGCTCACGATGCATAACACCGTCCCCTGACGAGGTACAGCCGAAGCTGTAGAGCAATGTTCCGCATGACGAAGACGCCACGCTAACCGCTTATACTCTGCATCGAATTTAGCAAAGCCCATGCCATTCTCGTGTTCATTGCTTATCCGAATGAATTTATTGAAGAAACGTGATGGCAGAGTGGGTATGTTGGTGTTGTTTTGCTTTTTTGTGATGCATTGGTTGCTGATTTGCACTTCCGTGGTGCATCTGCGCCCGTGGCGGCACGATTTATCGTGCGTCTTTTGCAAGTGATGCCCAACACCTGCGCGATAAATCGCGCCGCTACGGGCGGTGCGTTTTTTGGCATAGTTATTGCCTGTGATAAAAATGAGTAGAAGCTGTCAGCCGCGGTGATTACCCGGTAGGTCATTGCTCGATCGCCCGCCAGACGGGCGCGGGGATGGCCTGTCCGTTGTTGCGCAGGTCATCCGTTATCTGTTTATAACGAGGTGTACCAATGGAAAAGACAACAGCTTACGCCATGCATGAACTCACCAAAGAATCGCGCATGGGCGCACGCGGCAGTGAAGCGGCGCGCGAAATACGCATCATCGACCTCTCCGATTTTGACCAGCGCAAACACGAAATTGCCGACCAACTGTGGCAGGCCGCCACCGATATTGGTTTCTTCCAGGTGGCCGGTCATGGCATTCCACTGAACGATATTAACGCCGCCTTTGCCAATGCCGAGCGCTTCTTTGCGCTGCCGGAAAGCGACAAGGCGCGTCATCCCCTCAGTCGCAATGCAGGCTGGGAATACCGCGCACAGATTCGTCCTTCCACTGGCAAACCTGACCACAAAGAGTCGTACCAGATCACCCTGCCGCGAATGGATGGCCTGTGGCCGGATGACAACACCTTGCCCGGCTTTCGCGCTGAAGTGATGAAATTCGAACGTCAGTGCTGGGCGGTGGGGATGCAACTGCTCTCCTGCTTTGCCCTGAAACTCGGTTTCCCGGAGGACTTCTTCACCCGTGCACATGAACCTTCCCGTGAGACTTACCAAAGTACGCTGCGTATGCTGCATTACTTTGCCATCACCGGGGAGGTGGACGGCCCGTGGCGTGCCGGTGCGCATACCGATTTCGATTGTCTGACCTTGTTATTTCAGCGTGACGGGCAGGGTGGTTTACAAGTGTGTCCCGGCAAAGAAATGGAAGACCAGGTATGGACGCCCATTACCCCACTGGAAGGTGTGATTACCTGCAATATTGGCGACATGCTGATGCGCTGGAGTGATGATAAATTGCCGTCGAATTTCCATCGTGTCGCCAATCCGCTGCCTGGTGTTTCCGTACCGGCGCGTTATAGTCTGGCGTTTTTCTGCCAGGCAAATGAAGACGTGATAATTGAAGGACCGGAGAAAAAATATCCACCGATTTCGGCGCAGGATTATCTGGCGCAACGCATCAGCGCCAACTTTTCCGGTAAATATTGACAATAATTTGAGCTAAGTTTTATTTCTACCGGGCAGAATGGTGATAATCATCCTGCCCGTGCTGACTATTTCGCCAAAATAAGATTTAACTATTTACCGCAGGAAATATCCTGGTATTGTGGTGTAAGCTGTAGTAAGTCAAAAGTAAGGTCGTGTAAGTCTGGTTGGTTCTGATGTTCCGGTCATCGGTCCTGCGGTATAAACCTGAATCTTTATTGAGTGAGCGACATATTCAGCCATGAACCCCTCAGCCATCACCCAAGCGCTGGCCGCTATCATTTTTCTCTCTGTCGCGGGATGTTCATCCCATCGTGCTGAGCAGGTTAATAATGATTCAACAGAGCAACAGCCCGATCTTATTCCGGTGATTGCTGCGCTGCACGATCAAATGCATTCCTGGCAGGGAACGCCTTATCAGTGGGGCGGCACGCAATTGTCGGGTGTGGATTGTTCCGGCTTCGTCTGGCGAACATTAAAAGATCGTTTCAATATTCCGATGGAGCGCGTCACCACCCGTGAATTAATTCAAATGGGTGAGCGGATACAACCGGGCCATATGCAGCCGGGCGATCTGGTATTTTTCCGCATAAAAAATGAGTTGCATGTGGGTTTTTACGACACCGATCAACAATTCCTCCACGCCTCAGCCAGCCAGGGTGTGATGCGTTCCTCATTAAACAATCCGTACTGGAAATCGGTATTTATTCAGGCGCGTAGATTGCACAAAGAGTACAACGCCGAAATTACGCTGAATAAAACCACCTAGTTCCTGCCGGAGAGATACACTGTTTATCAATGCGTCAATGTTAAGGATGCCAGGTGAACAGTACTCAACCGCAACGTCGGCGTGTTTCGCCGGAACGCGCTATTTTCTGGTCCGATCGCGATGCGATGATCCGGCAGGCATTATCACAGAGCCTGCCGTGGCTGGCCTTCGTTAATATCAGCTTTGCTCTGCTCATCATCTTGCGTGATCAATTATTTGATCATTTTGATGCGAGTTTATCGTCGCATCAAACGCTGATCCCGGTTATCGAGACCGGTATTTATCTGATCATCGCCGCATCCTTGTTATTGCTGGTGATACCTGCGCTGCGCCTGGCGCTGTTAATCGTGATCAGCCTGATCTGGTCACTCTGCTGCTACTGCTTCGCCGTTTACTGGCAACTGCCGTTTACTTATCCACTTGGCGTCATTTTGTTGCTGACGGCAATGGCTGCGCTCTATTTCTACCCAGCGGGATTGCTGGGCTACGTGTTGCCACTCTGGCTGGCGTTACCCATAGCCAGTTTTCAACTTAATCAGGGCATTAACCATCGCTTTACGATTATCTGGCTGATCTTCACGCTGATCCTGCTTTATGGCCGCTACATTTTGTTGCGTTGGTTCAATGAGGCGTGGCAGCGCTATGAACAGAATCAGCTGCTGATCTCGCGGCTGGATATGCTGGCACATCAGGATGCCTTAACCGGCACCGCCAACCGTCGTGCACTGGAACAGCACCTTGAGCAAGCGATCACGCAACATCGGTCGTTCAGCATCATCATGCTTGATGTTGACTACTTCAAACGCTACAACGACCACTACGGCCATCAGGCGGGAGACGCGTGTCTTGCGGCGGTGGCGGCAGTGCTGAAGGATGCGGTGCGTACCCCGGAAGATGTGGTGGGGCGTTATGGCGGCGAAGAGTTTGTGGTGATGTTACTGGATGCCACAGCGGCACAGGCTGAAGCGGTTGCTGAACGTATTCAACAACAATTGCAGCAGCGAGGGCTGGAACATGCGGCGTCAGAGGTGGCGGAGCATGTCACCGTAAGTCAGGGTATCGCCAGTGCGGCCCCTGAACGTACGGCGGAGCAATTAATTGCACAGGCCGATCAGGCGTTGTATCGAGCCAAACAGCAGGGCAGAAATCGCTGGGTGCATTAGCGTTGCCTGTTGTTCGGTAACAGCCCCGGTAAAGGCACCACCTGGCAGAGATAGCGCAGACGTCGCCAGACATATCGCACGCTGCGCCAAAGCCACTGACGGCATAGCCACAGCGCACCACAAAGCAGGCCTAACCCCGCCAGCGACAGCAGATAGGTTCCCCACGCGGTTCTGGCGGTTACCTGCAACACTTTCTCACTGCCTGCATTGCGGGCAGGGGAAAAACTGTAAGTTGCGCCAGGTAAATCAGCTTGCTGCCACTGTTGATGAACAGTATCCCACCAGCGTAATTGCAAAGGGGGAATCGACAACACACCAGGCTGTGAAGGCAGGTAACGCAACCGTTCTACGCGCTGCACCCCGACCTGTTCACCTCGTCCACGGGTGATGACGCTGTTTTGTGGTGCCAGTCGCTGCGTGTCACTGCCGGGAATGGCGTAGAGAAGTTGTGGAATTTGTGACGATGTCACATCGGTGGCGCTTAGCGTCACCACCCGTTCAATCACATCACCAATATGAAGCTCTTTATCTCTGGCGGCGGAGTAGGTCTGCCATTGCTGCTGGAGAGTCAGACTGGCTGCGGGCAGGAAACGATCGGGCTGCCGGACATCAGCAGGCCAGCTGACAGTTTTTTCCAGCGCTGCCAGTTGCACGGTTTTAGGCGGTTGTCCCGTAGATTGCAGAGTGATCTTCATGGCGGGGAGTCGCAACCTTCCCTGATCCCAGGCCGTGACTTTACGTTCCAGCCGCACGCCACTCCAACTGATGCCGTGACTCTGGCGACTCACCAGCTGATTGGGTGGCGTGGTGCTAAGCAGAACACCATTGTTGATAATCATCGCAGGCCAGCTGGGAGGCGGGTTAAACCAGCTGTCGGTCCAGAAAGTGACGGCAACGGTAGCAGGCTGACCCGGCACCAGTTTATCGGGCGCAATCAGTTCACGCGTGATATCCATATCCGCGTGCGCGACTGGCAACATCAGCAACAGCAGGCTGAATAACGTTTTCACGGTGCCTCCTCTGGCGCTGAATGATAGAGATTTTCCAGCAGGCCACCGGGTGACAGGGAGAGATTGTCATACCATTGCGTCAACTGCGGTGTTGCACCAACTTGCGGTTGGATGTCTTGTTGATTGACACCCTGGTCGGCTTTGAGATCTTGCTTGATGGCATCAGGATCGTAGTTGTTATCTTCTGACTGACTGGCCTCGCGTTCGCGCTCTTTTTGCCGGAGTTGCATGACTATTTCGGCGATTTTATGGCGATTATCGCGGGCCATTGCCCAGTCAGGACGCAGGCTCAGGGCCTGGTCGTAGCTGTTCAATGCCTGCTGCCATTGTTTCATCTGGGCATAGCAGTTGCCTGCCCACAGCAGGCTTTCCGGGCTGGGGGACAACTGGCGAAACGCAGCCAACGCAGCCGGGTAATCGGCGGCGAAATAGAGGGCGATGGCGCGGCGTTGCGCATCCTGGAAATGGTCAGCCGCTGCGGCATAATCGCCGTTATCAAAAGCGTGCTGCCCTTGCATATCCGGGGAAATCCAGACATCAAGCCAGGCGGCACGGCTATCAGGTGCTGCGATGATCAGCACTGGCACCAGCAGCAGACACAGCAATTGCCTGCGCCACACCAGCATCAACGCCAAAAGTGGCACTATCAGCCAGTAACCGCTGTCTTTCCATTGCAGATCTTTGCGCGCATTTTGCTGCTGACTGGCATCTTGCTGGATATGACTTTTCACCGCCTGAATATCCTGGTTGTCGCTGACAGACATCAGCGACACCGGAATTCCTGCATCGCGCAGTTGCTGGAAACGGGAAACATTCAGGCGCGAGTCGATACCGCGTCCCTCAAGCGACTCCGGTAGCGCACCACCGCGTGCGGTGCCAGGCACCCAAATCTGTAATGGCAACGCTTGTTGTTGCAGCCAGGCGGCATCTGCGGCGCTGAGGTTATCAGCGATCAGCAGCAGGGAGCGAGGGGTGCGGCCATCATCAGCAGGCAGATATTTATTTGCCAGCCGGAAGGCCGCCTGTAACCCGGAACCCTCGGCATCGGGCAACTGCTGCGGCTGCTGGGCGTTAAGAAACAGTGAATAGAACGCCGGATCATCGGTAAGCGGGGTAGTCAGAAACGCCTGCGCGCGAAATACCACCAGGCCAAAACGGCTGCCGGGCATCTGCTGCATCAATGTTGCCACTTTCTGTTGTAAGCGTTGCTGGCGCGTGGGGGGAACGTCCTCTGCCAGCATACTGAGATCCTGTTGCAGGATGACCATCACGTTACTTTTCGGTGTCAGTGCATCAGGCAGCACTCTCTGCCAGCTGGGACCGGCCAGCGCCAGCACACCGAGGGCAAATAACCAGGGCAACACCTGCTGCCAGCGGCGTGCTTTTTTGACGACTAAAGCGTCAGCCAGCGGTTTGTCCATTAATTGATACCAGGTGCTGCGCGCACGAAAGGTCATCAGCACCAGCAACGGACACAACAGCAGTCCCAGCAAGCGCCACGGATAGAGGAAATGGAAGTCGCTTATCATCGCCGCTCCTGCCAGGTTCGCCATACAGTCATCAACAACAACAGCAGCAGCGCCATCGCTAACGGCCAGTGAAACAATGGCCGATGCCACGACCAACCCAATGTTTTCACCTGCTGTGGCGTCAGTGCATCGATTTGCTGCCATACCTGTTGCAGTGTTGTGCTGCCGTTGGCGGCCTGCCACATCTGTCCACCGGTTAGCCGGGCAATTTCCCGTAGCAGATCAAGGTCGACTTTGTCCTCTCCACTGCTGTTGACGTCACCAAAAGCGATGGTATGCACCAGCACATGATGTTCAGCCGCCAGTTTTGCCGCCAGCGTCGGAGCCAGTTGTGACGCGGTATCGTTGCCATCCGTTAACAGGATCACCATCTTGCCAGCGTCAGTGGCGAGACTATTGTCTAGCTGTTTCACCGCCACCCCTAGCGCATCACCAATCGCGGTTTGCTGGCCGATCATGCCCGGACTTAACTGGGCGATACGCGTTTGTAACGCCTGCTTATCTTCGCTGATCGGTGCAAACGGCCATGCCTGGCTGGCGAAAATCACCAAGCCAATGCGATCGTCTTTGCGTTTATCAATAAACGCCCGCACGGTTTGTTGTACCGCGTGCAGGCGTGTCATACCGCTTCCTGCATCGTTTTTTTCCATCGAACCCGACACATCCAGTGCCAGCACCATATTGCGCATTGGCTGGGTGATCAGTTGAGGGGGCATCACATATTCGGGACGGGCAAGGGCACAGACCAGCAACAACCAGACCGGCCAGAATTGCAGGCGCGATAGCCATCCCGGCCTGTTACGAGGAGTGGCGGGTTGCAGAGTGTCGACGAGGGCGGGTAAAAAAGGGACGCGCACCACATCCTGCGCCGGGACATCGGCCGGTAATAACCGACGAACCAGCCAGGGAAGCGGCAGAAGTAGCCAAATCCACGGCCAGGCAAACTCAAGACGCGTCATCCACTCAGACATCGGGTAATCCCTCCAGCCACTGGCGGATCTGCTGACGCAGACGTTGGTTGAGTTCAGCGTCCAGTTGCGTATCGCGCTGGCAATAGCGTTGACTGAGTTGCGCCCGCGCGCTTTCATCCAACGGCAGCTGCTGCAAAAGGTGTTGCGGGGTCTGCCACTGGCTGACATCCCGTCGGGTGTGGTGCACCAGTAAAACGCGTTTGATCAGCAGCAACCAGTCATCGGCAGTATGAATACTCGCCATCGCCTGACGTGCCTCGCGCCGCCAGCGGTTACGCCGGAAGCGGGCCAGTCGTAGCAGCAGCCAGCCCAACAGCACCGCCAGACAAACCAATGCCAGCACGATCCAACCGGGTGGCAGTGGCAGCCAACCCGGCGCTGCGGGCAGTGGGGGATGTTGCAAATCCGGTACGCTAAATCCTTTTGCCAGCATGGATATTCTCCCGCTGTAGTTGTGGCAGCAGTGGCTGTCCAACGACGATGTTTTGCACCTGAATGCCAATATGTTCTAAACGTCGTTTCTGCTCCGCCAGTCGGGCGGTGACCTGCTCCTGAATTGCCGTGCTTAACATTGGTGTCAGGGAAAATGCCACCTCTGTCCCGGCATAGTGCGCGGCCAGATTGCCGTGAGCAGGTAAACGCAAATGCAGGTCGTCGAGAGTGACGTAAGCGGTGATTTCACAACGTTTCCGCAAGCCGGCCAGCAGGGCTTCACTGCGTTTATCCAGATCATGAAAATCACTGATCAGCGCCAGCCAGCTACCCGGAGGCAACAGGGTGGACAGGCGCTGCAACACCGAAGCCAGGGTGACGGCACCGCTACGATTCTGGCGATAGCGTTGCGGTAATTGCTGGTTGAGCTGGCTGAGATCGTCAAACAGGCGTGGCAAGATGACGCGCGGTGAGCGACAGGGATGGAGTATCACTTGATCATCGCCAAACAGCGCGGCACCCAGTCGGTCCCCATCATGCCAGCTGCGCCAGGCCAATAATGCCGCGATGGTTGCGGCGGCCACTGATTTCGTCTGCTGTTGGGTGCCAAAAAACATGTCAAGTCGCTGATCGACCAACAGGAAAACCGGGCGTTCACGTTCCTCGTTATACAGCCGAATCCAAGGCGAGCGGAGTCGTGCGGTGGCCTGCCAGTCAATCAGCCGTACATCGTCGCCGGGCTGATAACGACGCAGGCTGTCAAAATTCAGGCCACGGCCCTGTTGACGTGACGCCCGTTCTCCGACGAGAGCGCCAGGCG
Source organism: Pantoea sp. X-Soil-TKNS-1279 (assembly GCF_059730565.1). Taxonomy (NCBI): domain Bacteria; kingdom Pseudomonadati; phylum Pseudomonadota; class Gammaproteobacteria; order Enterobacterales; family Erwiniaceae; genus Pantoea; species Pantoea sp. X-Soil-TKNS-1279. Next base: position 430,869 of record NZ_AP035949.1, on the reverse strand, counting down.
GGATTTGGCCGGGAGGATTACGCAACTGCTGCGCCGCACCTGCCAGCGCCATGAGCGCGGTTTTATCTATCGTCACCGCCTTGTTCATCATGCCACCACCGCATCAAGCAGCATGCGCACGGCATCATCGGCAGTGCAGTTATCTGCCGCCGCCTGATAACTGAGCAGCAGGCGATGGCGCAGTACCGCTGGGGCGATGCGCTGAATATCCTCTGGCAGCACAGCATCGCGCCCCTCCAGCCAGGCGTATGCCCGGCCACAGCGATCAAGTGCCAGGGTGCCACGCGGGCTGATACCGAGGCTGACATAACTGGCAAAGGCGTCACTGACTTGCTGCGGCTGGCGCGTCATTGTCACCAGATTGACGATATAGCTTTCCACCGTCGGGGCGACATAGACGCTGGCGATGGCCTGCCAGCAGGCGGCGATCTCCTGCTGGCTGAGGGAAAGTTCTGGGGCAACTGGTGCCGTAGTTGTGGGATTCGCCTGATATTTTGCCTGCTGTTCGGCGCGTACCAGTTGCATAACCCGTTGTTCATCGGCTTTGGATGGGTAATTGACGATGATCTTCATCAGAAAGCGATCCAGTTGCGCCTCGGGCAACGGCCATGTCCCTTCTTGATCTACCGGATTCTGGGTTGCCAGCACCATAAATACCCCCGGCAGCGGCCAGGTTTTTCCAGCCACGGTGACATGGCGTTCCTCCATCGCCTCCAGCAACGCAGACTGAACTCGGGCCGAGGCGCGGTTGATCTCATCGGCCAGAATCAGGTTGCCAAACACCGGTCCCGGACGGAAACGAAACTGGTCTTCTTCCCGTGTAGCCTGTTGCTGATAAATCTCGCTACCGGTGATGTCGGACGGCAGCAGGTCCGGGGTGAATTGAATACGGCGATACTCCCCCTCAAGGTGTCGAGCCAGTTCCCGCACCGCACGGGTTTTTGCCAGGCCAGGTAAACCCTCCAGCAAAACGTGACCATCACAGAGCAACGCGATAATCATCATGCGTACCAGTTCCTGCTGACCTAATACCTGTTGATTCATGCTGGTTTCGAGCGCCAGCAACTTGTCTCGCAATTCCATCAGGCATGCTCCCGTTGCTGTTGTTGGATCAGGGTGGCGATGCCCACCAGGATCGGTTGCGCAAAATCGAAAAAGGCTTTGATGCCAGGGCAGAGGTAGTTCAAACCCAGTTCGCCCTCTTTGCTGCGCACCAGACGATTTTTTGGGCATTCGCCCCAGCACAACTTCAGATAAGGACATTGCTTACAGACTTGCGGCAAGGTATCGCGTTTACCCATGCCAAAGGCTTTTTGCCGTTCGGAAAAGGCCATATGTGCCAGGGTGTTGGTGTGAATATTGCCGAGTTGATATTCCGGGTAGACGTAATGATCACAGGCGAAGATGTCACCATTTTTCTCAATGGCCAGACCTTTGCCGCAGAATTCGGAGGTGACACAAATCTGTGCGGGCTTACCCATCGTCTGCGCTACCGCCGTCTCAAACAGGTTGACCTGCACCCGGCCCAGATCGTTGTTCACCCACTCTTCAAACACGGCGATCAGAAAGCGACCCCAGTCATCGGGATCGACTGACCAGTCCGTCACGATGGAATCAAGATCGCCAGGACGCGCGCGGCGGCTGCCGGTTACCGGGATGCTGTCATCACGCCAGAAATGGGGGGCAGTTTGTTTAAATTCCACTGGCTCGACGCAAGGATTGAACTGGATATAGGTTGCACCCAGCTCACGGGTAAGAAAACGATAAACGTCCAGTGGGAAGCGCGCGTTGGTGCGGTTAACTGTCACCAGCGCATTGAAAGGCACCTGATGGCGTTTCAGCGCCGCGACACCGGTCATCACCTTGTCGAACGTAGGTTTGCCGCTGCGCGTCAGTCGATAGCGGTCATGCAGTTCGGCCGGGCCATCAATCGAGAGGCCTACCAGAAAACGATGTTGTTTAAGAAAACGCGCCCAGTTGTCATTCAACAGGATACCGTTGGTTTGTAGATCGTTTTCAATGCGTTGACCGGGTTTCTGGTATTTCTTCTGCAAGGCAACCACTTTCTCGAAATACTCCAGACCCATCAGCGTCGGTTCACCGCCTTGCCACGAGAAAACCACCTGATCGCCATCCTGACCCTCGATATACTGGCGAACGAAGGTTTCCAGCACCTCGTCGCTCATCCCGGCTGACCGATCCTGATGTAGCAGGCCTTCTTTATGGAGATAAAAGCAGTAGGTGCAATCGATATTGCAGCGCGAACCGGTGGGTTTCGCCATCACATGAAAGCGGCGTTGATACGCCGGACCTTTGCCGTTGTACTTTTCGGCTGAGGGGAGTGCACGTACCGGAATGGTGGTGGTGTATTTCATCTTGCCCTCCTGAACGGGCGGTAAACCGCCCGTTGTATTGGTGACAACATTAATTGGTGGCTGGGCTGCCTTGATCGATCAGCGACTGAACATCGGAAACGGTAAAGGAGCCAGGTTTCTGTCTTGGAGGGAACTCTTTAAAACTTTGTAGCATCTCTCCGACATATTTCTGTGCACCGCCCATCAGGAACAGCCGACTGTAGAACCAGTTGCCGTAATCCATACCGGTATCGCCTTTTTCCAGTGGGTCCACATCCATATCGAAGATCAGCGGCACGCGCAGTTTGGTGAAGGGGTAACGCCAGACATCCAGCCCACTGTGTTCCTGGATCATAAAGTGCGCTTTCCAGCGACCGTATCGGATAGCCAGCAGATCGCCATCATCGCTCCAGTAGAAAAACTCCTTACGTTGGTCCGGTCCTTTGCCTTGCAAGAAATCCAGTTGGTTATAACCATCCAGATGGACTTTGTAAGTCATTGCGTTGGTCTTGTAGCCTTTAAGGAGTTGCGAGCCAATATTGGGATCACCCGCAGCGGCGACCAGGGTTGGGAACCAGTCATAGCTGGCGAAAATGTCGTTAATCACGGTGCCTGGTTTGATATGACCAGGCCAACGGATCATGGCAGGGACGCGGAATCCTCCCTCCCAGCCGGTATTTTTCTCCCCCCGGAAGGGGGTCATCCCGGAGTCTGGCCAGGTGGCGAGCATTGGGCCGTTGTCGGTGGTGTATATGACGATGGTGTTATCTTCGATGCCAAGGTCTTTAATTTTCTTCAGTACCTCACCAATCGTCTTATCGTGCTCAACCATACCGTCAGCGTAGGTACCCAGACCGGTTACACCGATGCTATCCGGCTTGAGGTGGGTTTTATTGTGCATACGGGTGGTGTTGTACCAGGTAAAGAAAGGTTTACCGGCCTTCACCTGACGTTCCATAAAATCGTTATTGGCCGCCAGCGTTTCGTCATCAACAGTTTCCATACGTTTAACCGTGAGCGGCCCGGTGTCTTCTACCTTACCGTCAGCAGTGCTTTTGATGACGCCACGCGGTCCAAACTGTTTACGGAAAGCCGGATCTTTCGGATAGTCCGGGTTTTCTGGCTCCTCTTCGGCATTCAGGTGATAAAGGTTGCCCATAAACTCATCAAAACCATGTGCAGTTGGCAGAAATTCATCCCGATCGCCGAGGTGATTTTTCCCGAACTGCCCGGTGGCATAACCCAGTTGTTTCAGGATGGTGGCTATAGTGGGATCTTCTTTCTGCAAGCCCTGTGGTGCACCAGGCATACCGACTTTACTCATACCGGTGCGGAAGGGCATTTGCCCGGTAATAAAGGCCGATCGGCCCGCAGTGGAACTTTGTTCGGCGTAGTAGGAGGTAAATTTGGCACCTTCTGCCGCAATGCTATCAATATTGGGTGTTTTATAACCCATCATTCCCTGGTTATAGGTGCTGAGATTCCAGTAACCGATATCATCGCCAAAGATCACCACAATATTGGGTTTACCTTTGTTTTGCTCCGGCGCTGTCGAAGGCGTGTTATCGGGAGCGGCATGGACGCTCCACGAACAACAAGCCGCAGCCAGCATGGAAGAGGCGAGCAGCGATTTGCAAAAAGGAATTTTTGACATGTCTGTGCTCCGTTATCTAGTGGGTACGGGCTACTAAACAAGAAAAACATTAAGGCGTTATTCATACGCCCCTCCTTTTCCCCGGCTTAAAAAACGCAATTGAAGCAGTTGTGACAAATCATCTGCCGCATATTTCAATGAATATGCAGTCACGGATACCTGTATTAATCCATCGAGTCATAACGGCTCCTGAGTATCTTTTTGCGCAGGCGGAGCGAACCAGTTTTCCGGTTTAACCAACACCGCACCCTCCGGTTGAGTGACGAAATTCGGCGACATAATCTGTACGCCAAATTCGTTGAACACATCCTGGATATGACTGTGCAGCTCAGTTCTGGCTGTGGCGAGCGAAGCACCTGGCGGCAAGCGCACCTGAAGCTCGTAGGCGATGTACCAATCCATCAGCGCCAGTTGGCGCACCAGCGGGGGTTCCTGATGATCGATGATCCGCGTTCTGCTGGCGGCCAGCTCCAGCATGCTGTGTACCTGCCGCCAGGGAGTGTCATAGCCGATGGTGACGCTGGTGGTCAGGTTAATGCCCGCACCTTTTTGCGTCGTGCTCAGGTTGGTGATTTTTCCGCTCACCACCACCGCATTGGGTACGGTGACTTCGTAGTTTTCCCGCGTCACCAGTTTGGTCGACAGCATACCGACTTCGGTCACCACACCTTCGTTATCATTGATACGAATGACATCCCCTTTGCGTAACGCGCGTGAATAAGTCAGTACCAGGCCACTCATGGCGTGGTTCATGACGCCTGCCGATCCCAGCGTCAGCATCAGGCCAAAGAACACGCTGATACCTTTAAAGGCCAGCGAATTTGCCCCCGGCAGAAAGGGGTAAGCCGCTGACAGGGCAAACAACCAGATAGCCACGCTGATTAATCGCCGCGTGACGCCAACCGTTTCCGGATGCAAGCCGGGAATATGCAGATTGCCGTGTTCCACGCGTCGCAGCACCAGCCGAATAACGCGGGTGACAAACGCGGTAATCAGGAAAATCACCACAACAATAAACAGCCCTGGCAATGCCGACAGCACGGCAATGCCGATACCCTGCAACAGGCCCAGCGCGTAATTGCCCAGGTCCATGCCCCAGACACGCGTGTAGGGAAACATCCGCAGTACCCAACTCAGCCACACGTAACCCGTACCAAGGCAAATGATCAGCAACAAGGTTTGATAAATGCGGAGACGCACTGGCCCGAGAAAACTGCGTACCGACGCGGGCAGGAGAGGTTTGCGATTGGCGGGGCGGGTTGTTTCACTGCGGGCAAGCCATTTTGTCAACCGCCAGCACAGGACCAGCAACAGGATAAACGCTACCGCACCTACCAGGCTTTTTGCCAGGGAGGTCAGGATATAACGGGGTGAATATTGTTCCTTTAACGACAGGCGTATGATTTCGAGACGCTGGCGTACCACCTCGGCGGCCTGTGGCAGCGTCATATCATCACCCTCATCGAGGTCGGCCTGAACCAGTACCATAAAGGGCTTCTGATTGACCGAAAATACCATCGCCTGCTGGTGGTAACGGGTCAGTAATTGCGTTGTGACCGGCTGTTGCAGGTCAGTGACCGTAAGTGTGCGCAACTGCTTGACGATGCGCTGTACCCGTTCTTCCGGCGTGGTCAGACCAAAACCCGCCTGCAACATCACTACGGGTTGATTCAGCAAGGTCAGGGTGCGTGCCTGTTCCTTAGGTGTGGGCGACTGGCGTGGTTCCGCACTCAACAAGCTGAGAGGAATAAGTAAAAGCAGCCAGCAAAGAAGATAAACGCCGCTTTTCATCGTCGATTCTCCATCAGAACTGGTAGCTGTAATTCATGCTGAAAAAATAGATGTTGGGATCCTGATAACTGCCTTTGACCAGCGGCGAAGAGACTGACGACGATTCCATATTGAGATACTCAAAGGCTGCGCCGATATTGCTGGACGCGGTTAATTGATATTGCGCGCCAATGCCATAGCGCCACGCGGCACCGGAAGGCATGGTCATCGAGGTATCGTCCTGGTTTTGGTAAAAGCTGCTGTCGTAAGCAATGCCTGTGTTGAAACGCCATTGGGCATTCGGACGAAACTGTACGCCCAGAGCGGTATGCCAGGTATCCTGCAATTTATTTTCCCGTGTCAGCGGTTGGCCGCTGACGGTGATCTGATTTGCGCCATAGGCACTCCAGTCCTGCCAGCCCAAATCCGCCAGCAGTGACCATTGTTGATTGAGGTCATGCACGGCACTCAGCATTAACTGAACGGGGGTATTCACCTGGGCCGCAATCGGAAAGGTATAAGAGACATTATTCAACTGCGGAAAGCGTGCTTCCCCGTTGATATTGAAGTGGTATTCGGTTTTGCTGGTATAGGTCAGGCCAATGCGTGTGGCATCGGTCACCTGCATCAACAGCCCGGTGCGGAAATTCAGCGCCCAGTCATGATCGGTCGTTTTCTCATCTTGCCCATCCACGTTGCGCGTTAGCGAGAGAAAACCATAATTGATGCCAAGTCCCAACCCCCAGGAGAGTCGATCATTGATTTTCCAGGCAATCGCCGGACTGAGCGTCATACCCACCAGCGTGCTTTTTTTGATCAACCGATCGCCAGCCCACTCGCCAAAATCCAGCCCGAGTCCGTAGTTACCGTATAAGCCGATACCTGCCGACCAGCTGTCGTTGAGACGCTGGTGGTAAAACAGGCTGGCACCGGGAAACCAGCCAATGGTGTTGCCGGGGCTGTTGCCGCGCAGGGCCGCATCATTGTCGAGGGTGTAGGGGGTATCGCCATAGAGCGCTTGTAAGCCACCGGTGATCATCCGGTCCGGCAGGTGCGTCATCCCTGCCGGATTGGTCATCAGGGTGGAGGCATCTTGCGCACGGGCAGCCTGTCCGGCACCCGCCAGACCGATATCCTCAGTGGCAATTTCATAGAGATAGAGGCCACTGGCGTGGCTGGTGCCGGTAAGCAAAAGACAGCACAAGGATAAATTTACGCGCTGCATGATGGCCTCACCCGGTTAATGACTCATAAAAGCGGACTTATCGGGGCAGTTAACCTGCGCTATCTGTTGCCGGTAAGTATCTTTGTGCTGGGCTTTCAACGCCTGAGCAGCATGAATCACGGCATCATGGTTATCTTTGCTGTTAAGAAAAACCTGGCGGATATGCTCATCTGTGGTTCCCGCCGGAATGTGGCAATGTTGTTTCAGGTCGCCAATGATTTGCTGTTCTCTCAGGGCATAAGCGAGATCGTCATAGGGTGATTTCGCCAGACTTATCAGGGGACAAAGGTTGATCACTAAAACTAACAAAGGTAAGTAACGCATAACGCCTCCTCAATGACTGTGCTCACTCACAGGTGGGAACACGGTATTCCAGTCTGCTTTCATACTGATCACCGGCCAGCCTTGTTTCTTCGCTTCGTCCAGACCTTTATCCAGCCTGCCGATGCTGGATTTACGGTCATAGGCATATTCACGGTCAGCATCATCGTGATGCAGATAGAGAACCAGATTGGTTTTCGCTCCAGCGGCGACGTATTGCAGCATCGGCAAATCACCGTCGGAGTTGCCAAACGCCAGAATAGGCATACGACCAATATTTCGATAAATCGCGATAGGCTTATTGGCGCCATCATCGATAAAGTTAATCGCTCCTTGCTTAATCAACCGGGGTTTACCGTCTTTACCGATTTCAAAGGTGAGTTTGTCAGTGGAACCGATCACCTGCTCTGGCGGGATGCCATAGGTTTTTTCCGCCCAGGGGCGCATAAAGTCAGTGCCACCACCCGAAACGATGTAGGTTTTGAAACCGTTGGCGCGTAGATAACTCAGCAATTCCAGCATCGGCTGATAAACCAGTTCGGTATAGGGGCGTTTGAAACGCGGGTGACGTGCGGTTTGCAGCCACTGCGTCACACTGGCTTTGAAATCCTCGGTCGTCATCCCTGCATCGGCAGCATGTTCAATCGCCATCAGACCCTCATTACCTGTCGCCGCGACAGCCTGCATATCGTTTTCCAGTATCCCTTTGAACGGTTGTTGGTTTTTCCATTCGGGATGCTGGGGAGCCAGCGCTTTGATGCGATCCATCAGGTAGATCAACTGAACGTAAGCGGGCTGTTCAATCCATAAGGTTCCGTCATTGTCGAATACCGCAATCCGCGCCTCTGGCGGCACATATGCGGCACCGCCCGGCTGTGTGGCTTTTTGGACAAAGCTGACCAGCTTTTCTTTCGCGGCTGAGTCGTTCCAGCCAGGCAAAACGGCTGCCGCATTGACAAGCGGCAAGCAGAAGCCAATCCAGAGAATCAACACCGCAATGGCATGTATAGGTTTCTTCACTTTCAATACCTCATCCAGGGGGACACGATGTTGAACGAGAACTCAAATTTGTCCATGTTGCCTGACAACGCATTCACTTTGGCGGGATTACCGCTGATTTTGGCAGCACCTTTATCCAGCGCCTGTTTCAGCATGGACAGGTGCTTTTTTATTTCATTCATAAATCTCTGCTTAGTGGGATAAAAACTTAATCAGTACCAAGTCTTGCTGAAATCAAGGCCAGAGAAAAATAGAAAACAGGAAGAAATACGTCGGTGTAATAGTTTCAAATTCATTGCTGTTTTGAAGTAACCGTAGCCGATGAATTATAGTAATCAAGCGAAGCGCTAAATTATTTTTATGGTTTTTAATCGGTTTTGGATGCAATGTGATAATTAATAATTATATTTTTTTGTCCTTATTAAGTTTTAAATAGATGGCTTGCAATTTTTCAAACTCAGTCTAAAAATTTAATTGCTGCAATAATCATCCAAAATTCAATACGCTTTGAGGTGTGATAATGAAAAAGTTGATGGCAAGTATGCTAGCGATCGTCACCGCTTCGTTAATTTGTGGTTCAGCCTTTGCGGCAAAGGAAATCAGTAAAGCTGAAGCGAAGCAATACGAGAAAGTCGGGACGGTAAGTTCTACCAAAGAACATACTTCTCCGCGTGCGGCGATGGAGGAAATTTCAAAAAAAGCGGATGAGATGGGCGGAAAATATTTTGTCATTACCTCGGGTAATGAGGGTGACAAAGTCCGTGCCACGGCAACGGTTTATAAATAAATACGCAGCGCCCTGTTAATGCAGGGCGCTGCCCTTATTTATCAGAACTGATATGACACGCTGACCGAGACATTACGCGGTTCACCGTAAACGTAGCCACTCATATATGTGTAATACGTACGGTCGAACAGGTTATTCACGTTAGCCTGCACAGAAACCTGTTTAGTGACCTGATAGCGGGCAAACAGGTTAGCCAGCGGGTAGCTGCCCTGGTAAACGCGTTTCGTGCTGCCATCGGGGGCCGAGACATCTTCAAACACACGGTTTTGCCAGTTGATACCCCCACCAACAGTGAGTTCCTGAAGCATCGGCAGGCGATAGCTGGTAAACAATTTAAAGTCAGTTTGCGGTTGATCCGGGTTATAACGGCCCTCCGAGTCTCGCGCGACATAGCGGGTTGCGCCAAAGGTCATTTGCAGGTTATCGGTGAGCGCGCCGTTCAGCTCAAACTCGGCACCCTTACTGCGTGCTCCTTTGGTTGTGGAATAAGCCTGCTCGCTACTGTTATTAACATAAACACCATCTATTGCCTGACCGACATTGTTTTGTTCAATACGGAAGATAGCCATAGTTGCAGTCAGACGACCATCAAACCAGGCGGATTTCAGGCCGGTTTCATAACTTTTACCCGTGACTGGGGACAGATAATGTCCACTGGTGTCACGATAGGTTTGCGGCTGGAAGATAGAGGTATAACTAGCGTAAGCCGACCAGGTATCGTTGATGTCATACACCACACCCGCATATGGCGTGATGTTGTTTTTATCCATATTGCCACTGCTACCATTGGTGCTGTATTGGGTGTAACGTGCACCGACAATCAACGACAGCGGATCGGCAAGTGAGAAGCGAGCGGCTGTGTAGGCCGATTTCTGGCGCACCACGTCATCTGCGTTCTGGTACCAGTCACCCCACGTTGGCTCTGCGACATCGCCATTCCAGTGATTGTTAAAGATACCGATATCACTGGCGGCGATATCACCGGCATCCTCATCCGTAATGCCGTTGCTGCTATATGTCACATTATGCTGACGGCTGTAACTCACACCGGCCATCAGTTGATGCTGACGTCCGAACAGCTCGAACGGACCGCTGGCATAACCATCCACCGAGGTCAGCTCACGCTTGCCGCGGTCCATACTGCCAAACCCATCGGCACCTTCACCGGTGTCCTGGTCCGGGTTCGACAAATAACCCACATACAGGAGTTTATCGCTGAAAGTGTTTTCAGCATGTGTGCCGTTCAGGCGGAAAGTCCAGCCATTATCGAAGTTATGTACCAGATCGGCATACACTTTGCGTGCGGTGGTGTGGTAGTAGGTCCAGTCGGCAGCAGAGTTCAGGCTGCGCGTGTAATGGGTCAAGGCACCATTGCTGTAAAACACCGGATTGCCACCCCAGGTGGGGTCTTTGGTGTCAGCATCCTGATAATCATAGCCGAGTGATAACGTGGTGTTGTCGGTGATATCCGCATCCACCACGCCATAGAGGAATTTGGTGTTTTTGCTGTAACGATCCAACCAACTGTCTTGGTTCTGATAACCCGCAATCACGCGACCACGCACCGATCCTGATTCATTCAACGGGGTGGAAACATCCGCGACATAGCGTTGTTTATTCCAGCTACCGTAACTGGCGCTGAGCGTGCCGGTGAACTCTTTGCTGTCGGCGTGTTTACGCACCATATTGACGGAGGCCGATGGGCTACCCGCTCCTGTCATCAGGCCGGTTGCACCGCGAACTACTTCGATACGATCATAAATTGCGGTATCTGACGCTGCATCGCCATAGTTCCATGCATCCCCGACGGTGGTTGGAATACCGTCAAAGGTAAAGTTGTTCAACTCGAAACCACGCGAGAAATAGTAGGTGCGCTCACTATCAATCAAGTTACTGGTGATGCCCGTGGTGTTATTCAGAACATCATTGACCGTTTGCAGTTGCTGATCCTGCATACGCTGCTGGGTAATGACGCTGACGGATTGCGGCACATCGCGCGGGGTCAGCAGCAGCTTAGTGCCGGCACGCGTGGTTTTTACCTGGTAATCGGTCTTGTCCTGTGCGGTGGTGTCGCTACTGGTGTTGGCATTAACCACCAGATCTTGCTGAGTCGTCGTAGTATCTGCCGCCAGTGCTGGATTGAGTAGGGTGTGTACCGCCATTGCCAACAATGACACGGTGAAGGTTTTGCGGATACCAGACGCGCTAAAGCCCGCGCGAGTTTCCCTGCGATTCGAAGACATAATATTTCCCGCCAAAATAAACGTGGTCTGCTGTTGTGTCGCTTCTGATTTTTATTACGCCACAGCCATGCTGGGCATTTAACGCTAAGAAGCGCATAAATTGAGAAAGCCAATGATAATCATTTGCTTTAAAAATTCGAAAAAGGTTTCATTCAAATGTGTAAACATTTGTATAGGTGATTTAAATCAATTGGATAGGGGCGTAGTTACCCATTTAATTGCTATCGTTTACTTAATTCAGCCGGGGATTTAGCGTTGAAACCGGGTATTTTTCAGCTGAAAATCGCGTTTACGTTACAGGTGATTCATCTCCGCTAACCCATTGTTTACGGCTAATTTGCTTAGTTTTCGTTAATGCGTATTATTCTCATTCTTTCTACGTTCCTTCCGTGATGGCTACGGCCTGCCGGAATCCGTTTATCCATTGATGGAGTTCAGAATGAAATCGTTTTTCAGCCCGCGTCAGGCCGCCATTGCAGCCGCCGTCATCGCCGCCTTTAGCCTGATGGGCTGCCAGGCTCCGGCCAAAAAAGCCGAAGCACCTGTCGCCGCTGCGGCGGTGAAACCAGCGGATACCCAGTTGACCCAACGCGTACTGGGTGATGGCCTGTATGAACTGGCGTACTCACCGGCAGCGAATGCGTTGTTTGTTGCGAGTGCCCAGGGCTTTAAAGACGTGAACGGCGGGATGATTTATCGTCTCGACCCCACGACCCTGGCGACCAAAGGCGAAACCCATACCGATCTGAAAAACTTCGGCATGGCGATTGAGGGTGAAGGTAGCGTGTTCTACACCACCAACTCGCTGGATGGTGGCGTGTCGAAAGTCGATGCACAGAGCGGCAAAGTGCTGGAACGCCTGATGTTGGGTGGCAAGAAAGATAAAGACGGTGATGTGCCGGGTGCGCGCGAAATGCTGCTGCACGGCAATGAATTGTACGTTGGCCGCGTAGCCGATCCGGGCTTTATCTCGGTGGTAGATACCAAAACCTTCAAACTGAAAACCACCATCAAGAACGCCGGTAAGTGGGTAACGGGGATCATTTACTCGCCGCTGACCGATCGTGTTTATGCTGCCAATGGCGCAGGTGAGATTGTGGTGATTAATCCGCGTACGCATAAAATCGAGCAGCGCTGGACAGCGGGTGATGGCAAGGAATATCTGTTCCTGAATATGGCCGAAGATCCGGCCACCGGTCGTCTGTTCGTCACCGACGATTCCAAAGGCAAAACCACCCTGGTATTCGACGAACACAGCGGCAAAGTGATCAAGCGTATTCCGGGCGATGCGCTGGGCATTAAGTTCAACGCCAAACGCAATGAGATCTATATTTCGCAGCGCGAGTCGAAGAAAGTGTTGCAGCTGGATGCGACCAGCTATGCGGTGAAAAACAGCTGGTCATTCGACACCAATCCGAACAGCCTGCTGGTCTCTGCGGATGGTCAAACCCTGTATGTTTCCCTGAAACAGGCGTTCAATAAAGACAACTCCACCCAGGGTAAAGACAGCGTGGCACGGATTGCGCTGAAATAAGTACACCTGAACGTAGCAGCGCGATTTATCGCGCTGCTACGTATAGTATGTAGCAAAAAAATGCGCGATAAATCGCGCCGCTACCCAGGCCCCCTCTGACCATGTCGCAATCTTTCTTCTCTCAGCAAGCATTTGATATTCGCCTCGAATGGGGCAGCAGTGCCGCAGAACATCTGGCACAGCACGTCGACTGCGTGATTGTGGTGGATGTGATGTCGTTTTCTACCTGTGTCAGTCTGGCGAATGAGAAGGGTGCATTGATTGCCCCATGGCCGTGGAAGGATGATTCGGCTCAACGCTATGCCGCTGAAATTGGCGCTCAGGCTGCCAGTATTGACCGTCGTTTCTCTGATCGTACTTTTACTTTATCCCCCGCATCCTTATTAAAAATCACCCCCGGAACCCGACTGGTGCTGCCATCACCAAACGGTTCAACTGTCGCGTTTAAGGCGTGGGAAAAGGGCGCGCAGGTGTTCACTGCCGGACTGCGTAATCGACAGGCCACGGCTGTTGCCTGTCGGCATTATCACAGCATTCTGGTGATCCCCTGCGGTGAACGCTGGCCGGATGGTAGCCTACGTCCGGCGATTGAGGATTATGTGGCGGCAGGTGGGATCGTTGCTGCTTTGGGGGAACGCCTGCGTTCACCGGAAGCGGAAATGGCGCTGGCGGCGTATCAATCTGCACGGCAGCACGATTTTGCTCCGTTACAGCAATGTGCATCGGCGCTGGAGTTGATTGAAAGGGGTTTTGCCGACGATGTTGAGCTTTGTCTGACGCTCGATAAGAGTGACACCGCCAGTCAACTGATTGACAACTTTTTTACCCCCTGCATTTCCTCGTAGCGGCCCCCCCACGTTCATTTCCTGACCGATCCCACTCATCTCTGACGCAAAAACTTCATCTCGTACGGTTTTTGTTTAACTTTCATTTAATATATTAATAACCAGTGCAATTATGAGTCATTTAATTAATGTTGCGTTGTGTGATTGTTAATATTCGAAGCAAATAAATAACAGCTAACAATGATGTCTTTCGCCATCGCCTGGGCGGTGGTGTTGAGTAATGTGAAAAGTCAGGGAAACAACATGTTGCAGTCAGACGATCTTTCCGCCGGAAAGATCCAACTCTCACGCCGGAAAGTGCTGCTTTCTGGTGCGGTGATCATTGCCAGTGGGCTGGTCACCTCGGCGTTACCGTCGTTTGCGTTTGCCCAACCGTCACCCGGTTTTGCCCCTTTTATGCAGATCTCCCGCCTGCTGGTGAATCATCAGCTGGATGATGCCGTCGGTCAGCTCATGCTGGCACTGCTGGAAAGCGAAGAGCAGGGCTTGCTGGAGAACATCAACCAGCTTCTCGCCATCGCCCGGGTGCGCAACGCTTTTAAGGTGGAAGATTTCTTCCCGGACATCCCGCAGGGCGCATTACAAAACCTGGCGTACAAAATCATCTTTGGCTGGTACACCGGCAGCCTCGCCCCAACGCGCTCCACTAAGACCTTCGCTTATGAACAGGCGCTCACCTGGCACACCACGTTGGATGTGATCACCATTCCGTCTTACGGCATCAGTGGTCCCAACAACTGGCAGCGCGCTAACACGCCGGTCCTTCCCGTACCGCAATTCTGAATCTGATAAGAAGACAATTATGGCAGCCCCAAATCAGTCACCTGTGGTGATCGTCGGTACCGGCGTGGTCGGTGTGGTGATCGCAGAGCAACTGCTGGACGCCGGTATTCCAGTCCTGATGCTGGAAGCCGGTCCGCGCGTCTCGCGTGCCGAGATCGTGGAGAACTACCGTAATCTGCCGCTGGCAGCTAAAGGTAACCCGATAGAGTGTTATCCCTCGCGCGAATGGGCGCCGCACCCGGAACCCGCGGGTGCCGGTAAAGGTTACCTACAACTGAGCGGCAATGATTCCTACGCCCAAAGTTACGTGCGCTATGCCGGTGGTTCGACCTGGCATTGGGCGGGCACTTGCTGGCGTCTGACTCCTGCCGATATGCAGCTACATACCCGGTATGGCGTAGGTCGCGACTGGGCTTTCGACTATGACACGCTGGAACCTTACTACGTACGCGCCGAGTACAAACTCGGTATCTGTGGTCCGGCTGACCCAGCGTTGCAATGGCCACCGCAGCGCTCAAAACCCTATCCAATGCCAGCGCTGCCGTTTGGTCCTGGCGAAGCGCGTTTTACCGAGGTGGTACGCGAGAAGCTGGGTCTGCATAACATCCCGACAGCGCAGGCGCGTAACAGCGGCACATCATACGATGACCGTCCCGCCTGCTGCGCCAATAACAACTGCGTTCCGGTATGTCCGGTCGGGGCCAAATATGATGGCGCGACCGCGTTGTCACGCCTGGAAGCCAAAGGGGCGACCATTCTCGATAACGCAGTGGTGTGGCGCATTGAAACCAATGCCAAAAACCACATCGAAGCGGTGCATTACTATGACCAACATAAGCAAACCCATCGTGTCAGCGGCAAGCTGTTTATCATCGCCTGTAATGGTCTGGAAACGCCCAAACTGCTGCTGATGTCGGCGGATAGTCGCAACCCGAACGGCATTGCCAACAGCTCGGATCAGGTTGGGCGCAATATGATGGACCATCCGCAAATCACCATGACGGTGACGCTGGAAGAACCCTACTGGGCAGGTGTGGGGCCGGTGGTCAACAGCGGGATTATGGAAACCTCGCAGGGGGATTTCCGTTCCGAGCACGCCGGAGCCTATTTCCGCTTCAACAACTTTGCCCGCAACCGTTTTGTCACTTTTGGCGCGTTGCAGAAAGGGCTGGTGGGCAAAGCGCTGGACGAAGAAATCCGTCGCATGACTGCCTGCACCGCTGACATTGTGTTGGCGCATGAAATCCTGCCGGATGCCAACAACCGTCTGACGCTCTCCGACAAAAAGGACTGGCTCGGCCTGCCGAAACCAGCGATTCATTACGACGTCGGCGACTACGTCCGTCGTTCTTATAACGACTACTCGAAACCGATTGCCGACCGCATCGCTGAGGCGATGGGCGCTATCGACAAGAAATTTTCCAAACAGTTTAACCAGAGCAAACACATCATGGGCGGCACCATGATGGGCAATGATCCGGCTAATTCGGTAGTGGATAACGTCTGTCGTGCGCACGATCACCGTAACCTGTTCCTGCCGGGCGGCGGTGCGATGGCGAGTACCGCTTGCGGCAACAGCACCCTGACCATGGTGGCGCTGGCATTCAAAGCGGCTGATGCGATCGTCAAACAGGCACAGGAGGCGTGATGATGCTGAAGTTAAAACCTGCCGCCCTGGCGCTGATGTTGGTTTTTGTCGCTGGTGCGGCGCATGCCGCCAGTGATGATGCACTGGTGAAAAAGGGTGAATATCTGGCGGTGGCCTCTGACTGTACCGCCTGCCATACCGCCTCAGCTGCGAAACCGTTTGCCGGTGGCAAGGCCATTGCTTCGCCGGTTGGCGCTATCATCGCCACCAATATCACGCCGTCGAAAACCGACGGGATCGGCGATTACAGCGAGCAACAGTTTGCTGATGCGCTGCGTAAAGGTATCCGGGCTGACGGCGCACATCTCTATCCGGCGATGCCTTACACCGCGTATGCCACGCTGACTGACGACGATATTCATGCGCTGTATGCGTATTTTATGTCGGGCGTGCAGGCGGTCGATCACCCCACGGCACAGACGCATCTGCCGTTCCCGCTGAACCTGCGGTTTTCCATGATGTTCTGGAATGCGTTGTTCCTGAAAGCGCCAGGTTATCAGCCGGACGCCGCACAAAGCGCCAGCTGGAACCGGGGGCGTTACCTGGTGGAAGGGGCGGCGCACTGTAGCACCTGCCATACCCCGCGGGGTTTCCTGATGCAGGAGAAAACCGCTGATGCCTTTACCGGTGCACAGGTGGGTTCGTGGTATGCACCGAACATTACCGCTAATCCGGTCAGCGGCATTGGTCAGTGGTCGCAGCAGGAGCTGGTGACTTATCTGCGTACCGGCCGTCTGGCGGGCAAGGCGCAGGCGGCGGGTAGCATGGCGGAAGCCATTACCCACAGCTTCCAGCATCTGTCGGATGCCGATCTGACGGCGATCGCCGAGTATATGCAGAGCGTGCCGGATCATACCGCCTTCGCTTCCGGCCCTTCGCGATTCACCCAGGGTACGCCCGGCAACAACCTTGTCGCCTTCCGGGGGCAGGCTTTTACGCAACCGGTCAGTGATGAGGGAGCACGGCTTTTCTCGGGTAACTGCGCCTCCTGCCACGGCAGCAGTGGGCAGGGTACCAAAGATGGTTTCTATCCCAGCCTGTTCCATAACAGCGCCACGGCAGAGCGTAATTCTTCTAATCTTATTGCGACTATTCTGTTTGGTGTCGAGCGTGATACCGCGCAGGGCAACGTGTTTATGCCGCCCTTTGGTGCACAACCGAACGCACTTAACCACCTGAATGATCAACAAGTCGCCACCTTGTCGAACTGGATTCTGCATCGCTACGGCAATCAAGGCGTGACAGTGTCACCTGAGCAGGTGGCTGAAATCCGCGCTGGCGGTCCTTCGTCGCCGCTGGTCCTGCTGGCACAGCTTGGGGTTGCTGGTGCTGTACTGGTCGCGATCATCCTGCTGATTTGGCTGTTATGGCGGCGTAAACGTTAACCCCTTACCACTGGAAAATAGTATGAAGCTCTACTCACGCCGTCGTGTGCTGAAGATGGCCGGCCTGGTGGTCATCACCAGCGCCGCAGGTCATCTGTTGCCGCTCCCGCGTCTCAATGCCGCGCAATCGCTGGCCAATGCATCCGCGCAGGCGGATTTTATTCAGGTTTCTCAATGGCTGACGCAGCAGGAGAACCTCAACAGCGCCGTTGCTCATGCGTTGCTGATTGCCCTGAATCAAACCCAACAGAATTTCATGGCCGGACTGACGCAGCTTAAAGCCTTGCTGCAAAGCCAGCCGGAGCTGCTGCAACAGGAGCAACTGACCTTTGCCGCCAGTGATGCGGCCAGCGAGAAACTGGCGCAAGCGATTCTCGCAGGTTGGTACAACGGCGTGGTCGGCAAAGGCAAACATGCGCTGTACGTCACTTACGTAAATACGCTGGCCAACCAACTGGTGAATGACAAACTGGTGCCGCCGAGTTTCTCGTATGGCAAATGTGGCAGCTGGGCGCAACAGCCCTGATTTTTAAGAGCAATGTCGTTAATGAATAATAAAAATTCTGCCGATGTGGTGGTGATTGGCGCGGGCGTCAATGGATCACTGCTGGCAACCCGACTGGCAAAAGCGGGTAAATCGGTCCTGTTGCTGGAATCGGGTCCGAAAGTGGGTCGTGACGAGCTGGTGGCGCGTTTTCGCGCCTCGGCGTTCAAATCCGATTTTATGTCGCCATATCCGTTTTCCGAGCTGGCACCGCAGCCGCGTTACACGCCGGAACCGAATGATTACCTGCATCAACTGGGGCCGCACCCGTTTGCCGCTCAGTACATCCGTATGTTTGGCGGGACCAGCTGGCACTGGGCAGCGCAGTTATGGCGTTTTGTTCCCAACGATTTCCGTCAGCAAACGCAATATGGCGTGGGTAAGGACTGGCCGTTTGGTTATGACGAGCTGGAACCTTACTACTACGAAGCGGAAGACATTGCCGGAGTGGGTGGATCACCCGATAACGGCTCTCCGCGCAGCAAACCTTACCCGATGGAACGCGTACCGGCCTCCTGGCTGCAACAGCGCGTCACTGCGCGGCTGGCACCGGATTTTACCGTACTGGATGACAGCACCGGGCGTAACAGCCGCAGCTATGATGGCCGTCCCGCCTGCTGCGGTAATAACAACTGTATGCCGGTGTGTCCGATTGATGCGCAGTATCACGGCGGTCTGGCGGCACAACAGGCGCAGGACAGCGGCGTGCAGGTGATCACCGAAGCGGTGGTGTATCAACTGGAGCATGATGCACAGGGTAAGATTGTCGCCGCCAACTACTACGACTGGAATAAAGTCAGCCATCGCGTAACCGCAGAAACTTTCGTGCTGGCAGCCAACGCCATTGAAACGCCAAAGCTGCTGCTGATGTCGGCCAGCGACAGGTTTCCACAGGGAATTGCTAACGCGCGCGATAACGTGGGGCGCAACCTGTGTGATCACCCGGCCATTGGCGTTACCTTTGATGTGGATGAAGAAATCTGGCCTGGCCGTGGGCCGGTCAGCCCGTGCTCCATCGGTCAGTATCGCGATGGCGATTTCCGCCGCGAACATGCGCCATTCCGTATCGATATCTCCAACGCCTCCCAGGTCGCGGCAGTGACCAAAGAAGTGCTGGCGGAAGGCTTCTTCGGTAAGAAATTGCAGGAGGAGATCCGTTTTCGTGCGGCGCGTCGCCTGAGTATCAAAAATGCGATGGAGCAGCTTCCCGATCCAGATAACCGTGTCACGTTGAGCAGCAACAAAGATGCGCTTGGCTTGCCGACACCGGCGCTGTACTGGAATGTCAGCGATTATGAGTTGAAGGGGACGGAAAAAACCCGCGCGTGCTATGACGCCATCGCGGCAAAGCTGGGGGCGACCAACATCAAACACAGCAAAAGCGGCAAATTTTCCAACCGTCAACATATCACCGGCACGCTGTCGATGGGGATCGATCCGGCGACCAGCGTCACCGATGCCTGGGGACGCGCGCACGATCATCACAACCTGTTTATGGTTGGCACCGGCGTGATGCCCACGGTCGGCACCTGTAACGTGACACTGACTGCGATGGCGCTGGCGCTGCGCACCGCCGATAAAATTTTGCAGGAGACGCAACATGGCTAAGCAATGGAAAGCATGGCTGGCTGCGGGTGTGCTGGCTGTGGTCGCAGGTCAGGCTCAGGCTGCCGATCAACAGGCGCAGATCAAACGTGGCGAATATCTGGCGATTGCCGGTGACTGCGGCGCCTGCCACAGCGAGGAAGGTAAAGCGCCGTTTAGCGGTGGGCATGCCATCGCCAGCCCGTTGGGCACTATCTTCAGCACCAATATCACGCCGTCGAAAACCGCCGGGATTGGGAATTACAGCGAAGCGCAGTTTGCGGCTGCGTTGCGTCAGGGGGTACGCGATGACGGCAGCCAGCTCTATCCGGCGATGCCATACACCGCCTATGCGAAACTGAGCGATGAAGATGTGGCGGCGTTGTACGCGTATTTTATGCACGGCGTGCAGCCGGTGGATGAGCAGCCGCAGAAAACCGCGTTGCCATTCCCGTTCAATCTGCGTTTCAGTATGGCGGCGTGGAACTGGCTGTTCCTCGACAAACGGCCCTTCCAGCCTGACGCCACGCAATCGGACGAGTGGAATCGTGGTGCTTATCTGGTACAGGGGTTAACCCATTGCAGCACCTGCCACACGCCGCGTAATTTCCTGATGGCGGAGCAGTCGGCAAAAAATCTTCAGGGGGCTTCGCTGGGTACCTGGTTCGCGCCGGATATCACCGCCGCCACGTTGCAGGGCAAACCGCACTGGACGCGTGAGATGCTGGCTGACTACCTGGCGACCGGTCATGCCAGCAATGGCGCGACGGCGGGTGGACCGATGCTGGAAGCGATCGATAAAAGCTTCTCACGCATGACGCCGGAAGATCGCCAGGCGATCGCCACTTATCTGCTGCCGGCAGAGGCGGCAACCCAGGCGAGCGCGGCGAAACCGGGCCTGACGCCGGTGCAGGGCGATGATACGCCACAGGCCAGCCTCAGCAGTGGTGCCGCCCTGTATCGTAGCAACTGCGCCGCCTGTCATAACCTTGCGGGTCAGGGATTAAATGGTCTGCCCGCGCTGCAAAATCATCCGGTGCTGAATAAGCCAACGGCAGATAACGTAGCAATGGCGGTGTTGCAGGGTGTCTGGCCGGAAAAAGGTCAGGGGATGATCGGTTTTGCCGCGTCGCTCAGTGACGCGCAGATTGCCGATATCACCAATTACGTGATGCAGGATATCGGGCACAGTCAGGTGCAGATCAGCGCCGACCGGGTGAAAACCCTGCGGGCGGGTGGCGCCGCATCACCCTTAATGTGGATGGCGCGAGCGGGTATGGCGCTGGCAGGGGTGGTGATCGTGCTGGTGTTGTTGTGGTGGCGCAGAAAACGCGTGCATTAACAGCACGTACCCGGCATAGGGGCGCGAGCAATCGCGGCGCTATGTCGGGTGCGCCTCTTCAAATATTTTGAATGCTTTCAGCAAAAGCCCCCGCTGTTACTCACCACGCGACAGATTTATTCTTCCTCACATCAGGTCACACGATGCCACAACGGCAAAAATATCGCGTCAATCAGAGGGGAATCATATGCATAATAATCATGAAGTCGCAGCCCAGGCGGCGGCATTTGTTCAATCGCTCAAATCACATCGCCATGCCAATATGCCCGCGATTCGTTTCCGCCACTGGCCGCAATTTATCTCGACGGTGCGCGAATTAATGGAAAAAAATTAACACAACCTGACCAGTGACAATATTTCCTGCTTCTGTATTTGCAAAACCTTCAGAAACTTCCCAGACTTTAAGCTCTATTTAAATGTTTCTTAAGGATAAACCATGCGAAGTTTTCTGGCGGCTTTGTATGTGGTTCTGTTTTTCTCTGTGGCCCCCGTTCAGGCTGAAGGCACCCTCAGCAACGGATGGAACTGGTTAACCAATGATATTTCCCAGACCTGGGAACAACCGCAAAATTACGATCTCTATCTACCGTTTATCGCCTGGCATGCCCGTTTCGCCTACGACAAAGAAAAAACCGATAACTATAACGAAACGCCGTGGGGCGGTGGTTTCGGTGTCTCCCGTTATAATGACGAGGGCAACTGGAGCGCGCTCTACGCCATGATGTTTAAAGACTCGCATAATATGTGGCAGCCGATTGTCGGTTACGGGTGGGAAAAAGGTTGGTATCTCGATAATGCGCATGATTTTCGCCTCGGGCTTGGTCTGACGGCGGGTATCACCGCGCGTGACGACTTTGCGAATTACGTGCCGCTGCCGATTGTGCTGCCGCTGTTCTCGGCGGGTTATAAGCGCGCAACCGTGCAATTTACCTATATCCCCGGCACCTACAACAACGGCAATGTGCTGTTCGCGTGGTTACGTATCGGTTTTTAAATCACGGGAAATTATATGGCGATGTCGCGCGTGCAACAGTGGCTGAACCGGCCAGGGCCAACTCTGATCTCGCTGCTGAAACTTATCCTGGCGGGCATCGTGATCATCGCCGTCATTTTCCTGATTGCGCGTATTTATCAGTCTGAACGTGGTGCACCGCTTCAAAGCTGGCATACCTGGTCAGCGGATGAGATGAACGAAAAAGAGATCGACCACGCCACTTTCGCCGATTATCAGGCGCGGGAAGCGGCGATTTTCGCCGAGATGCAACGCGACATTACCAACACCCTGGACGACGCAGAAAAAACACCGCTCAATCGCTACTACGCACAAAGCCTGGTTTATCCGGCGCGCTTTCAACCAGACTGGAATCGTTCATTTATTCTGATGCCGCAAAGCACGCCGCGCGGCGCGGTGGTTCTGCTGCACGGTCTGACAGACTCCCCCTACAGCATGCGCTATCTGGCAGAAGATTATCGTCAACAAGGATTCGTGGCGGTGGTGCCACGTTTGCCGGGGCATGGCACGGCACCGGGCGCGTTAACCCGCGTCAACTGGGAGCAGTGGCTGGCGGTGACCCGACTGGCGGTGCGCGAAGCGACAAGGCGTGCCGGTACAGCGGTGCCGCTGCACCTGGTGGGATATTCCAACGGCGGAGCGCTGGCAATGAAGTATGCGCTGGATGCGCTCAACGATCCTGCGCTGCGCCAGCCGCAACAGATTGTACTGCTGTCGCCCATGATTGGTGTAACGACCTTCGCCCGTTTTGCTGGCCTGGCGGGCCTGCCTTCGGTGTTACCGGCTTTTGCCAAAGCGGCCTGGCTGAATGTGATGCCGGAGTTTAACCCCTATAAATACAACTCGTTTCCGGTCAAAGCGGCGCGCCAGTCGTGGCTGCTGACGCAGGCGCTACAACAACAAATTTTGTTGCAATCACGCCATCAGGGGCTGGCTAGCCTGGCGCCGGTATTAACCTTCCAGTCAGTGATGGATTCCACCGTCAGCACCCGCGCGGTAGTGGCATCGTTGTACCGTCATCTGCAAAGTCGCGGCAATCAGTTGGTGATTTTCGATATTAATCAGGCCGCTGAACTGCGCGCCTTATTACGCCCTGATTTGAACAACGCCGTCAGCAACCTGTTACCGCCTGCACCGCGTCCCTATGCGACAACGGTGATCACCAATGCGACACCCGCCACCGCCGACACGGTGGCGCGCGACACGCCGGCCAATCAACGGGCGGAAACGGTGCAGCCGCTGCATATCGCCTGGCCGCCTGGGATGTACTCCTTGTCTCATGTGGCGGTGCCATTCCCGCTGACGGATTCGTTGTACGGGCTGCAACCTGCGGAGAAGAACCAATTTGGCATCAGCCTGGGCGCGATTTCATTACGTGGTGAGAGCAATACGCTGAGCGTCGGGCTGGATACCCTGATGCGCGCCAATTCGAATCCGTTTTTTGACTACATGATGGCGCGAATTAACCACCATATTGCCTGTAGCCACCAACCTGATATCGCAACCTGTTTTGGCGAGCAGTAAAAAAAGCAAAAATGTTCCGAATAGAAATGGCGGCTGCGCTGTTTACTCTCTGACAAGGTCACTTCGATGCCATTTCGTGAGGATACATGATGAAAACGAACAACAGGGTTCGCTGGTTAATCCTGCCTGCTTTGCTGATGGCGCTACATCTCCCTGCCGCGCTGGCTGCCGGGGACGATAGCAGTGAAAGCAAAACGCCAGATTGCCCGAAAGGCCAGGTATGGGACAGCAAATCCAAACGCTGTGTACCGGATAAAACCAGCGCGCTGACCGAAGAAAAACGCCACGGGATGAATCTGGTCTGGTGGCGTAATGCGGGATACCAGTTTGTCCTGATTGGACGTAGTCCCAGTGCGCAGTTGATGCGCACTGCCACAAAGTTAAGCCATATCCCGTAACGGCGCGATGTATCGCACGGGTTTAAAAACGCAGCGACAGGCAGGTCAATCCGCCATCCATCTTGCGAATCTCACTGGTATCCAGCGCGATGATGGGCATATTTAGGGTACGCAACTGCGCCAGCGTTGCCGGGTAACCGGTTGGGGTAATCAGCGTATCATTGATCAGCAGGGTATTTCCGGCGTACATTTCGTCGTCGGGAATGACCAGATGATTGTATTGCGCAAATTGCGGCAGGCGCGCAAATTTTTCTGTGGAAATCAGCGTGTTTTTTCCGACATAGTTTATCGCTGACTTCAGATGCAATCCTTCATCCACTTCAACAGACGTGACACTGTAACCATGAGGTTCCACCAGACTGGCAAATTCGCGGATCCCGGCCTCATTGGTCCGTGTGGTCAGCCCGATATAAAACGCCTTATCGATCAGCATGACGTCGCCACCTTCCAGCGTGCCTTTGTCACTCATTATCTTCAGTGGGCGAAAATCCTTCAGCACCGCTTTCATCGACTCGACTTCACCCGCGCGGGCGGGTGCACCAGGATGGGTGATAACCGCCAGTTCCGGGATCACCACGGCGGTATCTTCAACAAAATGTGCATCGGGAAAATCCGCTTCGGCGGGTAACAGCGTCACCTTCAATCTGAGCGTTAACATGGCGTTGAGATAATCCCAGAACTGACGGCGGGTGAGTTCAGCGTCCGGTGCGCCCAGAGAGGCGGTGGTCAGGCCCGCCGCGCAGTTTTCAGCCGGGAGTCGAGCAATAATTTGCGTAAAAGCCATCTGTTTATCCTTAAGTCGTGGGGTGTCTGACCACAAATCTATCCTTTTCAACTGGCGAAAGACAACTTGACAACGCGGTCCGCAGAATGGTTGTATCATACAACCTTATTTAACCGACGTTGATTAACATGACGGATACCACCCTTATTCAGACCATTCGTGCCGCATCACGCTTGATGGTGCGCGAACTGGGCTTTATGCAAACCACATTGGCGGCGACCAACTATTCCGCTTCGGCGGTGCATACCTTGCTCGAAGTCGCCAACCACCATGCAATCACGGCCGCTAAGCTGGTACACATCCTTGGTCTGGAGAAATCCACGGTCAGTCGGATGTTGGGGAAATTGATCAACGCCGGTGAGCTGGCCGAATTACCTTCTGACGAGGACGGCAGGGTGAAGCAACTGGTGTTGACTGAGCAGGGCAAGGCCAGTGTCGCCAGAATCAATGCTTACGCCAGCGCGCAGGTGGAACAGGCGTTGGTGCAATTAAATCGGGAGCAGCAGCAGGCGGTCGCCCGGGGACTATCCGCGTACGCGCAGGCATTACAGGCGCGCCGTGATCATGCGGTCACCACGCCGGAGATCGTCATTACCACCGGTTATCAGCCTGGCTTGATTGGCAGGATCGCGGAAATGCACGGCAGCTACTACGCACGTCAACATGGGTTTGGTCATTTTTTTGAGGGCAAAGTCGCCAGTGGTCTGGCTGAGTTTACCGGTCGCCTGACCTCACCCCGTAATCAAATCTGGGTCGCCAGTCAGCAGGGCCGTATTGTCGGTTCAGTGGCGATAGATGGTGAAGATTTAGGTAACAACGAGGCGCATTTGCGCTGGTTTATCCTTGACGATGGCTGTCGTGGCGCGGGATTGGGGCGTCAGTTGCTCAGTGCAGCCATGACATTTTGTGATCAGCAGGCGTTTGCTGCGGTTCAACTCTGGACCTTCCGTGGCCTGGATGCCGCCCGTCGGCTGTATGAATCCTTTGGTTTCACCCTGACAAACGAATGGCAGGGTGACCAGTGGGGGCAAAGTTTGCAGGAACAACAGTTTACGCGTCAGGCTAAAGCACGGTAACGTGCTTTTTTGCCAGCAGCTGTGCCATGTCAGCCTCCAGCGGTTGGTCCACGATCAGCGTACTGGCGAGGGAGAGATCGCCAATCGCGAAGGCCGAAGCCGAATTCATCTTTTCTTGCGAAACCATCACGACAGTATCAGCAGCCCTGGCGGCCAGTGCACGTTTCACCCCAGCCTCTTCATAATCGCCGGTCGTCAGACCGGCAGTTTTATGTACGCCTGTGACGCCCATAAAAAACAGGTCTGCGTTAATGCGGGCAATTGACTCCAGCATCGCTGCACCGACGGTAACAATGGAGTGCCGAAACAGGCGACCGCCAATAATGATGACCTCCACCCGTGGGTAATTCAGCAACCCCATCGCAATACTTGGGCTGTGTGTAACTGCGGTAAAGGCAAGATCCGCTGGCAGCAGTTTGATCATCTCTGCCGTTGTGGTGCCGCCATCAATAATCACCACCTGGCCCGGCTGAATCAGCTGGACCGCTTTCCGTGCAATCTGTTGCTTTGAACTTATCTGCACGTTTTTGCGTGTTTCGAACGGTGCAATCGCCGCTGAGACGGGCAGGGCTCCGCCATGTACCCGCTGCAACAAACCTTCTGCTGCCAGCTCTCTGAGATCACGACGGATAGAGTCTTCCGATACGGCAAAGCGTTGGCTCAGTTCACTGGATTGCACCTGTTTTTCCTGACTCAGAATGTCAAGAATTTGCTGTTTACGCTGACTGGATAACATGCACCTTTTTTCCTGATTGTGCTTGTATGTGCACGATTATGCATGCTAGCGTAAAAAATGTCATCTTCAACAGGAATAAATCATGAAAGAAACATCATCGCGTGTCAGGCACATCAGAGAACAACTGCTCTCGGATAATTGGTATACGTTGAAAAAATATACTTTCGAGTTTTTACGCGCCGATGGCCGTTGGCAGGAACAAAGCCGGGAAGCCTACGATCGCGGTAACGGGGCGGTAGTGTTGTTATTCAACCGTGAAAAAAACAGTGTCGTGCTGACCCGGCAGTTCCGTTTACCGATTTATCTCAACGGTCACGACGGTTTTCTGATTGAGGCGGCCGCAGGCCTGTTGGACGATGCGTCACCCGAAGAACGTATTATTGCTGAAGCCCAGGAAGAAACCGGCTTTCGCATTCAACGTATCGAAAAAGTGTTCGAAGCCTTTATGAGTCCGGGTTCGGTAACGGAAAAACTCTATTTCTTTCTCGCGGAATATCAGGAACAGGACCGTAACGGCCAGGGAGGCGGACTAGCCGAAGAAGGCGAGGATATAGAAGTTCTGGAATGGCCGCTTACTCTCGCACTTAAGGCGATTGAAACGGGTGAAATGATGGATGCCAAAACCATCATGCTGTTGCAACATCTGGCGTTGCGCCTGCAAGCGGAGAAAACGTCATGCTGATTTAATTATCCAGACACACAGAAACGAAAGGTTTTTGTGTGTCCCGTCGTGGTGTTTATCCTTTCCTGCCGATACGGCGATGGCGCTATTATTTTCCTGCTGAATAGCGATGATAACCCTCGAGAAAATTCATGGGGCAGACTGCGCCAGAGATTGATTTTCATACCATAAACCTTTATCAGAGCGGAGGATATTGGCATGAATTCTTTCAGGTGAAAATTAATCGAACCTTAATAAAAAATAAAAACGCGCTGGCATTAGTGTAATTAATAATATTTATCATCCACACTCTCCCCATCCCCACAGGGACGATTCCTGTTATGATTTGGTTAAAATCGGTCGTTGGTTTTATTACAGGAGCGCTCCATGCTGGACATCATGCATTTCCCCCTTTTTCTCGCCTCGGTGTTTTTACTTTGTATTACGCCCGGCCCTGACCTGGCGTATGTGGTGGGGCAAAGCGTGGCGAATGGACGACGTTCCGGGGTGATCTCGGCGGCAGGCGTGGCACTGGGTAGCTGTACCCATGCGATTGCCAGCGCCATCGGATTGACCGCGCTGATTGCCGCCTCGCCGCTGCTGTTTACGGTGATCAAATATATCGGTGCCGCGTATCTGATTTTTCTCGGCAGCAAAATGGTGTGGAGCACGCTGATACGGCGACAGGCCGCTTCCGGCGCTGACGAACCGGTCGCTAAATCCACCGCCAGCACCCGCAGCCTGCTGTCGCGTGGCCTGATCACCTCCATTACCAATCCCAAGGTTTTACTGTTTTTTATCGCCTTCTTCCCACAATTTGTGGTGATTGACGGCGCGCATCATGCGCAATCTTTCCTGATTCTGGGCCTGACCTATGCGTTGATTGGTTTCGCCACCGATACCTGTTTTGCGCTGTTAGCCGGTGGGGCTGCCAGCGCGGTCGCGAAAAATGCTGCGATGCAGCGCCTGCTGGATCGGGTGGTGGGCATCACCTTTATTGGCCTGGGGATTCGTCTGGCGTTGACCCGTCGCGGCTAACCTTTTTTCTGGAGAGGCAATTCATGGCAACAGCGGTTATTGGCATCGTCAGTGACGAGTTCACCAATCCCAACAGCGTAAAGATGCTGAATGAAGTGACGCGGCAATTAAACGCGCGGGGTTGTCTGAGCCTGCTGCTCAACGTCGATTCACGCGAGCATTACCTGACGTTACTCAATCAGGCTGGTGAGTTGGGGATCACCGGATTGATTTTCCTCACCGCCCTGTATGGCGAAGAGACGAGGTCACTCCCGGCTATCTGGCTGAGTGGTGAGCGGGCGCTGCGCGTGGATGGCTACGCGGCGGGAGAAGAAATAGGTCGCCTGTTATTGGCTCAGGGGCATCAGCGCTTTGGTTTTATGCGTGGACGTGAAACCCAGACGCAACCGCGTCAGATGCAGGGCTATGCCGCCAGTCTCGAGGCCGCAGATAAAACGCTGGATCAACAATTCGTGGCGGGTAACGACGACCGTGAGTTGGCGTACCAGGCAATGATGGCCTACCTGAAAAAAGCGCGTGCATCAGAACGTATCAATGCGTTGTTTTGCGAGAATGATGTGCTGGCTTTCGGTGCCATGCAGGCGGTGCGGGACTTCGGTCAGGGCGTGCATATCGGCGTGGTCGGTTTTGATGATGTTGACGAGGCGCGTTCCTCTGCCTGGCATCTCACCAGCTGGGCGCAGCGTCGCGATTTGCTGGTGGCGGAGGCGTTAAATCGCCTGCTGGACAACCGTATCGACAACAGCGGGGCATGGCAACAGGGCGAATTGCAGGTGCGTCATTCGCATCATGGCAAACACGTTCATGGCGAAATGTCACAATGCGGTTGTGCCAGCCGCCATTAATCGGCAAAACCGCGCCGCATGTTCCGTCGCGGCGCGATTTATCACGCACCGTTATGCAATTCTGCACGCACCGTAGCGGCGTGATTTATCACGCATAATTAATGACGATATAATTAAATTCGGTCCTAATCAGTTTCTCGCTGAAATTATCCACAGGTTGAATGATGATTAATTTAATTGTGACGCCTTGCACACATCACAAATAATAACAGGATAAATATCGTTCGTTAGCGGGTGGAGTTATTAAGCTTAAGGGCGCAGAGTATGTCTCTATGCTCAACTGCGACATTCAAAACTTAATAACCAGCCAACTATCTGAAAGGTACTCACATGTCTGAAAATCGTGGAGTGGTCTACATAGGTAAAGGTAAAGTTGAAGTCCAGTCGATTGATTATCCAAAAATGCACGATCCCCGAGGGAAGAAAATAGAACACGGGGTGATCCTCAAAGTGTTATCCACCAATATCTGCGGTTCCGATCAACATATGGTGCGTGGGCGAACTACCGCCCAGGAAGGCCTGGTACTCGGCCATGAAATCACCGGCGAGGTGATTGAACTCGGGCGCGATGTCGAAAGGTTCGCTCTCGGTGATGTGGTGTCGGTGCCGTTCAACGTGGCCTGTGGCCGTTGCCGTTCCTGTAAAGAACAACATACCGGTGTCTGCCTGACGGTCAACCCGGCCCGGGCCGGGGGCGCGTATGGTTACGTGGATATGGGCGATTGGGTCGGCGGCCAGGCGAAGTATGTGCTGGTACCTTATGCCGATTTCAACTTACTCAAGCTGCCGGATCGTGAGCAGGCGTTAGAGAAAATCAAAGACTTAACCTGTCTTTCCGATATTCTGCCGACCGGCTTTCATGGCGCAGTCACCGCTGGTGTCGGCCCCGGCAGCACCGTCTATGTGGCAGGGGCTGGTCCGGTGGGGATGGCGGCTGCGGCGTCAGCCCGTCTGCTGGGGGCGGCGGTGGTGATTGTCGGTGATATGAATGAGGCGCGCATTAAACATGCGGCACAACAGGGTTTCGAAGTGGTTGATCTCAGTAAAGATACCCCGTTGCATGAGCAGATTGCTGATATCCTCGGCGAGCCAGAAGTGGATTGCGCCATCGATGCCGTTGGTTTTGAGGCGCGTGGACACGGCCATGAAGGCGCGCAGCATGAAGCCCCGGCCACGGTGCTTAACGCGCTGATGCAGGTGACACGGGTGGCAGGAAAAATCGGGGTGCCCGGTCTGTACGTCACCGAAGATCCGGGTGCGGTCGATCAGGCTGCCAAAATGGGTAGCCTGAGCATTCGTCTCGGACTGGGCTGGGCGAAATCACACGCCTTCCAGACCGGTCAGGCACCGGTGATGAAATATAATCGCCAACTGATGCAAGCTATTCTGTGGGATCGCATTCCGATTGCCAAAATAGTGGGTGTTGAAGTGATTTCTCTGGAAGATGCACCGCGCGGTTACAGTGAATTTGATTCCGGCGCACCGAAAAAATTTGTTATTGATCCGCATTTTTCTTTCTCGAAACCCTAGCCAGAGAACCTATTTTTTGTGTGAGAATGTCATCGGGTAATTGTTAGAAAACTGCGCCAGTATTTAGCAGAGAAATAGGGTACTGGCGCAGGGTGAGATTCAGGTTAAATAATTTACCTTTCCTGACAATTTATTATTCGCCATCGGTGGAACGGGTTAATTCTTCCCAGCGATCCATCTCCTCATGTAACGTTGCCAGCTTATTTCGCACCAGCGTCAGCGCATCACTGCCCAGTAACAAATGCGACGGCGGATTGTCGCTGGCGATAATGGCCAGCATCGCCTGTGCGGCTTTTTGCGGATCGCCCAATTGTTTGCCGCTTTTCTCCACGCGCGCCCGGCGGATAGGATCGAACAAGGTATCGTAATCAGGGATGCTGCGCGCGCTACGAACCATTGAACGTCCCGCCCAGTCGGTGCGGAATGAGCCGGGTGCCACGGCAGTGACGAAGATGCCAAAAGGCTGGAGTTCTTTGCCCAGCGCTTCGGAAATGCCTTCCAGCGCAAATTTGCTGCCGCAATAATACGTAATGCCGGGCATGGTGATAAATCCGCCCATCGAGGTGATGTTGATAATGTGGCCGCGACGGCGTTGGCGCATATACGGCAGTACCGCTTTGATCACCGCCACGGCACCAAACACGTTGACGTCAAACTGACGGCGCATCTCCTCCAGCGAGGACTCCTCCATCACCCCTTCATGGCCGTAACCGGCATTGTTGACCAGCACATCAATCGCTCCCTGGTGGGACTCCACGGCATTGATGCAATCTTCAATGGCGGAGAAATCGGTCACATCCAGCAGGCAGGCGCTGGCATAGCCAGGTTTCAGCGCTTCAAACGCCTGCTTTGCCGCCTGATTGCGTACGGTGCCAATCACCCGATGGCCCTGGCTCAATGCCTGTTGTGCCAGCGCACGACCAAAGCCGCTACTGACGCCGGTGATAAACAAGGTCTTGGTTGATGACATAAGATTCGCTCCCTAAAAACGTGAAAATGCATAATATTCTCACCCATGACTTGTATTGAGGCCGTATCTTCTGCTTTTATTGCCTAATCTTATGAGGGGGTGGGTTATGAGCGATAATATCCAGGCGCAGATGGTGACGTTGCTGCGGGCGCTGGCTCCGCAGGAAGGCTATAACCTGACCGCGCTGGAGCAGGTACGTATCCTGCGTTCTGACCGACCGCTGGCGCGCACGCCGGTGCTGTACGATCCGGGCATCGTGATTGTTTGCCAGGGCAGCAAACGCGGTTATCTGGGCCATCAGGTGTATCTTTATGACGAGCAGCAATACCTGGCGGTATCCGTACCGGTGCCTTTTGTGATGGAAACAACGGCGTCAGCCGAACGGCCATTGCTCGCCATCTACCTGCATCTGGATTTCGCGGTGGCGGCGGAGCTGATGCTGCAACTTGATCAGCAGGGCGGTACGCTGCCGATCCCTGCGCCGCAAAGTATGATGTCCAGCCCGATGGATGCCGTAATGAAAAGCACCGTGTTGCGTTTTTTGCAGGCGCTGCATGACCCGCGTGATGCGGTGATCCTCGGGCCAGCATTGATGCGTGAGTTGTATTATCGCGTATTGACCGGCGCGCAGGGCAGCGTATTGCGCGCTGCGTTAAGTCAGCAGGGGCAATTTGGTAAAGTCAGTAAAGCGTTGCGCCATATCCACGCCTGCTATGCGCAGCCGCTGCAACTGGCGCAACTGGCCGCCGCCGCGGGGATGAGTGTGCCGACTTTCCACAGCCATTTCAAAGCGATAACCGGCGTAGCCCCGATGCAGTACGTGAAGTCAGTGCGACTGCATCAGGCGCGGATGTTGATGGTGCGCCAGACGCTGACCGCGGCAGCGGCCAGTTTCGCCGTGGGATATGAAAGCCCATCGCAGTTTAACCGTGAATTTAAACGCCTGTTTGGCCTGCCGCCCGCCGAGGAGAGCCGCAGGATGCAGCAACATTTTGCCGTGCCGCCGGAACAGCCGGACGCGATATTTATTTCATCGCATTAACCACGCGCGATAAATCGCGCCGCTACGGACCGGTTTGCGTAGCGGCGTGATTTATCACGCCCGGTCTGTCATCCACTGCTCAATAATCTCCCCGTATAACGCCTCCGCTTCCGTCAGCCGTGACAGCAGGCAATATTCATCGGTCTGATGCGCCAGGGTCGGTTCACCCGGCCCCAGTATCACGCAGGGCGGTGAACCGAGTGCCGGCAGCAGCAGCGAGGCATCGGTAAAGTAAGGCACAATACGTGTCGTAAGGGGTTCGTCGTGCAGCGGCTGACATAACTGGAAAATCTGCTGTATCCAGCGTTGCTGTGCGGCACTCAGCACCGCAGGCAGATCCACCAGGGTGGTGATAAACACCGTTTCACCCAGGGTGGTGGCCAGGCGCTGGCGGATCTCAGCATGTTGCAGATTCGGCGCGGTGCGGATATCCACATCAAAGGCGGTGCGGTCCGGCACCGAGTTGATATTTAATCCGCCCTGAATGCGGCCGACGTTGAGCGTCGGCTGCTTCATTAACGGATGTGGCGCACCCGGTGAGAAATGCTGAATCTTGCCCAGCGCCTCGGCTGCGAGGTAGATGGCGTTGATACCAAGATGCGGCATCGCACCATGAGCGGTTTTGCCGCGCGTTTCACAACGTAGCCACAACGCACCCTTATGCCCGATCACCGGATAATTGGCGGTCGGTTCACCGACAATCAACGCCCCCGGCTGGGGCAGCGTTTGGCTGGCAATCAAGGCGCGAGCGCCGTCACAACCGGTTTCTTCGCCGCCGGTGAGGTACAACACCACGCCGCTGCCCGCCATGATGGCATCTTTATGTCGGACGCAGGCGAGGATAAACGCGGCAATCGCCGCTTTCATATCGCTGCTGCCTCGACCATACAGGCGGTCATCGCGCACATCGCTACCAAAAGGATCGAACTGCCATTCGGCGTTACCGAGTGGGACGGTATCCAGATGGCCGGTAAAACCGAGTGGCGCTCCACCCGCTGCACCGGGCAGGGTGGCGATGAGATTGGCGCGCCGATCGCCGAAGCTGTGGCGCTGCACGGTAAATCCTGCCTGTTCGAGGTAATCTGCCAGCCAGGCCATGCAGGCGGCCTCGTCACCCGGTGGATTGATGGTGTTAAAACCCAGCAATTGCTGGGTTAAAGCGACGACTGCGCTCATGCGTGTGCCCCGGTGAGCCAGTCGAGACAGTTGATCCACAACTGACGAAAACCGGACCATTGGGCAAACTCCGGTGGCAGCCAGTGGGCCGACATGTCGCTGGTCCACACCAGGGTGCGTCCCTGTTGGTACTCACGCACCGCCAGCAGTGGATGGGCGGTGCCCGCCACTGTCGCCAGCAACTGACCTTCCGGCTGCATCTCCACTTCGTTGTAGCCCAGCAACCACGGCATATCGCCAGGCAGATTCTCCAGCACCGCATGGGGGGTGGTCTGCTCCAGATAACAACCTTCCGGTCGCTCCACCCGGTCATCCCAGGCGAGACAACGTACCGGCAAGGTCTGCTCCACCGCTGTGTTGCGATAACGCGCGCCACCGTTAATGCCCTGGAAGCTGTAGTAACCACCAATCATCATCAGTGCGCCGCCCTGTGCGACATAATCATGCAGCAGCGTCAGGCGATTGGCGGTGCGCTGGCTTTTCAGCCAGGTGGCCGGATGCAGCAACAGGGTATTGGCCCCGATATCCGACAGAATAATCACATCCCACGCCTGCAAAGCTTCCAGCGTCAGCGGAAACTGCTCCGGCGCTTCATGTACCGGCATATGGGTGATCTGATAAGCGCTATCCGCTAACGCGGCAAGAAAATCTACCGCGCCGTTGTGCCAGGTAGCGGTAGCAAACTGATCAAAGCCTTTGATATGTGTCGCGGTGCTGGTCCAGGATTCACCTACCAGCAAAACCTTTTTCGTCATGATTATCTCCATTACGCGCCAAATACCCGCTGCGGGTTGGCGATCATCAACGTTTCTAACTGCTCGCCGCTGACGCCATGACGGCGCAAACGCGGTACGAAGTTTTTCAGGATATGACCGTAGCCGTGCCCGCCGTAACGGGTCAGCATGGTTTTCAGGAACACATCCTGCGATAACAAGATCTGATTGATGTAACCGTCGTCGATCAGGGCACAGATGGCGCGGGCGTTCTCTTCATCCGATGGCGATTGCGCCTCTTCATCGGCGTAGTAATAGCCCATGCCAATCATGTCGTACTCGAGATACGCACCGCGATCCGCCAGCTCACGCTGATAGGTTTTATCGGCGTGGCTGGGGTTCATATGGCACAACACGGTATGCCGCAGATCGGCCCCTTCCTGTTCCAGGATGTCCAGCACCTTGTGGCCCAACCGTTCCCAGCCGGGCAGATGCACCTCAATGGGCACGCCGGTCGCCGCGCTGGCGCGCCCGGCAGCACGCAGGGATTTCTCCTCGTCTGCCGTGAAGCGGCTGGACACGCCAATCTCGCCAATCAACCCGGCCAGCACTTCGGGTTTTTCCGCCAGGCCACCCAGGTCATAAATCAGTTTCTCGGTGAGTTGTTCCACGCTGGTGGTTTTCACCCACTCCGGGTGCGAGGGTTGCAGATACAACCCGGTGCCCATCACGATATTCAGGCCGGTCAGACGCGCGATGCGTTGCAGGGCTTTGGGATCGCGTCCAATGCCGATATTGGTGGGATCGACCACGGTTTCCCCGCCCAGCGCGCGGAACTTCATCAGCTCCTCGATCGCCACGTCGACGTCAAACAGCTGGCAGTTATCTCGGCTCATTAGCGGATTCAGTGACAGATCACCGAGATTTTCGATGCGAACCGGCATCTCGGCGATATGGCGATCGCTGCAACAGCAGGGCGGTACCCACTTGCCCGAGGCATCGAGCAAAATATGTTCATGCATCAAGGTGACGCCCATCTGATCCAACGGCAACGGGCCGAGGACGGTCATCACGTAACCACTCTGCACGCCGAGCGGCAGGGGGTCGGGATGACGGAAAATCGAACCTTTCATCAGCTATCCTTTGGCGGTGGCGCGGGCCGGGTTGAGAATGCGCGTGTTAATCCAGATGGCGAGCAGGATGATCGCGCCGGTGGCGATTTGCGTGTAGAACGGCGAGATATGCGACAGGATCAACCCGTTCTGGATAATGGCGATGGAAAGTGCACCGAGCAGCGTGCCGATCACCGTACCAAATCCGCCAAACAGGCTGGTGCTGCCCAGCACCACCGCCGCAATCACCTGCAATTCAAAGCCTTCGCCCTGGTTGGAGGAACCGCTACCGAGGCGGGCTGTGATGATCATCCCGGCCAGCGCGGCGGCCATACCGCTGATGATGTACACCCGCATCACCACCGCTTTGGTATTGATACCGCTGCGACGCGCCCCTTCCGCATTCGCGCCGATGGCGGTGACGTAGCGGCCAAAACGCATATGGTTCAGCACCACATGACCGACAATCAGCACCACAATGCCAATCAGCGCTGGCATCGGAATACCCACCACCCACGCACGCCCCATAAAGGTGAAGGGGCTGTCGCCAGGAACCGGAATCGAATAACCCTGCGTGATCAGCAGCGCCACACCACGTACCACCGCGAGGGTGGCGAGGGTGACGATAAACGCCGGGATCCCTTCATACGCGATAAAGAATCCATTGATCGCCCCGACCAGCGCGCCCATTGCCAGCCCGCCGATCAACACGCAATACCACGGCCAGCCCCAGCTGTTGAGGGCAATGGCGGATAACGCGCCCACCAGCGCCAGCGTCGAACCGACCGAGAGATCAATACCGCCGGTGGTGATCACCAGCGTCATTGCGGTGGCGACAATCAGTAACGGCGCGCTCTGGCGAATGATGTTGAGCCAGTTAGGCGTAGTAAGAAAATTGCTGGTGATCAGCGAAAACACCACGCAGCAGAAAACGAAAAACAGCGCAATGCTGACCACGCCCGAATGGTTATGTAGCAGGCGTTTGGGTAGCGAATGCTGAATCATGCGTGTACCGGAGAGGTTAACCATACTCATACTCGTTCCCTTAGTGGGCGTGGGCAGACGGCGCGCTAAACTTCTCACCGACGATCAGGTTGACGATTTCACTCAGGCTGGTGTCGGCAACCCGACGATCCGCCACGTTGGTGCCTTCGTACATCACCATGATGCGATCGCACACCAGGAACAGATCCTGTAACCGGTGGGTGATCAGGATGACGCTGACGCCACGCGCGCTGACGCGTTTGATCAGCGCCAATACTGCCTCCACTTCGGCCACTGCCAGCGCGGCGGTCGGCTCATCCATGATCAACACTTTTGGGTTGAAGGCGGCTGCACGAGCAATGGCGATCGCCTGGCGCTGTCCTCCGGAGAGATTACGCACCAACAGCCGGGTATCGGGAATCGAGATCCCCAAACCCTTCAGCATTTCGCGTGCATCGGCGTGCATTTTTTGTTGATCGAGAAAGGGCACACCCAACAGGCGTTTCATGGGTTCACGCCCCATAAACAGGTTACCCGCCACGTCTACCGTGTCGCACAGTGACAGATCCTGATAAACCATTTCGATATGGCAACGACGGGCATCGGCCGGATTGGCAAAACGCTGCTCCTCGCCATCGATGCGAATGGCACCACTGGTGGGGACCACCGCGCCAGAAAGCACCTTGGTCAGCGTGGATTTACCGGCACCGTTGTCGCCTACCAGACCCAGCACTTCGCCGGGGGCCAGCTCCAGATTGACGCCGCGTAGCGAGCGAATCGATCCGTAGGTTTTGGTGATATTGACCATCTCAACCCGTGCCGGGGCGGCACGTTGCTGCTGTTGCATCTCAACACTCCCCTTGTGAATCAAACGGAGACGTTGCATCAGCGGGCGTATCACGCGGTAAAGGTTCACATCTTGTAAACCGGTTTACCCGATGCGCGTAATACGTGCCGCTGACCAACGCATGTCTTGCAGAGATATTTGTTCGCCAGGAGAAAGATAGCAGAGACTGTGCCAGGTGAAAAAATCACCTGATTGAATGCTGTCTAACCGATTGTTTACATAGATGAAAAATTTTTATTTTTCGAGTAAACCGGTTTACTAAACGACAGGAATTTTGCTGATGCTGAGCCAGCAGGGTGCAGCGATGCGCCATTTTAGCGCACAGGGTTTAACCGGCTGATGGAGTCACGGGCGATCCATTCCACCGGAAAGCGGGTTTCCTGTGCAGCGGGAAGATCGCCGTGCAAGAGCGCCAGCATCTGCTCCACGGCGGCACGCCCCATTTCGCGTGCGGGCTGGCGGATGGTGGAGATGCGCGGTTGCGTGAATTCGGCATAGCTGGCGTCATCGAAACCCACCAGCGACAATGCATCCGGGGCGCGTAAGCCCTGTTCACGTAACCCATCCAGCAGGCCAAGCACCAGGTAGTCACTGGCGGCAAACACCGCAGTGGGACGCTGTTCGGCGGCAAAGAAATGGTGCAGCGCCTGGGCACCAAAACTGCGTTCATATTTGCCAAACAATACCCACTCCGGCACCACTTCCAGCCCGGCTTGCTGCATGGCGGCGCAAAAACCCTGGTAGCGTTCGCGCACGCTCATCAGCGCATCCGGCCCACCGACAAAGGCGATATGACGATGGCCGGCTGCGATCAGTTGTTCGGTTGCCAGCTTGCCGCCCTGCACGTTGTCGGCGAACACTTTGGGTACGCTGCTGCCAGGGATATCTTCGTCGAGTAACACAATTCGCTGCTGACGCTGCACCTCTTTGCGCAGCAGGCCGTTATCCGGGCGGTTGGTGGTAAACAGCAGGCCATCCACCTGGCAGGTATCCAGCCAGCGGATAAACTGGCATTCCTTGTCGGGATTGTTGCGGGTGATGCACAGCACCAGGCTGTAGCCATGCTGTGAGGCGGCTTCTTCGGCGGCATCCGCCAGTTCAGCAAAGAAGGGGTTGGTAATATCGGGCAGCACCAGGCCCAGGGTTTCGCTGCCGCCTTTGCTCAGGCGACGCGCCAGTGAGTTGCCTCGATAATCGAGCTGGCGAATCGCATTTTCGATACGTGTGACGGTATCCTGCGGCAGCACCAGCGAATGATTAAGATAACGCGACACGGTGGCTTTGGATAAGCCGGCCAGTTGCGCGACATCGGAAAGTAATACGCGTTTTTTTGTCATGAATGCACACCTTTTATCGGCACAGCATTAACACATTTTTCCCTGCCAGCGACAGCGTTTTAATACAAAATATTTACTTGACATTGTTTGGTGTTCAGAGAATGTTATTAGCCTGTTTACCCGATGTCGTTTTTCCTTTAGCGCTTTTCACTCGCTCACTGAACGGAGTTCATGACGGAAAAGTAATAAAGGCCGCCTGTGCAGGCAGCAAAGTTATTCTTTGCTGTTAAAGATATTTGTCCCGCAAAAAACTTACCCACTTGGGGTGCAGACTCTTTTTGACGAGGGCAACGATGATGTTATTTAACACCAGCAAGAAAAATGTGTTTTCCTGTGTTGTGCTTCTCTCTTCATTAATCACCACTTCCGCGCTGGCGGCATCAGCAGATTATGCGTTGGTGCAAATCAACCAGCAGGCGCTATTTTTTAATCTGATGAATAAAGGTGCGCAGGAAGCGGCCAGGGCCAGCGGTAAAAATGTCGTTATCTTTAATGCCAACGATAATCCGGTTTCACAAAATGATGCCATCGAAAACTATATCGAGCAGGGCGTAAAAGGCATTATGGTGGACGCCATCGATGTCAATGGCATTATGCCAGCGATTAAAGAAGCAGCGGCGAAAAATATTCCGGTGATTGCCATCGATGCGGTATTACCGGCAGGCCCGCAAGCGGCGCAGGTCGGGGTGGATAACGTCGAAGGCGGTAAGATCCTCGGTAAATATTTCCTCGGTTATGTCGACAAAAGTATGGGTGGCAAAGCACGGGTTGGCGTGGTTGGCGCGTTGAACTCCGCCATCCAGAACGCTCGCCAGAAAGGCTTTGAAGATACGATTAAAAGTAATAAAAACATCAGCGTGGCGGATGTGGTCGATGGCCGCAACATCCAGGATGACGCGATGACGGCAGCGGAAAACCTGATCACCGGCAACCCGGATCTGACCGCCATTTACGCCACCGGTGAACCGGCGCTGTTGGGCGCGATTGCGGCGGTAGAGAACCAGGGCCGCCAGAAGGATATCAAGGTGTTTGGCTGGGATTTGACCGCGCGCGCGATCAACAGCATCGACCAGGGTTATGTGGTGGCGGTGCTGCAACAAGACCCGGAAAAAATGGGTGAGGAAGCGGTGAAGGCGCTCAACGCCCTGACGTCGGGTAAGACGGTAGCCAAACAGATCCAGGTTCCGGCGACGGTCGTCACCAAAGAGAACGTTGGCAGCTACCGCTCAATGTTTAAATAAGATCTCAATCGTAGCGGCGCGATTTATCGCGCAGCTTTTTCCAGCATCGCGCACCGGATCGCGTGATAAATCGCGCCGTTACGGTTGCGGGATACGAGAAAGAAGGGTTTGCAGTTCTGCGCGTGTCGGGAAGGCACGCCAGGTGCCGCGTCGGCTGACGGTAATGGCGGCGGCGGCAGTCGCGTGGTGTAACGCCAGGCTATCCGGCGCGGTTTGCCGCAGCAGACTGGAAGCAAGCAGCACGGCGAGGAAGGTATCACCTGCGCCGGTGGTATCAATAACCTCAGCCTGAATGGCAGGCACCTGCCAGTGCTGTTGGTCACGTTGTAATTCGGCACCGGATGCACCAAGGGTGATGATCAGACTGCCGTGTGGTGGCAGCCTGGGTTTCAGCAACGCCGCTTCGCCCTGGTTAACCACGGCGATATCGACCCACGGCCAGCAATCCACAAACGCCGGGTTGACCGGGGAGGGGTTGAATACCGTGGTCATGCCACGCGATTTTGCCAACTGGAATAGCGCCAGCGTGGTGGGTGCGTTGAGATTGCCCTGTTGCAGAAAAATATCGCCGGGTTGTGCGGTCTTTAACCAGTCGCTGACCCGTTCCGGCGTCAGGCTATTTGCCGCGGCGTTGCTGGTCATAATGGCGTTATCACCGTTAGCGGTGGTGAAAATAACCGAGTTATCACTGAAGGGAACACTGGCAACGGCAGGTAATAACAGCAGATTTTCATCACTGGCGCGCTGGCGTAACCATTCACCCTGCGAATCTTCGCCGGTCGCGGTGATTAATGATGTGGTAAGACCACAGCGGGATAATATCATGGCCTGATTGGCACCTTTACCGCCAACATCGCTATGAACTTTATTTCCCAGGGCGGATTCGCCCTCGGCAGGAAAATGATCAACCTGCCAGAATTCATCGACGGTAATATTACCGCATACGTAAATATGCATGGTTTTCTCGAAAAGGTGATTAAGATGGCAGTTATCTCAGCAGAAAAGGGTAATGCAATACAAGCGATATTTTCACGTCAAAAAGCAGTGATTGGCGTTATTCATTGCGATGCTTTTCCCGGTACGCCAAAATATCGTGGATCGTCAGTGGGTGATATTATTGATCGCGCGTTGCGTGATGCAGATAATTATCTCTCCGGCGGCGTGCATGGTTTGATTGTTGAGAATCATGGCGATATTCCATTTTCTAAACCCGAAGATATTGGCCCGGAAACCTCGGCGCTGATGGCGGTGATTACCGAAAAGATTCGCAGCCGCTTTGGCGTGCCGTTGGGTATTAACGTGCTGGCGAATGCCGCCATCCCGGCGCTGGCAACGGCACTGGCGGGCGGGGCCGATTTTATCCGGGTTAACCAGTGGGCCAATGCCTATGTGGCCAACGAAGGATTGATCGAAGGGGCTGCCGCGAAAGCGCTGCGTTATCGCAGCCAGTTACGTGCCGAGCATATCCGGGTGTTTGCTGACAGCCATGTCAAGCACGGCAGCCACGCCATTGTTGCCGATCGTTCCATCCCCGAGCTTACCCGTGACGTGGAATTTTTTGAGGCGGATGCGGTGATTGCTACCGGGCAACGCACCGGCGACAGCGCCACCCTGAGCGAGATCGACGAAATTCGCAGCGCCACCTCGCTGCCGCTGCTGGTGGGGTCGGGCGTGACACCGGGTAATGTGTGCGAAATCCTCGGACGTACTCAGGGGGTGATTGTCGCCAGTGCGCTGAAGCGGGACGGCGTATGGTGGAACGAAGTGGAACTGGCACGCGTGAAGCATTTTATGGGCATTGCGAAAGCGGCGTTGGGGGAATAACCATGTCATTCACTGACCGCTTATTACAGGAGCATCAGGGGTTATGGCAGGCGATGCAGCAGCATCGCTTTGTGCTGGATATTGAACAGGATCAGCTGGATAGCGCGGTATTCAATCGTTACCTGGTGTTTGAAGGCAACTTTGTCTCCACCGCGATTGCCATCTTTGCGCTGGGTATCAGTAAAGCCCCGGATATCCGTCAGCAGCGCTGGTTGATCACCGTGTTAAACGCACTGGTGGATACGCAGATTGCCTGGTTCGAAGAGGTGTATACCCGGCGCGCTATTGATCCCGCCAGCGTACCC
Source organism: Pantoea sp. X-Soil-TKNS-1279 (assembly GCF_059730565.1). NCBI lineage: Bacteria > Pseudomonadati > Pseudomonadota > Gammaproteobacteria > Enterobacterales > Erwiniaceae > Pantoea > Pantoea sp. X-Soil-TKNS-1279. Next base: position 388,696 of record NZ_AP035949.1, on the reverse strand, counting down.
GCAGACGTACCGGGGGTGAAACGCTTTGACGCCGGGATGTTACACACAGCGCAGCAGGGAAGTTATGCCGAGATCATCACCATCATGTTTGGCGCGGAGTGGATGTATTACCACTGGTGCGCACGGGTGGCGCAACAACATCAACGCGATGCGGATATCCGCCGCTGGATCGAACTGCATGCGGAAGAGGCGTTTTACCAACAGGCCAGTTGGTTGAAAGCGGAACTGGATGCCTGTGCGCTCACATTGTCGGAAAGCGAACTACAGCGACTGTCGTCGCTGTATGCCGATGTGCTGCGCTGGGAAATCGATTTTCACAGCGCCGCCTATGGTGATTAACCGAGGTTAGCCGGGAAGTCGGCGGGCAGCTCGCTCGCCGCACAGGCAATCACGCTGTCGTCATCAGGACCACAGTCGCGCACAAAGGTAATGGTGGCAAACTCGTCAATGACGGTGGTGGGATAAACCGGCCCCTGTTCGCGATACGCCGCCATTTCTTGCAAATGGTCGTTCTGGAAACAGACGGTTTTTTCCGGATTCAGCATCACCCATTGCGGGAAGAAAATGGTGCCGTGGAACACGCGGTCAGCAAGGTTAGCAATCAGGCTGACGTCGGTGCCGGTCGGTTCCGTCCAGGAAATTTTATACACGTCAGCCGCCACCCGCACGATATACGCCTGCTGACCTTTCACCCAACGGTTACCCACCAGCCCGCTGTGAATGCGGTAATCCAGTGTGGTGGCATTTTTCACGTAGATCTCATAGTTCCAGCCATTGTCGTAGGTGTAGACCAGATGTTTACCGATAAAACCGCTCAAATCTTCTTTATTGAAATTGCTCATTGTTGATCTCCTTCAGTTGATGCACCTACGATATCGCTGTAAAAATTGAATGAATAACGCTAATTTTGGATGGTTTTCATCTAAAAATTGGATGTGTTTATGTTCAGAACCACGCTGGAGCAGTGGGCAATCCTCGATAAGGTGGTGGAACTGGGGGGATTTAATCAGGCGGCAGAGGCGATGAACCGCAGCCAGTCCTCCGTCAGCTACAATCTTTCGCTGTTGCAGGAACGTCTGGGCATTGCGCTGTTACGTATCGAAGGGCGCCGGGCATTGCTCACCGCACAAGGCGAAACCTTACTGGCGCAGGTGCGCCCGTTGCTCAATGCTTTTCACGCGCTGGAAGTGCGCGCGGCCAGCCTGCATAACGGAGCGCGCACCCAACTGGAACTGGTGGTGGATAATATTTTCCCGCGCCAGACGTTGTTCCGGGTGTTGCAGCAGTTCCAGCAGTGCTATCCGGCCACACAAATTCAGCTTACCGAAGTGCTGGAATATGACGATCCCCTGCATCCCGCCGTTCCCGATGCGGATGTGATGGTGATGACGCGACGTGAAGATGTCTCCGGGCGGGGACAATGGCTGATGAACGTCGATTTTCTGGCGGTGATCCACCGCGATCACCCGCTACTGTCGCTGCCGCAGCCGCTCACCGAGTATGATCTGTCGCGCTATCCGCAAATTCGCATCGGCACTTCACGTTCTCAGGCACCGCATGCCTCGGTGGGACAATCTGAGCAGTGGTTTTTCTCCACGGTTGATACCGCCATTGAGGCGGTGATGCATCAGGTGGGGTACGGCTGGCTACCGCAGGGGCGCATCGCCGAGGCGTTGCTGCTTGGCGTGCTGCAACCGTTGCCGCTCAATCACGGAGGCCGCCGGAGTACGCCAATGCATCTGATTGTAAAAAAGGAGCTGATTCCGCTGGATGATCAGGTGATCGCCTTGGTTAACCTGTTCACCCGTTATTGTTCAGGGCAGGGTGCTGTCACCGGCACCTAAGGCACGTTGCATAATCACCGTGTCCAGCCAGCGGCCATGTTTGAAGCCGACCGAGTGTAAGGTGCCGGTCACGGTAAAGCCGGCAGAGCGGTGCAGGGCGATAGAGGCGCTGTTCTCGCTGTTGCCGATCACGCCAACCATCTGACGATACCCCTGTTGCTCGGCCCATTGCAGTGCCCGCGCCAGCAGCTGACGGCCAATGCCGCGTCCGGTGAAGCGCTGGTCGATATACACCGAATCTTCCAGACTGAAGCGATAGGCAAAGCGTTCACGCCAGCGCGACAGGTAGCAGTAGCCGAGTACCACGCCATCTTCCACCGCCACCAACCACGGCAGTCCGGCGGCCGTGATTTTGTGCAGGCGCGCCAGCATGGTGGCATCATCGGGGGGATCGGTTTCAAAAGTGGCGCAACCATGCAGGACATGGTGGGCATAAATTTGTTGGATGCCGGGGATATGTTGTTCTTCTGCCTGCAAAATTTCCATCGTTACCGCTCTCGTTTGTTATCTGCTTTCAGGCTACCCTGTTGGCTTACTCAATGGCAGCGCGACCTGCTTATGCGCGCTATAAGGAATTTTTAGAGATGGCCAGTCTCAATCTTGATCATCTGGACACCTTCCGGTTAGTGATTAGCCGGGGAAGTTTTTCCGGTGCCGCCGATGTGCTCGGCCTGTCGCAACCGGCGGTCAGTCTGCAAATTCGTCAACTGGAGCAATCGCTACAAACCCGGCTGATTGAACGCACCGGGCGCGGGGTGCGCGCTACGGCGGCGGGGCTGGCGTTGCTCGAACATGGCGAACATATTGCCAGCGCTATCGCTGCCGCGCTGGCGGCGGTGACGCAGCAGGCGGAGGAAATCAGCGGGACGGTGATCATCGGGACGGGCGCGACCGCATGCATTCATCTGCTGCCGCCCTTGCTGCAACAACTGCGCCAGCAGCACCCGCAGTTAAAAGTGGATGTGCGCACCGGCAACACCGCGGCCATTATACGTGCGGTGGAGGAAAATCAGGTGGATATTGGCCTGGTGACGTTGCCGGTCGCCAGCCAGAGCGTGCATGTCAGCGCGTTGTACGAAGAAAAGTTCCGACTAATTATGGCGCGCGACAGTGCAGCGGTGGTCGAGCCTGCGGAACTGGCCCCGTTGCCGCTGATTGTGTTCGAACCGGGTAGCGGTACACGCGCAGTGATTGATGGCTGGTTTCGCGAGGCCGGGGTGCGCGCCACGCCGGTGATGGAGTTGGGTAGCATTGAGGCGATCAAGCGGATGGTTCGAGCCGGGCTGGGTTACAGCCTGGTGCCGGCTATGGCGCTGGCGCAGGAGGATGATCGGGCCGGGTTATGCGTGCTGGAACCGCAGCCCGCCTTACAGCGTACGCTGGGCACCGTGATGCGCCAGGACCGCATCGTCAGCCGTGGGATGACGGCAGTACTGGAGGTCTTGCGTCATTCACCCACGATTTTCTCCCTTGCGCGATAAATTGGTGCTCACATCGTAGCGGCGCGATTTATCGCGCGATGTTTCAGCGGTTAACGCAGGGGCAGTCGGTACATCTTCTGTTGCATCAACTCTGCCTGGCGGCTGTTCATCACCGGCCACGCCTGGTGGGGGAACAGATACAAACGTACGCTGGCGAGATGGAACAGCGGCGTCAGCAGGCTTTCATCCCACATTGCCAACCGTTCCAGCATCAGCAGCAGGATATCGATTTCATCCAGCAGGTCCGGGTGCGGCGGAGTCTGTAGCGATTTGAGGCGGCGTTTCAAAAACAGCCCCAGTTCGTGAAACATCTGTCCACTATCGAGCTGATATTTTGCCAGCAGATCCTTATGGCGCGCGTAGTAGTCAAAACTGTTTACCCCCAGCCACACCTCGGTCAATAACATGCCGGCAGCGGTCATATCCGGTTGCGGATCGAGGCGCAGACGCGGCAGCACCACGTTCAGCTTATCCAGCATCAGGCCGATATAGCGCTGACGTCCGAGCAGAGAAGAACCATTTCGCTCCGTCTCTTTGATAAAGCGCAGCAGCTCACGCAAACCGATACGCACTGCACGACGCGCGGTCCAGGACGGGCGCTTGTTACGCATAATCGCCGTCAGGATCACCGCAAACAACACCCCGGTCATTGAGGCGATGGCGGTGTTAAACAGCGCCACCAGGTCAGGGCGAAGATGGTGGCCGAGGCCGATAAAACCGGGGATCTGGATGGCGACGCTCAGGCCGATCATATTGGTGGTGGGACGGGCAATCATCATTCCCAGCAGAATAAGGCCGGGTGCCAGACAAATCATCAGCGCCTCAAATGAGGTGGCCTGGGGCAGCAGAATTGCCACATACACCACGCTGATAATGATGGCGACGATCACGCCACGCACAAACAGCTTCATCGAGGTGAGCGGGGTATCGAGACTGGCAAAAAAGGAGCTGAGGATTGCCGCCATTACTGGCGCGGAGGCACCATCACGCCAGCCAGTTGCCATCCACAGCAGACAGGAGCCGAAGGTGGCGCAAAACGCGGTTAACGCCGAGAGGCGAATTAAACCCTTGTCATAAAAGCGATGGGTGCGTTTGCCGCGTGCCAGCGAGGTGTCGCCGGACAGGTCGCTGACCAGCCCTCCCACACTTTGATACGCCCCGGCAATGCGAACAAAATCCGTCAACCTCTCCAGCACGCCGGTCAGCAACAGACAGGATTCGGTGGGTAATTCCCCCTGTCGCCAGGCTTGGTTGAGTTCCGCCTGACAGGCGGCCAGCGCTTGCTGAATGTCGTGGGTGTCGCCCACCGCTTCTCCATCATGCAACCACAGCAAAAACTGGCGAAAGGTTTGCGCCACATTTTCCGGGAAGGTGATGTTCAGTTCTGCTAAGCGTTGCAGGCGAATCTCGATGGCGATCAGTGTCGGGATCAGATAGGACAGATGTTGGTATTGCACGCTGACGAGGCGAATCAACTGGCGTGCGGCATTCCCTTCATACACGCAGTGGGTGATCAAAATCTCCACCTGTTGCGGGTTGGTCGCCATGCGGATCAGAATATCGTCACGTTCCGGTGATTTCGCCGTCGGGATACCGGAGAGCAGGTCGCCGCACAGCTTACGGGCGTTGAGATACCACTGGCTGACGCTTTGTTCCAGCAGGCTGCGCATCGACACCGGAAACAACAAACCATGCACCAGGCTGCTACAGACGATGCCGAGGGTAATCTCCTCAATACGAGACAACACCGTGCTGGTGATCCCCAGCGGGGTGGTGACTTCCGGGAAGCCCATGATCGCCGCGCTGTAACCGGCCAGCATAAAGACATAGCTTTTCGGCGTGCGGTCGTGCAGCGACAGATACAGGCAGACGCTGACCCACAGCGAGACGCACAGGCTGAACAGCAACGGGTGTTCAACCGTCAGCGGAAAGATAAAAAAGATAAACACCCCACCCAGCAGCGTACCGAGCAGACGGAACACCGATTTGGAGATGGTCGAGGCGGAATAGAGTTGCGACGCAACAAACACGGTGGTCAGTGCCCAGGCCGGTTTGTCCTGATTCAGTTCCAGTGCAAAATACAATGCCAGAAAGGCGGCCAGACAGGTTTTTACAGCAAAAAAAACGGCGTTTTTTGAAAACCACGGCATGACAGTAATAAGACCAGGAGACGCTAAGTGCGGCGTATCCTGCCAGAATAAAAAAACTGCTCACCTCGATAAATACGACAAATTGTTTCGTAATAAAAAAAGATGTTTTTACGGGGTGATCTATTGAGGGCTAATTATTAAATTTCCCTAATGCGGCATGGAGCATAAAAGGCAGGGGAATGGGCCGATTAGACGCTATTTTGTCCATCTTGCAGCCTTTGTGGGGTTTTAAGCGCCCTCGGTCATCAGTGTGGTAAATGTGATCTGGATCATGTTTTTCCGTAAAAGCGCCTTCAGCGCGCAATAACCATAAAATAATTTCGCGCTGAAGGCGGCGTTTCCCTGCGCCAGATCAAGCCATTACGGGCAAAAATCCGTTTTGACTTAAAATCTGTTGGGCGACAGGGGATTGCAGAAAATCTGCCAGTGACTGTGCTGACGGCTGACAAAGCGCCCAGGCGTATTCGGCCCGAATGTTACAGGCTGGCGGAATGGTGAAGATGTGCAGCTCAGGACATACGGTCAGGCGCGGTGCGTAGCTGGTGTAACCGATAAACATATCCGCATGATCCTGTGCCAGCAGCCATCGGGCAGCCAACTCGCCGGGTGGCACGATCAGGCTTTGTGGCCCACCGACCAGGCAACGGGCTTTGTTCTCCAGTAAGCGACCCATGCCGTGCTGCCGCTGCTCAATGGCGGCAAACAATTGCCAGGTATAGTCGCCGGAAGGATCGCTATGCGGCGTGGAGGTGGCGAGTCGCAGGTCAGGGCGAGTCAGCACGGTTAACCAATCTTCTCCCGGTCTGACCCGATCGCGCTTCACGGTCAGGCACAGGCTATTGGCGGCAAAGCGGCCGGTTTGTTGCGCCAGCCCGCATTGCCGCAAGTGCTCCGCGTGGGCGGTGTTCGCAGAGGCGAACAGGTCACAGCTTTCCCCGGCCAGAATACGTTCACGCAGCAAACCCGCCGGGCCGAAATCAGTGTCGACCGGTGATCCCCAGGCCGCTACTAACGCTGGCCAGACGGGCCGAAGGCTACCTGCTGCCAGGACGCGCAACGTTGTCATGATAATGTGTCCGGTAAAATTGTTGATACCAACGATCGGCTTCCTTCTGCATGTTGATGTCGCGGAATTTTTCCGGGTAGAGTTTCTTCGCCATCCACAATTCACCCAGCCCGATGGCTTCCGGCATCGGATAACCCCAGGCTTTGGCATATTCCGGCATCAGCCAGACACGATGGTGCTTCACCGCATCGATGCTCTGCCATTGCGTGCTGTGCGTGATCTCATCCACCACCTGTGGGTAGCGGTCCTGCACAAAAATGACCTGCGGATTCCAGGCAATCACCTGCTCCATGCTCACCTGTTTGAAACCCTGAATGGTGGCAGCGGCGACATTCAACGCCCCGGCGTGAGACATCATTAGCCCGGTATATTTTCCGGCACCGTAGGTGGTGAGATCCGGGTTCGCCATATAAGCCCGTACCCGTTGTTGCTCAGGCACGGAACGCAGACGATCGGTGACCTTCTGACGACCGGCGAACGCGGCGGCAATCAAGGCTTTGGCCTGCGCTTGTCTGTTGACCACTTCGCCAATCAGCGTGATGCCCTCCTTAATCCCCAGATTGTAGGCCTGCTCCTCATCCTGCATGGCAGGGTTGATTTTGCCTTGCTGACCGGCGTCGTCATGGCGCAGCGAGATGGCGATCACCGGAATGCCCAGCGCGGAAATTTTATCGATCATCTCCTTCGGCGCGTAGTTGGTGACAAACACCACCTGCGGATGCAGCGCCACCAGGCTCTCCATATCAACGTGAGTGAGATCGCCGAGCATCGCTTTGTGATTCAGTTCCGGCACCAGCGTGGCGTAGCCATCGCCGAGTTGTTGTTTCCAGTTGGCGAGAATGCCGACGATTTTGTCGGTGGCATTGAGTTGCACCAGCAAATTGAGGGTTTGATGTTGCAGTACCACCACGCGGTCAACCTGATCGGGAATGGTCACCTGACGGCCAATCTGGTCTGTGACCACCCGGCTGGCAAAACTGGATAAAGAGGTAAGCAATAACACGCCCGCCAGGGCGTAACGGTAAAAAGGGCGATTCATAATAACTCCTGGTTTCGATATGTGCGGAAGTATATAGCGATGGAGGTGGAGGGGATATACAGCATTGCCCTTTTAATTTTTATCGATATATAATAATTTACACAACGATAATAATAACCTTACAAAACAATACCATAAGTAAATATTTTATTAATCCAGGCAATGGCAAGGTAATGGAAATTAAATCGCGTAACACCCCGCTTATCAGTCTGATTAGCGTCAGCATACTGATGGCGATTCACGCCCAGGCGGCGGAACAACCCGCTCTGACCGTCACCGCAAACCCGAATAACACCCCGTCATCGGTCGAGAAAAAAGCCACGTTAGGTAATTCAGGCAGCCAGGAAATCCGTAATACGCCCTGGTCAGTGCAAACGGTTTCACCGCAATTAATGAAACGCCAACAGCTAAAAAGTATCAGCGATATTTACCGCTATATGCCTTCGGTGCAGGGGGATGGTGCCCGACCACAAACGCGAGGTATGCAAGGAAGCGTGGTGCAGAACAGCATGATTGACGGATTGAATGTCGTCTCCACCACGGATTACGCCGCCGCGCAGTTTGACCATCTGGAAGTGCTGAATGGTTTGGCCGGTTCGCTATATGGACCGACTAATCCGGCGGGATTATTTAATTTTGTCAGCAAACGTCCCACCGATTCCCCACAACATAGCGTCACTATCGGCGCGGGAACCGGCATCAGCCATTTGCTGGCGGGGGATTTTAGCGGTCCACTGGATGATAACGATCGGCTGCGTTATCGCCTCAATCTGCTGGATGATGAAGGCAGTGGCTACGTCACAGGCAGCAAAAAGCGCCGCCAACTGGTCAGCTTCGCGCTGGATGCCAACCTCACCGATCAGACGGTGCTGGAAACCAATTTTAGCTACTACCATTTTTACGACAAAGGGCTGCCGGGTAAATTCGCGCTGGGTAGCGGTCTGACCTTCCCGGCAGCGCCAGATCCGAAAACCGCCCATCTCGGCCAATCTTACGCCGGGGATAATAACCACACCCTGACGGCGGGCGTGCATCTGAAACACGATTTCGATGGAAACTGGCAAGGCGAGGTGGCCGTGCTGCGTCAAATTGCCGACCGTGAATCAACAGCGGTGACCAATACCTTTACCGATAACCAGGGGCATTACACCACCACCACCTCATCCGCCACTGCCAGCCGTTTTACCATCAACAGTTACCTGGCAAACCTCAATGGTGAAGTAGATACCGGCTGGGTCCACCATCAAATCGCCGCCGGGGTACGGGGGTTCGTCTGGAAAAATATGAACCCGAAAGCCGGTGGCACCAGCACATTGGGCAGCGCGTCGTTGGATAATCCCCAGGCATTTGCCGAGCCGGACTATCCCGATTTTACCGATCGCTATCACTCAGCCACCGCCACCCAACATGCGTTTTTGCTCAGCGATAATCTGGCGTTTTCTCCGCAGTGGAGCCTGCTGCTGGCGGGCAGCGAAAGCCTGCTTAGCTCGGCCAACTACAGCAAAACCGGCAGCCGCAGCAGCGAGTCGTCAAATAGTGGTTTTAGCGGCTCAGCCAGCCTGATGTATAAGCCGGTTGATCCGCTGACGCTGTATGTCAGCTACGCCGACAGCCTGCAACAGGGCGACACCGCACCCGCCACCGCCAACAACGCAGGCAACATCCTGGCGCCGTATCGTAGCCGTCAGGTTGAGGTGGGGAGCAAACTGGCGGTCAATAAATTGCTGCTGACTGCCGCACTGTTTCAGATCAAGCGTCCTTATGCCTTTACCAACGCCAACGGTGACTATGCGGTGGACGGTGAGCAGCGTAACCGGGGCATTGAGCTGATGGCCGACGGCGATGTCACCGAGCGTTTACACGTCTATGGTGGCATGACCTGGCTGGACCCGCGTCTGCTGAAAACCGCCAGCGCGCAGACGGAGAATAAACAAATCGTCGGTTTGTCGCGCTATGTTGCCAGCCTGTTTGCCGCTTACGACCTGCCAATGCTGAGCGGTACCGATATTCACGGCGGCATGCATTATGTCGGGCGTCGTAGTACCGACAACCAGAACGAGGGTTGGGTCAGCGGTTACACCACGCTGGATGCGGGGGCGGCGTGGAAGACGCAACTGTTCAACACCGCCACCACCTTCCGCCTTGATGTCACTAACCTGACCAATCGCCACTACTGGACCAATATCGTGCCGGGTGGGCTAAACGGCTACAGCGGTTCTGGCTATGCCAGCGCGCAACTGGGCGAACCGCGTATGGTTCAGGTTTCCATGCAACTCAATTTCTGATCGGGAGCAAGGCCATGTTAAAACCTTTCTGCGGGCTGGCGCTGCTGGTAATTAGCGCTGTGGCTCAGGCCCAAACGGTGACGGACGATGTGGGTCAGCAGGTGGCAATTAGCCATCCGGTGACGCATATCGCCGATGCCTGGTTCGCTCACCATTCGTTGCTGATGACGCTGGGAGCGGGGGACCGTATTGTGGCGACGGTGAATCATCCGGCCGATCGCCCCTGGATGTTTAAGGTGCAGCCAACGTTGTTTCAGGCGCTACAGGCGCACGGTAAAACCTTCGCCAGCGAAGCGCTGGTGGCGCGTCATGTCGATGCGATTTTCGTTCCGGCCCATGATCCTGATGCCCAGTCTTACCGGCTGGCGGGGATCCCGGTGCTGGAGATGCAATTTGATGACTTTGCCTCGCTGCGCCGCTCCCTCACCACCACCGCGCAGGTGGTGGGTACGGCTGAGGCCGAGGCACGCGCGGTGGCGTATAACCATTATCTCGATCAGCAAATTACCCGCATTCAGGCGAAAACACAGGGGTTAAGTGCCAGTCAGCGTCCTCGCGTGCTGCATATTCAGTCGCTGCATCCGTTGAAAGTGGATGGCCGCGACACCCTGATTGATAGCTGGATCTCGCTGGCGGGAGGACGCAATGTTGCGGCGGGCATTGAAGGCAATATGAAGCCGATCTCCCCAGAGGAGGTGATTCGCTGGAACCCGGATGTGATCATTATTGGTGCAGGTGCGGGAACCCTGGCGGATTCCGATTACGCTGCTCTGTTTGGCAGCGTCAATGCGGTGAAAAATCATCGGGTGTGGCAGAATCCGGCAGGGGTGTTTCCGTGGGATCGCTATGGCACCGAGGTGGCGCTCCAGATTCAATGGGCCGCAGCCAAATTGCATCCTGAGCTGTTTCCCGATCTGAATATCGTCGACGCCACGCGCGATTTTTATCGCCAGTTTTATGCGTATCCATTGAGCGCCGCTGAGGCCGGACGCATCTTACAGGCGCTGCCGCCTGCAACCTAAAACCGCAGCGAATAAAATGCTACAGCAAATAAATCAACAATTTTAAGCATGAAAGAAAGCCGCACCTGTTGGACCAATAATTCAGCAGTTAAATAAAATTACAAGACATATCAAGCTGTTCCCTTTACATATCTCTACAATCAACGAAATAAGCACCGGGGATGGCGGCATCTCTCCCCGGTTGCGTAGCGGCGCGATTTATCGCGCTGTTTTTTTTAGGGTTAAAATCGCGCCGCTACCTTGTGTCTTTTAACGGAGTCGCCTTAATTCTTAAGGTTAACTTAATGTTGAGATGTGGCTCACATCAGGGAGCAAAATAATATCTGGCAATGTCACGAGCAAATAGAGTTTTTCCTTTTTTTACTATGCTGGTTAGCGGGAATGTTTATTATTCTCACGGGGAGTGATACTAATAATTATTATCATTTCGCTTTTAGCCACTTTTGGGAGCACTCAACTTGCTGGCCACGTTCATTATCGCATTGCGCGAAGGCCTTGAAGCCGCATTAATCGTAGGCATTATCGCCGCTTTCTTACGCAAAAATGGCCGTTCGCTCACCGCGATGTGGTTGGGTGTCGGTTGTGCGGTGATACTCTCCCTTGGCGTGGGTTTTGTGCTGAACCTGACCGAAAACGCGTTACCGCAGGCGCGTCAGGAGATGATGGAGTCCATTATCGGCCTGGTGGCAGTGTTTTTTGTCACCGGCATGGTGATGTGGATGAACAATCATGCGCACAACCTCAAGCGTCAGTTGGAAACCGAAGCAGCAGAAGCCATCAGCCATTCCAGCGCCTGGGCGTTGACCAGCATGGCGTTTCTCGCGGTACTGAAAGAAGGCTTCGAAACCAGCGTATTTCTACTGGCGACTTTTTCCGCTTCGCAGTCGGCTGCCTGGGCGGCGGTGGGTGCCGTATTGGGGTTACTGGCTGCCGTACTGGTAGGATGGGGCATCTATGTCGGTGGCATCCGTATTAACCTGTCGCGTTTCTTCCGTCTTACCGGGTTGTTCCTGATTCTGGTTGCTGCCGGTTTAATTATCTCCGCGTTACGTAGCGCGCATGAAGCGGGATGGTTAAACACCGGACAACAACGCATTGTTGACCTGAGCTGGCTGGTGACTCCCGGCACCGTGCAATCGGCGCTGATTACCGGCGTGCTGGGTATTCCGGCAGATCCGCGTCTGGTGGAATTCGCAGGCTGGATTATCTATATCGTGGTGGTCGCGGCGATGATCTACTGGCCTGCCCACTTAAGACCGACACCAAAAAGAGCCGCACAGTTCACCACCGTGACCGGCGCGGGCCTGACGATCACCGCGTTGTTACTGTTCTTTGGCTATCCGGCACCGGATGTGGACATTCCTGATCAAATTCCGTTGGTCAGCCGCACCTCGCAGCAACCGGTCGGCCATATCAGCAGCCAGCCCGGCGCAGGCAAACAGTTTGCCGTCACGCTTGAGGGACAGGCAGCGGAAACGCTGGTGGTGCCTGCCGATCAGCTCAGCAACGTCAGCACCTCGGGGCGTCAGGAGTGGCAGGCGAGTTTCAGCTATGAACCCGCCGATGCCAGTTCACCGCTGACGCTCGACCAGGTCATGGCCGCCTATGGCAACCGCATCCCGGTTGGCTTAAGTCCGTCACAACATCCCGGTCCTTATGACGCCAAATGGACGGTGAATTGCCGTGTTGATGCCGCCATGAGGCGTGGCGTGTTGGTGAGCGCGGAATCTCAGGCCGGCACCTTTATCACGTTATCGGGCGGTGGCCTCCAGTCTCCCCGCACCATCAGCGCGCGGGCGCGTACCGCAGAAGCCGGGTGCGACTGGCAGATCAGCCCGACCTGGTCACAGGATATTGAACAACGCTTGCGTGATGCGGTTGTTGCTCATGATATCTGGCACTTCTGGGCCGTTATTTTACCTTCACTTTTTGCCATTCTGGCCTTCACCTGCTTTTTCTCAGCCAGTCTCCAGTTCCGGCGGCTGAAAGGTGTTCGTGCCCGAGGACGCAGCAAACAGGGACTGCTGGACAGTTCAACTCACCAACTGCCTGAAAAATAAACAGGAAGGCACGATGAAGACAAAACCGTTCTCTACAAAATACGCGCTGATTGCAGCAGGGATTTCTGCGGCTTTAATGCTGTCCGTGGATGCGCAGGCGGCTACGGCAGCGCCGGTGAAAAACGGCGCTTCACAGGTCAACATCACCATGACCAGTGAAGGCGATGGCACCTGCCATATCGACCATACTTCGGCGAAAGCGGGTCCGGTCACCTTCACCGTGGTCAATAAAACCGCGACCTCACTGACTGAGCTGGAACTGTTAAGCGACAACCGTATTCTGGGCGAAAAAGAGAACCTCGCACCGGGCCTGCCTGCGGTGAAATTCACCGTCACGCTGGACGGCGGCACCTACCAGATTTATTGCCCGGGGGCGAAACAGGAGTTGACTAACTTTACCGTCACCGGTAAAGCGGCGGCAGCTCCGACCGGCAGCGTCGCGACGCTGTTGGAAGAGGGCACCAAAGGTTACGCCAGCTATGTTAACGGCGTAGTGGATGCCATGGTGGTGGCGGTCGATCGTCTGAAGGCAGACATTGATGCGGGCGATCTGGAAAAAGCCAAAGCAGACTACGCCAAAGCGCGTCCGTTCTACGAACGTATCGAATCTGACGTCAGCGGCTTCGTGTTACCGGGCTTTAAAGCCACCGATAATGCAGGCAACCTCGATTACTTAGTCGACATGCGTGCGTCCAACATCGATCCGAAAGTGGGCTGGCATGGTTTCCACGCTATTGAACGTGAGCTGTTCAGCAAAAAAGCGATTACGCCGGAAACCAAACAACTGGCGGCTGAACTGCAAACCAACGTACACAAACTGGATGAGCAGGTTAAGCAACTGACTTATAAACCGGAAGACCTGGCAAACGGTGCTGCGGATCTGCTGGAAGAAGTTCAGAGCAACAAAATCAGTGGCGAAGAAGAAGCCTTCAGCCATCTCGATTTGATCGATTTCGCCGGTAACATCGAAGGTGCTGAGCAGGCATTCGCCTTCCTGAAACCGGGTCTGGAGAAAATCGATCCCGATCTGACCAAGCGTGTCACCGAGCAGTTCGCGTCAGTGCGCGCGTTACTGGAAACTTACCGCGACCCGGCGATTCCGGGTGGCTACAAGTACTACACCGCCGAACTGAAGGCCTCAGAGGGTGCCAAACTGAGCCGTGCTGTACAGGCGTTGCAGGAACCGTTGTCCAAAATCGCTGAAAAAGTCGCAACCAGCGGAAAATAATCGATGAACGATAAGTCCAAACCGGCCAGGGAGGCCGGTAATTTCACCCGGCGAGATTTATTGAAAGGGGCGGTCGCCAGCGCCCTGACGATTCCGGCAGTCAGTTCGGCGCACGGACAGATTGAAGCGCAGCATAATCCCGAAGATCGTGTTGACCTGTCGCGCGAGCATGCTTTTTATGGCACCGGTGGACAGGTGGGTATCGAAACACCCCCGCAGCGCCATATTATGTTTATGGCGTTTGACCTGACCTCGCAGAATCCGCGCGATCTCCAGGTTTTGCTGGCGCGCTGGTCATCCGCCATCGCGCAGATGATGCGCGGCGAAACCATTGGTCAGATTGAACCCGCGCGCAACAGCGGAGTGGGGGGCGATACCGGCGAAGCGATGGATCTGGGGCCCGCCTCGTTAACCGTCACCGTTGGTCTGGGGCCGCGTATTTTCAATGAAGCAATGGGCCTGGCAGGGAAGAAGCCGCCGCTGATGCGCGAGTTGATTCAGCTACCCAGCGACAACTTTGAGCCGGAACTGACCGGGGGCGATCTCTCGATTCAGGCCTGTGCTGATGATCCGCAGGTGGCGTATCACGCGGTGCGTAACCTGGCACGTATCGCCAAGGCGACGGGCACCGCGGCGACACGCTGGTCGGTGTTGGGATTTGGCCGCGCCTCCGCAGGTAAGGGGCAATCCACGCCGCGCAACCTGTTTGGTTTTAAGGATGGTACGCGCAATATCACCGAGAAAGCCGATTTCAAACGCCATGTGTGGATTAATGAGGGTCCGGCCTGGCAGCAGCAGGGTAGCTATCAGGTGGTACGTAAAATTCGTATGCACATCGAGAACTGGGATGTGGACCGCGTCAGCGATCAAAATAATATCTTTGGTCGCCATAAGCTGTCCGGTGCTCCGCTGAGCGGTCATAAAGAGTTTGATCAGCCTGATTTTGAGGTCAAGGATCAAAGCGGTGAACGGGTTATTCCGGCTACGGCGCATATCAGCCTGGCGGCGCATGAGAATAATCAGGGTATTCGTATCCTGCGACGTTCTTATAATTATACCGATGGCTTAAATAATCTCGGCTTTCTCGATGCGGGATTGCTGTTTATCAGTTATCAGAATGATCCGGCACATTTTGAAACCTTACAGGCTAAATTGGGCGCGGCAGATGCGTTGAATGAATATATTTCCCATATTGGTTCAGCCATTTTCTTTATTCCACCGGCACCGGCTGAAGGTTCATATATCGGGGCGGAATTATTCACCTGATTAAATGCACATCGCCAGGGGAATGGTGCCTGGCGATGTGCCTGCTGTGTGCCAGATTGTTCGGTAATCCACGTTTTAACCGTAAGCCACTTTGTCATTAATATGATACAGGGTTGCAGTCGCCGCCATCACATGCTGACCATCATTGCCCGGTTGATGGGAATCGACATTGGTGATGTGGTAGCCCACGGCACCCGCTTCCAGCGCCTTTTTCACAAAGGCGTCATTAAGTTCTTCCATAGAGGTCACCCAACTGACGCTGGTAACCCCAACCGGGTGGATCGAGGCAATTTCACGGTGAGATAATCCTGAACGGACCAGTACCGGGTTAATTGTCTTTTCAGTAAAAATAGAAATGATGTCGTTAACTAAAGCTTTCATATCTGACTCCTCAACGTGACTGGTAAGCCAGTTATACGTATGACGATGGGTTGTTGTCGTTTAATCTTCGTTGATAAATATCGACGGTTGCGCACGGCAGGTAATCACCACCGTTAGGAATAATAAATACCTTTTAGCCGACTGAATTTTAGCTTTAACTGCTAATTAACACGCAGGCAAACTTCTGCCACAACTCCATTAACTTTACGCGAAATTTTTTTCATTTGATTACATTTGTGTCGCGATGGGGGCGCCCGGTACAGATCTTCGCACCAGATTATAAATAACATGTTAAGGATTGGTTTACTCTGAGCCTGCCTGACGAGAAGCCGGCAATGACTTCTCTATGCCACATCATAATAAACATTCTTCACGTCCGATTAGCCCAAATGAATTTGGGCTTCTTTTTGTCGTTCCCTGAAAAAACCTTGTTCGTTCTGGTTAACGCTTTTGGCCGCATACACTTTGCGTTACAAATTGTTATGATATAACATCCCCATTTTAACCAATGGAGAGTCTGGTTGTGGTAAGCAAAATTAAAAAAATCGTGTTATCTCTGGGATTAATCGGCCTGAGTTCATCGGTACTGGCGCATGGGGATCATGCGCACGGTAAGCCACTTACGGAAATGGAGCAGAAAGCGGCAGAGGGCGTATTTGCCGATAAGGACGTTAAAGACCGCAACCTCTCTGACTGGGACGGTGTATGGCAATCGGTTTATCCGTTACTGGTTAACGGCGATCTCGATCCGGTGCTGCGTAAGAAGGTGGAAAAAGATCCCAGCAAAACCTTTGCCGACGTCAAAGCGTATTACCGCAAAGGCTATGTCACGCAGGTTGATACCATCGGCATCGAAGACGGTGTGATGGAATTCCATATTGGTGCGAAGTCCAGTTCCTGCCACTACCGCTACGACGGACACAAAATTCTGACCTATGCATCCGGGAAGAAGGGCGTGCGCTACCTGTTCACCTGTCAGGATGCTAACAGCCCGGCCCCGAAATTCGTTCAGTTCAGCGATCACATCATCGGCCCGAGAAAATCGTCGCATTTCCATATCTTTACCGGCAACACCTCCCAGGAAGCGTTGTTGAGTGAGATGGATAACTGGCCCACTTACTATCCCTGGCAAATGCAGACCGCCGAGGTCGTGGAGGAGATGCTGCACCATTAAAATGCGTTGATTCAGTCATCTCAGGCCTATTCGTAGCGGTGCGGTTTACCGCGCAGGTTATCCGGCATCATGCACGGAATTGCGTGATAAATAGCGCCGTTACACCGCCTGCCACCCCTTAGCGGCGCGGTTTACCGCGCGTGGTTTGAATTCGAAACGGTAATAAAAAACGTCATAACTTCCTGATGTTTTTTATTAACCAATTTCACATTTCTTTATCATTTAGTGCTATCCCCCCGACAAAAGTACGGAATCTGATAAAAACCTGATAACAGTTTTGAAACTTAAACGGTAGGATGTTACCCGTAACTTTGGTGCTCCTTTCTTCTCAACATCAGGTATCCCATGAAACGACATTTTCCAACTGAAACCGTTTCTGTCAGCAAAAATGGAACCGGTTCCAGTCGCAGGGAATTTCTCTTTGCGACCCTGGGTTTAACGCTGACCGGTGTCGTCGCAAGCCTGCCGGGCAGGGCGTTTGCCGCCAGCGTTGTCAGTGGTAGCGATGCGGTGAAGCAGTTTGTCAGTCTCTCCCAGGCCATCACGGAACATAAGCATCTGGATACGGTGCTGGCGGCGCGTTTTTTTGCCGCTTTTAGCCAGCGCGATGCGCAGTTCGCTCCCCGCCTGACGCAACTTGCGTTGTTGTTACAACCCGGTATGTCTGCGCAACAACTGCTGGCGAAAGCCGACAGCGCAGGTCTGCACGATTTCCTCTATCAAATCGTCACCGCCTGGTACACCGGAACCGTGGGTGATGACTATCACGGCACGCTGGTCGCCTATAAGCAGGCGTTGATGTACCAAACCGTCAGCGATGGTCTGGTGGTGCCGACTTATTGTGGCAACGGTCCGATCTGGTGGACGGCCCCGGTGCCGGAAGAACGCAATGGGCTGATTGACTCGCTGTAAACACTCCTTATAAAAAACGAAGAAAACCATGAAAAAACCGATTTTCTCTGCGCAGGGCGATGCCTCCGCAGACATTGTTATTGTGGGCTCCGGTGTGGTGGGTGGTTTGATGGCCAATGAACTGGTCAGTCAGGGCTATTCCGTACTGGTACTGGAAGCAGGTTTACGTATCGATCGTGCACAGGCGGTGGAAAACTGGCGCAACATGCCCTTTGCCAATCGCGCCGGTTCCGATTTTCAGGGGTTATACCCGCAGTCAAAGTTTGCCCCGGCACCGCTCTATTTCCCGCCGAATAACTATGTCAACGTCACCGGCCCTAACGCCGCCAGTTTTCAACAGGGCTACCTGCGTACCGTCGGCGGCACCACCTGGCACTGGGCGGCATCCTGCTGGCGTCACCATCCCAGCGATTTTGTGATGCAGTCGAAATATGGCGTGGGTCGCGACTGGCCGATCAGCTATGACGAGCTGGAACCCTGGTACTGTCGGGCGGAAAACGAAATCGGCGTCGCGGGACCGAACAATGTGGCGATGCAATCCCCGTCTGAACGCAGCCAGCCTTATCCGATGGAGATGGTGCCGTTTGCCCACGGTGATAACTACTTTGCCAGCGTGGTGAACCCGCATGGTTACAATCTGGTGCCAATCCCCCAGGGACGCAGCACCCGTCCGTGGCAGGGGCGTCCTACCTGCTGCGGCAACAATAACTGTCAGCCGATTTGCCCGATCGGGGCGATGTACAACGGTATTCACCATATTGAACGTGCGGAGCGCAACGGTGCGGTGGTGCTGGCGGAAGCGGTGGTTTACAGAATCGATACCGATGACAACAACCGGGTGACGGCGGTGCACTGGAAGGACAGTTCCGGTGCCTCACACAAGGCCACCGGCAAAGCCTTTGCCCTGGCCTGTAACGGCATCGAAACCCCGCGTCTGTTGTTGATGGCAGCCAACGGCGGTAACCCGAATGGCATCGCCAACGCATCAGATATGGTGGGGCGCAACATGATGGATCACTCTGGCTTCCACTGTTCCTTCCTGACTGAAGAACCGGTCTGGCTGGGACGTGGCCCGGCGCAGAGTAGCTGCATGGTGGGCTATCGCGATGGCGATTTCCGTCGTGATTATTCGGCGAACAAAATGATCCTCAATAACATCTCACGCGTGGTGGCGGCAACGCAGCAGGCGTTGAAAAAAGGTCTGGTGGGCAAAGCGCTTGACGAGGAAATTCGCTATCGCTCGATTCACAGCGTGGATATCTCCATCAGCCTCGAACCTTTGCCGGACCCGGAAAACCGTCTGACGTTAAGCAAAACCCGCAATGATCCTCACGGTCTGCCGTGCCCGGATATTTATTACGATGTCGGTGATTATGTGCGTAAAGGAGCCGAGGTGTCGCATGCGCAACTGGAACATATCGGGCAGTTGTTCAACGGTAAAGAGTTCACCATCAGCAAGGGCCTCAACGCCAACAACCATATTATGGGTGGCGTGATTATGGGTAAAAGCGGTAAAGACGCGGTGGTGGATGGTAATTGTCGCGCCTTTGACCATGAAAACCTGTGGTTGCCTGGCGGCGGGGCGATCCCTTCCGCGAGCGTTGTGAACAGCACCCTGACTATGGCGGCACTGGGACTGAAAGCCGCGCATGATATCGCGCAGCGTATGAGGACACTGGCATGAAGAGATTAATTGCCAGCAGCCTGGCGGCCCTGGTGACGTTTGGCGTTCAGGCTGCATCGCTCGATACCCATCTGTTGCAGCAGGGCGAGCAGGTTGCCATCGCTTCGGACTGCCAGGCGTGCCATACCGCACCCGGCAGTAAAACCGCGTTCAGCGGCGGCTATGGTATCGCGTCGCCAATGGGGGTGATATACGCCACCAACATCACCCCATCGCAAAGCGGTATTGGTCACTACAGTGAAGCCGAGTTCGCAGCGGCGGTGCGTCATGGTGTGCGTGCCGATGGGGCGCAGCTCTATCCGGCAATGCCTTACACCTCCTACAGCATGATGACCGACGCCGATGTGCACGCCCTGTATTACTATCTGATGCATGGCGTACAGCCGGTGGAAAAACAGAATCCACAAACCCATCTGCCTTTCCCGTTCAGCCTGCGTTTTAGTATGCGGTTCTGGAACATGATGTTTGCTAACGACAAAATGTGGCAAAACGATGGCAGCAAAAGCGCTGAATGGAATCGGGGCAATTATCTGGTAAACGGACTGGCGCACTGCAATACCTGCCATACGCCGCGCGGTTTTATGATGCAGGAACAACAGGATCGCCCGCTGGCTGGTGGTCCATTAGGAAGCTGGTATGCGCCGAATATCACCTCAGACCCGATCAGCGGCATTGGCGGCTGGAGTGATGACGAGCTGGTGCAGTATCTGAAAACCGGACGTGCGCCAGGGAAAAATCAGGCCGCGGGCGGTATGGCGGAGGCGGTGGAGCACAGCCTGCAATACCTGCCGGACAGCGATCTGCACGCCATTGCGGTTTACCTCAAAGGCACGACGCCACTGCGTGATGAGGGAGAGACGCAACCGGCCTTCAGCTACGGCGCGCCGATGGATGTGGAAAACAGCCTGCGTGGACGCAACCCGAATAACGCTAATCACTCGCTGACCAACGGTGCCGCGCTGTTTAGTGGCAACTGCGCCAGCTGTCACCAGCCGGATGGGGCGGGGAGTGCCAACCAGGCTTATCCCTCGTTGTTCCACAACACCGCAACCGGTATGCGCAATCCCAACAACCTGATTGCGGCGATTCTGTTTGGTGTTCAGCGTGATACTACCGACCATCAGGTATTGATGCCGGGCTTCAGCTCGCCATCCTATGTTGATAAGTTGAGTGATCAACAGGTAGCCGATATCAGCAACTTTGTGCTGAAAAACTACGGCAACCCTGACGTCACCGTGACGGCAGACGATGTGGCCTGGGTGCGGAAAGGCGGCCATCCGCCACTGCTGGTCCGCCTGCAACCGCTGGTGGTGCCGGGCATCATTGGGGTGATTATCCTGGTGCTGGCCGGAGTGGCGCTGAGTGTGGTGCTGCGGCGTAAAGGCAAAAAATAGTTGTGATTAATAGGGCCAGGCTGATCACCTGGCCCATTTTGTTACGGCGAAGTGTTACAGCCGTTGTGACTTGTCGCAAGATTCGCGCGATAAATCGCGCCGCTACATCATGTTTAAACCGTTATTTTGTTGTCGCGGCACGATTTATCGTGCTGATTTCATTGCCTCATCACGCTGCGTGTAACACCTTTTGTTAACACGTTTTGCAGTGATGTCGGTCGCAAAAATATTTTCCAGACTCTCTTTAATAGATAGCAGTGCTAAGCATCTATTCGAAGGGGGCGTTATGCAGGACTCTATTCCCGGAACACGTTGGTATCGCGTTATTGCGCCGATTTTAATTGTTTGCATCATCTCCTTCATGGACCGCGTCAACATCAGTTTTGCCTTGCCGGGTGGCATGGATCAGGATCTCGCCATTACCAGCCAGATGGCGGGCATCATCAGCGGTATTTTCTTCATTGGTTATCTCTTCTTGCAGGTGCCGGGTGGGCGCATTGCGGTTAATGGCAGCGGCAAGCGGTTTATCGCCTGGTCGCTGGTAGCATGGACGGTGGTGTCGGTGGCGACCGGTTTTGTCACTAACCACTATCAACTGCTGGCGCTGCGTTTTGTGTTGGGTGTATCGGAAGGGGGAATGCTGCCGGTAGTCTTAACGATGGTCAGTAACTGGTTCCCGGAAAAAGAGTTAGGGCGTGCGAATGCTTTTGTGATGATGTTCGCGCCGCTGGGAGGTATGTTCACCGCACCGATTTCTGGATACATCATCAATGCGCTGGACTGGCGTTGGCTGTTTATTATCGAAGGTGGGCTGTCGGCGGTGATCCTGCTGGTGTGGTGGCTGGTGGTAAGTGACCGTCCTGAAGAAGCACGCTGGTTGCCGGAGCGCGAAAAGGAGTGGCTGCTGCGCGAACTGCATCGGGAACGTGCGGCTGCGCGCGCTGTGGCACCGGTAAGCAAAGCGCCGTTAAAAGCAGTGTTCCGCAATCCGGGGCTGATGAAGCTGGTGGCGCTGAACTTTTTCTATCAGACCGGCGATTACGGTTACACCCTGTGGCTGCCCAGCATCCTGAAAAACCTGACCGGTTCGAATATGACCGGTATCGGTCTGCTGGCGGCCTTGCCCTTCGTCGCCACGCTGCTCGGTATCTATGCCATCTCATGGCTGAGCGATCGTACCGGTAAGCGCCGTCTGTGGGTGATGGTGTCGTTGTTTTGCTTTGCTGCGGCGCTGCTGGCCTCGGTGGTGCTGCATCATAACGTGGTCGCCGCCTACATCGCGCTGGTGGTGTGTGGTTTCTTCCTCAAGGCCGCTACCAGCCCGTTCTGGTCGATTCCCGGGCGTATCGCTGCGCCGGAAGTAGCGGGAAGTGCGCGCGGGGTGATCAACGGGTTGGGTAATCTGGGCGGATTCTGCGGGCCGTATCTGGTCGGGATGATGACCATGCTGTACGGACAAAATGTGGCGGTGTGCTGGCTGGCCGGATCGCTGGTAGTCGCGGGGTTGATTACCACACAATTACCCAAAGCCTGTGACCGTAATCCGTCTGTCGGACGTGATGGCAGCGAGCAGGATAATCTGGTTACCCTGAAACATTAAGTCAGTGGCCGCGCAGGCGTTGGGCTGCGCGGCGTCCTCAATGCTTACCAGCCTTTGATAATGTCGCCTTTGTAAATCTCGTTAGCTTTGTTCAGCACTTCGGGTGACTGGAAGGCTTCCTTCAGCTTCTGAATATTCGGGCTGTCTTTATTATCTTCACGCGCCACGATGGCGTTCACGTAAGGCGATGCTTTGCCTTCCATAAACATGCCATCGCGCGAGGCTGACAGGTTCGCCAGCGCGGCAAAGTTGTTGTTGATGATCGAAACGTAGACCTGCGGATCGTCGAGGGTACGCGCCAGTTGCGGCGTATCGACTTCAACAAACTTGAGGTTTTTCGGGTTAGCGGTAATGTCCAGCGTCGTTGGCAGCAGGCCCGCTTCCGGTTTCACGCTAATCAGCCCCTGCGCCTGTAACAGCAGCAGGCTGCGGCCCAGAGTGGTGGCTTCATTGGAAATGGTGATGGTCGCGCCATCCGGCAGATCTTTTAATGACTTGATCTTGCGTGAGTAACCGGCAATCGGGAACACGAAGGTATTGGTGATCACGGCAAAATGATAGCCACGCTCTTTGGACTGCATTTCCAGATACGGCAGGCTCTGGAAGGCATTGGCGTCGACATCTTTGTTGAACAGCGCTTCGTTAGGCTGGACGTAGTCGTTAAAAGCCACCACATCGACGTCGAGATGATATTTGTCATGCGCCACCTGCTTAACGGTGTCCCACAGCGCCTGGTCTGGTCCGGTGTTGATCGCCACCTTGACACTGTTGTCGTTGTCTTTATTGCAGGCGCTGAGCAGCGTAACGGATGCGGCCAACAGTACGGAGAGTAATTTTTTATTCATAACGACGTTCCCTTCAGCATATCTGGATAATCTGGTGCACATTTCTCGCGTAGCTGCGCGACTTATCGCGCGGATTTTGACCTTTTCCGCACGATTACGCGATAAATCGCGTTGCTACGTTGCGCACGCACTATAATCTACATCCAGACGTCTGTACATCCGGATGGGGATCGTTTGCTGCAAATTGCAGCGCCGCGGGAGGTAACCGAAACCGCCTGTTTTGAAAAGCCGCTGTCTTTTTTTTGTTGGATACTGTGCTGCCTTAACCTTGTTCAATTCCCAGGGACTCACGATGTTTCACCTGATCTTCAGCATTCCCGGCTGGTATGTTATCGCGCGCTTTATTGCGCCCCTGGCCTTGCCACTCGCGGTGAAGCTGGTGTTTTCTGCCGTGGTGCTGCTCGCCACGCAATACCTGTTTTTCAGTCGCTTCACCTCCGGCAGTATCATGTCGCCTGAAATGCCGCGTCCGGTGATCATCCTGTTCAACTGGGCGTTCTGTGCGGTGCTGTTCCTCGCCATGTTGCAGGTGGTGATGGATGCGGCGGCGTTGCTTGCGCTGTTGTTGGGACATCCGCTGACGATAGCTCCCGCGTTGCGTTATGGCGCAGGGGGCGTAGCCATGTTGCTGGCGGCGGTCGGCGTGCATCAGGCGATACGCGTGCCGCCGGTCAAGGATGTGGTGTTTAACATCAAAAACCTGCCGCCAGAATTTGAGGGCTACCAACTGCTGCAACTGACGGATTTGCACATCAGCAAGCTGTTCAATGCCCGGTGGACCACGAAGATGGTGAAAAAAGCGATGGCGCTTGATGTTGATCTGATTGTGATCACCGGCGATGTCATTGATGGCACTCTGAAAAATCGGCGCGCTGATGTTGAACCGCTGCGCGGCCTTAGCGCCCCGGATGGCGTGTTTGCCATCACCGGCAATCACGAATATTTCTTTGAGCAGGCGGCCTGGACCGATCACCTCGCCTCGCTGGGGCTGAAGCCGTTGCTCAATAGCCATACGGTGGTGGCGCGTGACGGAGCCAGTCTGGTGATTGCCGGGGTGACCGATGCTTCAGCACCGGGCAGAGGTGCTCCTGGTCCGGATTTGGCGCGTGCGCTGGTGGGCGCGCCGGAGCGTGCCCCGGTCGTGTTGCTGGATCATCAACCGCGCAATGCCCGACAAAATGCGGCGCAGGGGGCGGACGTGCAGCTTTCCGGGCATACCCACGGCGGGTTAATCGCCGGGTTTGATCGCCTGTTTGCCAAACCCAATGGCGGCTATGTTTCGGGCCTGTATGCGGTGGAAGGGATGCAGTTGTACGTTAACAACGGCACGGCGTTGTGGCCGGGGATGGCGGTGCGCTTAGGTCGTCCTTCCGAGCTGACGCGCATCACGCTTCAGCCCGCGAAATAGATTACGCATTTTTCAGCACCACCACGGCATAGCGACAGAGCTGCGTTGTGGTGTTGCTGAAGATGCAGTCACTGGGATCCCCCAGTTCGAGGCAGTCACCTGGCTGCATTTCAAAGGTATGATCCCCTTCCTGAAAACTCAGCGTTCCTTCCAGCACCCAAATCAACTGACGCCGTGACAGATAGGATATCGCCGGCATTGGTACGTTCACCCCGGCAGGTAAATCGACACTGACCAGATCGACAGGTATCTGACCTGGTGAGACATGACGGCGAATATAACCGGTCTCCGGGTCCTGCCAGACCGGTTGCTGCGCCTGTCGGATCAGGGTGCCGGTCTGCACTTCGCTCAGGGCGATCAACTGCGACATACTCATATCAAAAGAACCGGCAAGTCGCGCCAACAGGGTCGCCGTCGGGCTGCTTTCGCCGCGTTCAATTTTGTGGATCATGGCGCGGGAAACCCCAGAGTTATCCGCCAAATCGGTTAGTGACCAGCCGCGTTTTTCCCGCTCGGCTTTTACTTTTTGTCCAATACGGATATTTATGCTGTCTTCTTTACTGGATTTTTCGTCTGGCATAGTGGATAAATAATATAGTGAACGAAGCATCTACTTTAGTGACAGAACCATGAGGTGTCCAGAATGAATATACGCCCGGCAGTGGAGCAGGATGCGGCAGTGATTGCCGACATTTATAACGACGCGGTGCTGCACAGCACGGCAATCTGGAATGATAAAACGGTCGATGTGGCGAACCGTGTGCAGTGGATGGCTGACCGTCAGCACGCCGGTTTTCCGGTGTTGGTGGCGGTTAATGCGGATGAGGCGGTGCTTGGCTACGCCTCCTATGGTGACTGGCGTCCGTGGGATGGTTACCGCTTTACCGTGGAACACTCGGTGTACGTGCTGAAAACTGCGCGTGGCAAAGGCGTTGGGGAAGCGTTGATGCATGCGCTCATCACCCACGCCACGCAACAGGGAAAACATGTGATGGTTGCGGGTATCGAGTCGGAAAATACAGCCTCGATTGCTTTGCATAAAAAACTCGGTTTTCGCGATGCCGGTCGCGTCAGTGAGGTGGGTAACAAATTTGGCCGCTGGCTGGATCTGACCTTTCTCCAGTTGCACCTCGATCAACGGGAAAAGCCCTGACAGGCAGGCTGTCAGGGGCAGGGTTAACCCTGTATTGAGCTGGCAAAGGTGCTGAGATGGTTTGCCACCGTTTGTGCGGCTTCCACCGGCAGCAGATGACCTTTACCGGGGATGATATGGACGTCAGCCCAGGGATAAAGTCCGGCGATCGCCTGTTGAACCACTGCGGGAGGATCAACCCGGTCGTGCTCTCCCGCCATAATGATGATTGGCAGATGGATGTGTTCGGCGGCAGTACGCAGGTCCTCACGCGATGCCGTAAAGATCCAGCCATCTGCCGCGTCGTCACTGACGCGAAGCGCATCCCGGACCAGCATTTCTTGTTGCTGAGCCGTCAAATGCCCTGCGGTTAAGACGTTTTCCAGTGTCCAGAGCACCGATTCACGGCTGCTGTAAGCCATACGCATCTGGCTGCGCTGTTCTTCACTGATGTTCATCGGGGCGAGCGGGGCGGAAGCCACCAGCGCGAGAGCCTCGACCTCCTGATTCAGACGGCTGGCGAGCAGTTGGGCCGTCTTCCCACCCATTGAGTGTCCAACTAAAATCACCCGTTTCAAGTTTAACTCTTTGATCACATTGTAAACGTCATCGGCATGGTCAGCGGTGCGATAGCCCTGCCCACCAACCGCTGACTCTCCTGAACCGCGTGCATCAATCGCGACACAACGGAATGTATGGCTGAGGAGATTGATCACCGAAGACCATGTTGCAGAAGAACCTCCCCAAAAATGCATAAAAACCAATGCAATATCGCCACTGCCGTTATCGGTTACATGCAGTTCTACACCCTTGCTGACTATTTTCATTGTTGCCTCGTCGTCTGAGAAATCGTCAGCAACAGTATCTGCAACAACGTAATGGTTTGGAATCAGCGAGAAAATAGCTATGGTAAGTACTAAAAATATATACAAGGTAATGGCAGGATGGACCGACTCGTTAGCATGTCAGTATTTGTCACCGCGGTAGAAGAGGGCAGCATCGCGGCCGCGGCGCGCCGATTGAGTCTCTCCGCCGTTATGGCAGGGCGCTACCTCAACGCGCTTGAGGAAGCGCTATCGGTAAGGTTGCTGGAACGCTCCACCCATCAGTTAAACCTCACCGATGCCGGTGCATCCTACTTTGCAAAAGCAAAACGTATCCTGAACGATATTCGTGAAGCAGAGCAGGAAGCCACAGCGAAACATATTTCCCCGCAGGGAAGCCTGCGCATCGCGGCCCCGGTCACCTTTGGCACCCTGTATCTGGCACCGTTAATTGCTGCGTTTATGCGTGATTATCCGCAGGTCGATATTCAGTTGCAGCTTCTTGATCGCTTTATCGATCTGGTTGATGAGGGGGTTGATCTGGCGATTCGTATCGGCCAGTTGCCTGACTCGGATCTGGTTGCCCGGCGTATCATCGATTATCGCTTATTAGCCTGTGCCACGCCTCGTTATCTGGCGGGGGCGGGTATGCCGGTGTTGCCGGAGGATTTGTATCACCACGTCCTGATAGGTTACTCGGGTACCATGACAACATCGCCGTGGCGTTTTAGCGCCGCCAGCGGTGAGGTGAGTCAAATCGCGCCCAGCTGTCGCGTTCTCGCCAACAACACCGGCATAATGGTTGAACTGGCCTTACAACATGCCGGAATTGTCTATGGACCTGAATTTGTGGTGCAACCGCATTTACAGACAGGCGATTTGGTCGAGGTGTTGCCGGATTATCGTTGCCCGGTGATCTCATTGTTTGCTGTTACGCTTAACGCCAAATACGTCAATACCAAAACACGATTGTTTATTGGCTATCTGCAACAGGCTCTGGCCCCGCATAAATCTTCCGATACACCGCCGGCGTTAAACCGGTGACTTTAATGAATGCTCGCCGCATCACATCGCTACTGCTGTACCCGCAGAGCGCGGCGATAGATTTTACCGGGTGATTGGCGGTCAGCAGCTCGCGCGCCAGGGTGATGCGGGCTTCTTCCAGCCACTCACCGGAACTGACGCCCATTTCCTGATGAAACAGGCGGTTCAGATGACGGGTGCTGAGTTGGATATGCGCGGCCATCTGCGCAACACTTTTTACCGTAGCCAGATGCGATAATGTCCAGCGTTGCAGATCCTGCAATGCTGAACGACCGTCCAGAGAGGTCTGCTGTTTACGTACGAAATGCCCTTGTCCGGCAGGCCGCCTGAAAAACATCACCAGATTCGCCGCAACATCCAGCGCCACTTCACGCCCCACATCTTCTTCAATAAAACGCAGGGCTAAATCCATGCCCGATGTGACGCCTGCCGCCGTGCGCAGTGGGCCATCCGCGACATAGAGCGCATCAGCGTCCAGCGCAATGGCCGGGTAGCGTTGCGTCAGGGTTTTGGCAACCGACCAGTGGGTGGTGACTCTGCGATGATCCAGCAAGCCGGTTTGTGCCAGCAATAACGCGCCAGTACACACCGAGCCAAAACGTTGGCTGTGCAGACAGAGTGGGGTGATGGCGGCAAGTTGTGTCGCGTTGAGGGAAAAATTCTCGGCATCCGGTGCACCTGCGATAAGAAAACTCATCGCGCCCTCAGGAGCAGGATCGTCCAATTGGCAATCGGCGGAGAGCCTGACACCGGAAGAGGCCACAATCTCCCGACCCGCTAATGACATCACCCTCGGCTGGTAGACCTGACGATGCAGAATGCGGTTGGCTTCAGCAAATGCATCCAGTGGGCCTGCCACATCCAGCAGCTGGACGCCAGGCACCGCCAATATCACGACGTTATGCGCCATCTTCATCTCCTGAGTCTGTTTATATCGCAATGTCCGAAATCGTCAATTCAGGGCTAATGTAGACATTCTCGCATCCTTTTAGAATGGCAGCCAGACATCCAACAGGAGACACATGATGAACTTCACCGTACAAGGCATTCGCATTCCCGATACGCAGATGATGCGAGACGCAACCGCTTTTATCCGTGACACTGAATCTGACCTGCTGTTCAACCATTCCAGCCGGGTTTATTACTGGGCGGCTTTAGCAGGCCAGCAACGCAATCTGAAAGTCGACCATGAGTTGCTGTACGTTGGCTGCATGTTCCACGATATCGGGCTGACCCATGAACATTGCAGCTGCGATAAGCGTTTTGAAGTGGATGGAGCCAATGCGGCGCGTGAGTTTTTACGCGGTTATGGGGTGGAAGAGGGCGAAATCGATAAAGTCTGGACTGGCATTGCGTTACATACCACCCCGGGCATTCCGGAGTTTATGGCCCCGGAAATTGCGCTGGTCACGGCAGGCGTGGAGATGGACGTACTGGGTATCGGCTATGAAGGGTTTGCGGCGGATGACCGGGAGGCCGTGGTGGCACAACATCCGCGTAGCGCCAGTTTCAAGGAAGAGATCATTCAGGCATTCTATGAC
Organism: Pantoea sp. X-Soil-TKNS-1279; assembly: GCF_059730565.1. Classification (NCBI taxonomy): domain Bacteria; kingdom Pseudomonadati; phylum Pseudomonadota; class Gammaproteobacteria; order Enterobacterales; family Erwiniaceae; genus Pantoea; species Pantoea sp. X-Soil-TKNS-1279. Next base: position 359,316 of record NZ_AP035949.1, on the reverse strand, counting down.
GGTATCAAACATCGTCCGCAAACCACCTTTGGCAATGTGAAAGCCGATGTCCTGAAGGATAAGGATCCCGCGTTTCAGCCGATGAATTTCTGTCATATTATCCGGCAGTCGCGCTGGCAGGGATAAACGTCTTAATTACAACATACGGCAACGCGTTCTGGCATCCTCTCTCCGGCAACAATGCGGCCTGTTTGGCCGCTCTTTTATTTTAGTGGTAGCGATTCCACAGCCTGTGCTTTTGCTTTCCTTTTCCACATCAGCGGAATAATGCCGAATATTTATCTTCAACTCGCGAAATTTATTTAACTTTATGTATTTTAACAAGTAAGTGACTTTTCTTAAAAATATCGCACGGAATTATAATGTAGCGACCTTGTGATAACGTTTACACTAATGCTGTAGTTTCTTTACAGTTGTCACGTTTTTTCCTTCAAGGTTAATAAAATGTCACGGGCTTCCCGAATTCTAAATTTGTTAACGCTACTCTTTTCAGTGGTTTGCGCTGCATGGCTGCTGATTGGTGGTGTCTGGTTACTGTCGCTGGGCGGCAGTGCTTATTACCTGATTAGCGGCCTGGCAATGGCAGCGTTTAGCTGGCTATTGCTGAAGAGAAAGCGCAGTGCGCTTTACCTCTACGCTGCGATTCTGTTCTTTACCGCTATCTGGGCCTGGCATGAAGCCGGGAGCGATTACTGGACGCTGGTTCCACGTCTGGATATCTGGGTGTTGCTGGGTATCTGGTTAATTCTGCCTTTCAGCTACCGTCAATTCTCTGTCAGCAACAACAAACCGTTGGGTGCAATGCTGGTCGCGCTGCTGGTTAATGTGGCGTTGTTGGCCGGTTCTGCACTGCACGATCCCCAGGAAATCAACGGTGAGTTGCCGCTGACCGATAAAGCCCCGGCGACATCCACCGTTCCGGCGGAAGACTGGTCAGCCTATGGCCGTACCCAGGAAGGCGTCCGTTATTCACCGCTGCAACAGATCAATGAACACAACGTCAAGGATCTTCAGGTTGCGTGGCAGTTCGAAACGGGTGACCACAAAACCGCGAATGACCCTGGCGAGATCACCAATGAAGTGACCCCGCTGAAAATCGGCAACATGCTGTATCTGTGTACCCCACACCAAATTCTGATTGCGCTGGATGCTGCCAGCGGCAAAGAGAAGTGGCGTTTTGACCCGCAGTTGAAGTCAGACCCGACTTTCCAGCACATCACCTGCCGTGGCGTGTCGTACCATGAAATGCCAACGGCCGCAGCGAGCAACGCCAGCCAGCCAGCCATCTGCGCGCGCCGCATTTTCCTGCCGGTGGATGATGGCCGTCTGTTTGCGCTGGATGCTCAGACCGGTGAACGTTGCCAGAGCTTCGCCAACAATGGTGAACTGAATCTGCAACATCAGCAGCCAAATGCCTATCCGGGTGGCTACGAACCGACATCTCCGCCGATTGTCACCGATAATATGGTGATCATCGCAGGTTCAGTCACGGATAACCTGTCAACCCGCGAGCCTTCTGGCGTCATTCGTGGTTTCGATATCAACAGTGGCAAACTGGTGTGGGCCTTTGATCCGGGTGCTAAAGATCCCAATGCGCTGCCTGCGGATGGTGAAACCTTCACCGCTAACTCACCGAACTCCTGGGCACCTGCCGCTTATGATGCCAAACGTGACATTATCTATCTGCCGATGGGCGTCTCCACACCGGATATCTGGGGTGGCAACCGCACGGCGGAGCAGGAGCGTTTTGCCAGCGGCCTGTTAGCGCTGCACGCGTCAACCGGCAAGTTGGCCTGGTTCTATCAGACGGTGCATCACGACCTGTGGGATATGGATCTGCCGTCGCAACCGACGCTGGCGGATATCACCGATAAAGACGGCAACACCGTTCCGGTGGTGTATGTACCGGCGAAAACCGGCAACATCTTTGTACTGAATCGTGAAACCGGCAAGCCGGTGGTTCCGGCACCGGAAACCCCGGTACCACAAGGGCCAGCGCAGGGCGATCATCTGAATCCAACCCAACCGTTCTCTGAACTGACCTTCCGTCCTCAGCAGAAATTGCAGGGCAAGGATATGTGGGGCGCCACCATGTTTGACCAACTGGTGTGCCGCGTGATGTTCCATCGTCTGCGTTATGAAGGCCCGTTCACGCCGCCGTCAGAGCAGGGGACACTGGTATTCCCTGGTGACTTCGGCATGTTCGAATGGGGTGGCATTGCGGTGGATACCGACCGTCAGATCGCAATTGCCAACCCGATGGCGATGCCGTTTATCTCGAAACTGATTCCGCGCGGGCCGGGTAACCCAATCGAGCCAGGTGCCGATGGTGCCGCTGGCTCAGGTTCTGAGTCTGGCGTGCAACATATGTACGGTGTGCCCTATGGCGTGGAGCTGAATCCGTTCCTGTCGCCGTTTGGCCTGCCTTGTCTGCAACCTTCGTGGGGCTTTGTCTCGGCGATCAATCTGCAAAATCACCAGATTGTCTGGAAAAAACGTATCGGTACGGTACGTGACAGTGCTCCAGTGCCGCTGCCGTTCAAAATGGGTGTGCCGATGTTGGGTGGCCCGGTGACCACCGCAGGCAATGTGTTCTTCGTGGCAGGTACGCTGGATAACTACCTGCGCGCCTATAGCGTGCGAAATGGTGAGTTGCTGTGGCAGGCGCGCCTGCCAGCCGGTGGGCAAGCCACGCCAATGACCTATTCGGTTGATGGTAAGCAATATGTGGTGATTATGGCGGGCGGTCACGGCTCGTTTGGCACCAAATTGGGTGATTATGTGATTGCATATAAACTGCCGTAATCAGTAATCGTCAGACGGAAAACGCCCCCATTTGGGGGCGTTTTTATTATTTATTATTACTGTTCTGCATATTTTCGAACTGTGTGGTGAGATAAGTACTGGTATTATTTAATGCGTTAAGCATGGTATCCAGATGAGTAAATTGGCTTTTATAACGGGCTATGGTGTTATCTATTTTTTTACTGGCGTTATTATATTGATCGGTCAGCGCATTTAGCTTTTTACTGATGCTGTCCGTCGCTCCTTGCAGAACACCTTTGCTATTCAGCATTGCTGCCAATCCGGTTCCCAGCCCGGTCGCCACGCCAGTGGTTTTACCATCTCCGGTGAAGATATCCCGCACTGCGTCCGGTGTGGCAGAGATAGCATTACTGAGCTTGTCGGCATCAAGCCTCAGTTTGCCGTTCTGTGGATCAGTGGTGATACCCGCCTGGGTGAGGGTTTTAAACGTTGCCGACCCCGAGCCATTGGCCAGAATGCCTTTTAATTGCGTCTGGATTATTCGCAGCGTGCCGTCACCTAATAGCGCACCATTTTTTGTATCTTGATCCTGACCAGCATCGACGGGCGTATATTTGGTCAGGTTACTCATCGTATCCTGGAGCGAATTGTAGGCATTGACCCAGTCGGTAATGGCGGTTTTCGCTTTAGAATTATCGCTGGTAATGCTGAGCGTTTGCGTGCCGGATGTCTGGTCATTTAGCTTAAGCGTTACACCTTCAACCGCATCGGTAATAACATTACTGCTGCTCTCTATGCTGACATTGTTAATGCTAAGGAGCGCGTTTTGCGCCGCAACATTCTGTGTCAACCCTTTGGTGGTGACTGCCGCGTCGTAACCGATAAAATCCTGCAACGTGTCATCGCCAGTCACCTCAATTCCTTTCACCGCATGACCGGTCCCTGTCTCGGTGGCAGTCAGTGAGAGGCGATACTCTTTATCGGATACGCGGATCAGACTCGCGCTGATACCGACATTAGCCTTATTGATGCTATCGCGCAGCGCAGAAAGCGAAGTTTGATCTTTGCTTAAGGTGATGCTGTGCTCTTTGCCATCCTCCATGCGAATTTTCAGCGTCCGACTATCAGCATCGCTACCCAGCGGTAACTTCAAATCACTCTTTGCCGCACTGGTTAACGTCTGGGATTGCGCCAGTTGTGTCACACTGATGGTGTACTTTCCGGGGATGGCACTCCCACCCGAGTCGGCACTAAAGGCGGTGGTGCTACTGGTTGCACTGGTCTGGGTATATAGCCCACTTTCCTGCAATTTACTGTTGGCAGTCTGAAAACTCTGGATGGCTGTTTTCAGACTGCCGTAGGCCGACAGCTTCGCTGTGGCCGCACTTTGTTGCTTTGAAATGGGTGTCAGAACCTGTTTCTCGGCGCTGGTGAGCTTGTCGAGAATTTCATCAAGTTTTAGCCCAGAGCCTATTCCTAACGTTGAAATCCCTACCATTCCCTTCCTCCTGTTAATATTTTATTACATTTACACTCTCAATCATTACAGAGAAATGGGATCTTATGATCGATAGGCTTACGCAATCCTTACATAATGAGGTGCTTTTCCCGGTATATAGCGTAATGGCGAGCAGGTAAGGTTAAAATTTGAGCTAAAAGGTAGGGGGGGAGGGCGTAATGGGCTATGCTTGGATACAGCAAGCCTTCATGTAAAACCAAAACGTGGGTAAGGGTGCAGGAATCGTTCGACTTCCTTTCTTATTAAGTTGGATATTAAAATGCATAAATTAATAATCCGAATATTAGGATACCATTTGCTCGTTTTGGTTTTCTGGTGTTATGCCAGTGAAATAAATCTCTATTCAGTCAATACCGGTTCTTTTGTTTACCATCTGACCGGGAATCACGGGCAATACACGGAGAATTTCGAAAATAACTTTTTTTCTGTTGAGCGTAAAGTCTCTGAAGATTCGAAATACAGCGTGTTACTTGGCACAATGAAAAATAGTTTCGACGATCGTTGTCTTGCGATGGGCGTGAGAAGGGACTGGGCCTCCTGGGATAACGGGTGGGTGTTCAAAGGCGTATATGGATATACCGGCGAGTTCTTTTTCGATGCATTTAAAAATTGTGGTGATCACGGTTCTTATCATGATTTTAAAAAGGCAACTGGCATTGGATTTTCACCTTATATTTATCATGGCTTTCAATATAATTTCACTTCTTATTTTGGCATCGAAACGGGGATTATCATTCCCAGCGTGTTTGTTATTACTGTGCAGTGGAGTTTCCGGTAACCCTGGGACGGGTGCGCTTCTGGTGACATAAATGTCATGATTTAGTCATGCGACGAACCAATCGGTAGATTTTGTCTATCCATGTTGATAATGTCACCCTGATTTCCCGGTTTTGAATGTCACTTGCTACTGTTTTCTGATGAAAAGGAAAGGGGAGTGAGGTCGTTTTTCAGGCCGGGTTTAAAGGGTGATAGCGCAGCCAGAATCGGTGGCTTGAAGTAAATGATAACCCCTTCGGATCAGGTGATGCTGTGATGTTGCTGAGCTATAATCATCATCCCTGTACATTAGAGAAGATTGCCAAACTGAAGCCTGTCCAGTTAATCTGAGGTTAACCGGATGAAAATGTGCTTTCGCAATGAACTTTAATCCCCGGATTAACCTCTAAATATCCATAAAAGACTTTTTTGAGTATTTTTTATACAGTTAGGGTGCTGCAAACGTGAAGAAAAAAAAACTATATCTCATAGACCAAATTTTAACGCTTTACTCGCGATTTTTTAGCAGGGAAACAGCACCTTCCTTACATGATCTTAATCCCAAAACTGTGGTGATCTATTCCACCACTGCACTGGGCGATTTTCTGATGAATACACCGGCTATTTGGAGCCTTAAAAATCGCTTCCCTGCCAGTCAATTCATTTTGGTTTCCAGTAAGAAGAATAAGGATTTAGTTAGCCGCTATCAGTGGTTTGATAAAATCTATATATGGGACAATAAGTTACTGAATTACCTGCCATTATTCTTCAAGTTGCGCCGACAGAAACCCGACTTATCGGTGATATTACACGGCCATTTTCCGTACGATGTTATGAGCGCAGTATTAACTGGCAGTAAGGTCATTGTGCGCGACCATTACGGCAGCGAGTCGCCACTTCTTAATAAACATCTGGACCATTACTCGGGTTATTTCGACGATCACACCATTAAACGCAAACTTAAATTGATTGAGTCGCTCGGTGCGCAGTCGCATCAGACCCGGATGCATCTGCCGGAATCGGAAAGCAGCGTTACGAGATCAGGTGACCACCTGCGTATTGGATTTCAGTTAGGTGCATCTAAAGATATTCGTCGCTGGCCACTAACATCATTCTGCCAGTTGGTGGCAGCGCTGCTTACTCGTTGGCCTGACTGTGAAATCATCGTGACCGGTGCGCCGCATGAGCAGCATCTTGAACAGGAGTTTATTGATAGCCTGCCGCTGCATTACCGAAAAAATGTTACGCCGATGGCGGGTAAAACCAATCTCAGCGGCTTGATTAACTTGATCCGCAGCCTGGATCTGTTGGTAACGGGTGATACAGGACCGATGCATATTGCGGTCGCTGCGCAGGTGCGTACCGTCAGCCTCTTTTCTACCGCCAATCCACGTTATACCGGCCCCTGTCAGGACAGTGACCGTCATATCATTATTCACCGCCCGCCTGAAGATGACTCGCAACATCCCATGACTTCGATCACCGTTGAAGAGGTCGAACAGGCCATAGTGAAACTGGTGGGATAATGACTAACACGACACAACCCTCCATGCTGGCAGCGGTGATTGCTCTAATCGAATATCATAACAAGCCAACCGCGCTAGGTTGGTTTAAGAAAGTTGATCACCCCAACTTTTACGTGCAACAGTTACCCCTGAATGAGTTTGAATTTGCAGATCTGATGAATGACTTTTTTATCACTTTTGCAGTCAGTTCAAAGCATTATGATGATGCACGCTATTTTCCGGCAACACGCCTGCAATTCTCTTTGTTTACCCGTCGGAAGGGGTTTTCTTATCACCCCTTGACGGTTGCACTGCTATGCGAAGCGGCCAGACTTGGACACTGGCCTGAGGTGGTTACTGAATGATGGTTTGCAGGAATGCGTCGTAGACCTCATCCGTACTGAGCGAGCTGACATGGCGCGAGGCTGGTTGCAATACCTTATGCTTCACCTGCCAGGGATGCCAACATGCCGGGTCACTGTCACCAAATAGCGCGACAACCGGAAGTCCCAGCGCAGCGCCAATATGCATCGCGCCACCGTCACTGCTTACAAGGCCGCGAGATAAGGACATGGCCGCGATAAGCTGTGGCAGGGTGGTTGTCGCCACCGCTTTCACCGGCAGGTGCGTGCAAAGTGCCATAATTTCGCGAGCTTTGTCGTCATCACCCGGATGGCGTGGATTGTCTCGGCTACCGGGTGACCACAGCAGCATAATCTGACAACGATGCCGGGTAGCAATTTTGTCTGCCAGTTCAGCGAACCGGGCGGCCTCCCATTGCTGGCTTGGCTTGCGGGCGCTAATTTGTAATGCATAAACCGGGAGAGAGGGATCGATGGCGTAGCTGTTACGCAGGTTGTTTGCACTCTCAGCATCCGGCAAAAGCGTCAGTTTACCTGGCGCAGTGGCGCTGAGATTAAACGGTCGTCCAAGGCTGAACAGGATTTCACTGATATGTTGCTGAGACTGACTAGCCGGTGGAAGCAGGTCGGTAATCAGCGGATGTGACTCTTCGCCTAAAGCAATGACTCTGCCAGGACGTATGATTTTTACCCATTTCAGTCCGTGCTGGTCCCAGCGGCTTTTTGCGAGGACCACCGCGTCATACTTCTGCTTTTTCAGGTTAATCATCAGCATCAATCGTTGGAACAGGCAGTTCAGTCGACCCTGACCTTCGTCGCGGTGATGTAGTTTGGTGTAATACAAAAGTTGTCGTATATCGGGATTATTTTTTAATACCGGTGCCGCATAATTATTGGTTAGTACATCGACCTGATGCTGGCCAGACTGTGCGAGCGCACTTAAAAGCGGCGTCGTCAGTAGCGTGTCGCCAATATTATCCCGACAAATAATTAAAACCTTCATATCTGGTATCCTCTGCGCACAGACTGCTCTGGCTGGTCGAAAATTAGGCGCGCACCGTTAACATCTTAAGAACGTTAACATGACGGCAAAAGTTAACATATTAGTCAGCAAACAGCGAGGTTGGTTCAATAGATCGGATAACCGGAAAAGGCGGATGGTTTAATTTGAACTTTAAAAGGTTTTCGTTTTGTATGAGAAAAGAAAGCGTTTTTTATATCGCTTAAAATAACAGCATAATGACAGGGCATATTATGAACTGACTAAAAACAGGCATTACAATACCTCGATCTTTAATGAGTTTGGGTTTCTTTTGCATGCTGTGACACATTTTTGACAGAATGAAGTCGGAAATCAGCAGCTACAGCCTCGAGTGTGCAGTCCTGGCGCGGGCTGGCTTTTACCTGGAGTGGCTCAGCTATGGAGAAGACGAGGAGATGACTACGCATTTCAGCATTGATAGACGGACGATGCGGCGCACATTCATTGCCAATATTGGTACGCACCATCCTCTGGTGCTTCTTCTTGCTGGTCGCGGGCATAAGTCACTCTCAACTTGGTTCAGAAAATATTCTGAGAAATAAGTTGTCTTTTTATTTGCACAGTGGTTCCCATGTTCTGTTACAACTCATGGTTGCACACAAGGGTTTTCGGATCTTGCATAGCCCACGCATGACAAGGTTTTATTCTTGATGTTGAAATTATAAAAAAAAAGAATTTATCTTCTGCTGAATACAGGCCATGTAATCATCTTTTTGTGAATCATTGAATGATCTTCATAAGAACAAAAGCGCGAGTAAGCTATAGTAATCAATTGATTTTATTCATTAAAATCCTGATTTTTATTTTCCTGTCCATAAACGATCACGTAAAAACCCGTAATTTAATACCGTTATTTGGCCCTCTGAATAGCCAATTGTCTTAAGGCATAACTTATAACGCATGACGAAAGACAGTGACTAAAACCAACATATCTCCTCATTGGCAGGGAAATAACCGAAGCCTGTCTTCGGCTATGCAGAGGAGATATCACCACCATGAGTTCGCCAGAAGCGCTGTTAAAAAGTCTGTTAACCCGTCTGTTAGGTGTTCCTACCGACCAGTTGCGTGACGACAGTGATTTGATCTACCACGGTCTGGATTCGATGCGCACTATGCGGGCCGCCAGTGAACTGCGCCGGGCAGGAATCGCCGTCAGGTTTACCGAGTTGATTGGAAAAAGGACGCTGGCTGAGTGGATTGCAATTGTGCAGTCGGCCAGTGGCGTAAACGCGTCCTCTGCCATTCACCACAATGTAGGCGAAACTCCCTTTGAACTGGCAGAAATGCAACATGCCTTTTGGATCGGTCGACAGGAGCAACAGCAACTTGGTGGTGTCACCGCCCATTTTTATGCTGAGCTGGATGGGGCGGCGTTAGATCCTGAGCGTCTTAATAAGGCGTTTCAGCAGCTTATCTCCCGACATTCGATGCTACGCCTGCGGATCAATAGCGAAGGATTGCAGCACATCGCTGCCACTGAAAATCTCTCGTTGCAGGTGAATGATTTGACCCCTCTTTCCGACTCGGAAGTGACAACAGAGCTGGAAAGATTCCGTCAGCGTTATACCCACCAGCGACTGGATATCGAACAGGGTCAGACGATGATGTTGGCACTGTCACAGTTGCCCAGAAAGCGAAGCCGACTGCATCTGGATCTGGATATGATCGCGGGTGACGCCGCCAGTTTACGCATATTGCTGCGCGAACTGGCCTCACTCTATGCCCAACCTTACGCCTCCCTTCCTGAGCTAAGTTTCAGCTACGCTAGCTATCTCCAGCAAAAGCGTAAACACCAGCAATCGCAGTGGCAGCAGGATCGTCTCTGGTGGCAACAGCGTTTAGCTGATTTGGCCGGTCCACCCGCCTTGCCATTACGCACGTCGACCGATGTCCCGCGTACCGAACGCAAACATTTCTGTCTAGACGAAGCACAAAGCCGCAAGCTGACACAACTAAGCCAACAGGCTGGGCTGACAGTGCCAGCGGTGTTGGCAACGCTGTTTTCCGAGACGATAGGTTTGTGGAGCGGTGCCGCGCCCTTTGTGCTGAATCTGCCGGTATTTTCGCGCCATTCAGACCATCCCCAGGTAGATCTTTTGGTCGGTGATTTCTCCAGCTCGGTGCTGGTGACGGTTGAACCTGCCTGTCAGCCTGACTTTATCGCGCAGGCGAGGGCACTTCAGGGTCAGCTGCATCAGGCAATGGCGCACTCGGCTTACAGCGGCGTTGAAGTGCTGCGCGATCTGACCCGGCAACAGCATGGAGAACAGGTACTGGCCCCGGTGGTTTTCACCAGCGCGCTGGCGCTGGGGGAATTGTATGAGCCACAGGTCAGACAGACGCTGGGCGACCCTGTGTGGTCCATCTCGCAGGGACCACAGGTGTGGCTCGATGCGCAGGCCACCGAATATCAGGGCGGTATCCTGCTGAACTGGGATTTTCGTGCCGACCTGTTCTTGCCGCAGGTTATTGAGGCGATGTTTGACTGGTTCTGCCAGCGCACGTTGCAGTTGCTGGAGGATGCTGTCAACTGGCAGAAACCGCTATCCACGCCTGCTCCGCTGGTGTCATTCCCTCAGCCCGAAACACCCGTATCACCGGCTATCCCGCTCCATCAGCGCTTTTTCCATCAGGCACAGCAACAGCCTCAGGCGATTGCGCTGATGTGGGGGGATGAGCAGCAACTCACCTATGGCGAGCTGGCGCATCAGGCGTTATGTGTCGCCGGTTATCTGCAAAAGCAGGGCGTGGAAACAGGCGACTCCGTTGCTGTCAGCATGGGTAAAGGCGTTGGGCAGGTTGTCGCCGTGCTGGGCGTTCTGGCGGCTGGTGCAACCTATGTCCCTTGCGGCATTGATGTACCGTTGCTGCGCCGCCAGCAGGTCTATCAGACGGCGGACGTGCAGTGGGTTTTGAGTGATGACCGCCACAACTGCCAACCGTCCTGGCCGGAAGAGGTCACCGTGGTGGCGCTTAGCACAGCGTTAGCCGCTCCTCCTTTGCCATCATGCCTGCCCATTTCATCCCAGCAGGCCATGTACGTCATTTTCACCTCCGGATCGACGGGTACGCCGAAAGGTGTAGCTGTCTCACATGACGCAGTTGCTAACACCATTGATGCTGTTGACGACTTGTTCCGGTTCACTACAGCGGATCGTACCATCTCGCTTTCGGAACTGGATTTTGACCTGTCGGCTTACGATATCTTTGCCAGCCTGAGCCGTGGAGCAGGTCTGGTGGTGGTCGATGAATTCCAGCGCCGTGATGCCCATGCCTGGGTGGATTTATTACAGCGCTGGCACGTCACGGTCATCAGTTGTGTCCCGGCGTTATTGGACATGATCCTCACCGCTGCGGCGCATAATCCCTTGCCATCCCTGCGTCTGGTGATGATGGGTGGCGATCGCATCCCGGCAGAGATGGCCTCGCGCTGGTGGTCACTGACCGGAAAGGCGGCATTTGTCGGGCTGGGTGGCATGACGGAAGCGGCGATCCACTCGACGGTCTTTGTGTTGCAACCCGATGATACGCGATGGTCAGCGGTGCCTTTCGGGCAGCCGCTGGCAAACATGCATTGCCGTATCGTCGATGCCCGTGGCCGCGATTGCCCGACCTGGGTCGGTGGCGAGCTGTGGGTCAGTGGACCCGGTCTGGCGCTGGGGTATCTGAAAGATCCAGTCCGTACCGCGGAGAAGTTTGTTGTGTATGCCGGTCGACGCTGGTATCGCAGTGGTGACCGGGTACGTTACTGGCCTGAAGGCAACATTGAGTACATTGGGCGTACCGATCACCAGATTAAAATACGCGGTCATCGTATTGAACTGGGTGAGATTGAAACCGCGTTGCTGAGCCACCCTCAGGTGCTCCAGGCAAGCGTTGGCGTGGTATCACCGGCTGCCCGACAGTTGTGCGCCAGCCTGGTGACGTCGCAACCTTTGAGTCATGCAACGCTGCGCGACTGGTTACAGGCGCAATTGCCAACCTATGCCGTGCCTGAACACTATCAGTTCCTCGCGGAAATGCCGCTGACGGCTAACGGTAAACTGGATCGTCGTGCATTGCAGCAGCAGGCTGAGCAGCAATTGGCGAGCACTGAGCGGCAATTTCAGCTTCCCGCAGGGGAGATTGAGCAACAGGTCGCCGCTCTCTGGCAGCAGTTGCTCCAGGTCGAGGAAGTGGGGCGCGAGGACAATTTCTTCGTGCTGGGGGGTGACAGCCTGATCGCCACGCGTTTAATCGCCAGGATGCGTGAGCTGAACCTCACCGCCCCTCTGGCGGAACTCTTCGCCACGCCAACGCTGGCGGCATTTTGTAGCCATGTGCGGCATCAGCAGCAGATGCCTGATCAGCCACTCAGCATTGATGAAGCCAGCCGCTATCAGCCGTTCCCACTCAGCGATATTCAGCGAGCCTTCTGGATTGGTCGCTCCGGGGAAATGACGCTGGGGGCGGTAGGGTCGCACTTCTACATTGAATTTGACGGTCAGAATCTGGACGTTGTGCGACTGGAAAAGGCCTGGCGTCAACTGATCCAGCGCCATGACATGTTGCGTGTTTGCGTTACAGAGGAGGGGCAACAGCAGGTCGCGGAGCAACCACCAGCGTGGGAAATCCAGCAGCACTGGTTGCATGAGAATACACAGGCTGGACTGGCAACCCTGCGCGAAAAACTGTCGCATCAGGTTTACGATCCCTGCCAGTGGCCGTTGTTCGCCATCCACGTTGCTCACTATGCGCAGCGCCAGCGTTTATTCGTCAGTCTGGACAGTATGATGCTGGATGGCCGCAGCATCATGGTGCTGTTCACTGAGTGGGATCAACTATACCGCGATCCTCAGCTCTGCCTGCCGGAACTGCATATCCGCTATCGCGACTATGTTTTGCAAAATCGCCCAACGTCCGAGCGTGAGCAGCAGGCACAGGCCTGGTGGCAACAGCATCTCTCAACATTGCCGGAACGCCCCGCGCTGCCGCTGGCGGTCGCGCCGGAAACCCTACAACAGCCACGTTTTCGCCGCTGGAGTCATGAGTTATCGCCCAACCGCTGGCAACAGTTAAAAGCGGTGGCGCAACGTTACGGCATCACGCCGAGTGTGGTGCTGGCGGCGGCCTATGGTGAAGTACTGGCGCGCTGGAGTAATCAGGCCGCGTTAGCGATTAACCTGACAATGTTTGATCGTCAGCCACGCCATCCGCAGATTAACCATGTGGTCGGTGATTTCGCCTCAATTCTGCTGCTGGGTTATCAACGCAGTGCCGGAGGCGATTTCCTTGCTGCGGCACAGCGCCTGCAACAGCAGGAGGGGGCGGCGCTGGCGCAACGCGACGTGTCCGGGATTTGGGTACTGCGCGAGCTGGCACGCCAGAAAGGTCAGGCCATGGCCTCAATGCCGGTGGTTTTCACCAGTGTGATCGGGCTGGATAAAGACGCGTCGCTCGATCTTTCAGATGCCTTCCCGCGACAAATCTATGCCATCACGCAAACGCCGCAGGTATGGCTGGATGCAAAAATCAGCGAGTCACGCGGGCGTTTGTTGCTGGAGTGGGATGCGCTGGAGGCGTTATTCCCGGCGGGCATGATCGAGGCGATGTTCAGCAGCTATTGTCAGCTGGTGGAGCAGTTAACCCAATCCGACTGGCGACAGCCGGTGAAGCTGCCCTTACCGGACAGCCAGCAACAGGTTCGCCAGCTCACCAATCAGACCGCGTTGTCCTTCCCGGACTTACGACCGCTGTATCTGCGTTTCTTTGCCGAGGCCCGTAAACATCCCAACGCCACTGCGCTGTTGTGGGGAAAGGAATGGCAGATGGATTACGGCACCCTGGCGCAACAGGCGCTGGCGGTTGCGGGTTATCTGCAACAGCAGGGCGTGCAACCCGGCGACAGAGTCGCCATCACCCATGCAAAAGGTCCACAGCAAATTGTCGCGGTGCTGGGCGTGCTCGCGGCGGGGGGCTGCTATGTGCCCTCCGGCATCAGCTTACCGGAAGCACGTCGTGCGGTGGTCTATCGCGATGCCGGGGTAAAGCGGGTGTTGTGCGATGAAAACAGTTTGCAGCAACTCAGCTGGCCGCAGGGCGTAGCAGTAACCAGCCTCAATGAAGCCTTACAGGCAACGCCACTGGCGGCCCCCTGCATACAGCCTGCTGAAGCAGCGAAATACATCATCTATACCTCCGGCTCCACCGGCACCCCCAAAGGGGTGGTGGTGAGTCATGGTGCGGTAGCCAATACCGTAGATGCCGTCGCCGCGCTGTTCGGCATTAGCGATAACGATCGTTCCATCACCCTGTCGGCCCTCGATTTTGACCTCTCAGCCTACGACATCTTCACTTTCCTCGGACGTGGCGCTTCGTTGGTGGTGGTGGACGAGGCAGAACGGCGTGATGCCGCCGCCTGGGTGGGGCTGATTAATCACTGGCAGGTAAGCGTGATCAGTGCCGTACCCGCATTGATCGAGATGATTACCGTTGCGGCTCAAGCGCATGGACTCAGCAAGGCACTGCGCCTGGTGATGGTCGGAGGCGACCGCGTGGTGCGTCAGCTACCGCAGGCGTTATGGCAACTGTCGCCGCAGACGCGTTTTGTCTCGCTTGGTGGGATGACCGAAGCGGCGATTCACTCGACCTGTTATGAGATCCAGCAGGACGATCCCTGGTGGGCATCAGCGCCGTACGGTGTCCCATTGGCGAATATGCAATGCCGGGTGGTAGACCAGCAGGGAAGAGATTGCCCGGACTGGGTCAAAGGCGAGCTGTGGGTCAGTGGTGCCGGGGTGGCGGCGGGCTACTACGGTGATGAAAAGCGCAGCGCAGAGAAGTTTGTCGAGTGGCAACAACGCCGCTGGTATCGCACCGGCGATGTCGCCAGTTATCGTCCCGATGGCGTGCTGGAGTTCTTTGGCCGGGCCGATAATCAGGTCAAGATCCGTGGTCACCGCATTGAATTGGGTGAGGTGGAGGGCGCACTCAGTCGTCTGCCGCAGGTGGAAAGCGCCGTTGCGGTGGTTTTAACCGGCACGACACGGAAGCTGGCGGCGGCGCTGGTGGCCTCCCAGCCGATCGATCTGGCCGCGGTAAAACAGGCGGCGCAGGCCAGCCTGCCGGATTACGAGGTGCCTGAACACCTGATTCAAATCAGTCAGATTCCGTTGACCGCCAATGGCAAAGTGGATCGTGAAGCGATCACCCGACAGATTGCGGATCAGCTGGCACAGGCAGCACATGCCGATGAACAACTGCCGATCAGTGGTGAGGCGGAAACCCTGTTGGCGCAGCTGTGGTGTGAACTGCTGGCGGTGCCGCATGTGGCGGCCAGTGACAATTTCTTCAGCCTGGGTGGCGACAGCCTGGTGGCAACCCGCCTGATGAGCCGCCTGCAACAGGCGGGCTTCCGTGGGGCGCTGGCATCTCTGTTCAGCACCCCTGAACTCCGCCCGTTTGCGGCCAGCCTGAAACGCGCAGCAACGGCGCAACAACCGGTGTTAACGCATGATGCCACCGGCCGCTATCAACCCTTCCCGCTGACCGATGTGCAGCAGGCGTACTGGCTGGGTCGCCAGGAAGCGTTCACGCTCGGTGATATCGCGGCGCAGTGCTACAACGAATATGAACTGCCGGGGATGGATGTCGCGCGCATGGAGCAGGCATGGCATCAACTGGTGCTGCGCCATGACATGCTGCGTTGTCGCATCACGCCAGACGGGCAGCAACAGATTGTGCAGGAGGTGCCTTTCTACCCCTTCCGCCAGCATCATCTCGGTGACGCTCCGCTGGTTGAACTGCGTCAGCAGATGGCGCGGCAAAAACTCGCACCCGAGAGCGGTCGTCTCTACGACGTCCAGGTGATCCACTACGGTGATAATCAGGTGCGGCTGGCGGTGCTGCTCGACAACCTGATTGTCGATGGCCTCAGTATGCTGACGCTGTTCACCGAGTTGTTCCATTACTACCAGCGCCCTGACCAACCTCTGCCGCTTCTCAACGTCGGGTTCCGTGATTACCAGTGCCTGCGTCAGCAGCAGGGGCAGTCCGCTGAATCCATCCAGTACTGGCAGCAGCGGTTGACCTCGCTACCCGCAGCGCCTGCGTTACCCACCCAGGTAGAACCGGAGACGCTGACTCAGCCTGCGTTTCGTCGCCTGCAGGCCAGGCTGGCAACAGATCAGTGGCAAAAGATCCTGCAACGGGCGCGTCAGGCGCAAATCACGCCGTCCGTGCTGCTGTTGACCTGCTTCTGCGAGGTGTTGAGCCGCTGGAGCGGGCAGCGCTCGCTGGTGGTCAATATGACGCTGTTTGACCGTAAGCCACTCCATCCCGATATCAACCGGGTGATCGGCGATTTTACCTCACTGATTCTGGCGGAATACCACGCCAGCGCGAATGAAAGCTGGCTCAGCCATGCCCAGCGGATGCAGGCGCAAATCTGGCGCGATTTGGATCATCAGGATGTCTCCGCTGTCAGCGTGATGCGTCAGCTGGCGCAACATCATGGTGGTGAAACGCGAGCGGTGCCGGTGGTGTTCACCAGTATGCTCGGCGTTGCCGATGCGCTGGCAAAAGCCGCGCCGTGGCCGGATTTCACGCTGTCCCAGACGCCGCAGGTGTGGCTGGATCATCAGGTGATCGACCTTGAAGACGGCCTGCTGTTGAGCTGGGATTATCTGGAGGAACTGTTCCCGGCACAGATGGTGGAGCAGATGTTTGCCAGCTATTGCCAATTCTTACAGCTGCTTGCCGATGCTGACTGGCAGTTACCACCGCTACGCCAGTTGCCACTTGCTCAGCAGCGGGTGCGCGAACAGATCAACGCTACCGAGGCACCACAACATGGCCCGGCATTGCTGCATCAAGGGTTCTTTGACCAGGCGTGTCTCCATCCGCAACGCATAGCGGTATGGGACGAGCAGCACGGCGGCATCAGCTACGGTGAGCTGCGCGAGCGAGTGCTGGCTGTGGCGGCGGGTCTGCAACAGCAGGGTGTAAAAGAAGGCGACTGCGTGGCGATAGCCCTGCCGCGTGGTGTCGATCAGATAGTGGCAGTGCTGGGCGTTCTGGCGGCGGGTGCTGCGTATCTGCCGGTCAACGGCAAACATCCGCCAGCACGGCAAGCATTGTTGTGCCGCAAAGCCAAGGCAAAGCTGGCGATTGGCTGTGTGGAAGGTGCCACATTGCTCCCCCTGCCACAGCTGCTCAGTTGCACACCGCTGCCTGAGCCGGTGCTGCCCGATGCGGCTGGTCTGGCTTACATCATCTTTACCTCGGGTTCGACCGGTGAACCCAAAGGCGTGGAAGTTGAACACCGCAGCGCCAGTAATACCGTCGACGACATTTGTCAGCGTTATGGCATCCGCAGTCAGGATGTGCTGCTGGGTGTGGCTGCGCTTGATTTTGATCTGTCAGTGTTCGATATCTTCGGTGCATTGAGCCAGGGCGCGAAGCTGGTCCTCAGTGCAGAAGAAGAACATCGCGATGCCGAGGGCTGGCTGGCGTTAATGCAGCAGCACCAGGTCAGCGTCTGGAACAGCGTACCCACGCTGATGGAGATGGTGATTGAAATCGCGCAACTGCGCGGGAATGAATTGCCAGCGCTGCGTCTGGCATTGCTGTCAGGCGATTGGGTCAGCCCGGACATTGCGGCCAGGCTGGAACGTATTGCGCCCCTTTGCCAGACCATCGCGCTGGGTGGCGCAACCGAAGCCGCCATCTGGTCCAATGCCTGGGCGGTTCCGGCGCGGCCACCGCGCGACTGGACATCAGTACCCTACGGTTTACCGCTGCGCAACCAGCAGTTCCGGGTGGTTGATGAACTGGGCTGCGAGCTGCCGGATTGGGTGGCAGGGGAACTGTGGATTGGCGGGATGGGGGTGGCGCGCGGGTATTGTGGCGATCAGACGCTAACCCAGGCGAGTTTTAGTGGCGACTACCCGCAACGCTGGTATCGCACGGGTGATATGGGACGTTACCGTCCTGACGGCATCCTCGAATTCCTCGGACGACGCGATGGTCAGGTGAAGTTACGCGGTCACCGTATTGAATTGGGCGAAATTGAACAACAATTGCAACGTTGTCCGGGCGTACGCCGCGCGGTGGTATTGCTGAAGGGCAGCGGTGTCAGCGCCAGCCTGTACGCCTTCTATGAGGGTGAGGCAACGACTGTCGAACAGCTGCAACGCGGGCTGCGCAGCGTGTTGCCTGGCTGGGCGATACCTGCGGCGATTACCGCTCTCAGCCACTGGCCGCTCACCGCCAACGGCAAAATCGACCGCAAAGCGCTGGCGCAACTCACCACCCAGACCACGCAAACCGCGTTGTCTCTGGACGATCCTCACCAACAGGCGCTGGCAGACATCTGGCAACAGGTGCTGGGTACGCAGCCGGGCCACGCCAGCGAAAGCTTCTTCAGCGCTGGTGGCAATTCGTTACTGGGCACCCGCCTGGTGGCGCAAATCTGCAAACACTTCGGTATCCGTCTGACTCTACGAGACTTTTTTGCTGACGCTACCCTCTCGGGCCTTTGCGCATCCGTCGAAAGGCATTTGGCTGACAAAAACAGTATGGAAGAAGGTTTATTGTGAAAATTTCTGACGTTATCGCACGACTGGAAACCCAGGGCATCGAACTGTGGCAGGAAGACAACAATCTGCGCTTCCGCGCACCTGCCGGGGTAATGACCGAAGCTATGGTGCAGGAGTTGCGCGCCCATAAACCTGCCATCCTCGACTGGCTAAAGCAGCAGGAGAGCGAGGCCTTGCTGCAAGCCGATCCCGATGCACGCTTTGAGCCTTTCCCCTTAACGGAAGCACAGCAGGCATATTTTGTCGGGCGTCATAGCGCTTTTGCGTTCGGCGGTATTGCCTGCCGTGGGTATCTGGAGATTTGTTTTGATCAGCCCGTCACGTCGGCGAAACTCAATCGGGCACTTAATCTGCTGATTGCGCGTCATGACATGTTGCGGGTGGTGATTGAGGAAGAGGGATTCCAGCACGTTTTGCCGCAGGTGCCGCTGTTCCAGCCACCAGAATACGAATGGCCCAATCTGCCAGCCACAGCCATCAGGGCGCGTCTCGACGAGTTGCGCGAAGCGATGCTGGCTGCCCCGGCGGATTATCAGCGCTGGCCGCTTTTTGCTGCGGCCAGTGTCCAGGCGGCAGGGCAAACCCGCCTGTTGCTGTCGATTGAGCTGATCCTGGTGGATTCCGCCAGCCTGTATCTGCTGGTGGATGAACTGGAACAACTGCTGTTTGCGCCCGAAACCCTGCTACCCGCGCCCGCGTTGGGTTTCCGTGATTACGTGATCGCCCGGCGTGCCGCACGCCAGGGTGTGCGCTACCGTAAGGCGCAGCAATACTGGCGGGAGCGTATCCCTGCGTTACCGAATGCCCCGGCTTTACCGTTAAGCACCAGCGCGGAGCAGGCCGTATTTGTTCGGCGTCATCTGCGCCTGTCGCATCAACAGCGTCAGCAACTGAATCAGTTGGCCGCGCAAGCCAGGGTGACGTTGAACGCGCTGCTGCTGGGTGCATTCTCCCAGGTGATGGGGTTCTACAGCGACAGCCGCCACTTCACGCTTAACCTGCCGATTTTCCGCCGTGAAGGGCAACACAGCGACCTTGAACGGGTGGTAGGCGACTTCACTTCCGTGACGCTACTGGAAGTGGATCTGCGTGGCGAAGAGGTTTTTGCGCAACAACTGCTTACCCTCAATCAGCGCCTGTTTGCCGATCTCGACCATAATGCCTTTTCAGGCCTTGAGGTGCTGAGTGAACTGTCACGCCATCATGGTGAGGCAGTGCTAATGCCGGTGGTGTTTACCAGCACCCTCGGTCAGGGTGAACGGCAGGAGGCTCCGGCGCACTATCGTATTGAGCAGGGATTAACCCAAACCCCACAGGTGTTGATTGACTGCCAGGTCACCGCCCAACCCGATGGCATGATGCTGGCGTGGGATTCACGCGAGGGACTCTTCCCTGAGCAGTTTATTGAACACGCGTTTAATGCTTTCAGCGGTGTCATCCAGCACCTGCTGAAAGAGGGTGAATCTTGCCTGAACCAGCGTCAGTTGCTGGCGCTGCCTGCGACACAGGCTGCCATTCGCCAACAGACTAACGCGGATAGCCAGCCAAACTTCGCCCAACTGTTGCATCAGGGGTTCCTGGAGAAGGCAGAACAGCAGCCGGATGCCATCGCGCTGTGGGATGATGCAGGGAGCATGACTTACGGCGAACTGGCCGCCCAGGCTTACGGGCTGGCGGCGGATTTGCAACGGGCCGGGCATGGTCCAGGCGAAGCCGTGGCGGTGATATGTGCTAAAGGGCGTGCTCATGCCCTGGCCCCGCTTGCCATCCTGCTGAATGGGGGTTGCTACGTACCGGTTGATGGGCAACAGCCTGCGCGCCGTCGGGAAGCGATCTTACGCAACGCCGGGGTGCGTTGGGCAATCTGCGACGATGCTGAACAGTTACCTGAGGATGTTGAGGCGATTTCCTGGCGTACCGAGACTGCTGCGGGTGATTTCCAGCCGCTACGAATCGGTCTCCATCAGCCTGCCTATATCATCTACACCTCCGGGTCGACCGGTGAACCGAAAGGTGTGGTCATCAACCACCATGCCGCCTGGAACACTATCGCCGATATCAACCGTCGCTTTGCGGTGAGCGCCGCGGATCGGGTACTCGCGGTCGCTAACCTGAGTTTCGACCTGTCCGTGTACGATCTGTTTGGTGTGCTGGCGGCGGGTGGCACCCTGGTCTATCCCCAGGAGGCGCGAAAGGCTGATCCTTCACACTGGGCTGAACGCATCACCCAATATGGCGTCACGCTGTGGAACACGGTGCCAGCCCAGTTGCAGATGCTGGCGGATACGACACAGCCGCTGCCGACGCTACGCCTGGCGCTGGTATCGGGCGATTGGGTGCCGCTTAATCTGCTGACACAACTGCGGGCGATTTCAGCCGATGCTCAGCTGATCGCATTAGGTGGTGCCACCGAAGCGGCAATCTGGTCGGTATTCCATCCGGTCACGCAGGTCGCCCCACACTGGCAAAGCATTCCGTACGGGAAGCCGCTGGCTAATCAGCAGTTGCATATTCTGGATGAGAATTTACACGATCGTCCTGACTGGGTCAGCGGTGAGATCGCCATCAGTGGTGATGGGCTGGCAGATTGTTACTGGCTGGACCGAGAGAAGACCGCTGCGCGCTTTGTTACTCGTGATGATGGTCAGCGCCTTTACCTGACCGGGGATCGGGGGCGCTACTGGCCGGATGGCAACATCGAGTTTCTCGGGCGTGTCGATAACCAGGTCAAAATTCGCGGCCACCGTGTCGAGCTGGGTGAAATCGCTGCGGTGATGCGTCAACACCCGGCCGTCACCGATGCGGCGGTCTGCCTGACAGAAGGCAATGGCACTGCCAGTAATCTGCTGGGGTTTGCTGAACTGGCTGCGGGTGAACAACCCAGCGCCTGGCCAGCGATGGAAAATGCCCAGAGTCGGGCGCAGCAGATTGAGCAGCAGATTGACGGTGCGGCTTTCGAGGCCTTAATGACCGGTGCGGATCGCGTGGCGATCCTCGCGATGTCCGATCGTCTGCGTCAGGATGGCCTGTTCGCCACCGCCGCTGCCCGTCACACACTGGAGGAAATCTATCAGGCGACCGGGGTGGCGGAGGTTCATCAGCGGCTGCTGCGCCGCTGGCTGGAAGGATTGGTCAGTGCTGGTGCGCTCACCCAGGATGCGCAGGGGCGCTACGGAGACCTGATCCCCTGCGACACCACCACGTTGCAGCAGTGCTGGCGCGAGGTTGAGCAACTTGAGCAGCGTGCCGGTTATGGTAGCCAGACGCTGCACTATATCCGTGTTTGCAGTGATTGCCTGAGTGGGCTGCTGTGCGGTGAAACTGATGTGCGCGGCATTCTGTTCCCGGAAGGCGAGCTGTCGACCGCCCACGCGGCCTACCGCGATAACCTGGTCAGTCAGAGCATGAACGCGATTGTGATTGCGGCGATCACTGCGCTGGCTGCCTCCAGCACTCGCCCGTTGCGCGTGCTGGAAGTGGGTGCCGGAGTAGCGGGCACCGCCAGCGATCTGGTGCCTGCGCTGGCCGCATATCAGCCGGAATACTGGTTTACCGATCTGTCAGAATTCTTCCTCGTTGAAGCGCGCAAGCTTTTCGCCCCTTATCCCTGGATGCACTACGGCATTTTTGACATGAACGAGGATGCCGCTCGCCAGGGGATGGCGGCGAATAGTTTTGATGTGATCCTGTGCGCCAACGTGCTGCATAACGCCCGCAATGCCGGTGACGTGCTGGCACAATTTTCCTCATTGCTGGCACCCGGCGGCACGCTGGTGTTTATCGAACCTTTCCGCCGTCATAACTACCCGTTGCTGGTGTCGATGGAGTTCTTCCCGGAACTGACCGGCTTTACCGACCTGCGCGCCACCACCGATCAAACCTTCTTTACCCGCGAGCAGTGGCTTAGCCTGTTGGCGCAGGCGGGGGCGACGTTAACTGATTGCGCGCCGCTGGCAGAGAGCGCGCTGTCCAGCTCCGGGCAGGGCGTATTTATCGCGCAGTTCAAAACCGACCGTGCCAGCCTGCATCATGATGAGTTGCGGGACTTTCTGCGCGATCGTCTGCCTGGTTATATGGTGCCTGCGCATTTACATCTACTGGATCGTCTGCCACGTACCGCTAACGGTAAAATCGATCGGCAGCGGTTGGTGAATTCAATGCCGCAGCACCTGACAAGGGCGGAGCAGACAGGCCAGGGTAACGCCCCACGCGATGCACTGGAACAGCAGATTGCCGCCGTCTGGGCTGATGTCCTGGGGGTGGCGGACGTGCATCGCGATGCGGATTTCTATGCGCTGGGCGGTGATTCCCTGTTGTTATCCCGCATGATCGGACGTTTGCGCGCCCAGGTCGAAGCCGCGGCCCATTTTGAATGGGAAACCCTGCTGCGCCATCTGCTGCGGGAATCCACGGTGATGGGACTGGCTGAGTTGCTGCGCAACAGCGCGAAGCAGGGTGAGCAGCAGCAACAGGCGCGGGCGGTACTGGTGCCATTGTGGGGGCTGCAGGATTATCGCACCCACTGCTGTGTGCTGCTGCATGCCGGTACGGGCAATCTTCAGCCGTATCAGCATCTGCTGGCAAGCCTGGATAAATCGCAGTTTGATCGTGGTATTGGCCTCGAACTGCCCAGCCAGCAGGCATTTATGGCGCTGGCCCCGCATGAGGCGCTGGTGACGCTGGCTGGTCACTATGCCGATGCGTTGTCAGAACAGGGTGAAAGCTTCACGCTGCTGGGATATTGCCTTGGAGGCTTGCTGGCCGCAGAGATCGCCCGTCAGCTCAGCGAACGCGGCAAAAATGTGCGCGAGCTAGTGGTGATCAGTGCTTATCAGCCGCCGCAGGTGGATGACGTACGCCTGGTGGATTACGTGTTTGCCCGCGCGATCGGGGCCGACCTGGATAAACTCGGTCTGCCGCAGGAGCCGGCGCTGGCGGCAGCCGTCAGCGCGATCCTACAACGCACTCCGCAGCGCATCGCCGAAGACGCATTTGATGGCCTCGAGAGTCATCCCCAGGTGGCGCAAGCACTGACGAGCTGGATCCAGCAGCCACAAGCCGTTCGCCTGCAAGCCTTGCAGACCGCCGGTATGGCGCAGGGAGCCTACCATCAGGAGGATGAAGCCAGCACGCTATTTGCCAGTCGTTATGCCCTGTTCGGACACAGCATGGCGTCGGTGGGGCAATATCGCCCCGATCCCTGGTTTGGCAAAACCATTCTGCTGCGTAACAGCGAGAGCGATCCTCTGTTGCCCGGTACGCCCGGTGATGTTCACGACTACTGGAGCCAGCTGTGCCTCGGGGAACTGATTGTTGAAGATACGCCTGGCGATCACTTTAGCTGCCTGTCCCGTCATCATGCGCCCACCCTGGCGGCGTTGATTACACGCCATACCACGCCGGGAGCAGCCTGATGAACAACAACATCATTGCAGTACTCGGTGCCACCGGTGGCGCAGGACGTGATGTCAGCCGCTGGCTGGCTCAGGCGGGATTTGCATTGCGGTTAGGCGGTCGCCGTCGCGATCCCTTACAGCAACTGGCGTCACAATTGGGTGTGGAAGCTCATCCGGTGGATTTATGGCAGGAGAAGGAACTGCGTGAGTTTTGCCGTGGTTGCGCTGTAGTGGTGAACTGCGCTGGTCCATCCT
This sequence comes from Pantoea sp. X-Soil-TKNS-1279, assembly GCF_059730565.1. Classification (NCBI taxonomy): domain Bacteria; kingdom Pseudomonadati; phylum Pseudomonadota; class Gammaproteobacteria; order Enterobacterales; family Erwiniaceae; genus Pantoea; species Pantoea sp. X-Soil-TKNS-1279. Next base: position 335,138 of record NZ_AP035949.1, on the reverse strand, counting down.
ATCAGGTGCTCGATCGGGTAGCACGAGCGGCTGCCTCGGAGAATGTACATTATGTGGATGTCTCCGGCGATGGCCCGGCATGGCATCTGTTACAGCAGCAACCCGCGGGTGATCAGCACTGGATTGCTGTGTTCTCTGCCGGAATGTTGCCCGGTCTGGCGAATCTGGTGCCGGGCTGGATGAGTCGGCGTGCGGGCGGCAATCTGACGGTCTACAGCGGCGGTATTGAGCGAGTGAGCGGCGCGGCCGCTGCGGATCTGGTGCTGTCGTTAAATGAACAATGCAATGCGTTGCAGGGCAGCGATTACTGGTACGGAGAGGCCGGTGCCAGCTGGCAGCTCGGGCGGCGCAGTCGCCACAGCCTGGCAACCCAGCAGACAGATACGCTGCCGCATTTCCCCGGTCATGTCACCTTACTGCCGTGGCTGAGTGCCGACGCCGAGCGGCTGGCACTGCGCCACAATCTGTCCGGTCTGAGCTGGTACAACGTGTTCAGTGGTCAATGCTTGCGGGAAACCCTGACCGGCCTGCGTGGCAAGGTGGATGGCACATCACAGAGCCTCGCTCTTGCCAGTGCAGCAGTGGAGAAGGCCAGTGAAATTGACCTGGCGGGTTACGCCCCGTATTACCAGATGGTGTTTGACTGGCAGCAGGAGGGGGAACCGCGTCGGCGCGTGGTGATCCGCACGGACAGCAGCCTGGCGCTGACCGCTGCCACTGCCGTCAGCGCGGTGTTGAGTTTGATGCGCGGCGAAATAACCCCGGGCGTGCATTTCGCCGATCGCGTGCTGGCACCGGCGACCGTGCTGGCTGATATCACGCGCCTCCATGCGGGCACCCATATCAGCCAGTATCAGCCAGATATGCAGCCAGAGCAGGGGGTGATATGAGTTCTGCTTCGACGCCCCGTTGCCGCGCGATTGTTTGTGGCACCAGCTTTGGCCGTTTTTATCTGCGCGCGCTCGCGAATAATCCAGCGATTGAACTGGTGGGGATCCTCTCCAGTGGCTCTGCCGCTTCCGCCGGTTACGCGCGTGAGTTGAATATCGCCCACTACACGTCGGTGGCAAGTTTACCAGCCGATATTGATCTCGCCTGTGTGGTGGTGAGGGCGGCCGTCTCGGGTGGCAAAGGGGCGGAAATCGCCAGCCAGTTGTTAAGCCGGGGCATCCATGTGTTACAGGAACACCCACTCCACCCTGACGAGCTGGCCGACTGCCTGCGCACGGCGCATCAGTATTGCGTCCGTTTTGGTATCAATGCCTTTTACCCCTTTGTTGCCCCCATCCGTCAGTTTCTCCGCGCGGCGGAGGTTCTGCGTCAGCATCAGCCGGTGCAATACATTGAGGGCGTGTGCGGCGCACAGGTGCTTTACCCGCTGCTGGATGTGATTGCGCGCGCGCTGGGGAAACTGCGCCCGGCGCAACTGGAACTGATGCAGCCGCGCCAGGTGGGACCTTATACCTGCCTGCACGGCAGCATTGGCGGTGTGCCGCTGACGCTACGCGTCCAGAACCAAATCCATCCGGCTGACGCCGACAACCACGCGTTGTTGCTGCACCGACTGACCATCACCGCCGAAAGCGGCGTACTGGCGCTGGCGGATACCCACGGCCCGGCGATCTGGAGTCCCCGTTTACATACCCATCGTGATGCAACCCATCGGCTGGTGCTGGAAGGGCCAGGGACAGAACGCTTATCAGCACTCAGCAGCGTCGTTTTACCGGGCAGCGAAGCCGTCAGCTTCAGCGAGATTTTCGAACAGGTCTGGCCGCAGGCCATTAACTGCGCGGTGGCGGATTTTCAGCGCTCCATCGACGACAGCGCACTGGCGCAGCAACAGGTGCAATGGGCGTTGGGCGTCACCGGGTTCTGGCATCGGGTGTCATCAGTGCTGGGACCACCAGAACTTATTTATCCCGACACGCCAGCCATGCTGCCGCTGATGGATCGGTTAACTGCGGAGACTTCGCGATGAGCAAACATTTTTTGCGCTTTTATCAGCCCGCTCCCCATGCCCCGTTGTTGCTGGTGTGCTTACCTCATGCCGGTGGGGCGGCCAGTACGTTCCGCCCGTGGCCTTACTTATTCGATGCCTCTGAGGTGGAACTGGCGGTGGTGCAGTATCCGGGACGGGAGGATCGCTTTGCTGAACCCTTTATCGACAATATGCCCGCATTGCTCACCGCCTTGCAGGATGAGTTGCTGCCGCGTCTGGCCGGGCGTCGTTTTGCCCTGCTCGGACACAGTATGGGCGGTGCCATCGCTCATGAACTGGCGCAGATGTTGGCTGTCCAGCGTCTGCAACCGGAGCTGCTGATTATCTCCGGTCGCCAGCCACCGGATTTTCATCCGCTGGATAGCTGCATCCATCTGGGTAGTGACCAGCAGATTCTCGAAGAACTGCTGCGACTCAGTAGCGATAACCAGACCTTGCGCGAACAGCCAGAGCTGGCGGAGTTGTTGTTACCGGTGATCCGCAATGATTACCGGCTGATTGAGAATTACCGCCCACAGCCAGCGCGTTTGCTCACTTGTCCGATCGTGGTGCTGAGCGGTGAAGGGGACAGTGAATTGCCACTGGCTCAAGCCGAAGCCTGGGCGGCATGTACCTCGGCTGAAAGTATTGTGCATCGTTTTCCTGGCGATCACTTCTTTATCGCCAGCCAGCGTGCCGCCGTGGTGGCCTGCGTACGGCAGGCGCTACGTCAGTTCTCCCCCTTGTTCAGTGAAGGATAAGCTATGGAAGACTTCTACTCGCCGGTCGCTGAGTTCTACGATCTGGTTGGCCGCGCGCACTCGGCGGGTGAAACCGCGCTGCGTGAGCGGCTGTCGGTATTCACCGATATTCATGATCCGGTGCTGGATATCGGCGCTGGCACCGGGCGAACGGTGCTGGCGATAGCCGAAACTGTGCCGCTGGTGGATATTCTGGCGGTGGAGCCAGCCCCGGCGATGCGTGCGGTGCTGACGCATCGCGTGGCACAACAGCCGGAGCTGCGGCAGCGCGTCACGATTATCCCGGACACGGTCGACAAGTTGCAGCTACCCGAGCGGCTGGGGGCGGTCGTGGCCTTTGGGGTACTGGGGCACCTGACGGCTGAAGAACGCAGGGCGCTTTGGTCAACATTGCTGCCACGACTCGCACCTGGCGCGCCAGTGTTTGTGGAGTTGCTGCCTGTCGAAAAACCGATGGTGTTGCCGACTATGACGCTGGCAAGTGAGACCATTGGCCAGCGTCACTATCACGCCACCCTTGAAGGTGAGCCTGGACCTGATGACACCATGTTGCTGACGTCATGCTGGACGGTGAGCGGCGGTCCCTGTACCACGCAAGTGATCCGTAACCGCAGCGTCTGGCATACCTTTGGCCTGGACGATCTAGCCCGTGAAACCGGGCTGCATGCCGAACGTCTGACTGCACAGGCGGGGGTGTTGTATGTCTGAATCGATTGCGACTCCCGATCATCGCATCCTGCCGGAAGAGATGCGCTGGCCGGTTGCGTTGGCTGAACGTTATACGCAACGTGGCTACTGGCAGCCGGAGACGCTGGGTCAGTTGATTCTGCAATGGCGGCAGTTTGGAGAACACACTGCGCTGATCGAACCGGGCCGCAGCTGGAGTTATCAGCAGTTAATCAATCAGGCTGGTCGCTTCGCCAGTGAACTCAGGCAGAGGGGGATGCGCAGCGGGGAAACGGCCGTGATTCAGTTGCCCAACGGTGCTGATTTTGTGGTGGCTTTCTTCGCGGTGATCCTCAACGGGGCGGTGCCCGTGCTGATGTTACCTGCTCACCGCCAACGTGAAATCCTGCATGTGGTGGAGCTGGCGCAGGCGCGCTGGTTCCTGAGTGATGCCGAACAGGCGGGTATCGATGTTCAGAGCCTGCGTGCCAACGCCCCGGATTGTCATCGCCTGTTCTCAACGGCAGACCAGCGTTTTGCCTCCAGCCAGGCCCCGGCGATTGACGAATTGCCCCCCGGTGATGCACCGCAAAATATCGCGTTGCTGCTGCTTTCTGGCGGTACCACCGGGTTACCCAAGCTGATCCCGCGTACCCATGCTGATTATCACTACAACTTCCGCGCCAGCGCTGCGCTTTGCCATGTGCAGCCGGATGAGCGTTATCTGGCGGTGCTGTCAATGGCACATAACTTTCCCCTCGCCTGTCCCGGCATCCTTGGCATCTTTTCGCGCGGTGGCTGTGTGGTGGTCCCGGCCACGGTCGCCGCTGAGGATGCGTTTGACGCGATTCGCCAGCACCGCGTGACGCTCACGGCGCTGGTGCCTTCGCTGGCAACGCTATGGCTGGAAGCGGCGGAATGGGAACAACCGGATCTTAGCTCGCTGCGGCTGGTGCAGGTGGGGGGGGCGAAGCTGGCAGCCGATGCCGCTCGTCAGTTGCTTGCCCAGTGGGGATGCCAGTTGCAACAGGTGTTTGGCATGGCGGAAGGGTTGCTGAACTACACGCGACTCGATGATTCACCCGAACTGATTACCACCACGCAGGGCCGACCGCTGTGTGATGACGATGAGATCCGGGTGGTGGATGAGCAGGGCCAGGACGTCGCCAGCGAGCAGGCAGGGGAATTGCTGGTTCGCGGACCTTACACCATCCGTGGCTACTATCGCGCGCCTGAACACAACCGCAAGGCGTTTGCCTCCGAGGGGTTCTACCGCAGTGGTGATCGGGTGCGGCAGTTGCCTGGCGGTGAGCTGCTGGTGGAAGGGCGCACCCGCGACATGATCAACCGCCACGGAGAATCAGTCGCAGCGGATGAAATCGAGGAATGTCTGCGGGCGCATCCGTTGGTGCGCGACGTGACGGTGCTGGCCGATGCGGCCGGGCAGCAACAGGAAGCGATCCATGCGGTGGTCATCGCCCATACCCCTTTCACGCTGGTCGAAATGCGGGCGTTTCTTGAACAGCAGCAAGTCGCGTCATTCAAATGGCCGGACCGCCTGACCCTGGTGGAGGCTTTCCCGCTGACGCCGATTGGCAAAATCAACAAACAAGCGCTGGCAGCCCGGCTGGCGGTTTAATTTTCAGGAGTCAACATGACGGATACACGCACCGAACTTCGACTCAACCTGCCCACAGATCAGGCACTGGCCGCGATTGTCAGCCTTATCCGGCAGAATCCGACAGAGGATTACTACGTCTACGAACGGCCACCCTGCTGGTATGTGGGTATCGGTAAACGTGCGAGTTTAACCCTTTCACCTGATGGCACCGAGGCCACAACCGAAAGCGAACAGGGCTGCCATACCGTGCCGGTTACCTCGTCACTGGCGCATTACGCCCGACAGTTCCATGCGCAACATGCCAGCGCAGGACAACGTGTGTTTGGTATGGCCGGATTTAATTACGCGGCCTGCATTCGCGGTCTACCTTTCCCGACCGGCGAGTGGCCGCTGTTGTCGCTGCTGGTGCCGCGTGATGAACTGGTTTTTGCCGCCGGGGAAGTCAGGATCCTGGCGCAGAATGCCGACCAATGTCAGCGCCTGGCCCAGCAATTACAGGACATCTCTCCGGCACCGACTGGCGGTGCGCTGCTGGCCGACCTGACCGCACAGGGTAAAGATTATCAGCAGCGGGTGACAGGCGCGCTTGAAGAGATCGCCGCTGGTGAATACACCAAGGTGATTGTGTCGCGCGCGCTGGCACTTTCAGCGCGCATTGATATGCCCGCCACCCTCTGGCGCGGCAGAATGGCCAATACCCCGGCACGCAGTTTCTTACTGCAACAGGGAGCGTTTGCCGCCACCGGCTTCAGCCCGGAGATGGTGGTGACGGTCGAGCAGGGCATCGTCACCAGTGAACCTCTGGCGGGCACCCGTGCGCTGTCGGGTTCTGCGGGAGAAGATGCCTACAATCGGGCTGAGCTGCAAAGCGATAGCAAAGAGATTATGGAGCACGTTATCTCAGTCAAAGCGGCGATTGAGGAACTGGAAACGCTGTGCGTGCCTGACTCTGTGGCGGTCACCGACCTGATGTCGGTCCGTGAAAGAGGCAGCGTACAACATCTGGGTTCGCAGGTGCGGGGCGAGCTGGCATCGGGACGCGATGCCTGGGATGCTTTTGATGTGCTGTTCCCGGCGATCACCGCCTCCGGTATCCCCAAAATCCCGGCACTGGCTGCCATCCTCAGACTGGAAGCGGTGCCGCGTGAACTCTACTCCGGTGCGATATTGATGCTGGAAGATGATCAATCGTTTGAAGCGGCATTGGTGCTGCGTAGCGTGTTTCAGGATGCGCACAGAAGCTGGATACAGGCCGGAGCCGGGGTGATTGCCCAGTCGAATGCGCTGCGTGAGCTGACGGAGACCTGTGAGAAGCTTTCCAGTGTCGCGCCTTACCTGGTGGTTTTGCAGGCGAAATGATGGATAGGAGTATCTCCGGTCACTTATCGAGGGTCTCTATGTAAGTTGCACTTGTGCCCCCTTCATCCGCAGGGGGCACATTTGTAATTAGCCTGTCATCCTTTCTTGCCACCCTTGGTTTCTGCATGATGAGAGTGTCAGGAAAGCGTCAAGAATTGATAATGATTATTATTTACATTTTAGCAAGCCTCAGTATGATGACTCTCTGAGTTTCGTTTCGGGAACTAAGCACCTGACCACTTCGCCAGCCGGGTACTTACAAAAGAGGGTTTTTATGCAATCCACTCACCAGTTACATTCTCTGCAGCAGTTGACCGATATGGCGCAAAAATGGGGCTATGACTACGAGCTGGCGAATGCCAACTGCTCGGTGCGTCAGTCTGGCGAGTTTGACGGCACGATCAAAACCGTCACACTGCCCTATGGTGTCGACCTCTGTCTCAACGAGCTGACCGCCAACGGCGACGATCATCGCAGCGGCACGCTCCACCATTGTCTGACCATTTTGCTTACGCTCGACGGCGATGAACCCAATTACCATCTTGATGACGGCAGCCCGCTACCGGCCGAGAGAGGTATGGCGAAGGTGATTGCCACCAAAGATCGTATGCGCCTGTGGTGCCGCAATCCTCGTGGCCATCATTGCCGTAGCCTGGTGATTCAGGCGTCCCCGGAGCGCATCAGTGATAAAGAGCTGGCGGAGCAGGTCGAACGTATTCTGCAACGTAACCATGTCTTCGGGTTTATCGTGCCGCAGTACACCATTGACCGGGCCAATGAGCTGTTTGGCTTTTGCGATAACTGTGTGATTGGCCGGTTGCAGACCCACAGCTGTGTACTGGATCTGATGGCTCAGGTGCTGCGCGCAGCGGATCAGGACCTGCCCCAGGTGGGGGTGATGGCACCGCATCGTGATGTGGCCCGTATGCTGAAAGTGCGAGACAAGCTGGTCACTGAACTGGATAGCAACCATTGCCTGTGTGACCTGGCGCGAGACGTTGGCATCAGCGTCAGCGCACTGAAAAGTAAGTTCCAGGCGGTGATGGGGCAGTCGGTGTTTGCCTTCCTGCGCGATCAGCGGCTCAACCGGGCGCGGCTGGGGTTAGAGTCAGAAGGATGGACGGTCAAACAGGCCGCCTACTATGTCGGTTACCAGCACCCCAGTAACTTCTCGACTGCCTATCGGCGCAAATTTGGTATGCCGCCGCGTGACTCTCTCAGCCTCTGACTGGCTGAAAACATAACTCATTTGGCTTTGCTCATAGCTGAGTTAACTAGGGTGTCGTATGACCGCCCCATACAATTGTGACAGATATAAAAACGATTTTTTTGTCTCTGTTTCAATACCATGGGGATGTCATGCGCACCAGTTCACACCAGCATCGCTTAAAACAAAATCTGACTACCACCATCAAACCTCTTTGCCTGTTGTGCGGTCTGGCGATTTCAGCCCCGGCTTTCACCGCAGAACAAACCACTGATAGTAAAAAAGAAGAAACCCTGGTGGTAACCGCCCGTAAAGTAAAAGAAGATCCGTTGAAAGTCCCGGTCAGCATGACGTTATTTGATCGCCAGACGCTGAACGATCGACGCATTGATGATGTGGAGCACTTAATCCGTGACGTGCCAAACATCAGCTTCAGCTCACTGGGGGATATGCGCTCGACCTATATGTCGATCCGTGGCGTCGGGCCAATGGCACAGCCGCTCGGTTTTGATGATACGTCGGTCGTGACCTACATCGATGGCGTGCCGCAACCTGCCTTCGGTTCGGATCTGCGTTTCCTGGATGTCGAACGGATTGAAGTGTTGCGCGGCCCGCAGGGCACAGTGTTTGGCCGCAATGCGCAGGCCGGAGCGATCAACATCACCACGCGCCAGCCTGGCGATACCTTTGAAGGCACCTTGCGTGCGGAAGCAGGCCTGAACAGTGAATCCGAGAACGTGGGTCAGTTGACAGTTTCCGGACCACTGATTGAGGACCGCCTGGGTGGGCGCTTCTCTGCCGCTTATTCCAACCTCGGGGCCGATGTGGACAACGAAGCGTCAGGCGGCAAGTTAGGCAAGGTCGAAACCGGGGTGTTCCGTGGCTCGCTGGTCTTCACCCCCGACGATCGTACCCGCTTCGTGTTGACCGGCAACTATGAGCGGGATAACAACACGCCGTCCAACTTCATTCTGAAAAATGGGCCGAATTTCCCTACGGTGGAACTGGATCCTAAAGGTTGGGTCGATCGTGAGATCTCCGGACTGTCATTAACGGCGAATCGCCAGTTCGATCAAATGCAGTTCACCTCCGTTTCAGCGGTGAACCATTACGATTTTAAAAACCTGACCAATAACTCCGAGGCGCTGACCTACAGCAAGGTGTTCGGTATGCCGACGTCGGCATTTATTCCAGCCACTGACTGGAGTACGTATGACGAAAGCCAGAACAGCCTGTATCAGGAACTTCGTCTAAGCAGCCTCGATGACGCAGATATTGTCTGGGTCGGTGGCATCAATTATCTGCATGACAGTTACAAACTCACCACCAATTATGATTCGGCGTTCTTCGCTTCCACCAACGGGACGCGCAACGGGGATTATACCACCGACAGCTATGCCGCCTTTGGTGAGGTGACGGTGCCGTTGTTTGGCTCCGAAAAACTAAAAGGGACGTTAGGTGGTCGCTACACCCATGACCGTAAAACCTATGAATCGCTGTATCGGTCCAACGGGTTCCCTGGCACGGTGGCCTCCTTCAATCAGAGCGGGGTGCTGAATTACGACATGGTGACAGGTCGCGCAGCGCTGAGTTATGACCTGACGGATGACTCGACTATCTATGCCAGCGTGGCACGCGGTGCGAAAAGCGGTGGTTTCCCCAATTTTACCAACAACGCCCCCAGCGGTTTGAAGGATGAGCCTTATAAGGACTCCTCCTCATGGAGCTACGAGATCGGCAGCAAAAACCGTTTCCTCGACGGACGTGCTGAACTGAATGCCTCGTTGTTCTACAACACGGTGAAGGATGAAAACCTGTTCGCGCTGGATTCGGCGTCATTCACCTTCGTACCCAAACCGATGGATACCCGTAATTACGGCGTGGAGCTGGAAGGTTCACTGCAACTGGCCGAGCACTGGAAGGTCAGTGGCGGGGCGGGTTACACCCATACGGAGTTGCGCAATGTCTCGGATGATGTCGCGGCTTCATCCGGTGCTCGCGATGGCAACCGGGTACCTGCGGTACCGAAATTCAACACCAACCTGACGCTGCAATATTACGACTCTGCTGCCTGGCTGGGGTTGCCGGAAGCCAATATCTTCGCCCTGGCACAGCATCAATATGTTGGCAGTCGTGAAGCGGATGTCGGCAGCCACTTTAAACTTGATGCCTACCAACTCTACAACGCTAAAGTGGGCCTGGAATTCTCCTCCTTCGATGTCTACGTATTTGGTCAAAACCTGACGGATGAACGTCCACAGTACATTGGTCTGTATTACGGGCCAGGTAGCGAGGCGGTGACCGTTGGACATGGTCGTGTGTTGGGCGTCGGTACACAAATCAGATTCTGATTACCCGCAGCGCCCGGTGTTTTGTCCGGGCGCGTCATTCAGTTGACCCGGATGTAAACATGATGAAATTACGCCTGCCTGGGTGGTTGTTCTTCGGTGTGACAATGATTATTCCCGCCGTTCATGCTGCAACTGACCGTACTCTCCGGGTAGTGATGTTAGGCAGCCAGAGCGAAACGCTTGATTATGGACGTGCGCAAACCTATTACCCCTGGGTGGTGACTGGTAATGTCTGTGATGTGCTGGTGGCGGATAAGCAGGGCAAAACTGACTATCAATTGAGTCGCTCCATTACCCCCAATCAGGACGCCACGCGCTGGACTGTCTCACTGCGTTCCGGGGTACGCTTTTCAGATGGGTCACTGCTGACCGCTGATGATGTGTTGGCGAGTTTGCGCTTTCTGGCCGCATCTCCTGGTTTTGCCGGATTCTTCAGCGATGTTGATATGCAGGCCAGCCGTGTTATCGATGCAGAAACGCTGGAGCTGGCTCTTACCCGCCCACGCGCTGACCTGGTCACCACGGTGTTGACCGCCGCCAGCATGGTATGGAAACAGGGCCGGGGTGATGCGGCGATCCCTGTATGCAGCGGGTCTTATCAGGTCACATCCTTCAATGCGCAGAATGGCGCGCTGCTGAGTCGTAACCCATATGCCTGGCATCCTGCGGCGTGGTTTGATCATATTGAGGTTCGCCCGCTGGCCGATGCCACAGCGCGGGTCAACGCGTTACTGAGTGGTGCGGCGGACTATGCTTTTGACATTCCGGTCAGCAGCGCCCGCAGTGTGGCGGGACGTCAGGGTTGGCAAATCATCCGTAGCGGGGTGGCGAATGCCAGCGGTTACTACTTTGCCATGAACACCCGGGTGAAACCGTTTGATGATGGCGAGGTACGGCATGCACTGAAAATGCTGGTGAATCGCCAGCAGTTGCTGGATGTCGTGCTCGGCGGTTATGGATATCGCGGGAATGATGTGTTCGGCCAGGGACTCAGTGGTTTTGACAACCAACTACCACAGCGCCAGACTGATGTTGCCGGTGCGCAGGCGTTGCTGCAAAAGAAAGGCATCACGCAGCTGACCTTACTGACGGCCGAACTGACTCCAGGGCTGAACGACGCGGCAGAACTGTTGCGTCAGCAACTGGAGGACGCGGGGATATCCCTGAAGGTTGAGACGGTGGCTGCGGCTGACTATCTGGGGGATATTTCACGTCTGCATCAGGCGCAGATGTTGTCGATGTACGCGTTAAATCGTCCCTTCCTGGCGGCGATCCCGATGTTGTTCGGCCATGACAACCCCTATAACTACGGCGGCTGGTACCCGGACGATTTTGCCGCTGGCGTCGAGCAGGCGCGCAAAACGCTCGATCCGCAGCGTCAACAGCAGCAACTCAACCAGTTACAACAACAGTTGTGGCAACAAGGTCCCTATCTGCTCTGGGGTTATCGCGATCAGCTCTCGGCGGCGGTAACCCCTTTGCAAGGGGTTGAGCTGAATCAGGGGATCCCCTTATTCAGCAATGCCAGGATGGTGAACGGGCAATGATGACCAGATTTGTTCTCTGGCGCCTGTTCAGCACCTTGCTGTTGCTGTGGCTGGCGAGCATGTTGATCTTCCTTACCCTGGCGCTGGCACCCGGTGATGCCGCTGTTCAGGCTCTGGGTGAACACGCTACGCCTCAGGCGTTGCAGGCACTGCGTCACCAGTTCGGCCTTGATCAACCGATAACCATAAGATACTGGCAGTGGCTTAGCGGTCTGCTGCGCGGTGATCCTGGCGTTTCCTTTATCAGTCAGCAACCAGTGGCCAAAATTATCGGCCCGGCCGCACAGCGGAGCGGGCTGCTGGCTTTGCTGGCTGCCTGCGGGATGTTGTTGCTGGGCGGCACGGGCGGCGTACTGGCTGCGATGCATCAGGATAAATGGCAGGACCGGTTATTGTCATTCATCGCCATGAGTGGATTAAGTACCCCGGAATTTATTGTCGCCACGCTGATGATCCTGCTGTTGGCGGTTGAGGCAGGTTGGTTACCGGCGGTTTCCCTGCTGCCGCCCTCAGGCAATATCAGTGACCAGTGGTCGATTCTGGTTCTGCCTGCGCTGACCCTGGCGCTGATCAGCGGCTGTTATTTGCTGCGTATGATTCGTGCCTCACTGATCAGGCTAGCTGCCGCCCCCAATATCCTCAGCGCCCGCCTCAACGGTGTGCGCGAGCTGACGCTGGTGTCCCGCCATTTGCTGCCTCAGGCAGTCGGTCCGTTGGCGCAATTGTTTGCCGCCAGTTTGCCCTATCTGATTGGTGGTGCCGTGGTGGTGGAACGCGTATTTGGCTTTCCCGGCCTCGGCGAGTTGCTGCTGACGGCGCTAAATACTCGCGATGCCATGTTGCTCCAGGGCGTAGCAATGTTGCTGGCACTGATTACCGCCCTGTGTTGGTTAACGGCGGATATCCTGGCGGTCTGGCTCGATCCCTGGCGGAGGCGCTCGTGAGAACCGCCACTTTATTGATGATTGCCCTGATTGTCTGTAGCCCGTGGCTGGCGCCCTATAACCCTCAGCGCAGCTTGTCTTTGGCGTGGCAACTGCCGGGGGAAACCTTATGGTTAGGGAGTGATGGGTTGGGACGTGATGTATTGAGCCGTTTGCTGAGCGGTGGTCGCAATATTCTGCTTTTCCCCCTGTTGTGTGCGCTGTGCTCCTCCCTGATTGGCAGCTTGTTGGCGCTGCTGCTGGTTGCTTTACCGGATCGCGGGAGAAGGCTGGTGGTGCTCCTCGATCCGTTACTGTACATGCCCCCGTTGCTGGTGCTGATTGGGGTGATCTATGCCTTTGGCACCGGACAGGTCGCGTTACTGGTCGGGGTTACGTTACTCAATATCCCTTTCACCGTGCGTTACGTGCGTTCGCTGGCGGATCCGATCCTCGACACCGGATATGTCGAGGTGGCGCGTGCGGCAGGCGATGCGCTGCCGTTACTGTTGTGGCGCGAAGTCCTGCCGGTGATCGTTCCCGGCATTCTGACTGATGGGACCACCCGTTTAGTCGCTGCGATTTACCTGCTCGCCTCGGCCAGTTTTCTCGGCATCGCCAGTCCCGGCGGCATTGACTGGGCGTCAATGGTGCGTGATGGGTTACCCGGCCTGATGCTCAATCCCTGGGCTGCATTATTACCCGCGCTGTGTATCGCGCTGGTGGTGGTGGTGATCAGTTTGCAGACCGACCGTTGGAGCAAAAGCTGATGACGTGGATAGCGCAGGTGTCTGGGCTGACGATTTGCAACGCGCAGGGTGATGCGGTGTTGCAGGAGATAAACTTCAAGCTGGCTGCGGGAGGTACTCTGGCAATCATTGGCAGCAGTGGGGCGGGGAAAAGCACCCTTGGTCGGGCGCTGCTGGGTGATCTGGCTCCGGGACAGCGTCACGTCAGCGGGCAAATTGTCTGTTGCGGATGCGAGGTAAGGCAGGCGTCTCCTCGCCAGCTGCAACAACTCAGATTCACACATACCGCGTGGCTCGGCCAGGACCCGGCGCAGGAGCTGACCCCCACGATGACCGTGTGGCGTCAGCTCAATGAATTTTATCACGGCGATGCCAACGCTATTAGCGAGATGCTGGCCTCGCTCGGATTGCCGCAGGATAACGCCTTCCTGCAACGCTTCCCCCACCAGCTTTCGGGTGGACAACGTCGCCGGGTCGCACTGGCTCGGGTGTTATTGAAACGGCCACAGTTACTTATCCTCGATGAACCCTTTGCCGGGTTAGACCAGCGCCACCGGGAACAGATGATGGCGGAACTGCGCCAGTTACAGCGGCAATTTGGATTTGCCCTGTTGCTGATCAGCCACGAACTCAATGCTGTGACGGAGCTGGCGCAGCAGATGCTGGTGCTGCACAACGGGCAGCAGTTGGAGTATGGCGACACCCGGCAGCTTTTCGCCACCCCAAAAAGTCCGCTGCTGCGCGAATGGTTGTCTCCTGTGACGTTGTCACTCCCAGTTGCCAATCAGGAAGCGCCATTGCTGCGGGTTTCACACTGGCAGCCGGGATATTCCCGACCGACGTCATTGCCTGTGCTGGACTTCGAGCTGTCGCCAGGGCAATGCCTTGCAGTCACCGGGCCATCTGGCATTGGCAAAAGCACGCTGGCGCGATCGCTGGCCGGTTTACATCCATCCCATCACGGCGCTATCACCCTGGCCGATCAACCGTTGGCGGGTGATGTGCGCCAGCGCTCCCGCGAACAGCAGCGCGCCATCGCGCTGGTGCCACAGGATCCAGCCCATTCCCTGCACCCGTTGCGTAGCGTCGGACAGCAACTGCAACAGGCGCTTGAACGTTACCGATTATCCCAGCCGCTTAGTGTGGCAGCGCTGCTGCATCAGGTCGGATTGCCTGGCGAGTACGCCAGCCGCTTGCCACGGCAGCTCTCTGGCGGTGAACAACAGCGCGTGGCCCTGGCGCGTGCGTTGGCAGGTCAGCCGAGGCTGCTTATCTGCGATGAAGTGACGTCGGCGCTGGATGTGCTCAGCACCCGCACGATTCTGCAACTGCTGAGTCAGCTCCTGACGCAGGGCATGGCAGTACTTTTTATTACTCACGATTTACCGGCAGCCAGACAGATTTGCACCGCAAGTCTGCATCTCAGTGGTGGTGAAACTGATTCAGGCGCGGTGTTTGACAAGGAGATTTGTGATGACTTCAACCTGCGAGACTGAACCTCAGCAGGCCGGACTGCTACGACCGGTACGAGGCTGGATTACCCTGGCAGTGTTACTCCAGGTGGGTTCATCGGTGCTGGTGCTGGCCCCGCTGATTGGCCTGACAGAACTGGCACGGGTGTTGATGAGTGCGCAAGCAGACCGTGCCGCTTTAGCCTGGCATATCGTGAAAATCTCCGCGTTCTGTCTGGGCGGTGGATTGGCATTGCGTGGGTTGGCCGATCTCACGACGCACCTTGCTGACAATGCGTTCTCCTTGTGGCTGCGTCGCCAGTTAGCCCGGCGTATGGCGCACGCGCCACTCAGCTGGTTCAGTGCCAACAGCAGTGGCAGAATTAAGCAGGGGATGCAGGATGACGTAACGGCCATTCATCATCTGGTCGCGCATGCCTATCTAAATCTGGCAAACGCCGCCGCCACTATCTTGTGTGTCTATGGTTATCTGCTGTCCGTCGATTGGCGTATGACGTTGATCACGCTGATTCCGCTGCCGTTCTTTTTTCTGCTCTATCGCCAGATTATGCGTGCCAGTCAGGCCAAAATGGCGGAATACGGCCAGGAACTGGAACAGGTTAATCGCTCGGTGGTGGAGTTTGTCCAGGGCATACCAGTGGTAAAAACCTTTGGTCAGCACGGCGTTGCTCATCAGGCCTATCGCCGTGCGGTAGACAGCTTTCGCGATTTCTTTCTCGACTGGGTGCGCCCGTTGATCAAACCGGAAAGTCTCTCAGGAGTGATCATTGCGCCGATCACCTTGTTGCTGTTGGTGCTGGTTGGTGGTGTCACCTTTATTCATCTTGGCTGGATGGATATCTGGCAATTGCTGCCGTTTGCGGTGTTGGGACTGGGGATCTCGGTGCCTATTGGCACATTAAGCAACAGTGCGCAGTCTCTGCAGATGGCGAAGGGAGCTTTTACTCGTCTGGCCGGGCTACTGGCAATCCCCCAACAACAGGAGCCAGAGCGGGTAATGCTCAATGCCGGTAACCAGGTGCGTTTTGAGCGAGTCAGTTTCAGCTATGGCCCCGATCGCCAGATTCTGCGTGATATCTCACTGACGCTGGAACCCGGTACGGTGACGGCGCTGGTTGGCGCATCCGGTGCGGGAAAATCAACGCTGGCAAAGTTACTACTGCGCTTTATCGAACCAGACACTGGCCGGATTATGCTCGGGGGTGTCGATCTGGCGAATATTGCTGCCGAACATCTCTATCGTCAGATTGGCTGTGTCTTTCAGGAAGTGAGACTGCTGCGACTCAGTATCAGAGACAACATTGCGCTGGGTCATCCGCAGGCCACTGATCAACAGGTAATTGCTGCGGCGCAGGCCGCCAATATCCATCAACGCATTCTGGCGTTGCCGCGTGGGTATCAGTCGGTTTATGGCGAGGATGCCCGTTTGTCAGGCGGTGAAGCGCAGCGCTTGAGTATTGCCAGAGCGCTACTGAAGGAACCTCCGCTGCTGGTGCTGGATGAAGCCACAGCGCAGGCCGATGCGGAATCGGAAGCGGCCATTCAGGACACACTCGCCAGGCTCATTTCACAACAGGGTCAGCGCTCGTTGCTGGTGGTAGCTCACCGCCTCGCCACGGTGGTGAATGCCGACAATATCGTAGTGCTGGTGCAAGGACGTATTGTTGAACAGGGGACGCACAGCCAGCTGCTGGCTAACCAGGGTGAATACGCACGTTTGTGGCAGGCCCAGTTCTCATCATCACAGGAGGAGATATGCTGCTGACTCGTCTCTCGTCATTACTGGGCAAAGATAACGCGAAGGTTCTGCAACGTTACCTGATCCTGATGGTGCTGTTCTGTGTAGTGCAGGGCATCGTTTTTGCGATGGTCGTGCCGATCATTCAGGCGTTATTGCAGGGTGATATCGCACGGGCTACAGGATGGTTATTGCCGCTCGCGTTGGGTACGTTGCTGACCTGGTATCTCAACTACGTTGCCTCGTTGGGAGGTTTCAAGGTCGCCATCGCCCTGTTGAACACGTTACGTCACCGTATCGGTGATCATGTGGTGATGCTGCCGCTGGGCTGGTTCAGTCCCGCCAATACCAGCCAGCTTGGAGTGCTGCTCAGTCAGGGGGTGATGGAAATTCTGGGGCTGCCCGCGCATCAATTAAGTCCGTTAATGCGCGCCACCCTGACACCGCTGGTGGTGGTGATGATTACCTTGTTCTTCGACTGGCGTATTGCCCTGATTGCGCTGGTGATTTTTCCCCTGGTGGCGCTGATATACTGGTGGGCGGGCAAGCTGGGACGGGCCGCAGACGAGGCTGTTCACCATGCCACGGCGGAGGCCAGCGAACGTATGCTTGAGTTTGCACAGAACCAAATGGTGTTACGAACCCACGGTTGCGGCGAGCAGGGACATGCTAATTTTGATGCTGCCTTACTGGCGCAAAATCGGGCCAGCAAACGCCAGCTATGGCTGGTGCTGCCGCCATTACTGGCTAACTCCTGGCTGGCGCAACTCAGCTTCCTGACCTTGATGGCCAGTGTGACCTGGCTGGGACTGGCCGATAACGATCCCCAGCAATTGGTCACGTTGCTGGCGTTGTTGGTGTTGATTAACCGGGTGATTGATCCCCTTACCGAAGTGGCCGCCTATGGTTCCGGCATCCGCATGGCTTCTGCGCAGATGGATGCGGTGGAACGTGTACTGGCTGAACAGACGCTGCCGCAAACCAACGATCCGCAACCTTACAGCGGCGAGGCAAGTATTCAGCTGCACAACGTGACTTTTGGTTATCAACCTGAACGCCCAATCCTGAAAAATGTGTCGGTCACACTCCCCGCCAATACCACCACGGCACTGGTGGGCTTCTCAGGCGCGGGTAAAACCACCCTTACACGCTTGATCGCGCGTTTCTTTGATCCTGACAGCGGCAGCATCACGCTGGGGGGTACCGACCTGCGTCAGTTAAGCAGCCGCGAGCACATGGCACTGATCGCACCGGTATTTCAGGACAATTATCTGTTCAGCGGCACCCTGCGGGAAAATGTGTTGATTGGTAATCCACAAGCCAATGCAGAGGAGATTGCGCAGGCGGTCAAACTGGCGCGCCTGGACGAGCTGCTGCAACGCCTGCCTGATGGCTGGCAAAGTCAGGTTGGTGAGGGCGGCGGTCTGCTTTCTGGCGGTGAACGGCAGCGTGTCGCTATCGCTCGCGCATTGCTGAAAAACGCACCGATATTGCTGCTGGATGAAGCCACTGGCGCGCTTGATGCTGAGAATCAGGCCGCAATCACCGCCGGATTACAGTCACTGCATCATCGCTGCACATTGCTGGTCATTGCCCATCAGCTCTCGACCATCCAAAACGCAGACCAGATTCTGGTGCTGGATCAGCAGCAAATTATCGAGCAGGGCAGTCATCAGCAATTACTGGCAGCAGGCGGGCGCTATGCCGATTTCTGGCAGGCGCGTAACTGTGCTGAAGGCTGGCGTCTGCAATAAACCGGGGAGGTAATGATGTCCGAAGTGATTTTCAGCAGTGAACAGGCTGCGCAGTATTGGCCGTTGCCTGATGTGGATCTGACCAATCTGGACCTGTTCAGTCACGGATTTCCACATCACGTATTCACAGAGCTACGCCGCCATGATGGGGCTTTGTTCCATCCCCGGACAGCGCTTACGCCTGATGGTGAAGGGTTTTGGGTGTTCACTCGCTATCAGGATATTGCGCTTATCGCAAAAGACAACGACACCTTTTCCTCCGCCGGTGGTGGTGACCGGTCAGGCGGGGGCACCATGATTGAGGATTTGCCACGCGAAATGGGACCGGGGTCGGTAATCAATATGATGGATGACCCACGCCACAAGGCGCTTCGCAGGTTGATTGGCCCGGCTATCACCAATGCCCGTGTGGCGGCGATGGAGAATATACTTTTTGCCGCCGCAGGCTCGGCCGTGCAGGCCGCGCTGCAACAGGAACGTGTCGATTTTGTCTCTGCCATCGCGGCCGAGCTGCCGTTATTTGCTATCGCCAATTTAGTCGGAATTCCACATGATGACCGTCATCAGATTTTTGCGTGGATTAACGCTGTGCTGGACTATTCAGACCGTCAGTTGGGTGAAACCAGCATCAGTAGCCAGCAGGGAATGAAGAACTTTATGGCCTATGGACATAAGTTCGTCGAAGAAAAACGCCAGAATCCAGGCAGCGATATTGTGTCACTGGCCGTTACCGGCGAATTACCCAAAGGGTTGGGAAAACTGACGCCGCTGGAGCAGCTCATGGTGTTCAGCGTGGTGATGGTAGCGGGGCTGGAAACCACGCGTAACGCGATTGCTGGTGGCATTCTGGCCTTTATTCAGCATCCAGCGCAGTGGCAGCGTCTGCAACAAGATGGCAGTCTGATGAATTCAGCACTTGACGAGATTCTGCGCTGGACATCCCCTACGCCCTATAACCGTCGGACGGCAACACGCGATGTGGTTATCGGTGATCGTCTGATTCGCTGTGGAGAAAAAGTGACGTTATGGTGGGCATCTGCCAACCGGGATGAAGTGTATTATGAGCAACCTTTTGCGTTTGATATTGGCCGCCAAAAAAACCTGCATCTGGCATTTGGGGGTGGGGGACACAGTTGTCTTGGTGCC
Organism: Pantoea sp. X-Soil-TKNS-1279; assembly: GCF_059730565.1. Lineage (NCBI taxonomy): Bacteria > Pseudomonadati > Pseudomonadota > Gammaproteobacteria > Enterobacterales > Erwiniaceae > Pantoea > Pantoea sp. X-Soil-TKNS-1279. Next base: position 315,866 of record NZ_AP035949.1, on the reverse strand, counting down.
CAACTGGCAAGGCTGGAAATGCGCGTTATTTTGCGTCATCTGTTGGCGCATGTGGATGGCTTCAGCCTGGATGGTGACGTTAATTGGGTGCGCAGTAATAAACATACCGGGATTCGCAGTATGCCGGTGCGGTTTATAAAGCGTTAGCGGATTGCCATACTGTTCCCGAGAAGGAGTGCGGCTTCACGCTGGAGCAGAGTGTGATCGTGAACGCGCTGAATGATGCCGAGCCGGTAAAGATCTTTATCTGTCATGGTCACCAACATAAAGTCTGCATCCTGAGCTGAGCCTGAGGAAATTTAAGACTAGTTCAGGGACGAAATCTGTAAATTGTTCCGTACGACATTAGCGTTTTGGAGTAACAAATGGAAGTGCACATAACGTGAATTATGTTAAATACGATATCCCGTTAATCCCGGAATACCTCCTCTCCCGTAGCGGCGCCTGCTGGGTTTTAATGGTCCAGATAGAGATAATGCATCCAGCTGGTCATTCGCAGCAGCACCTTCCGCATCACCGATACGTGTGTAAAGTGATCTGAATAAACAGCAACCTGAGCAAAGATGCCATCGGGTAATGCATCCACATCAGCATTCGGTTGCAGTTCAATCACTGCCAGGACACCATCAGAGCCAGGTGTGATGGTCAGCGATTGTAGCGTCCCCTGTGCCTGATAGCTGCCGCCAGGAACTACCGGAAGAATGCTGGTCAATTTCCCGGGAAAGACCTGACCCGGAATTGCAGTAAATACCACTTCAGCTTCATCCCCCGGCTCCAGACGTAGCAATGAATTTTGTCGGAATTGCGCAATGATCTGTCGTTTTTGCTCAGGAATAAAAATCATCACTGGTCGCAGTGGCAAGGCTGCGGCATAGGTGCCGGGACGGATCAGCACCTGGGTAACATAACCATCGCTCGGCGCCCGAACGATGGTTTGGTCCAGGTTGTACTGTGCTTCCGCCAGTTGCGCGCGCAGGCTGACAATTTGTGATTGTTCTCCATTAACCGTGCTATCGAGTTGGCTTTTGATCTGCGCCTGTTCCGCCACCGAACTTTTTACCAATGCATCCTGGGCTAAGTAGTTCTGGCGCGCATGATCAATATCACTTTCCGAAAATGGATTAACCTTTGCTTTGCTTCCCTGTAAATAACGCTGGTAGTCTTTTAATAAACGGTCGCGTTCTGCTGATACATTGCTCGTATTCGCAATGGCCTCATCTAATTGACTCTTCAGCGTCTGAATATTTGAAATGGCCGTCGCTAAATCTGCCTTTAATCTGTCCACCCGCGCCTGATAACGCGTACTGTCCAGGCGAAAAAGCATCTCTCCTTTTTTAATTTCAGTGTTCGTTTTGTTGGTCACTTCTTTAACAATACCGGTGACCTGCGGCGTAACAGGAATGGATATCACCGCTTTTTGTGCCAGAGCAGTATAGGGATGGTTATAGTTCATCAACAGGATAAGTGCGCCTACCAGAAAAACGCCACCCAATGCGGCTGTTGGCACCGTCCATTTATTAACCGGTATTTTGAATAGTTTAAAAATGGCCCACGCAAACGCAACATAGGTCAAAATAATCAGTAAATCCATACGATTACTCCGCAGGAGGAGCGTTACTTATACCCTGTTTTCGCTCCAGTTCAGCAACGCGTAACTTAAGTAGTTCCAGCGAATCATTTTGACTTTGCATTCCCCAACCCCGTTCCGGGCGATACAGGGTGGCCCATATCCAGAGAAATGGCCAGATAACATGAAGCGTAAAAAGGCTCACCCAGCCAGCCACATGTATCGCATCGGCGTGAGGATGATTACGTGATTTTGCAATAAGATAAGGGATATCGTGCAGGATAATTATCCCGTAAAAAATAATAAGGAATACAAAGATCAGAACGCCCAGTGCAAAGTAGTTTAGAAACATATCTGCCTCGATATGAAACCAGTCTGCTGATAAATATAGACGTCATAACCAGGACCAGAAAGAAAGATAATAAAAAAATCACCCGCCACGCTTATTATTGGCACTGAGTTTAACGGGTTAAATCATTAAACATACCCCATCATTCTTAACATTGACTGCGCCTGATTCACCGCTTGCGAACGATGAGACACCCCTAACTTTTGATACAGATTCCGAATGTGCGTTTTAATGGTTGTTGCCGCGATCGCCAGCTCACCGGCAATCTGTTCATTGCTGTAGCCAGAATAGATCAGTCCCAGCACTTGCCATTCCCGCTGCGTTAATGGGCTGGTGCGAATGAGTTCCGGAACATCAGGATGATTTAACAAACGGCTGACAAAACCCTCATCAAAATGAGCAAATTTATGGCGGTGATGTTTATTCAGTTCATCAAGGATACGTCGCGCCCGGTGGTTATCCAGTTCATCCAGAATATTGAGCTGAATCAGTTGCCGCAATTGCTGCGCCATCATCTCCCCCTCAATAACAAAATGGCTGACAAAACCCGTGCTGCGGGCCAACTTCAGGGCTTCAATTAAGGTTCGCTGTGCATCAACTTTGCGATCGGTTTGCCAGTAGATTTGGTTCATCAGAAGCAAATTGCGGTTCAAATCACTCATCAATCGTAGTGCGCGTGCGTTGTCATTCAATTCATCCAGCACCACCTCTGCCTGCGTCATATTACCCGACATGATCTGTGCTCGTGCCACGTTACGCCACTGGCCTTGCAGAAAATGATTATTGGCGAACGCCGGTTTCGCCGTCTGACGCATCCAGGTATTGGCGCTTTGTTTATCCCCGGTCATCTGCCAGTAAATCACCCGTACCTCGTCAGCATTGGCGATCCAGTCACTGTGCCAGTTACCGTTATTCAGCAGGTTTTCCAGCCGATTCAGGTGACTGCGGGCATTATCCAGATTGCCCCGCGCCAGCGAGCATTGTGCCAGCAGGCCCAGGCACTGAATTTGTTGCTGCTGCTGATACCCTTTCAACACCCGGATACCCGCGCGAGCCGCCTGCTCGGCCTCATCCAGCCGCCCCCATGCCCACATCAGTTGCGCGCGGATGCGTAACAGGAACTCATGTAGAGGAAATTGCGCCAGGTGTTGTTCATTCACCAACACAAACGCCCGCTCCTGTGTCTCATACGCGCCCTGCAAAAAACCCTGAGCAAACAGAATTTCACTCTGTTGAATCAGGCTCCACAGCGCGTAGTGCCAGGTTTCGTCACGTCGCGCCATTTGCTCCGTCTGACGCATCAGCTTTAATGAATTAACCAGGTCGCCTTTACAATGCATCACTTCACCCAGCACCGACGTGGCGACAATACGGCTGTAATAACAACTTTCAGGCAGGCTCTCCAGCGCCAGCATCGCCAGATGTTCCGCTTCCTCGGCGTTGCCATTGTTGATGGTGACCTGGGCACGAACCGCGTTAAATTCCCCGCGTAATGCCTCGTCGATATCGCGACAACACGCCGCTTCAAAGCGTGCCAGCAGGCTGTTAACCTCATAAAAACGATGCTGACTTTGCATCAACCACGCCTGTAATAACACCAGCCGAGGATTCTCCAGCAACGTCTCCCACGGCAAGGTTTTGAGCGATGCCTCGAGCAGTGTTAATTCGCTCTGATTAAACAGCGTCCAGGCATGGACGAGTAACACATCACGTAACATCCCTGCATCACCGGACGCCAGCGCATGATGAATAGCTTCGCGCGGGTACCCCTGCGCCATCCAGCTTTCTGCGGCGGCGCGATGAATAGCGGGCAACTCGGCGGCAAGTTCCCACTGACAACGCAGCCGCAAAAAACTGCCAAACAACGGATGATAGCTAAACCATTGCCCGGAATTATCCATACGTTGTAAAAACAACCCCTGCCGCTCGATCTCTTCCAGCCGCATCTGTCCGTTCTCTTCCCCGGTAACGCAAGTAATCAGCGCATCGTTCATGGAACGCAGCAGCGCACTTTTCAGCAGAAAATGACGTGTGGCGACGTCAACGTTGTCGAGCACCTCCTCCACCAGATAATCCGAAAGATGGCTGGCGTTGATGCCAGAAAGGCGACGCGCAGAATCCTGGGCGGAGCTGGCCCCCTGACGGGCGGAGAGCGCAATCAACTGCAAGGCAGTGGCCCAGCCTGCTACGTCATCACACAGTTGGTTGCTCTCTTCACAGGCGAGCGGTGCCGTCAGACGCCCATCAAAAAACTGCTTCGCCTCCTGATGGGTAAAGGCCAGCTGCTGGCTACTCAGTTCAATCATTTGTTCACGTACCCGCAGATTGGCGATACCCAGTTGCGGCAAATTACGTGACAGCAGAACCACCGTGAGATTGTCGGGTTGATGGCGCAAAAAGAAGCGCATTGCCTCATGAATGGCGGGATTAGTGATGTGATGATAATCATCGACAATCAGCCACAGCGGTTTTTGCCACTCCGTCAGCTCAATAAACAGTTGCGCAAATAATGCATTGAGGTTCATGTACTGACGCTTTTGTGCCAGCAACTCGCTGCGGGGACACCCCCCTTGCGTAGCTTGTTGCAACGCAGCGATCAGATAATCAGCAAAAGGTTCGGGATGATTATCCCCCTCGTCCAGTGAATACCACCCCAGATTGCTTTGGTCCGCCGCCCACTGTGAAACCAGCGTGGTCTTACCGTAGCCTGCGGGGCTGGTCACCAACACCAGCCGATAATTACCGGCTGCGGTGAGTTTTTGCAGCAGGCGGTCACGCGTGACGGTGCTTTCCAGACGGACAGGGCGACTGAGTTTCGAGGGTATTAACATAGACGCATGCATCTCCCTTACATTTAGCGATTATTTTTTTACGCTTCGAAATTATTATTCACACAACTTCGATTATTCGCGGAGTGATTGCAAGCAAACTCATTAAGTAATCTTTACAAAAGCGGCAGTTATCACATTCCTGACACACTTTCAGATTCCCCTCACCCTCTCCACCCTGCTTATCCTCCCTGGTGAATTTACCGCAGGAGGAGGAGCGTATAGCCAGCCACAGGCACACTGGCGGGCAGACTTTATTCGCTCTCACAGGACATCCGGTTATGACACAGCTTTTTGATCGTTCACGTTTTATGCAATCCCTCACCCGCCAGTGGCAACGTTTTGGTTTACGCGATGCACGCGACATGACACCACATCAGTGGTGGCATGCCCTGAGTGGTGCACTGGCCGATATGCTGGCTGATCTTCCCGCTCACGCCCGCAGCACACCTCAACGTCACGTTAACTATCTCTCGATGGAATTTCTGCTTGGGCGTCTGACCGGGAACAACTTGCTGAATCTGGGATGGTATGACGCCGTTAACGATGCGCTGAAACAGTGGGACATTAATCTGAGTGAGGTGCTGGAATGTGAAACCGATCCGGCATTGGGCAACGGTGGGCTGGGCCGTCTGGCTGCCTGTTTTCTTGACTCGATGGCCACCGTGGGACAACCGGCAATCGGCTATGGCCTGAATTATCAATATGGCCTGTTTCGCCAGCGTTTTGTCGAAGGTAAGCAACAGGAACTGCCGGATGACTGGCAGCGCGATCGCTATCCGTGGTTTAGCCATAACGCCGCGTTAAACGTCACGGTTGGCATTGGTGGCAAGGTGATCAATACACGTTGGCAACCGGCGTTCCTGTTGCAGGGTGAAGCCTGGGATTTGCCGGTGGTCGGTTTTGAAAATGGCATCACGCAACCGCTGCGTCTGTGGCAGGCAAAGCATGCACAGCCTTTCGACCTGCAACGCTTTAACGATGGCGACTTTTTACGTGCCGAGCAACCCGGCATTGATGCCGAGAAACTGACCAAGGTTCTCTACCCCAACGACAATCATGCAGCAGGCAAAAAGCTCCGTCTGATGCAGCAATATTTTCAGTGTGCCTGCTCGCTGGCGGACATCCTGCGTCGCCACCATCAGGCCGGACGCCCCATCGCCACGTTGCCGGATTACGAAGTGATTCAGCTCAATGACACCCACCCCACACTGGCGATCCCTGAGCTGATGCGTCTGTTGCTGGATGAGCATCAGATGGATTGGGAACAGGCCTGGCAGATCACCCGCCGCACCTTTGCTTACACCAACCATACGCTGATGCCGGAAGCGCTGGAGTGCTGGGACGTGCGTATGGTACGCGCCCTACTGCCGCGCCATATGATGATCATCAACACCCTCAATACCCAGCTTAAAAAGCAGGTCGATGCGCGCTGGCCGGGCGATGACGCGTGCTGGGCGAAGCTGGCGCTGGTGCATAACAACCAACTGCGGATGGCAAACCTCTGCGTGGTGGGCGGCTTCGCAGTGAACGGCGTCGCGGCGATGCATTCACAACTGGTGGTGCAGGATCTGTTTCCTGAATATCACAGCTTGTGGCCGGAGAAATTCCATAACGTCACCAACGGTATCACCCCCCGGCGTTGGATTAATCAATGCAACCCGTCACTGGCGCGGCTTATCAGCGACACCTTAGCGCAACCCTGGATCAACAATCTGGATGCGTTGCAGGGCCTCGAAGCCTTTGCCGATGATGCCGACTTCCGCGCGCACTATCGTGCCATCAAGCAACACAATAAAGTTGAGCTGGCGCATTGGGTTCTGGCGCGCACCGGCATCGCTATTAATCCTGAAGCGATGTTTGACGTGCAGATTAAGCGTCTGCATGAATACAAACGCCAACACCTGACATTGCTGCACATCATCGCGTTGTGGCAGACGCTGGTGAGCGATCCGCAGGCGAATCTCGCGCCGCGTGTGGTGTTGTTTGGTGCCAAAGCTGCACCGGGCTATGCACTGGCGAAAAACATCATCTACGCCATCAACAAAGTGGCGCACGTCATCAATCACGACCCGCGTGTCGGTAACCGGTTGAAGGTGGTGTTCATCCCCGACTACAACATCTCGGTGGCGGAGCGCCTGATCCCTGCCGCCGATCTTTCTGAGCAGATCTCCACCGCCGGAAAAGAAGCGTCCGGCACCGGCAATATGAAGCTGGCGTTGAACGGCGCTCTGACCATCGGCACGCTTGACGGGGCAAATGTCGAGATTGCGGAGCAGGTTGGCAGCGAAAATATTTTTATCTTCGGTCACACCGTTGAACAGGTTAACGCGTTGAAAGCACAGGGTTACGCTCCCGCCGTGTGGCGCAAGAAGGATCGTCAGCTCGATCAGGTGCTGAAGGCGCTGGAAGATGGCACCTTTAGCGATGGCGATACCCACGCCTTTGCCGAATTGCTGCACAGCCTTAACGCGCAGGGCGGCGATCCATATCTGGTGCTGGCTGACTTCCGTCACTACCTGAAGGCTCAGGAACAGGCGGAAACGTTGTGGGCCGATCAGGAAGGCTGGACGCGTGCCGCGATCCTGAACACCGCGCGTTGCGGCATGTTCAGCTCCGATCGGTCGATCCGTGATTATCAGCAACGTATCTGGCAGGCGGAACGCTGAGGAATCCGATGAAACCACACAATCTCATCGCGCTGGATTACATCGATGCCCACGGCCAGTCGCAAACTATTTCCGCCGATACCCGCCAGCGCCTGCTGGCGGCCATGCAACCCGCTGTTGCTGAGCGAGCGCCGTTACCCGCCGTGAGGGTGTTTCAGCACGGTCAGCCGCTGGAGTTATCACCAACCCTGACCGGTCCGGCGCTCTGGCGGCTGCAAAGCGAAAGCGGCGATGAGTGGTCAGGACAATGCGTCCCGGACCAATCGCTACGTTTACCCGTTTTACCAGAGGGATATCATCAGCTTACGCTGTCATCAGCCGGCAACAGCTTTAACTGCAAGATTATCGTGACACCGTCACGTTGTTATGAGCCGGGCGAACTGCTGAACGGTGAATCGCTGTGGGGAGCCTGCGTCCAGCTCTATACTCTGAGATCAGAGCATAACTGGGGCATCGGTGACTTTGGCGATTTGAAACTGATGCTTCAGCAAGTGGCGCAGCGTGGCGGTGCCTTCATTGGTCTGAATCCCCTGCACGCCCTGTTTCCGGGGATGCCGGAGAGCGCCAGCCCTTACAGCCCCTCATCACGCCGCTGGTTAAATGTTATTTATATCGACGTGAATGCGGTGGACGATTTTATCCGGAGCGAGGATGCACAACGCTGGTGGCAATCCCCCGCGACGCGGCAGATATGGCAGGACGTGCGTGCCAGCGACTGGGTGGATTATCGTGCCGTAACGCAACTCAAACTGACCGCGCTGCGTCTCGCCTGGACACATTTCTGCCAGCGCGACCTGGCCGATCCCGACGTCAATGCCTTTGAAGCCTTCGTCACCGCCGGCGGTGAAAGTTTGCAACTTCAGGGGGTGTTCGATGCGCTACATGCGGCGTTGCTGGCGCAGGACGAGGGTAATTATGGTTGGCAGGTGTGGCCGCAGGTCTGGCAGCATCCTGACAGCGCAGCGGTACGCGCCTTTCGTATTGAACACAGCGATGAGGTGAATTTTTACCTGTGGCTCCAGTGGCTGGCCGCCCGCCAGTTTGCCGCCTGCTGGGAGGTGTGCCAGCAACAGCAAATGCCAATCGGGTTATACCGTGACCTGGCGGTGGGGGTGGCACAAGGTGGCGCGGAAACCTGGGGCGATCGCCATCTGTATTGTTTACAGGCCAGCGTTGGCGCTCCACCGGATATTCTTGGCCCGCTTGGTCAGAATTGGGGATTGCCGCCGATGGACCCGCAAGTAATGCAGGCGCGAGCCTATCAACCCTGGATTACCCTGCTGCGGGCGAATATGCGCGACTGCGGGGCATTGCGCATTGATCATGTGATGGCGCTGCTGCGTCTGTGGTGGATCCCGCGCGACGGCAACGCGGCCCAGGGTGCCTATGTCCACTATCCGATTGACGACCTGCTGGCCATCCTGGCGCTCGAGAGCCAGCGTCATCGCTGTATGGTGATTGGCGAAGATTTGGGAACCGTGCCGGACGCGATTATTGGCAAACTGCGTGACGCCGGGGTGTATTCCTACAAAGTGCTTTATTTTGAGCAAACCTCGGCAACGGGTTTTCGCCCACCGCGCCAATGGCTGCGTCAGGCGATGGCGGTCGCCACCACCCATGATATGCCGACGCTGCGTGGCTGGTGGCAAAGTGATGACCTGACGACCGGCAGCAAATTGGGGCTGTATCCTGACAAAATTATCCTCGCCGGGTTGCATCAACAGCGGCGGGCGGCTAAACAGGCGCTGGTGCGCAGCCTGCGCCGTACTGGCTACCTGGCGAAATTTACCCGTCAGACCGTGATGAACACCACGCTGAACCATGCAATGCACGGCTTTCTGGCCGACAGCCGCAGCGCCTTGCTTGGACTGCAACCCGAGGACTGGCTGGATATGGCCACACCGGTGAATATACCGGGCACCACCGATCAGTATCCCAACTGGCGGCGTAAATTGCGCGTCACGCTGGAAACGCTGTTTCGTGATGCGCAGGTCAATGCTTTGCTGGCGGATATCCACCAGCGGCGGCAGATCAGTTAGTTTGCGCGATAAATCGCGCCGCTACGGGCCGTTCCGTAGCGGCGTGATTTATCACGCGATTATTGCACGCATAAAAAAGGTGCGCCGTAGCGCACCAGGTGGGGCAACTCAGCACTGCCGGGGTAACATCACCCCTTGCCTTTAACACTGCTGATAAACGTTGGCCGTGCGGTGGTTGATCCCAGCCGTTCGGCCTCATCCAGCAGTTTGAGCGCTTTATCAATGTTGCCCTGCTCAACCGCATGGCGGATGTTCTGATTAAAGTAGCTCTCGGTGTCATTCATAATCGGCGCGCTTTTTGGTGCAGGTGACGTTGTCACAACGGCTGGCGTTGCCGCCTGGGTACTGCCGACCATCACCGGTGCCGGGCCGGACGAACCAAACAACGGCCCCACCAGGATTGACGAGCCAGAACTGGTTTTGACTTTCAGCTTCAGCGTACCGGTGCCGGTGTGGCGCGCGATCGGATCAGGAATATCAGGTATCGCGTTGCTGGTGCCTTTGGCATACGCCTTGGCCGGGTCCAGCAACGTGGTGGTTTGCGTCAGATCCTGCTCGGTAGTAAACACCAGCAAGTAAATCTTGCGCTGGCCGGGCACCGGCGTCAGCTTCATCAACCCTTCCAGTCGGTCCGGTGTCATCACACCCGGTTGCTGATAGGTAAAGAACTTACTCGGAAACCAGGCAGCGGGACGCAGGTTTTCATCCAGCACCAGAACGTTCGGTGCGAACACCTGATTGTTTTCCACCTCGCTGGTTAAAGTGACGTTCAGTTCACCGATATTGGCAGGCAGGCTATAGGCTGCCACCGCGCCCGTTACCCCGGCAGCACCGGTCGGGATAGCGCTGTTCGACAACTTGCTGACCTGAGTGCGCGAAGCATCTACCGGGAGCCAGCTCAATTGTTGCAGGCTGGCGGTTGGGAATGTCGGTGCCGCAGAGAGATCCTGGGGCACGAGGGTGATATCGGCATAGGCTGGCAGACTTTGCCCCGCCAGCAGCGCAGCACTCAGGCAGAGCGCCGCCAGTGTTTTTGTCATTTTCATTGTTTTGGCCTTATGAGCAGATCAGCAGCGACGGAACCAGGCAATGGCCGTCGCTGCCGAATAAACGATCGATAAACTAGCGAATTACCACCAAATCTCCATCTGCGCACCAAACGTCCACTCGTCGTTATTACCGCGACTGTTGGTCAGGATGCCGTTACCGCTGCTATCCGCTGCGGCAAAAGAGGTGATATCGCCAGAGGAGTCTTTGGTGTAGCCCCACTTCTCATCCCATTTGGCGTAGGTCGCGAACAGACGCAGCGCCGGACGCGACCAGATGCTGTCGCCAGCCTGCCATTGTTGCGCGAGGGTGATTTTGTACTGACCGTTGCGCTCATTCGCCTGTTGTGACTTGACGTTGTCGTAGCCCACTTCCAGCAAGGTGCTCATGATCGGCGTCCATTTGTACATCGGACGCACACCCACGGTGTACCATTCGGTACCACGGTTATTGTCGAGATCAATGTCCTGGTACATGGCGACGTACATCAGATCCCAACGATCCGCCAGCGAAATCGCCCCGTGGTCGAGGATCCGGTACATATTACCGTTGTTATTCAGGCTGGTGCCCTGTGGCAGCCCTTTGCCTTGTGAGGTCATGGCATCGGAGGCGTATTGCAACACAAACTTGTTGTAGCCCTTCAGCATGCTTTGGGTATGTTCAGCTGTGAACATCCAGCCATCTTTTGACGCGCCATTTTCCAGATGGTAGCCATCACGCTCATTGGCACGTCCGTAATCAACACCCAGTTCCAGTACGCCATTCGGGTTAGTTTGCAGCCCCGCCAGACGGATATCGAACACATCGTTGGCCGTGGCGGTGGCGTAATCACGCGTTTGATCGCTGGAGAAGGTGTAAGAACCGCCGGATTCTGACGAACGCGTGGCAGCGAAGGAGAGTTTGCCAAAACCGAGATCAACATCTTCCAGACCCGCGCCCGGACCGGAGATATCCCAGTAGTAGAAGTCGATCATATGGACGTCATGGCGTTGATAGAAGCGCTTACCGGCCCACATGGTGGCGCCTGGCAGGGCATCAATCAGGTTTTTGCCTTTGACGTTGGCTTCACGGAACGCCGGGGAGGTCGCTTCCCAGTCGTTTTGCTGTGATACCGAATAGGCCACGTTAGTGTCGAAATAGAAGCTCTTATCACCCTCTTTCCACACTTCCTGGCCCAGTTTCAATTCAGCGTAGGTTTCGCATTCGTTACCCAGACGGTATTTGCTTTGCGCACCGGTTGCCTGAAAACATTGTTGTTCACCACCACTGCCGGTCCAGCCGATGCCGGAACGGGCATAGCCGGTGAAATCCACCGCCATCGATGGGGCAGAGAGCGTACCCGCCGCGATGGCAACCGCGAGAGGGAGTTTGCGCAGAGTTAACATGTTTTTATCTCCTGAGGTCATTGCTTTTCTTGTTTTTACGGGGCTAAACACCAGGCTCCTGATGCAGCCTGCGACAGGCGCTGCCATCTTCACGGAACAGATGGCAACGTTCTGGCGGCAGGCCAATGCCCATCAGGGCGCCCTCTTCTACCAGCACCACGTCTTCCTGGCGGTAAACCAGGTTCTGACGGATGGCGGGGATTTGGATGTGAATTTGCGTTTCAAAACCGAGTTGCTCGACCACCTGCACCTCACCTTCGAGGGTGACATCGGCGATATCGCTGGAAATCAGATGTTCGGGACGAATGCCTAACGACATGTTGCTACCCACCTGCACCCCGGCACTGTCCACCGGCAACCACACCAGTTGATCGTTGGGCAGCCGTACCTGAACCTGCTCAATCGAGGTCGCGGTGACTTTCACCGGCAGAAAATTCATCTTGGGGGAGCCAATAAAACCGGCGACAAAGCGGTTGGCGGGATAGTGATAAAGCTCAAGTGGACGACCGACCTGGGCGACGCGTCCGGTGTCCAGTACCACGATTTTGTCAGCCAGCGTCATGGCTTCGACTTGATCGTGGGTGACATAAATCATGGTGCGTTTCAGTCGCTTATGCAGACGGGAAATCTCAATGCGCATCTGCACACGCAGTGCCGCGTCGAGATTGGATAACGGTTCATCCAGCAAAAACACGCGGGGTTCAGCCACCAGCGTACGACCAATGGCGACACGTTGACGCTGCCCGCCGGAGAGCGCTTTGGGGCGGCGGTCGAGCAGATGCGCCAGTTGCAACACCTCCGCCACCTGATTTACCCGTTGTTGAATCTCCGCCTTTTTCACCCCGGCCAGTTTCAGGCCGAAGGACATATTTTCCGCCACGGAAAGATGGGGATAGAGGGCGTAGGACTGGAACACCATGCCAACGCCACGTTCGGCAGGCGGTACATCATTCATGCGTTGATCACCAATCAACAACTCGCCGCGGGTGATGGTTTCCAGCCCGGCGATCATGCGCAGTAGCGTGGATTTACCACAGCCTGATGGGCCGACAAACACCACGAACTCCCCTTCACCGATCTCCAGATTGATATCTTTCGATACCTCGGTGTCGCCCCAGGTCTTAGTGACATTGCGTAACGCGACGCTCGCCATGATGCTTTTCCTCTCAGCTTGCTAATCCTTGCCCGTATCACGGCGGGCAGACTCCGGCGACCACTATGGGCAAGGCTGACGCCGGTAACATCCTCCACACCAGGCGGATTTATGGGGGAGGAGACGGGAGGAGGAGAGCATGGCTGACAGTCAGGGGTGACGGGGCCGCCAGGCATTTTTGTGATCGGCAATACAAACTGACAGCGCCATTTTTGTGCGCCAGACCGTGATAACCGGGCAGTTTTGCAACGGCGATCACATTGGACGCGCGACAGGCGTAGAGGGGAGGAGGATGAGAACGCAACCTGAATCCACACAATGTGGCGACAACAGAAATTTTCGTTACCGCTAACAGGATGGAGTTATGACGATGAAAACCGGCGCACGCATTCTCGCCTTATCAGCCCTTTCTGCCGTTTTATTTTCGGCAACCGCGATGGCAAAAATCGAAGAAGGAAAACTGGTCATCTGGATCAACGGCGATAAAGGCTATAACGGCCTGGCTGAAGTGGGGAAAAAGTTTGAGCAGGAGACCGGCATCAAGGTGACGGTGGAACACCCGGACAAAATGGAAGAGAAATACCCGCAGGTGGCGGCGACCGGTGACGGCCCGGATATCATCTTCTGGGCGCACGACCGGTTTGGCGGTTATGCCGAATCGGGCCTGCTGGCGGAAATCACCCCGGATAAAAATTTTCAGGAAAAACTCTTCCCGTTCACCTGGGACGCGGTGCGTTTCAATGGTAAGTTGATCGGTTACCCAATTTCAGTTGAAGCCCTGTCGCTGATTTATAACAAGGATTTATTGCCCTCCCCGCCCAAAACCTGGGAAGAGATCGCCGCGCTCGACAAGCAAATGCGTAAACAAGGCAAAAGCGCTCTGATGTTCAACCTCCAGGAACCCTACTTCACCTGGCCGCTGCTGGCGGCAGGCGGTGCCTACGCCTTTAAATACGCCGACGGCCATTACAACGTGAAAGACGTGGGTGTCGATAACGCCGGGGCAAAAGCCGGTTTGCAGTTCCTGGTGGATCAGGTCAAAACCAAAACCCTCAATGCCGATACCGACTACTCCATCGCGGAAGCGGCGTTTAACAAGGGCCAGACCGCCATGACCATTAACGGTCCCTGGGCATGGAGCAATATTGACAAAAGCGGCATCAAATATGGCGTCACCCTGCTGCCGACACTGAATGGCAAGCCGTCGAAAGCCTTTGTCGGCGTGTTGAGTGCCGGGATCAATGCTGCCAGCCCGAACAAAGAGCTGGCAAAAGAGTTTCTCGAAAACTATCTGCTGACCGATACCGGACTGGAGGCGGTGAATAAAGACAAACCGCTGGGTGCCGTGGCGCTCAAATCCTTCCAGCAGCAGCTCGAGAAAGATCCGCGTATTGCCGCCACCATGAGTAACGCCCAGAACGGCGACATTATGCCGAACATCCCGCAGATGGCGGCCTTCTGGTACGCGATGCGCACCGCCACGCTTAACGCCCTGAGCGGCCGTCAGACGGTTGACGCCGCGCTGAAAGATGCCAAAGCACGTCTGAATAAGTAATTTCCACTCGCCGGGCCGGGGCAATCCGGCTCGTCACTGGCTGTTAAGGAAAACCGGATCATGTCAGGAAAACCGCAAACGGGAAGCACGTTGCTGAAGGGCCTTCTCGTCGGGATCTGCTGTCTGCTGGTCGGCTACCTGTTGGTGCTGATGTATATCCAGGGTGAATATCTGTTTGCCCTGATTTCGCTGGTTATCAGTGCGCTTGGTATCTGGATCTATGCCAACCGCCGTGCGTATGCCTGGCGCTATGTTTATCCCGGTATCGCCGGGATGGGTTTGTTTGTGCTGTTCCCGCTGGTTTGTACCGTCGCCATTGCGTTTACCAACTACAGCAGCACCAACCAACTGACGCTGGAACGCGCACAGCAGGTGTTGCTGAGTCGCCAGTATCAGGACGGCGCTGGGTTAAATTTCAACCTGATTGCGGCAGGTGACCGCTGGCAGCTGGTACTGACCGAGACCGATAGCGGCCAAACCTACGTTTCAGCGCCGTTTGCCTTCGGGGGTGAACAGTCACTGAAATTCACGGTCGCCACGCCGCCTGCCGGTGAACGTGCCAATTTGCGTGTTATCACCGCCCATCGTCAGGCGCTCAGTCAAATCCATGCGGAACTGCCGGATGGACGTCAACTGGTGATGAGTTCCCTGCGCCAGTTTTCCGGTACACGCCCGCTTTATCTGCTGAGTGATGATGGGCGGTTGAAAAACCAACAAAGCGGCGTCTTCTATCGCGCCAACGGGCTGAGTGGTTTTTATCAGAGCGTCAATGCCGACGGTAGCTGGGGCAGCGAGAAACTCAGTCCCGGGTTTACGGTAAATACCGGCTGGAAAAACTTTATCCGCGTCTTTACCGATGAAGGGATCCAAAAACCATTCCTGGCGATCTTCGGCTGGACGTTGATCTTTTCGCTGCTGACCGTGGTGCTCACGGTCGCTGTGGGGATGGTGCTGGCCTGCCTGGTGCAGTGGGAAGCCTTGCGCGGCAAAGCGGTCTACCGCGTGATGTTGATCCTGCCGTATGCCGTTCCGGCATTTATCTCGATCCTGATCTTTAAAGGATTGTTTAACCAGAGCTTCGGCGAAATCAACGTGATGCTTAAGGCGCTGTTTGGCTTTCAACCTGCGTGGTTCAGCGATCCGACGCTGGCGCGCGCCATGCTGGTGATCGTCAATACCTGGCTGGGCTATCCCTACATGATGATCTTGTGCATGGGGCTGTTAAAAGCGATCCCGGACGATCTTTATGAAGCCTCAGCGATGGACGGGGCCGGGCCGTTGCAGAATTTCTTTTTGATCACCCTGCCGTTGTTACTGAAGCCGTTGATGCCGCTCATGATCGCCAGCTTTGCCTTTAACTTTAATAACTTCGTACTGGTGCAATTGTTAACTAATGGTGGCCCCGACCGGCTTGGCACCACCACTCCGGCGGGTTACACCGACCTGCTGGTTAACTACACCTGGCGTATCGCCTTTGAAGGCGGCGGTGGTCAGGACTTTGGTCTGGCGGCGGCGATAGCCACCCTGATCTTCCTGCTGGTGGGCGCACTGGCGGTGATTAACCTGAAAGCCGTGCGGATGAAATTCGATTAAGGAGACGTTATGGCGATGGTACAACCCAAATCGCAGAAATTGCGCCTGCTGCTGACGCATCTGGTGTTGCTGGCCTTTATCGCGGCAATCCTGTTCCCGCTGCTGATGGTGGTGGCGATCTCGCTACGTGCCGGAAACTTTGCCACCGGGAGTTTGATCCCGGATCAGGTGTCGTGGGAACACTGGCGGCTGGCGCTCGGTTTCAGCGTCGAGCACGCCGATGGCAGCGTGACGCCCCCGCCCTTCCCGGTGCTGCTGTGGCTGTGGAACTCGGTCAAAATTGCCGGTATCAGCGCACTCGGCATCGTGGCGCTCTCCACCACCTGTGCGTATGCCTTTGCCCGTATGCGCTTCACCGGTCGCGCCAGCCTGTTGAAAGGCATGCTGATCTTCCAGATGTTTCCGGCGGTGTTGTCGCTGGTGGCGCTTTACGCGTTGTTTGATCGTCTGGGCCAGTACCTGCCGTTCCTCGGCCTGAATACCCACGGTGGCGTGATCTTTGCCTATCTGGGGGGCATCGCCCTGCACGTCTGGACCATCAAAGGCTATTTCGAAACCATTGACGGTTCGCTGGAAGAGGCCGCCGCCCTGGATGGCGCGACGCCGTGGCAGGCGTTTCGTCTGGTGTTACTCCCGCTGTCGGTGCCGATCCTGGCGGTGGTGTTTATCCTCGCCTTTATTGCAGCCGTTACCGAGGTGCCAGTGGCTTCGTTGCTGTTGCGCGATGTCAACAGCTACACGCTGGCGGTGGGGATGCAGCAATATCTCAATCCACAGAACTACCTGTGGGGCGACTTCGCCGCTGCGGCGGTGCTTTCCGCCATCCCGATTACGCTGGTGTTTCTGCTGGCGCAGCGCTGGCTGGTCAGCGGGCTGACCGCCGGGGGAGTCAAGGGTTAAGACTTCATCATTGTGTTGCCACTGCTTCCTCAATGTTCACTGCCATTGAGAGTTGAGATGCTTCGGCGGCCTGCGGGCCGCCTCTTTTATTGTCACCATATAACAACAAATTGATGGAAAATTCATTTTTGTCACTATATAGATACGTTTTATCGCTTCACTTCAGCAATACATCGGTCTTTCTTTTCTTCGGCCTTTTCACATCGGTATTCATGAACAGGTTGTTAGTTGCACCGCTGCGGGTCAGCGAGCGTCCAATGGCAGCCTGCAATTCAGGGAAGTCAGCAAAATGCGTCAGTTGGGTGCTGATGACATCAGCAAACTCCTCCAACACTCGCTCGGGATGAATGATTTTTAACTCGCGGCCAAATTTAATCAGACTGTCCCGATCGGGAAATTGTTTGTTTTTATTCAGTTTTAACGCCAGCTCGTTATCGTTGGTTGGGTAAATCTGCGTATTGACCACATCGTATAAGGGCGAGAGTTGTGGCATTGCTGCCCCTTCCGCCTGATAAACCAGCGAAAAGTTTTTCAGATGCGCATCACCGTTGCCCACCATGCAACTGAACAACACGTAGCGCCAGTACAACTCAACCTGCGCCTGATCGCGGGTGAACAGGCTGACAATTCTGGCACCTGTTTCGTATGAACCCGTGTATTTATGGTCTGAAGTCTTACCTGCCAGCACGCAGAAATCTTCCATTGCCAGCCGCTTTTCTCCCTGAATATCAAAGCGCTCCATTATGAACAATTCTTTGTTATCTGAGAGCCAAAAATCCGCTACCGGCAAGCCACAGGCGCGCGCCAGAGACATACAGATAAACTCGTTCTCCGCCAGACGGGGATACTCTTCATCACCGGTTTTCGCAATCAGATTGGGATACAGCACCGTGCCCCGGCTTTCACTGCTGATCATCACTTTCGGCTGCACACCGGAGATGGTGGTTTGCAGCAGATATTTGTTAAGCAGATACTGGAAGGCGCTCTCTTTATGATCCCAACGCAGTAAATCCTCCAGCTTCTCCGGTGTGGGACGCGGTAAATTGATATCGCTGACGTAGGAAAGCGCGCCAATCCCGGTATCTTGCTGCAACGCCAGAAACAGCATATCGGAGATGCTACCCACGTAGCGACGCAAGCGCTCCGCGATATGGTAACGCACGTACCCTTCCGGGATATTCATCTCAAAGATATTAAATAACCGGCTGGCGTTATAACCCATACGGTTATCCGGCAACATGGTCAGCGATACGCGACGGCTGGCGGGACTGGCATAGGTGAAGTTATAACTGCCGTGTTCATGCAACAACCTGCCACTGTATTCACCGCCGTTATAGACCTCAATCTGACGAATGGGTCGGGAGAGCTGGCTCAGATCAGTCATCATCAAACAACGCCTCCAGCTCATCCAACTGCGGTAAACCCGCGGTTTGTACCGTCAGCATCAAATCCATCGCGGTGAGATAAAGGGTAAACGCCTTGAGCGAGCCAGTGTAGGCACCGTTCTCGATCTCTGAAACCAGCGTACGATGGATGCCCGCGCGTGAGGCCGCGACCTGTTGGGTCCAGCCTTTGGCTTTGCGCCGTTCGCGGCATTTCAGGCCGATGGCTTTCATACCTGGCAACATAACCCCTCCGTATGTATCCATATAGTGACAAAATATCTATTAATATAATTTTGTCACTATATGACTACAAGGTCCATTTAAAAGAAAAGCGCGATAAATCGTGCCGCTACGCTTGTTTTTGCTGGTTGTAGCGGCGCGATTTATCGCGCATTGATAAAATGATTACGAACGCAAAAAATCCTGCCAGCGGCGTGTCAGATAATTGTGTTCATCCATCACCGAGTTCCACACCGCGATATGGCTCATGCGTTGTTCATAGCTGCCGCCGTCACGGCTTTCGCCTTCCGGTATCAACGGGGCGCCCCATGCGTCGTAAAGCATTTCTGCGGCGGGTTTGCCGCCATACCAGAAATCCCACTCGGCGGTAGAGAGATGCGCGCGGCTGCGCTCCGGGTTAGAGATGTAATAGCCCTGGCGCGCCATCACCGCCCCCGGCCAGCCGGATTGCCACCAGTTCAGGTAAGCGTAAGCCGCGTCTTTAATTCTGCCGGTGGCGCAACGTGACAACGACATGCCGCCATACCATGCACGATAGCCTTCGCGCGGATGCGCCATCTTATAACCACGTTGATGGAAGTGGTGACGGAAGTAGATCGGTGCCCACAGACTCTGCACCTCCACCTGACGGTTTTCAATCAAATCACACGCCTGCTCCTGGGTGGCCCAGAACGCGGCGAAATGCCCGTGGCGATTAAGGCGCGACAGCGCCTGCGTCAGCACATCAATCTCTTCCAGCGTCAGGTTGCCGGTGTTGGCAAACCGCGCCAGCCCCGCGCCCTGCATCGCCAGCGCCGCATCGAGTCCCCCCATCGCGGCATCTTCCTGCAACGCGACCTGGCCGGTAAGCGCCGGATGCAACAACCACCCCCAGCTCTCCTCTGCGCCCTGCAAGGCCGCAGGCAGCCGGTCAACGTGATAAGCGAAGCTATCCGCATTGTGGGTCAGCGGCAGCATACTGATGTGATCGCTTGGCTGGCTGCCGAGGTGCAAATCACGTTGCACATATAAGCGTTGCGATGGCACGCTGCCATCGGCCAGCACCCCATCGGTGTTGAGGGTGCCGGTTTTTGCCAGGGCATTGATTTCGTCCCACCAGGTCAGCCGCTTAATCTCCAGCGGTTGGATGGCGCGTGCAGGCCAGACAAAATCGATGTTGTGGAACCATTGGTCGTACAGGTCATAACTTTCGGGATGCATCACCGCGATGCGCTGCGCATCTTCGACGCTGCGCAGCATATATTCAATTTTGATGCCGAGATCCTGCTCCGCGCGCACGCGCAGCATTTCAAGCAGCGTGACGGAGGTTCCGAGCACGCGTAAGGTCAGTTGGTCGTTGACCACTGCCGCAGAATTCATACCGTTATGGCTCCTCAAACGCCCGCAGGTAGCGGCTGAACGCCTGTTGCAGGCGATCGGCCTCCAGACCGCGCAAAATAAATACCAGTTTTGAACTCTCCAGCTCACCGGGCCAGTCGTGCAGATGTACCGGCGGATGTAAGGTGTGTTGCACACCGTGGATAACCATCGGCGTGCTGCTGTCGCTGACGCGTAAAATGCCCTTCATCCGCAGCACCGTGCGACCGTGGCAATGTAATAGCATTGACAGCCAGATAGCAAATGCTGGCCAGTTTAACGACTGATGCAGAGTGATCACGCAGGTTTGCGTAACCGGATGTGAAACGCTGTGCGTCGTCGGTGCCAGCCGGTAGCCATCATCCGCGCAGGCACCCAGCCAGCGAAAACGCTGTTGGCGTGAACCGCTGCGTAACGGCAGGAGAAACAGGCTATGCGGGTCGTTCAGCGCCGTACGCGTATCGCTAAGTTGTGCGAGTGGGTTGAGCTGACCTAGCCAGTCAGCCAGCAAGGTCTGCTGCGATGGGTTGATGCGATCGCTTTTGCTTATCAGCAATTTATCTGCCGCGCTAACCTGCGCCAGCCATTCAGGTTGTAGTTCCGCCTGCATACGCGCATGTTCTGCATCCACCAGTGTCACCAGCGTGCCCTGAATGAAATGATGCTGGAGTTGTCGATCGTGCAGCAGCGTTGAAAGAATCGGAGAGGGGTCGGCGAGTCCGGTGGTTTCCAGAATCACCTGCTTAAACGGTGGCAGCAGGCCACGCGTGCGACGTTCAAACAGATCGAGCAGCGCGGTTTTCAACTCGCCACGGATCTGACAGCAGACGCAGCCACTCGGCAGCAGCACGGTATCCGGTGCCACTTCATTCAGCAAATGGTGGTCAATACCCACTTCGCCGAACTCATTGACCAGCAACGCGACCTCATTCAGGTTTTGTTGCGCCAGCCAGCCTTTCAGCAAGGTGGTTTTACCGCTGCCAAGGAAGCCGCTCAGTACGTGTAAGGGTATCTTTTCCTGATAATCCATCCGCTCTCCTTACAGCACGTTCAGCCAGTTATCATCCAGTGGATCGACAGGACGTCGGATCATCTTTTCCGCTTCCTGCCACAGTACATCCAGAGAATTCACCAGCACTTGTTGTCCGGTTGGGCTGGCTAACAGCCAACTGTTGTGAAACTCGGTTAACGTCAGTCGCCACGGCTTGAGCGCGCGGTTAAGCAGCGCCAGTTGTTGCAAACGTAGCTGACGTTGGGGGATATCCTGGCGCAGTGGATCGCTCCACTGCGGCCCGTTATCCAGCAGGCCGCAGACTCCACACATCATTGCCTCCGTCAGGGCATCACATCGCCAGAATTGGGTCCCAGCGTCTGGCCGACAAACAAGTTGCCGCCGGGTTCACTGGCGAGCAGCAGCGCCACCGGCGCCACTTCTTCAGCACGACCAAAGCGTCCAAGCGGCAATTCAGCCGCTTTAGCCTGCTTCCATGCCTGATTGATGCCATCAATCAGTGGCGTCTCAATCGGGCCGGGGGCGATGGCGTTGACCAACACGTTATCCGCCGAGACTTCCAGCGCCAGCGATTTGGTAAACCCAATCACACCGGCTTTGGCGGCGGCATAGTGACACAACTCCGCGCCTCCTTTGATCCCCAGTTGCGAGGCGATGTTAATCACCCTGCCCCAGCGCTGCGCCTGCATGGCGGGCAGCGCCTGCTGAGTGGCGAGAAACACGCTACGCAGATCCACCGCCATCATCTCTTCCCACATCGCCAGGGTAATCTCCGTGCAACGCGCCTGAGTTAACATCCCGGCGTTATTGACCAGCACATCAATACCGTCAAAACGCGTGAGGCAGGCGTCTACGCCAGCGGTGGCACCCTTGATCTCACCAACATCCGCCACCACCGCGTGACACTCCGCACCGAGCTGCTGGCATTGCGTCACCTGCCACGCCAGTTTATCGGCGTCACGATCGGTCAATATCAACCTCGCCCCCTCACGGGCGAACAGGACGGCAATCGCCGCCCCAATGCCGCTGGCCGCGCCGGTAATCACACAACGTTTATTCTGCAATTGCATAGTGGCTCCTTAATCCGGCCAGCGTACCGTCAGACCGCCATCAACAATCAGGCTTTGTCCGGTGAGATAGCTGCTCTCTTCACTGGTAAGGAAGGCAATCACTTTGGCGATCTCTTCCGGTCGCCCCACCCGCGCCAGCGGAATGGCGCTGGCTGCTTTTGCCAACCCTTCCGGGCCAAGAGAGTTCTGCTTATCCAGCGATTGCGGCGTTTCGATCAAGCCGGGAATGATGGCGTTACAGCGCACGCCGCGCGGTGCCAGTTCCACCGCCAGCGAACGACAGATGCCCGGCACTGCCGCTTTGGCGGCAGCATAATGAGCATGGTCTTGCCAACCGTAAACGCCACCGGCAATGGAGGAAACCGCCACCAGACTGGCTCCGGCGTGCAGATGCGGCGTGGCCGCACGGAAACAGCGCATCACACCGGTCAGATCGACGTTTAACATGTCATCCCAGCGTGCGTCGCTCATCTCTTCAATCGGCGCGCGACGCAGGATACCGGCATTCGCCACCATATAATCGAGACGACCAAAGTGCTGCACGCCCTGAGCGATAAACGCATCTACCGAGTCAGTCGAGGCCACATCCAGCGGTAGCCAGAGGGCATTGCCCCCGGCGGCTTCTACCTGCGCCGCCGCTAAGGCCGGATCGTGCGGATCGGCAGGATAGTAACCGGCGATAACGTTAACGCCACGCTGGGCGTAGAGCGTAGCCAGCGCCAGGCCAATTCCGCTGGCGGCGCCGCTGATAGCGGCAACCGGTTGAGTTGAGGACGTAAGGTGCATAACCATTCCTTAAGCGGTGGTGACCGCTGAACTGACACCCGCGTGTTGTGGTGCATGTGCGCGAGCGAAAAACATAATGATGCCGGAGATAAAGCACGGGACAGCACCGAACCACAGCGCAGCATCCTGCCAGTGTCCACCACTACTCAGGACGCTGGTCGTACCGACACCGGCGATAATCGCGCCGACCGGTCCCATCGCACCAATCAACGCACCGGCCGTGGCAC
The DNA here is from genome assembly GCF_059730565.1 of Pantoea sp. X-Soil-TKNS-1279. Taxonomy (NCBI): domain Bacteria; kingdom Pseudomonadati; phylum Pseudomonadota; class Gammaproteobacteria; order Enterobacterales; family Erwiniaceae; genus Pantoea; species Pantoea sp. X-Soil-TKNS-1279. The sequence goes on along the minus strand of NZ_AP035949.1, from coordinate 292,705 downwards.
GGATGGCGGTCGGGAAACTTTCACTGATAAAGAACAGCGCTGCTGCGTAGGGGCCAATCAGGAAAAACAGGCCGATGCTGTACAGGGCAACGATAGTGGCGAAGTTATCCGGGCAGTAGAGCATCGCGGCAAAGGAGACGCCGCCCAGCATCCAGCCAACCGCAATGGTGTTGCGACGGCCAATGCGATCGCCGAGCCAGCCGTGCACGAGATAGCCGCAGTAGCCCACGAGGTTAGAGAGAATCAGGATCAGCAGCGAGTTATTAAAGGAAACTTCATGGGTTTTGGTGATCACCGTGGTGCCGAGTACGCTAAAAATCTGGATGGCAAACCAGTTGATTAACACCGCACCACCTAACACCAGCGTGGCACGCAGTGACGGGCCACGGAAGGCAGCAGCCAGACCGGCGTTGTGCTGTTCTTCATATGAAACCTGATAATCGTCTGCAACCTGGCGGGCATCGCGATCGTTACCTTCAGCGCGCAGTTGCTGGATCTTTTTCTGGACCTGGAATTGCGGAGTTTCTTTCAGTTTCAACGCCAGAACCGCAATCACCAGTGACGGCAGCGCGGCAAAGATAAAGCTGCCCTGCCAGCCGATGATCGGCATCAGAATCGCCGTCAGCGCCGAGGCCACCAGCGCCCCTACCGGCCAGCCGCCCTGCACCAGGCTGTAAACAAAACCTTTGCGTTTATTAAGTTTCGGGTCGTCAATGGCGGTGTAAAGCTCCGACAGGTAGGTTGCATTGACGGTCTGCTCGGCATAACCCAGCCCCGCCACCGAACGGATCGCGGTCAGCGCGCCTTTACCCCAGGCACCACCGACAGCGGTCAGCAGCGAGCAGATCGCCGCGCCCCCGACGGTGACCACAATCCCCATGCGGCGACCGAGACGGTCGACCAATGGGCCAATTGCCAGTGCAATCACCGCTCCGCCGACCGCCACCCAGGTGGCGATTTCCGCCTGCTCAACCTCGCTCCAGCCGAAATGGCCGCCGATTTCCGGCAGCAGGGTGCCAAACAGGATGAAATCATAAACAGCAAAAACCCAGGCGAAAAAAGCAATCCAGGTGGCAAATTTTACGTCCCTGATGGTCAACTGCTGCGGCTGCCAGCCATTTACGGAGATTTTCTTAAAGATGCTCATAGCGCTATCACTCTGTCAGGGGTTCATATTCCGTAGCGGCGCGATTTATCGCGCTGTCCTGCCATTCACGCGATAAATCGCGCCGCTACGGGACGGTATGCGTACTTAGCGCGGTTGGCGCTGTTTAAAGTCGTCGGCAATCTCATCGAAGGTGACGAAACGGACGCCTTCGTGGCTACGGATGTACTGGATCAGACGCTCCAGCATCAGCAACACCTGAGGGCGGCCAGACACGTCGGGATGGATGGTCATGGTGAACACCGCGTAGTCGTTCTCGCGGTAAACCCAGTCAAACTGGTCACGCCACATCTCTTCCAGATGACGCGGGTTAACAAACCCGTGGCTGTTGGGGGATTTTTTGATAAACATCATCGGCGGCAGATCGTCGAGATACCAGTTGGCCGGGATCTCCACCAGATCGGTTTCTGCTCCGCGTTGTAACGGCTTCATCCAGCTATCGGGGTGCTGGCTGTAGTCGATTTTGGTCCAGCTATCGCCGACGCGCACATAGTAAGGATGGAAATCGTTATGCATCAGGCTGTGGTCATATTTGATACCCTTCTTCAGCAGTAACTCGTTGGTGACGTTGCTGAATTCCCACCAGGGGGCGACATAGCCGGTCGGACGTTTGCCTGCCAGTTGGGTCACCAGTTCGATGCTGCGATCCAGCACCGCCTCTTCCTGCGCTGGCGTCATGGCGATGGGATTTTCATGGCTGTAGCCGTGAATACCGATTTCATGACCGGCATCCACCACCGCTTTCATTTGCTCGGGGAAGGTTTCAATCGAGTGGCCCGGAATAAACCAGGTGGTACGCAGATTCTGCTCGGCAAACATCTTCAGCAGACGTGGCGCGCCGACTTCACCGGCAAACAGGCCGCGAGAGATATCATCAGGGGAATCTTCGCCGCCGTAAGAACCCAACCAACCGGCAACAGCATCGACGTCTACACCAAATGCGCAAAGGATTTCTTTGGCCATATCTGCAACTCCATAAATGTATATTTGAAAATAATATCCATTTGTTCATTGCAATGGTTATGCCAGGATCTTGCCGCCGGGAGGAATTGATCACCTGATAAGATAGAAAAATACCGGTTAACTACGTGTTTTCAATTCGTTACATGATCATCGTCAGCATCTGAAAGAAAACGATGCGAGTCTCTCCAGCTCGTCCTTAAGATGTATATTTATAAATATGATCCGTTATTGTGCGAGCTGCACCATAATTGTGCTTCGCCATTACGCGACTTTGCAGCCCGCCCGGATGTGATAATGTAGCGCGATGAAAACAGGGCCGATGACATGAGAATGCTGACAAACAACACCCCGGCAGCGACGGAAGAAACCGGTTCTGCGCGCTATGAAGTGATCCGACAGGTTTTGCATAACGTATTGATACAGAAGCGAGTTCCGCAAGGTCTGGTATTGCTGGAGGGGCCACTGGCACAGTTGTTTGGTACCAGCCGTGTCCCGGTACGCCGCGCCCTGAGCCTGCTGCATGAAGAAGGGCTGATCGCGCGCTTTGAAGGTCGCGGCTTTATTGTGGCGAAAGAGGACGAGGAACCAGAACCGTTGCGCGCCGGACTGACGCGTGAACTGCTGGGTCTGGATGAACAAGAGGCGCTGGTGGATACCCGCAGCACCGGCGAAAAGGTGCTGGATAACCTGCAAGTGGTGCTCTCGACGGCAATGGTGTTTGGCTGCTATCAACTCGACGAACAACTGGCCGCACAGCACTACAACGTCAGCCGCGCGGTTATCCGGGAAAGCCTGATGCGCCTGCGTGATAAAGGTTTGGTGGAAAAAGAACCCTATTCCCAGTGGCTGACCGGTCCCCTGACCGCACGCGAAATTGCTGACCACTTCGAAATTCGCGCCAGCCTCGAGCCCACCGCGCTCCGCAAAGCAGGTCACCTGCTGCCGGTCGAGTGGCTGACGGCATCGCTGGAAAAAGCGCAACGCTATAAAGGTCAGCAACTCAGCGCCGCCGAACTGGAGTTGCTGGAGGAGGATTTGCATGTACGTTGCCTGGAACCCGCAGGTAATAAACTGATGATGCAAATCCTGCGGCAAAACCAGTCGCCGTTTATCGTCACGCGCATCTTTTATGATCTGCTGTCGATCCCGGTGGAAACCGCGATGCTGGAAGAGCATTGCCTGGTGTATGAGATGCTGCTGAAAGGTAACTGGGAGCTGGCTGCTGGCTGCCTGCGTGATCATCTGGAACGTGCACAGGTACGCACCCTGCAACGTCTGAAAGTGTTGTCGGTGCTGCCGGTGCCAGCACTGCCCTCATTTATGGATCGAATTTAATAAAATCCATTTTCCCATTACGTAGCGGCGCGATTTATCGCGCGGGGTTTTCTGGCTCCACGCAGGAAATTGCGCGATAAATCACGCCGCTACAGATATGATGTCGCTTATGCGATTTTCCGCATAGCATTACCGTTTTTGTCATTTGTGATCGCCGGGTGATGCACATAGCATTGATTTTTATTGCCTTCCTGACCTAAACCCCTGAAGAAATGCGCAAACTTGCCAACCGCTGCCTGTCGTTAAATGATTTCGAGAAGTACGCCCAAAAACATCTGCCACGCCCGTTGTTCGCCTATGTTTCCGGTGGTGTCGAGGACAACCTTTCCCGCGACCATAACCTCACGTCGTACGCACGCTACAGCCTGATACCGGACAATATGGTGGATGTGTCACAGCGCAATACCGAAGTTACGCTGTTCGGTCATCGCTATGCCGCTCCGGTGGGGATTGCGCCGATGGGGATCAGCGCCATCACCGGTTTTGAAGGCGATCTGACGCTGGCAAAAGCGGCGGCGACGAAAAATATCCCGTTTATTATGAGCGGCTCCTCGCTGATGCGGCTGGAAGAAGTCGCGGAGGCCAATCCGGCGATGTGGTTTCAGGCATACCTGCCAAAAAGCTATGAAGAGATTGATCTGCTGATCGACCGCGTGGCGCGGGCGCGTATTCCGGTGCTGGTAGTGACGGTGGATACTCCGGTGAAAGCTAACCGTGAGAATAACGTACGCGCCGGGTTTGCCACCCCGTTCAGACCCAGCCTGCGACTGGCATATGAGGGCCTCACCCATCCCCGCTGGTTGACCGGCACCTTAATCAAAACCCTGCTAAAACGCGGAATGCCGTGGTTTGAAAACAATCAGGCGGTGCGCGGTGCTCCGCTGTTTTCCAAACATGCGGTCAGGGATTTCAGCGGCCGCAGCCATCTCACCTGGGAACATATTCAACATATCCGCCGTCGCTGGTCTGGCGCGATGGTGATTAAAGGCATCCTCAGCCAGCGCGATGCGCAACGCTGTAAAGAGATTGGCATTGACGGCATTGTGGTGTCGAACCACGGGGGACGGCAGTTGGATACCAGCATCGCGCCCATCCATGTATTGCCGGAAATCGTTGCTGCCGCGGGTGAAATGACGGTGATGCTGGATAGCGGTATCCGCCGGGGCACCGATGCCATCAAAGCATTGGCACTCGGTGCCGAAGCCTGTTTTATTGGGCGGCCATTTAACTACGCCTGCGCCGTTGGTGGCGAGCAAGGCGTGCATCTGGCGATTGACCTGATCACCAGCGAAGTCAGCCGTGATTTAGGTATGCTGGGCGTTGCCTCGCTGGCGCATCTTGATAGCCGTCATCTGCGTTTTATTCAGTGACGGCGTCACGTTTACCATCCCATAATGCGTGACCAGACGCGCGGCTGGTCGCTTTCTGCCTGCCACACCTGATAATGCTGATGCATGGCGGCGGTGGCGCAGGCGTGGTTGGGCAGGATGCGCAGACGGGAACCCACCGGAAAATCCGCGGGTGTCAGCGTACCGTTCTCAGGCAGGCTGATGATGCCGTGTTCCTGATTGGTGGTACTGAGGCATACATCCAACGGGGCACCCTGCATATCGCAAACCAGCCCATAACCATAATCGACCGGCCCCGCTGCGGTGCCGCGATCGCGTGACATCGCCATCCAGCCCGCATCAACAAACACCCAGTTCTTTGCCGCGTTATGACCGATCACGGTAGTTACCACCGACAGAGCAATATCCTGCTTCTGGCATACCCCCACGTTATGCATCACCAGATCGAACATGGTGAAAACCCCGGCACGCACCTCACTGATGCCCTCCAGCTCCGCGGCATAATGCGCGGTCGGTGTTGCGCCAACGCTGAGAATCGGGCAGGCAATGCCCGCCGCCCGCACCCGCTGTGCCGCCAGACGAATGGCGTCACACTCAGCGCGAGCAGCAGCGCGAATCGCTTCTTCGCTACGGCAGTTATAAGATTCACCGGCATGGGCCATCAGTCCGCTGACGATCGCACCGTTTCCTTCCAGTTGCTGCGCCAGTTGTAACAACGTCTCGCTGTCAGGTGGAATACCGCCGCGATGGCCATCACAGTCGATTTCGATAAAAACCGAAAAGGTCAGCTGCTGCTGGCGGGCGAACTCGGTGACCGCCTGGGCTTGTTCTGGCGTATCCAGCAGAATGTGTAGCTGGACACCCTGACGCATCAGTTGCGCCACACGCGGCAATTTATGCGGCGCAATCCCTACCGCATACAACAGATTGCGGTAACCGGCAGCGGCAAAGCCTTCCGCTTCTGCCAGGGTGGACACGGTGGCCGGATGATCCGCCTGCGGCAACAGATACGCGGCAGCTTCCACCGAACGCAGCGTTTTCAGATGCGGTCGCACCTGGCTACCCAGCTGCGCCACGCGCTGGTACAAACGGTCGATATTGCGTTGATAACGCGCTTCATCGATCAATAAAAACGGGGTTTCAAGTTGCGTAAGCCACTCGGGAAGCGATTTCACACACGTCTCCTGCGCGATTAGTTAGCCAGCAAGGTGCCGAAACGGCTGATATCGACGTTACCACCACTGATTACAATGCCAATGCGTTTCCCACGGAAACGCGCTTTATCGGCCCGCACCGCGGCCAGCCCCAGGCAGCCGGTCGGTTCCACCACCATTTTCATGCGCTCGGCAAAGAAACGCATTTCCGCGATCAGCTGTTCATCACTGGCGGTAAGAATATCGTCGACCAGACTTTGAATCAGCGGGAAAGTGTAGCGACCAAGATATTGGGTCTGTGCGCCATCGGCGATGGTCTTGGGCGTCTCGATGCGGATGATTTTTCCCGCGCGTAACGACTGCTGACCGTCATTTCCGGCTGCGGGTTCCACACCATAAATGGTGATACCCGGACTGAGATGACGTGCTGCCAACGCGCTGCCTGCCAGTAATCCGCCGCCGCCGAGTGGTGTTAACAGCACATCCAACGGGCCGGTCTGCGCCAGCAATGCCTGAGTGGCGGTACCCTGTCCGGCGATCACATGTGGGTGATCATAAGGAGGGATCAGCGTCAGGCCGTGTTTTTCCGCCAGATCGCGACCAATCTGTTCCCGGTCTTCGCTGTAGCGATCATACGTCACCACCTGAGCGCCATACCCTCTGGTCGCGGCCAGTTTGGCCGCCGGGGCATCCAACGGCATCACGATGGTGGCTGGAATGCTGAGTAATTTTGCCGCCAGCGCGACACCCTGCGCATGGTTGCCGGAGGAGAACGCCACCACCCCGGCTTTACGCTGCTCGGGGGTGAACTGTAATAACGCGTTGAGGGCACCGCGAAATTTAAACGCTCCCATGCGCTGAAAGTTTTCACACTGGAAGAAAACTTCGGCCTGTAACGTCTCGTTCAGACTGCGCGAGGTCATGACCGGCGTCGGGTTGATATAAGGCTGGATACGCTGTGTGGCGGCTGCGACGTCATCATAAGTCGGCAAAGTAAACTCAGTCATGCGGTTAACCTTTTAGGTGAAGGACTTTGCATTGAAATGACAAAATATATAAAATTAGACAAATAATCTAGCCATTTTGGAGAGCCACGATGCCCGATCAGCAAAATGCCTTGCTGCTGGCGCAGCTGACCACCATCGCCGAAGGACTGAGCGCCACTTTTGCCCCGTTTTGCGAGGTGGTGGTGCACGATTTACAAAATCCAGAACACTCCATTCTGGCCATTTATAACAATCTTTCCGGGCGGGAAGTCGGTGAACCGACTACCGAACTGGGCCTGGCGCGTATTGCCTCGCCGGAATTTCCTTCGCTTCTGACAAACTATGCGAATCAGCTGGCTGACGGACGTCCGGTAAAGAGCACCTCGATTGGTCTGAAAGATGCCAAAGGGAACTATGTGGCGGCGCTGTGTCTGAATGTGGATATGACGCTGTTTCGCGGTATGCAAAGCGCACTGGCGCAGTTCACCCAGATTGCCACCCGTGATATTACAGAGCAGTTGGAACCGGCAGGCACAGAAGCCTTACGGCAGCGGATCGAACAGTTCGCCGCGCGTCTGGCGACCACGCCGCGCGCGCTAAAAGCGGCCGATCGTAAGACGCTGATGCAGGAACTGCGCACCAGCGGGTTACTTGAGGTAAAGCGATCAATGGAGGTGATTGCACAGCAACTGGGCGTTTCGCGTGCTTCGGTGTATCTCTACGCCAAAGAATAACGACTATTTTCTGCCGGGTAGCGATACACAAAGTAATCCGGCAGCTATCAACCCCACTCCGGCGAGGCTGCTCCAACGGAATGGCTCGTCAAACATCGGCAACGAAATCGCGGCAAGCCATACCAGCACATAACTGATGCTGAGTAAGGGATAGAGTCGGTTCAGCGCCAGGTGACGTAATGCCAGCATCCAGCACAGCATCGACAATGCGTAGGCACTTAAACCGATAAACAGCAAGATCAACGGCAACGGTTGCTGCCAAAGTTCACCGTCAAAGATGGCCTGCCACCCGGGAAAATGCAGCATCGCAGCGCGCAACAGGAGTTGCGCCAGCGACACCAACATCACGCTGCATAACGCCAGTCCATACCCTTTCATAAGTGGCTTCCCATCAGGGCAACGCCTGCAACAATCAACAGCGTGCCGATTATCTGCCGCAGGCTAAAACTCTCGCGCCAAATCAGCCGGGCAGCCAGCGCCACCAACACGAAATTGAGACTGAGCATCGGATAAGCGACGCTAACGGGCACCAGACGCAACACCACCAGCCACAGCAGCATCGCGAGACCAAGCAGCAACATACTCAGCGCGATCCACATCAACAGGCGCGCTTTACCTTCGCGCCTGCCGATCCAGGCCGCCTGCTTCTGACACAGCTGCGCGGCACAACTCAGCAGGCTTACCAGCAGGATCAGGAGAAGATTCATGGCTGCTGATCGTAGCCGTAATACAACAACCGTCCCTGACGATAAACAAAATCAGGTTTCGGCAGGCGTGCATGCGGGTTGGTACCGGTTGAAGACATGATCATGGTCAGTGACACCTTGCCCTGCTTGCGATGCTGTGCCAGCCAGTCGGCAAAAGCATCCGCAGAAACATAGCGATGCGCAGCATCGGGATAGCTCAGACCATATCCCACTTCGCCCTTGCGTTCATAGAACAGAATATCATCGCGCTTCATCTCCCAGGCCACCGCAGACGCAATGCCGGGATCATTCGCCAGGATATAGCGACTGTCAGCCAACTGCCCGGATACCGCCGCCACGAAGTTTTGTGGTTGTTTGCTGTCACGGACCCGATCCGGGATAGCAAAACCAATCACCAACGCCAGTACCAACGGGCATAAGGCAGCCAGTTGCCAGTTTTTCTGACTCACAGCACCAAACAATGTCCAGCCGCCAAACGCCAGGATCCCGAGCATCAGTTTGTAATGTTCAGTGACGCCAAATGGCGGACGATGCGCCAGCCCCCAGGGAGCCAGCACCACCGCCAGCGCCACGGCGGCAACGCCACCAAAAAACATATTGATCCACGCGTTGGCCTTCATGGCTTTGATCACCTGCGGCGTCATGCTGTGAGCATAGTGCGCCATCAGCAGCGCCAGCGGGGCAAAGCACGGCAGGATGTAGGTCGGCAACTTACCTTTCGCAATGCTGAAAAACAGCAGCGGCAGTAGCGTCCAGCTGAGCAAGTAGCTCAAACCTGGTCGCTGTCCACGCTGACGCCAGCCCTGAATCAACGATCCTGGCAACAATCCCAACCACGGCAACGATCCCGCCAACAAAATCGGCAGGTAATACCAGAAGGGAGCTTTGTGCTGAGCATCCGACTCGGCAAAACGTTGAATATGCTCAACCCAGAAGAAATAGTGCCAGAAATCCCCCTGCTGATGATAAATCGCCAGCGACCACGGAGCACTCGCCAGCACCGCCACCAGCACCGTCAACGGGCCAAAACGTAACAGCTCACCAAAGCGGCGTTGCGCTACCGCCCACGGCAGAATCGCCAGAACCGGAACGGCCAACGCCAGAAAGCCTTTGGTCATAAAGCCCATAGCGCAGGCAATACCGAGCAAGACATAGCCCAGCAAACGCTGACGTGACGTGCTGGCCTGCACAGCAAGGTAATAGCTCGCCATCGCGGCCACCATCCATAGCGTCAGCATCGGATCGAGCACCGCATAGGTGCCTACTGCGTAGACCAGCAGCGAGGTCAGAAAGATGATACTGGCGCTTAACGCCACCGTACGGCTGGCAAACAGGCGGGTACCCATCCAGTACACCAGCAGCGCGGTAAGGGTGGTGCTGAAAATAGACCCCACGCGCACGGCAAAATTAGTGTGACCAAACAACAACTGTCCGAAGTCATTGATCCAGTAACCGGCAATCGGTTTTTCAAAATAACGCAGACCGAAAAAATGCGGCGTCACCCAGTTACCGTTGGCGAGCATTTCGCGACTGATCTCCGCATAGCGGGTTTCATCAGGTTGCCATAAGGCGCGGAATTCAATAGGGATAAGGTAGTAAAGCGCAAATACAAACAGCAGCAGCGCTGTTTTAGTACCAGTTCGCATCCGTGGTTACCTGTATTGTTGTTGCTGGCAGCCGAGCCAGCCTTCACGTCCGGGAATCTGTCCGCGTACGACGTTGCCGATGGGCAGTGTATTGAGATCTTCAGGCAATAACTCACTCAGCGGGCAAAATTGAATGCCCTGTTTTTCCGCCCGGCTGAGCAATTGGCTAAACGCCTGATGTCCGACAATCCCTTCCACCTCGGCATGAATGGTATAAACCGCCATTTCGTCGGCCTGACTCAGCTGATTAAGCAAAAAGTCGTTGAACTCGTGGACACCCACCCTGGGGCCAACCACCTCGTCCCAGGTGGGTAACGTGACCGGAATCTGCACCGTTCCCAGACTGCCGTCACTCAGGCGCGGCAGAAAGGGGCCGGTACCCCGGCAGTCGCTGTTATAGCGGAAACCGAAGCGTTGTTTAGCCTCAACAACCCGGCCATCAGCCCGCCATCCGGCCACAGCCGAACAGGTGACAGTGTCACCTGTGATTGCTTCCAGCGCCTGCTTACCCCGGGCAATTTCCTCTATCAACCGCTGCTCCGGCCAAACCCCCGCCCAGGTCTGCCAGGCAAAGTGGTCCCAGGCGTGCAGACCCACTTCGTGGTGATCGGCGGTGGCGCTGATAATCTCCTCCAGTCCACGACCGATCTCCTTACCCGGCCAGGCCGTACCGGCCAGCAGGATATCCCAGCCATATAAGGAGGCAGCGCGCGAGCGCAGCATCTTCCAGAGAAAGCGCGGCTTTAGCAGGCGCCACAAGTGGCGCCCCATGTTGTCCGGCCCGACGCTGAAAAAGAAGCTGGCCCGCACCTGATGCAGGCTGAACAGCTCCAGCAGCGCGGGTACGCCTTGTTGCGTACCGCGCCAGGTGTCGACATCAACGCGCAAGCCGACTTTTTTCATCATTGCTCAACCTGTAACTCGACGGTGCGCAGGAAGAAATCCAGCGTGTTGTCGATGGTGGTATCCATCTGCACTTCCGGTGTCCAGCCCAACAAGCGACGGGCGTTTTTGATTGACGGTTTACGGTGCTCAACATCCTGGTAGCCTTTGCCGTAATAGCTGCTGCTCTCCACTTCGCGGAAACCGGCAAACGGCGGGAACTGATCACGCAACGGGTGGCGCTCGAAACTTGCCAGTAACTTCTCAGCCAATTCCTTAATGCTGGCTTCGTTTTCCGGGTTACCGATATTGATGATCTGACCGTCGCAGTTGTTCTGCTTGTTCTCGATAATGCGGAACAAGGCTTCAACGCCATCACGGATATCGGTAAAGCAACGTTTCTGCGCCCCGCCGTCAATCAGTTTGATCGGCGAGCCTTCAACCAGGTTAAGAATCAACTGGGTGATGGCGCGGGAGCTACCGATACGCGCGGCGTTAAGGTTATCCAGACGCGGTCCCATCCAGTTAAATGGACGGAACAGCGTAAAGCGCAGACCTTCTTTTTCACCGTAAGCCCAAATCACCCGATCCAGCAGTTGTTTGGAAACGGAATAGATCCAACGCTGTTTGTTAATTGGCCCCACCACCAGGTTCGAGTTATCTTCATCAAAATGGCGGTCGGTACACATGCCATAAACTTCTGATGTCGATGGGAAAATTATGCGTTTTTTGTACTTCACGCAGTCACGGATGATTTTAAGGTTCTCTTCGAAATCCAGTTCGAACACGCGCAGCGGATTGCGGGTATACTCAATCGGCGTGGCGATGGCCACCAACGGCAACACCACGTCGCATTTCTTGATGTGATATTCAATCCATTCCGAGTGAATGCTGATGTCACCTTCAACAAAATGAAAACCCGGATGGCCGAGGAAACGGCTGATGGCATCGGAACTGATGTCCAGGCCGTAAACTTCAAAATTATCATCATGCAACAGACGTTCGGTCAGGTGGTTACCGATAAAACCATTCACGCCGAGGATCAGCACGCGGGTGCGACGTTTCACGGCGGCGACCGGTTGTGAATACAACAGCGCGCTGGGCACCATACCGAGGCTGAGTGCCAACTGGCTGCCATTCATATAGACGCCGTTATCGCTCTGGCCAGTGACCACTTCCAGCGCACCCTCTCCGCAGGCAATCAGGAAAGGATCGACGGATAACACCGTACCCGGTTTTGAACCATGAGCGGTTGGGTGCACGCGTCCTTTCCAGACGATAAATTTCACCGTTCCGGCATAGGCAAACGCGCCCGGCCAGGGATCGGTCACTGCACGTACCAGGTTATTGATCTCGGTCGCCGGACGCGACCAGTCAATGCGGCCATCTTCCGGCGTGCGACGCCCTACCACGGTGGCATCGTTATCATGCTGCGGGACAGCCCGAATCTCACCGCGCTTCATGGCGGGTAAGACGTCTTCCAACAGCTGTGCCGCGCTCTGTACCAGTTTGCGATGCAGCGTCAGCACATTGTCCTGCGCGTCAATCGCTACACGGGTTTGTGCCACGATATCGCCCGCATCCGCACGCTTCACCATACGATGCAGCGTCACACCGGTTTCGGTTTCGCCGTTGACCAGCACCCAATTCAGCGGCGCGCGGCCACGGTATTTCGGCAGTAGCGAACCATGCAGGTTGTAAGCACCACGTCGGGCGCAATTGAGGATGGCATCACTCAACAGGTTGCGATAATAGAAGGAAAAAATAATCTCCGGTGACATCGCTTTGATACGATCGACCCACAACGGATGATTCACATCATCCGGGGCATACACCGGGATGCCCTGCTCTGCGGCAATGCGCGCCACCGAGCCAAAAAAGTGATTTTCACCGGCCGTATCGGGGTGCGTGAAGATGGCACTGATCTCGAAGCCAGCCTGTAGCAGCGCATTAATGCCGGCACAGCCCATGTCATGGTAGGCGAAGACGATGGTTTTCATTGTTCAATTTCCTGTACAGATGCATTTTTATGCGAAGGAATAACACGTTGAATAAAGTAGCGAGGGCGGGCACGGACATCGTTGTAAATACGGCCGATATATTCACCCAGTAGACCCATACCGACGAACTGTGCGCCGATAAACATAAACAGCACGGCGAACAGCATAAACACGCCATCACCGGCCCAGGCTGCGCCAAGGAATAAGCGCAACACCACCAAAATCAGTGAGAAGGCAAAACCCGCCAGCGCAATCACACTTCCCACCACGCTTAACAAACGCAGCGGCGTGGTGGTCAGGCAGGTCACCAGGTCGTACATCAGGTTGATCAGGCGCATAAAGCTATATTTCGAATCACCAAATTCACGCTCCGCGTGTTTCACCGGTAGCTCGATGGTGCGTCGGGCAAACGTATTTGCGAGGATCGGGATAAAGGTGCTGCGCTCATGGCAATTCAGCATGGCATCAACAATGTGGCGACGGTAGGCACGCAGCATGCAACCGTAATCACCCATAGCTTTGCCGGTAACGCGTTGAATAAGTTTATTAATCAGGCGCGAGGCGCGACGACGAAACCAACTGTCCTGGCGATTCTGGCGTACCGTACCGACCACGTCATAGCCCTGCTGCGCTGCCGCCACCAGATTAGGGATCTCTTCCGGCGGATTTTGTAAATCAGCATCCAGCGTAATGATGAGGTCACCGGTGACATGGCTGAATCCCGCCATAATTGCCGAGTGTTGGCCGTAATTGCGATTCAGCAACACCCCCACCACATGACTGTCGGGCATATCGGCGGCATCAGCGATCATCTCGCCGGAACGGTCACTGCTGCCGTCATCTACCAGCAAAATTTCATAATCCAGTTTGAACAAGTCGCAAGCGGCATGGGTACGACGTACCAGCTCAGGCAGACTCTCTTCTTCGTTGTAGACCGGGATCACCACGGACACTTTACGAATCGGTTTTTCTTCCAGCATTTCAGCCTCCGGCCAGCGCGTGCAGCGCTTTGACGACACGGGTAACGTCGTCATCGGTCATATCAGGGAACAGCGGAATCGAGCAGATACGGTCGCTGTTCCATTCGGTATGAGGTAAAGAAAGTTTCGGGTATTGCTCGCGATAATATTTGTGGGTATGCGCCGCGCGGAAATGCAGGCCAGTACCAATGTCTTGTGCTTTTAACGCTTCCATCAATCCATCACGGCTGATGCCGCACCGGGCTTCATCCACACGAATGATGAACAAATGCCAGGCATGCTGGTGCGCCCAGGTGGGCAGCGACAGTGGCAGGAAAGGTGTATCTGCCAGTTCGGTCAGGTAACGCTGAGCAATCGCACGGCGGCGTGCGTTGATGGCATCCAGTTTTTGCAATTGCACCAACGCAATCGCGGCACTGATATCCGGCAGATTGTATTTGAACCCCGGGGTAATGACCTCCGCCTGCGGGCGGCGACCGTGAGTGTGGCGGTCGTAAGCATCCACACCTAAGCCATGAAACTTGAAGCTGCGAATGCGATCGGCCAGCGCGGCATCATCAGTCACCACCACGCCACCCTCAGCACAGGTGATATTTTTAATGGCGTGCAGGGAAAAGATCGCCGTGCCGCGTTGCCCGACCTGATGACCTTTGTAGTGTGTACCCAGCGCGTGGGCTGCATCATCAATGATCGCGATACCATGCTTTTCCCCCACGGCACGAATCGCATCAATATCGGCGGGCGCACCCGCATAATGCACCGGAATAATGGCGCGGGTGCGCGGCGTAATCGCGGCTTCCACCAACGCCGGCGTCACCATCAAGGTATCGCGGTCGATATCAATCATCACCGGCGTTGCGCCCATCAAAGTGATGATGTTGAGGGTGGAAACCCAGGTCTGCGACGGCGTAATCACCTCATCGCCCGGCTTAATTCCCAGCGCCATCAGCGTCACATGCATGCCGGCGGTGGCAGAACAGACGGCAACCGCGTGCTGATTGCCGGTTAACTGGCAAAAGGCTTGTTCCAGTGCGGCGTTTTGTGGCCCGGTGGTGATCCAGCCCGATTCAAAAACCGCTTTGACTGCTGCTAACTCGTCTTCGCCCAGTGACGGGCGCGAGAACGGAAGAAAGGACATAAATTAGATTCCTTAATGTTTAAGGCCTTTTGCTTAAAATTGACTGGTTAATTGCCAGAATTATCTAGTGTAAACGACGCTTTTCACGGGCTATCAATCTTATTATTATCTGAACAAACACTTAGTACAGCATGATGAACTAATCAAATTTTTCTCACATTTTGAAAGCATTAGACACACTGGGTTGTTTCGCTAAAAAACAAAATACGGCGGAAAACTTAACGGAACATTAAATGACACGAAGAAGTGAGACTGTTTCTGTCTGGTGTTGAGGATTGGTAGAACATCACGGCAGGTATTCTGGTTGACGGGGATATGCCTCTTTGATGCGGGATTCACAATCTTTAATTCCCTGCAAATCCTGACATTAAAGGATTAACTATACTCTTCTTAAGGGAAAACTAAGGTAACGGCATTATGCTGATTTACCTGGTTTTTTACTTAATTTCAGGCATCGAGGTGAACTGTGAAAACTGAAATTGACCGTCTCTCGCAGGCCGCACTGCGCCGTCATCATATTGGCATTAAAACCAAAGGGTTACGCTTTCGTGGGGCGCTCTATGTCTTCCGCTATAACGCCGGGCATTATGATGTTTTCCTCAATAACGCGTACGTGATGCAGTTTGAAACCAGCAACGTGCAGGAAGCGATCCAGATGTTTAAGCGTCAGCAGTAATTAAATAGCGCACGACTAATCGCAATAAAATCAGATAACTGCCCTACCCCCGCAAATTTATGAATGCAGCGCTGAAAACTTTGTGCAACTTGTTGTAATAGCTCATTTACCCTCGCCTTGTTTATCTCTGCCGGCATAAAGTATCCGGAGAATACTGCGAGGATAAACACATGGAATGGTGTTATTGGTTGATGCTGGGCCTGAGCATCGGCAGCTTTATTAATGTCGTGGTCTATCGTTTGCCGCTACGATTAATGCAACCGGATCAACAACTGAGCTTGTTGTTTCCCCCATCACACTGCCCGAATTGCCTTAATTCGCTCTGCTGGCGCGACAATATTCCTCTCTTAAGCTGGATGTTGCTGCGGGGTAAATGCCGCAATTGCCACCAACCGATAAGCATAATTTACCCATTGATTGAATTGCTTATGGCTGTCATCAGTCTGGTTCTGAGCAAATTTTTACCGGATATCCCTTTGTTGTTGGCGACATTATTTTTCTGTGGCTCCTTGTTGGCATTGTCGCTCATCGATATCCGGTATTATCTATTACCTGATGCCGTCACGCTGCCGTTATTGTGGGTCGGCTTATTATTGCACTGTCTGGCGCTTATGCCCGGTTCGCTGACGGATGCGGTGCTGGGCGTGGTGATTGGGTATATCTCACTGGCGGGGCTTGCACATGGCTATCACTGGCTGCGCCACCAGCACGCACTGGGAATGGGAGATGCGAAATTGCTGGCGGCGATCGCGGCCTGGACAGGCTGGGAGGCTTTACCGATTGTGCTCATTATTGCCTGTAGTAGCGGCATTTTATTTGCCTTAATTTCCAGAATTTTGTGGCAGCAACGCCTGAATCAGGCCATCGCTTTTGGCCCGTGGTTATCGCTCGCAGGCATAAGTCTTTTTATTCACTCGATTATTTAATACGCACGTCATACAACCACATTAAAATAATCGGACAATTCTTCAGCAAAGCCCTGATTCGTATATAGAAGTAATAAACAATTCTAAACAAAATTAATCATTGCCCCCCAGGGTAAAAGGCTCTATATTGGCGGCGCTTTTTTCACAGGTGGTAGTTTTTTGTTCAATTAACCAATCGGCGCGCATTTCCTGCCCCCGGTTGAGGAGAGATATGATGACGGATAAAGTCCGTATTGATAATTTTGGTGCCAACTCATTCCACGGAAACAACGACGCGTTCTTAGCCCGTCAGGCTGAGTTCGAATCGAATGTCAGGAGTTATCCACGTAAATTGCCTTTAGCAATTGCGAAAGCACATGGCGTGTGGATTACCGATGTTGAGAATAAACAATATCTTGACTGCCTGGCTGGCGCAGGAACTTTAGCACTGGGTCATAACCACCCGGAAGTTCTGCAAAGCATCCAAAATGTCATTACCAGCGGCTTGCCGTTACATACCCTTGATCTGACGACTCCGTTAAAAGATCAGTTCTCTGAAGCCCTGCTGTCTCTGCTGCCGGGTCAGGGTAAAGAGTATTGCCTGCAATTCACCGGCCCTTCCGGTGCCGATGCGGTTGAAGCCGCCCTTAAGCTGGCGAAAAAAGTCACTGGCCGTAGCGGCGTTATCAGCTTCTCTGGCGGTTATCACGGTATGACCCACGGTGCGCTGTCAGTCACCGGCAACCTGTCACCGAAAGAAGCGGTTGACGGTATGATGCCAGAAGTTCAGTTCATGCCTTACCCGCACCTGTACCGCTGCCCGCTGGGCCTCGGTGGTGAAGCGGGCGTGAAAGCTCTGACCTACTACTTCGAAAACCTGATCAACGACGTGGAAAGTGGCGTGCGTAAACCGGCTGCGGTGATCCTCGAAGCCGTTCAGGGTGAAGGCGGCGTGAACCCGGCTCCGATCGAGTGGTTGCAGCGCATCCGTAAAGTAACCCAGGAACACGGCATTCTGCTGATCCTCGACGAAGTGCAGGCTGGCTTTGCCCGTACCGGCAAATTCTTCGCCTTTGAACACGCAGGCATTGAGCCAGACATCATCGTGATGTCAAAAGCCGTAGGCGGCGGTCTGCCGTTGGCGGTTCTGGGTATCAAAAAGCAGTTCGATGCCTGGTCACCGGGCCATCACACCGGCACCTTCCGTGGCAACCAGCTGGCAATGGCTACCGGCCTGACTACGCTGAAAATCCTGAAAGAACAGGATATCGCGGGCAAAGTGGCAGAACAGGGCGAATGGCTGAAAGCGCAGCTGGCAGAAATGCAGAAGCGCTACCCGGTAATCGGCCACATTCGTGGTCTGGGCATGATGATCGGTATCGAGATCGTGAAACCGAACGAAGCGGCTGATCATATGGGTGCTTACCCGGCTGATGGCGAACTCTCTGCCCTGTTGCAGAAGAAATGCTTCGAAGCGGGCCTGATTCTGGAGCGTGGCGGCCGTCATGGCGCGGTACTGCGTCTGCTGCCGTCGCTGCTGATCAGCAACGACGAACTGAAGATTTTCCTTGATAAATTTGAGCAGGCGCTGCTTGGCGCTGGCATCAAACCAGTTTGATTCGGAAGAGTTAGATGACTGAAGTAAACCCGATTCTGGCCGCTTCTGCACAAAGCATTGAAGCGTACCAGCAGGCGATTGCGCAGAGCAGCGCCGCCGTGGTGCAGTGGCTCAAGCAGCCTGAAATGTACCAGGGCAAAACCGTTGCTGAACTGCGTGAGCGTATTACGCTCGACTTCAATCCGAATGGCCTGGGTAACCAGGCCGCGATTGAGCGCGCGATTGAATACTTTCTGAAAGACAGCCTGTCGGTGCATCATCCGCAGTGCGTGGCGCATCTGCATTGTCCGAGCCTGGTGGTAAGCCAGGCCGCGGAAGTGCTGATCAACGCCACTAACCAGAGCATGGATTCCTGGGACCAAAGTCCGTCTGCCACCATCATTGAGATCAAACTGATTGAATGGTTGCGTACGCAGGTGGGTTATCCGGCCGGTGACGCTGGCGTGTTCACCAGTGGCGGTACCCAAAGCAACCTGATGGGTCTGATGCTGGCGCGTGATGCATTCTATGCGCGTCAGGGTCATTCCGTTCAGCAGGATGGCATCACTGGCGATCTGCGTAAGATTAAAGTGCTGTGCTCGGAAAACGCCCACTTCTCAGTGCAGAAGAACATGGCGCTGCTGGGCCACGGTTATCAATCTGTGGTGCAGGTGAAGTCAGACCGTTTCGCCCGCATGGATGTTAACGACCTGAAAGCCAAACTGGCACAGGCCGAAGCTAACGGCGAGCAGATTCTGGCGATTGTTGCCACCGCTGGCACCACTGATGCGGGAGCCATTGATCCGCTGCGTGAAATCGCCGGCATTGCTGCTGAGCACAACATCTGGGTTCACGTCGATGCGGCATGGGGCGGCGCACTGCTGCTGTCTGAGAAGTATCGCGATTACCTGGATGGCCTTGAGCTGGTGGATTCTGTCACCCTGGACTTCCACAAGCAGTTCTTCCAGACCATCAGTTGTGGTGCGTTCCTGCTGAAAGATGAGCGTCATTATGAATTGATGCGTTATCAGGCGGCTTACCTGAACTCTGAGTTCGATGAAGAACAGGGCGTGCCAAACCTGGTTTCTAAATCACTGCAAACCACCCGTCGTTTCGATGCGCTGAAGCTGTGGATGGGTCTGGAAGCTTTGGGTCAGAAACAATATGCCGCGATTATCGATCACGGTGTGACCCTGGCGCAGGAAGTTGCGCAATACGTAAGCGACCTGCCGCGTTTTGAGCTGGTCATGCAGCCGCAGCTGGCAAGCGTTCTGTTCCGTTTCCGCCCTGAGCAGCTGGCATCCAGCGGCGATGCGGCCGTAGCGTTGTTTAACCAGCGCATCGGCGATGCACTGCTGGAGTCAGGTCGCGCTAACGTGGGTGTGACTGAGGCTGATGGCATCACCTGCCTGAAGCTGACGTTGCTGAACCCAACCGTGACGCTGGAGGATGTTAAAATCCTGCTGGCGCTGGTGGAAAAGACCGCGGATCAATTGCTGAGCGCATAATGTTTGCGTAAAGCGAAAAAGCCGATAACTGGCAACGGTTATCGGCTTTTTTTATCTATACGATTTATCGCGCCTTTTTACCGCCGTATAAATCGCGCCGCTACGAATGGAAGCCATTAACGATTCCGCGCTAAAAACTCACCCAGACGCGCCAGGCCCTGCTGCAACTTATCGGTGGAGGACACCGCATGGCACCAGCGAACCCAACCATTGCCTTCCGGACCAAATGCCGCACCAGGTGCCAGGCCGAGTGAGCTTTCCCGTACCAGTCGTTTGGTCAGCAGGGTGGTATCCGCGAAGCCCTCAATTCGGAAGAACGCATACATCCCCCCGCCGCTTTCTGGCACCGTCACGCCCGGCAATTCTCGCAGTCCATTGGCCAAAAATTGATAGCTGTGCGCCAGCTCGGCACGCAAACTGATAATGCCGCTTTCACCACTCAACAACGCCGCCTGCGCCGCGCGCTGGCAGGGTTCAAACAGACAACTGGTGTTGAACTCAATCAACTTGCCCAACGCTTCGATAATCAATGGTGGCGCGACCACCCAGCCCACACGAAATCCGGTCATCAGCCAGGCTTTGGAGAAGGTATTCACCGAAATCAGGCGATCGTCCGGTGTGGCGTAATCAAGGAACGACGGTGCATAGTGACGATCGCTGGCATAGATCAGCCGTTGATAAGCATCATCACTGAGGATCCAGATGCCATGTTTGCGGCAGTGCGAGAGGATGGTTTGTACTTCTTCGTCGGTGATCGTCCAGCCCGTCGGGTTACCCGGCGAGTTGATGATCAACATCCGTACATCAGGACGCAACGCACTCAGCAATTGATCCATATCCAGCGCCCACGCCCCCTCCTTCACCGTCAGCGCGACACGATCCACGGTTGCGCCGAGGATCTGCGGGATCTCCACCACATTTGGCCACACCGGGGTGATCGCCACCACCTTATCTCCCGGTGACAGCACCGTTTGCGCCACCAGCATCAGCCCGTTGATACCCGCGCTGGTGATCGCCAGTTGTTCGCTACCGATGGGGCGTCCATGTAACTGGCTGAGGTAATCCGACAACGCCTGGCGTAAATAAGGCCGCCCAAGGTTCTGGATATACCGCGTTTCCCCCTGCTGTAGCGAGGTGATTGCGGCGTCGGTGATATATTGTGGTGTCGGTTTGTCCGACTCGCCAAACCAGAAGGCGAGCATATCGGGACGATCCATCCCTTCATTGGCAATTTCGCGGATAAGCGAGGGTGAAATCTGGCTGATAGTGGCGCGCGAAACGAGGGGAAAAGAAGACTGCATGAAAAAACCTCCAACGATGATCCCTGTTTAACTGTTATTTCAATACATAGCACCTGCCTGGTATATCACGCCGGGTAAAAGTTCAGGAATAGCAATTTCATCTGGCTGTGTTCAATTCACGGACATAATCGATAAAGGCCTGGAGCGGTGCCGGAATTAAACGACGGTCATTGTAGTAGAGCCACAAGCCGGAAAAACTCAGCCACCACTCCGTGAGTATCGGTTGGAGCAGCCCGTTCACCAGAGCCGGTCGCAGCCAATCTTCAAACAGATAAACAATCCCGGTACCGGCAATCGCCGCTTCCACCGTTAAATCCATCGCCGCCCCGATGCTACAGGTTAACGGCCCTTTCGGCTGAAGCCGCACAGTTTCATCCGCACGGGCAAATTCCCATTCGGCCATCACCCCGGTGGCATAACGCCCCAGCAGGCAACGATGCTGCATCAGCTCGCGCGGATGTTGCGGTATGCCATATTGCGCCAGATATCCCGGTGCCGCCGCTGCTGCAAAACGCTGGATACGTGGGCCAATCGGGAGCGCTACCATGTCCTGCTCGAGATGATCGTCATAGCGGATGCCCGCATCGCAACCGTCGCGAAAGATGTCCTGAACATTGCTTTCGGCCACCACCTCCAACTGAATATCGGGATAGCGCGCCAGGAAGCCAGGGATGATCGCAGGCAGCACCAGACGCGCAGCACTGACGGGGACGTTCAGACGCAGGGTGCCACCCGGTGTATCGCGAAAACGATTAAGCGCATCAAGCGCAGCATCCACTTCATTCATTGCTGGCAGTAGGCGCATCATCAATGCCCTGCCCGCTTCGGTCAGCGCCACGGTGCGCGTGGTGCGGTTGAACAGCCGCACCCCCAGTTGTTGTTCAGCGCGGCGTACGGCATCACTAAGGCGCGAAGGATTGCTGCCAATCATGCGTGCCGCTTCGCGAAAACCGCCTGCTTTTGCCACCGCCACCACCGCATGCAGCAAAGCGATATCTAACGACATTGTGCGTCACTCCGTACACTGTGTCCTGATTTCACCGGATAGTTGCACAGCCGATACGCCATTACAATCAATGAACAGCTTATAAAGGAGGTTCCCATGACTGATCCTGAAATGACGTATTCCCTAGGCCATCGTCGCGTTAACCGTCTGGGTTATGGTGCCATGCAGCTTGCCGGGCCGGGGGTATTTGGCCCGCCAAAAGATGAAGCACGCGCTGTACAGGTGCTGCGCGATGCCATCGCCGCTGGCGTCAATCATATCGATACCAGTGATTTCTATGGCCCCCATGTGACCAATCAGCTGATTAAAAAAGCGCTGCATCCGTACCCAGAGGATCTGGTGATTGTCACCAAAGTTGGCGCGCGCCGTGACCAGCAAGGGGGCTGGCTACCCGCGTTTTCCCCCGCTGAGCTAACGACCGCGGTGGAAGATAACCTGCGCAATCTGGGGCTTGAGGTGATCGATGTGGTGAATCTACGTGCCATGTTTGATGTCCACGGTCCGGCGGAAGGCTCACTGGAGACGCAATTGGCAACGCTGGTCAAACTGAAAGAGCGCGGCCTGATCCGGCACATCGGTTTGAGCAACGTCACACCAAAACAGGTGGCAGACGCCCAGGCCATCACCCCTATCGCCTGTGTGCAGAATCTCTACAATCTTGCTAACCGACAGGACGATGCCCTGATTGACCAACTGGCTCAGCAGGGCATCCCCTATGTTCCTTTCTTCCCACTTGGCGGTTTTTCCCCATTGCAGTCGGAGCAGCTGAGCGCCGTAGCAAATGAGCTGAATGCCACACCATTACAAGTTGCGCTGGCGTGGTTATTGCAACGCTCACCCAATATTTTGTTAATTCCAGGCACCTCTTCGCCAGCACATCTGCAACAAAATCTGGCCAGTTCGGCGCTCAACTTGTCCAAAGAGATTGTTTTGCGACTGGAGGGATTAAGTAACAACTCAGACTAACCCACTGATAAATAGATATCCTTTAACCTTTCCTGAAAACAGCGAGGATCATGCTCCCGGCGGATCCTCGTTAATGCCTGCTCGGAACGGCGGTTAATACTGCCCGGATCATGCACCACATCGGTAATATACCCTTTCAGCTGGCTGATAATGGTATTCCTGATTTTTTGCTTCGTCTGGTCAGAATCAACCGTAAACTCAAACATATCATTGAGTTTGTGCTCAATAAGCCAACCGGCATAAGAAGGATTAATTTCCGGCAGCGCCCTGACATTGGTGGTGATGACCGGACAGCCACAGGCCTGCATTTCCAGTACAGAAAAACCATAGGTATCCTGCCAGGTAGGCAGCAGCCCGACATCGGTCTGTTTGAGCAATTCAATTACGGATGTATTGGGTAAAGAAGAAGCATGATGGAAAAAGGACCACTTATTGATCAGATCCTCGATTTGATGATGGAAACTATCATTATCCTGATAATGGTGATGTGCAATATTATGTCGTCGCCCGAGGTCACCAATAAGATTCACCTTTATTTTTTGTGGATCAATCAACCCCTCATTGGCTAACTCAGTAAATGCCATCACCACTTCCGCCCCACCTTTGCGATAAAACTCATTTCCAATAAAACTAAAGGTGATCAGCGTATCTGTGGCTTTGCGCACTTTGTCGGTCAACAGGGGCTGTGGAGGATGCATAACGCACAGCTTAGCGGCGATACTGTCTTTCAGCGTAGGGAAAGCATCCAACAGCTTGAGTTGAATACGGTGAGTAGCTTCAGAAATGGCGATCAGACGAACACATTCCTTGCGAGCGGCCAAACGCATTAAGGCATGGAGTTCCGGGTTTTGGGTTTTCGCGATGCCTGCAACCGGTAATACGCGCGGGATTTCAGTCTCGAATGTCGATACCCATCGGGAGGATGTACGAGCCACTTCATTAAAAAGATGAATAATATCCCCATTATCAGAAATCATGCCGGGGAAAGGCTGAAAGATGAATATCTTATTCTTTTTAAAAACTTTCTGTCGCAGGGTATTGATATAGAGATAGATGTTTTTCTTCTTTAGGTTTACATAATTGTTTTCAGGATCAACCATTATGTTCCTTTTCTCTGGGTAGCCGTCGCTACTGACTACAATATTCATCAATCCTCCTAAACACGAAACGAGTTCGGTGGAATTAAAAATGTCAGTAAGATAGTTATAAAATAAATTCTTCGCGAGTAAAGTTGTTTGATGAAAAATAGGATTAGTAATAGCGCGGCGTTTAAGAAGCATTAAAAAATTGACATTATTAAATCATGTCAATGTATTTCAATGCTGGATGTGCCAGTAATAATTAGAAATACCCGTCACCGGGTATTTCCAGCCCAATTAACGACCTTTCTTTTTACGACCGGGTTGGGTAAAGCGTTTGCGCGCACCAGGATTGCTGCCCGGTTTTTCACCGTTCTTTGGCCCGCTGGCAGTTGGTTTTTTCGCACTGCTCTTTTTCGCCTGCGCTTTTTGCGTCGATTTGTCTTCCGAAGAGGAATCCTCGATCAACTTAAACAGTTCAATTAACTCATCGTCCGTTAAATCACGCCATTCCCCCAAAGGTATTCCCTTCAGATTGACGTTCATGATGCGGGTACGTTCCAGCTTAGTGACTTCATAACCAAAATGTTTGGTCATGCGGCGAATCTGCCGATTAAGCCCCTGGACCAGCGTGATACGAAACACAAAGGTCGACTCTTTCTTCACCTTGCATTTCTTGGTCACGGTGCCGAGCATGGGGACACCGGCCCCCATGCCACTAATAAACTCATCGGTGATCGGTTTATCCACCGTCACGACGTACTCTTTCTCGTGATTATTCCCGGCACGCAGGATTTTGTTCACCAGATCGCCATGATTAGTCAGGAAAATCAGCCCCTGGGAGTCTTTATCCAGTCGGCCAATCGGAAACACGCGTTTGCTATGGTTGACGAAGTCGCTGATGTTATCGCGCTCGCCCTCTTCCATCGTGGTAATGATGCCCACCGGCTTGTTCAACGCAATCAGCACCAAATCTTCTGCGTCACGCGGTTCAATCAGCTGACCATTCACTTTAACTTCATCACCAGCAAACACCTGCGCACCCACGCTGGCGCGTTTGCCGTTGATAAAAACATTGCCCTGTTCGATATAACGATCGGCATCACGGCGTGAGCAAATACCGCTCTCGCTGATGTATTTATTAAGGCGGGTGGATGAGTTGGTCAGCATGGTTCCTCCGAAAAAAGAAGCGGACTATACATCAACCTTTGACATTCTGTGAGTGCTTTGCGCAAAAGTTGTAACACAAAAGCTAACTGTGGTCTGTGGCCTGAATCGGCCAGACGGATTGGGCTTTGATTTCTTTCAGCACAAACATGCTTTGCATCTCTTTAATGCCCGGCAAGCGGCGAATTACCGACATAGCAAAATCGGCATAGCGATCCATATCTGCCGCCACTACCTGCAACAAGAAATCGGCATCGCCGCCAATGCTATAGCAGGCAACCACGTTCTCCAGCGCAGCAACTTCCGCCTCAAACTTCCGCGCTTCTGCCTCGCTATGGCTGTCGATAGTGACACGCACAAACACCATCATATTGAGGCCGATCTTCTTGCGGTTCAGCACCGCGCGATACCCCTGAATCACGTCATCTTCTTCCAGCTTGCGGACTTTGCGCCAGCAAGGCGAAGGCGACAGGCCAATCGCATCGGCGAGGTTCTGATTGGTGATGCGTGCATCCTGCTGCAACTGCGTAAGAATTTTGATATCTGTCCTGGTCAAACTCATTGCGGGAATATCCTTTCTTTTAAAGATCGTATCAGGGTTAATTCTGCCTTAACTTAAGGAAATCGTCTGCTAAACAGCAAGCACTTTTCTCTGCGCGTCGCGCACAATATCTGCCACAGCAACCGCAGGAGAAAAGTATGAAATTTGACGCCAATGTGCACCGTTGTACCCTGGTGATTGACCAGCAATTGCCCGCCGGGCTGGCGATGAATGCTGCCAGCGTGATTGGCATCAGCTTTGGCAAATGGATTGATAATCTGGTAGGGCCGGATATGCACAGCCAGGACGGTAAGTACTATCCGGGGGTGATATATGCGCCTTTGCCGGTGTTACTGGCGCAGGGGAATTATTTGCGCGAATTGCAGCAAAACTGTGCCAATGATGCGGAGATTTTCACCATGCCGTTCAGCGCCCTGGCGCAGTCCTGCAAAACCTATGATGAATATGGTGAACGCATTGCTTCAGCGCACAGCGATCATATCGAGCTGGTGGCGATCGGCTTGATCGGACCAAAGAAAAAAATTACCCGGCTGACGGGAAATCTGAAGCTTTATCGTTAGACTGTCTCTCTCCGGGAGAAGACATCTAAGGAAACGCCATGCAAATCAGCTCGCTGCAACAGCAGCCCGCCCTTATCACGCCGCTAACGCAACTGTTATTTCGCGAATGGGCGGCGTATCCCAACTGGAACAATCCGGGGCAGATCGAGGCGCGTTTGCAGGCACGCAATCTGCCCTCGGTCAAGACCCTGACACTGGTGGCAACCGCAGCCGATGGCGCTTTGATGGCATCCGCCAGCCTGATCCAGCATGAGTTAACCGATGTTGTCGAGCGTGAGTTCTGGTTGGGTGAAGTGATTACCGCCCCTGAACATCGCGGCAAAGGGATCGGCAGCGCGCTGATCAGCCGGATGATTACGGAAGCCCGCGCGCGGAATATCTCCGCGCTGTGGCTGTATACCCCGGACCAACAGGGGCTTTACCAGCGCTTCGGCTGGCAGGACGTGGAACAGCGCGAAGTGGATGGTGACCGGGTTTCAGTGATGATGCTCCGGCTGTAACGCCGCCAGCCCATCGCGCGCAATCAACGTACGGAGCGGAGCAAACAGCGGTTCCGGCAAGGCTTCCGGCGCAAACCACTGCCAGCCTTCGCATTTCTCAGGTTCGAGACACTGTGGCTCCCCCTCCGCATGCAGCGCCACCATAAACAGCGTGATGTAATGCTTTTGGACTTCCGGGAACACATCGCTGACAAAAGCGCCATTTTGCAGGCTGTGCAGCTGTAACCCGGTTTCTTCCAGCGTTTCCCGCCGCGCGCACGCCTCCGGCGTTTCACCAAACTCCAGGTGACCGCCAGGCGCTGACCAGTCGCCCGCACCGTGGCTACCTTTGCGCCGCCCCAGCAACAATTTCCCGTGACGGAAAATCAGAACACCCACACCAATTTTGGGAGACATACACATCACCTTTATGTTCCATACATTGCGGCACTCAATCGCGCCGCAACGGACAAATAACGATTACTCAACACCTATCGGCTGATATCCCTGCCACTCTGGCTGAAACGGCTGGCCGTTTGCATCCGGGGTCAGGTGCACATATAAGTTCCCTATCTTATCCAGCAGCAGGCAATCATCCACCTCTTTCAGATTGTCCTTGTGTTGCTGATCTGCCCCTTTCAGCAACCGCTCCAGCGCGCTGGCTTTTGCTTGCGCGGCATCCTGCGCCACAAACAAGTCAAAGGCATGCAGTTCCGCCAGGGTTGAAGGATGGTAGGCACCGGCATTCACAAAGAACAAGTGCTCGCCACCGGTTGCCGGTTCTGGCGACAGCGACACGCGATAGCCATCCGCCCAGGTAATACGTGCATAGCCATCAATATGAATTTTATCCGCGTCACCAAACCAGGCTTCACGTAACGCAGGCCAGGCATCCTGCGGCTGGTCGGCCGCAACAAATTGAATATCATGGACTTCAATATTCGATTTCCCGGCATTACCACCAACATAAAACATAAACAGGTTCATGCATTTTTCCTTGTGTTATAGGTCAAGTGGTATGCGTTATAAATCATGATATACAGCGATACAATTGTTTCATCAGGTCATCAATTGAGGGCGCAGACGCAGTGCCATCCCCATCAACAGCACGATCCCGACACTCATCAACGCCCAGGCGCTATCAAAGGAGGCAGCATGATCACGTACCATGCCGGCGATCAACGGCATCAATGCCGCCAGCAGATAACCTCCGCCCTGCACCATCGACAGCAGCGCACCCGCCTGCTCCGCTGTCCGGGCATGATCGAGAGTGACGATCAGCGACAGGGGAAACAACGCGCCAATTCCTAACCCCAGCAGTAACGTGGGCAGCCAGGCCTGTTCGCCGCCCAACATCATCAGGCTGATCAGGCCAGCGAGGATAAGCAGCAGTACCAGTAACAGGGGACGTCGACGATCGGGAAAACGATGGATCAGCGCGGAAAGTACAAAACCAGCCACCACCTCCGTCAGCGTCAATGCGCCGAGCAGAAAACCGCTTTGTCGGGCACTCCAGCCATGTTGCTGATAAAACGCGGGCAGCCATGCCAGTACCAGCGTGTAAGCACCGGTACCGATACCGAAGAACACCAGCAACAGCCAGGTACGTCGCGGATTGATCGCCTGGACTCGGGGGTGTACCTCAACGGGCGCGTGAGAACGCAGCATTTGACGCCAGAGCAGCAAAGCCAGTAACGCTGGCAATGCCGGCAACGCCAGCGTCAACGCTAAGCCCGAGCGTGCGGCCAGCGGTGCAGCACTGGCGGCCGCCAACGCCGCACCGGCCATAATCCCGGTGGTAAATAGCGCCATCAGCGTACCGGCATGGCGCGTAAAGCGCCGTTTAATCAGTGCAGGCATCAGCGCCTGAATCAGTCCAATACCGATCCCGGCCAACAAGGCACTGGCGATTAACATCAGCCCCTGCTGGCTGACTCCGCGAGCCAGACAGGCCAGTACCAGCAGGATTAATCCGCTGGCAATCCCTTTGACCTCCCCCAGCCACCGCAGCAGCAAGGGTCCCGCCAACGCCGCCAGGCCCATCATAATCACCGGTAAGCAGGTGAGCAGGCTGACCTGGGTCGCCGTGAGATGAATATCTTGTTGTATCCGGGTAAAAAGTGGCCCGATTGCGGCCATCACCGGCCTGAGATTAAGACCGACGATAAAAACCATAAAGGTAAATAAGCCGATTGCAGGTAAGGTACGTTTCACAGTGCTTCTCCATTGCTGATTTATCTTAACGTTAAGATAAATCATGATGACGGAGTAGACCATGCGCACAAAACAACACGGTAACCACAACAAGTGAGGGGAAAAGTGGCGGATCACGTCGATTTCGTGACACAACAATGGGCCAGCGCCATGCCGGAGCTGGATGCATCGTCGATGGCCGTTTTTGGCCGGATGCTGCGCATTATGAAACATCTGGCGAAAACGCGAGGCGAGGCGCTGGCCCCGTTTGGTTTTCACGAGGGGGAATTTGATGTGCTGGCGACGTTGCGCCGTGCAGGAAACCCCTTCTGTTTATCGCCCACCCAACTGTATAAGTCGCTGCTGGTCACCTCGGGAGCAATGACCCATCGACTGAATCGACTGGAACAGGTCGGGCTAATCACCCGCGTGGCCGATCCACAAGACAAACGCAGCACGCTGGTGGCATTAACCACCGCCGGGCAGGAGAAAATTGAGCAGGCGTTGCAGGTGCATACCCACACGCAAAGCGCGTTACTGGCCGCGCTGCAACCGGCACAACAGCAACAGCTTTCGGCGTTGCTGAGTCAGCTGCTCACTGCCTGTGAACAGGAAACGTAAAACCTTATGTCAAAATATGAATTCACACTCACACTTTTCCGTTATCTTATTTGTTTGCCAGACTTTTTAACGGAATAGATATGCAGAACAAATTCGCCCCCTCGCAGGTTTTTCTCCACTGGCTGACATTTCTACTGGTCGTCACCGCGTATTGCACCATGGAATTTCGCGGGTTAGCGACGCGTGGTTCCTGGCAGGGGTTTGCTATGATCATTGGTCATTTCAGCGCGGGAAGTTGCGTGCTGGTGCTGATGCTGTCGCGTGTATTATTGCGTTTTCGCCATCGCAGTCCAGCCATCGTACCCAAACCGCCGCACTGGCAAACCGGGCTGGCGCATCTGATGCATCTGGCGCTGTATCTGTTTTTTATCGTGCTGCCGATTCTCGGCATTTTGTCGCGTTTCTATCTTGGCCGTACCTGGTGGTTGTTTGGCATCCCGATGCCCGTCAGCAGCGATCCCGATCCAGATTTCTCGGATACCCTCAGTGGCTGGCATGAAACCCTCGCCCCTTACGGTTACTGGCTGGTGGGCTTACACGCTGCCGCCGCGCTGGTGCATCATTACCTGATCAAAGACAACACCCTGCTGCGTATGATGCCCGCACGTCGTTCACGTTGACTGACCACGCCCGGCAACCTGACTGGCCGGGCGTCCAAAGTAGCGTTGAAACGCCACGCTGAAATTGCGTGGATGCTGATACCCCACCTGCCACGCCGCCTGGGCGACCTGGTACCCTTCCTCCAGCAACTGATGCGCCTTCTGCATGCGTAACGCCAGTAATTTATCTCCGGGGGTACAGCCGAAATGCTGCTGGAAGCCTTTCTTGAGCTGGTAATCACTGAGTCCGACAGCCAACGCCAGCGTTGCCAGGGTAAAAGGTTCCGCCAGATGGGTTAGCATCCAGTTATGCGCCTGCTCAACGCGTTCAAGATCCTGAGGATGGCGTTTTTTTTCCGGAACAACCTGCGGTTGCAACTGATGACGATGCAGCGCCAGCAAATTTAACGCCTGGATTTCACGCAGCAGTGGATCGGTCGGCACGTTATTAAGTTGTGCGGCAGTGGCGCCACCAAAAGGGCTGAACAGATGACGCTTCAGTTGCGGCTGGCGCAGCAACATTTCTGCCGTCTCGGCTCCCAGATAACGTTGCGCGCTGTCGGCGTTGAGCACCAGACGGAGCTGCTGTACCCGCTCACCGGCGCGATAAAGACGTTCGCCGCTGCTGTGCTGAAAGCTGGTGACGGTAAGATGCCCGGCGTTAAACAGCACTTCACAGCCGCTATCGGCACGAAACCGCGAACTGCCACACAAGCCAAAGGTCAGCACCAACTGGGGGAACGAACTTCCAGGGCGCGAAACTTCGGCCAGCGCGGTGAGGGGTTGATAGTCGGACTGCACCAGCCGCATACCACCTGACAACGTGAATTGACGCGAGCGAAATACACCAATACCTGGTTGATGTTCAACCCAGGGCATGTCGTCGCCGTCTGGCTGGTTTTGCATGCTTTCGCCCTCGCGCAGAGTCAAATCACCGTTTTGCAGACCAACGAGCATAAATGTCTGCTGTCTGAAACGCTAGTCTGTTGCTATCACCTTCGCTCTGGAGACAGCCATGACATCCCCGTTACCTTTTCTCGATAACCTGCTGGCACAACATGCCCTGAGTGGCGCTGTGGCGCTGGCGTTTGAACAGCGATTATTCGATTTCCTGACCCGACAGGCGGATGCCACGCAGGTGGCAAATCATTTTGGCTGGCAGCCCGAACCGGTGGAGCACTGGCTGCGCCTGCTGTGGAGCGGGGAATTGTTGCAGCGCCGTGGGGCGGAATACCACACGCCGCAAACAGCACAACCGTATCTGTGCCATAGCGGAACACGATATATCGGCGACGCCTGGCATTATCGTCAGCAACTGTTGCAGCAGTTTGCCCGCAAACTGCCTGACTTGCTGAAGCGCAGCACCCCCGGCTGGCAGGACCCGCTGGAGATTGAAACTGCCTGGGCTGATGCAGCGATGAGCCAGATTGCCCAGGAGCAGCGGGCACTGAGCGGCGCGACCGCCTGCGTCATTGCCAGCACGCTGGCTGATTTTCAGCGTCCGGCGCGCCTGCTGGACATGGGCGGCGGGCCAGGCCTGATCACTCTGGCGTTGGCTGAGCGTTTCCCCCAGCTGTCCGGTGTGGTGCTTGATCTGCCCAAAACCGCCACGGTGGCACAGCAAAATATTGAACGTGCCGGATTAGGCGGGCGCTTTAGCGCCTGTTCACAACTGGCGGAAAGCGAGTTGGTCGACATTATCTGGTGCTCCTCCTTGTTGTATTTTGTCGAGGATCGCCAGACGATGTTGCAGCAGTTATACCGCCGCCTGAAACCAGGAGGGCTGTTGATCAGTGCGCATGCCGAGGTGCCTGCCGACCCGGTGGAAGCACGTCAGGTGCTACCGTTCTTCACACCATTAATGATGCGAGGTTACACTGTCACGCAGCAAGGCGCGTTAAGCGGGGAATTGCAGCAGGCGGGTTTTATCATTGAGGCGATTCAGCGGATGCAACCTTTCCCGATGTCGCCGCTTGATGTCCATCTGGCACGCAAAGCGAGAATCTAAATGTGTAGCGGCGCGATAAATCGCGCCGCTTGTATCTTGAAGTTGTAACTGGTTAGCTACCCGTTACACGAAACGGAGGCAGCTTGTCGCGCCGCTTAAGACCCGATCTTGTGCCGTAGCTTAAAGCCCTCCGTTTCTCCTTTCACGCCAGCATCTACTCTGCACGGTAACCAGAAGCTCTGACTTCGTATGTACAAGGCAAGATGGCGTGATGGTTCATGTGAAAGGGAGCTGTCTTATGATTTATCTCGGTATTGATGTCAGTAAAAACAAACTCGACCTCTGCCTGTTGCCCGGCAACGGGAAAAAGAAAACCAAAACCCTCAAAAATCATCCCGACGCTGACCGGGAGATAAATGACTGGTTAATCAGGCAAAAATGCCATCCTGAACAGGTGATGGTGGTGCTCGAAGCGACCGGCATTTATCACGAAAACGTCGCCTTCGGTCTTCATGAAAATACTCCCGTCACGGTCTGCATCAGCAATCCTCAGCGGGTCAGGGAGTTCGCCCGTGGAATGGCTATCCTGACTAAAAACGACTCCGTTGATGCTTACGTCCTGGCCCGTTATGGCGAACTGAAACAGCCTGATGCCTGGGTGCCTCCCTCCCCGGAGGTCCGTAAACTTCGGGAGCTGACGCGTCTGCGGGACTCACTTCAGGCTGATGTCCAGCGGGCGGAGAACCGACTGGAAAAAGCCCATTCAACCCGCACAGCGCCTGAAATCATTGACTCGCTGGAGAGAACCCTGAAAGCCCACAGGGACGAGCTGAAGCGTATTGAAGCGCTCATCTCAGACCACACAGATAATCATCCGGGTCTGAAGGAAGACCGTGAGCTGCTGGAATCGATAAAAGGAATAGGCAGCGTGGTGGGCACGACAATGCTGTCGGTACTGCGCTCGTGTCCGTTCCGGAGTGCTTCACAGGTCGCTGCGTGGCTGGGTGTGGTACCGGTGGAAAAAACGTCCGGGAGCTCAGTCAGGGGGCGTGCGCGGATGTCAAAAACAGGCCCGGCAGACGTAAGGGCGAAACTGTATATGGCGGCGATCGTAGCGATCAGGTGGAATGCCCCGGCGAAGGCGCTGTACCAGAGGCTAATCGCGAAGGGCAAAGCCAGCAAGGCCGCGCTTGGAGCGGTGATGCGCAAGCTGGTTCATCAGTGCTTCGGGGTGCTGAAAACGCGGATAAAGTGGGATGAAAATTACGCAGCTACCGCTTGACGTCCAAGACGGTAGCTACGACTCCGCATCAGGCGAGATGAAAACGTCCAACGGTCTGCGCCAGTTGCGCAGCCTGATCTTCCAGCGAACTGGCGGCAGCCGACATCTGTTGCACCAGCGCGGCGTTCTGCTGGGTGGTGCCATCCATCTCATTGACCGCGATAGTGACCTGGCTGATCCCGCGCGCCTGCTCATCCGACGCGGTGACGATCTCGCCGATAATGGTGCGTACCGAATGTACTGCCTGAGTCATCTCCTGCATGGTTTTCCCGGCATCACGCACCAACTGCACACCGCTGTCGACACGCTGGCTGGACTCCTCAATCAACGCGGCAATCTCTTTCACCGCATTGGCGCTGCGCTGCGCCAGGTTACGCACTTCAGAAGCCACCACCGCAAATCCGCGCCCCTGCTCGCCGGCCCGCGCCGCTTCTACCGCGGCGTTCAGCGCCAGGATATTGGTCTGGAAAGCGATACTGTTAATGATGGCGGTGATGTCGCCAATCTTTTTCGCGCTATCGTCAATTTGCGCCATAGTCTGCACCACTTCACCGACCAGCGCCTCGCCACGGCTGGCAATGTGCGTCGCGTTGTCGGTCAGGGTGGTCGCCTGATGCGCATTGGCGGCGTTATGTTTCACCGTCGCGGTAATCTGCTCCATGCTGGCAGCGGTCTGCTCCAGGGCGGCAGCCTGTTGTTCCGTGCGTGACGCCAGATTCAGGTTACCACTGGCAATTTCACCTGCCCCCTGGCGCACCGAGGTGCTGGCATCCTGGATCTGGCCAACGATATCGCGCAACTGGTCCTGCATGGTATTCAGCGCATAGAACAGGCTGCTGGTATCGCGGTTTTTCACGGCAATCGCGTTGTCCAGTTTGCCATCCGCCACAGCCAGCGCGATGGTGGCGGCTTCCAGCGGCTCGCCGCCAATCGGTTTCAACACCTTGCGGCTAAACAGGATACCCAGCAAAGCGCTGACCAACAGGATGCTGATGACCATCAGCACGATGGCGTTGATCAATTGGCGATTGGCTGCCGCCATCACTTCACTGACCGGTGCCACCACACCGAGATACCATTTCTGATCGCTGTTGCCGATGACGATCGGCTGCCAGGTCATGAGGGCATTTTCACCGAGAATGGCGTCATGACCCTCACTGACGGCGCTGCTGAAGTGGTTGGTATTACCTTTCCACGCTTTGGTGGTCTGGCTTTTATCCGGGTAAGAAACCACATTCCCGGCGCTGGAGAGCAGCATGGCGTAGCCTGTGCCTTCCCAGGGTTTGATTTTATTCACCCGATCCTGCAATGACGCCAGCGAAATATCGGACGTCACCACGCCCCAGAGTTTGCCCTGGCTGACAATCGGTGCCGCAACTGAGGTGAGCAGCGTCGGCACGCCATTGTAGGCGTAGCTGTAAGGCTCAATCAGCGTGTCTTTCTGGCTTTTCTGCGGCAGCAAATAATAGTCACCCTGGCCCGGTGTAAAAATCGAGGTGAGCGGATGCATGGCGAAATTGCCGGACTGATCGCGGTCAACAAACCAGGCATAGCGGCCTTTCGGAGCCTGTCCTGCCTGGCTGGCAAACTCGGCATCACGCCCGTCAAAGGCGTTCTCTTCCATAATCACCGAAACAGAGAGATAGCTGGGATTGTCGCGCAACGTAGATTCCATCATCTTGTCGATGACTTTTCGATCCTGCACACCCGCGCCCGGCAGCGCAATGATGCTGTGCCCGAGGTTATGCGCCACATCACGCGCATAGCTGAGATCCTGCTGGATTTGCAGCGCCTGGCTCTGCGCTATCTGTTGCAGATAATTTTCGGCCAGGGATTTTTGTTCATGGCTGGATTGCCAGTTAAGCACACCAATGGTGACGGTAAAGCCAAGGGTAATGGTTAAGGCACCCGTCAGCAGCATTTGCGTGCGGGTACTCATCTTTTTCTTATCAGACAGTCGTTTGGCCATGCTGGCGCTCCTGGGGTCGACACTTTTTCGGTAAAAAGAACCACTCCCTGTGCTCTCACATTCCTTCAGGTAATCTATCGGCGCGTTGAGGGGGAACTTGATGGGTCAGCAGGTCTGATCAGTAAGTGAGCAACATGGTAGCAATGAAGTTAAAACACCGGTGGTTAAATTTACATCATCATTGTACAATGACTGGGTCAACTCGAAGGAATAAAACATGCGTACCATAACTTATAGTGAAGCCAGACAGCATCTTTCTGAAACGATGATGAAAACGGTAGAGGATCGTGCCCCCATTTTGATCACCCGACAGAATGGCGACGACTGTGTCTTGATGTCGTTGGAAGAATACAATTCATTGGAAGAAACAGCCTATCTTCTGCGTTCACCCGCCAATGCCAAACGATTGATGAACTCGATTGAGAGCTTGCGTAATGGGAACACCATTGAAAAGGATATTGATGAGTGAAATTAACATGGTCGCAGGAAGCGTGGGATGACTATCTCTACTGGCAGGATACAGACAAAAGAATGGTCAAAAAAATCAATGAACTCATCAAAGACGCCAAAAGAACGCCTTTTGAAGGTAAAGGAAAACCAGAACCCTTAAAGCATAATTTGGCAGGATTCTGGTCACGAAGAATCACGGAAGAACATCGTTTAGTCTATTCAGTGAACGAGGGAGCACTTTTAATTGCCGCCTGTCGTTATCACTACTGACGTTCAAGGCCAGGCATACGCCCGGCCCCGGCCATTTATTTAAAACTCTCACTCGCCGCTTTCGCGATGGCGATTTCATTCGGGTTAGCCGAACCGCTCACGCCCACCGCACCCAGCGTGTTACCGCGCCACTCCACCGGTGAGCCGCCGCCCAGCGGGATCACGCCCGGCAGTGTGGCAATAGCGGGTTCTTTACCGTTGGCACGATCCATATATTTGTCGGTCGGGGTGCGATACAGCGCCGCAGCGCGTCCTTTCAGGATTGACGAATCGATACAACCAACCGGCGCATTGTCCATACGCTGAAACGCCAGCAATTCCCCGGATTGATCCAGTACCGCGATGCAGACGTTGGCATTCAGTGCGTGCGCTTTTTCCTGCGCAGCTGCAATCAGCTTCTGTGCATCCGCCTGCGTCAGGATGGTTTGGGTGGTGACAG
Source organism: Pantoea sp. X-Soil-TKNS-1279 (assembly GCF_059730565.1). NCBI lineage: Bacteria > Pseudomonadati > Pseudomonadota > Gammaproteobacteria > Enterobacterales > Erwiniaceae > Pantoea > Pantoea sp. X-Soil-TKNS-1279. The sequence goes on along the minus strand of NZ_AP035949.1, from coordinate 256,089 downwards.
CCTGGGCACCCGCTGCGCTAAACAGGGCAGCACTCAGCAGCGCCAGAGACAGGATCTTTTTCATTTCAATCACTCCATAATAAGGGAGCCAGATCGCGGCTCCCGGAAGTTAACCGCGTCGACGACGCAGGATATAAACTAACCACAGCAGTACCACCAGCGCGATAACAGCGCCAGCAATAGTTAGAGGTTGCGCATAGCGAATCAGCCAGCTGCCACTTTCCCCGTGCAACGTTTGCCGCACGTCATCACCAGAAATGGTGTGTTGCGGGTTACCAAAGCTGGTGGAGACATAATTCGCCACCTTTGCCAGTTGTGCCTGACTGAACTGGGTGCGGAACTCCGGCATAAAGGCGTGACCTGCCGGGGTTTGACGGTCCACCCCTTCGGCGATAGTCATGATCAGGTTGGCCGGATCACTGGAGAGCACCGCAGAGGAACCCACCAGTGACGGGTAAAAACGCTGTTGATCATGAGTACCGCGCCCATCACTGGCGTGGCAGGTGGCGCAGGCACCGTTATACAACTGCGCACCGCTCATGGCATCCGCCGAAACGTAATCGTTGATGTCGCCTTTCATCCCGGTTTCGATTGCCGACAGCGGCGTGCTGGCGGGCGCCGCGGCAGGGGCTTTGCGATCGCTTCCGCCAATCGCGGGCACCTGTTTCAGGTAGCGGGCAATGGCCTGGAGATCGCTGTCATCGAGTTTTGAGAAAGAATTCTGCACCGCCGTCCCCATCTCGCCCGCGGCAATCGCTTTGCCATGCAGCGCGCCGGTACGCAGGTAGGTTTCAATCTCCGCTTCGCTCCAGTCGCCAATCCCGGCCTGTGCATCTGGCGTGATATTCGGCGCACTCCAGCTACCCACCTTCCCACCGGACAGGAAACGATCGCCCTGCTCCGCCATCATGCTGTTGCGCGGCGTATGGCAGGTGGAACAGTGCGCCAGAGTCCGTACCAGATACTCGCCGCGTTCGGCGCTACCTGGTGCGGCCGTACTCCCCGGCACCGCGCTTTTATCGAGGAACATCAGGTTCCACATCGCCATCACCGGACGGAAAGAGAACGGGAATGGCAGATGGGTTTCCGGTGCCGGATGGTCATCCGCGGGCACGCCCAACATCAGGTACGAGTACAGCGCATGGATGTCATTATCTGACATGCCAGCAAACGCGGTGTACGGCATCGCCGGATAAAGATAATGATTACCCGGCGCTTTCCCTTCACGCATCACTGCGGTGAAATCCGCCAGGCTATAACCACCAATCCCGGCGCTTTTCGATGGCGTGATGTTCGAGCCGTAAATCATCCCCATCGGTGACTGAATGGCGTAACCACCAGAAAAAGGTTGACCGCTCTCCGGGTTGCGATGGCAGGCGGAGCAGTCTCCGGCAATCGCCAGATATTCGCCGCGTTTGACCAGATCCGGTGAGGCGTCCTGCGCCAGACTCAGGCTGCTGACCAGCAGCAGGCTGGTGAGGCTGAACAACTGATGTAAGCGCATCGTTCAAACCTCCCTGGCAATGGTCGCCGCCATGCGGATCGCCAGTGCGATGCCGGTCAGCGTCGGGTTAACGGTCGCCGACGTCGGCATCACGCCGGTGGTGGCGAGGAACAAGTTGGGGTGATCCCAGCTACGACAATCGGCGTCAACCACCGAGTCCTTGCGGTTATCGCCCATAATGGTGGTGCCCATAATGTGGTACTGGTTACGCCAACCGGTCGGCGCTTCAATCACTTCACCGTTAAACGCCTGCAAAAAGTTGGCAAAATCCTTGTATGCCTGCGGTCGCATGCCACGTACATAACTGTCGAGGTGATAATTGACCTTCAGCATTGGCAGACCAATCGAATCTTTGCGATCGTAATTAGGCACCACACGGTTGGTCGGGCTGGGTAGCGTTTCACTCATGGTGCTGATGTTCATAATGCGTGAAGCGCGATCGCGGATTGCGTCATCCAACGCCTGGCCCATCATACCCTGCTTCAACAGCGGCACCGTGACATCGACGTTGGGCACCAGATTACGCAGTGAGTAACGAATGGCAGAATGCTGCGCGCGACTCGCTTCATCGCGGCGATTGGCGATAGTGCCGTGCTGCACCGAACCACGGCCGGTCCACAGTGGTTCATCGGCGAGGAAGGTCAGACTCAACCCGGTGTGATCCATCAGGTTGCGGCCCACCTGATCCGAACTGTTGGCAACATCGTTCATCAACAGCAGCTTCGGCGTTTCCAGCCCGTGGGCGGCAACGATAAACACCTTGGCGGTCAACCGGCTATCCTTGCCATCCGGCTTACGCCAGGTCAATGCGACAATTTTATTGCCTGCGCCCTTCTCCAGCTTCCAGGCCACCGCTTCGGTGATCAGTTTGACGCCCAGCGCCACCGCTTTGTCCACATGCATATCGCCGGAATACATAGCACCAATCGGGCAGATCGGTTCGCAGTTGTTATTACCGGCGCAAGCCGGACGACCATCATAGGGACGAGAGACACGGGCGTGCGGTTCATGCACCACCTGGTAGCCCATCGGCCCCAGTTTGGCCTGCATGCGCTGCACCATATACGGTTTTGCCTCGGGCGGCAGCGGATACTCCGCTGAACGTGGTGGATAATGACCGCGTCCCTGGCCGCTCTGATCCTCTTCGCCGGTACCGACCACACCAATTTCACGTTCGGCTTGCAGATACCAGGGTTCCAGCTCGCTGTATTCAAACGGCCAGTCACGACCCACGCCGTAAACGCTTTTTAGTTTGAAATCATTGGGTAACAAACGCCAGCAGGCAGAGGCCCAGTGGCGGGTACTGCCTCCGGCGACGCGCAGGTAGCTGGTGACATACTCGAAATCATCATCCCCTTTGGCATCGATATAACCTTCGGTGTAGGAGTTGGGCGCCCACGGCAGATTGGGATACGGTGCGCACCAGTTCCGCTTGCTGGCGCCGTTGCGGTAATTCTCCACCACTTTCCAGCGCGGGATATAGGGTCCGGCTTCCAGCATAATCACCGACTTACCGGCTTTCGCCAATTGGTAAGCGGCATTGGCGCCGAGGGCGCCCGAGCCGATGATCACCACATCAGCATCAAATTCGCTCATTTTGTCTTCCTGCTCACGTTCTTGTTATGTGTTGTTGTGCTGCGCCAGTAACGCCTCGGCTTCCACGAGGGTCTTTGCTTTGCCCTGAATCATCAGCAGCCAGGGGGCTTCCGGTTCTTTGATGGTGCTGGCGGCCAGCGGCGAGCGATCGCCCCAGGCACGAATTTCCGCAGGCATGGTCGGTGCGGTAACGCCCGGCGGGACTTCAGCCCAGTAATCTCCCCCGGCGCGCGCATAAGTAGGACGAATAGTGTGATCCTTCGTCGGTTCATACATTAACGCCGACAGGAAGGTCACAAAGTGCGCGTCATCCACCGCTTTGGTGGTGGAAGGATGGCCGGTGTAGCCGAGATACCACGGCGAAATAATCATCAGCGCGGTTTTCACTTCGTCGTCGCTTAATTGGGCAACGATCTGCTCACGGTCTTCGCTGTGCAGCGCATTCAGATGCGCCATCAGGCTGGCGAGTTGCGCGGGAAACGTGCTGTCCTGTTGGCACAACAGCGTCCACAGGCGTTCGGTAATCCCGATATCCAGGCCGCGACGTCCGGTCAGCAGTTCACTGGCGCGCAGCAGCAGCGCCACGCTGCTGTCTGTCGGAGCGGCCAGCAGTGGCTGCATGGGTATGGCAACAATCACCGGCGTCGCCATCATCAGTTTTAAAAAGTGTCGTCTTTCCATCGTCAGTTTCTCGCGCTAGCCCGCACTCAGGGCCGACAACGCCCCTTTGGCCGCTTCAGCATCAACGTTACCATCCGGGGTACTGACGCCAATCGCGCCAACCACCACGCCATTCAGTTTGACCGGCTCACCGCCAGGCAACGGCACCACCGCCGGGTTACCCAGCATTCCGATATTTCCAGCGGCGATCTTCTGCTGGAAACTGGCAGTAGGCACACCAAATGCGGCAGCGGAATGGGCTTTCTTCGGTGCCAGTTCGCTGTTTGCCAGGGTTGCGCCATCAAGACGGTCAAAGCTGATCAACTGACCAAAGGGATCAACCACCGCCACCACGCCGCCAATCTGGTGGCTGCGGATGATTTGTTCGGCTTTGTTCACCAGCGCCTGAGCCTGCTGGTGGGTAAGTACGGATACCTGGTTAACCGGTTGGGTAGCCTGCGCAGCGGCACAGAACAACCCGGTACACAGCAGTGCGCCTGGAATCAGTTTCATGGTGTAGTCCTGAATTAAATGGGTTAGAGGGATTAACTATTTAGCGTACTCAGCGACGTGCGAGACGGCGTTGAATCAGATGATCGAGGCTCCATTTGCCGCCACCATGCAGACACAACAGCAAGAACGCGGCTGCACAGGAGATGTTTTTCAGCCACACCATCAGGTGCGCATGACTGTAGCCCTGATAGAACAGAAAACCGGCGACCACCGAGAAAACCGCCATAAAAATGGCGGTGAAACGGGTGAGGAAACCAAGGGCGATCGCCGCGCCACCGCCCACTTCCAGCAGGATCACCAACGGCAGGAAGAAACCCGGCACATGGTTGTCGGCCATCAGTTGCAGGTTTTCACTGTAGTGCGAAATCTTGTCCAGACCGGAGGTAAAAAACAGCCCCACGGTCATCACCCGGACGAGGACAGAAACGAAATCTTTGGACTGATTCATGATGTAACCATTCTGATATGTAGTTGTTAACGAACCAGACAGTACATTTTAAATCTTTACTAACTTTTACCAATTTGTGCGGCTGAAAAATCTGCTGTTTTTTTGCGCGAGCGCGCGGGTGGCACAATTTTGCCCACGGGGAAGTAAGAAATTGTTTCTTTTGTTACAGATGCTTGAGGGCAGAGTTTGAAGCCGATCACACTATGAACTCAGGGTTAAGGTTGAGGGTATGCGGGTGTGTAACAGCGTCATCAGAAGCGTTGGTGCGCGATCATCCAGCAAAAATGGTTATCCACTGTGCCTCTGCCGGTGTCACCAAAAAGTGAACAAGTTGTTAACGCAGTATGGCGACGCGTTTGCCGGGTTTTTACCCAAAGCCCGGAGCAGAAAAAGTGGCATAAATTCCTGTCAGGAATGAATTGATAACTAACACAGAATATTTTTTATCGGTTTCCGATGCCAGGATGACGCTAAACCCTATCGGAGAACCATCATGACTTACCGCTTTCTCGTGACCACCACGAGCCTCGGCCAGGGAGGCCGTACGTTACTCGCTGACGCAAAATGCGCCGTGGATTACCTGGATAACGCCAACGATGCGGCGGAAGTTGAACGCCGCATGAGCAGCGTGCCCTATGACGCGGTGATTTCGCGTACCGTTGAGCTGAGCGCCAAAGCGATAGCCGCCTGTCCGACGCTGAAAATCATCTGCAAACATGGTGTTGGTGTCACCAATATCGATGTCGATGCTGCTACGCAGCACGGCATTCCGGTACTCACCACGCCAGCCACCAATGCGCAATCCGTGGCTGAACTGACGCTGGCGTTGATGCTCAACTGCGCGCGCCGCCTGCCGTTTTTCCAGCAGGAGGTGGCCGCCGGACGCTGGACGCGCAGCGGTGATGGTGAAGAGTTGCAGGGCAAAACCCTCGGCCTGGTGGGCTTTGGTGAAATTGGTCGTCGGGTCGCCCGTGTGGCTCGCGCCGTGGGGATGAATGTGGCTTTTTTCGATCCGGCCCTTGCCGCCGACGCAGATCTGGCAGACGCGCAGCGCTGTACATCGCTGGATCAACTGCTGCCGCTGGCGGATGTACTGAGCCTGCACTGTCCGGTGACACCGAAAACCCGCCAGATGATCAATGCACATTCGCTCGCCCTGTTGCCATCAGGCGCAATCCTGATTAACACCGCGCGCGGCGAGTTGGTGGATGAAGCGGCGTTGGCAAGCGCACTACAAAACGGACAACTGCGGGCCGCCGCACTGGATACCGTAGCGGAGGAGCCACTGGCTGCCGATCATCCGTTCCGTACCCTCCCGAATCTGATTATCACCCCACACATCGGCGGATCGACCCCACAAGCGCTGGACGCGGTGGCGCAAAGCGCAGCACGTCAGTGTCTGGCCTGGCTCGATAATCAACACATTTACCTTCCCGCCTGCGTGAATCCGCAGGTGCTTAACCGGAGTTAACTTATGACGATGCGAAGTGACTGGCCGATTGGCTATTTTATTGGCGAACGCGGCCCACAGATTGATGACGCGACACTGGCGGCATTCCGCCAACTGCCGGTCCCCAATATTGGCGACTCGATGGGCCGTAGCGTTGGCGCGCTGGGCCTGACGGCCTATCACAACGATCCGCAACTGGTGCTGTGTGGCCCGGCCTTGACGGTGAAGGTACGTCCGGGCGATAACCTGATGATCCACAAAGCGATCGAGCTGGCTCAGCCCGGTGATGTGATTGTGGTGGATGGATCCGGCGATCTTACTCAGGCACTGATTGGCGGCCTGATGCGCACCTCAGCGGTGGCGAAGAAAATCGCCGGTTTTGTCATTGATGGTGCGGTGCGCGACCTCAACGAATGGGCCGAAGGTGGCGTAGCCGTATGGGCGCGCGGTAATACCCTGCGTGGTCCCTCTAAAGACGGTCCGGGTGAAGTCAACACCACGGTGCACTGCGCCGGTCTGGTGGTATCACCTGGCGACTTGATCGTAGCTGATGCCGATGGCGTGATTGCCATCCCGCATGACGAGCTGAGCGTGCTGCTGCCGCGCGTGCAACAACATGCGCAGCGTGAAGAGAAGATCCGCGCCAGCAATATGACAGGGACCAACGATCCTGAGCGCTTTAACGCGATCTTACGCGCCAAAGGTTGCCCGTTATAACGTCCTGATTGACCGATCGCGGCGCGATAAACCGCGCCGCTACACCTGCACGAACATTATAAAAACTGGAGTACCCTACCGTGCTTAAGAAAATTTCACTGAGCGAGTCGTTACCGCCGCCGATCACCTGGCGTGATAACTTCACACCAGAAGAAGGGAAAGCCTTTGGCGCGCAGCTCTCCGCGCGACTGGAGCGGTTACCTGCCGCACGTCCGTTATGGCTGATCATTTTCGCACTGGCGCTGGGTGGCTGGTTTGAAGTCTATGATGTGTTTCTCACCGCTTATGTCGGACCGGGTATGGTGCGTGAAGGGATCTTCACCCACGGCAGCCATAACTTTTTCGATCCCAGCAGTCTTGGTGCCTTTGTGGCCGCAATGTTCCTCGGCGTGTTTCTCGGTACCCTGTTGATTGCCAACCTTGCCGATCGCATGGGTCGACGTAAGGTATTTATTATCGCGCTGCTGGTGTACGCCATTGCCAGCGGCATTATGGCGTTTCAGCATCATCCTTATGCCATCGTGTTCTGGCGCATTGTCTCCGGGATTGGTGTCGGTGCGGAGCTGGTCACTATCGATGCATACGTTTCGGAGTTTATTCCTGCCCGTCTGCGTGGCCGCTCCTACGCCTTTGTCCAGGCGATTCAATACACCTCGATTCCCACCATCGCCTTTTTATCCTGGCAACTGGTGCCGCTGGCGCCATTCGGCCTGACCGGCTGGCGCTGGGTGGTGTTGTTTGGCTGCATCGGCGCGGTGGTGGTCTGGCTGATCCGTATGGGCCTGCCGGAAAGCCCACGCTGGCTGGTCGAACAGGGGCGCTACAAGGAAGCGGAAGATATTGTGCGACGTCTGGAAGCGCGCGTGGCGAAATCCACCGGCGCGGTTCTGCCGCCAGTGGAGATGGCAGAGTTGAAAGCGGTAGAGCACGTCCCGGCCATTAAAAATGAGATGTGGCGTCCTCCTTACCGTCGCCGCACCATCATGCTGCTGGTGTTTAACTTCTTCCAGTCGATTGGCTACTACGGGTTTGCCAGTTGGATCCCTACGCTGCTGGCGGCGAAAGGCGTAACCTTTACCCACAGCCTGATGTACTCGTTCCTGATTGCCTTCGCCAGCCCACTGGGGCCGCTGCTGGCAATGACCTTCGCCGATCGCATCGAACGTAAATGGCTGGTGAGCGGTTCAGCGCTGGCGATTGCGCTGGTTGGCACCGTGTTCTCATGGCAGTCGCAGCCGGTAATGTTGGTGACCCTTGGCTTGTTGCTGTCGCTCGCCAGTACCTGCATGACTTTCTCCTATCGCGCCTATCAGGCCGAGCTGTTTCCGACGCGTTTTCGTGCCAAAGCCATTGGTATGGTTTATTCAGTCAGCCGGATCAGCGGCATGTTGTCGGGCTTTACTATCGCCTGGGTACTGCATGAGATGGGGGTGGGTTCGGTGTTTATGGTGATCTCGATTGCGATGGCGATCGTGGTGTTTACCATTGGCGTTTTCGGCCCACGTACCCTCAATCGCCGCCTGGAGGAGATCAACACCTGACACGGCGTGGTGGCAAAAGCTGCGCAAATTGTCTGATTTGATCGCAATTAAAACATCAAGGGGATACTTGCATCCCCTTTTTTGATCCAGCGCAATAACCTCCCCCGCGTCTCCTGTCAGCTTATTCCTCACAGGGTCTTCACACCCACATAACAAGAGGATACGAAGATGACAACTAAAGTGACTTTGGCAGGCGTGTTAGTGGTATGGCTGGTCTATGTCGCGTGGATGGTGCATTACTACGCGGGCACCTTTTCGTTGTTTACGCATTGATGACAGCGATAACGCACTCGGTAGCGGCGCGATTTATCGCGCCTTTCCCGGCAAATTTATTATCTGATTAAAACTGCGCGGTAAATCGACCTGCTACATCTCCAACCTCGGTCAATTGCGGTGACGATTTCGCAGTGGACTCACCATTAATTCTCCGCCACATCCCGGCAAAAATCTCCCCGAGCATTTTGTTGCCAAACTCCGACAGATGATTGCTATCACGGTACAACGGCACCTCACCACGCGCGCCATAACAGAAATGGTTATCACACAGCGCCTGCGTGGCATCGAGTAACGTGACATTGGGGGTCTCCGCCACCACCTGATGCAACATCCTCAACGCATCCTGATTACGCGCCAGATATTCCTCACGCGGTAACTGGATAGCGAAAGGTTTTCCGCGCATCGCATCGCGTGTCATGCGGTAAATAACGTCGTAATCAAATTCCGGTACCGGCGTCATGATAAATACTTTTCGATGCGTAGCCAGTTTCTTCACTGCTCGGGTGAAATGTTTCTGGAAACTTGTCAGTGAACTGACTTCATTGGCGAATGTATATTGTGGGATATCATCGCTGCTGCCATTTTCACCATGTAAATACAGTGAAAAGCGATTGATGATCAACACCGAGGCCTGGGGATATTTCTCTTCAATGGTGGTGAGGGCATTTTTAACAAAATCCCCGCAATCAGGTCGTCCCGGTCGGTTAATATCCGGCACCGTCGGACAACCCGACTGCGCGATAAATACCACCGCATCAGAAGCTGCATTACCGCTGGCGACCACCGAAGATAAAAGCGCATTAGCATGGCTGTCGCCCAACACCACCAGATTAACTTCATTGCCCTCGCCGAAAGTACATTGCGGAGACTGCTTGCTGTTCACCACCAGACACCCGCGCGCAGCGGTAAAACGTTGTTTTGCGTATTGACTAATCTGGCTAACGCTCTGCGGCGCGCGGGCTGGAAATCCCTGTTGTGCGACGATTAACAGGGCCGCCAGCAGCACCAGCGCCGCATTCCCCAAAGCCACTGATGTTGTTGCACTCAGAAAACCCGCTTTATTCTCAACCAGCGCCCAGGATAATCCCCCCAACAACAACGACAAGGTAATTAACACGGCCTGGCTGACCGGTGTAACCGGCAAATCCGCCAGATGCCAGAACACCCACAGCGGCCAATGCCACAAATAAATGGAATAGGATGCTTTGCCAATCGGCTGTACCACGCGGTTATTGAGCAACGGACTATCGTTCGCTGTAACGTGAATAATTAACGCGGTCAGCACTACCGGGATGAGAGTCATCACGCCAGGCCATGTGGTTCCTGCATCAATCCACATCGCGCTGGCAATTAACCCCAACAGCGCAGGCAATATCACCCAACGCTGCCCGGTCAGCCGACTGTTGGGTGCCAGATATACCATCCCCCCCGCCAGCATCTCCCATGCGCGGGTTGGCAACATAAAGTACGCCAGGGTGTCATGCAAATGCGTCACCACCAGCGCCAGGGTAAATGACAGCAACGCACCAATTGCCATCACCCAGCCAAACTGACGCCGCAGATAACGGGCGGTAAACATCAGCGCCAGCGGTAGCAGCAGATAGAACTGCCACTCTACGCTTAACGACCAGGTATGTAGCAGCCATTTATACATCGAACCGGCATCAAAATATCCGGCTTCTTTAAAATAAACGAGGTTAGAAATAAAGCTCAGGCTGGCGGCAATATGCCCGGAGAGGGTTTTATATTCATCGGGCGGGATCAGGAAATAACCCACCATCAGCAAGATGGCGCACATCGCCATCAGCGGAGGAATAATACGGCGACAACGGGATGCATAAAAACCTGACAGCGAAAACCTTTGCTGTTGCAGACGCGAAAGAATAATTCCCGTCATCAAATAACCGGAAATGACAAAGAAGATATCCACGCCAAGAAATCCCCCGCTGATACCACTGACACCAACGTGATACAGCAGCACCAGGATCACGGCGTAAGCACGCAGGCCATTAATATCAGCACGGAAATTCATACGGAATCGTCCATACAATTTGTGTATTTTAAAATCGTAAATTTGCCACCGATGCGAAGCAAGAGAGTTATTTCATTTTGTTACCGTGGGTTTATTTTTGCCGGAACTGAATTCCTGAGTTTTATCTAAAGATTTCATCAGCAAAACCAGATGGCGATGGATAATACGGTGCGGCGGTGATTTTTTTCGCATCATGAGTTGTGAAGTGATAATCGGAAAAGGCCGCAATGTTCCCCATCGCGGCCCTGATACTCTATCGCCCCTCCTGCGCCAGCCACAGGCTACGATATAACCCTTGCTGCTGAACCAGCGTTTGATGCGTGCCGCGCTGCACGATGCGTCCCTGCTCCATGACCAGAATTTGATCGGCAAATTCAACTGTCCGCAGTCGGTGTGCCACCATTACCACGGTTTTATCTTGTGCCAGACGCGTCAATGCCTGTTGCACCTGCACCTGCGACAGCGGATCGAGCAAGGCGGTAGCTTCGTCCAGCACGATAATCGGCGGATCTTTCAGCATCATCCGCGCAATCGACAACCGTTGCCGTTCGCCACCCGAAAGTCGCTGCGCCCCCTCTCCTAACTGCGTGTGATAACCTTGTGGCAGTGAGTTGATAAACGCCTCACAGCTGGCCGCCCGACAGGCCGCCATCACCGCCTCATCACTGGCGTCTGGCCGACCAATGCGAACATTGTCCAGCACACTGCCATCAAACAATTGCACATCCTGAAACACATAACCGATGCGGCTATAGATCTGTTCACTGCCGAGCTGAGCCAGCGGTACACCGCCAAGCATGATCCCCCCCTGTTGTACCGGCCAGAAACCGCCCAACAGGTGTAACAGGGTACTTTTACCGCTGCCCGATGTCCCCACTAAGGCGGTGACACTGCCTTCCGGCACCTGAAAATTAATATCATGCACCACATCGCGCTCATGATAGCCAAAGCTGACATGTTCAAAGCCGATGTCATTGAACGCAGTTAACGCCCGTTCGCCCTGCTCCGGCATGCCGGGTTGCGCCAGCAGAGTATCGATGCGCTGCGCCGATTGCTGCATCACCCGTAGCAACGTGAAATAGGCGGCGGCATCGAGCAGCGGGTCGATCACTTTCACCGCCACCAGTACAAACAGCAGCCAGGTGAGGGTGTCGATCTCATGCAAACGAAACAACCAGGCGGCACACAGGAACAACACCACTAACCCGCATTCCGCCATGAAACGAAACAGCTGCACACTGCCGCCGCCCCAGGCTTCAATGCCCATGCTGGCGCGACGGATGGCGGCAAAGGTTTCATCCAGTTGCTGCAACATCGGGCTGGTGCGATTGAACAGACGCAATGTTCTGATGCCACTGATAAACTCCAGCAGTAAACCGGAAGCCCGCACAAACCGGGCCCCCTGCTGCTGTGTACCCCGCAACAGATAACGCCCCATCCACCACAACAGCAACGCCCCAACGGGCAACGGCAAAAGCAACGCCAGCGTTAAACGCGCGTCAACCCAGGCCAGCGCCAGCAAAAACAGCAGCGCCGTCGCCAGTCCGGTGATCACCTCTGGCAGCAGATGCGAAAATATCTCTTCCACGCGCCGCATCGCATCAGTCAGCAACGTGCTGGTTTCACCCAGCCGGTGTTGTTGAAAATATCCTAATGGCAGATGGCGTAAATGGTCCGTTGTTTGCTCACGAACGTCGTTCATGAGCTGATAACTGCCGAGAAAACAGCGTAACTGGCCGATATGTGAAAAAATCAACTGCCCTGCCAGACACAGTAGCAATGCCGCCCCCAGTTGGGTCCAAAACCAGGACGTCAACGGTGACGTTGTCACCTGTTTCAGCGCCCACCAGGCGATAAAGAACGGCAGCACCATGCAAAGTTGTGCCAGAAAACGGCATAGCATGCCGCTCACTACCTGATGACGTCCCGCAGAAGGCTGACTTAACACCCGTTTAATTAGTGACATCTTTCACCTCCTGTGCACGAATATGCCAGTGCGCCAGTGCAAACTGGCTCTGCCACAGAGTCTGATAACGGGCATTACTGGCGAGGAGCACATCATGACGCCCCTGCGCCACTATCGTTCCCTTGTCCATCAACACCAGGCAGTCGGCGGACTGCACGGCATACAAGCGGTGAGCAATGCTGATCACCGTGGTAGCGGGACGCGCCAGACGCAACGCTCGGTAAAACGCTGTTTCCGTCAACGCATCGGCAAAGGCGGTGGCTTCATCGAGAATTAAAATGGGTGTATTGGCGACCAGCGCTCTGGCAATCGCAATACGCTGACGTTCACCGCCAGAGAGTGTCAGCCCACGTTCACCCACCGGGCTTTGCAACCCTAGCGGCAATGTGCGCACCCAGGTTTCCGCCTGCGCCAACGCAAGGGCCTGCCAGAGTTCAGCCTCACTGGCGTCGAGATTGCCGAGTCGCAGATTGTCAGCCAGCGTCCCTTGCAGCAGGAACACCTCCTGCGACACCAGCGCCAGATAACGGGCGCGCGTCGCATCGTCCAGGTGTTGCACGTCGCAATCGCCAAGGGTTACCTGCCCTGCGTGGCTGGGCAACATGCCAGCCAATAGCCAGGCCAGGGTTGACTTACCCGCGCCGGACGGACCGATCAGGGCGTAGAAGCGACCAGCGGCAATTTGCAATGACACCTTGTTGATGACAGGCGCTTCGCCATAGCCAAAACTCACCTCAGTTGCCTCAAGGGCGGTGGAGGTAGGGATGGATGAGGTCCTCAGTGCTGAGGGTGTCTGTAGCAGTGGCATAATACGTGCCGTACCGGCAAAAATTTCCCGCAGCATTGAGCTCAAAAAAGTCACGCGTAACAGCGGTTTAAGCAAGCCGCTACCCAGAATTAAGCTCAACAGTAGGGTCGCGGGCGTTAACCCGTCATGTGCCACTCGCCAGATGCCAATCGGCAGCAGGATAAACAGGTTGGCATTGAGGATCACCACAAACACCGACCAGGCGGGCACGGCATGGCGGGTAAATTGCGTGACCAGTTGCTGATACGCCGTCAACCGCTGGTGCAACAGGCGAAACGCACGCGCCGATTGCTGATACGCCTTCATTACCGGTATGCCGCGCACATACTCCACCAGTGCACTATCGAGTTCGCCGGAGGCGCGATGATACTGTGCCGTGCGCTCCGCCATGCCGCGTGAAAACCATTTTTGCGCCAGCAAGGCCAGTGGCACGGTTGCCAGCGCCGCGAGCGCCATTGGCCAGTCAAGCCAGAACAAAAACAACGCGGCGATCAATGGACTGAGCAGCGCCGCGACAATATCCACGCAGTGGTGGGCGATAAAGTGCTCCACGCGTTCAACATCGTTGAGGATGATATTGCGCAATGACGCGCTGCTGTAGGGATTGAGTTGCAATATTGGCATGCGCGCCAACGCCTGAGCCAACCGCAATCGGGTGCGATACAGCACGCGAAATGCCGTCAGATGGCTAAAGTAACCTGCCAGTGTCAGCAACGCGTATTTTGCCAGCAGCGCCAGCAACAGCCAGAGCGCCAGCCACATCAGCATTACGCCAGGATCGGCAACCACGGCGGCTTGCCACAGCAGCGCGTAAGGGATCAACTCCAGCACCACGGCGATTGCCGCCAGGCACAACGCCAGCAAAAACGTGCGACTTTCACCCTGTAGCAGGCTCAACGTATCGCGTAATGGTGAACGGGATTCAGCGCGCGCCATGCTGGCCTCCTGACAGCCAGCGTTGTGCCTGACTTTCGGCTTCCTGCGCGCTGGCAACCACCTGATAGGGATAAGGGATGGTGCTGCTGGTCAGGTAACGCAGGGCTTTGCGCCACAGTGAACGTCGTTTGGCGTCATCCGGTTCAACCCGCACCGCGCCAAGGCAATAACGTTGCTGGGCCGATCGCGTGCGTTTACCCCAGGCTTTGTACTGACGAAAGAACGCCGCAGAATCACTGGGCAACTCCACCCCACTGAAAATCAACACAAAAGGTTGCTGGCGATCCAGTATGGCCTGAAGCGCGGCAATGTGGTGGTGAGCATCCTCAGCGCTCACCCGTTCGGGCATCACGTAGTACACCAATGGCCAACGACTGCTATCAATCACTGATTCCACCATAGGGTTCTCCTTGTCAGTTCAAACCGAAGTTCGGGGGATAATTTCTTCCTGTCTTGTCACCTGCAAACGGCAAATTGATGCGAATAATAATCATTATAATTCGCATCGCAAGTGAAAATTTCAGGCTGAAATCGCCACAACTGCACAGAAAACACACAATGAAGGGGGTGAAAAAGTGCTCAGGATGCGCTGATTTGACGTCGATAGCGGCCCGGAGACTGCCCATATTGGCGCTGAAAATAACGGCTTAAGTGGCTGGCGTGGGAGAAGCCACAGCGAGTAGCGATATCATCCAGCGTCAGCATGGTTTGACTCAGCAGCAACTGCGCTTGTTGCAGACGACATTCGATAACAAAATTCCATGGCGTGATGGTAAACATGGCGCGGAAACCGCGCTTGAAGGCCAGTTGGCTCATCCCGGCGGCGCGCGCCACCTCCTCGAGCGTCAAGTCCCGGCAGGCATGCTGCTGCATGTAATCACGAGCGCGAATCAGCCGTTGACGATCGCGTCCCATTAGCAGCGCGCCGCCCGTACGGCAATCCTCCCCTTGCTGTACCTGCACAATGCCGTGCCACAGCAGTGACAGCAGCAAACTCTCCAATTGCAACTGACCGAAGGCGCTTTGGTCACGACAGGCCACGTCGATCTGCTGCTGCAACGCCCCCAGAGTGTCGTTCAGGGGCGCACGCCAGACTTGCCCCTGCACACCGCCGCTATCCAGACCCGCGCAGTCAAGCGCATCACACCAGCCAACCGGATAGTTAACTATAAACAAATCATAGAGATAGTGACGCGGAAAGAAGTCTTCACCCTGGCAGGGAAAACGCGAACTGGAAAGCAGTAATGACCCTGGCTGGAAGGGCTGGATCTGCCCCGGTTGCAGGGAAAAATGGCCACTCCCTTCACGCATGATCACAAGCGACAGATGGGCGGCACTGGTACCACTGAGGCGCAAATCCTGTTGCAAAGTGGTGTAAACCCGCGTGAGCCGAAGATTGCCAGCGAGAAAGTGGCTAATCCCCGGTTGCAGCAGCGCGTCCTTGTGCGATTGATTCACCCCAAACTCCTTAATGATAATGATTTCTATTTAACTTTATCGTGCAATTTTGCACCTTGTCGTGCAATGTTTTTTTCCGTCACTGCCGTAACCTCAGGATTTTTCGAACCTCAGGGACGCCATACCATGCAATTAACTCCCCTTGCGCTGTGGATCGGCAGCAGCCTGGCTTTTGCCCCACTCGCCTTTGCCGATAGCGCCACTCAGACCGATACCCTGGTGGTGACAGCCAGTAAACAGGCACCGACTGCGGCATCTTCACGCAACGTGTCGGCGGTAAAAGTCGATAGCAGTACGTTGACTGATGCCAATGTCAGCCGTACCGATCAGTTACCCCGCGTGCTGCCAGGTTTACAAATGGGCAATAGCGGCAGCCTGCTGTTTCAGTCGGTGTCGCTGCGCGGCATCTCATCGGCACAGGATTTTTATAATCCGGCAGTCAGTTTTTATGTCGATGGCGTACCACAATTATCGACCCTGGCGATGCAACCATTACTGGATGTGGATAGCGTGGAAATGCTGCGCGGCCCGCAAGGTACGCTATATGGTAAAAGCGCTCAGGGCGGAATTATCAATATCGTGACGCATCAACCTGATAGTACCGCGCGCGGTTATATCGAAGGCGGTTATGCCAGCCGCGACGGCTATCACGGTAAGGTGCAGCTGAGTGGCCCCATTCAGGATGGGCTGCTGTACGGTAGCGCTACCCTGCTGCGTCAGGTGGATAACGGTGCGATGACCAACCCCGCGACCGGTAGCGATCACCTCGGTGGCTCACGCATTAACGCCGGGAATGTCAAACTGCGTCTGGCACCGGACGGTCAACCGTGGGAAGCCACAGCGGATGTGACGGAAACCTGCACCCACGCCACCCAGGATACCTATGTTCCGTTTGCCAATGTTAAAAGCCGCACGCTGGCGATTGATGCCGGGGGCGGTGATCCTTACTTGCGCAGTTGCAGCCACAGTCAGTCACTGAGCGGGCATTATAACGGTGACAACTGGATTATCAGCCTGGTGACAGCATGGCAGCAGCAAAATTACGATCGTAAATTCCCCTACAGCGGCTACACCGCCAACCTCCCCGAGCGCTGGAACCAGAATGTGCAGGAATTGCGCGCGGCAACGCGCGGTAATGACACCCTTGACGCGGTATTTGGTCTCTACCGCCAGGACACCCGCGAAGCCATGGATTCGCATTATGATTACGCCGGAAGCGCCATCACTGCTACCCATTCACACACTCAGATGGAAACCCTCGCGGCATACAGCGATCTGACCTGGCATGTCACCTCTCGCTGGGACTTAGGCACCGGCCTGCGTTTTTCTCATGACAAAGCGGAAACGCGCTACAGCGGCAATAGCCTGGGCTATGGGTGGGGTGACAGCAACAGCACCCGCGATAATCAGTGGTTGGGTCAGCTCTCCAGCGGCTATCAATTGACCGACGCCTGGCGGCTGTATGCGCGTATCGCCCAGGGATATAAACCGGCCGGTTTCTCCATCTCACCAGTCGCCGGAACCTCTGCGGACCCCTATGATGCCGAGCGTTCCATCAACTATGAAATTGGCAGCCGCTATCAGCAGGGCAACGTGCAACTTGATGGTGCGCTGTTCTACACCCACACACGCAACCTGCAACTCTATTCGGGGCCGGTGGGTTATCAGACGCTGAGCAATGCGGGCAGCGCGAATGCCGGCGGTGCTGAGTTAAACGCCAGTTGGCAGTTCACGCCGGGTTGGTCGTGGGGCGTCAATGGCAGCTATGTCCGGTCGGAGTTTAGCGATGACAGCGAAAGTTATGCCGGTAAACGTGTGCCCTTTGTTCCTCGCTATGCGGCTGGCACCAGCATCACGGGTAATATAGAAACACCGTTTGGATCGCTGATGCCGCGCGCCGCCATCAATCTGGTGGGGCCACAATATTTTGATGGCGACAACACGCTGCGCCAGGGGAGCTACACCACCACTGACCTGCGTCTGGGGTGGCAGGCCACGCAACACATCACCGTCTCGGCTTATATTGATAACCTGTTTGACCGCCGTTATCGCACCTATGGCTTCCTGAGCGGCACCACCGCATTTGCTCAGGTCAATAATGGTCGTACTGCGGGTATTGATGTTCGAGTGGATTTGTTCTGATGTAGTGGTGCGATTTATCGTGCCGCCAGAAGGAGGTGGTCGAGGTTAACTGGTTAATGAGCCGAATATGATCTATTATTCGGCTCATATTGTGAGCCGAATAAGTGATGTTATCGGCTCATCCAGCGAGCTGATTAGCAAAATATTTGGCTCACTGACAGATTAACCTGAGGTAAAACATGTGGATATGGCAACAGCCTGATTGGCCGAACTTTCTCTGGCAGGATGCGCGATTACTACCCTGCCTGAGACACCTGCAACAACAGCGTGGTGTGTTGCTAGGACGAGCCAGTATTGCCGACAACAGCGATCAACAAACGCTGGATACCCTGCTGACCAATATCCTCTCCTCATCCGCCATTGAGGATGAGCGCGTGAATGCCCAGTCGGTAAGATCATCTCTTGCCCGCCGCCTTGGGGTGTCGCTTGACCAACCTTACCCGGTATCAGAGCGTTCCGAAGGTCTGGCGGCCATGATGATGGATGCCATCACCCTGCGCGATCAACCTTTAACTCTGGAACGCTTATGTGGCTGGCATGGCTGGTTGTTTCCCACTAACGAATGGTCAGTACAACGGGTGAATGTGGGCACCCTGCGGGGTGATGAACCGATGCAGGTGGTTTCCGGCCGCATCGATCGCCCCACGGTTCACTTTGAAGCCCCACCGCGCGCCGGCTTAGAAGCGCAACTACAACAGTTTATCGCCTGGTTTAATGACAGTTGCACAGATGTGCTGCTCGACCCGCTCTTACGCGCCGGATTATGTCATTTGTGGTTTGTCACCTTACATCCCTTTGATGATGGGAATGGGCGTA
This sequence comes from Pantoea sp. X-Soil-TKNS-1279, assembly GCF_059730565.1. Taxonomy (NCBI): domain Bacteria; kingdom Pseudomonadati; phylum Pseudomonadota; class Gammaproteobacteria; order Enterobacterales; family Erwiniaceae; genus Pantoea; species Pantoea sp. X-Soil-TKNS-1279. The sequence continues at coordinate 237,226 of NZ_AP035949.1, read as the reverse complement.
TTACCCGCGCGTTAACCGATCTGGCATTGGCGCAAGCGGATAGCCAAAGTATTCGTTTATATGCCATGTCAGCATCCATTCTGGCGCGGCGCGCAGACTATTACCGCATTTTGCAGGAGACGCAGTGCGGAGGAATGGATGTCACGGCCTGGCTGGTGTGGTTTCTGGAGGTGTTGGATGACAGCCTCGAACAGGCATTGCAGGCGGTGAAGCGTACGCAACAAAAAGCGCGTTTTTGGTCGAACCATCGTGACGACGCGCTGAGTGCAGAACAGGCGAAAGTATTGAACCGTTTGCTGGGTGGCGGCGAACAGGGATTTGTCGAAGCTATCAGCGCCAGTCAGTATCAAAAAGTGGCGAAAGTCAGTAAAGCGACGGCAACACGCCATCTGACCGAGTTGTTGGATAAGGGTTATCTGGAAAAGTTGCCGGGAGGCGGTCGTAGCACCCGTTATCAGATAAAAAACTCAGATTGATACCAAACGTAGCGGCGCGATTTATCGCGCTGTTTTTTCTGACATTGCATCAAATTGCGCGATAAATCGCGCCGCTACGGGATAACAACCGCGCCGTACTTAACGACGGCGTGGTGTTAAATCAGGCGGCTTTTACCGCGCGAGGTTTCTTTTCCGGTGCATCCGCCGGTGCCTCTTCGGCCTCATCGGCTTTGGCGGTTTCGGCTGACACCGTCTCTTCCGCGTTTACCGGCTCCGGCAGCTTGCTGGTACGCAGGATATGCTGCACTGCGTCTTTCTGCTCTGCCAGTTGCAAGCCCAGCGCCTCGGCCTGGCCTTCATCCATTTCAGGATTGTTTTGCAGCAACCAGTCAGTAAAGGCATCTGCCATGTCGAGCATTTTGTCCCAGGCATCTGCGTCTTTTTTATTGGCAAACGTCATTTTCTCTTCACCCTTTCTGACCACAACATATTTGGTTTCGACTGCCATGATGCACCTCGTTAACTGTATTTATATACAGTATATTCCGAATTGTCGTTGCCAGGCAATGGTTTTTTGCCTGTCAGGCGATCAATTCCTGCAAAAAATCCGCGAGTGCTTTGCGCGGATCATCCTCTTCAGAGACGATCATCTCAATCCCCCACTGCCCCAGTACCTCTTTCGCCACCGGATTATTGCGGTTGGTAAACAGGTAAGATTTCGGTCGCGCCGATGCCAGTCCGGTACGCCCCCACATTTTGGTCAGGCGATAGAACAACAGACGGATGTTGAAATCGCTGATGCTGTAGCCCACAAACAACACCGAGTTACCCATCACATCATGAGTCAACTTAATATCCAGCGGCGAATCGAAGTACAGTCGTTCAAAATAGCTGCTTTCATCAAGGACAATCGAGGTGTCATCGTCAAAATCACCATGTAATTTGATGATATGCCGCTTATCTTCAGTGAGCGACACCAGATCGGCGGCATTTGCGACCTTACTGTAGGGCACGCCATGCGCCTCGTGCGCCATCTCCAGCCAGCGATCGTAATTGGTCGTGTAGATGCGCGAAAAATTACCCTGGGTGATCATGGTATGGATTTCTGAGCTGCGCACATCAATATCCGGGCGATGCCATTCACGGTCCATCCAACTGCGCAACGGACCGAGCGACCCTTTACGCTGCTTGTAATATTCCGCCAGCGACAGATGCGTACCGTAAGTATTGAAAATTTTCGGATCGTAGCCCAGTTCATTGGCGAGATGGGCAATCAGCTCATGCCACTCCGGCAGACCGAGGTTGCGTGAAATCCCGGCCCCGGCAAACAGAATCAGCTTGCCAGCATCGTAGGCACGTTTCAGTTCCGGTTTCATGCCAATCCCCGTGATGTTTTCAAAAATGTGGCGAAGCGATCCAGCGCCAGGCGTCGCATCGAGATCTCATTTTTCAGCTCGCCCATCTCGGCAAAGGTTTGCGTATGCCCTTCCGGGATAAACACACAATCCCACTGAAACTGGCGTGGGCCCGCCGCCTGTGCGGCAATGGTGCCGCGGACTTCGCCTTCAAACAGATACATTTTACGGCCATCACAATAGCCAAGCACGGTTTTGGCGGTCACGCTTTGGCTCTCCAACCCCTGAACCAGCTTGGTAAAGCGCTCCGCTTCCAGGCGATTCCAGAAAATGCGGGTCAGTCCGGCCGGTAAGCCATTTAACCCATCCAGATACAAGCCCGTATGCTCGACAAACAGCGGGCGACCGATAATCGAGAACGCCTTGGTGAGCTTATCGCGCACCAACTCGACTTCATTTTCGGTCTGGATCTCTTCGATACGGCGCGCGATAGGGATCACCTCGACACCGACCGGCTCAAGGATGGTGCGTACTTCAGCCAGTTTATGCTCATTAGCCGACAGGAAGCGTATTTTCATTGCAACCAGTTGATTTTAAATGGATGGATTACAGCAGTTATGATTGTATGACGCAGGATAGCTGCTTTTGTGACGGCGGTTTTAGTCCCGCCGTGTTTGTGAGGATAGTGCAGTTTATTTTGAATGCAACTGTTTGACCAATAAGTAGCTGCACGATTTATCGCGCTTTATCAGGTAGTTCCTGCACATGATGAATATTCGTTACAGCACCCTCGCCAGAAAGCGCTTCGTCCTTTCATGACGCGGCTGGTTGAGCACCTGCTGGCTGCTGCCCTGCTCGACAATCCGGCCATCCACCATAAACACCACGTTATCCGCCACTTCACGGGCGAAACCGATCTCATGGGTGACGATGACCAGCGTAGTGCCGGACCGCGCCAGTTTCTTGATCACATCCAGCACTTCGCCCACCAGTTCCGGGTCAAGCGCCGAGGTGGGTTCATCAAACAACATCACGCGCGGATTAAGCATCAACGCACGGGCGATGGCGATACGCTGCTGTTGACCACCAGAAAGATGGCGCGGCCAGGCATCCGCCTTATGCCGCAGGCCAACGATATCCAGCAGCTCGCCAGCGCGGTTTATCGCCGCGCGGCGCGTGAGCTGGCGATGCGCTATCGGCGCTTCAATCAGGTTTTCCAGCACCGTCAGGTGGGGAAACAGATTAAAATTCTGAAACACGTAACCCACGTTAATGCGCTGACGCAGAATGGCTTTCTCTTTTAATTCATAGAGTTTATCGCCCCGACGCTGATAACCAATGTAATCGCCATCAATCTGGATAAACCCTTCATCCACCCGCTCCAGATGATTAATGGTGCGCAGCAGCGTCGATTTTCCCGAACCGGACGGCCCGAGGATCACGGTGACGGAACCGGGAGCGAGTTCCAGCGACACATCATCCAGCGCCTGATGTTTGCCAAAAAACTTGCTTACATGGGTGATGCTGATGGCACCGGTGGCATGGAGATTACGGTAATCAATGGCTTCGGACATGGGAGAGATCCTCAGTAGTGACGCGGTTGCGCCATTGACGCCAGCGCGAGGGTTGCGGTTCGCGGGTGACGCTGCGCGCCAGCCAGCGTTCAACGCTGTGCTGCAATAACGACAACACGGTGGTGATAATCAGATACCAGGCAGCCCCAACCATCAGCAACGGGATCACCTGCTGCGTGCGGTTGTAAATCATCTGGATGGTGTAAAAAAGTTCAGGCATCGCCAGCACATAAACCATCGCCGTGCCTTTGGCGAGGCTGATGATTTCATTAAATGCAGTGGGGATGATGGCGCGCAGCGCCTGCGGCAGAATGATGCGAAACGTACGACGCGAAGAGGACAAACCCAGCGCCGAGGCAGCTTCAAACTGCCCGTGATCCACACCGAGAAAGCCACCGCGAATGATTTCGGCGCTGTAGGCGCTTTGTACCAGCGTCAGGCCGATCACCGCTGCCGGGAACTGCCCCAGCACGTTGATGGTCTGGAAATGCCCCCACGACAACGCGGTAAAGGGAATGCCGAAGGAGAGCGTGTCGTATAAGTAGGAGAAGTTATACAGAATGATCAGCACCACAATCAGCGGCAGCGAACGAAACAGCCAGATATAACCAAACGCCAGCCAGCTCAACAACCACGAGGATGACAGCCGTGCCAGCGCCAGCAGGCCGCCGAAGATCAGGCTGAACACGGTGCCAAATAGCGTCAGCAACAGGGTTTGTCCCAGCCCGCTGAGGATCACCGGATCGAAAAACCAGCGGGCAAATACGCCCCATTCCCAGCGCGGGTTAAACGCCACCGACTCAATCACCCCGGCGAGGATAAACAGCGCAACAATCGCTCCGAAGGTGCGCGCCGGATAGCGCGCCGGGACCACAGTTAAAGGTTGTGCGGATTTCATGCAGGCTCCTTGCTGTGCACATCAATCACTTTCAGGAAGCGCAAGCGCCCGTCATGTGGCGGCTGGCCGTAGATCTCCATATCGTCACGCAGTTCAAACTGCGGCTGATAACCGTGGCCGATATACAAACGCACCGCTTCCGGCTGGCGGAAACCGGTGGTGAGGAAAATACGTTGATAACCGGCGCGCAGCGCGCGCCGTTCCAGTTCCTGCAAAATCAGCAGCGCCAGCCCCTGACGGCGCAGGTCGCTACGTGTCCAGATCCGTTTGAATTCAGCGGTGTGGTCGTCATAGGGTTTGTACGCCCCCATAGCAATGATCTCGCCGTCCCGTTCCAGCACAATAAACAACCCATGCGGTGCTAAGTACCATTCGGTCTGCTCCACTTCTTTGCTGTTGCGGAAGAAATCACCGTAGCGCGCCTCATATTCGCCGAATAATCCGGTGAGAATTGGCTGTAACTCAGGCGCTTCCGGCGACACTTCACGGAAAACTTGTTGGCTCATGCCGCCTCCTTAATCGCCCAGACCCGCCGGATTCACTTCCGAGCGGTCGATATGTTCGACACCCTCACCCCAGCGATTAAGTACCTTGAGATAGTCGCCGTTCTGCATCACGCCATTCAGCGCGGTGCTGATCGGTTCCGCCAGACCGCTGCCTTTCTTCACCGTCACCGCGATGTGCGCCGCTTTCGGCCAACCACCGTCAACGCTGCCGACTAAACGCGTCTGTCCGGTCAGGGCCGCCTTCCAGGCACCAATCACGTTGGGGCCGAAGTAAGCGTCAGCCCGGCCCGATTGCAATGCGAGGGTTTGCGCCGCGTCATCTTTGGTGTAGATCGGCGTGAACGGTTTCAGACCTTTGGCCTGATTGGCTTTGTCCCACGCCAGCAAAATCGCTTCCTGATTGGTGCCGGAACCGACGATGATGCGCAGCCCGGCGATATCTTCCGCTTTGGTGAGGGATTTTATCGGGCTGCTGGTTTTGACATAGAAACCGAGCGAGTCCTTGCGATAAGTGGCGAAATCGAAGCGTTCTTTACGTTCTTTGGTCACGGTGATGTTGCTGATGGCGGCATCGTATTTACCGGAAGCCACGCCGAGCGGCCAGTCCTCCCATGAGGTTGGTACGATCTTCAGCTTCAGCCCAAGGCTATCCGCCACCAGCCGGGCAATATCCACTTCGCTGCCCAACAGGGTTTTGTTGTCATCGCTAAACACCGTCAGTGGCGGTGAGTTCTGCGCCGCTACCGCCACGGTAAAGGTGCCGGGCGCGGCGAAATGGTGTCCGGCGGGGATCTGTGCCACGGCAGCACTGTTTTTGCTGGTGTTGATCGGGGTTTTGTTCGCTTCAAGGCTGACCTGCTGGCCGTTCAGCGCCACCTCTTCGGCGAGGGCGGCAGCGCTGCTGGTCAGTAATAACAGGGCGATGAGGGAGATCTTCTTCTGCATAGCATCAACTCGCTTTTATTGTTGTGTGAACTGATTAACCGGATCGGACAGACCGAAGCTGGCACGCAGCGTGGTCCCAGGGTATTCAAGGCGTGACAAACCGCGTGCCTGCAAAATCGGCACGACGCGATCAACAAAACGTTCGAAGCTATCCGGCGTACCGCCGTTAATAATGAAACCGTCAGTTGCTGCACTTTCGAACCACAGTTGCAGGCCATCCGCCACCTGTTCAGGCGTACCGTGGAACAGGGGGCGCGGCGTGGCTGCCTCCAGCGCCGCCTGACGCAGCGTGTGGCCGTTCTCGCGGGCTTTACGTTTGATTTCATCGGTGGTGCTACGGAAGCTGTTCTGACCGATATCACCGATATCGGGGAAGGGTTCATCCAGCGGGTATTGCGAGAAATCGTGGTGGTCGAAGAAGCGACCAAGGTAATTCAGTGCATCCTTAATCGACACCAGCGCGGCAGTGGTTTGATACTGACGCTCCACATCCTCGGCATCATCACCCACAATCACCCCAACCCCCTGGAAGATATGCAGATCCTCGGGCTGGCGGCCATTGGCGACCAGCTGCTTTTTCACATCGCGGTAGAATGCCTGGGCCTCTTCGCGCGTCGGCTGATGGGTGAAAATGGCGTCAGCGTGTCGTGCTGCCAGCTTTTTACCATCTTCGGAGGCACCGGCCTGAAAGATAATCGGACGCCCCTGCGGCGTGCGCGCGATATTCAGTGGCCCCTGCACCTGGAAAAAATCACCATGATGGTTGAGGGTGTGCAGTTTGGTGGCATCGAAGAACTGCCCACTCTCTTTATTGCGCACAAAGGCATCCTCTTCCCACGAATCCCACAGCCCTTTCACCACCTGCAAATATTCGTCGGCGATGCGATAACGCAATGCATGCTCAGGATGCTGCTGGCGCGAGAAGTTTTTCGCCGACCCTTCCAGCGGCGAGGTCACCACGTTCCAACCCGCACGTCCCCCGCTCAGATGGTCAAGGCTGGCGAACTGACGCGCCACGGTAAAAGGTTCGCTGTAGGAGGTGGAGACGGTGCCCACCAGGCCGAGATGCTGGGTGACGCCCGCCAGGGCTGACAGCAGCGTCAGGGGTTCAAAGCGGTTAAGAAAATGCGGGATCGACTTGTCATTGATAAACAGGCCGTCGGCAACAAACAGGAAATCCAGCTTGCCCTGCTCCGCTTTGCGCGCAATCTGTTTGGCATAATCAATATTGATGCTGGCATCGGCCAGCGCCGCCGGATGACGCCAGGCAGACATGTTGCCGGATGCACCATGCAGAATGGTGCCCAGTCGAAGTTGTCTTACAGTCATAATGGTCCCTCTTTAGCCATAGCGAAGCCTGACGGCATCGCGCAGGATGCCGCTATAGGTGAATATCGGGTTGAAGAATGGGTTAATTCAGAATGGCGTCACGACATCGGGCATTGAGATGTAGCAGCGCCTGCTGCGCCAGTTGCGTGAAATAACTGGCAGCAGGGGCGATCAGCGCTTCATCCGGGTTAAACCCACCATGATGCAGGCCAAAATCGCTGGCGCTGCCGATGCTGACAAAAGCGCCGGGGATCTGTTGCAGATAAAAGGCGAAGTCCTCGCCACCGAGATGCAGATCGGCGGTTTGCACGCGATAGCCCGCCTGCTGCGCCACGTTACTGGCGAAAGCAGCCCAATGCGCGTCGTTCTCCAGCACCGGTGGCCCGGCGTGCCAGCTCAGGCTGGCGCTGGCTCCGGCGGCAGCCGCCACGTTCTCGACCAGGCGGCGCACCCGTTGTTCCAGCTGCTGCCGGACTTGCCGGTCGTGGGTACGGGCTGTTCCACCAAATTCGACCTCACCCGGCAGCACATTCCAGGTTTTTCCTCCGTCGATGCGGGTGACGCTCAGCACCAGGCTATCGAGCGTATTAAAGCTGCGGCTGGTCAATGATTGCAGCGCCTGAATAATCTGGCTGGCGACCAGGATACTGTCCACTCCCTGTTCCGGGTGTGCGGCATGCGCGCCGGTGCCGCTGACGCGGATCACAAAGCGATCGGCATTGGCATAAAAAGCGCCAGCGCGCGTGGCGAAGGTGCCGGTGGGCAAGCCAGGCTCGTTATGCATCCCAAAAATCGCCTGCACATCCTGCAACACGCCGGCTTTGATGAATTGCCGTGCGCCGGTGGCGTTCTCTTCACCGGGTTGAAACAGGATACGAATACGCCCCGTTAGCTGCGCCTCCTGGGCCTTCAGTTGCAGCGCCGCACCCAGCATCACCGCGCTGTGCACATCATGACCGCAGGCATGCATCACACCGGTATGACGCGAACGAAACGGCAGGCCAGTGGCCTCATGAATCGGCAAACCATCGATATCGGCGCGCAGCGCAATCACCGTATCACCCTGACCGATCTCCGCCACCACACCGGTTTCCAGTGCATAATCCAGCAACCGTATTCCGGCAGCTTGTAGCCAACCGCGCAGACGGGCGGTGGTTTCCACTTCGTGACTGGAGAGTTCCGGCCAACTGTGCAGCTCGCGTCGCCAGTCAATCAGCTGTTGTTGCGAAAATTGCGTCATAGGATGTCTCCGGGGATGTTGCTCAGGCCGCGACCAGACGATGGGTTGCCAACAGTTCAAGGGATTTCAGGCGAGCTTGTTCTTCCGCCACCGGCGAATCAATCACAAATTCATCAATGCCGAAGTTCTGATGCAGCGCCTCCAACTGGGCATGTACCTGTGCGGCGGTGCCTTTCAGTAACGACGGGGTACGGGGTTCAATCACGTAATCGCTGTATCCCCCCTGACGCACATAACGTTCCGCTTGCTCCAGACTGCCAACATTCACGCTCTGGCCGCCCTGCACGTTGACGTGAAAGAAACGCAGATTACTGACCAGCAGGTCAGCCGCTGCCGGGGAATCCGCCACCACCACCTGCACCGCCACCAGTGCGCGCTGACCGTTGCTGAGTTGGTGATAACGTGCCAGCACCCGTTCCATCAATTCACGGTCGCCATTCAGATGCGCGGCGAACACCAGTTGCCAGCCAAGATCGGCTGCCAGCCGGGCACTCTCTTCGCTGGCCCCCAGCAAAAAGCGATTGGCCGGGCGGGTAGGTTGCGGCGTGGCGACCAGTGATTCTTCATCATGTTGTTGCGTTGCGGGCTGAAGCCAGCCATCCAGCAGCGCCAGCTGTTCGGCAAAACTGCCTTTTTCAGCGGCATGGACACCGAGTTGCAATGCACGCGTCGACAGCGGCAGACCACCGGGCGCTTTACCTACGCCAAGATCGATCCGGCCCGGCGCCAGTGAGGCCAGCAGGTTGAAGTTTTCTGCCACTTTATACGGGCTGTAGTGCTGCAACATCACGCCACCGGAACCCACGCGAATATGGCGCGTCTGACCGATAATCCACGCCATCAGCAACTCGGGTGACGGGCTGGCTAACTGAGTAGAATTATGGTGTTCCGCCAACCAGAACCGATGATATCCCCAGGCTTCCGCCTGCTGCGCCAAATGCAGGGTGCGATGCAGCGCGCCAGTCGCACCCTCTCCTTCCGCTATCGGCGATTTATCCAGCAAACTCAGTCGGTATGACATGCGCCTTATCCTTTTCCATCGTGAATATGGCGGCTAGTGTGGAACGGGGAATAACGTTCGTAAAACAACAAAATCGACAAAGTGAATTAAGAAAATGGAAATAGTCCGCCCGGAAGTCCTGACCCAACTGGCCGCAACTTACCTGAACGGTAACGATCCCACCACGCCACTGGCCTCACCGCTATACGGCGCGCCGGAAGTATTACCACCGCTGGCGATTCAGGTTGGAACCGATGAGTTGTTGCTGGATGATGCCACCCGTTATGCCGCAGCGGCCGCATTTATTACGCGTCACTGGCGTTAATTCTGCGCGATAAATCGCGCCGCTGCCGATCGTTCGCTTTGTAGCGCGCGCGATTTATCACGCATTTTTACTCACCCCGCCATTTATTTTTTCCGGCAAAGCTTAGTGCATTTCCTTTGTTCAACTCCGCGCCGTGGCATTCGATGATGAAAACCGCCCGTCGGGTAATTGATAACAAAGGAATTCACCATCATGAAGCAACGTTTTCACTTGCAGGCATTAACTTTCGCCCTGCTGACCGGGATCTTTAGCGCGAAGGCAGCCGACACGCCGGTAAAAGGCGGGACGCTGATTTATCTGGAACAACAACCGCATACCAACCTCTATCCCCCCGCTGGCGGATTCTACCCGAACGGCGGCATTCTCAATCAGATTACCGACAAACTCACCTGGCAAAACCCAAAAACTTTGCAGGTTGAACCGTGGATAGCCGAAAGCTGGAGCAGCAACGCCGATAAAACCGAATACACCTTTAAAATTCGTCCGGGCGTGACCTTCTCCGATGGCACACCGTTAGATGCCAACGCCGTGGCAAAAAACTTCGATACTTACGGGCTGGGTAATAAAGCGCAGCGCCTGCCGGTTTCTGAGGTGATCAACAACTACGATCACAGCGAAGTCATTGATCCTCTGACGGTGAAGTTTTACTTCAAAAAACCGTCGCCGGGTTTTTTACAGGGCACCGCCACCATCGGCTCAGGGCTGGTTTCCCTGAGTACCCTGCAACGCAGTTTTGACCAACTTGGCGATGCACGTCATATCATCGGTTCCGGGCCGTTTGTGGTCAGCAATGAACAACTGGGCCGTGAAGTGGACCTGGTGGCGCGCAAAGATTATCACTGGGGGCCAAAAAACATTCAGCAGCAAGGCCCGGCCAATCTCGACGGCATCAAAATTATTGTGACGCCTGAAGATAGCGTGCGTATCGGCGCGCTGCTGGCCGGACAGGCCGATTTTATCCGTCAGGTACAGGCGTATGACGAAAAACAGGCCACCGCACAAAACTTCCCGATTTATGCGGCCCCCACGCGTGGTGTCAACGACAGCATCAGTTTTCGCCCGGATAACCCGCTGGTCAGCGATGTGAAGGTGCGTCAGGCCTTGCTGCATGCCACCAATGCGCAGCAAGTGGTGCAAACCCTGTTCTCTCCCAATTATCCGCAAGCGACGTCCGTGATTGCTGCCTCAGCGGCGGGTTACGTCAACCTGAGTGACAAGCTGAAGTACGATCCGGCACAGGCGAAACAGCTGCTGGAGGAGGCAGGCTGGCATACCGACAGCGATGGCATCCGTGAAAAAGGCGGTCAGAAACTGGCGCTGACGGTGTATGAATCCCCGCCTCAACCACAAAACAAAGAAGTGCTGCAACTGGTGGCGCAGCAGTGGCGTCAGGTGGGCGTGGTGCTGACGGTGAAAGCCGGTGATGCGGGCAGCAAAACCCTGGATAACCTTGATCCGCTGAAAACGCCGCTGACGGTGTCGGAAGTGGGGCGTGCCGATCCGGATGTGGTAAAAAGCATGTTCTATCCCACCAATCGTGATGCGCTGCTGCAAAAAGGCGGCTCCAGCGACAAGGTGAAAAATTTCCGTGACGACCAACTGAACAGCTTGCTGGTCAATATCTCGGCGGAAGTCGCACCACAAAAGCGTCTGCAATTAACCGCAGACGCCCAGCGTTACCTGCTGGACCACGCCTATGTCATCCCGATTTTTGAAGAACCGCAGGTGTTTGCCGGTGCGCCCTGGCTGAAGGGCATCAGTTTTGAAGCCGTAGGGCGTCCGTCGTTCTACGGCGCGTGGCTGGAAAAACACTAACGGGGGCTGACGATGCGACACTCTCTGCTGCGCAGGTTGGGACAAAGTCTGCTGGTGCTATGGGCGGCGTTTACCCTGTCATTCTTTCTGCTCCAGGTGCTGCCGGGCGATGCGATTCTGATTAAGTTTCAGAACCCGGACCTCGGCCTCAGCCCGGCGCAAATTGCGCAAATGCGGCTGGCGTACGGGGCCGACAGCCCGATCTGGCAGCAGTATCTCCATACCCTGCTGGCGATGTTGCGTGGTGATTTTGGTTATTCGGTACAGGCTGGGGTCGCGGTGAGCGCATTGATCGCCAGTAATCTGCCAGCCACCCTGAGCCTGGCACTACCGGGTTTTCTGTTGGCGGCATTGCTGGCGTTTGCCCTGGCGGCGTTGTCACGTCTGCCGGGCCTGCGTGGGGTGCGAACATTTTTGCAATCAGTCCCGGCGTTATTTATCTCGTTACCCACCTTCTGGCTCGGCATCGCCTTGATCCAGATGTTCTCCTTTCAACTGCGCTGGATCCCGGTCATCAACCCTTCCCCTCTTCAGGGCTTGATTCTGCCGGTGATCACCGTGGCGATCCCTATCTCCGCGCCGCTGGCGCAGATTTTGTTGCGCAGCATTGATGAAGTCGCTACCCAACCCTTTGTCGCGGTGGCGCGCGCCAAAGGGGCCAGCGAAAACCGGGTGTTATGGCGTCATGTGCTGCGCAACGCATTGCTGCCGGTACTGAACATCGCCGGTTTACTGCTCGGCGAATTGATTGCCGGAGCGCTGATTACCGAAACCGTGTTTGGCCGCAGCGGGCTGGGCCAACTGACGCAGCAGGCGGTCAACAATCAGGATGTCGCGGTACTTCAGGCAGTGGTGATGATCTCGGCGCTGGGGTTTGTGCTGATTAATTTGCTGGTGGATGTGTTGATGCCATTGCTCGATCCCCGTTTGCAACCTATTCCAGGAGGCCACTGATGAGTCTGGTGGATTACGCAGCCGCACGCCGTGGCGAACGCGTGTCTGACCCACGCGCCAGGTTATCGCTACAACCGGGTTTGTGGCTGGCGTGGGGGGTGATAACGCTGGCGCTGTTAGCCGCCCTCGCGCCGGGACTGCTGACCCATTTCAGTCCCACCGCAGGCATCGCCGGCGCGCAGCGATTGCCGCCGCAGGCCACTTACTGGCTCGGCACCGACCAACTCGGACGCGACCTGTTCACCCGCATCGTGTATGGCGCGTCGCAGTCGCTGGCGGCAGCCTTTGCCGCCGTGGCAATGGGGTTTGTCGGCGGTACCACGCTGGGGGTGATTGCCGGGGCCGTCGGCCGACGTACCGAAAACGTGCTGATGCGGCTGGTGGACGTGTTGCTCTCCATCCCTTCCTTGCTGCTTTCCCTCAGCATCCTGATTTTGCTGGGATTTGGCACGATTCATGCGGCACTGGCGGTGGGTATTGCTTCGGTTGCCAGTTTTGCCCGCCTGGCGCGCGGTGAAGTGGTACGCGTCAGACGCAGTGAATATGTCGAAGCCGCATACGGCAGCGGTGGTAGTTTCTGGCGCGTGTTATGGCGGCACATTTTACCCAATTCGCTGACGGCGGTGGTCGCCTTTGCCGCCCTGCAATTTGGTCAGGCGATTCTGGCGCTCTCCACCCTGAGTTTTCTCGGGTATGGCACCCCACCACCGACACCAGAGTGGGGATTGTTAATCGCGGAAGGTCGCAATTATCTCGCCACCGCCTGGTGGCTGACCCTGTTTCCCGGCATCGTGGTGGTCGCCGTGGTGCTGGCAGCCAACCGCATCAGTCAACAATTGGCCGGAGGGGCAAAATGAGCGCATTGCTGACCCTTGAAAACCTCACCCTCAGCTATCGCCAGCAGGGGTTATGGCGTCCGGTGGTACATAACGTCAGCTTCAACTTGCAGGCGGGCGAAATGGTGGCGCTGGTCGGCGAGTCCGGCTCCGGTAAAACCACCACGGCTCAGGCGATTATTGGTTTGCTGGCGGAAAATGGTCGCCGCGACCACGGGCGGATTCTGCTTAACGGCACCGATATCAGCAACTGGTCCGCCAAACGGCTGGATAGCCTGCGCGGGGTGCGCATCAGCCTGGTGCCGCAGGACCCCGGCAACTCGCTCAACCCGGTCAAGACCATCGGTGAACAGGTGGGTGAGATGTTGCAACTGCATCTGCGCATCAGCCGTCAGGAGCGGCAGCAGCGGGTGATTGAGTTACTGAGCCGCGTCGGCCTCAGCCATCCCGAGCAGCGTGCCGCCCAGTACCCGCATCAACTCTCGGGTGGGATGAAGCAACGGGTGTTGATCGCAATTGCCCTCGCCCTGCGCCCGCAAATTATCATCGCCGATGAACCGACCAGCGCGCTGGATGTGACGGTACAGAAGCGCATTCTCGATCTGCTGGACGTGCTACGCCGGGAATCCGGCACCGCCGTGCTGTTCGTCACACACGATCTGGCGCTGGCCGCGGAACGGGCGGATCGTTTGCTGGTGTTTCGTCACGGTGAGATTCAGGAACAGGGTGACACCGCGCGGGTGATCCATGCTCCGCAGCATCCCTACACCCGCCAGCTTTTGCAGGATGCTCAGCTTAATCGCCTGGCGCAGGCTCCGCAGGTGAACGCGGCGTTTTCCACCCCGGCGATACAGCTTTCCGCCATTGGTAAACAGTTTCGACTGGGACGACGGCAGCAGTTTCATGCCCTGCGCGAGGTCAGCGTCAGCGTGCCGCGTGGCACCACCCACGCGCTGGTGGGTGAGTCCGGCTCAGGTAAAACCACCCTGGCGCGCATTCTGGTCGGTTTTGAGAAAGCCGACAGTGGCCGCGTTGTGATTGATGGCATTGACGCCAGCGGCCTGAGCAGCGAAGCACGTCGCCAGCTGCGACGCAAAATTCAGTTCGTTTATCAGAACCCGTACGCATCGCTCGATCCGCGCCAGACGCTGTTTGCCATCATCGAAGAACCGCTGCGCAATTTTGAGCGTCTGAGTCGTGACCAACGCCGTCAGCGGGTTGAGGCGGTGGCGCAGCGCGTGGCACTGCCGCTGGAGCTGCTGACACGCAAAGCACGCGAATTGTCCGGTGGACAGCGGCAGCGGGTGGCGATCGCCCGCGCGCTGATCCTCGAACCGGCCATTCTGGTGCTGGATGAAGCCACCTCAGCGCTGGATGTCACGGTGCAGGCGCAGATTTTGCAACTGCTGCAACAGCTCCAACGCGATCTTGGCCTGACCTATCTGTTTATTACTCACGATCTCGCTACGGTGCGGCAGTTGGCGCATAGCGTCACCGTGCTACGCGCCGGAGAAGTGATAGAACAGAGTGACGTTGTCACCTTGTTCACTACCCCAAAGCATCCCTACACCCGGTCATTGATCGAGGCGATTCCCGCTTTCCGTCCGCTGATTAAGGAGTCTGCATGACGCGCAAACGCATTGGTTTTTTTACCCGTCTGCTGGATGAAGGCAGCGCCCAACAGCGCTACCGGCTGGCGACCGAACAGATTCAACACGCCGAGCGCTGCGGCTTCGACAGCGCCTGGATCGCGCAACACCATTTTCATGAGCACGAAGGCGGGCTGCCTGCCCCACTGGTGTTTCTCGCCTATGTGGCAGCGCATACCCGCACCATCCGTCTTGGCACCGGCATCATTACCCTGCCACTGGAGAATGGGCTGCGCGTGGCGGAAGACGCTTCAGTGCTGGATTTGCTTAGTAACGGGCGTCTGGAGGTCGGTTTTGGCTCCGGAGGCACGGCGACCTCGTTTCTGCCGTTTGGTCTGACAATCGAGCAACGCGCGCCTTTTTTTGCCGAACAATTGCATAGCGTATTGAGTGCCTGGCGTGGCGATAGCCTGGCGCATCCCGATAACCATCTTTATCCGCCGGCCACTTCATTGCCACAGCGGGTGTGGATCGCCACCTTTTCGGTGGAGGGAGCCGCACGCGCCGGTCAGGCGGGGCATGGTTTGATGCTATCGCGTACCCAACCGCGTCCCGCCGAACAGCCCGATTTGCCGCTGGATGCGTTGCAAAACCCGATGATCGACGCCTATCTGGCGGCGCTACCCGCAGGGATTGCGCCACGTATCCTCGCCTCCCGCACCGCCTTTGTCGCGGATTCCAGCGGCTATGCGCGGCGTCTGGCGCAAGCCGGTTTGCAGCGTCAGGCCGACCAGTTTCGCGCCAGTGGACATCACCTGTTCGGTGATTCACTGGATGACCATATTCGGCAGTTTGACGCCCATCTCGGCGATGTCGCAGCGGTGCAGGCCTCACTGGCGCAGGACAGTGTGCTGGCGCGCGCCACCGATATCACCTTCCAGGTGCATTCGATTGATCCTCCCCACGCCGATATTTTGCGCTCGATTGAACTGATTGCCGACCACATCGCGCCGCAACTGCGCAATGCTTAACAGGAGAAAGAGATGTCTCAAGTGAATGATTTGCTCGCGGCACTGGCCGATATCGATCCGGCATCGGAACTGGCGCAGGCGCGTGCCCAACGCGATGCTGCCACCCGCCATACTCAGGGCAGCTATGAGGTGCTCTTTGGTCAGCATGACGACGATTTCCCGCTCCCGGCGCGTTTTGCACTGGCGGCACAGGTGGCGGCCTGGCATGGCGAAGTGGCTTTGCAGGCGCATTACCAGCAGCAGGCTTCGGGCGCGCAGCATAGCGCGCGCGATGAGGCGGCGCGTGCTTTTGCCGAACGCCTGAGTTTCCGTCCTGTCGAAGCAACACCGCAGCATATTGCCAACCTGCACAGCGCCGGCTGGACACCACGCGGCATCGTCACGCTGGCGCAGTTGGTCGCCTTTGTCAGCTTCCAGAGTCGGCTACTGGCCGGGTTCCGCTTACTTAACGGCGACAGTTTAGCGTCCACACAACACGCGGTAGCCGGTATCTGGCATAACGCCCCGCGCACCCATAGCGGGAAAACCGCCCTCACGGCTTTCACGCAGCAGGAACTGGGCTGGGAACCCTGGCTGGCGGCTAAACCGCTGCATGAATTTACCACCGAAGAAAAAGCCACGCTGGCACGCTTTGGTCACAGCGATTCTGATTACTTCCGCCTGTTGGGTCGCAACCTGCCACTGCTGGAACAGCGTACCCTGACCGATAAAGGCATCTTTTATACGTCCGGCGGTTTAGCGCGTGCGGAGCGTGAGCTGGCAGCCACGGTGGTGAGTAAAGTCAATGGCTGCATCTATTGCGCCTCAGTGCACGCACGTAAAGCCAGCCAGTTAGCGAAAGATGATGCGGCGGTGCAAAAGCTGCTGAATGTGTCACCTGGCGCGGAGTTATCCCACGGTCAATCGCCGCGCTGGCAGGCCATCATTGATTTCAGCGCCGCACTCTCCGTCACTCCCGCCAGCGCCAGCCAGGCGCAGCTACAGGCGCTGCGCGCGCAAGGGCTGGACACCCTGCAATTGCTGGATCTGGTGCAGTCCACCGCCTTCTTCGCCTGGGCCAACCGTCTGATGCTAACCCTCGGCGAACCCTTTCTCCCCGCTGATGCTCAAGGATAACCATGACGGCCATTTCCACAGAACAACTGATCCACTGGCGACGTGAACTGCATCAGCACCCTGAGTTATCCAATCAGGAACACGCCACCACCGCACGGATTACCCGCTGGCTGCAACAGGCAAATATTCGCTTGTTGCCGCTCGGCCTGAGCACCGGGGTGGTCGCGGAGATTGGTCAGGGCGACGCGGTGATTGCGTTACGCGCTGATATTGATGCCCTGCCGATTGACGAATTGACGCAGCAACCGTGGCAATCCCAACAGCCGGGCGTGATGCATGCCTGTGGTCACGACCTGCACAGCAGCGTGATGCTGGGGGTGGCGCATCAGCTCAAACGCATTGAAGCACAACTGCCTGGCCGGGTACGCATCCTGTTTCAACCCGCAGAGGAAACCTTCAACGGTGCACAGCAGCTGATTGATGCAGGCGCACTGGAGGAGGTGCAGGCGATTTTTGGTTTACACAACGCGCCAGATTTGCCGGTTGGCACGCTGCGTACCCGTGGCGGTGCGATGTACGCCAATGTCGATCGTTTTCAGATCAACATCAGCGGCAAAGGTGCCCATGCCGCGCGCCCGCATGAGGGCATTGATGCGATCGTTATCGCCAGCCATATCGTCACCGCGTTGCAACATCTGCCCAGCCGGGTATTCAGCGCGCTGGCATCGGTGGTGGTCAGCGTGACGCGTTTTACCGCAGGCAATAGCTGGAATGTGTTGCCGCATCAGGTGGAGCTGGAAGGGACGGTGCGTACCCATGATGCCGCCATCCGCGCAGAGATTCCGCAAAGAATCCGCAGCCTGATTGCCGGTATCGCCGCAGGCTTTGACGGAGACGCCGAGTTGGTGTGGCAACCTGGCCCACCTTCGCTGATCAATACCCCGGCGTGGGCAGAGGTGGCGCTGCATCTGGCGCAACAGCAGGGATATGACATCCATACCGCGACACCGCAGATGGGCGGCGAGGATTTTGCCTTTTATCTGCATCAGGTGCCGGGGGTATTTGTCAGCATCGGCAGCGCCAGCACACACGGGTTGCATCATCCCGCCTTCGACCCGGATGAAGCGATGCTCGCCCCGGCGGTGCAATATTTTACGGCCCTGGCACAGCGGGCGCTGGCTGAGGTGCAGCAAGCGCAGGAACTGGCCTCGTGACGGTGAGAACAAGGAGAATACCGATGGCGATAACCGTTCCGCTGCCACGTCTCGATCATGTGGTGATCAACGTGGCAGATCAACTCGATGCAGCCAGCACGCTGTTTCAGCGGCTGGGTTTTCAACTGACCGAACGTGGTCACCACTCGCTCGGGTCCAGCAATCATCTGGCGGTGTTTGGCGAGAATTATCTGGAGTTGCTGGGTTATGAAGCGACGCGTGGCAATCTGCGTCAGGATCTCTGGCAGTCCCCCCTCGGATTGAGCGGTCTGGTGTGGAAAAGTGATGATGCTGACGCAGTGTGGCGTTATCTGGAGAGCCAGGATATTGATGGCGAGCCACCCGCCAGTTTTTATCGGCCGGTGACGCTGCCGGATGGTTCAGCGCAACAGGCTCGCTTCCGTACTGTGCGTTTACGCAGCGATTTGGTGCCGAATGGCCGCAGCTTCTTCTGCCAACACGAAACACCGCAGGCGGTCTGGCAACCGGCATGGCAGCAGCACCCGAACGGGGTCAGTAACATC
The DNA here is from genome assembly GCF_059730565.1 of Pantoea sp. X-Soil-TKNS-1279. Lineage (NCBI taxonomy): Bacteria > Pseudomonadati > Pseudomonadota > Gammaproteobacteria > Enterobacterales > Erwiniaceae > Pantoea > Pantoea sp. X-Soil-TKNS-1279. Next base: position 218,598 of record NZ_AP035949.1, on the reverse strand, counting down.
GTCGAGTTTGTGGTGGTGGCTCAGGATCCGGCAGCCGCCGCGCTGGTGTATAACCGGCTGTTTGGTGCCGGACGGCTGGTGGCCTGTCAGGAAGGGGCTTTTGTGCTGAAAGCCGGTGCCGCAACGGTGCGCTTCGCTGCCGCCGAGTACGTGGTGAAGCGATTTAACAGCCTGCCGGACGATTACGATGGCAGCGCACGCATGGCGGCACTCAGCCTGCACACCCAGGACCTGAGTAAGGTGAAAGCCTGTTTGCTGCTGGGAGACGTGCCCTTTAGCGAGGCGGAGAACGCGGTGAGGGTGGCGGCCGAACACGCGTTCGGTGTCGCGTTACGGTTTCAGCACTAAACACCTTGCGCGATAAATCGCGCCGCTACGGGGGGGATGAGGTGTAGCGGCGCGATTTATCGCGCGTTTCTCAGGCTGCCGCTCGCTCTGCCCCCAGCAGATCGAGAATGCGGCTGCGCAGCGCCACCAACTGTGCATCGTCGCGACGGCGCGGCCAGGGTAAATCCACCGTGATGATATCCAGCACTTTCGCCGGACGCGGGCTGAACACCACCACGCGATTCGCCATGACCAACGCTTCTTCCACATCGTGCGTCACCATCAGGGTGGTGAATTGTTGCTCCTGCCACAAATCGACGATCTCCTGCTGCATACGCAGGCGGGTTAATGAATCCAGCTTACCCAGCGGCTCATCCAGGATCAGCAGACGTGGATGATTGACCAGCGCCCGCGCCAATGCGGCACGTTGCGCCATACCGCCGGATAACTGGTGCGGCCAGGCACGGGCAAACTGCGTCAGGCCGACGCGATCCAACATCGCATTGATACGCTGTTCCCGCACCGTGCGGCACTCACCACGGATTTGCAGGCCAAGACCGACATTGTCGTACACCGTCCGCCACGGATAGAGCGTGGGGTCCTGAAACACCACCACGCGCGACGGATCGGGCGCGGTGATGGCGCGCCCCTCTTCCGCCAGCAAGCCGCTGACCGGTTGTTCGAGCCCAGCCAGCAGACGCAGCAGCGTCGATTTGCCACAGCCCGACGGCCCGAGCAATGCCACAAATTCTCCGGCGGCAACCTGCAGATTAATATTTTCCAGCACCGGTAACGCCCTGCCTTCAAGGCTGAAATGGTGGCTGACTTTTTCTATCGCAATATTCACCCCTGACAGTTCACCCGCCATATATTTGCCCCCACTGTTCAGAAAAATAAAAAATAATTAGCACGCGCCTTCTCGCCCACGAAATAGCAATTTCGGCAATCAATACCCCCGAAAAACATAAAGGGAATTTGCATGAAGACATGCGGGATTGTTATTTGGTGGCGCAGTCAGGCTTTGCCATAGTGCCTGAAGTGATTTTTTTACATGGAAGGAATGATGGCAATGCACAATATCTCTCTCACTCGCCGCAGCTTATTACGTGGATTAGGTTTGCTGGGTGCCGCTGGCGCGGTAAATCCGGCGGTATTTGCGGCGGATAACACGCTGAAAACCGTCAAACTGGCCTGGGGGCAAACCGCTGTCTGTCAGGCCCCCATTTCCGTCGCGCTCAAACAAGGTTTCTTTAAAAAATATGGCCTGAATGTTGAGCCGGTTAACTTTAGCGGGCCAACCGATGCGCTGTTGCAGGCCATCGCGACCGGACAGGCGGATGGCGGCATCGGCATGGCGCTGCGCTGGCTTAAACCGCTGGAGCAGGGTTTTGATGTCGATCTCACTGTCGGTACCCACGGCGGTTGTATGCGTCTGCTGGCACCGCAAAACAGCGGTATCCATCAGGTGAAAGATCTGGTGGGCAAATCCGTGGCGGTGAGCGACCAGGCCAGCCCGATCCGCAACTTCTTCGCCATTCAACTGGCGAAACTGGGCATCAATCCTGATACCCAGGTGAACTGGCTGCAATATCCCTCTGACCTGTTCGGGGAAGCCCTGCGCAAAGGTGAAGTGCAGGCGCTGGCGACCGACGATCCCCAGGGCTGGTTGCTGAAAAAGCAGCATAACCTGGTGGAGGTGGACAACAACCTCAACGGGGAATACGCCCACCTCACCTGCTGTGTGCTGGGCCTGCGTGGCTCGCTGGTGCGTGACGATCCGGCCACCGCGCGGGCAATCACCCAGGCGATTGTCGATGCTCAGCAGTGGACCGCCGACCACCCCGATGAAACCGCGCGCATTTTCCAGCCGTTTGTCCCCGGCTCAGTACCGGTAGCGGATATTGCCGCCATGCTGCGCGAGCATACGCACCATCACCACTCCACTGGCGCGCAATTGCGCAGTGAAGTCGCGGTGTATGTCGATGAATTGAAGAAAATCAATGTAATCCGGTCAGATACGAATGCGCAGCGCTTTGCCGAGCACTACGTCCCGCAGTTGCTGACCGAGTCCTCCAGCCACCAGCACGCCAGCACCCTGGCGTCGATGAGTAACATGTCCAGCTAAGGAGACCATGATGGCCAGTGAAACGCTGACGATAACCCGCAGTCAGGCAAGCGTACGCCGGGTGCAGCCCGCCATCTGGGGTGCGCTGGTGTTGTGGTGGGCGCTGGTAGCGCTGATGGTGGCGGTGCCAGATAAGCCAGTTGGCTTCGCTGCGCCGCGTTTTGTCGATCAAACCCATGAACTGTTTACCGCTCTGGCGGGGTTACTCAGCGTGCTGGCGATTATTGCCGGTCTGTTTCCCCGGTTGCAGGCACTTTCGCCTCTCAAGCGCAGCGGCCCCTGGCTGATGGTACTGGCAGGGCTAATCGGCGTGTGGGAGATCGTCACCGCCAAGCTGGCGTTGCTGCCCGCCCCCTTCTTTGCGCCACCGCGCGCGCTGATTGAGGCGTACGCCACCGACTGGCCACGTCTGCTGGACAGCGTGCTCAACTCGCTGCGCCTGCTGGCATTGGGGTTTATCTACGGTAGCCTGGTTGGCTTTGTCACCGGTGTCGCCATCGGTTGGTCGCGTGGGTTGGGATATTGGGTCCATCCGATTTTACGCTTCCTTGGGCCGGTGCCCTCAACGGCGCTGTTGCCGCTGTCACTCTATTTCTTCCCGTCCAGCTTCTCGGCGGCGGTATTTTTGATTGCGCTGGCAACCTGGTTCCCGGTGACGGTGCTGACCTGGTCGGGCGTCGCCAGTGTCGATAGTCGTTACTACGATGTGGCTCGCACCCTGGGGGCAAACGCGTGGTTCCTGGTGCTGCGGGTGGCAGTCCCGGCTGCGTTACCTCATCTGTTCGTGGGTTTGTTTATGGGATTGGGTGCATCGTTTTCGGTGCTGGTAGCGGCGGAAATGATGGGGGTGAAATCAGGCCTTGGCTGGTATCTGCAATGGGCGCAGGGTTGGGCGGCTTACGCCAATATGTATGCCGCGCTGATCGTGATGGCGCTGCTGTTCTCCTCACTCATCTCTCTGCTGTTCCTGATTCGTGACCGCACGCTGGCGTGGCAGCGTAGTGCGGTGCAATGGTAACCCCTGACTACATGAGGTCGACTAGTAACGGCGCGATGCGCAAGGTATCGCGCCGTTACGGTCACACCAATACATTCGAGGTAATCCCTTTGGCAAACAGCAGCGGATCGGTTTCTGGTCGCAATACGTTGATGGCTTTCAAATCCCGCGCATAGATATCAATCTCTTGTACAAACGCATTGCCCACCGAGTAATGGCCGTGGGTATGGGTTTTCAACACGCTGGCGATTTCCTGTGGCGTGGTGTTGAGCGCTTTGCCGTTAAACGCCTGAGCGACGACCTCCGGGTGTTGTGCGGCGTAAGCGTGGGCCTGCAAAATCGCGTGGGTGATCGCCGCAGCGACGTCCGGCTGATCGCGGATCAAACTGCCACGCGTCCCCACCACGCAGCAACTCAGGTTGGCGTATTCATCCATCAGGTTGGTCGCCACTTCGCGATAACCCGGCTGCTGGGTTAAACGCCACATAATCGGGTCGGAGCCGCTGGCAGCCTGAATTTCGCCTTTTTGTAACACCATCGGCAGCAGGTCCTGCGGAAAAACGCGCCAGTTCACGTCGGCAGTGGGATCAACGCCGTGCTTTTTCAGCAGCAGCGAGAAAAAGTTCTTATCCGCGCCAGCCATATCGGTCACCCCAATGGTTTGGCCTTTCAATTGTTCCAGCGAACGCGGGCCATCATCACGCGTCAGCAGGCGCATACAGCCGCCGTGGGTTCCGGCGGTCAGCTTGACATCAAAACCCTGCTCCAGCGCCTTTAGCCAGCGCAGCGCCATGCCAATCGCCGCTTCAGCCTTACCGGTGGCGATCGATTCCAGTAACAGTTCAGTCGAGTTGCCAAAATTGACGAACTCCACTTCGAGGTTGTGCGCTTTAAAGAATTGATGCTGGTCGGCCACCACCACCGGCGCGAGGCAAATGGCGTTCAGATTGACCGCCATGCGAATGTGGGTGGGTTTAGCCAACGCCCATTTTCCCGCTCCGCCCTGCAATAAATCGCCGGACATGTGCATTCCGGCCAGCGCATCGTCAGCGAACACCTGGCCTGGTGCCAACATAGCGGCAGCGGAATAACTGAGAAAATGGCGGCGTGAAAGTGAATAATTAACTGGCATGGTTTTACTCCCAAAAATAAATGCAGGTTGAGATGTTGTTGCTGTAATAATTCTTTTCAGGAGCAGGCAGGTTAATCGTAATTAACCGTGGCAACCAGCCGCAGAATTATGCCGATTACGCATGTGGTTATCCGCTTTATTGCTTTTACATCCCCGGCATAAAAATAAACAATCAGACCTTATTAAAAATATGCATGAATAAGGCGGCACGTAATGGCGGATAATATTTCTCTGCTCAACGAAATTTTACCGGTGATAACCCGTTCGTTAGAAAGCCAGGCAGCCGCCGTGGATGAAAACGGCGATTTTCCCCACGCCATTTTTGCGCTGCTGCGCCAGCACGGTTTGTTGCATTACGCGTTGCCGCTGGAAGCCGGTGGCAGCGGTGCGACGTTGCGTGAATGTCAGGCGGTTATCGCTGCCGTGGCACGCGGAGAGCCTTCCAGCGCGCTGATTCTGATCATGCAATATCTCAATACCCGCCGTCTGGGCAAAGACGCTGACTGGCCTGACGCCGTACGCCAGCAAGTTGCCGCCAGCGTTCGGCAGCACGGTGCTTTAATCAATGCGCTTCGGGTGGAACCCGAGCTGGGCACCCCGGCACGCGGGGGGTTACCGCGTACCCGGGCACGGCGTACCGCCGAGGGCTGGCGTGTTAGCGGTGAAAAGATTTACTCCACCGGCAGCCACGGTTTGCACTGGTTTCTGGTGTGGGCCAGCAGCGATGATGCCGATCCGCTGGTCGGTGGCTATCTGATACCCGCCAGCGCGCCTGGCATCCGTATTATCGAGGAGTGGGATCATCTGGGTATGCGTGGCACCTGTAGCCATCGGGTGGTGCTGGATGAGGTGCTGATCCCCTTCGATTACGCAGTGAATGTCGCCCCCTGGAGCACACCCAAACCGGGATTGAGTGACGAGGAGCAGATATGGATGGCAACGCTGCTTGGCACCCTGTATGACGCCATCGCCCAAAGCGCGCGCGACTGGTTTATCGCTTTCCTGCAACAACGCGTTCCGGCCAACCTTGCCGCGCCACTCGCCACCCTGCCTCGTTTTCAGGAGATAGTGGGACGAATCGACACCCGGTTGTTTACCAATGCCTGTTTGCTGCATAGCTGCGCGCAGGGAGAGATCGCCAGCGCGCATGCCTCCCAGGTGAAACAGGTGGTGACGGAGAACGCCATCCATGCTGTACAACTGATGGTGGAGAGCATCGGCAACCACGCCTTAACCCGCCAGAATCCGTTACAACGTCACTTACGTAACGTGCTGTGTGGCCGTATCCATACACCGCAGGATGACGCCATCTTCACTTCAGTGGGAAAAGCCGCCCTGGGCGCGGCGACATAACATCCCCTGTAGCGGCAAGGTTTTATAACAGTGCGATATATCGCGCCGCTACGCATTGATGCAGCCAGACATGAGATAAAAAATAGTGATATCAAATATCATAACTATCAATTTCACTTATATGAAAAACAGGCTCATGCTAATCCCATCAAAACACATGAGAGGTGATTACCATGAAAATGAATGCCATTGTCTGGCCGGAAGGCTTTATCCCCGGTTTTACCGATAACTACTGTTCTAATGAAGTGATTGTTGCGGGTCTGTCTGCCGCAGACATTTGGCCGCTGCTGGTAACACCGGCGCTGTGGCCGACCTACTACAAAAACTCCGCCAATGCCCGTTTCTACGACAACAAAGGACCGGTACTGGCACAGGATGATCGTTTCTACTTTGAAACCTTTGGTTTCCCGGTTGAAGCCCGCGTAACGGAATACGTTGCGCCGTCAGCCGGTGAAGCGGGACGTGTTGCGTGGCACGGCTGGGCTGGCGAAGAAGGGGCGGCAGATCGCCTTGATGTGCTGCACGCCTGGCTGGTGGAAGATTTATCTGACAACCGTGTGCGCATCCTGACCCAGGAAACGCAAAACGGTAACCCGGCGAAAGAGCTGGCTAAAGCCCAGCCGAACCCGATGATTAATGGTCATCAGGACTGGCTGGATGGCCTGGTGGCCGCCGCCAGAGCGCAAAAAGGTCAGTAATATTCATTCGTCGCGGCGCGATTAATCGCGCCGCGACAGAAGACGCCGCAGAGGCGTCTTATTATCAGAAGCGGTAAGTCGCGCTGACCGAGAAGTTTCGCGGTTCACCGTAGACAATGCCACCGCTGCCGACGTTGGTGTCGTACTCTTTGTCAAACAGGTTATTCAGGTTGGCCTGTAAGCTAACGTTTTTGGTGACGTCATAACGGGCAAACAGATCCACCAGCGTATAGCTACCCTGACGGGCACGCCAGGTGCCATTGCCGTCCGGACCACTCACACCTCCCCAGGTTTTTGATTGCCAGGTCGCGCCGCCACCCAGTGTTAACGCGTCCAGTTGCGGCAGGCGATAGCTGGTGAACAGGTTGAACGAGGTGCGTGGCAGCTGCGAGTTGTAGGCATCGCCATTACGATCTTCCGCCAGATAGGTGGTGCCGCCGAAGGTCATCTGCCAGTTATCGGTCAACGCACCATTGACTTCAAATTCGACGCCTTTGCTGACCACGCCATTCTTGCCTTCATAAATGGTGTTGCCGGTGCTGGCATTCACCTGCCCGGTGCTCACCGCAACATTGTCCAGCTCAGAACGGAATACGGACAACGTGGTGGTCAGACGGCTGTTATACCAGTCCGATTTCACGCCAGCTTCGTAGTTTTTGCCAATCACCGGGGAGAGGTAACCACCGGAAGCATCCTGATAATCCTGCGGCTGGAATACCGAGGTGTAGCTGGCATAGGCTGACCAGTTATCCGAGATGTCATAAATCACACCACCATAGGGGGTGATGTTGTTTTTCTCCATCTCTGCACTCATGGTCTGGCGGTTCCAGTTGGTATAACGGGCACCGAGGATCACATGCAGTGGATCGGCCAGAGAAATGCGTGTCGCAAGATAGGTCGATTTCTGCCGCACCAGTTGGCTGTCGCTGGACTCGGTACGCGGGTTCCAGTCGGTTTCCGGGTACTGTCCGTTGAAATCGCTGTAGTCACCCAACTGGGTTGGAGAGATATTGTCCCAGGCGCTGTAGTATTTGTTGTCCTGGCGGCTGTAGCTCACGCCCACCATCAGCTCATGCTGACGACCAAAGAGTTCATACGGACCGCTGGCGAAGGCATCCACCGCATCGACTTTACGTTTTCCGGTATTATAACCGGTGCCACCGATGACTGGATAGTTGGCATACGGCGAGGTGCCGATACCGGTGGATTTATCGAAATAGCCATCGACATACAGCATCTTACTGTCGAGGAACATCTCGTTGTGCGTGCCGTTCAGCGTGATGTTCCAGCCGTTATCGAAGTTTTGTTGCAGATTAACAAAGACCTTTTTGTTCTCTTTGTCGTTATAGGCCCAGTCCGGCGCGGTGTTATAACCACGGCGAGTACGAATCTGCGTGCCGTCGGTGTACCAGCGCGGCGCACCACTCCACATCGGTGAATCAGTGTTAACCTGGCTGAATTCATAACCGACCGAGAGTTTGGTGGAATCGGTCAGATCGGCGTCCACCACGGCATAGACAAACTGTTTCTGATTATTGTAACGCTCGATAAAGCTGTCACGGTCCTGATAACCCGCCACCACGCGACCACGCACGCGGCCATCTTCACTCAGTGGTGCGGAGAGGTCAGCAACATAGCGTTGCTTATTCCAGCTGCCATAGCTGGCTTCAAGACTGCCGGTAAATTCTTTGCTGTCGGCGTGTTTGCGCACCATGTTGATGGCGGCTGAAGGGTTGCCCGGACCGGTGAGCAGGCCAGTCGCGCCACGCACCACTTCCACGCGTTCATACAGGGCCATATCAGTTTGCACATCGCCGAGGTTCCAGCGTGAAGCAAACGCGGTGGGAATGCCGTCGATCATGTAGTTATCAATCAGGAAGCCACGCGAATAGAACAGTGGGCGGTCCATATCCTGACTGACACTTTTGATACCGGTGGTATTTTTCAGCACGTCATTCAACGTTTGCAACTGCTGATCTTCCATACGTTGCTTGCTGATAATGCTGACTGATTGCGGAATATCACGCGCGGTCAGCGCCATTTTGGTACCGGCACGGGTCACAGGCACGCTGTAATCCTGTGCAGCCTGCTCCTGCTGGTCAGCATTCGTGGCACTGGCATTAACCGTCAGCGTTTGTTCTTTATTGGCCGTATCTGCCGCATGGGCGATACCCGAGGTAATCAACATCGCCAGCATTGACAACCGCAGCACGCGCTGCGAAGTCCGGGCGTTTTCCCTGACGCGCTTTTCTTCGAAAGACATAATATTCCTCAATTTTTTGTTATTAATGACGACATGCCCGCTGGCGTCTGCTGGCATCCGGCCATAAATAGCTGTTGAAGAATAACGGTCAGGAGGAAATAAGCGCCTGACTGTGCCGTCCCGGCACGTACAGCGCGACAGTAAAGATGTCGTTAAGAAAGCAAATGAGAAATATACGCATTAAGATTTCCATTGCAAGTAATTGTTTCCAGTTGAGTAGAATTTTTTCGTGGAAAAATCACTTATTCTTCAATGATTAAGGAAAGATGAGAGTTTCTGATGGCAATCATCACTCAAGGAAAGCTCCGTAGCGGCACGATTTATCGCGCTTTTGCCTCAATGCGCAAACGGCTCGCGCGATAAATCGCGCCGCTACGAATCACAAGGAACGTCTTACCAATGCCAGCGTTTTTCCGCTAAATCAACCAGTAAACGTGAGGCGGGGGAAAGCTCGCTCAAAGAGCGGAACTGCCAGCCAAAGGTTCGGGGCATGGTGACCAGCGGCAGAGGAATCTCCACCAGCGAGGCATCTTCGCCCTCGCCTTTCAGCAAACGCCGCGAGAGAAAACTCAGCAATTGCGTACTGGCGATGACCTGACGCAGCGGCGATAAGGTATTACTTTCCATTTGTACGCGCGGGGGCGCATAGCCTCCGCTGCGTAAGCGTTGCTCCAGCCACTGACGCGTCGCCACCTGCATGGAAGGCAACAGCCAGTTAAATTGATCAAGCTGTTCCGGTGTCGGATGGATATTCGCCAGCGGATGCCGTTTGCTGGCGGCAATCACCACCGGATCGTCAATCAGCGGGCGGGTAATAAACTCGCTGTTGCCATCCGGCAAATAACCGAGGATGAGATCGATCTTGTTTTCCCGCAGCATTTTTTGCAGCAAGTCGTTCATCCCCACGGTCACTTCCAGCCGTGCCGTTGGCGCTTTATGTAGCAAATCACGACTCAGCATTGGCAGCATAAATTCTGCCGCGGTGGCAGCCACGCCGAGGCGGATCACCCCCGCCGTCCCTGCCCCCAACGCCTGTAAATCCTGGCGCGTCACCTGCATCATGTGCACGACTTTTTGAGCACGTTCACAAAGTAGCAGTCCCGCTTCCGTCAGTTGCATGCCACGCCCGACCTTTAAAATCAGTCGGGTGGCGTAGAACTTTTCCAGCCGCTGCAAACATTTGGTCAGCGCAGGCTGAGTGATACCAAGGGATTGCGCCGCTTTACCCAGATGCCCGGTCTCCTTCACCGCCAGCAGATAATGCAGATCTTTCAGCTCCATTCATTCCCACCAGGAATTAATTGATAAAAATCAGAGAATATAATTTATCACTCCGGACTGCCAGGATGGAAAGACATTAACAACAGAGCAACAAATAACCTGCCATGTTCAGAAGGAAGATAAGGATGAAGCATTCGCTGCAAGCGCTGATCGCGGCGCTGACCGTTACCGTCGCCGCACCGCTACTGGCACAGGATACCCTGCCGGTTAAGCTACCCACCCAACAAGATAGCCGCCTGCAACAGGTGACCACCTCCCCAAGGGTGTGGAATGGCATCACCGTCAGCCACGATGGCCGCATTTTTGCCTCTCTGACCCAATCGGAGGGCAGCGGTTTACAGCTGGCTGAAGTGGTGAACGGTCAGCTTAAGGCGTATCCCGATGCGGCCTGGAATCAATGGCAGAGTACCGATCCTGAGCATCATTTCTATCACGTTAATGCCCTGCGGATTGGCCCGGATGGCGATCTCTGGGTGATGGATGCCGGTAACAAAGGCATCGGTACCGGCGATCACGCGGTAGCAGGCGCAGCCAAACTGGTACGCATCAATCTGCAAAGCGGCAACGTGGTCGGCAGCTACGTGTTTAACGCTCCGGTACTGAAAGCCACCAGCTATCTGGATGATGTGCGTTTCAATGGGGATTACGCCTATCTGACCGATCCCGGTGCGGTGGGGTTGGTGGTGTTAAATATGAAAAGTGGTAAAAGCTGGCGCGTACTGGATGATCATCCGCTCTCTATCGATCATCAACCAATCTATGCCGACGGCAAAAAACTGTTCCTGCGCGATGGCCGGGAAAAACGTGTTGGCCTCGATCAGCTGGAAGTCTCACCTGATGGCAAATGGCTCTACTATCAGGCTATTCCCGGACCGCTGGCGCGCATCGAAACCCGTTATCTGAATGACGAGAAACTTTCACCGGCTGACGTGGCACTACACGCTGAGAAAGTGCGCGACACCTGGAGCACTGGCGGCACGGCGATTGACGCCGCGGGCAATATCTATGCCTCGGATATCAATACCCGCAGCATCAAACGCATTGCGCCGGATGGTGCCGTGACCACGGTGATTCAGGATCCACGCCTCGTTTGGATTGATGCGATGTGGATTTCTAAAGGGGCGTTATGGATGCCTTCGGCACAAATTAACCGCACGCCTGCCACCACCGGCGGGAAACCTTCAACCGTAGAATATCCGGTGAAACTTTATCGCCTGCCACTACCGATTGCGCCTTCACCACGCGATCACGGTTAATTTATGCGCCCGGTTGCAGTGGCCGGGCGTGTTTTATTTCTTTGCGATATGGTTGAGGAGCGCAAATAATACCGCGATAAATCATAACCTGAAGCGATTTTAATTTTATTAAAAATAAGAAGTTGCACGCATTTTTCCCATAAATGCACCTTGCTCTCGTCAAAATAATTTCCGGATAATAATGTCTGAATGATGAGGGAAAAAAGGTGTAACTGAACAATAAATAGTCGTTTGTTTTTATTTATACCCGAAACCTCTGAACAGGACACCTGCCATGCTGTTAATCCTCAGTGTGCTTATGATCGGCTGTTTTATCGGCTTATTAATGAGCAAAAAACTCTCCGCCTTAACGGCATTGATTATTATCCCAACAATTTTCGCGCTGTTATCCGGCCAGGGTGCGGAAATGGGTGCCATGGTGATTAAAGGATTACGTACCGTTGCCCCCACCGGTGTGATGTTGATTTTCGCCATGCTTTATTTTATGAGCGTCACCGATGCCGGAATGTTTGATCCGATTATTAAACGCATCGTATCCGCCGTTGATGGTGACCCGGTCAAAATATTTATCGGCACCGCCCTGCTGGGTTTTATTGTGGCGCTGGATGGTGACGGCGCAACGGTATATATGATTGTACTGGCGGCTTTTATGCCGATATATGAACGCGTTGGCTTATCAAGACTAAGTGTGGCCTGCCTGCTATTACAATGCACCGGCCTGGGGAATATGTTTCCCTGGGGTGGCCCGACAGCGCGTGCCGCTACGGCGGTGCATGCCGATGTTGCCACCTTGTTTGTGCCAATGCTGCTGCCGCTGCTGGCCTGCGTGGTCTGGACCTTTGTCATGGCCTGGTTGCTGGGCCGCCGCGAGCGCACCCGCATTGGTTTTCACCGCGGGAACTCAGCAACGCTGAGCGGATTGCAGTTTGAAGAGAAACCCCGTGTGGCCTGGCGTTTCTGGTTTAACTGGGCGCTGACAATCGCGCTCATGACCTTGCTGGTGCTGGATGTGGTGCCGATGGCCTATTTGTTTATGCTGGCAACCGCCATCATGTTCGTCGTGAACTATCCGCAACTCAGTCAGCAGCAGGAGCAAATTGCGCGCCATGCCCCGGCCATCCTCGCCGTGGCCGGGTTGATCTTCGCAGCTGCGGTGTTTACCGGCATCTTCTCAGAAACCGGCATGGCCGATAGCCTGGCAACCGCGATAGTGAACGTGATTCCGCCTGCGCTTGGCCCTTATCTGGCGGTAATTACCGCGTTAATAAGCATCCCGGTCACCTGGATGGTTTCCAACGATGTGTTTTATTTCGGCATGTTGCCAGTGCTGGTTCAGGCGGCAGGACATTATGGTATCGCGCCAATTGAAATGGCACGCGCCGCGTTGGTGGGACAACCGGTGCATATTCTCAGCCCGCTGGTCGCCTCAACCTATTTACTGATTGGCATGCTGAAACTGGATTATGCGCAAGCTCAACACTTTACATTACGCTGGTCGTTTATAACCTGCCTGGTGTTATTGCTGGTTGCGCTGATTACCGGCTGCTTTCCGTTTTATCGTGATGCCTAAAATATCCTCGCTTTAAACGATGGGATATCAGGTTATAGTTTGCCACCCTGATATCCCGATATTTTTCAGGACTAATCTGGCTGCGACAGAATATTTTCTTTTGCCTTCATTTCCCGTAGAATGCCCTTTTTTGATTGAGTCATACCATTACTAAGGGTTTATTTATGAGCGATGCACTGAAGGCATTGAACAATCTTCGTACACTGCGTGCCCAGGCGCGTGATATTGAGGTTGAAGTTTTAAACGAAATGCTGGAAAAGCTCAGCGCGGTGATCGCCGAACGTCGTGAAGAAGCTGCGGCGGAAAATGCCGCACAGCGCGAGAAAGAAGAAAAACTGGCGCTGTATAAAGAAATGCTGCTTAACGACGGTATTGATATTAATGAACTGGCGCAATTAACTCAGGGCGAAAGCAAACCTAAAGCAAAACGCGCACCGCGTCCGGCGAAATATAAGTTTACCGATGAAAACGGTGAAGAGAAATTCTGGACCGGTCAGGGCCGTACGCCTTCCCCGATCAAAAGCGTACTCGACGCTGGCGGCTCGCTGGATGATTTCCTGATCTAATATTCAGGGAAAACGCCTTGCTCTAACGTGGGCAGGGCTTGCCCTTCTCTTCCAGGCTACGTAGCGGCGCGATAAATCGCGCCGCTACGGTGACGTGCAATTAAATCAATGCTGCACAGGCACGAGCAATGCGATGCCCTGCCTCGGTGACACTCGCAATATCCGTGGCAATCGACAGACGAAAATACGGCGACAAACCGTAGGCACTGCCGGCGACACCGGACACCCCACTTTCCAGCAGGTAGTTCAGCACATCATCTTCACTTTCCAGCCGTTTGCCATCCGGGCGGGTTTTCCCCAGCAGACCAGCACAGCGACAGAAAATAAAAAACGCCCCTTCCGGGTTAAGCACCTCAATACCCGGCACCTGACTCAGCGTTGCCATGATGGCATCACGTCGTTGCTGATACGCTTCGCGCTGCGGCGGCAGAAAATCCAGCCCCCCGTTAAACGCAGCGACCGCAGCGGCCTGGCTGATGGCGCTGGCACCGGAGCTGTTTTGCGACTGCACCACGGTCATGGCGCTGATCAATTTTTTCGGACCGGCGCCAAAGCCGATGCGCCAGCCGGTCATGGCATAGGTTTTCGATACCCCGCCCACCAGCAAGATGCGTGGTGTTAAATCTGGCGCAACGTGCAGCAGGCTAACGTGTTGACGACCATCAAACAGAATATGTTCATACAACTCATCCAGCATAATCAGGACGTCGGGATGATCGCGTAGCACTGCCGCCAGCGCGGCCAACTCTTCGTGGCTGTACACCATACCTGAAGGGTTGCCGGGGTTATTCAGCACCAGCCAGCGTGTCTTGTGGGTGATTGCCGCAGCCAGTTGTTGTGGTTGCAACTTGTACTGCTGCTCCAGCGGGCACGCCAGTAACACCGGCTCGCCACCGTTAAAACGCACGCTGTCCGGGAAGGTCGGCCAGTATGGCACCGGCACAATCACCTCATCGCCCTCGTTGAGGGTGGCAGCAAAGGCGTTGAAGATAACCTGCTTAGCGCCATTAGCGATGGCGATCTGCTCCACCTCATACGGCAATTGATTTTCCCGCGCCAGCTTCTGCTGTACTGCTTTGCGCAGCGCCGTGGTGCCGGGCGTAGGCGTATAACGGGTTTCGCCCGCTTCCATTGCTACCACAGCCGCCTGGCGGATAGGGGCCGGGGTATCGAAATCAGGCTCCCCGGTGGTGAGGTCGAGAATATCCACGCCCTGCTCTTTAAGCTGGCGCGTCAACTGACGCGCCGCAGCATTGGCGGAGAGAGACACGGACTGCACACGCTTTGATAAGGTGACCATGCTGTTCTCCAGTCGTTACACCACAGGCAGGCCGAGGTTCTCGCGCAGGGTGGCAAATTCATACTCATCACGGAACAGGCCGCGACGACGCAACTCCGGGATCACCAGTTCAACGAACAGGTCAAGCTGCTCCGGCATAATCGCTGGCATGATGTTGAAGCCATCCGCGCCCCCCTGCTCCAGCCACAGCTGGAAGTCATCGGCGATATCTTCGGCGGTGCCGACAATCACCCGGTGTCCACGGGAACCGGCAGCGACCGCGGCCAGCTCACGCAGCGTCAGGTTTTCGCGCTTCGCCATATCGGTCATCAGTTTGACGCGACTCTGGTTACCTTCACCCAGCGGCACTTCCGGCACCGGACCATCAAGCGGATACTGGCTCAGATCCATGCTGAAACGCAGGGAGAGCTGACGCAGACCGTTTTCGATATCCACCAGGGTGTTCAACTCTTTCCACAGCGCTTTGGCTTCTTCACGGGTGTGGCCGACAATCGGCATCACGCCCGGCATAATCACCACATGGTCCGGGTTGCGTCCGGCGGCAATCACCTGATCTTTCTGCGAACGGTAGAATGTCTGCGCTTCTTCGAGGCTGGCTGCCGCAGTGAAGATCACTTCGGCGGTTTCCGCCGCCAGCTTCTGACCGTCGGCAGAGGAACCGGCTTCGATAATCACCGGACGCCCCTGCGGCGAACGGGTGATGTTCAGTGGCCCCTGAACCTGGAAATGCTCGCCTTCGTGGTTGATCGGCTGGATCTTGTCATCAATAAAATATTGGCCGGTGGCTTTGTTTGGCTGCACCGCATCTTTTTCCCAGCCTTCCCACAATTTGTAAGTCACTTCGAGGAACTCACGCGCCCGCGCATAGCGCTCAGCGTGATTTGGCATATCGCTGCGGCTAAAGTTGCGCGCAACGTCGGTGGAGAAAGAGGTCACTACGTTCCACGCCGCGCGACCACGGCTGATATGGTCCAGCGAGGAGAAGCTGCGCGCCATAGTGAACGGGTCGCTAAACGTGGTGGACGCCGTTGCCGCCAGGCCGATGCGTTTGGTATTGACCGCGAGGGCCGACAGCATGGTCAACGGCTCAAGGCGTGCCATAGTGGAAGGCAGGCGGTACATACTGGTCGCCAACGCATCGCCAACAAAAAACAGGTCAAATTTGCCTGCTTCCGCTTTTTGCGCGATGGTGATCAGCCAGTCGATATCGGTCGGATCGCCGAGTTGCTGCGTCAGACGCCAGCCACTGACGTGTTGACCAACGGGTTGTACAAAAAGGCCGAGTCGCAGGCGACGAGATGAAGTTGCGCTGTCCATAAAAGATGTCCTGGTCTGTAAAAGAGAAAATGTGCGCCGCAGCGCACGCTTAAAATGCGTTGTCGGTTGCCAGCAAAGCCTGTTCCAGCGCCTCAGCGGACAGGCTAAACGGCAGACGTTCGGCACTGGCGGCCGGGAATTTAATTTGCTGCGCAATGGCACGAATACGCTCAGCGCGATCGCCACTTAGCGGAGCCAGCGTCAGCGGCATATCGTATTGACGCAACAGCGCCAGCAATTCAGCATCCGGTACGCCTTCATGTTCGATGAGCGACTGAACCAGCAGGCTGTAGCCGACCTTTTCGCCATGCAGCCAGTGATGCAGCTCCGGCTGGTGGGTCAGGCGATTATGAATGGCGTGAGCAAAACCTGGGGTGGGCAGCACGTCGCGTACGCTGTTCGCCAGCCCGGCCAGCACGATATTGGCATCAATGACTTTTACCAGCGCCGGGGTGACCTGCTGCTGCTGATTGGCGGCCACCGCCTCAGCGCCAAACTGACGAAAGGTATCCAGTGCGCGTAACGCGGTCATCACCTTGAGATCGAGCGCCAGGTCGTCGGGGTTGTGGCGTTGATAAGGGCGGAATTCGTAGTATTTTGCCAGCGCATCAACAATACCCGCCTTCAGATAACGGGCGTCGCTGCGCGCGATCACTTCACTGTCTACCAGCACCAGTTCAGGCATTTTGCCAAGTGGCTGGCTGCGCACATGCCCGCCCTCCGGGGTGTAGATAATCGCGACCGGCGACCAGGCGGCACAGGTGGCGGCCAGCGTGGCGAAATTAATCACCGTCAATTCCGGCATCTGGCTGCCAACGGCTTTGGCGGCATCCAGCACGCGACCACCACCAATGGCAAACAACAGTTCCGCGCCTTGCTGCTCAACATTGTGTTGCAAGGTGGCGATGGCGTCATCGGTGCATTCACCGTGCAGATATTCCAGTTGCCAGCGAATGCCATGCGCCTCAAGGCTGGTGGTTAATTCTGGGTTCACCGCCTGCCAGGCGTTGGGAGAAGTGAAGATACGGATATGTGTGGCGTAAGGTTTAATAAACTCACCAGCGCGTGCGCGCAGGCCCGCCTCATGCGCATAGGCGCGCGGAGATTTAATCGCTAACACGGCGTTACCCTGATAAAAAGAAAGGCTATAACGGATAAAATTGAGTTGTTACAGAGAGTTAATGCGAATTTGTTATAGCGCTGTATGCTTTCTGCATACTACGGTAAATAAGGATTTAAGCAATAAAAAAGCGGTGATTTCATTTTCACAAATATGCATTAGCTTAGTTATTTTTTAGATATAGCGCGCATAGCCTTTGCTGTTAATCTCATTACCCTTCACGCGTGCCTTAATTATCATGCGCGTTGCCATAAATTCGTAGCGGCGTGATTTATCGCGCGAATCGCAGACCAGCGCGATAAATCACGCCGCCTTAAACGCCAACAGGGCGGTTTTTCCGGGGAATACTATGCAACTCGATTTTCGCCAGGTCAGAGAAGACGAAGTTGAAACTTACCAGGCGCTGATGCATGCCGCTTACGCGTCCACCAAAGCACTGGGAATAAAATTCGATGCCGCCAGCGCCGATCTTGAAAAAACGCTGCGTCATCTGCAAAGCCACGGGGTGTATGGGTTATATGCTGATGGTGAAATGGTTTCTTCCATTACCATCCGCTATCCGTGGGGACCGCTACCCGGTCCGTTTGGCTTGCCGCATATTGGCTGGTTTGGCGCACATCCCAACTATCCCGGTCAGCAATATGGTCGCAAGATTCAGGACAGGCTGGAGCAGGAGATCATCATTGGTCAGTTGCGTGCGCCAGCGGTGTCGCTGGGGACCGCCATCAGCCATCCGTGGTTAAAGGAAATGTACCTGAAGCGTGGCTTCCAGCCGATGCATACCACCGACCTGGGTAAAGGCCATATCACGCTCTATATGAAGAAAGTGCTGGATGAAAGCGCACATGATGCCTGGCTGACGCGCCAGGCAGCACAACAAGGGAACAAGGCATGAGTACCATTGATGAATCCGCGCTGGGTGACTATCTCGTCGCTTTCCGCCAGGAATTGCACCGTTTTCCAGAACTGTCTAACCAGGAATTCGAAACCACCGCGCGTCTGCGCCAGCAACTGGAACACCATCAGATTCGCATTCTCGATTTGCCGCTGAAAACCGGCCTGGTGGCTGAAGTCGGCCCGCAACAGGGGCCGTTGATAGTGCTGCGATCCGATATCGATGCCCTGCCGATTGAAGAACAATCTGACGTCAGTTTCCGTTCCGAACGACCGGGCGTCATGCATGCCTGCGGTCATGATTTCCATAGCTCAGCCGCGCTGGGCGCAGCAATTTTGCTTAAAAAGCAGGAAGCCACCCTTCCCGGCCGCGTGCGTATCTTGTTCCAGGCGGCGGAAGAGACGGGCCAGGGTGCCCCGGATGTGATTGCCACTGGCGCATTGCAGGATGCCGTGGCCATTTTCGGCATCCATAACGATCCTTCGCTGCCGCCCGGCGTCATCGGCAGCAAAGCCGGACCTCTTACCGCCGCCGTGGACCGTTTTGATATCACCATTACCGGCACCGGCAGCCATGCTGCCAAACCGCATGAAGGTAACGATCCGATCATCGTCGCCGGGCAGATTATCGCGGCGGCGCAAACCCTGATCAGCCGTAACGCCCCGTCAGCAGATAATGCCGTGGTGTCGATTACCCAGGTTCACAGTGGCAGCACCTGGAATGTGATTCCCGACAGCGCCTGGCTGGAAGGCACGGTGCGTTCATTTTCGCAAACCACCCGTGAACGGCTGGAGCAGCGTTTTCGCGAAATCGTGCAGGGAATCGGTGCCGCCTTTGGCGTAGTGGTGAAATTTAACTGGCATGCGGGGCCGCCGTCGGTGGTCAACGATGCGTACTGGGCCGATTTTGCGTTACAGCAGGCCAGCGCCAGCGGTTTTGAAGCCCGTGTAGTGGAAGCCAGCCCGATTGGCGAAGACTTTGCCTTCTATCAGCAGCAATTACCCGGCGCCTTTATGATGATTGGCACCGGTGAGCCTTATGCGCTGCATCATCCGGCATTTCGCATCAACGATCAGGTGTTGCTGCCGACGTCGCGTTACCTGGCAAATCTGGCCGTGGCCGCATTGCTCAGCCTGGAGCCACAGCCATGACCCTGACCCGCGCATTGGCAGAACGTATTGTTAACAGCCAACCCGATTACCTGGCGCAGACCAAAGCGCGCGAAGGCATACGTGATTTCCTCGCGGTGAGCTGGCCGGTGCTACGCGGCCAGGTACCGGACAGCGGCTTACCGGCGCTGCGCACCGTTTACGGCGATGGCAGCATCCGTTCCCAGGCGTTGTTACTGGGCTATGCCAGCCATGCGCTGGATTACGATGATTTCCATGCTGATTTTCGTGGCCATCCCAGCGTGGTGATCCTGCCGGCGTTGTTTGCCTGGCATCAGCACCAGCCACAAGCCACGCCTGAGCAGTTCCTCGATGCCTACGCCATCGGCGTGGAAGTAGCCGGACGGCTCGGTCTGGCGGCAAGTCAGCAACATTACGCGCTGGGATATCACAACACCGCCACGCTTGGCACCCTCGCTGCGGCTGCCGCGCTGGCCCGTTTTCTGCGGCTGGATGTCGCCGCAACCGCGACCCTGTTGGGCATCGCCGCCACCCAGGCGAGCGGCTTACGGGCGCAATTTGGTTCTGCCATTAAACCGTTGCACGCCGGATTTGCGGCGGAACGGGCTGTTGCAGCGGCGCAGCTGACGCTGGCCGGAATCGATGGCAAACAGGATGGCGTGCTTGAGGCTTTCCTCGCGGCCAGCAGCAACGGTCAGGCACAGCCGGAAAAGCTGTCAGAAAACTGGGGCACTCCCTGGCGTATCATCACCCCAGGGCTGGAGTTCAAACCTTTCCCGACCTGCGCCGGGACTCACAGTGCCGCCGAGGCTGCGCGCTTATTAAGGCAGGAGTGGCTGGCAAGCGGGCAACCGCTGGAGGCATTGCTGGATAACATCGTCGATATTAGCGTCGCGTTCCCGCCGGGTGGCGATATTGCGGCGTCGATACAAGTGCCAACCAACGGCATCGAGGCACGCTTCAGCCTCGAATATGTTATCGCCGCAATGTTGATGTATGACGACCTGCGTCTGGAGGATTTTGCCGAAGGCGACCTCAACCATAACGTGATGCCGCTGGCGGCAAAAGTACGGCGTACGCCAGATGAATCCGCCCCACCGGATGCAATTAACCCGGCGCTGCGCTTTCATGAAGTGACATTGTCACTAAACAATGGAACGCAACTGCGTCAACGTCGTACCCGGCAGGAATCGCTGGCCGATGCGGTGGATGTGGCGGGCAAACTGCGTCTGGCGCTGAGGCAGGAAACGGCAGAACGCCAGGCTTTGTTGTGGCAAAGCTGTGAGTTAAAGACGTCAGCAGATTTGCAGGCGTTGGCAGACGTGTTGCGGGGATAGATGCCTGTCATCAAGTAACAGCGCGATAAATCGCGCCGCTACGTGATCAAAATATCCGACGCGATTTATCGCGCGCCGTTACGGATGCATTAGCAATACGGCGGAATAAATGCCTGTACCGGCGTGAGTTCCCCGGCATACTTCCTGACCTGCACCACGGTAATTTGCCCGCTACAGCCCTGAGTTAATGACGAGGTGCCAATATCCAGCGTCAGCACGTTGGGATTCCCATGACGACACAACGGCCGCGCAGCAGTGGGATCAACCGGATCGTACCAGGCTCCCGTCGGTAGCTGGACCACGCCCGACATGATGGTATCGGTGACGCGCGCGCTGGCCAGCACATGTCCCCGCTGGTTGTATAACTCGATAATGTCGCCATCATTGATGGCTAACCGCAACGCATCCTGCGGATTCAGGCTGCATACTTCCCGGCCATCACGTTTCCCGCTCAGACTGTAATCACCAAAATCCAACTGGCTATGCAGACGCGTGGCGGGTTGATTGGCGATCAGCCAGAACGGATGTTCATCGTTCGGTTGTTGCTGTGGTTCGCGCCATACCGGGTGTCCGGGGCAGTTTTCATAATCAAAACTGGCGATGGTGGCCGAGTAGATTTCGATTTTTCCGCTCGGCGTCGGCAGCGGTGCCGCGTCCGGGTCGGCGCGGAATGCGTTGATCATGCGCCCGCCGTCCTTCAATTGCGGCAACTCCACAACGCCCTGTTGCCAGAACTGCTCAAAGGTTGGGACCGTGACCTGATGCGCCGCAAGCTTTTCCTGCAACTGCTGGTAATGATGTTGCAACCAACCGCGCGTATCGCGTCCTTCGGTAAACGCCTCTTCCCGGCCCAGCCTGCGTGCCAGTTCACTGAAAATCGCGTAATCATCTTTCGCCTCAGCATAAGGTTGCGCCACGGGTTGCATGGCGAAGAGATGGCGATCGGTCGGTGCTCCACCAATATCTTCGCGCTCCAGCGTCATGGTGGCAGGCAACACAATGTCGGCGTGTCTGGCGCTGGCCGTCCAGGCAATTTCATGGACAATCAACGTATCCAGCTGACAAAACGCCTGGCGTAAGCGCGCCAGATCCTGATGGTGGTGGAACGGATTGCCGCCCGCCCAGTAAGCGAGGCGGATATGGGGATAGGTCAGGCGACGGCCATTGTAATCAAACTGCGTGCCGGGGTTGAGCAGCATATCGGCGATGCGCGCCACCGGGATCAGGCGGTCGATACCATTTTTACCCTGCGGCAACGCCGGGAAGCTGACCAGGTTATGATGCTTACCATAGTGACCGAGTGCGCCGAGGGCGTAAGTGTATCCGCCGCCGGGCAAGCCGGGTTGCCCTAATGCCGCCGCCAGCACCAAACCCAACCACACCGGCTGTTCGCCATGTTCGGCACGTTGCAAGGCGTGCGCCACCGTTACCAACACACGTTTACCCTGTAACTGACGGGCAAATTGGGCGATAAACGCCGCATCAACACCGCAAATCGCCGCCGCCCAATGCGTATCTCGTACCGTGCCATCCTCTTCGCCGCGAATATACGCCACCATCTGCGGCCAGCCGACGGTGTAGCGGGCGAGGAAGGCTTCATCGGTCAAGCCTTCCGCAATCAGTACCGAAAGCACGCCAAGGATAAACGCCGCGTCAGTACCAGGATGTAGCGCCAGCCACTCACCCTGAGCTTCATCCGGTAAATCACTTTTTAATGGGCTGACGGAGATAAAGCGTGTGCCGCGTTGTGCCGCCTGCTGCATAAAGCCACGTTCGGTGTGTTCGCTCAGGCCACCACTGGCTACCTGTGAATTTTTCAGCGCCAGACCGCCAAACGCCAGCACCACGTCGCTGTGTTGGGCAATCTCTTCCCAGCTTACGCCGCGGCGGGCAATCTCGTTCATATCGCCCACGATATGTGGCAACAGCACGGACGCCGAGCCGGAGCTGTAGCTGTTAACCGAGCGTACATAGCCACCCAGGGTGGTATTGAGAAAACGATGTACCTGGCTTTGCGCATGGTGGAAACGCCCCGCGCTCGACCAGCCGTAAGAACCACCAAAAATGCCTTCCGGGCCATAGTTTTCGCCAACACGCTTTAATTCGTTTGCCACCAGGGTATAGGCTTCTTCCCAACTGACGGCAACATACTCATCGTTACCACGGCGTTGATCCGGTCCGGGGCCATTTTCCAGCCAGCCACGACGTACCATCGGACGCGCCACGCGCGCCGGATGGCTGAGGGCGTGACGGAAATTTTGTAACAACGGGCTGGGATCGGGATCGCGGTGGAATGGCTCAATGGTGAGTTGATCGCCCTGCTGTTGAGCATGGAAAGCTCCCCAGTGTGCGCTGTGCATGACTGGTTTCTGCGTCATCATTGTTCCTGGCTAAAAAAGAAAAACGGTGCTTAAAGCACCGTTGCAATAAAGTTTCTCACGCGCCCGTTTTCCGGGTCGTCGAGTACCTGCTGGGTCGGACCGGCGGCGACAATTTTGCCACCTTCCATAAACACAATGTTGTCGGCCACTTCACGGGCAAAGCCAATTTCGTGCGTGACGATCACCATAGTGATGCCGGAATGCGCCAACTGTTTGATCACCTGCAACACCTCACCCACCAGTTCGGGGTCGAGTGCGGATGTCGGTTCATCAAACAACATCACACCAGGGTCCATCGCTAACGCACGGGCAATCGCCACGCGTTGCTGCTGACCACCAGATAGATTCTGCGGCCATTCATCTTCACGGCCCGACAAGCCCACCTGTTTCAGCAACGCCAGCGCTTTGCTGGTAGCCTGCTGGCGACTCTGCTTTTTGATGCGCATCGGGGCATCGATGATGTTCTGCAACACGGTACGATGTGGAAACAGGTTAAACTGCTGAAATACCATGCCAATTTCCGCACGCTGACGCGCAATCGCGCTACTGCTCAGCTCGTGCAGTGCCTGACCTTTCTGCTTGTATCCCACCATTTCGCCGCCGATACGGATGGTACCGCCATCCAGCTTTTCCAGATGGTTGATACAACGCAGCAGCGTCGATTTCCCGGAACCGGAGGGACCCAGGATCACCGTCACCGAACCCGCCGGAATATCGAGGTTAACTTCATCCAGGATGGTGACACCGGAGAAACGTTTGGTCACCTTACGCAGCGCGATTGCCTCAGCCATTGCTCACGCTCCTTTCGGTCTTGGTGGCAGAAAAACGTGGCAGTGACTGCCACAGGCTGCGTTTCTCACGACGTGTCACGCCGCGACCAAAATAGCGCTCGACATAATATTGTCCAATCGACAGGACCGAGGTCATCAGCAGATACCATAACGTTGCGACCAGCAGCAGCGGGATCACTTCATAGGTGCGCTGATAAATAATCTGCGCGGAAAACAGAACGTCCTGTAGTGAAATGACTGAAACCACCGCCGTGGTTTTTAACTGACCAATAATTTCGTTACCCGCTGGCGGCATAATGGCGCGCATCGCCTGCGGTAGGACGGTATGGCGGAAGATCTGCGCCGGACGATAACCCAACGCACGGGCCGCTTCCAGCTGACCATTACCTACGCTTTGGATGCCCGCGCGAACAATTTCTGCCGCATAAGCGGATTGATGCATTACCAGCGCGATCACTGCCGCACTGAACGGGCTAACCAGCGAGTTGGACTGAGCGCTCCAGATCTCACCCAGTCCCGGTATCCACAGCGAAATTTTGGGATAGAGCGCCGCAATGTTGTACCAGAGAAACAGCTGCACCAACATGGGCACACCGCGGAAGAACCAGGTATAGGCCCAGCTTACCGCGACCAGTACCGGATTGGATGACAAACGCATCAACGCCAATACCGTACCGAAGGCAAAACCCAGCACCACGGATATCACCGTAAGTTGCAGCGTCATCAAGACGCCCTGCAAAATGGAGGGGCCGGTGAAGTTCTCCGCAATCACCCCCCATTCAAAACGCGGGTTGTTGATCATGGAGTGCGCCATCGCCACGACGCACAACAGTACCACCAGCGCACTCAGCCAGCGTCCGTAGTAGCGTTTGCCGACGATTTTCAGATCGTCGGTGTGGTCCTGTAAATCACTCATTTAAAGATCTCGTCATTGCGTTTAGCTTCGGTCACAGCGCCAAATCCAATCCCCCAGTTGTCGAGGATTTTCTTGTAGCTACCATCTTTGATTAATGAGTTCAGGGCCGCCTGGACAGCCGGTTCCAGTTCAGACTCTTTCGGGAAGGCAACGGAAACCGGGTAGTCGGTTACGCTGATCTCACCACTCATGGTCAAAGGTTTGATGACTTTAACCTGCCACAGCAGACCTTCGTACGGACCGAGGAACATCGGCACGCGTCCACTCACCACCGCCTGAACACCAGCCGGACGGTCCGGGAAGACCGAAACTTTGATTGGCGGTTTGCCCGCGGCTTCACAAGCTTTGCTGGCTTCTTCCAGACGGGTTACCTGAGTGGTGCCAGAACCCGCACCCACTTCTTTGCCGCACACGGCATCAAAGGATTTGAAAGGGGCGATATTGGCGTCTTTCTGCGAGATGATGCCAAGCAGGCTGGCATTGTAGTAGCTGACGAAATCTACCTGCTTAGTACGCGCTTTAGTCGCGTTGATGTTGGAGAGCGCGACATCATAACGACCGGTTTTGAGGCCAGGAATGATGTTGTCGAAGCCACCGGTATCTTGCCAGTGCACCGGGACACCGAGGCGCTCACCTACCGCATTCATAATGTCGATTTCACGACCGGCCAGAGTTTTGTTGTCTTCTTTATAGAAGGTGGTCGGTGGCGTGTTGGGGTTGGTTCCGGCAACAATGTAGCCACGTTTCACGATATCCGCAGGTAACAGGCTTTTCAGCGCCGGATCGGCTTTAACATGGACTGAGCTGTCGGTGGGAACAGATTGTTCAGCGGCAAACGTGGTGTGCGCACTCAGAGCAAGTGCGAAAAGGGTCATTCCTTTTGCGAATTTCACTGGAACCTTTCTCCTGATATTTAAAATGTTTCCCCAGCGGGAAAAGGCATTGGAGGTAGCGATGTATTGTTCACCTCATAAGCCACATTTATTTTGTGCCTTACGGGTTTATTCATCCTCGTAATGTCCCGTGGTCATTTTCTGTGAATATATGCAGGGATCACAAATGCGAAAAACAGATATCTATTGCCGAAATCTGGCAATAGACTTTTTCAGTGAGTCGGAGGAGACACGAAGTTGTGGTCAGCAGCGGAATTACAGGGATTTTGGCAGAGAATCAATGGGCTACAAATGCAGCACTCACCTCTCTTTTTATTCTTAGACATAGCCATGTTTTCTAAGCGATCGCAAAACGCGCGATGGCAAATGTCCATCACCTAATAACCGTGAGTGCCTGATAAAATTTCTTCGCAGCGCATTGTACGCAGAACAGCGCGATATTTATCAGCAACGCCGGGAATTTTTCCATCCTTCAGTATGTTGTAATTAAATACCCCTCCCCTGATGCGTATCGAACGAATGTTAACCAATTAAGGAGAAATCAGGGAGATTCCTTACTCAATATATACAATGATAATTATTCTCATTATCATGCGCATTTGCTTACAAACGTTAACATATTATGGAGAAATCTTAAGTGAATGTAACCAGATGTAGCCAAAAGCGACCTGTCGCGCTGTTTTTGGCCAGCCTGCTGAGTACGTCAGCTTATGCTGCCAATGAGGAGCCAACCGAAAAACTGGCTGACGATGAATCAATGATCGTCACGGCGGAAGAGGAATTGAAGCAACAGCCGGGTGTTTCAACCATCACTGCGGAAGACATCCAGAAAAGTCCGCCGGTTAACGATTTGTCCGACATTATTCGTAAGATGCCCGGCGTGAATCTCACCGGTAACAGCGCCAGTGGCAGCCGGGGCAATAACCGTCAGATCGATATTCGTGGCATGGGACCAGAAAACACCTTTTATGATTGATGGTGTCCCTGTCACTTCGCGTAACTCAGTACGGTATAGCTGGCGCGGCGAGCGAGATACACGCGGTGATACCAACTGGGTGCCCGCCGAAATGGTTGAGCGCATTGAAGTCATCCGTGGTCCGGCAGCATCACGCTACGGCTCAGGAGCGGCAGGTGGCGTGGTGAATATCATTACCAAACGCCCGACTAACGACTGGCACGGCTCATTGTCATTGTTCACCAATCAGCCGGAAGATGATAAAGAAGGTGCCACTAAGCGCGCCAACTTCAGCCTGAGCGGACCGTTAGCCGGAGATGCGCTGACCATGCGTTTGTATGGCAACATCAATAAAACGGACGCCGACGCTTACAACATCAATACCGCGGAAAACGGTTCCTATGCGGCAGGCCGAGAAGGTGTGCGCAATAAAGACATCAACACGGTGTTTTCCTGGAAAATCACCCCGCTACAAATTGTTGATTTCAGCTATGGCTATAGCCGCCAGGGCAATATTTATGCGGGTGATACGCAATACAGCAACGGCAATATCAGCCCGAATGGTTTGGTCGAGTCACTTTATGGTGATGAAACCAACCGCATGTATCGTCAGAGTTATGGTGTAACTTACAACGGCATCTGGGATTGGGGTACGTCTAAGCTCAATTTTAATTATGAGAAGACCAACAACACCCGCCTGCAGGAAGGTTCGACCGGTCGCGTTGAAGGGATGATCAACAGCAATGACTACGCAACCAGCCGTCTCGAAAGTTATCGTGCCGGAGGTGAGATTAACTTCCCGGTTGAATTGCTGGTTGATCAAACCATGACATTGGGTGCCGAATGGAATCGTGATGAATTGAATGACCCCGCTTCCATGACCGCGACCGATGCATCCGGTGTGATTATTGATGGCGTTTCGGGTAACCCAGCCTCACGCAGCAGTAAAAATAGCGCCACCATTAGTTCGCTTTATTTTGAAGATAACATCGCCGCCACCGACAGTACTGAGGTGATTCCCGGCCTGCGTTTCGATTATCACAATAAATTTGG
Organism: Pantoea sp. X-Soil-TKNS-1279; assembly: GCF_059730565.1. NCBI lineage: Bacteria > Pseudomonadati > Pseudomonadota > Gammaproteobacteria > Enterobacterales > Erwiniaceae > Pantoea > Pantoea sp. X-Soil-TKNS-1279. The sequence goes on along the minus strand of NZ_AP035949.1, from coordinate 190,942 downwards.
TGCTAACTGGAGCCCGAGTCTGAATATTTCTCAGGGGCTGGGTGATTATTTCACCCTGAAAGCGGGTATCGCTCGCGCCTTTAAAGCACCGAATCTGTATCAATCGACGGAGGGTTATTTGCTCTCGACCCGTGGCAACGGCTGCCCGGTGGGGATCTCTACCGGAAGCTGCTATTTATTAGGTAATGAAAATCTCGATCCTGAAATCAGCGTCAATAAAGAAGTCGGGATCGAGTTCCATAATGACGGTTACACCGCCGGTATTACCTGGTTCCGCAATGATTATAAAAATAAAATCGTCGCGGGTGACGAGGCAGTGGGCTACACCTCAAACGGATACAATGTGTTGCGCTGGGAAAACGGTGGCAAAGCCATTGTTGAAGGTCTGGAAGGCAACCTGACAATTCCGGTGATCGACGACACGCTGGAGTGGCGTACCAACGCTACCTATATGTTCCGTTCGGAAAGTAAGAAGACCGGTAACCCATTGTCGGTGATCCCGGAATTCACCATCAACTCGCAGTTGGACTGGCAGGTCACGGACAAACTGGACGCCAATATCAACTGGACACAGTACGGTCGTCAGAAACCGCGCCAGTACGCTGAGATTCGTAACGAGTCCGGTGCCATTTCTAATCGTGAAATCAGCCCCTACTCTATCTTTGGTCTGAACGTAAATTACGCTATCACCAAAAATCTGCGTGCCAACGCAGGTATTAACAACCTGTTTGATAAGCGGGTTTATCGTGAGAATGATGGCGCATCCACCTATAACGAGCCAGGTCGGGCTTATTATGCTGGGGTGACGATGTCGTTTTGATGAATGCCACCACCCTGTTGGATATTGACAGGGTGGTTGTTTTGAAGTGGATAGTTATTTGCCAGACGGGTGCGAAATGATGTTGAGTTCAATGGCGAGACTGATGGCATGTTTAGCGTTATTCACACCAAGTTTTTTCACAACTTTACCCATGTGAAACTTGACCGTACTTACCGTAATATCCAGCATACGTGCGATTTCAGGGTAGGTTTTCCCGGTACTGCTCCAGTAGAGGATTTCGTTTTCGCGGGCTGAGAGTGTATTCCCCTCAACAGTAGGCGTCTCATTTTCTTCGCGATAGAGATGAAGTAGCATTTCATGGGTGTCGATTAAAAGCCCCTGAATATCATTTTTATTTTTTGTTATATTATCATACCTTTCTGCTTCTAAGTACTTATTCACATACAATGACAATATAACCAAATTGTTTTTTTGATCATGCAAGATAAACGTATGGCCACTCACGATATTATAAGGCGTGACCGATTCAAATATTCTTTCGATAACCCATCGAGAATTAATCATTAAACTATCATCCCAAATAATTGGAGAGATACGGTTTAATGCATTTATTATAACAGGATCTATATTCTGAAGCCTGCTCTCCAGATAAACCTGTGAAAAGTAATCTGGCAAATCGGAAATGATAATCATGTCATCTGAATTACGCTTATTCATTACTGCAAATGCATAATTCATATCACCATATTTTTTTAGCTGTTTTTCCAGATGTTTCTTTACGATTTCATTTTTTTGAGGATCTGAGAAAAACTTACTATTCATTCAATTATTCCCCTGAACTCATTACATTACAACGAGTGTTGCAGTTGAGAATAGTATCGTATCCAATGATATAGCACAAACATAAATCACAAAAGACGGCATGATGTGAGCCAGCCCACTAAAAGGCTGGTTCGTTTTTAGTAGCCTGCATCAAACCGAGCCAGCAGTGGAGCAGATACTTCGAGGAAAGCACCTCTAATTGACTTTAAACTCAACCTATTGAATTAGGTTCACGCCAGATTGGGAAAAGTTCAGGAAAACCTTCAATTTGCAAAGGTTTGCCCGCATCACGATAACCAAAACGCCTGACTAAAGTACGCGTACTAAAAGCTGTACATTCGGCGTAGCACGGCAGCTTTGCCTTATCCAGAATAACATTCAGCTTGCTGAACAATGCTTTTACAATTCTTCCCCCTCTGTTAGCGCGTGAAACTGCGACAAGGAAAATATAAAAATGCGGTGGTGTTCGAGGATGATACTGGTCAAGCCCGCTCATAAAGGCTGAGGCTGTAATGTAATCAACCCCACACTCCTGCTTAAGCAAACTATCGAGTCGTTCATTTTCTTCTTTAGTCATTTCCATCAACTGCGGATTAAAATAAACCAGCACGCCAACGTCGTCCTCAGCCAGAAGAATGCCGCCTTTTTTTTGAGCAAGATCCACATAAATACGGAAAAATTTTTTCATTGTACCCAGACGTCTCGACATATTCTCATCAGTAAAGGCGAATTTGAGTACTGGGTCGTGATAAAATTCTGAAGCCAATAACTCACAGACTTTTTCCAGTTCGGAAGTTTTCGCATGTCTACATTTCATTGTTCATTCCCCTAATAATTTAATAATCATTCCATTATATTTTATATTCAGACCAGCGCTTGCTTATTTTTTAACTCAGTAATAAGACTATCAATTGCTGCTCGTGTCACATGCGGCATAATAACGATATGTGCTAACTTTCCTCTGCCACTGAGTTGGAATAGATTGAAGATCTCTTCTCTGGGACGGCTAAAAATCACTACCAGCGATTGCGGTCCACGCTCAACACAAAATGAAGGATGAATCGCTTTTACCGATTGCATCTGTTTATAAGCATAAGCGGCAAGTTTCTCGCAGCGTGCTGCGATAGCAGCCTGCATAGTGGGTGTCACCGTATTTATGGTGTACCAGAGAATTAATGCGGCCAAACCATTGCGCGTACCCCCCAGCGTGGTATCCGGTGTATCGACATATTCAGGCAATGTCGCCGGAAGCATGCGATACTTTTCCTTGCTCATGTAAACGCCTGAAGCAAAGGGCGCACCAAACCATTTATGGGTACTCATCACGATCGAATTCACAAACGGCAGGCGAAAATCAAAAAGCGGCCCTCTCTCTGACGTTAGCCGCTGTTCACTGGCTAACTCCAGGTAAGGCAGATACGCAGCCCCCAATGCCCCATCAATATGAATCCAGCAGCCCGAATGATCACAACCATGCCGTTCCAGAATGCCTGACACCTGCTGCCATACCCGCACGGCGTCATCGAATCCACCCAGAAATGTCGTACCCACATTCAAAACAATAATCGGTGGATGCCCTCTGGAGACGAAGAAATCGACCAACGCTGACAATTTTCTCACATCCACCGCACCATCCTGTTCCACCGGTACGCCATTGGGCCATTGACCATCTGGGGTTACAGGACACTGTCCCGGAAAGTATTTATTACCCACTTCCTGAAAAGCGGTAATATCCAAAACATTTGCACATTTTTCTAGTGAATAATGTGCTTCCTGAGAATAATAAAGCACAGGTTCACGCATCGTATTCTGACATATTCCCCTGGTTCTCGCCCGTGAGCTGAAATATTCACGAGCACTCCATAATGCGTACATATTTCCCTCCGTGGCCCCCATTGATAACACGTAGCCCCAAAAGGAATTCTGAGTCAAAGGCGAGCGCGGAAGCGCATGCCAGAGCTTGCAAAAGTAGTCCAGCACCTCTTGTTCCAGCTCGCGTGTATTCAATAAGGTCGAGTTGGCTTCGTAAGGGTCACCGAGATTATTCAGGTGAACATCGATAAATGGTGCCAGTGCCGAATAGTCGAAGTTTTGATTGAGTGGATAACCTAAAGATAATTTCTGACGGCCGATAACTTCACTGTAAATATTTCTCAACCGCTTCATCACTTTTTGCTGCACCAGTTCTTCAGGACAGGCTAACAAATGAGGGTTGTAATCCCCGCACCTCCCAAGCTCACTCGAAATGACTTTATTTACGTCAATTAATTTCTCCATAAAAATACTCCATAAACGCGTACTGACGTATCACCCAGACAACCATTGAAATATCTCGCTGACTGTCATCCTTAAACAAATCTTTTTTATCCTGCCATATTTCGAAATGATTTGTCGCGTTAATGGTAACAACTCAGACCAAATAAATATATCTGGCTCACAGATGATACATATTCATTTCTGAATATATAATAGTTTTCGTGAATTTCGTTATTTATGTATTCAGGTATAGCAGTTATTTCCCTACCCCGCCTCCACCAGCAAACGTCCCAATTCCCCCGCCAGTTCTGAGTTCGCCTGCCCGGCCCGCTGCACCAGCCCTACCTCGCGGTAAAACGTCTCCGCTCCCATCTCCACCACCCGCACCGTCTTCGGCCAGCGCTGAGTCGGTTGGGTTTGTGGCACCAGCGCCACCCCCAACCCATTCGCCACCAGTTTTACAATCGCCTCCAGCTCATCCACTTCGCACAGCTCCTGCACATGGATACTGCGCTCCCGCAGATAACGGTCCACCTGGCGGCCACCAAATGAAGTACGGTCATAACGAATAAACGGATGTGTCGCCAGCAATTGTGCTGCTTCTTCCCCCGTCACCTGACACGGCACAATCAATCGATAGGGTTCGCGACGTAAGGTGGTCCAGTGCAAATCGGTTTGCAGCGCAAACGGCGGGCGGATCACTGCCGCCAGATCCAGCTCCCCGGCGTCCACCAGGTTGACCAATTCCAGCGACAAACCCGGTACGATGCGCGTCTGGCAACCGGGAAACTGCTTATGAAATCGCGTTAACGCAGTGGGCAACAGCGAACGCTGAATAGAGGCAATTGCACCCAGGGTGACGCGAGCTGCCGGACGGGGCAGTTCGGCCTTATCACCGAGATGGCGGTATAGCGTCAGCAGCTCATCCACCTGCGGCAACAATTGTTGACCGCGCAGATTAAGCCTGGCACTGCGCCCGCTGCGGTCAAAAAGATCAAAACCTAACTCGGCTTCCAGTCTGAGCATTTGCGCGCTCACCGCTGCCTGGGTCAGACCAATTTTGTCACCCGCTGCGGCAAAGTTGCCCTCCTGCACCACCACCATGAAGGTTTTTAGTTCCCGAATCATCGATGACACTCAAAAATTATTTGTATTAACCCCAACTATATATTGTTTTTATTCAAACAAAACCATTCGTATGATTTTGAGCAGATGCTGCACCAGCAGCGCACCGCCCCCTCTTTTTGATGCTGGAGACACTATGAGCCTTTCCCCTTTTCACCTTGCCATCCCGGTTTACGATCTTGATGCAGCACGCACCTTCTACGGCACCATTTTTGGTCTGGCAGAAGGTCGTTCCAGCACCCAGTGGGTCGATTTTGATTTTTATGGTCATCAGTTGGTGATCCACGAACACCCCAAAACCGCCTCCCAGGAAAACGTTCATTCCAACCCGGTCGACGGACATGATGTGCCGGTGCCGCACTTCGGCATTATTCTGCATTGGGATGAGTGGGAAGCGTTGGCTGAGCGCCTGCGCGGGTTCAACACCAAATTCGTGATCGAACCCTATGTTCGCTTTAAAGGGCAGGTCGGCGAACAGGCTACGATGTTCCTGTTCGACCCGTGCGGTAACGCGCTGGAATTCAAGGCGTTTAAAGATATGAGCCAGCTGTTTGCCAAATAAGTTTTTGGTGTCAGCCCGTGTGCTTAACGGAAAAAGTGCGCCAGGGCAGCGGCCAGCGCCAGCGGTTGTTCATCCGGGATGAAATGGCCACTTTGGGCGATGGTGATCCCGGTGACATCGTCGGCAAACTGCCGTAACGGTGTCGCCATATCGGGGATGGAACCCTGATCGGCGCTGATTGCCAGCAGCGGTAGCGTCAGTTTGCCCTGCTCACGCAGCGCCCGATTCTGCTCCGCAGATTGCGTCACTACCCGATAGGGTGCCAGTCCGGCGCGCAACGCGCCATTCTGGCGTAGCAAACGCACATATTCAGCCATGTCAGCGTCGCTGAATACCATCGGGCTGGCGGTTTTACGCCGCAGAAACCACTCCAGATAAATCTCCTCGCGCCCACTGATTAAGGCTTCCGGTAAATCCGGCAATAAATGGAAGGCAAAGTGCCAGGTCTTCCAGGCTTTATCCGGCGTGGCTGGAAGCGCCTCGGGCAACGTGATCCCCGGAATGCCCGCGTCCAGCAGCGCCAGTTTGATAACTTGCTGGCTGTAGCGCACGGCATACGGCCAGGCGACCCAGGCTCCTACGTCATGCGCGGCCAGGTAATAGCGCGGATGACCAAGCTGTTGCATCAGCCCCTGAACCTTAGCCGCCAGTGCCTGAGTATCGTAACCAGCCGACGGTTTGTCAGAGTCACCCTGTCCGGGCAAATCCGGCGCGATAATGAAATACCGATCGGCCAACTGCGCCATGACCTGATGCCAGGCGTACCAGCTTTGTGGGAAGCCAGCCAGCAGCAGTAAAATTTCTCCCTGCGGATTGCCGCCGCTAACATAGTGCAGACGAACGCCCTCCACGGTGGCGTAGTGATGCGCAAAACCGGGCAAATTCGCCACCGGTTGGGACCAGGGTTGGGCGATAGCATGATCGGACACGTATACCTCCAGTTATTTAGGAAATGACTATTTCCTTATCAGGTAAAAAATTTTAATCCAGCAGCGTCAGGGCGCTGGCTATCAGTCGCTCACGCGCCGGTAAATCCTGCATTTTTCCCGCCACGCGCATCCCCAACACCAGACAGAGCAACACGCCTCCCACGGCTTCAGCGTCAAGTTGTGGATTTACCGAACCATCCTGCTGCCCCTGCTCCAGCAATTGCAGCATCGATTGCTGGTTGCGTTCGAGCGCCGCACGCACCAGTTCAGCAAGCTCTGCATCCAGTACCTGGAGCTCGATAGCACTCCCCACCACCAGGCAACCGCGCCGCCCTTCAATATCACTGGCGGATTCAAGGTAAAAACGCAGCACTTCAGCAATACGCGACCGGCCATCCGGTTGTTGCGCCAGCCGCTGGCGCAGCGCCTGATTACGTAGCGAGGTATAGCGCGCAAACACCTGCAAAAACAGGCCGCGTTTGTCGGTAAAGGCTTTGTAGATACTGCCGGCGGTAAGTTGCATCGCTGCGCTGAGATCGCTGATTGACGCGCTGTGGTAACCCTTTTCACGAAATACCAGCATGGCACGATCGAGCGCGGCATCGGTGTCAAACTGACGCGGGCGACCGCGTTCACGGGGCTGTACAGACATCTTATTACCATTTAGGAAATGATTGATTCCTAAATGGTGCCACAGTTTTGTTTTGAGGGGAAGCACGATAGCTCGCGGCTGATTTCATATTCTAATCACCTTGCCACTTGCCCTGTTTAAATTTACAGTATCGACCTTACCCAATCCTTCATCTAAGAAAACCTTATGCGAACAACGGATACGTTACGCCTGCTGCTGCTGGCAGCCATCTGGGGAGCCAGTTTTTTGTTTATGCGCATTGCCGTTCCGGCATTAGGTGCCGTCAATACCGCGTTTCTGCGCGTGGTGTGCGGCAGTATCGGCCTGCTGGTGATTATGGCTGTGCTGAGAATGCCGCTGCGTTTCGACGGCAAACTGCGCTGGGCAATGCTGCTTGGGGTGATCAACTCCGGGCTGCCATTCCTGATGTATTGCCTCGCTGCACGCGTGTTGCCCGCTGGCTATTCCGCCATCCTGAACGCCACTGCACCGCTGATGGGCGTAATCATGGGTGCGGCCTTCTTTGCCGAAAAACTGACGTTGAAGAAAGTGATGGGTATGGTGGCGGGGTTTGCCGGTATCCTGCTAATCAGTACCACCGGTGAAGCACATCTTACCCGCGCGTTAATCCTTGGCATTCTGGCCTGTCTGGTAGCAACCACCTGCTACGGCATCGCTGGGTTTCTCGCCAAACGTTGGATCACTGCACGCGGAGGGATGGATGCCACCAAAGTGGCGTTTGGTAGCCAACTGGGGGCATCCTGCTTTCTGCTGCCGTTCTTTGCCGTTACCGCGCCGCAGACCGCAGCCAGCCAGTGGCAAATCCCGGAAGTCTGGGCTTGCATTCTGGCGGTGGGCTTTATCTGTACGGCGCTGGCTTACATTCTTTATTTCCGCTTGCTGGCGGATATCGGCCCACTGCGTACCCTGACCGTGACCTTCCTGATCCCACCCTTCGGCATTTTCTGGGGCTGGCTGGTACTGGGCGAGGCGTTAAATCAAGGATTTACCGCCGGAGCGTTGCTGATCGTTTGTGCGGTATGGCTGGTGGTCAAAGCTGACCGACCAGCCCCGCAGGTCGCCAGCGTAAAATAACCCAGCTACTTTTTGCTGGTCGGTTTCATGCTGCGATTCAGATCCTGAATGCGCTTCATGGTTTTGACGGTGCGCGTCGCATTGGCCGACGCCACCGACAAAATCAGCATTTCCAGACACACCAGCACCGCGCTATGCAACGGCATACGGCCATCTTCCCCGCCGCGTGGCACATTGATCACCACATCCGCTTCTTTGGCGAAAACAGAATCCGCAGCATTGGTCAGCAAAATAATCGGGATCCCCAGACGTTTTGCTTCCTTGATGGTGGTAATCCCTTCCCGATGTGCCGATTTTTGCGCCATCATGATCAACACGTCACCACGTTGTAAGGCGATAAGTTGTTCCGCCAACGCAATACCGGAGCGATTTATTGAGACTGCCGGAATACCAATACGCACTAATAAGCGGCGGCTATAATCCGCCAGCACACCTGAGGCATTAATGCCAAATAAGCCAACCTGACGCGCCTCAATTAATAATGCCACCGCGGCGGCAATGGCCTGGCGATTATGCGGTTCAGCTAACGCATCACAGGCGCGTTTATGTCCATCCAACACAAAATCGATCCCGGAGTTAATATCGCAGGAAAGCTCACTGACGGTGGTTGCCATTTTTTCTTCGGAATTCATGACCGGGCCAAACCAGACTTCCAGCGTTTTTTTTAAATCTCGTAATCCGGCAAAACCTAATGCCTGCACCGCACGGACTACCGTGGCATCTGAACTGTTGGTCGCTGCCGCAATCTCCATTGCCGTGGCTTCCACCACCGCCTCACGATTTTCATGGATATAGCGCACCACGGTTTGTAGCTGTGGCGAAAGCGAAGCAGCCCGCGCGCGATAGCGTTCACCCAGAACATCGACACGATTTTTTATTTTATTTACTGACGCCATATTATGTCCGATCTGTTTGTTTTAAATGAGATTGTTGCCGTCTGGCGTACTCCCCACGGCCACATCCGTAGTGACACTAAAGGAATTTCACAACAAAAACTACAGGGAAATGTGACGGAAAACCATCGCCTTATATCTTTATAATGGATATTATTCAATAGGTTATTGATAAAATGACCGGTTCAAAAATGTCGCTATTGTCGCTGTAGCGACTCGGGTATTTTTTAAATTTACTACTACATTCTCTCATGGTTGAATGATTCTCAATTACATCATATCACACCAAATTCGCTGAGAAAGAGAGGCGATCGTTGAATTCTAAGGCGTTAATCATCCGGCCATTACGTGGGGTAATGGCCCTGTTTTTACTGCTGCTGAGTAGTCACGCGTTGGCAAAAACCATCACCGATATTGATGGCAATCAGGTCACCATTCCTGACAATCCACAGCGCATCGTGCTGGGCGAAAGCCGTATGCTGTACACGCTGGCAATGCTGGAACCGGGTGATCCGTTCAAATATATTGTCGGCTGGCCGCAGGACCTGAAAAAGTATGACAGCCAGACCTGGGACATCTTTGCGCGTCAGTTTCCGCAGATGCTGAAGATCCCAACGCTGGGTTCCGGTGGTATCAATGATATAAACCCGGAGCAGGTGCTGGCATTAAAACCGGACGTGGTGATCCTGCCGAGCCTGGCACGCTATGATGACGGCGATTTGCGCCTGGCAGCGATGCTCAAGGCGGCGCACATTCCGGTGGTTAAAATCGACCTGCGCGTGCATTTGCTGAAGAACACCACGCGCAGCGTCGCGATCTTTGGTGAAGTACTGAACCAGCAGGCACGAGCCAACGCCTTCAATGATTTCTACCGCGCGCATATGCAGGTGATTCAGCAACGTCTGGCGAGTTATCAGGGGCCAAAACCCACGGTGCTGCTGCAACTCCATCTCGGACGCCGCAATGAATGTTGCGTCACCGCCGTAAAAGGCAGCCTGGGTGAGTTGCTGAACGCGGCCGGAGGCGACAATATCGCCAGCAAAACTGTGCAGGGCGTGTTTGGGCGTCTGAGTGAAGAGACGGTGATCGCCACGCAACCGGAATACTACATCGCCACAGGTGCAGGGGATAACGATGCGCAAAGCGCGCTGAAGTTAGGTCCGGCAGTGGCTCCGCAAGCAGTGCAAAGCAGCTTTAACGCCATGACCGCAAAACAGAACGGCCTGCGTGAACTGAAAGCACTGCGCAACGGTCATGCGGCGGTGATTTGGATGAATTTCTACCTCAGCCCGTGGCATATCGCCGCCACTGAGTTTATGGCGAAGACGCTGTACCCGGATCTGTTTAAAGATGTCGAGCCAGAGCAAACCCTGAAGCAAATCTTCCATGACTATCTGCCGATTCCGTATAGCGGCACCTATTTCCTGCAACCCCAGCCATAAAATGCCTACCTTCTCGTAGCGGCACGGTTTATCACGCGCCTTTGACCTTACTGGCGCGAAAAACAATGCGTGATAAATCTCGCCGTTACGGAAAACATGCCACCGTAGTCTATGCTTGTTTCTCACAGGCTAATCCCTGACCACCCCGAAATTTATAGCTCGCATTACCGTATTAGAAACTGCGCGACGTCGTTGACAGCTCACTTCTGGAACCAGCGAGGCGATAAAATGGAGTCCAATACCTTTAACAAAAGTTGGGGTGCTGAGTATGCACCTGACGGCAGCGTGCGCTTTCGCCTCTGGGCCTCCGGCCAGCGCAGCGTCACATTGCGTCTGGCGGGCGATGATCATGTGATGGAAGCCAGTGGCAACGGCTGGTTTACATGGCAGGAGAGCCATGTGACGCCAGGTACGCCTTATCAGTATCTGCTGGCCGATGGCACGCTGGTGCCCGATCCCGCCTCACGCGCGCAGCAATCCGATGTGAATGGCCCCTCGCTGGTGATTGATCCCAACCACTATCCCTGGCAGCACCCTGACTGGACCGGACGCCGCTGGGAAGAGAGTGTTTTCTACGAGCTGCATATCGGCACCTTTACACCGCAGGGCACGTTTCAGGCGGCGATTGAAAAGCTGCCGCATCTGGCGGAACTGGGCATCACCATGATTGAGCTGCTGCCGGTTGCGCAGTTTGGCGGTAACCGTGGCTGGGGTTATGACGGCGTGCTGCTCTATGCCCCCCATTCGGCCTACGGCACGCCCGATGAGCTGCGGGCGCTGGTGGATGCCGCGCACGGGTTGGGTATCTCAGTGGTACTGGATATCGTGCTTAACCACTTTGGTCCGGAAGGCAATTATCTGCCGCTGTTATCACCGGATTTTTTCCACCAGCAACGGATGACGCCCTGGGGGGCCGCAATCGCCTATGATGTCGCGCCGGCACGTCACTACATTGTCGAAGCGCCATTGTACTGGCTGACAGAATTCCGCTTTGATGGCCTGCGCTTTGACGCCATCGACCAGATCAAAGACCCATCCGGGCAACACGTATTGCTGGAAATCGCCGAGCGTATTCGTCAGGAAATCAGTGACCGGCAGATTCATCTCACCACCGAAGACAGTCGCAACGTTATTTTTCTGCATCCACGCGACCCGGACGGCAGCGCGCCACTGTTTACCGGCGAGTGGAATGATGACTTCCATAACGCGATTCATGTCCTCGCCACCGGTGAAACCCATGCGTACTACACCGATTTTGCCGACCAGCCGGAAAAACTGCTGGCCCGCATCCTGACGCAGGGCTTTGCTTATCAGGGCGAAGTCTCGCCCCACAGCGGCAAGCCACGCGGAGTAGACAGTTCCGGGCAACCGCCGGTGGCTTTTGTCGATTTTATTCAAAACCACGACCAGGTCGGCAATCGCGCCCAGGGTGACAGGCTGCTTACCCTCGCCGGAAAGGCTCGCACTCAGGCGCTGTTTGCTACCCTGCTGCTCGCACCACATATTCCGTTACTGTTTATGGGTGAGGAGTATGGCGAGACGCACCCTTTCCTGTTCTTCACCGATTTCCACGGTGATCTGGCAAAAGCCGTACGCGAGGGGCGTGCCCGCGAGTTTACCGGCCATGCCGGACATGAGGCTGACAGCGTGCCGGATCCAAATGCCCGCAACACCTTTGAGAGGTCGAAGCTCGACTGGTCGAAAACCAGCGGCAGCGAGGGACAAGCGTGGCTGGCGTTGACCCGGCAACTGCTGGCGTTGCGTCAGCAACATATCGTGCCATTACTGAATCACACGCCCAAGGGCCGGGTTATCGCCATCGCGCCGGGTTTGGTTGCAGTCAGTTGGCATTTTCCCGCAGGGACCCTGTCGCTGGCGCTGAATATCGGCGAGCAAGCACATCCGCTGCCAGCGTTGCCCGGTACTACCCTGTTTAGCTCGACTCAGGTGACCGCTTCGTTGCCACCCAATTCGGTGATCGTACGGCTGGCGCTGGAGGATCAACCATGACCATTCCAACCGCAACTTACCGCATTCAGTTTCGTGACGGCATGACGTTTGATCGTGCCGCCAGGCTGGTGCCTTATCTGAAAAAGTTGGGCGTGAGCCATCTCTATGCCTCCCCCATTTTCACCGCAACCACCCATTCCACCCACGGATATGATGTTACGCGGGCCACGCAAATTGACCCGGCATTAGGTGGACGGGCGGGTTTTGATCGCCTGGTGCAGGCACTGCAAAACGCCGGTCTGGGGCTGATCATCGATATCGTGCCCAATCATATGGCGGCTTCGCTGGAAAATCCGTGGTGGCGCGATGTCATCGCGCACGGCGAGCACAGCCGCTACGCGCACTTCTTTGATATTGACTGGTCGCGCCCGCTGACGCTGCCGTTTCTCGGCACACCTTTTTCTGAAGCGTTGGAAAAGGGAGAAATCAGCGTCAAAGCCGATCCCCTCACCGGTCTGCCCGCTTTCGCGTATTACGACAATGTTTACCCACTGACACTGGATAGCTGGCAGGGGCTAAATCTTCAGGACAAGGTGGACCTTGCAGCGCTGCACGAACGTCAGCCCTATCGGCTGATGAGCTGGACCGATGCACCGCGCGATCTTTCGTATCGGCGTTTTTTCGAAATCACCGGGCTGGTCGGCGTGCGGGTCGAAGACCCGGAAGTATTTGACGCAACCCATCAGCTGATTCTCGAACTGGTGCACAGCGGTGCGGTCAACGGGTTACGTATCGATCATATTGATGGTCTGGCCGACCCCAAAGGTTATCTGACACGACTGCGTCAGCAGGTCGGCCCGGCGTGCTATATCACGGTGGAGAAAATTCTGGCAGGCGATGAAGCGCTGGCCGCAGACTGGCCGGTATCTGGCACCACCGGTTATGAATTTATCGCCGCCCTCGCCGATGCGCTGGTCGCCAGCACTGGCATTCAGGCGCTGCGCCGCGCCTACAACGCGGTAACCGGCAAGTCACTGAATATGGACGCTGAATTACGGGCGGCGAAAGCGCTGATGGTTGATCGCAATTTCGCAGGCGAATTTACCCGGCTGCTGGCACTGGCGCAGCAACTGGTCGCCACTGACTCACTGGAGAACGATCTACGTGAATTGCTGCTGGCCTTTCCGGTATATCGCACCTATGCCACCGCCGCGGGGTTACCCGCGACTGATGACCTGCTGCTGCAAAAAATTGTGGCGCAAATCGGGGCGGATACCCCGCTTACCCGACTTTTTCGCGGTGCGGCCCCGGATGACGCCACCGCGCTGTTTCGCACCCGCTTTCAGCAACTTAGCGGCCCGCTGATGGCAAAATCGGTAGAGGACACCCTTTTCTTCCGTCAAAGCGTGGCGCTGGCGTTGAATGAAGTGGGTGCAGAGCCACTGGCAGGTGACTTCTCGCCAATCCGTTTCCACCGCGCAATGCAGGCACGACAGCAACAACAACCCGCCGGACTTTCCAGCACCTCCACCCACGATACCAAGCGCGGCGAAGATGCCCGCGCCCGTTTGTATGCCCTCAGCGAAGCGCCAGAGCGCTGGGCGGCCGCTGTAGCGCGCTGGCGACAGATGCATCAGCCATTCGTCCGGCAGTTGCGCGATGGCCCGGCCCCGGAACCGGCGGTGGAGTGGCTGCTGTATCAGGCGCTGGCAGGGGTGTGGCCGGTAACACTGAAACCCGATGACACGCCAGCATTACAGGCGCTGGAAAAACGTTTTATTGATTTTGTCGAAAAAGCCCTGCGCGAAGCGAAACTGCGCACCGACTGGGCGGAGGACAATCAACACTATGAACAGACGGTGCTGGCCTACGCCCGTCAGTTACTGTCGCCCGACAACCCGGACTTTTTGCAGGATTTCACCACCACGCTCCAACCGTTTATTCATGCCGGGCTGGCAAACAGCCTGAGTCAGACGCTGATCAAGCTGGTCGCGCCAGGCGTGCCGGATATCTATCAGGGGAGCGAAGCACTCAATTTTAGTCTGGTCGATCCCGACAACCGTCAGCCACCCGATTTTTCCCGGCTACAACAGATGCTGGCTGAGTCGCCGCCCTACAGCTGGCTCAATGGCCAGATAAAACAACAGGCGATCGCCGCGTTACTGTCTGTGCGCCAGCAACATGCGTCGTTGTTTAACGCCGGTGCTTATCTGCCGCTGGCAACCTCACGCGAGGATGTGATTGCCTTTGCGCGCACCGACGGAGACGCAGCGCTGTTGGTGGTGGTGCCGCGTCTGCCGTTCACGGCGTTTCAGGGGCAGTTGCCGCATCCGCTGCCGCGGGCACCGATTGATCTGCCCGCATCGCTGACTGCACGCCGCTACCGTGACGTGCTGCAAGGCGGCGAACTTGACGTGGGCGATACGTTGATCAGCGCTGAGCCTTACCTGGTTTTATTTAACAGCTCACATTAACTGCGCGATAAATCGCACCGCTACCGGATTCATACGACTCGTAGCGGCGTGATTTATCGCGCATATCGAAATCAGGTGTTTATTTACAGGAGAGGGAACCATGTCACACACCAAACCTGGCGTTATTACCGCCGGTTACAGCTATCCGCTGGGGGCCAATTTCGATGGTGATGGGGTGAACTTTGCCCTGTTCTCCGCGCACGCTGAGCGCGTCGAACTCTGCCTGTACGATGACAGTGGACAGCATGAAATCGCCAGATTTGACCTGCCGGAGTACACCCATGAAGTCTGGCATGGTTATATCCCTGGCCTGCAACCTGGCGCGCTATATGGTTATCGCGTACACGGTCCGTTTGATCCGGAAAATGGTCACCGTTTTAACCCACATAAGCTGCTGCTGGACCCCTACGCCCGTGATCTTTCCGGTGATATCGCCTGGAACGAGGCGCATTTCGCCTATGATTTACATCACGACGGCGAAGACAAGGATCTGACGTTTGATACCCACGACAGCGCCGCCTTTACACCAAAATGTCGGGTTATCGATCCCAACGAATTCGACTGGCACGACCAAAACCGCCCCGTTATCCCCTGGTCGCAGGCCATCATCTATGAAACCCATGTCAAAGGCTTCACCCAGCTTAACCCGGCCATTCCTGAAGCGCTGCGTGGCACCTATGACGGCATGTCGCATCGCGCGTCGGTGGATTACCTCAAAAGCCTGGGCATCACCTCGGTCGAGTTATTGCCGGTGCACTGGTTTCCCGACGACCAGCATCTGCTGGATAAGGGACTGAAAAACTTCTGGGGTTACAACACGCTGAACTTCTTTTCCCCTGCGGCGCGCTATTTTGGCCCACGCGGTATCCAAGGGTTTCGCGATATGGTACGCGCGCTACACGATGCCGGTATCGAGGTGATTCTTGATGTGGTGTATAACCACACGGCGGAGGGCAACGAACTGGGACCGACCCTGTCGTTTAAAGGCATCGACAACTACTCCTATTACCGCACCCTGGCGGATCAGCATCGTTACTACGTTAACGACACTGGCACCGGTAATACCGTCAACACCTCACACCCACGAGTGTTGCAGATGATCATGGATTCCCTGCGCTATTGGGCTGAATCGATGCATATCGATGGTTTTCGCTTCGATCTTGGCACCATTCTTGGACGTGAACCCGGAGGGTTCGACCCACGCGGCGGCTTTTTTGATGCCATGACCCAGGACCCGGTGTTAGGGAAACTGAAACTGATCGGTGAACCCTGGGATATCGGCCCTGGCGGTTATCAGGTTGGCGCGTTTCCCCCTGGCTGGGCGGAGTGGAACGACAAATATCGCGACACGGTACGTGAATACTGGAAAGGCGAAAATGTCTCCAGCGATTTTGCCGCGCGTCTGCTCGGATCCGGCGATTTGTATGATCAACGTGGTCGCCGCCCGTGGGCCAGCATCAATTTTATCACCGCCCATGACGGCTTTACCCTGAATGACCTGGTGTCGTACAACGAAAAACACAATGAGGCCAACGGCGAAGAGAACAACGACGGTCATAACGACAATCGTTCGTATAATTACGGCGCAGAAGGCCCAACCGACGACGAACACATCAATGCGGTGCGTGAACGCCAGAAGCGCAATTTTCTCGCTACCCTGCTGTTTTCCCACGGCACCCCCATGATGCTGGCCGGTGACGAGTTTGGCCGCAGCCAGATGGGCAACAATAACGGTTACTGCCAGGACAGCGAAATCTCGTGGGTTCATTGGGAAAACCTGCCCGCCAGCGCCGACGCGCTGCGCGAATTTACTCGCCAGCTTATTCGGTTGCGCGCCAGTCAGCCGCTGCTGCATCGCGAGAACTGGCGCGACGGCATGGTGATTGAATGGTTCAACGCCGGTGGCGGCCTGCAACAGTCGGAACACTGGGAAGAAGGCACGACCCTCGGCATGTATATTGGCCGTCCCGACCTGCAAACCGTTGAGGGTATCTGGCATGACGTGTTGATGCTGTTTAACCCATTTGAAGGCAACGTGCCGTTCCGTATCCCACAGTTTGGTGAAGGTGGCTGGGTGCTGGAACTGAGTACCAGCGACAATTATCAACCCGGATTAGTGATCACCAAAGAGAAGGATTTCGAGCTGGAAGGCCGCAGCCTCGCGCTGTTCAGACGCCCCTGAGACGTTGTGGAAACACCGCAATCAGCCAGTCAATAAATACCCGCAACCGCTGCGTCACATGGCGGTTTTGCGGGTAAACCACATGAAACGGATAGGCGGGCGGTCGCCAGGGTTTGAGGATCTCCACCAGCGCCCCTCGTTGCTGCGCTTCCGCAGTGGCATAGGTAAAGGTTTGGATAATCCCCAGCCCGGCCAATGCCGCCGCCAGATGTGCGTTGCTCTCGTTGACACCGATACGGTGCTCGCTCTTGATCTCGGTTCTCTCCCCATCACGCATAAAGCGGAACGGAAACGGACGCCCGCTTTGTGGTGACAGGTAGCTGATCAACCGGTGGCCGTTTTTTAACTCATCCGGGTAAGCTGGCACGCCAAAAGCTTTCAGATAGCCGGGTGTGGCGCAGGTAATCATGGTGGCATCGCCGATATGGCGGGCGATCAACGATGAATCGCTCAGCGGCCCACCGCGAATCACGCAATCGACGTTGTCGCTGATCAAATCCACTGCGCGATCCGACACCCCCAGATCAATGCGGATATCAGGATAACGCGCGAGAAAATCGGGGAGCGCCGGAATCAGCACATCGCGGGCGGTTGAGCCGCCAACATCAATGCGCAAATGTCCACGCAAACGGCTGCTGACCACGTTAAACGACGCATCGATATCCTCCAGGTCACGCACGATACGCAGCGCTTTTTCGTAGTAATCACGCCCTTCCGCCGTCACCGTGACGCGGCGCGTGGTGCGTTGCAGCAAGCGAATCCCCAGATGCGCCTCCAGCTCCTGCACCAGCTTGCTCAAGGTGGCATTCGGCATATCGAGTGAATCCGCCGCGCGGGTAAAATTCCCCGCTTCCACCACGCGGGCAAACGCCCTGATCGCCAGCAGTTGATCCATTGCGCCCTCAGTTATTATCCATGTATGTGAATAGTCCTTTTCATTTTACACAATTTATCACTAAATGCGGCAAGGTTACATTGCGTCCATGCACTACACGACACGTTAAATCATCAATCTGGAGAGACAAACATGAACGCATCACTGAAAGGTAAAATTGCATTGGTTACCGGTGGCACCAGCGGTATCGGTCTGGCGTCAGCACAAGTCCTGGCAGCACGCGGCGCGCAGGTGTTTATTACCGGACGCCGTCAGGCAGAACTCGATGCCGCCGTCGCCAGCATTGGCGCAGCCGCTTCCGGCATTCGCGCTGATGCGTCGGTCCTGAGCGATCTCGACGCCGTATATGCTCAAATCGCCCAACAGGCTGGCCGCCTTGATATCCTGTTCGCCAACGCCGGTGGCGGCGATATGTTGCCGCTCGGCAGCATCACTGAAGAACATTTTGACCGTATCTTTGGCACCAACGTACGTGGCGTATTATTCACCGTACAAAAAGCGCTGCCGTTGCTGAGTGACAAGGCGTCGGTGATTCTTACCGCCTCCACCACCTCGGTGAAAGGCACCGGCGGATTCAGCGTCTACAGCGCCAGCAAAGCCGCAGTGCGTAACTTTGCCCGCTCATGGGCACTGGATGTGAAAGAACGCGGCATCCGCATCAACGTGGTCAGCCCTGGCCCGATTCGCACCCCAGGGTTAGGTGAACTGGTTAGCGAAGAGCAGCGTCAGGGTTTGTTTGATGCGCTGGCTGCGCAGGTGCCGCTGGGCCGTCTCGGTGAACCGGAAGAGATTGGTAAGGTGGTGGCGTTTCTGGCCTCCGACGATTCCAGCTTTATTAACGCCACCGAACTGTTTGTTGATGGTGGTATGGCGCAGATTTAGTTGTCATTACGCGGTTAAATACCCGCCATCCACCGGCAAAATAATCCCGGTAATAAACGACGCCGCCGGACTGCACAGGAAGGTCACCGCCTGTGCCACATCGTCCGGCTGGCCCCAACGTTTCAGCGGCGTGCGTGACAGAATCGGTTGCGCACGTTGCGGATCATCCTGCAACGCCTGGGTTAATGGTGTTGCAATCCACCCCGGCGCAACGGCATTAACGCGGATTCCCTCCTCCGCCCAGGCAATCGCCAGTGACTTGGTGAGCTGCATAATCCCGCCCTTGCTGGCGCTGTACCCCGGAACCAAACCGCCACCAAAAAAACTCAGCATCGACGCAGTATTAACGATACACCCCTGGCTTTGCGCCAGCTTTTCACGCGCGGCACGACAACAGCGCATTGTTCCGCTGAGGTTAATATCAATCACTTTTTCAAACACCTCCACCTCATGCTCCCTGCCCCGGCTGATAATCCCGGCACAGTTCACCAACAGGTCGAGTTGCGGTAACGCGCTGAACACATCCATGATCGCCTGGTTATCACGCACATCCAGTTCCTGAATGCGAACCCGTTCGCTGGCGGCAAACTGATGCTGCTCGCTGCCGACACCCGCAGCGATCACCTCCGCACCGAGGCTGGCAAGCCGACTGACAATACCGGCGCCGATGCCACTGGTGCCCCCCGTGACCAGCGCGGTTTTCCCGGCAAACAATGTCGGGTGAAAAGTCATCATGCGGGTTCTCCCTGTCTAACGAATAAATTGATCGACAAAATCGCTACCCAATCCGACCGCGTCGTAGTGCTCACGGCACATCGCGATTTTAGTGAACACATCCTCGAACCCAATATGCTCTCCCCAGGGATCGACGTAATACATACAGCCATGTACCTGGAACAGGGTGATCATCTCTTCCACGTCCGGGTCAACCACCAACGTATGCGTCTCGCCTGGCGGTTCGAAGACGTAGCCGCCTTCTACTGCTTCCCAGTCATGTTCGAGATAGCGCCAGCGTCCTTTCAGCACAAAAGCATGAACCGGGGCAGGATGACGGTGACGACTCAGCACCCCGGACTTGCGTACTTTCAGCAAGTTCATCCAGTAACCGGCAGACCGGTTGAGGCATAGCGGGCGAAACCAGACGTTTTCTGCCTGGGGCACCCAGATACGGTCGTCCAGTGGTACCGCGTTCGGAATGACCAGGTCCGGCACCATTTCGGCGGGCTGGCTGAACTGATAAGGCATACGCCGCAGGGTTTCTGCGTCCGGTGAGGTGTCATTACGCTTCATCGCTGACTCCGCTTTATTAACAATTGAGTTACATAGATTTAGTCGCTGATAACGGCTGTTGGCAACAGGCCACAGGTTGAAATGTGGGCACCATCACGAAAATCTGACATGTTATGATTAAATATGACATCAGCGTATCCTCCTGAGTTCAGGGTCGACATAGCGCGCAAATTCCGCCATTTGTGATCGATATCTAAACAATAAACTCTGCCTCTTGCCGCTTTCACCTGGTCCATGACTATTATTCTGACATGTCAGTTAATAACAGGATATCGCTATGCCATCGCATCAGGTTGTGGGAAAGAAACGTTGGTTTGTTGCTTTTGTGTTACTTGTGGGCGGTTTTATCAACTATCTCGATCGCGCCAGCCTGGCGGTGGCCGCGCCATCGATGATGGCTGACCTGCATCTCACCAACACCGACATTGGGTTAATGGGGTCGGTGTTTTCCCTGTTTTTTGCCTTTAGCCAGTTTCCGGCTGGCTGGCTGGCGGATCGCTTTGGTCCCCGTAAGGTGTATGCTTCGGCAGCCTCCTTGTGGGGACTGTCGACTATGATCACCGGGTTATGCACCAGCCTACCCGCGCTGCTGGGCGCCCGTGCCTTGCTGGGGATGACCGAAGCCCCCGGCTGGCCGACCTCCGCCAAAATCACCTCGATTTGGTTTCCGCGCAAAGAACGGGCGCTGGCAAGTTCCATCTGGGATGCTTCCTCACGGTGGGGACTGGCATTCGCCCCACCGCTACTGGTGTTGATGAGTTTGCATTTTGGTTGGGGAGCGCTGTTTTATCTGGCGGGTAGCCTTGGGGTAATTTTTGGCCTGATCTTCTTCTGTCTCTATCGCCATCCGGAGCAACATCAGGGGCTTGGTGATGCGGAGAAGCAGTACATTGTCACTGGTGGCGGTGGCAGCGTCTCCAACATCCCCCGCGGCAAACGCGTGAAATGGCGTGAGTTGTTCCGCTATCAATCGATGTGGGGAATGATGCTTGGCTGGTTTTGCTACATTTGGCTGTTCAATATCTTTGTCACCTTTCTGCCGCTGTATCTGATGAAAACCCAGCATCTCTCCCTGAGCAGCATGGGGGTGTACGCCAGCATTCCTTATCTCGCCGGTATTGTGGGTGCCGCGTTGGGCGGCTATGCGGTGAAATGGCTGATCGATCAGCGCAAAGTGGCCGAACCACTCAAGGCGAAAAAAGTGGTGATTATGGTCGCGGCCTTAATCAGCGGCGCAACCACCGTTGCCGTGCCTTTTTGTGATTCGCTGATCGGCGCACTCAGCATGATGACAGTGGCGATGTTTTTCCTCTCCGCCGTCTCCTGTACCTGCTGGGCGATCCCTGGCGATGTCGCGACCAATGATATTGTCGGTTCCGTATGCGGCATCCAGAACTTCGGCGGCTTCTTTGCCGGCGCGCTTTCACCGTTGGTCACTGGCTATATTGCCGATGTCACCGGTTCTTACGCGCTGGCCTTTATCAGCGGGGGCGTCATCGCGGCCCTGACCGGGTTGTGTTACTGGCTGCTGGTACGTAAACCGATTGAACATCGCGATGCACCTGTCGCCAGTGACAGCGTGCCGGTCAGCAATCTTTGAAAAATGCGTTAATGGCCGTGGCGGTAGCCAAATCTTATTTGTCAGGTGGGTAATTCTTGCTATCCATGAAGGCGAGGAAATCACTTAACGAAAGGGAATCAGATGAAAAAATCACTTACCGCCGTTGCTGCATTGCTGATGGTTTCAGGTTCTTCGCTTGCTGCCACCCCGGCCAGTTGCGTGAAGGTGGACCAGCAGCAAATCGAAGCTTTATTTGATAAATGGAATGCAGCGTTAAAAACGGGCAACGCGAAGCAGGTTTCCGACCTGTATCTGGAGGATGCGGTGCTACTGCCGACGGTATCAAACCGGGTGCGTCTGACTGAAGCGGAGCGTATTGATTATTTTGCGCATTTTATGGCCAATAAGCCGAGCGGCAAGATTGATAGCCGTACCATTCGCATCGGTTGTAACAAAGCGGTTGATACCGGCACCTATACCTTCACTTATGCCGACAAGCCTGCGGTTTCCGCCCGTTATACCTTTACTTATGCCTGGACGGGTAGCGAGTGGAAAATATCCACCCACCACTCGTCCGTCATGCCGGAGGGATAACCCCGATCAATTGCGCCAGTTCTGCTGGCTTACGCCATTCATATCATGCACCAGGCCAGGATGCAGATCCCTGAGGGAACTGCATCCCAACTGCGCCAGGGTGCGATCTATTTCGGCAATCATCGATTGCAGCGTGGCATTCACCAGCGCTTCACCTCCCGCCGCCACGGCATACAGCAGTGGCCGCCCGAGCAACACCGCATTGGCACCCAGCGCCAGCGCTTTTACCACATCAGTCCCCCGCCGAAAACCGCTGTCGATAAGGATGGAGAAATCTGGTCCCACCGCTGCGCGAATGGCTGCCAAAACCTGCATCGGGCTGAAGGTGCCATCCAGCTGACGGCCACCGTGATTGGACAATACAATGCCGTCGAACCCCAGTTGCCTGGCAATCAGCGCATCCTGTTCGGTCATAATGCCTTTGATATACAACGGCCCCGACCATAACTCGCGCACCCAGCGCAGGGTTTCCCAATTGAGGGAGGGATCCATCTGTTGGGCAAAATAGGTGGCAGCGTTCAGACCACGTTGATATTCCGCAGGAAGATAGGGTTTGAGATTACCAAACCCCGGCATTCCGGCCGGACGTAACGTGCGCCATACCCAACCCGGATGGCTGGCGACATCGGCCAGGGCTTTGACGGAGAGTTTAAGTGGTCGCCGGTAGTGTGTCTTATCGCGCTCACGGTTACCGAAATGTACCGCATCCACGGACACCACCAGCGCGGAACATCCCGCTGCCTGGGCGCGTTCAATCAGGCTGGCGGTGACCTGGCGGTCTTTCAATACATACAACTGGAACCAGCGTGGTCCCTGACTCACCGCAGCGCTCTCTTCCAGCGAGGCAGTTGACACCGTGCTCTGGATATATCCGATCCCATTTTGTGCTGCGGCGCGCGCCAGCATTAAATCGGCCTGGTAACGCAACATGCCATTGTAGCCGGTTGGTGCCACCAGCAACGGCGCCGCCAGAGAGTCATTGGCGAGTGACGTTTGCAGGCTGCGCCTGCTGGCATCTTTCAATACCGCCGGTTTAAACATCCAACGGGCGAAGACCTCACGATTGTGGCGCAACGTTTGCTCGTCATCGGCACCACCATCAACATAATCAAAGGCAAATCCCGGCAGCGCACGCTGCGCTGCCCGGCGTAAATTTTCCCAGTTAATCACCATATTGGCGAGTTAATCCCTGTTGGTTAGGTGGTTGAGACAGAGTAGATGGGGGGATGGGTGTTGTCGATAGTTTCTGGTGTTGTGCATCCTTTGCTGCGGCGCAATAAATCGCGCCGCTACTCATCGGTTCAGAACCTGAGCTGCGCCCTGTCATTATAAAAGCGTCGATAGGCCAGATAGACCGCGATGATGGTAGAAAGACTGGCGGTGCCAATTAACATAAAGGTCACCATGATCTGGTATTTGATGGCTTTAACCGGATCGATCCCGGCAAAGATTAAACCGGACATCATGCCAGGTAAACTCACCAGTCCTACCGTTTTTGCCGCATCCACCGTCGGGATCATCGCGGCGCGAATGCTCTCGCGGATAAGCGATGCGGAAGCCAGTTTTACCGAGGCACCAAGGCTCAACATCTCCAGAATTTTTTGCCGGTTGTCAGCGAAACGCTGGTTCAGGTTGCTGTAACATAAGCCCACCGCCACCATAGCATTACCGGCAATCATCCCGGAAATAGGGATCACCTGCATTGGCATAAATTCAATTGCGCCGCTCAGCACCAGAATCACCAACGTAAGCGCCGTGCCGCTGGTGATGGCGACAAATGAAATCACAAAGGCATGATCGATATTACGGCTGCGTTTGCGCGCGTTCGCCGCCGCATTGACGCAGATAAATAACACCATCAACACCGTTAACCCGTCATTATTGACGTCAAAAATCGATTTCAATACATAACCAACGACCACCAGTTGCACGATGGCGCGGCACACGCTCCAGATGATGTCTTTACTCAGCCCCAGCTTCTCTTTCTGGCTAATCAGCACCGCAATCAGCACCAGGACCAGCGCCATAAGCAGTGATGAGTTGGTGATATTATGCTGACTCATGGTCGTTCCTCTCTGGTGCGTGCAGTTTCAGCACCCGTGATGCCTGGTGGATTTCCTCAACGTCATGGCTAATCCAGATCACCGCCACCCCCTTGTCAGTAACCATCTCGCGGATCAGTCGATGGATCAGTTCTTTATTGTCTTCATCGAGGGCGCTGGTGACTTCATCCAGCAGTAACACCTGCGGCAGAAACTGCAAATTACGCAGCAAACCCACCCGCTGTTTTTCACCACCAGAGAGTTGATCGATTTTTTTATCCAGCGTGTCAGCGGGCAAATTGACTTTTGCCAGGTCGGTAATGAACGCGTCACGGTTGGGTTTCTGTTGCCGAATCTGCCACGGCAGCGCCAGATTGTCATAAACGGTACTGCCGAACAGCACCGGCGTCTGGAAGCAGTACGACACCTGTTGCCGATACGCTTCGGTTTTCAGTTGCGTGATATCCTGGTTTTGCAAGCGTATCTGCCCGCTGCTGGGGGCCAGCAGCGAGGCAATTATCTTCAGCAACGTGCTTTTCCCACTGCCTGAAGGACCGGTCAGCAGTAAAAAATCACCGGGGTTGAGTTGCAGTGAAACGGGCGCCAGTAACTCGCGACCTTCCTGTGAAAACGTAACGCCTTGCACATCCAGCAAGGGAAAATCGTTGGCCATCGTTATCCATCCCTAACAATCTACATTTGCAATGACGGGCTACCGGTCACTGACCAGACAGCCCTGCGCATATTACCAGAAAGGTGATGAGGATAAGCTTAAGGTGCGGCGTCACATTGCAGGAATACCAGACGACCCTCGCGATAGACCCGTTGAACCAGGGGCAAATCGTCGGGCATATCGCCACCTCGCTCCAACAACAGCACCAAAGATACCAGGCCACGTAATTGATGTGAGGCAAGCCACTGACGGAAATCCGCCCTCGAGACAAAACGCGACTGAGAATCGGGATATGCCAGCCCGTAAAGCAGTTCATTTTTCTTCGCGTAGAAATGGATATCGTTGCGCTGTAAATGCCAGGCGATGGCGGAAGCAATGCCGGGATCGTTACTCAAAATATAACGGCTGACCGCGAGTTTATCGGCTATTTACTGACAAACACCTCGGGTTGGTTAGCATTCTGCACACTTTCGGGAATCGCTTTGCCTACGCACAACGCCAGCGCCAGAAAGCCTTTGGTCATAAAGCCCATGCCACAGGCCAGGCCCAACAGCACGTAACCCAGCAGCCACTGTCTGTGATTCACCGCCCCGGCAGCAAACCAGTAGCTGCACATCGCGGCCAGTGCCTGTATCCATATCGGGGATAAGACCCTGGTTTTGTCGTTCGGTTTCACTGACAGAATATAAAAATGCCAGCGCAAACAATGAAGCCTGAATTATGAGGAAGTATCGACGGTTGGCGCCATGCTTAATCTGAAAACCACAATCGCCACCACCACACCAATCAGGGTGTCGAACGCTCTGGCAGCGAACAGAGAACTCACTTCGCTAAAATCACGGCCCCCGGCCGCAATCGTCAATGCATTGGCGGTGATAAACACCGTGGCGACGGCGTATTGCAGCACCACGCCCATCTCAATAGCGAACTGCAACATCCCAACCGTCAACGCGATCCATAACCCTTGAGGATTGAGCGTCAGAATGCTCCACGCCAGCACCAGTCCAACCAGCGTTCCCAAAAGCCGGTTAAAGGCACGCCGGGAGGTTCCCGGTAAACCGTCCGGCTGGTTAAGCACCACCACCACCGCCGCCATTCCCCAGTACGCATGTTCCAGCCCGAGGATGATGCCGATCGACCCGGCCACCAGCGTGCCAAAGGCGACCCGTGCCGCGGTACGTCTGGCGTTTTCTTTGATTACCTTATCCGCAGCCGTACTGTAGTTGGCTTCGGCCCGTTCTAACAGGCATCCCAGCATATGCGCCAGCCACGAGATCGCGCCACCACACAGCACCCACAAGCCACTGAACCAGGGATCGATGCTACTGCCAGGCATGCCAGTGCCGCTGGCACAGGCCAGAGCAAACATATAGGCACCCGGCGGGCCAATCTGCTGTCGGTTGCAGATCAAAGTCGCAAGAGAGGCAATACCGGTCACGGTCACCACACCGAGCCACGGATAAGGCGCGACGAGAATCCCCAGGGTGACGATAACCGCCAACGCCACCGCAATGATCGCCAGCAGACGCGCGCGTCTGCCCCAGGGGAGGCCATCGCCATACAACGCCGTAAATCCACCGATGGTCGCCAGCAGGCCCGCCTGAAGATGTCCGGCGTAATAACCCAGCACCACTGGCAAACCGCAGCATAGCCCCGCGCGCAATGCGAAAGGCAGACGGTGCCGCAGAGCGGCTGAAAGTGGCTTGCTCATCGTTTTCTCCGCGATAGCGTATTAGCACTCCATTTGTAGCGGCGCGCTTTGTCGCGCCACAACTGTCTGAGCTAAACGATAATACCGGACGATCAATTCTAACCCGTTGATTAATGGTAGCCCGTTGCACTTTGCCTGCCATGTTAATTTTTTGTTGTTATTCTTGTTACCCGTATCACATAAAGTAAAAAACATAAAACCTGAAACAGATCCCGCAATTGTCTCATCCCGGCCCGCTTCCTATAACTAACCGTCGATTGACCCTTAGCGATATAAAGACAGGCGGGACTCTTTATGCAAACAAGCTTAACGATAAAAGAAAAAATCAGTTACGGACTGGGCGATATGGCCAGCCATATCGCGATTGATAACGTCATTATTTTTCTCACGTTTTATTACACCGATGTGGTGGGGCTTCCGGCGGTGTTTGTTGGCACGCTGTTTTTACTGGCGCGTGTCGCCGATGCGGTGATCGATCCCGCTATGGGCATGGTGGCGGATCGCACCCGTTCACGTTGGGGACGATTTCGTCCGTGGCTGCTGATGCTGGCGGTGCCGTTTGGTGTGAGCTGCATGTTGATTTACGCCGTGCCGGAAAGCCTGTCGCTGACGGGAAAAATGATTTACGCCGCGGCGACCTATAGCCTGATGATGTTGATGTATACCGCCATCAATATTCCTTATTGCTCGATGGGGGCGATTATCACCACCGACGACACCCAACGTATCTCATTACAATCGTGGCGCTTTTTCCTCGCCACCCTCGGCGGCGCGATGTCCACCTTTTTAATGATCCCGTTAGCCACCTGGCTCGGCGGTGGTAACAAACTGGAGGGCTATTTCGCCGCCATGTCGATTATGGCAACGCTGGCAACCCTGATGTTTTTTATCTGCTTTCTGAATACCCGTGAGCGCGTCAACGCGCCCGCCAGCCACGGCCACTTTCTTGCTGACCTGCGTGATTTGTTACGTAACGATCAGTGGCGCATTGTGGCGCTGCTGGTGTTCTGCAACATCTCATTCGGCGTCGTGCGTCTCGGTGCCATGATGTACTACGTCACCTATTTTCTCGGTAACGCCAGCTTGTTTATGTGGCTACTGGCGGCACACATTGTCGGCAAAAGCGTTGGTAGCGTGCTGGCAAAACTGTTGACGCGCAACGTAAGCAAAATCACCGCCTTTACCCTCAGCGCCATCGTCACCGGCGTGTTAAGCATCAGCATCGTGTTTCTGCCCGGCAACCTTGTGCTGCTGGTGGGCATGACCTTTATCGTCTCCAGTTTCTATCAGGTCACTACCACGCTGATGTGGGTAATGATGTCGGATGTGGTTGATTACGGTGAATATCGTCAGGGCAAGCGCCTCGACGGCACCGTGTTCTCGACGCTGCTGGCGGTGTTGAAAATGGGGATGGCAATCAGCGGGGCGATCGTCGGCTGGACTCTCGGCCTGAGCGGTTATGTTGCCCAGGCCGCACATCAGCAACCCACCGCAATGATGGCCATCGTCGCGCTATTTTCAGTCATCCCTGGCGTGCTGGCGCTGTTCAGCGCGCTGGCGATGCGCGGTTACAAACTTAACGACGCCACCATGCGAACCATCAATCAAAACAAACTGGCAGCACAGCCCGCCACAACCGGCCCCACCGTGCTGCAACCACAGGAGTTGTCATGAGCGAATTACGCGCCGAATCCCAGCGTATTATCTGGACCTTTGACCGTCAGACCCTGGTTATCGAACCCTGGGGGGCAAATAGCCTGCGGGTACGAGCGACCTGCCAGGCGGCACTGATTGACAACGACTGGGCCTTGTTAGCGCCAACGCCTTGCGAGGTAGACATCCAGCGCGAGCCTGAATCGCTACGTATTCGTAACGGCAATATCACCGCCGTGGTCAATATTCGAGGTCAGTTGGCCTTTTACAACCAGCACGGTGAACTGTTGCTGGAAGAGTTCTGGCGTCAACGCAGCACCGTCGGCATAGGTGCGACCGAAAAAAGCCAGGACAAGTACATCAGCGCATTGAAACTGGACGCCCGCACCTTCCGCCCGATTCCCGGCGGGAAGTATCAGCTCAGCGTGCGCTTTGAAGCGCGGCCAGAAGAGAAAATCTACGGCATGGGCCAGTACCAGCAGGATTGTCTGGATCTGAAAGGGTGTACGCTGGAACTGGCACAGCGCAATTCACAGGCCAGCGTGCCGTTTATGGTTTCCAGCCTTGGCTATGGCTTGCTGTGGCACAATCCGGCAATCGGTGAAGTGACCTTCGGCAAGAACGGCACACGCTGGCAGGCCGAGGTGACGGACCAGATGGATTACTGGATCACCGCAGGTGATACCCCGGCGGATATTGTGCGCCAGTATGGCCGTGCCACCGGCACCGCACCAATGATGCCGGGCTTTGCTACCGGTTTCTGGCAATGCAAGCTGCGCTACCGCACCCAGCAGGAAGTGCTGGAGGTGGCGCGTGAATATCGCCGCCGTCAGTTGCCCCTTTCGGTCATCGTTATCGACTTTTTCCATTGGCCAAATCAGGGGACCTGGTGTTTTGATGCCCGTGACTGGCCCGATCCACGGGCGATGGTAGCAGAACTGAAGGCAATGGGGATTGAAACTATGGTTTCGGTCTGGCCTACGGTGGACAGCCGCAGTGAAAATTATCGTCTGATGAAATCCAAAGGCCTGTTGGTAAACAGCGAACGCGGCGTCTCGGTGAACCTGGATTTTATGGGCAACACCACCTTTTTTGATACTACCCACCCCGCCGCCCGCGAGTTTGTCTGGCAGGAAGTGAAGCAAAACTATTACGACCACGGGATTCGCACTTTCTGGCTGGATGAGGCTGAGCCGGAATACCGCGCCTACGATTTTGATAACTATCGCTATCATCTCGGTCCGGTACAGGAAGTGGGCAATATCTATCCGCAACTGTTCGCGCGTGGTTTTTATGAGGGGTTGCAACAGCAGGGGGAAAGCGAAATCGTCAACCTGGTGCGCTGCGCCTGGGCAGGTAGCCAGCGTTACGGCGTACTCGCCTGGTCGGGTGATGTTCACTCCTCTTTCCACGCGCTGCGCAATCAGTTCACTGCCGGACTGAATATGGCGATGGCCGGTATTCCGTGGTGGACCACCGATATCGGCGGCTTCCAGGGCGGCAACATTCACGATCCGGCGTTTCACGAGTTGCTGATTCGCTGGTTCCAGTGGGCGGTGTTCTGCCCGGTGATGCGACTACACGGCTACCGCGAACCGCAGATTGAACCAGCCGAAGCCTGGCGTGACGGCATTGCACAGTGCAACAGCGGCTCGCCCAATGAGGTGTGGAGTTACGGCGACGAGAATTTCGCCCTGATGAAAAGCTGCCTGCTGCAACGTGAACGGCTGCGCCCCTATATTGACGGGCTGATGCACGAAGCCCATGAGCTGGGCGATCCGGTGATGCGCCCGCTGTTTTATCACTATCCTGAGCAAGCCGAGAGTTGGCAGGTGGAAGATCAGTATCTGCTGGGCCGCGATCTGTTGGTGGCCCCGGTGCTGCACGCAGGGCAGCGTGAACGCGATCTCTGGTTACCGGCTGGCGATCAGTGGATTGCGCGCAATGGCGAGCGTTACCAGGGTGGACAGCGTATCACCGTTGCCGCCCCGCTCAGCGCCATTCCGGTGTTTTTACGCGTCGGCGGCAGCGCTGACGTGCTCGAAAACCCATAGCGCAATAAATCGCGCCGCTACCGTGCGTAGCGGCACGATTTATCACGCGTATTTTTACTCACCGCCGCTACGGTTTTCCCCCAGCTTCGTCAGTACGGCACGCCAGCTAAACGGCACCACATCCAGGTAACGCAGATGATGGGCGCTAAGCTGGGCCGGTAAATCGGCCTGTACATGACGGATAGCCTGACTGAGGGTGCCCGCCAGCCCGACATCCTGAAGCGTTTTCACCACTTCCTGCATCTCTTCGGCACGGCGCACGCCGTGTTCTGCCACCCGGCTGATCAGATAATCTGGCAGCTCTGCCTGCCATCCCAGCGACGGGAAACTGGCATGCAGCGATTCCAGTACCGCGTCTTCCACGCCATAACGTTGCGCTGCGCCGAGGCACTCGGTGGTTAACGCTTCCAACCCTTTAATCATCACGCTGCGACACATCTTGATGGCAGAAACCCCACCGACCTCTTCGCTGGCGGCGCGCGCCTGACATCCGAGTTCACTCAACTGCGCGGCAATCTGCCTCGCCTGCGTGCCGCCGAGTAGCAGTGGCGTCGCGAGCCGTTTTGGCGGAACCGGGGCCATCACCGCCACATCGATATAACGCCCCGCCCCCTGAGCCACGGCACGCGCCGCCGCGCGTTTCGTCTCCGGTGCTACGGAGTTGAAATCCAACAGGGTTTGCCCCTCGCGTAACAGCGCGGCAGCCTGTTCGGCGACCGCTAACGCGTTACCGGCGGTCACCAGCGACAGCACCAGCTCCGCCCCTGTCAGCGCCAGCGCAAGGTTGCCCGCCGGCTGTACACCAACCTGTTCGGCCTGCGCCTTCAGCGCATCACCTTCCACATTAAGAAACTTTTTGTCCCACACCTTCACCTGTGCGCCCTGGCTTGCCAGGTCCTGCGCATAGATCCGTCCGGCCTCACCAAAGCCGATAATCGCGATGTTAGTCATTGACCTTCCCCTGCCAGAGTGAACCCGGTACCGCTACCGCACCGATAAACAGCAGTCGGGCGGTGCGAATCAAACCGCTGCGGATAACGTTGCCGGCTTCATCACGCTGCAACATCACGCTGAATTCGCCACTCGGGTGTTCCACCGCCAGCCGTTGTTCACGGCCCGCCTCCAGCCGCGCAATGCCCTGCGCAACCGACCCCGGGATCAGACAAGCCGTTGCCACGCTCACTGCGCCCAGCACCCCGATGGAGGCGTGGCAGCGATGCGGAATAAAGGTGCGCGTCGATACACAGCCACCGTGATTCGGTTCGGCTATCAGCGTCATTTTTGGCACGGTACGCGCAGCAACATCGCCCAGATTCATCCGCGGTCCGGCCTGTAGACGGATCGACTCCAACCGCGCTTTGAGTTCGTCATCATTATCCAGTTGTTCGCGGCTTTCACGCCCGGTACGCCCGAGATCGGCAGCACGTACCAGCACCACCGGCATACCGTTATCGATACAGGTCACGGCGACACCGGCAAAGTGATCCTGCGCCTGGCCGGTGGGCAGCAGTGCGCCACAACTCGAACCGGCGATATCGGTAAAATTCAGCACCTGTTGCGCCGCATAACCCGGAACGCCATCAATCTGAACATCGCCTTCATACTCCACCGCGCCATCCGGCGTGGAGAGTTGCGCTTCGGCGATCTGCCCGGTATTGACCATAAAAATGCGCACCCGCGTTACCGCACCCTGGACCGCCACCACGCCTTTCTCGATGGCAAACGGGGCCACCGCCGCCAGAATGTTGCCGCAGTTCTGCCCGTAATCAACCAGCGCTTTATCGACATTCACCTGGGCGAACAGGTAATCCACATCGGCATCTGCACGGGTTGACGGCGAAATGATCGCTACCTTGCTGGTCAGGGGATCGGCACCGCCGATCCCGTCGATCTGACGTGCATCAGGCGAGCCCATCACCGCCAGCAGCACCCGATCGCGCAACGCCGGGTCGGTTGGCAAATCCTGCGCCAGAAAACAGGCGGCTTTGGAGGTACCGCCACGCATTAACACACAGGGGATCAGCGTCTGTTTCATAGTTAGCTATTCTTCAGTTCAGCCAGCGTTTCGACATAGCGCAGTCCCTTCGCCGCCAGTTTTTGTCGCATCTGATAGATATCCAGTCCCAGCTCACCTGCGGCCAGCCGCTGCCGTTTGCTCTCCTCCACCTCAATGCGCTGCGCCGCCGCCTGCGCAACGGCCGGAATGTCGGCACGGGGAACAATCACCACACCGTCATCGTCAGCCACCACTACATCGCCAGGATGGACTAACTGACCGGCGCAGATCACCGGCACATTGACCGAACCCAGCGTCTCTTTGACTGTGCCCTGCGCGTAAACTGCGCGTGACCAGACCGGGAATGCCATTTCACGCAAGGTTTGGCTATCGCGGATGCCGATATCCCCTACCAGTGCGACCACGCCTCGCGCCTGCAACGAGGTCGCCAGCAGATCGCCAAAGAAGCCGTCATAGCAATCTGAGGTGGGAGCCACCAGCAACACGTCACCGGGCTGGCATTGTTCCACCGCAACGTGGAACATCCAGTTATCCCCCGGCGATACCAGCACCGTCACCGCGCTGCCCGCTATGGTGGTGCCCTGCTGCACCGGACGGATGCGCCTGTCCAGCAAGCCCTGACGCTGCTGCGCTTCGTGTACCGTCGCCACGCCGAAGCGCGCGAATTGCGCGATCAACGCCGCATCGGCACGCTCGATATGCCGTACCACCACGCCTTTCTGGTTGACATCACTCATGCCAGATCCTCCGTCACGCGCGGGAACAGGCTTTGATAACCCTCACCGTGGCTGAGTACGCGTGAGGAAGCGATACCGACATTACGTTTTGCCTGCACGCCACGTTGCAGCGCCACGCGGGTGTAGTACTCCCACAGATGCTCCTGACCGGCCATGCATTGAATCGCGGCGTATTTCTTTTCCCACACCGAGGTGATGTCCAGCAGCACGTCCGGTTTCCAGTGGCACTGCTCGGGCTGATGCGGTTCAAAACAGTAAACCGGCGGGGCGCCAATAATCGGTTCTCCCGGACGGTAACCCTCCGCCTGGGCAATGATGCGCGCTTCCTGGGTCAGATTGGCCGCCAGCGGGTGGTCATAGTTATAGGGATCAGCCACAGAATGGGTCAGGACAAAGTGCGGCTGAACCTTGCGGAACACATCCGCCAGACGGAAAAGCGTCTCTTTATCGGCACGCAGCGGGTAATCACCAAGATCAAAAAACTCAATCGAGGCACCGAGGATGTCTGCGGCTGACTGCGCTTCGCTGCGACGGTTCGCTTTGACGATCTCCTCCGTCATATTGCCTTTACGCCACAGTTTGGCGGATTCACCCCGTTCGCCAAACGAAAGACAAACCACATGGACGTCATAGCCGCGTTCAGCGTGCAGCGCGATTGCGCCACCTGCGCGCCAGACGAAATCGGCGGAGTGAGCACTGACGATGAGGGCACTTTTTTTAGCGGTATTTTCCATCTTGTATTCCTGCTGTTGCGTTTTTTTTCATCCTGACATGCAGCCATCCGCGCGAATAATGCCTTTCATTGCGCGAGCTATGATTTTTATTTATGTTGTGATTTTGATCGCCGCAGGACGTGAGGCTGAACCGAAAATGACGCAGCAAGATAATGATATTAAAATCATGCAACTACGTGCTTTTTGTATGATTGCAGAACGCGGTACAGTGTCAGAAGCTGCGGAGAAATTATTTCGAACCCAGTCGGCGATCACCCGTTCTATTCGTGATCTTGAACACACTTTAGCGATGCCGTTGTTTGAACGTCATGCCAGCGGCATGCTGCTGACCGAAATGGGAAAATGCGTGTTGCCGCGTGCCCAGCGCGCGATCAACGAATTGCAGCACATTCCCGCGGCGCTGGCACGGCTGAAACAGCGTGACCACCAGCGGGAAGAGGCAGAACCGATTTGGTTATTTAATGTGCGACGCCTTCAGGTGTTTCTCCGGCTGTATCGCCTGCACCATACGCAAAGCGTGGCTAACTCTCTCAACATCAGCCAACCAGCGGTGAGCGCCGCCCTGAAGGTGCTGGAAAAGGGTGCCGGGCTGACGCTGTTTCAGCGTACGCCAAAAGGGATGATGCCTTCTACCGCGGCGCGCGAGATGGCCCCCTTTATCAGTCGCGCGCTGAATGAAATCCGTCATATCCCGGAAGATCTCGCCGCTGCAACCGGGATTTTGCGTGGCACGGTGCATGTTGGCGCGCTGCCGCTGTGCCGCAGCACCCTGCTGCCGCTGGCGATAACCCGGCTGGTGGCGGCGCATCCGGGCATTAAAGTGGTGACCAATGAAAGCGCCTTCGACGCCTTAATTACCGAGTTGCGCGCCGGGGATATTGATTTCATTCTTGGGGCATTACGTCAGGACGAGCAGGTGTTGGATATCCACAATCAGGTGTTGTTTGCTGAATCGCTGGTGCTGCTGGTAAGGCCCCAGCACCCTCTGGCGGGACGCACCCTGACGGCCAACGATTTGGCTGATGCGCAGTGGATATTGCCGCGCGATAACACCCCTTCCCGTCACCTGCTGGATGCGGCTTTCGCGACGTTGGGAATGGCCGCCCCCACCCCGGTGGTGGAAAGCGGCGATCTGGCGATTGTGCGCGGTCTGCTGCTAAATTCCGACATGATAGCCGCCGTTTCCTCGCACCAACTGGAGTACGAACTGCAAGCCGGAATTTTGCACCCGTTGAGGTTTGCCTTACCGGACACCCGCCGCGAGATTGGCTTAACCCTGCGCCAGGGCGCACTTCATGCTCCGGCGGCTGAAGCGCTGATTCAATACATTGTTGAGGTGGCATCGTAGCGGCGCGGTTTCCGGCATCGCGACGCGACGAGCGGGTTACGATTCCACTTTGTTAATCCCCAAACGCTTCATCCGCGAAAGTAAGGTGGTTCGCTTGATGCCCAGACGCTGGGCTGCACCACGCGGTCCGGCCACCACACCGTTCGTTTCACGCAGCACCCGCATAATCAGCTGATATTCATCCTCTCCTTCGCGTGGCTCGGTGACGGGTGCGGCAATTTTTTTGGCGGCCGGAGTGTCCAGCATTTCCGGCAGCGACAGGTGCAGCACATTGCCGCGCGTCATCAGCACCGCCCTTTCAATCACATTCTCCAGTTCCCGCACGTTTCCCGGCCACTCCATGCGTCGCAGCATACTCAGGGTTTCCGCGGGAATGCTGTCAATATTACGATTCAGGCGGTGAGCGATTTTGAAAGTGAGCGATTTCACCAGCAGCGGGATATCTTCCGGTCGCTCACGCAATGGCGGTAATCGGATGGGAAAAACGTTCAACCGATAGTAAAGGTCGTTACGAAATTCACGGTCAGCCACCATTTGCTTCAGGTCACGGTTAGTCGCCGCAATCAGTCGCACATCAACCGTTTGCAGTTTGTTGCTGCCAAGACGTTCAAACTCCTTTTCCTGTAACACGCGCAGCAGTTTCGGCTGCAACTCCAGCGGCATATCCCCCACTTCATCAAGGAATAACGAGCTGTTATCCGCCAGTTCAAAGCGACCAATTCGCTGGGTATTGGCCCCGGTAAAGGCCCCCCGCTCGTGACCAAACAAATCGCTTTCCAGCAGCCCGGCAGGCATCGCGGCGCAATTCATTTTTACCATTCGCCGACGATTGCGTTGGCTCTGGTTGTGAATGGCGCGCGCAATCAACTCCTTTCCGGTGCCGGTTTCGCCAAGGATCAACACCGTGCTGTCGCTGGCTGCCACAATCTCGACCTGTTTCAGCACATCCATCATCACTTCGCTGCGGCCAATAATTTCACCAACATCAGGGTTCCCGGCATTGATCGACTCCGTGGCCCACGAACCTTTATCCGTCAGGCTCTCCTTTAGCCGATTGATTTCCTGCCATGCCAGCGCATTATCGAGCGCAATCGCAATGCGTTCAGCGATTTGATGCAACAACTCAAGGTTGGCGGCGCTAAAGCCCCGTTCACCGCATTGCGCCAGCTTCATCACCCCCAACATATTGTCGCCAAATTTTAGCGGCATCAGGCACAACGTCTGAGCCTGATTATCCCAGAGCTCCAACAACCTGCGCTCATAGGAGGCCGCTTGTTGCTGCGGGTAAAGATTCAGCAACAACATTTCACCACTGGCAAACACCTGTTCGGAGAGCGTGCCCGCTTCAGGCACTTCACTCAGATCATGGATAGGTGACGCTTCATCGACAAAATGGGTGGAATAAATGGTAAGCCACGCTTTACGGCTGCTGCGCACCACGATGCTGATGGAATCAATGGCAAAGTGGTGATGGATTTCACGCGCGGTTTCCTGCATCACCTCGTCAAGATCCAGTTTCGACAGCACTGCATTGGTCACCGCCACCAAAATGCGAAAGTCATCCCGTTCACGACTCAGCACCTGGCAATGGTGATCGATATCCTGGGTGCTGCGAATCTGCTGGGCGCACAACCCCACCACCTGCGTCAGGGTATGCAGACGTTCCAGCTCTTTCTCGCTCCAGCCCTTGTTGCTGTCGCGAATAAACTCACAGCCACCGTAGATCTCGCCACTGGAAACCAGCGGTAGCAGGCAGTAGCGCCCAAAAGGTGTATAAAGCGGCAGGCTAGCCACTTGCGGCCAGGCCCCCTCAAATTCACGCCAGGGACAAATCAGCGCTTCAGGACGGGAAAGGATGCGTTGCATTGGTCCCGTCGCCAGTAAGCTCTGCTGATCCGGCGTGAGCGTCTTATCTCTGCCATAAAAACTGACTTGCCGGTGTTGCGGATGATAAAGCAACACATTCACGCGGTCCGCCAATGCCCCTTGTTTAACCAAGCGGGTCAGGCAATCAGCAAGCGCACTAAAATCGGGCTGTTGCAGCAGGGTCTGGGTGATATCAAACAATCCCTGCTGCCCGATATCGCTCATCGGGGTATATGCCATGTATGTCGTCCATTGAAAGACCTCACGCTAAATATGGAGGTGAGTCCATCGTCCAATATTGATGAGAATTAAAGTTTATGTGGTTTTCTTTCGGGGAGACCAGGCATAGATCAACAAATTCGTGGCAAAGGTTCTGCATGCGGGAGTTCCAGGGTACGTCTGACGCCATAAAGTCCGTTCATTCTGACGCCGGGCTTTTCAGTCACGATGCCGATAATTGCGGCACGCTCACCCAAAGGATGGCGCTGCAATGCAGCGACGACTGCCGGTGCCGCTTCGGCTGAAGCCGCTATCAGTAGTTTTCCTTCATTGGCAAAATTCAGCGCATCCAGACCTAACAATTCGCAAACACCTCGCACCGCCGGGGAGAGCGGTAGCTGACTTTCGTGGATTTCCATCCCGCAGTGACTGGCAGCGGCGAACTCATGCAGCACCGCATTGACGCCACCGCGCGTGGCATCACGTAACGCCTTCACGCCGCTGATGCCGACCAACGGCGCAATCAACGTGGACAGTGGCGCGCAATCACTTGCCAAATCCCCATCCAGCCCCAGCTGTTCACGCAAATTGAGGATCGTGGCTCCGTGGTCACCCAGGGTGCCACTGACGATCAACACATCGCCAACGTCAATCTGTGCTGCGCCCCAGCTTAATCCGACAGGAATCGCGCCAAGACCGGCGGTATTGATGAATAGCTTATCGACCGCGCCACGCGGCACCACTTTGGTGTCGCCGGTGACGATGCTGACCCCCGCGTCTCTGGCCATCTGCGCCATGCTGGTCACCACGCGTTCCAGCGTCACCAACGGCAGCCCCTCTTCAAGGATAAAACCACAGGAAAGCCAGCGCGGCTGCGCACCACTGACGGCAATATCGTTGACCGTGCCGCACACCGCCAACTTGCCGATATCCCCGCCAGGGAAAAACAGCGGATCGATAACGTAGCTGTCGGTGGAAAATGCCAGCCGGTCCCCTTTGCCAGTCAGCTCGCTTAACCCCAGTCGCGCCTGATCTTCCTGCTCCGCCAGCCAGTGATTGTCAAACGCCTGGAGAAACAGGTCGGCGATCAGTTGCTGCATCATTCTGCCGCCACTGCCATGCGCTAATTCAATTGATTTCATCATTCACTTCCTGACTTCTGTACTGATACCAGGCCGCGCAGGCCCCTTCCGAGGAGACCATCAGCGCACCAAAGGCGTTTTGTGGATTGCAGCCCTTGCCGAACATCGGACATTGATGCGGTTTACAACGCCCGGTGAGCACATCGCCACAACGTGCGCGCGGGTCGTCACTCACCTGCTGCTGCCGTGGCCGGAACCTGACCTCCGCATCATAGGATTGATACGCCTCCGTCAACTGAACACCGGATTCCGCAATCACCCCCAATCCGCGCCATTCAGACGCCCCTCGGAGGCAAAAAACCTCGCGCATGGCTTGCTGCGCCAGCAGGTTTCCCTCATCCGGCACCACACGTTTGTATTGATTCTCCACCCGACTTTGCTGCTTGATTTTTTGCTCCACCAACATCAACACGCCCTGCAACAAATCCATCGGCTCGAAACCCGCCACCACCAGCGGCCGCCGGAAATGGCGGGGGATAAACTCATAGGCGGCAGTGCCGATCACCATGCTGACATGTCCCGGTGCCAGGAAGGCGTCGATGCGGTTATCCGGCTGCGACAGCAGGCTGCGCAGGGTGGGGATAAGCGTAATGTGCTGGCAAAAGAAGAAGAAATTGGTGACCTGTTGCGCTTTGGCCTGTTGCAGCGTAATGGCCGTGGCGGGCATGGTGGTTTCAAAGCCGAGAGCGAAAAACACCACCTTACGGTGTGGATTCAGACGCGCCAGCGTCAGGGCATCCATCGGTGAATACACCACCCGTACATCCGCCCCCTGCGCTTTAGCCTGCATTAGCGATCCCTGTCTGCCCGGCACGCGTATGGCGTCGCCGAAGGTACAGAAAATCACTTCAGGATGGCGGGCAATGTCAATGCAGCTATCAATGCGCCCCATCGGTAACACGCATACCGGACAGCCCGGACCGTGGATAAAATCGATGTTATCCGGCAGCAACTGATCGAGGCCAAAGCGGAAGATGGCGTGGGTATGGCCCCCGCACACCTCCATAATCTGCAACGGATGCTGTGCATCGTAATCCAGCAATGGCGCCCGCTTATTCAGGGTTTCAATCAGCTGCATCACGCGGGTGGGATCGCGATATTCATCAACATAACGCATCAGCCACGCTCCTCGCCGTACAGCAAGGCCCCGACATCAGGTTCCATGTCGAACATGTTTTGCAGCGCATCGAGGGTGTCACGCGCCTCCGCTTCATCAATGATGCTCATGGCAAAGCCAACGTGCACCAACACCCACTGGCCCACCGCCGCATCATCCACCAGCGTTAAATTGACATCGCGCTGCACGCCACACACATCCACTTTCGCGTCATTACCCTGGCGCTCAACAATCTGGCCCGGAATGCCTATGCACATCGCTCGCTCTCCAGCCAGTTAATCCACGCTTCCATGCCTGCGCCGCTGGTGGCAGAAACCAGCATGATCTGGATATCCGGGTTGACCTCGCGGGCATAGGCCAGACAACGGTCGACATCGAATTGCAGATACGGCAACAAGTCAATTTTGTTGAGCAACATCAGCGAAGCCGCAGCAAACATATACTTATATTTTAGTGGCTTATCCTCACCTTCCGTCACCGAGAGCAGCGCAACTTTGTGGCGTTCACCCAAATCAAAACTCGCCGGACACACCAGGTTGCCGACGTTTTCAATAAACAGCACCCCGTTGTCTGCCAGCGGCAGACGCTGCATCGCCGTCTGAACCATTTGCGCATCCAGATGGCAACCTTTGCCGGTATTCACCTGAATCGCTGGTGTGCCCGTGGCGCGGATGCGTGCGGCATCATTTACCGTCTGCTGATCTCCCTCGATCACCGCGCAGGACACCTTGCCCTGTAACCGTTTCAGGGTTTCGGTCAGCAGGGTGGTTTTACCGGAGCCAGGGCTGGACACCAGGTTCAGCACCAGTTGACGCTGCGCAGTAAAAGCGGCGCGATTCGCCTGCGCCAGCTGATTATTTTTATCCAGCACATCAAGCTCCAGCTCCAGCATCTTACGCTGGCTGATACCCGGTGCATGGGCTTCGGCCACGCCGTGCCCATAATGCAGATCGCCATGCTCACTGAGGTTTATGCCAGAAATCCGCGGCACCCGACGTGGTGCCGGCGCAAACGGGGCGCTGCGAAACGCCGAATGCGGGTTACGCTCATCGCCTTCGATATACAGGTTGCCTTCACCGCAACCACAGCTACTACACATGATTGATCTCCTGATCGATTTCCAGCCGCTTAATTTGCACGCCATCATCCGCCACGATGCGCAGTTGATGACCGCCACATTGCGGGCACCGTCTGACGCGCTGCGTAAGCAGCGTGATGTATTGCTGGCAATCGTGACACCAGCACTCCGCCTCCTGCTGATGAAGATGAAGTTCACACCCTTCAGCCAGGGTGCCCCGGCACGTCAGTTCAAAGCAGAACTGCATCGCGCTGGTCTCCACGCAAGAAAACGCCCCGACCTCCAGCCAGACCGCAGTGACACGGCGTGCGCCATGTTGCCGGGCATGGTTATCGATCAGTTCGACTGCGCGTTGACAGAGGGTAATTTCGTGCATGCTGCCTCCTGGGTTCACTGAGGGCTGCTAATGCAAAGACGGTGCCAGCGCGGCGGCGTGTCGATGTCAAAGATGACGAAATGACATGTCACTGACGGTTTTTTTGCAACGGGGATTTATAGATTAATCATAAAATTCAATAGGTTAAAAACATGGCACGAAATGTGCCTTAGGGGAATATCCGCACAAACAGAGTGATTTAATAATGGATATTAGGGAACTGAGTGACAAAGCAGCCTACATCGCTGATAAGCATCAACGCTTGCAGGCACAGTGGAAACAATACGGCAACGCCTTAGTTCAGGGGATAACCCTGTCAAAAGCCAAACTGCACCACACCATCTCCTGCTCACCTGGGGATGACTTGCGCTTCTTCTTATTTGAACACTTCGTCATTCATATTCAGCCAGGCGAAGGCTTTAACAATCACCGTATCGAGTACTTTCTCGCGCTGCCGGATGACAGCGATAAGATATTGATTGGTCATGCCAATATCGATAATGACGGTTGCATCGACAATGCCTTCAGCAATCGCGATCGCGAGAAAGTACTTACCCACTATCTGGAACTAATTCAGCCGATTTACGACAGCCTCTATCTGGCGGTCCATGAAAACACCCCGGTGTCGATGGAACGGCTACAACAAGCCGCCGTGGCGTGAAGAGGTTGAGGGTGTCGAAAACTGTCGAAGCGACAGGTTATCGGCATGATTTCGTCATTAATGACGACAGTCACCAGAGGAATCCGTTGGTGAACCGTTTTGTAATCGCTGATTCAACATTATGCATTGGTTGCCATACCTGTGAAGCGGCCTGCGCGGAGACGCACCGGCAACAGGGTTTACAGTCGATGCCGCGTTTAAAGGTGATGCGCAACCGGGACGAATCCGCCCCGCAGTTGTGCCGCCACTGCGAAGACGCCCCTTGTGCCAGCGTCTGCCCGGTGAATGCCATTAACCGTGTGGATGGCGCGGTACAGCTGAACGCTAACCTGTGCGTCAGCTGCAAACTGTGCGGCATCGCCTGCCCGTTTGGGGCTATCGAATTTTCCGGCAGCCGCCCGTTACACATCCCGGCAGACGTCAACAGCCCCAAAGCGCCCGCCGCCCCTGCCGATCCCCTGCGCGTTAGTTCGCTGCTGGACTGGGTTCCTGGCATTCGTGCTGTCGCGATGAAATGTGATCTGTGCAGCTTCGATGAGCAGGGTCCAGCCTGCGTGCGCACCTGTCCGACGAAAGCGCTGCAACTGATCGACAACACCGATATCGCCAAAGCCAGCAAACGCAAGCGTGAACTCACGCTGGCGGGTGCGCTGGGTGATTTAAGCCTGTTCAGCCAGCCAGAGGCACGTAAATGAATGTTTTTTTTCTGATCCACTGGGCACTGGCCGGTCTGATGCTCAGTGCGTTACTGGCGGGCATCACCGCGTTTAACCGGCCCGTCAGTGGCGTTGTTGCCGGTATCGGTGGCGCGATAAGTTGTGCGTTGCTGCTGGCAGCCAGCGTCCAGGGCCTGCTCGGATTCAGCGCCATCCTGACGCTGTGGCGTTGGCAGCTACAACTGAATAGCTTTAACAGCATATGGTTAGTGACAGTGTCACTCTGCGGCCTGTTTATCTGCCTGTTTAACGTAAGCTGGCATCGGCATTCTCAGGTTAAAGCCAACGGTTTGCTGGTCAATCTGATCCTCGCCGCCGCGGCTGTTGCTCTGCTCGCCGCTAACC
Organism: Pantoea sp. X-Soil-TKNS-1279; assembly: GCF_059730565.1. Lineage (NCBI taxonomy): Bacteria > Pseudomonadati > Pseudomonadota > Gammaproteobacteria > Enterobacterales > Erwiniaceae > Pantoea > Pantoea sp. X-Soil-TKNS-1279. The sequence goes on along the minus strand of NZ_AP035949.1, from coordinate 148,089 downwards.
TCGCCACCCTGGTAGCGATGGCCGAAATTGTCGCGCTGGCAGGCTACTTCCTCACCGGCTGTCGTAAATCCGGTCAACTCTGGTTTGCACTGGGTCGCCTTGGCACGCTTCTGCTGGTCGCCGCCTGTTGGTTGCTGTGGCAGCAGTTTGGCACGCTGAGTTTTGACGGATTACGCCTGGCGCTCCAGGGAGCGGCGCTCTCTCCGCTGGTGTTGCTGTTAAGTTTGCTCGGCTTTGGTCTGCTGGCGGGCATTATTCCGCTGCACGGCTGGGTACCCCAGGCGCATGCCAATGCCCCGGCTCCGGCCGCAGCGCTGTTTTCCGCCGTAGTGCTGAAGGTAGGGTTGTACGGCATGATCAGCGTTTCACTGCTCGCCGACATGTTGCCGCTGTGGTGGGGGGGGCTGGTGGTGGTGCTCGGTATGGTGACCGCCTTTACCGGCGGGCTGTACGCCCTGATGGAACACAACATCAACCGCCTGCTGGCTTATCACTCGCTGGAAAACATCGGCATTATCCTGCTGGGCGTGGGTTGCGGCTTTATCGGGATTGCGCTGCACCAACCGGCGCTGGTGGCGTTGGGGATGATCGGTGGCCTCTACCATCTGTTTAATCACAGCCTGTTTAAAACCACGCTGTTCCTCGGCGCTGGCGCGGTGTGGTTCCGCACTGGTCAGCACGACATTGAGAAACTGGGCGGGATTGGCAAGCGTATGCCGCTGATTTCGTTGGCGATGCTGGTGGGTTTGATGGCGATGGCCGCCTTGCCGCCGCTTAATGGCTTTGCCGGTGAATGGGTGATCTATCAGTCATTCTTCCAGTTAGGCAACCAGGCTTCCTTTATCGCGCGTGTCCTTGGGCCGCTGCTGGCGGTTGGACTGGCGATCACTGGCGCGTTGGCGGTGATGTGTATGGCCAAGGTCTATGGCGTCACCTTCCTCGGCGCACCCCGCAGCCCGGAGGCCGAACAGGCCGCCAACCCGCCCGGCCTGATGAATATCACCGTCGTTCTGCTGGCGTTGGGTTGCGTGATTGCCGGTGTCGCTACTCCCTGGTTGCTGCCGTTGCTGCAACATGCCATCCCACTCCCGCTCAACACCGCGCAGACGCTGGTATCGCAACCGCTGATCGCCCTGCTGCTGATTATGACGCCACTGCTGCCTGTGCTGTTGCTGGTGCTGTTCCGTGGCGAACGCCTGCCGCACCGCACGCGTGGCCCGGCATGGGTTTGTGGCTACGACCACGAAGCAGCGATGGTGATCACCGCATCGGGTTTTGCCCAACCGGTGAGAGCCGCCTTTGCGCCCCTCCTCGCCTTACGCAAACACCTTAATCCGGTGCGGTGGGTGCCTGGCTGGCGGGGTGACGGGATCGCCATCACGTTCCGGCGTCTGGCATTTATTGAACTGGCGATTTTGCTGGTCGCGGTCATCGCCTGAGGAACCACTATGACGACGTTATTTTTTGCCCTTACCCAGGCGTTGGCCTTATTTCTGGCTGCGCCCTTGCTCTCCGGCATTTCGCGAATGGCCCGCGCGCGCTTGCATAACCGGCGTGGTCCTGGCGTGTTGCAGGAGTATCGGGATCTGTTCAAGTTACTCGGTCGCCAGAGCGTGGCACCCGCCGCTGCGGGTTGGGTTTTTCGCCTGATGCCGCTGGTGATGGTCGGCGTGATGTTGACCATTGCCACTGCGCTGCCGGTGGTTACCCTCACCTCGCCGTTGCCGCCAGTTGGCGACCTGATCACCTTGATTTATTTGTTCGCCATCGCCCGCTTCTTTTTCGCCATTGCGGGCCTGGACACCGGCAGTCCGTTCACTGGCATCGGTGCCAGCCGCGAGACGATGCTCGGCGTGCTGGTGGAGCCGATGTTGCTGCTCGGCCTGTGGGTGGCGGCTCAGGTGGCAGGCAGTACCCATATCAGCAACATAGCCATGACCGTCCATGCCTGGCCGCTCAGCCACAGTCTGACGCTGTTGCTGGCGCTGGCCGCCTGCGCCTGCGCCACGTTTATCGAGATGGGGAAACTGCCGTTTGACCTGGCGGAAGCCGAGCAGGAGTTGCAGGAGGGGCCACTTTCCGAATACAGCGGCGCAGGCTTTGCCGTACTGAAGTGGGGCATTTCGTTAAAACAGTTAGTGGTGCTGCAAATGTTTGTCGGGGTGTTTTTGCCCTGGGGGCAGATGCACGCCTTTAGCTGGGGTGGAGGGGTACTCGCCGTGGTACTGGCCATCGTCAAACTGATTGCCGCTGCCCTGCTGATCGCGCTGTTTGAAAACAGCATGGCACGCCTGCGGATGCTCGAAACGTCACGTATTACGTGGGCCGGTTTTGGTCTGGCCTTTTTAGCCTTCGTCTCCTTGCTGGCGGCGTAATTGCAGAGAACTTATTTCATGTCTGAAGAGAAAATCGGTCAACACTACCTTGCTGCACTGCACCTCAAGTTCCCCCACGCGGTGCTGGAGGAGAGCTGGCAGACCAAAGATCAAATCACCATTACCGTCAAACTCAACATGCTACCGGAAATTGTCGAATGGCTGTATTACCAGCAGGGAGGCTGGTTATCGGTGCTATTCGGCAATGATGAACGCCAACTCTGCGGCAGCTATGCGGTTTACTACGTACTGTCGATGGAGAGCGGCACCAAATGCTGGATCACCGTCCGGGTGGCGGTAGACGCCCATCGACCAGAGTTTCCATCGGTGACCCCACGCGTCCCTGCTGCCGTCTGGGGTGAACGCGAAGTCCGCGATATGTATGGCTTGCAACCGATTGGGCTGCCGGACGAACGTCGTCTGGTGCTACCGGACGACTGGCCGGATGAACTCTACCCATTGCGTAAAGACAGCATGGATTATCGCCAACGTCCGGCCCCTACCAGCGATAGCGAAACCTACGAATTCATTAATGAACTGGGTAGCAGCAAGAACAATGTGGTGCCCATCGGTCCGCTGCATGTCACCTCTGATGAACCTGGCCATTTCCGCCTGTTTGTCGACGGTGAGAACATTATCGATGCCGATTATCGCCTGTTTTACGTCCATCGCGGCATGGAGAAACTGGCAGAAACCCGCATGGGATACAACGAAGTCACCTTCCTCTCCGATCGCGTGTGTGGCATCTGTGGCTTTGCCCACAGCACCGCCTACACCTCTTCGGTGGAAAATGCGATGGGGATTGTGGTGCCCGCGCGCGCGCAGGTGATCCGCTCGATTTTGCTCGAAGTGGAGCGTCTGCACAGCCATCTGCTGAACCTCGGTCTGGCCTGCCACTTTGTGGGTTTTGACTCCGGGTTTATGCAATTTTTCCGCGTGCGTGAGTTGTCGATGAAGATGGCGGAGATCCTGACCGGCGCACGTAAAACTTATGGGTTGAACCTGATCGGCGGAATTCGTCGTGACCTGATGAAAGACGACATGATACAGACGCGCCAGCTGGCGCAGCAGATGCGCCGCGAGGTCTATACCCTGACCGACATTCTGCTCAGCACGCCCAATATTGAATCGCGCACCGTGGGCATTGGCCGTCTTGATCCGGGTATCGCACGCGATTTCAGTAACGTCGGTCCGATGGTGCGCGCCAGCGGCCACGCTCGCGACACCCGTGCCGACCACCCGTTTGCCGGTTACGGCCTGCTGCCGCTGGAGGTACATACCCTTGCCGGTTGTGACGTGCTTTCGCGGCTTAAAGTGCGCATCAATGAAGTGTTCACCGCGCTGAATCTGATTGATTTCGGCCTTGATAACCTGCCTGGCGGCCCCCTGATGGTGGAAGGGTTTACCTACATCCCGCAGCGTTTTGCTCTCGGTTTCTGCGAAGCGCCGCGCGGTGACGATATCCACTGGAGCATGACCGGCGACAACCAGAAGTTGTTCCGCTGGCGCTGCCGTGCGGCGACCTACGCCAACTGGCCGACGCTGCGCTATATGTTGCGCGGCAATACGGTGTCCGATGCGCCATTGATCATCGGCAGTCTCGACCCCTGCTACTCCTGCACCGATCGCATGACGGTGGTGGATGTACGCAAAAAGAAAAGCCAGGTGGTGCCGTACAAAGAGCTGGAGCGCTACAGCATTGAGCGCACCCATTCACCGCTGAAATAGTCGGGAGTCATCATGTTTAGTTTTATTAAAAACGCGCTCAAAGGCGGTGTCGCGACCGAATCTTATCCCTTGCGACCCATCGACGTGGATGACAACTTCCGCGGTAAACCCGAGCACAATCCGCAGCAGTGCATCGGTTGTGCTGCCTGCGTTAATGCCTGTCCTTCCAATGCGTTAAGCGTGGCAACCGATCTCGAAGCCGGGCAACTGGCGTGGAGCTTTAACCTCGGGCGCTGCATTTTCTGCGCCCGCTGTGAAGAGGTGTGTCCAACCGCCGCAATTACCCTGTCGCAGCAGTTCGAACTGGCGGTGTGGAACAAAGCCGATTTGCTGCAACAGGCGCTTTTTCCGCTGTGCTATTGCCGGGAATGTGGTCACCCCTTCGCGGTACAAAAGGAGATCGACTATGCCATTGCCTTGTTGCGCCATAACGGCGACCAGGGGGCGGAAAACCGGCGGTCGGCGTTCGAAACCTGCCCGGCATGTAAACGTCAGCACAGCCTGGCCTCATCCGGCAGCGCCGTGTTTCACCGTCAGTTGCGAGGAGCCAACGGATGAGTAACGTATCAGGTCCACGCGACCATAACGGCCTGCCACTGCCGCTCTCGGTGGAAGAGTCGATTGCCAGCATGAAGGCTTCATTGCTGAAAAAAATCAAACGATCAGCCTACGTTTATCGCGTTGACTGTGGCGGTTGCAACGGCTGTGAAATTGAGATTTTCGCCGCACTTACCCCGCTTTTTGACGCCGAACGCTTCGGAATCAAAGTGGTCCCCTCACCGCGTCATGCCGATATTTTGCTGTTCACCGGCGCGGTCACCCGCGCCATGCGCTCACCAGCGTTACGTGCCTGGGAATCCGCCCCGGACCCGAAAATTTGTATTTCCTACGGGGCCTGCGGCAATAGCGGCGGTATCTTCCATGATCTCTACTGCGTCTGGGGCGGGACGGACAAAATCGTGCCGGTAGACGTGTATATCCCAGGCTGCCCACCCACACCCGCCGCCACCCTGTACGGCTTCGCCATGGCGTTGGGTCTGCTGGAGCAAAAAATCCATGCCCGTCCGGCAAGCGAACAGGATCTGCAACCCGCACGCATCCTGCATACGGCGATGGTACAGCCGCTGCGCGTTCGCATTGATCGCGCGGCGCGCCGTCTGGCGGGTTATCGCTATGGACGACAAATTGCCGACAACTTCATGCACAAACTGACCGACGGCGATGGCGCAGTGCAGCAATGGCTGGCGGAAGAGAACGATCCACGTCTGACGGAGATTGTTACGCATCTGGAAAATCTGGTGCAGATGGAGCGCGTGTAATGAGCGAGTCCGTGGTGTTTTGCCAACTTAGCCGCAAATTTGTCGATGAAAATGACGCAACGCCGGCAGAAGCACAACAGGTGATGTACTACAGCCTGGCCATTGGTCATCACCTTGGCGTGATTGATTGCCTGGAAGAAAGTCTGGTGTGTCCCTGGGCGGCTTATCTGGCGTGGATTGCCACGCTTCCGGCGGCAAGCCAGGCCAGCCGTAAGATGGCCGGCGTGCCGCGCTACGGGGAAATTGTGATCGACCACAGCCATGTGGTGATGCTGGCGCAGGCATTTGATACCGCCAGAGCGTGTCAGACGACGCAGCAACAGCAATGGAGCCAGGCACTGCTGGCGATGCTCCAGGCCATTCAACAGGAACCGGCTATCTATCTGATGGTCAGGAGGCGTGATGACTAAGGTTTTATTGTGTGTCGGCAACAGCATGATGGGTGATGACGGCGCAGGCCCGTTGCTGGCGGAGAAATGTCGCGCCGCCCCCTGTGGCGACTGGCTGGTGATCGACGGCGGCAGCGCGCCGGAAAACGATGTGGTCGCCATTCGCGAACAACGGCCCGATTTGCTGCTGATTGTTGATGCCACCGACATGTTGCTGTCCCCCGGTGAAATCCGCGTTATCGACCCGGATGACATCGCCGACATGTTGCTGATGACCACCCACAATATGCCGCTCAATTACCTGATTGATCAGCTTAAAGACGATGTCGGTCAGGTGGTGTTTCTCGGCATTCAGCCGGATCTGGTGGGCTTTTGCTATCCCATGACCGAGGCGGTGAAGAACGCGGTAGACCAGGTCTATCGACAGCTTGACGACTGGGTGGGTGACGGAGGGTTTGCAGCGCTCACCAGCGAAGCGTGATGGCACACAACCGTAGCGGCGCGATAAATCGCACCGCTACGACATGAGCCGACAGATGTCATCGTCAAAAGTGTCAATGCCAACAAGCCAGACAAGCAACTCATTGTTATTAAACAACTAAAAAACTGGCACGGTTTGTGTATAGCTCCCTGACAATAACAAGTTCAATGCAGGAGTTTATGATGAACCGCTTCATCATTGCTGATTCAAGCAAGTGTATCGGCTGCCGTACGTGTGAGGTAGCCTGTGTCGTGTCCCATCAGGAAAACCAGGATTGCTCGGCGCTCACCCCGCAGACCTTCCTGCCCCGCATTCATGTCATCAAAGGCGTGAATGTCTCTACGGCCACCATGTGCCGCCAGTGTGAAGATGCCCCCTGCGCCAACGTCTGCCCGAACGGCGCAATCAGCCGTGATAAAGGTTTTGTCCATGTGATGCAGGAACGCTGCATTGGCTGCAAAACCTGTGTCGTCGCCTGTCCTTACGGTGCGATGGAGGTGGTGGTTCGCCCGGTGATTCGCAACAGCGGTGCCGGACTGAACGTCATGGCGGAAAAAGCCGAGGCTAACAAATGTGACCTCTGCCACCAGCGTGAATCAGGTCCGGCGTGCATCGACGCCTGTCCGACCAACGCCATCATGTGCGTCGATCGCAACAAACTCGAACAGATGAGCGCAGAAAAACGCCGCCGCGCCGCGTTAGATGCCCCCTCATCGCTGTCGTTTTAATCCCGGCTTTTCAACTTCTTACAGGTTGGCTATAGATGAAAAAAGTGACTACCGTCTGCCCCTATTGCGGTGCAGGCTGCAAACTGAAACTGGTCGTCGAGAACAACAGAATTCTGCGTGCCGAAGCGGCCGATGGTGTGACCAACCAGAACGAATTGTGTCTGAAAGGCTACTATGGCTGGGACTTCCTCAACGACACCAAACTGCTCACGCCACGTCTGACGCAGCCGATGATCCGTTATCAGAAAGGGGGCAAACTCCAGCCCGTTAGTTGGGAGGAAGCTATCCGCTACACGGCCAAACGCCTTGGCGAGATTAAGCAGCAGTTCGGGCCGCGCGCCATTATGACCACCGGTTCCTCACGCGGCACCGGTAACGAAACCAACTATGTGATGCAAAAATTCGCCCGTGGCGTGCTGAACACCAATAACGTCGATTGCTGCGCACGCGTGTGCCACGGTCCCTCCGTCGCCGGGCTACAGGTGACGCTGGGGAACGGCGCGATGAGCAACTCCATCGGTGATATCGAAAACTCCAAATGCCTGCTGGTAGTGGGCTATAACTGTGCCGACTCTCACCCCATCGTGGCGCGCCGCGTGATCAAAGCCAAAAGTAATGGCGCGAAGATCATCGTCTGCGACCCACGCCGCATCGAAACCGCCCGTATTGCCGATCAACATTTGCAAATCAAAAACGGCTGCAATATGGCGCTGGTTAACGCCTTTGGTTACGTATTGCTGGATGAGCAACTTTACGACAAGGAGTATGTCGCTAAATACACCGAGGGGCTGGATGCCTATCGCGACACCGTTAAAGGTTACGCCCCGGAAGATGTCGAGCATTTGACCGGTATCCCGGCTCAACAGATTCGCCAGGCAATGCGCACCTACGCCGCAGCACCTTCCGCCACCATTATGTGGGGCATGGGGGTGACGCAGTTTGGTCAGGCGGTGGATGTGGTGAAAGGCTTGTCCAGCCTGGCGCTGCTGACCGGTAATCTGGGCCGCGAACATGTCGGCGTCGGGCCGGTGCGCGGTCAGAACAACGTGCAGGGTGCCTGCGATATGGGCGTTATCCCCAACCAGTTTCCCGGCTACCAGGACGTGGTTGATCCGGCGGTGCGAGCGAAATTCGCCAGCGCATGGGGCATTGATCCGGCAGTGATGGACGACAAAGTTGGCGTGCGCATCACAGAAGTGCCGCATCTGGCGCTGGAAGGCGAGATGAAGGCTTACTACATCATGGGGGAAGATCCGCTCCAGACCGAGGCGGATTTAGGCCTGGTGCGTCAGGGTTTTGAAGCGCTCGACTTCGTGGTGGTGCAGGACATCTTTATGACCAAAACCGCCGAAGTGGCCGACGTGCTGCTGCCCGCCACCTCATGGGGTGAACACGGCGGCGTGTTTACCTGTGCCGACCGGGGTTTCCAGCGCTTTGAGAAAGCCATCGAACCGCAATACAACGTCAAACGTGACTGGGAAATCATCAGCCTGATCGCCACCGAAATGGGCTACCCGATGCATTACGACAATAACCAGCAGATCTGGGATGAGCTGCGCGATCTGTGCCCGCTGTTCTATGGCGTAACCTACGAAAAAATGGGCGAGATGGGACACGTTCAGTGGCCTTGCCCGACGCTGGAGCATCCCGGCACCCCTTATCTCTACAAAGGGAATAAGTTTGATACCCCAACCGGTAAGGGGCAGTTGTTCGCCGCTGAGTGGCGCGCCCCGGCGGAAGTGCCGGATAAAGACTACCCGCTGGTGCTTTGCACCGTGCGTGAAGTAGGGCACTACTCCTGTCGATCCATGACCGGTAACTGCGCGGCGCTGCAAACCCTCGCCGACGAACCCGGTTATATGCAAATCAACCCGCTGGATGCCGAAGCATTGGGGATAAAAGACCAGCAACTGGTGTGGGTCAGCTCACGACGCGGCAAAGTGATCAGCCGCGCCGACGTCAATGAACGCATCAATAAGGGTTCGGTGTATATGACTTATCAATGGTGGATTGGTGCCTGTAATGAGCTGACTCAGGACAATCTTGATCCGATTTCCAAAACACCGGAAACCAAATATTGCGCGGTCAACGTCAGCGCGATTGAGGATCAGGCGTGGGCTGAACTCTATGCGCAGACCACCTATAACCAGATGAAAGCGCGACTGCGCGAAGCGGCAGAAGCGTAAAAATACGTCGCGGCGTGATAAATCGTGCCGCGACGGTATAAAATCCTATGAATAACAACGGCATCACATTACGTATTCGCGGCAAGGTCCAGGGCGTCGGTTTTCGCCCCTGGGTCTGGCAACTGGCACAACAACTCCAGCTCAAAGGCGACGTCTGCAACGACGGCGCGGGCGTGTTGGTGCGTCTGACCAGCCCGGCAACAACGTTACTGGCGGCGCTGCATCAGCACTGCCCGCCGCTGGCGCGAATTGATAGCATTGAACAACAGACAATGTGCTGGATAAGCCTGCCGGAGAGTTTCACCATTCGTCACAGTGACGAGGGTGCCATGACCACACAAATCGTCCCCGATGCCGCAACGTGTCCCGCCTGTCTGCGCGAACTGCATGATCCCACGGACCGACGTTACCGCTACCCCTTTATTAACTGTACCCACTGCGGTCCACGCTACACCATTATCCACGCCATACCTTACGATCGTCCCGCCACGGTAATGGCCGCGTTTCCCCTGTGCCCGGCCTGTGAACGGGAGTACCGCAACCCGCTGGACCGCCGTTTTCATGCTCAACCGCTGGCCTGCGCGGATTGCGGCCCGCAGATCATCTGGCACCACAACGGGCAACGGTGTAAGGGAGATTCGGCACTGCAACAGGCCGTGACGCTGCTGAAAAAAGGCGGGATTGTCGCCATTAAAGGACTGGGTGGGTTTCATCTGGCGGTGGATGCCCGCAACTCGCTGGCGGTGCAGCGCCTGCGGCAGCGTAAGCAGCGGCCAGCAAAACCTTTTGCTGTGATGATACCGGATACGCTGGGCTTACCGGATTCGGCCACCGTGTTCCTCACCTCACCAGCCGCGCCGATTGTGCTGGTCGACCGTCACCTGTTAAGCGGGTTAAGCGCCGGGATTGCGCCAGGTCTGAATGAAATCGGTGTGATGCTGGCGGCCAATCCTCTCCAGCATCTGTTGATGGCGGATTTTGGCGGCCCACTGGTGATGACATCCGGCAATCTGAACGGTTTGCCCCCTGCAATTGAGAATGATCGCGCGCTGGCGGAGCTGGCGGGGATTGCCGATGGCTGGCTGCTGCATAATCGCCCGATCCTGCAACGCATGGATGATTCTGTGATGCGCGCCAGCGGTGAAATGTTACGACGCTCGCGTGGGTTTGTGCCCGATGCCCTGCCGCTACCGCCCGGTTTCAACCAACTGCCACCGATACTGGCACTCGGCGGCGATCTGAAAAATACCTTCTGTCTGGTGCGTGACGATCAGGCGGTGCTCAGCCAGTACTTTGGCGATTTAGCGCAAAGCGGCGTCGAAACCCAGTGGCGTCAGGCATTGCAGCTGATGTGCGAGATCTACCACTTTACGCCACAGCAGATTGCGGTTGATGCGCATCCGGCCTGGCGTAGCGCACAACTGGGGCGTGAGATGGCGCTGCCGCTCTCAGAAATATTGCATCATCACGCTCACGCTGCCGCCTGCCTTGCCGAACATCACTGGCCGCTGGAGGGTGGCAAGGTGCTGGCGTTGGCCCTTGATGGTATTGGCTATGGCGCTGACGGTCAGCTCTGGGGGGGTGAATGCCTGCGGGTGGACTACCGGGAATGTACGCACCTCGGCGGTCTGCCACCCGTGGCGCTTCCGGGTGGCGATCTGGCAGCGCGGCAGCCCTGGCGTAATTTGCTGGCACAATGCGAAGCCTTTGTGCCGCACTGGCAACACTATGCGGAAACGGCGGTGGTTCGTGCCCAGCCCTGGCAGCCGTTGGCGCGGGCGATCACCCGCGGGGTCAATGCCCCGCTCGCCTCCTCCTGTGGTCGCCTGTTTGATGCCGTGGCAGCCGCCCTGGGCTTCGCGCCCCTCCAGCAAAGTTATGAAGGCGAAGCCGCCTGCCTGCTGGAGACAATGGCCATCGACCACGGTCCTTGCCCGCATCCCGTGACGTTGCCGCTGGTGCAGGGATGTCCCGATATGGCTACCTTCTGGCAGCAATGGCTGGGATGGCAGGCCAGCGCCCCGGCGCGTGCGTGGGCGTTTCATGATGCCCTGGCTCAGGGGCTGGCCGAGTTGGTTCGTCAGCATGCCAGTCATTTGGGCATTTCCACCCTCGTTTGCTGTGGCGGGGTGATGCATAACCGTCTGCTACGTGAACGCCTGCGCTGGTGGCTTTCTGATCTGGAGATTCTGTTTCCGACACAGTTGCCTGCGGGCGACGGTGCGCTTTCATTCGGCCAGGCATTGATTGCCGCCGCGCGTCTTATACCTCATACACAAGGAAAAAATGATGTTGTTGCGTGTTCTTCGTGAAACCCCGCGCGCTGGCGCTTTATTGGGCGCGCTGGTGGCCGCGAATTTTGCCGCCTGGATTTGGGCATTGGTGGTGTTCCAGCAAAGCACCGCATTGATGGCAACCTGCCTGCTGGCATGGTGTTATGGACTGCGCCATGCGGTTGATGCCGACCATATCGCTGCCATCGATATTGTCACGCGTAAAATGATGCAGCAGGGAAAACGTCCGACAACTATTGGCGCCTGGTTTTCCCTGGGTCACTCAACCATCGTTATTCTGGCATCGATTGCCATCGCCGCCACTGCCGCCGCTTTCCAGAAAAATATGGCCTGGTTCCTTGAGGTGGGAGGCGTGATCGGCACCGCAGTGTCGGCCTGTTTCCTGCTGGCGATGGGGCTGGTTAATCTGGTGATTCTGCGCAGTGTCTGGCGTAACTTCCGCCAGTGGAAACGCGGCGAGCCGCTCACCGCCGACGCGCTGGAAAGCAGCGGGGGTGGCCTGATGAGCCGCTTATTCAACACCACCTTTAAGCTGGTGAATAAAAGCTGGCATATGTACCTGGTCGGTTTTCTATTTGGCTTAGGCTTCGATACCGCCACAGAAATTGGCGTGCTGGGTCTTTCGGCCGCTACCGCCTCTTACGGCATCTCAATGTGGTCGATCCTTATCTTTCCGGTGATGTTTGCCAGCGCCATGATGCTGGTGGATACCCTCGATAACCTGGTGATGCTCAATGCCTATGGTTGGGCGTTTAATAAACCGCAGCGCAAACTGTATTACAACATGACCATTACCGGCACGTCGGTGGTGGTGGCGCTGTTTATCGGTGGCGTGGAGGCACTGGGGCTATTGATCGACAAACTCGGATTACAGGGTGGTATCTGGCCGTGGATTGGCAAACTGAGTGACAACCTGGGTAATGCGGGCTTTGTGGTGGTTGGGTTGTTTGTCGTGTGTTGGGGCATTTCGATGCTTAATTACCGCTTGAGGAACTATGACGCGTTGTAATCAGTTAACGGTTTGATCCCTCTGCTTTCGGGCAGCCAACGAAGTAACAATTTGTTAGCTGCCATGTTCATCTATTACTAACCCTTATCTTTCCCCCTCATTTTTTGACAAAAAATGCATTTTTTCCCCTGCTGTAGCCCGCTTTTGCAGAAAGCCCTTACATTTAACATTTGTAAAATGTTAATGATACAAAGTCGCAACATAAAAATTGACTGCTTGTTTCAATGTCCTGAAAAACCACCTTTGTTTCAAATTTGTTCAACTTAATTAGGAAGCAATATGAAAAAAAGAGCCAAAACACTGCCGGGGGTGACACGACGGCAGGTGTTGACGTGGACAACGTTGGGTGTCGCTGCCACGGTGACACAAGCGGCTGATGCCGTGTCTCTCAAAGGTACACCGGGCTGGACGCCCTTTTCTGACAATCCTCCCGAATCATTCGATCAACAAGGCTGGCTGTTCTTTACCCCTGAAGAAGCACAAACCCTGGAAGCGATCGTTGACCGTCTGATCCCTGCCGATGAACTCAGTATCGGTGGCAAAGAAGCCGGCTGTGCCGTGTTTATTGATCGCCAACTGCACGGTTTTTACGGGACATTTGAACGGCTGTACATGCAAGGCCCATTTCACCAGGGCACACCGCAACAAGGTGACCAGTCTCCGCTGATACCACAACAACGTTATCGCCAGGGCATCGCAGCGCTCAACCGCTACGTGCAACAGAGCGCACAAAAGAACTTCGCCGACCTTCCACCGGAGCAGCAGGACCATTTGTTGCAGGCAATGGAGGCAGGCAAGGTGCATTTCGACGGCTACGATGCGCAATCCCTGTTTAACGATGTGCTGACTAACACTATGGAAGGCTTTTTTGCCGATCCGATTTATGGCGGCAACAAAGACATGGTTTCGTGGAAGATGCTGGGATTCCCTGGCGCGCGTTACGACTATCGCGACTATATCGATCGCCATAACGAGAATCTGGGATTAGAACCCATCAGCATGATGCAATGGAAAGCCAGGGGATAACAGCATGAAAAAATTACCAAAAACGGATGTCGTGGTCATTGGCCTCGGCTGGGCTGGGTCGATCATTGCGAAAGAACTGGCCGATGAAGGCCTCGAGGTGATCGGCATTGAACGTGGCCCCTGGCGCGATACCGCGCGTGACTTCAACGTCGCCACCGTGACTGACGAACTGCGCTATGTGATGCGCGAAGAACTGATGCTGCGCACCCGGCAAAATACCTGCACCATGCGTAACAATCCATCACAGACCGCACTGCCGATGCGCACCTGGGGATCATTCCACCCCGGTAACGGCACGGGTGGCGCAGGCAACCATTGGGCAGGCATCACCTTCCGTTTCCAGCCGGAGGAATTTCGCCTCAAAAGTCATCTGACCGAACGGTATGGCGCAAATGCCATCCCCGATGAACTGGTACTCCAGGACTGGGGGACAACCTGGGAGGAGATGGAGCCGCATTATATGCAGTTTGAGCGGGTGGCCGGTACATCGGGCTATGCCGCCAACCTCAATGGTGAAAAACGTGCTGGCGGTAACCCGTTTGAAGGTATGCGTTCTGGTAATTACCCCACGCCGCCACTGCGTCAGCCTTACGGCCCCACGCTGTTTGCCGAAGCCGCAAAGAATATGGGATATCAGCCTTTTCCGGTTCCCTCATCGTTGGTGTCAGAGGCCTATACCAATCCTTACGGCGTGACAATGGGTCCCTGTACTTTCTGCGGTTTCTGCACCAACTACGGTTGCGCCAACTATTCCAAAGCCAGTGCCATTACCACGGTACTTCCGGCGTTGATGCGTAAGGAAAATTTCACCGCTTACACCAACTGCGAGGTGCTGGAGGTGCTGACCGATTCATCCGGTAAGAAAGCCACCGGCGTGACCTATATCGACTCCTCTGGTGATAAGTGGGAACAACCCGCCGACCTGGTGATTGTCGCCGCGTTCACGTTTGAAAACGTGCGCCTGATGTTGCTGTCAAATATTGGCGAAGCCTACGATCCCGTCACAAATCGCGGCACCACTGGCCGCAATTACGCTTATCAGACAGCAAATGGCGTAACGTTGTTTTTCGACAACAAAAACTTCAATCCCTTTATCGGCGCAGGTGCCGTCGGCATGGGGATTGACGAGTTCAACAACGACAACTTCGACCATAGCGGCCTTGGCTTCCTCGGCGGAGGCAGTATTCGCGTCACGCCCATCGGTTCTGCGCCGATTGGTTACCGGCCAGTGCCGCCGAATACACCAAAATGGGGTTCCCAGTGGAAACGTGCGGTCAAAGATAACTACCTCAGCACCATGTCGATCGGATGTGAGGCGAGCAGTTACACCACGCGTACCAACTATCTGTCGCTCGACCCCAATTACAACGATCCCCACGGGCGTCCACTCCTGCGTATCACCTTTGACTTCGCGGAGAATGATCTGAAGATGGCGCAATACTGCACCGGTAAGGTGGCAGAAATTGCGCAATCAATGAATCCGCGCCAAATCGTCGCCAAACCGATGTCCGGCCACTGGAACAGCGTTCCCTACCAATCATCCCATGTGGTGGGCGGTTTCATTATGGGATCTAACCCCAGCACCAGTTCGGTGAACAAACATTTGCAGGTCTGGGATGTGCCCAATTTGTTTGTCGTCGGTGCATCGGCCTTCCCGCAAAACCCTGGCTATAACCCAACCGGTACTGTCGGTGCGCTGGCATTTAAAGCGGCTCACGCCATTCGTCATTACTATCTCAAACGCCCCGGGGAGATGATCACCGCATGAAAACGCTCACGTCTCTCTCACTCGCGGCGTTACTGGCTACGGCCAGCTTCGTTGCGCAGGCACAACCGGAATATGATCAAATCAGTCGTGGCAGCTACATCGCTACGCTCGGCGATTGCACAGCGTGCCACACCACCGATGCCAAACAGCCTTTCGCCGGGGGTGTAAAACTCCAGACGCCTTTTGGCACCCTGGTGGGTGCCAACATCACGCCGGACCCCGCAACCGGTATTGGCAACTGGAACTATGACGACTTTAAACGCGCCATGACGGCAGGCATCGGTCACGGAGGCAAACGGCTGTATGGTGCGATGCCGTTTACGGCTTACACCAAAATGTCCGATGCGGATCTGCGCGACCTGTGGGCCTGGATGCAAACATTGCAGCCGATTCACCATGAGGTAGAAACCAATCAACTGCCGTTCCCCTTCAACATTCGCAGCAGCCTGATGGTGTGGAACTGGATTAATTTCGACAAAGGAGAATTCCAACCCCATCCCGACAAATCAGCACAATGGAATCGCGGGGCGTATTTGGTTGAAGGCCCAGGCCACTGCGGCACCTGCCACACCCCCAAAAATCTGCTTGGTGGCGATAAAGGCGGCCAGTTTCTCACTGGCGAAGTGGTTGAAGGCTGGTATGCCCCCAACCTGACCAACAGCGACCATAGCGGGCTGGGGAAATGGACAACGGAAGACATCGTCAGCTACTTGCGTACCGGCGTCAACCGCTTCGACATCGCCTCCGGACCGATGGCCGATGCGGTCAGTCATTCAACACAACATTGGCGTGATGACGATCTTCAGGCCGTCGCGACCTATCTGAAAGGTGGAGATAAACAAAGCGAAAAAGTCCCGCAACCCTTGCCAGCCAGTGATGAGCGCATGCAACTTGGTGCGCAGATTTATGCGGCCAAATGTTCGGCCTGCCATAGCCCGGGTGGACGCGGCGAGCAAAATATCTTCCCGCAATTGAAAGATAACCCTTTGCTTAACCAGTCGGATGCAACGTCGTTGATTCGCGTGGTCGCAGCGGGCAGTCGTGGCGTAGACACCGACATCCGCCCGACTGCACCCGCTATGCCCTCTTTTGCTGGTGTGTTGGGTAACGACCAGATTGCAGCGGTGGTGACGTATATCCGCAACAGTTGGGGTAACGCCGCAGCACCGGTTGATGCCACGGCGGTTCAGAAAGTGAAAGACAACCTGCAATAACCTGTTTGGGTGGCAGGGAAGCCACCTCGTTCGCGGCAACATGACTGGCAAAATTGCGCCAAATCAATTCCCCTGCAAATCACGCGAAATTCTTCTGGTTGGTTTTCATCATCAGGATTAGCCTAAAGTTGCATTTAAAATACAACTTATAAAGGGCTATGATTATGTTCTGTGTGCAATGTGAGCAAACCATTCGAACCCCGGCAGCCAACGGCTGTTCGTACGCGCAAGGTATGTGTGGCAAAACTGCCGAAACCTCCGATTTACAGGATCTGCTGATCGCCACATTGCAGGGACTGTCTGCCTGGGCCGACAAAGCCCGTGCCTATGACCTGATCGATCACGACATCGACCATTTCGCCCCGCGCGCCTTTTTCTCTACCCTGACTAACGTTAACTTCGACTCCCTGCGTATTGTCAGCTACGCGCGTGAAGCCATCGCCAAACGTGAAGCCCTGAAGGCGGCCTGCCTGGCGATTGACCCGCGAGCATCTCTCGACCATCCGCTGGCGGATTTACAGTTGGTCAGTGACGATCTCGGCACATTGCAGCAACAAGCCGCCAGTTTCGCGCCCAATCGTGATAAGGCGCTGATTGGCGACAATATTCTCGGTCTGCGTCTGCTGTGCCTGTACGGCCTGAAAGGGGCGGCGGCCTATATGGAACACGCCCATGTACTGGGTCAGTATGACAACGCCCTTTACGCCACTTATCATCGCATCATGGCGTGGCTGGGCACCTGGCCTGCGGATATGGATGCCCTGCTGGCCTGTGCGATGGAAATCGGCCAAATGAATTTCAGCGTGATGCGTATTCTCGATAGCGGCGAAACCAACACCTATGGTCATCCCACGCCGACGCAAGTCAACGTCAAAGCCGTCGCTGGCAAATGTATCCTGATTTCCGGCCACGATCTCAAAGACTTATACAACCTGCTGCAACAAACCGAAGGCACTGGCGTTAACGTCTATACCCACGGTGAAATGTTGCCCGCGCACGGCTACCCGGAACTGCGCAAATTTAAGCATCTGGTCGGCAACTACGGCAGTGGCTGGCAGAACCAGCAGGTGGAATTCGCCCGCTTCCCTGGCCCGATTGTCATGACCTCCAACTGCATCATCGACCCGATGGTCGGTGCCTATGACGCGCGTATCTGGACACGTAGCATCGTCGGCTGGCCAGGCGTGAAGCATCTGGAAGGGGATGATTTCACCGCCGTGATCCAGCAGGCACAACAACTCAATGGCTTCCCGTATAGCGAGATTGAACATTTGATCACTGTCGGCTTCGGTCGTCAGACCTTAACCGGGGCGGCGGATACCTTGATCGACCTGGTCAGCCGGGAGAAATTGCGCCATGTATTCCTGGTGGGTGGCTGTGACGGTTCGCGTAGCGAACGGAGCTACTTCACCGATTTCGCCACCCAGGTACCGCACGACTGCCTGATTCTGACGCTGGCATGTGGCAAATATCGCTTCAACAAACTCGATTTTGGCGACATTGAAGGGCTGCCCAGATTGATCGATGCCGGCCAATGCAACGATGCCTACTCAGCGATCATTCTGGCGGTGACGCTGGCGGAAAAACTCGGTTGTGGCGTCAACGATCTGCCGCTGTCGCTGGTGCTGTCATGGTTCGAACAGAAGGCGATTGTCATTTTGCTGACGTTGTTATCGCTGGGCGTCACCAATATCGTCACTGGCCCGACGGCCCCGGCCTTCCTGACACCAGACCTGCTGGCCGTGTTGAACGAGAAATTTGGTCTGCGTCAGGTCACCACCGTTGCGCAGGATATGCAGCAGTTACTGAGCGCCTGAGGAGATCAACATGACCATGCCAACTCCGCAATGCCCGTGGCGTATGCAGGTGCATCACATCCACCAGGAAACACCAGATGTCTGGACGCTGTCGCTGTTGTGTCACGATTATTATCCTTATCGTGCCGGGCAATATGCGTTAGTCAGTATCGCCAACAGCTCGACCACCCTGCGTGCCTATACCCTCTCCTCCACACCCGGTGTCAGTGAATACATCACCCTCACCGTGCGTCGTATTACAGGCGGTGCTGGCTCGCAATGGCTTACCGGTGAAGTCAAACGCGGTGATTATCTGTGGCTCTCAGATGCTCAGGGGCACTTTACCTGTGACAATGAGGCGCAGGACAAGCTATTGCTGCTGGCTGCGGGTTGTGGCGTGACACCGATAATGTCGATGCGTCGCTGGCTGGCAAAGTACCGTCCGGCTGTCGATGTGCAGGTCATTTATAACGTACGTTCGCCGCAGGAGGTGATTTTTGCCGACGAATGGCGTGACTACGCGGTCACGCTGGTGGCAGAGCAGTCGGCCAGCGCCGGTTTTGTCTCTGGCCGCCTGAGCCACGCGCTATTAAATGAAGTCCCCGACCTCGCCGGACGCACGGTATTTTGCTGCGGCCCGGCACCCTATATGGCGTGGGCGGAAGAGGCGGTGAAACAAGGCGGCGTGACGCGTTTCTTTAAAGAACAATTCTTCACCCCGACAACATCGGTGGCGGCGGCGACCGAAGGGCTAAAATTCAGCAAACTCTCCGCCGGTAAGACCTTTTTCGCTCCGCAGGGCAGTTCGCTGCTCCAGGTGCTGGAGAGCAACAACGTGCCAATCATTGCAGCCTGCCGTGAGGGCGTGTGTGGCTGCTGTAAAACCCAGGTGCTGGCGGGCGAATATCACGTCAGCAGCACCGCGACCTTAACCCAACAAGAAATCGATGACGGTTTTGTGTTGGCGTGTTCGTGTCAGCCTGAAGGAGACATGGTGCTGGCCTGATCGACTGATACGTAGCGGCGCGATTTATCGCGCCGCTACCGTTGGCATTAATCCACCAGATCCTGCAACTCACTCGCGGTGACGCGACTCGACAATGCCGTAAGTTGACCAAATAGCGGGTCCCATTCCTGTATGTCCAGTTGCGCAATGAGATTTTCACGCGCAAAAGGATCAGCATTCACCAGCTTGCTCACTTCTTCACGGCTATCTGCGTTGAAAATCAAAAAACCAGCGCGTAGCGGGGTCTGCTTCAGCGGCCCTGAAGCGATAAGTTTCCCTTGTTTAATCAAGTCCTTCAGATAAACCACATGTTCCCGAACAAAGCTATTCCACTCGGGACCTGCCGGATGGTCCATTCTCACAATATAGATACTCATGATTCACCTCTGCTTATTTGCTGATTAAAAGCGAGTGTAATAAGTACTATGGATACTTAAAATGACCTGATATTGCGTTCTGAAACAACCAGGAGTTGTTAATGTTGGACAAAATCACCGGGATGCGCGTATTTGTCGCCACCGTACAACAGGGATCTTTTGTTGCTGCGGCGGAAAAGCTGGCTATGTCACCGCAGATGGTGGCCCGGCACATCGCTTCAATGGAAAAGCAGCTGGAAACACGTTTACTCACACGAACAACACGTCAGCAGAGTCTTACCCCGACTGGCAACCAATATTTCAAACGCTGCCTGACGATTTTACAGGCGATTGCCGATGCCGATAGTGAAGCCAGTGGCAGTGCTGAGGTTCCCAGCGGTACCTTGCGGTTGAATGCACCTGTCACCTTTGGACGCTACGCCCTGACTGACTTTCTCACTGATTTTCTGGCGCGCTATCCCCACATCAATATCGAACTCACGCTGTCGGACGACGTGATCAATCCGGCAGCGGAAGATTTTGATGCGGTGATCCGCATTGGTGAACTGGATAAAAACTTGCGACTGGCCGCGCGGCCATTAGCCGCCTATCGGCTTATTACCTGCGCTGCGCCAGAGTACCTGGCGAAACAGGGCTGGCCGCAACACCCCGCCGATCTGTCACATCATCAATGCCTGACATTCGCGCCCTGGCAGGCAGGATTGAGCGATTGCTGGCCGTTTATCAGCGAGGGATTACTTTATGACGTTGACGTTAATTCCCGGCTGAAGATTAACGATTGGGGCGCCTTGCTGGAGGCCGCGATCCGGGGAGCAGGCGTGGTCATGGGTTATGATAAAGCGCTGGCCTTGCCACTCAAACGGGGGCAATTGGTTGCTATTCTGGCTGACTACCCCTGCCCGGAACGGGCAATGCATCTGCTCTGGCAACCTGCGCGCGTCAACGAAACCCGTTACCGGGTGTTTATTGACGCGTTATGCGAATACTTTCACTGACTGCGAGATAAATCGCGCCGCTACCGGATATCGGTTCTCACCCCTGATATCCACACTGGCATGAAAGCGCCAACGCCGCTTCACGCATCTTTTCACCCAAACTTTCAACCAACCCCGCCCGGGCTTCGCTGCTGAGAAAACTGGTAGCGATGCCCGCAATCGCCTTGCCGGTATGATCGTAAATCGCTGCGCCAACGCAGGTCATCGCGGCGTGAATCTGACCATTATCAATCGAAAAATGGCGCGCGCGGATCGCGATCAACTCCTGACGCAACTCATCAAGGTTACTCACGCCGGCAGCGGTCATGGGCTGAGGGAAACCGTTCGCAAACAATGCCGCCAGCGCGTCGTCGGGCAGTTCGGAAAGCAACATCTTGCCGGTAGCGGTAAAAGGGGCAGGCAACCGCATACCAATACGGAACGTATGACCGAGGGGTTTTTCTGAATTTCGGCAACTGATGTAGACCACTTCATCGCGGTCGAGCACAGTCAGCGTGATGGTATAGCCAGCCAGCTCGCTGTCGCTGGCAAAGTATTCCCGGAACAGCGCCACGATATCCATCTGTGACAAAAAACCGTCTGCCCAGCGCATCAGATGCGGTCCGAGGCGGAACGCTCCATCGGCGGTCCTGACTAACAGCCCCAGTTCCGTCAGGACATTCAACTGCCCATGCGCGGTACTTTTTGGCAGGGCCAGTTGACGCGTGATATCCGCCGCGGAGAGTGCGCCACCCTGCGCGGCGACCAGATCAAGAATGGTCACCGCCCGACGCAGTGCAGGAACAGTATCAATATTTTTGCGCGTTTGATCGCTTTTTGTTACGGAATCCCCTGACATACTGCCCCCTGTCCAACGTTCACTATACAGATCTTAGTTCAATATATTGAACTAATCTTCAGGGGGAGTCGATGATCAAACTAAAAAACCCAACATTGCTACGCGACCGTTGTCTGGTAAATGGCGAATGGGTCAGCGGCAGTAAAGGTGAAGTGATAGAAGTAGATAATCCTGCCACCGGCAAAATTATTGCCACCGTACCTGCTCTCTCGGCATCCGATACGGAGAACGCAATCCATGCAGCACAAACGGCGTTCCGCAGTTGGAGCAAAATGGCGGCCAAAGATCGCACCGCCGTACTGCGCCGCTGGTTCACTCTGATGGTCGACAATGCCGACGACCTCGCGGCCCTGATGACCGCAGAACAAGGAAAACCGCTGGCGGAAGCTAAAGGCGAAGCGCTGTATGCCGCCTCCTTTGTCGAGTGGTTCGCCGAGGAAGCCAAACGTGTGTATGGCGAAACCATTCCGGCTCCGACCAATAACAAACGGATTGTGGTGATCAAACAGCCGATTGGCGTCTGTGCCGCCATCACCCCGTGGAATTTCCCGGCCGCGATGATCACCCGCAAAGCCGCGCCCGCCCTGGCCGCAGGTTGCACCATGATCGTCCGTCCCGCCGAAAAAACACCGCTGACCGCGTTGGCGCTGGCAGAACTGGCGCAACAGGCTGGCATGCCGGCCGGCGTGTTCCAGGTGATCACCGGCGATGCGCGTGAGCTGGGGGGCGTGCTTACCGCCAGCGATATCGTCACCAAACTCTCCTTTACCGGCTCGACCCAGGTTGGCCGCCTGTTGATGGCCCAGTGCGCACCGACCATCAAAAAGCTATCACTGGAGCTGGGGGGTAACGCCCCCTTTATTGTGTTTGAGGACGCCGACCTCGATGCCGCTGTCGAAGGGGCGCTCGCCTCCAAATACCGTAACGCCGGGCAGACCTGCGTCTGCTCCAACCGCCTTTATGTGCAGGACGCGGTTTACGACCAGTTTGCGGAAAAACTCGCAGCGCGAGTAGCGGCGCTGAAAGTGGGCGAAGGTCATCAACCGGAGGTGCTGATTGGGCCGCTGATCGATGGCAACGCCGTCAAAAAAGTCGAGGAGCATATCGCCGATGCGCTGGCAAAAGGGGCACGACTGGTGACCGGTGGTAAGACTCATGCCCTCGGCGGGACATTTTTCGAACCCACCGTGCTGGCGGAGGTCACCCAGCAGATGAAAATCGCCCGCGAGGAAACCTTCGGCCCGGTCGCCCCGCTGTTCCGCTTTCACAGCGAAGAAGAAGTGATTGCGATGGCGAACGATACCGAGTTTGGCCTTGCCGCCTATTTCTATACCGAAAATGTGCGCCGCACCTGGCGGGTAGCCGAAGCGCTGGAATACGGCATGGTCGGTCACAACACCGGACTGATCTCTAACGAGGTCGCACCGTTCGGTGGCGTCAAACAATCCGGCCTCGGCCGTGAAGGTTCCCATCACGGCATTGATGAGTATCTGGAAATCAAATACCTGTGCTCAGAAATCGCCTGATTCGAGCAGCCAACAAAGAGGAGATGAGATGACTATCAATCCATTTGAGTTCCGCACCGTACCCTCGATTGAGATGAAGTGGGGAGGTGCGCAGCAACTCGGCACCAGCATCGCCAGTCGTTTTACACAACGCAACGCCTGCCTGATCACCGACGCCGGGTTGGTTAAAGCCGGTCTGATTGCGCCGATCGTCGAGAATCTCACCACTGCCGGATTTCGCGTCAGCGTGTTTGATCAGGTGGTGGCGGATCCGCCGGAGGCGATTGTCCACGCCTGCGTTGACGCCGTGAAACAGGTCGGTGCCGATATCATTATCGGCCTCGGCGGTGGCTCCTCACTGGATATCGCCAAAGTCGCGGCGGTGATGGCCGAAGGTGATCAACCGTTGGCCGAGATGTACGGCATTGGCAAGGTAACCGGTTCCCGACTGCCGCTGGTGCTGATCCCCACCACCGCTGGCACCGGCTCTGAAGTGACCAATATCGCCATCATCACCACCGGTGAAACCACCAAGATGGGCGTGGTTGCGCCACAACTGTATGCCGATTTCGTGCTGCTCGATGCCGAACTCACCGTAGGTCTGCCGCAAATCCATACCGCCGCCACCGGTATCGACGCTATGGTGCATGCCATCGAGGCCTACACCAGCAAGCACAAGAAAAATCCGTTGTCCGATGCGCTGGCGCGTGAAGCGCTACGGCTGCTGGGGGCCAATCTGATCACCGCCTGCCAGGATGGCAGCAACCGCGCAGCGCGCGAAGGGATGTTGCTCGGCGCGACCCTTGCTGGTCAGGCGTTTGCCAATTCCCCCGTTGCCGCGGTGCACGCCCTCGCCTACCCGTTGGGCGGGCACTACCATGTCGCGCACGGTCTTTCCAATGCGCTGATGCTCGGGCCGGTGTTGCGTTATAACGCCAGCGCCGCAGCACCGCTGTATGCCGAACTGGCGGAGGTGCTGGGCGTGGCCGGCAGCGGCGATGCCGCTACGCGTGCCAGCGCCTTTGTCGAACATATGCTGCAACTGATGGAGCGCAGCGGCGCACCGCGTCGCTTACGTGATGTTGGCGTCACCGAGGAGAGTTTGCCTCGCCTGGCAAGTGATGCCATGTTGCAAACCCGTCTGCTCACCAATAACCCGGTAGAGGTGCTGGAGCAGGACGCGCTGAATCTGTACCGCGAAGCCTTTTAAGTTCTTACCCCTAAAACAAATAAGTACCCACGACTAACCAGAGGAATGCCCAGTATGAAAGATATACGACTCTACATGCTCCAGTCCGGCACCCTGAAATGTAAGGTTCACAACATCAAGATGAACCAGGGTTCGGGGGCCGATTATGAAATCCCGGTCCCCTTCTTTCTGATCACCCATCCGGATGGTCACACCATTATCGATGGCGGTAACGCGATTGAAGTGGCCACCGATCCGCGCGGTTATTGGGGCGGGATTTGTGATGTCTACTGGCCGGTATTGGGCGAAGACCAGGGCTGTGTTGATCAGGTCAAAGCGCTCGGCATCGACCCGGCGGATGTGAAATATGTGGTGCAGTCGCACCTGCATCTCGACCACACCGGTGCCATTGGCCGCTTCCCGAACGCCCGGCATATTGTGCAACGCGCCGAGTATGAGTATGCCTTTACCCCGGACTGGTTTGCGGCGGGCGGCTATATCCGCCACGATTTCGATCGTCCCGGCCTGAACTGGCAATTCCTGAACGGCACCGATGATGATTTCTACGACATCTACGGCGATGGCACCCTGACCACTATTTTCTCGCCCGGTCACGCGCCCGGACACCAATCCTTCCTGGTCCGTCTGCCTAATAGCAAACCCCTGCTACTGACCATAGATGCGGCCTATACGGTGGATCACTGGGAGCAAAAAGCGCTGCCAGGCTTTCTCGCTTCGGCGGTGGATTCGGTGCGTTCGGTGCAGAAGCTGCGTGCGGTCGCCGAGCGGGCAGATGCGATTGTCGTCACCGGCCATGATCCGGATGCCTGGGCCGGATTTAAAAAAGCCCCCGAATACTATTCCTGAATCCCGAGGGGCGTCATGCCCCTTTTTTTGTTGCCTGCTAAACGAAATTCATACGTTAACTTTACCTCTCCAGCGGCAAAACCCAGCATGGCCGCGCTTTTCCTCTCTCGCAGATTGTCAGCCAGCTCACAATATAAATCTAACTCATACCCCTAAAAGCCTTTTTTGACAGACACTTCCCCCTGCCATGCTTAAGGTGTGATCGGATTGTTAAATTTCTCTCACCATGACAATAGCCGTCTGACACGGCATAACAGAGAGCGTACCCATGAATACAAACAACCTGGTCGATATCAAAGCATGGATCGACGCCCGGCCGATTTCACGCTTTCAATGGCGTGTGTTATTCCTCTGCCTGATCATCATCATGTTCGACGGTTACGATGCCGCCGCTATGGGTTTTATTGCTCCGGCGCTGATTGAACATTGGGGTATCTCCCGCGCGGCGATGGGACCGATCCTTGGGGCGGCGATGTTTGGCGTCGCCATCGGCGCGCTAATCGCCGGACCGCTTTCCGATCGCTTTGGCCGTAAACGTATCATTCTGCTCTCCTTCCTGGTGTTCTCGGCGTTTAGCCTTGCCTGCGCTTTTGCCAGCACACCGCTGCAAATGGCGCTGCTGCGCTTTCTCACCGGGCTGGGACTGGGGGCGGTAATGCCGAACTGCGTCACCCTGCTGTCGGAATATATGCCGGAACGCCGCAAAGGGGTGATGATCACCCTGATGTTCAGCGGTTTTAACATTGGTTCCGGTCTGGGTGGCTTTATCGCCGCGGGCTTGCTGAGTATCTGGTCGTGGCAAGCGGTGCTGGTGTTTGGCGGTATCGTTCCGCTGTTGATGTTGCCGTTATTTATCTGGCTGTTGCCGGAATCCGCCCTGAATCTGCTGGTGCGCAAAGCACCGCGTCGCCAGATTGCCGCGCTGCTGAACCGGATGGGCGGCAGCTTCAGTCATGACAGCAGCTTTGTGCTGCACTCACCTCGCGTGAATGGTCACAGTCCGATTTCGCAACTGTTCCGTCATGGTTTTGCGCGCGGCACCATTATCCTGTGGCTGACCTACTTTATGGGGCTGTTCGTGATTTACCTGCTGAACGGCTGGCTGCCAACCATTATGCGCTCTGGCGGCATTTCGCTGGAGCAGGCGGCGATTCTGGCCGGATTGTTCCAGCTCGGCGGGCCGTTAGGCGGCATTATTGTCGGTGCGCTGATGGATAAGCTGCACGCCAAATATGTGATTGGTGTGGTCTACCTGCTCGGCTGTCTGTGCCTGGTGGCGCAGGGGATGTTCGGCTTTAGTGGTGTGGCGCTTGGGGCC
Source organism: Pantoea sp. X-Soil-TKNS-1279 (assembly GCF_059730565.1). Classification (NCBI taxonomy): domain Bacteria; kingdom Pseudomonadati; phylum Pseudomonadota; class Gammaproteobacteria; order Enterobacterales; family Erwiniaceae; genus Pantoea; species Pantoea sp. X-Soil-TKNS-1279. The sequence continues at coordinate 121,681 of NZ_AP035949.1, read as the reverse complement.
TTCATTTTTGTCATCGGCATGTGCATCAACGGTGCGCAAAATGGCCTACAGGTTTACTCACCGGCTTATTATCCCACGGAAATCCGCGCCACCGGCGTAAGCTGGATGCATGGCATTGGCCGTACCGGAGCGATCCTCAGTTCTTCTGTCGGTGGACTTCTGATGGGCGCTTTCCCTGGACAGTCGGCGATTTTCTTTGTCCTCGCCCTGCCCGCTCTGCTGGCAGCGCTGAGTATCGTATTGCATCGCAACCTTCCTTTAACCCTAAAAATCAAAGGCGCCGGACTTGCCGACATCCCCGCGCTGTCACAAACCCTAAATAACCGATAAGTGGGGGCACATTTCGTAGCGGCGCGATGTATCGCGCCATTACGAAACAGAGGATTAGAACGTCACCACCGTTTTCAGCTCACCCACCCAGGCATCCTGGGTTTCGCTCAGGCTACCCGGACGGTGCCAGTATTGAATGCCCGGTTGTAACTCCAGCCAGCTCACGGGACGGAAGCGATAATAAAGCTCAGCGTTTACCGCATGTCCCGGCACCGGGCTGTACAACGGATCATAATAATCACCCACCCCTTGCAGGCTATTTTTCTCCTGCTGATTGCGGCTGTAGTGATTGCTGATATCGATATACGACACGCCCACACCAATCCAGTCTTCCGGGCGGGCATCAAACAACCCACGATAACGCAGGGTCGCCGCTGTGACGTAGTGGATATAATTACTGCGCTGGTCGCCAAATCCCGCGTTGATGCCACCGCTTAAGCCGCGATTAGCGTCATCTGCATGGCGAGTGAGTTGCTGATTAAATCCGCCGTAAAAAAACCAGGTGCGGTTATATTCTTTATAACCTTCAGGATCATTCGCCCCGGCATTTTGTGTTTTACCGCTGTAAAGATCGGATTGTTTGGCGTTAGTAAATTGCGTACCTAAATTATAAATACCGGGTAATTCATGAATGTGGGTTTTCCACTCCACTTCCAGCGGCAAAATAAACCCTTTGCTACCTTTGGTTGACCAACTCCAGGCATGGCTGCGATCGGTAGCCGAGGGATTTTGCTCCAGAATACCCGCTTTCAGGGTCAATTCAGGGGTGACTTTATACGCAAACGTGGTTCCCCAAGTGTGAATATTCCAGTTGCTCCACAACATTGAGTTGGCTGATTTACCACCGCACAACATCAGCGTCTGAAAATCACAGGGCGCAATTTGGTCGAATGTCTGGACTTTATTCATCATCCCGATACGCCATTGTAACCGGCGATCGTCAAATGTCCGGCTGAAGGTTAACCAGCCCAGACGGGTAATTGAACCGGTTCCGGCACTTTCCTGAGTGGCATCATTAATATTCACCCGCGAATCCTGCACCCGTTTTGTCAGCAGGCTGTCATCGTGATTACGGTTAACAATATTGCCTTCAAGGGTGGCATCGGGAATACCGGTAAAGCGTTCTAAATCCTGGGTAAACGTGATGGCAAATTGATCAATATAGGCGAGGTGGTGATCGTGATTGTAGCCCCCGGCGATGTTGTACGCATTTTCATTGAGATACTGAAAATTATAGTTAAAGCCGTTATCGCTCAGAATGGGACGAATTCCCAGCATATCACCCAGTAAACCTTTACCCGGTGCTTCAAATCCCAATACCGTACCATTCCACTGCGGGTCTTCAGCGTGGGTATTTAGCGCAGTAAAAAGTAATCCAGCCAGAATTGTCGAACGAAAAACCCTCATGCTTTTTATCATGATTATCTCTTCTCTCTTTTTTAGGGCGTAGTTAACCCGGCAGATAAATATCTGCCTGAGTCAATTCACTGTCGGAATTTTGAGCAAAAAAAAACCTAAATCGCCGGACTCTGAATAACAAGAGCCAGGTGATTTAGGTTTTGCCTGTAAAACAGTAACAATCCTGAATGGGGAGCATCATCATCAAAGTACGACGCACAGGCAAGCGGTTATCGAAACCTTAATTAAATAATGTGAAGGAGATCTTATTAACATCGCTTTCAGGTATGCGCATTAAAGCACACTCCGTAGCGGCGCAATTGGGGTTGTCCACATTACGGGTGCATATCCGCGCCAAAACCCTGTGGATAAACTTCTCCGGGCCGCGCCCCGCTTACCCGGAGAAATAGCCGGTCATTTATTGACCGCCTTGCCGCCACTTTTCCTTAACGCAGAAAGGCTTCCGTTAATCGCGCCCAATAGGTTGCACCGGTCGACAGGCAGGCATCATTAAATTGATACAACGGATGGTGCACCGCGTAGTCTGCTTCGCCGGTGCTGGTGCCCAGCCAGATATAGTTTCCTGGTACGTCCTCCAGCATAAATGCAAAATCCTCGCTGCCCATCAGCGGTTTGACCTCCGCGTAATCGGCAACACGATCGGCACCGAAGGTATCCCGTGCCACCTGGGTCGCGAAGTCCGTTTCCGCCGCATGATTGATGGTGACCGGGTAGCCAAAATCAGGCTGGATAGTGGCGGTCAGGCCAAAACTGGCGGCCTGCGCCTGTACCAGTTGTTCAATCCTCGCCTTCGCCTGCTCACGCACCTTCGCACTGAAGGTGCGCAGATTCAGTTTGAGTAACGCGCTGTCCGGAATGACGTTATGGGTGCTGCCACTTTGCAGGCTTCCTACCGTGACCACCACCGCATCCTGTGGATCAACATTGCGTGACACGATGGTTTGTAACGCCATCACCATCGCCGCCCCCGCCACGGTGGGATCAAGGGTGTTTTCCGGTGTCGCGCCATGCCCTCCTTTACCGTGGAGCGTAATGGTCATGCTGTCGGAGGAAGCCATCAGGGGTCCGGGTTTGGTAAAAAAATGTCCGGCAGGCAACAATGGAAAATTGTGCAGACCAAACACCGCATCGCAGGGGAACAAACGAAACAAACCGTCATCCATCATGCGGCGCGCCCCGCCATATGACTCTTCCGACGGTTGGAAGATCACATGTAATGTACCGCTGAAGGGACGTTTTTCCGCCAGATAACGCGCCGCCGAGAGCAGCATCGCGCAGTGCCCATCATGGCCGCAGGCGTGCATTTTGCCCGGCACCTGGCTGCGCCACGGAATATCGGCTAACTCCTGCATCGGTAAGGCGTCCATATCGGCGCGTAATCCCAGCCGTTTGCTGCCGTTACCTGCCTTCAGCGTACCCACTACGCCTGTGCCACCCAAGCCACGATGCACGTCATAACCCCATGACGTCAGCAGTTCGGCAATGCGCGCGCTGGTACGAACCTCTTCAAAACCCAATTCCGGGTGCTGATGAAAATCACGGCGGATGGCAATCATCTCGTCTTCGAATGCGAGAATTTCTTTAATCAACATGTCAAACCTCAGCTTTTAGTCATCGGATAAAACCGGTTGCTCACGCCATGCCAGCAACGCCGACAAGGACACCACTGCACTTAACAGCAGATACCACGCCGGAGCCATAGCATCGCCAGTGACATTCAATAACCAGGTCACATTAAATTGGGCAAAGCCGCCGAACAGGGTGACGCCAATGGCATAGATCAACGCCATACCCGAGGCGCGCACCGGACGCGGAAAGGCTTCGAGGATCAGCAGGAAAAAGGCTACCGCCGTGATATTCGCCAGGACCTGATCAAGGCTAATCAGGGCGATAGTCAGTGCAAAAGGTGCGCCGTGGTGCAGGCTGGCAAAGATCGGCCATACCAGCAACAGCGATCCGATGCCACAACCCAACAACAATGGCTTGCGGCGCGGCAGGCGATCCGCCAGTTTCCCGGCAAAGAACGGCACCACCAGCGTTAATGTCGCGGCCATCAGGCTAATCCAGTACGACGTCCCCTCCGGCATGTGCAAGGTATGCACCATATAGGCGGGCATGTAATAAACGATGATGTAAAACGTGGTGGTACTTTTCATCACCAGCAGAATGCCCAGCAGCATAGTGCGGCGATGTTCGCGCCACAGACGGGCTGCCGGTGTTCCCTCGGCGTGAACAGCCGATGGCGTATGGGTTTCATTCAGGTGGCGACGGATATAGATCCCCACCGGCATAATCGCCAGCCCAACGATGAACGGTATGCGCCAGCCCCAGCTATACAGGGCATCATGGCTTAAGCTATGAGTTAATAATGCCCCCATCGCCGCCCCGAGCAATGCCGCACCGCCCTGGCTGGCCATTTGCCAACTGACGCGAACGCCTCGCTGTGATTTGCCTCCCGCCTCCATTAACCAACTGGTCGCGGCGCCCACTTCGCCACCGGCGGAGAAACCTTGCAGCAAACGTCCGCAAACCAGTAAGGCCGGGGCCAGCATACCGACCTGTTCATAGGTCGGTGCAAAGGCAACCAACGCCACGCCCAGTGCCATCAGCGCCATAATCAACGTCAGGGCTGCTTTACGCCCATGCTTATCGGCGTAATGCCCCAGCACCAGGCTGCCGAGCGGTCGCATAAAAAAACCGACGCCAAAAGTCGCCACCGCCAGGAGTAACGAGGCGGAATCACTATCGGTGGGAAAGAAAAGGTGTCCAATGATGACAGAAAAGAAGCTGTAAACAGCGAAATCATAGATTTCAAGACCATTGCCGAGGGTCACGGCAAACAGTGATTTTGCATGAGCTCGTCGGCTATCCATAGCGGCATCGCTGAAAGGAAGCGATACCGCAACCTCCGCTTCGGCAGGCGCACATTTGACTTTATTCATACGCATATCCTTCCAGTAACGTTCAATAAACGGTGGAAGGTGCACTATTGTCATAAATAAATTACATTTCAATCATGAGAAATTGTTATGCCCTGAGTTATCTGTCCTGAATGCTGATGGTGCATTTTCTGCACCATCTCGTGAGTGAAACCCGAGGAAAACGTGAAAATAAAACTCAATCAGCTCGATGTGTTACTGGAAGTGGCGGCTCAGGGCAGCATTGGCAAAGCCGCCCGCACTCTGCACCTGACACAACCCGCCATCAGTAAAACTATTCAGGAGATGGAAGCGGAGATAGGCATGCCAATTGTCGAGCGATCTTCGCGCGGCGTAGTGCTGAATGAGTATGGGCAGGTACTGCTGCGCCATGCGCGCGATATCGATCGTTCGTTGAGTCAGGCGCGTGAAGAGATTGACCACCTGCTGGGTAAAGCGATGCGCCAGCTTCGTGTCGGTTTCACCTCCGCCGCCGCCTGGGGGCCATTTACCACCACGTTACTTCAGTACCAGCAACGCTTTCCCGGCGTAAAACTGATCGCGATGGAGGGGCGTCCCCACCAGCTTTATGATGCGCTGGAGAATCACCGTATCGACCTCGCCGTGATTTCTTCCACTGATGGGATGCGTATCGCACCGATGTATTATGAAATGCTCTATTCCCTGAGCAACGCCATCATCGCCGGTAAACAGCATCCGATTACCCACACCACGTCATTGCGCAATTTGCTGAGCTACACCTGGCTGGATTGGGACGAGCCGGGCGACCATTCCATTCTGGCGCAAGTTTTCCGCCGCTATAACCTGCCGCTACCGGAACGGGTGATCCACTGTTCATCACCCACCATCATGGCGCGTTTAATGGAAGAGGCTGAGATGGTCAGCATGTGGACGTCGGTGAGGCTACGCTTTCCCGGTTATCAGGAAAGCTTGCGCCCCTTGTCCTTGAAGGAGGTACTTCCGGCCACCGATATCGGCATTTTGTGTGCCAATATTGGCCGTCTGTCGAGTGCCGGGCACAGCTTTTTGGAGCTGCTACGGGTGATTAGCCGTGACTGGTTGCAGCAAAGTGATGCCCACGAAATGGTGGTGAATCAGGGCTGAAGGCACGACTCAACAAAGGAAGCAAACTGGCGTGCTTTCGCCGTCGCCATCCGCCCACCAGGGAAAACGGCCCATAAATCAATGTCGGGCAATTGCCATTCCGTCAACACACGCAGCACCGTGCCGTTGATAATTTCCTGCGAAAACATCCAGTCTGAGGCGATGGTGATACCCATATCGGCCAACACCGCCGCCCGGATACCCTCGGCGGCACTTAAATGCAAACGGCTTTCCGCGGTCACACTCTCTTCCTCACCCGCGCGGGTAAAGCGCCACAGGTTGTTGAGCTGACTGATCACCAACGTCTGATGTTGCGTCAGGTCCTGTGGATGTTGTGGATAACCACAGCGTGCCAGATAGGCAGGTGTCGCCAGAACGGAACGTCGCGTGGTCGCCAGCTTGCGCGCCACTGCGCTGGAATCATTCAAGGTTCCCATGCGCAGGCAGATATCAATCCCTTCCGCGACCAGATCAATCGGGCGATCGTCCAGCACAATATCCACCTTTAATTGCGGATGCTGGTCCATAAAACGAGCCAAATGGGGAATAACATGCAAACGGGAAAACGTCGGTGCGGCTGCCACACGCAAGACACCCGATAAGCCTTTTCCCGCCCCACGGGCCGCCATCTCGGCCTCTTCCGCCTGTTGCAACGTGATACGCGCCCGTTCGTAGTAGCGCTGTCCTGCCTCGGTAGGGGTCAGCCCGTGAGTCGTTCGCAGTAGCAAGCGTACTTCGAGATGCTTCTCCAACTGCGCGATGGTTTTTGAAACCGCCGGTTGACCGATGTTCATAATCCGTGCCGCTGCTGAAAACGATCCTGCATCAACCACCTGAACATACATCTGCATCGCCTGAAATCGATCCACCCTATTCCTCCTGGGAATATCCATTATCGTTTTTTGCTGTCTGCCATTACCGGGTGACATTAGCAGATACTTGTCTGCAACGACAACGGGATGCAGTCACCGCATCCTGACCACGGGAGAAAACCGATGTACGAACTCTATGCCTTCGCCACACCTAACAGCATCAAGCCCGCCATTATGCTGGAAGAGATCCAGCAAGCCTGGCAACTTCGCCCGGTCAATGTGCGTCAAGGGGAGCAAAAACAGCAGGACTTTCTGGCCTTAAACCCGAATGCAAAAGTGCCGGTGCTGGTTGATCACAGCAACGCTATGACTCTGAGCGAATCGGCTGCAATTTTGGTTTATCTCGCCGAGAAACATCAACGCTTATTACCCGCTGCGGGTGCGCCACGCGCTCGTGTGTTCGAACAACTGTTTTTCCATGCTTCAGCCGTCAGTCCGGCTTTTGGTCAGGCGGGCTTCTTTAATCGTCTTGCCAGCGAACCCCAACCCCTGGCGCAGCAGCGTTTCAATACCGAAGCCGCGCGTGTCACTGGCCTGCTGGACAACCTGCTCGCTACGCAGCCGTTCCTCGCCGGTGAAGCGTACAGCATCGCCGATATCGCTCATTACGGTTGGCTCTGGCGACGTGAATTTGCTGGCGTAAGCCTCGACGGATTGCCACATCTGGCCCGCTGGTTCGACACCCTTTCTGCTCGCCCTGCCATTCAGCGGGCGACTGAAAAACTTAATGCTCTTATTTAAGTACGCTAACTGAAAAGGAACTATGCCATGTCTCGCTTTGAAAACTATCGCCATGCCTTTGCCAATGCCCACTTAACCCGTTCTGCCAGCGGTGTGCTGGAAGTTAAGTTTCACACGGACGGCGGCGCGTTACTGTTCAACGGCCACACCCACGAAGAATTTGTCGAGTTGTTCCATCAGATTGGTGCCGACCCGGACAACCGCATCGTGATCCTGACGGGCTCAGGTGAGGCGTTTATGGAGAGCATCAGCCCGGAAGGCTTTGATTTCTTCACGCCACGCGGCTACGACAAAATTTACCGCGAAGGGAAGAAAGTCTTGATGAACTTGCTCGATATTGAAGTCCCGGTGATCGCTGCACTGAACGGCCCGGTTCGCCTGCATTCCGAATATGTATTGCTGGCGGATATGGTCCTGGCAACACCGGATACGGTGTTTCAGGATAAGCCGCACTTCGAATTCGGTATCGTTCCCGGCGATGGCGTTAACCTGTTATGGCCAGAAGTTATCGGTAGCGTACGTGGTCGTTATTTCCTGCTCACACGTCAGGAACTGGACGCGACAACTGCGAAGGAATGGGGTGTGATTAATGAAATCGTACCACGCGACCATTTGTTGACGCGCGCACATGAACTGGCGGAGTCGCTGGCGACATTGCCGCCACTGACCACCCGCTACACGCGTATCGCCCTGACGCAAAAATTACGCCGCCTGATCGATGAAGGCGCGGGCTATGGCCTGGCACTGGAAGGCATCAGTGCAGCGGATGTGGCGTTACAGGCCAGTTCCGGCGTCTGATCATCACGCAGATTTTCCCCCACCAGCACAGGCCAACCTGTGCTGGTTTTTACGTTTGCAGGAGTTAAAAACATGAGCCACAAAAGAACATTTCTGATTACCGGTGCCAGTAAAGGTATTGGCTTTGCACTTTCACAGCGTTTGGCGGCCAGTGGACATCAGGTGATTGGCATTGCGCGCAGTGCGCCAGCCCAACCCTTCCCCGGTCACTTTGTCGCCCTGGACCTGGCAGATAGCGCGGGATTCAAACAAGCCCTGGAGGACATCACTGCCCAATTCCCCCTTGATGGCGTCATCAACAATGTCGGCCTGGTTCGCCCGCAATATCTGGCAGACGTCACCCTCGATGCACTGGATGAAGTATTAAAAGTGAATTTACAGCCAGCGTTGCTGGCAACTCAGGCAGCATTACCCGGTATGCAGTCGCGAGGTTTCGGACGGGTAGTTAACATTTCCAGCCTGACGGTACTTGGCGTGCCGCAGCGCACCTCATATGCCGCGGCCAAAGCGGCGCTGGTCAGCTTTACCCGGAGCTGGGCGCTGGAACTGGCAACCCAAGGGATTACCGTAAACGCCGTGGCACCAGGCCCCACCGAAACAGAACTGTTCCGTGCCAGCAATCCCCCAGGCAGTCTGGGAGAACAGCGTTACCTCAGTAGCGTACCGATGAAGCGCTTCGGGCAGCCGGATGAGATCGCCGCAACCATTGCGTTCCTGTTATCTGAAGAGGCGGGATTTATGACGGGGCAGACGTTATATGTCGATGGGGGAGCATCAATTGGGGTAGCGCAGATTTAAAGCCAGCGACAGCCAGTAACGGCGCGATTTATCGCGCCGTTTTCGTTGTTACGATACCCAGGTAGGGAAATCGGTATAACCGCGTGCATCGCCGCCGAAGAAGGTGTCACGATCCCAGGCAGTGAACGGGTGCCCCTGACGAATACGTTCTGGCAGGTCCGGGTTAGCGGTAAATAAGCGACCGAACGCAATCAGGTCAGCGTCCCCGTTTACCAGCATCGCCTCTGCCGCCTCCGGTTTAAATCCGCCAGCCGCAATGATCATTCCGCTAAAGAACGGGCGCAGTTCACGACTGGCGACCGGTTCCGCATAGCTGCCGTTCTCGCGATCTTCAGGCCCCACAATCCGTGGTTCGATAATGTGTAGATACGCCAGGGAAAAATCGTTCAATTTTTCCACCAGATAACGAAACGTGGTGGCCGGGTCGCTGTCATGCATATCGCCATAAATGCCACTCGGTGAAATACGTACGCTGACACGCCCACTGCCCCAGACATCTGTCAGCACCGCCACCACGTCAAGTAAAAACCGGGCGCGATTTGCCAGACTTCCTCCCCACTTATCGTTACGCTTGTTGCTGCCATCTAACAGGAACTGTTCCGGTAGATAACCGTTGGCGGCATGCAGCTCCACACCATCAAATCCTGCCGCCAGTGCGCGTTGCGCCGCACGCCGAAATTCGTCGATGATGGCAACGATAGCGTTTTCATCAAGTGCCCGTGGCTCAGGGAATAAGCGGCCCTCATAGTTGCCCTGTGCATCTTTGCCGACGCCATAGGTATCGCGGGCAACCAGGGCAGAAGGCGCAACCGGTGGTCTTCCGGCGGAAAGTTCGGGCAGCGACTGGCGGCCAGGATGCCAAAGCTGCAACACAATCTGGCTCCCTTTAGCGTGCACCGCCTCAACCAACCGTTGCCAACCGGCTTGTTGTTCGTCACTGAAGATACCCGGCGCATCGGCGTAGGCATTCGCAAACGGAGAAATGGCAGTGGCTTCTGCAATCAACAATCCCCCTTCGCTGGCACGCTGGCGATAATACTCCACCATCAGTTCACCGGGAACGCCGCCGACTTCCGTGCGCATCCGTGTTGTTGGTGCCATCACCACACGATGTTGTAGACGAAGTTTTCCAGCGCTAATTGGGGTAAATAAAGTTTTCATTTTTGCTGCTCTCTTTGAGTAAAGAGAGCAGCCTAAAGTGCCTGCACTGATTCAGAAACCGGGCAACAGGCATAACCGCTATTCTCAACTGGAATGTGTATTCTCTGTTCAGCCCTGTGGTCAAACTATGCTGAATCAAAACATTGCAGATATAGTTAATGCACTATGCAGCGCATCGTTAACTTCAGGGAAATGACGAAATGAGCTGGTTTACCCCGTGGCCGCAGTTATATCGTGTGTTGATTCTCCTTGCCTGCCTGACCCTGATTTTGTTCGGGCTTCATCTGTCGGCGCACCTTATCAATCAGGTGCTGCTGGCGTTGCTGCTTTCTATCATGCTGGACCCGCTGGTGAGTTGGCTGGAGCATAAACGGATTCCGCGTATCCTCTCTTCGCTGGCGATCATTCTGGTGCTGCTGCTGGTGATTGTTGTCACCATTATCAAGCTCACAGTACTGACGCCGGACCTGATTCTGCTGAGCCGTCAGACGCCCCTGTTGTTAACCACCCGCTTGCAAGAGATCACCCAGGCGCTGGACCAGGTGGGCATTGCGCTGGCACCGGATGAGATGCTGGCTTTTATTGATGTTGGCGCGGTGGTGAAATGGATCACCGCTTTCCTCACCCAGATTCCCGGCGTGCTGTCGTGGTGGGTGATGGTGTTTCTGATGTTGTTGTTTATGTTGTATGAACTGCCACTGCTGAAAAATGCGCTGGATAAACGCGCCCACGGCAAATCGGCGGCGCTCTACCGTGCGTTGGATGATGGCATCCAGAGCGTGATTGTCTATGCGCGGGTCAAAACCCTGACCGGCATCTTTGGCGGCATCATCGTCTGGGGGGGTGCACAACTGCTGGGGTTGAAATTTGCCTTCTTCTGGGGTGTGTTGATGTTTGTGTTCAATTACATCCCGGTGCTGGGTTCATTTATGGCGGCGATTCCGCCGGTGGTGCAGAGCTATATCGCTTTTGATCTGGAAGTGGCGCTGGCGATAGCCGGTTTTTTTGTTCTGTTAAATCTGACGCTCAGTTCGGTGCTGGAACCGCTGATGATTGGTAAACGTCTCGACATGGCGTTGACCAGCCAGTTGCTGGCCTTTCTGTTCTGGCAAGCGTTGCTTGGCATCACCGGTGCTATCCTCGCCATTCCGCTGACTTATCTGATCAAAAAAGTCCTGCTGGCCAGCTATCGGCAACAGCAGGACTCGGTGTTATCAGATCAATGACTGCGTTTTAACGCCACGCCAGGAGCGCGTCAGACGTTTTTCTATTTCCACGATGATGAAGATAGCGATACTGACGATTAACGAGATAAACCAGTAATTAATTGGCAACGGACGGGTACCGAACAGCGTGTTCATCAGCGGTACATAGATGATGATGGCTTGCAGGACGATCAGCACCAGCGTCACCATCCAGATACCTTTGTTTTTGACCAGGCCGCCGTCAAGGGAGAAGCCTTCTGAGTTACGGCAGTTAATCATATAGGCCCATTGCGCTGTCACCAGCATTTGCAGCAACACGGTGCGGATAAATTCCTCACTGTAGCCGCGCGGCTGGAGCCAGGCTTCCAGCACGAAGGCGCTGATGGAGATCAACAAACCAACAAACACGACACGCCAGATGGCGTAACCATCCATCACATGCGCTTTGACATTACGCGGTGGGCGGCGCATCGCATTGGCTTCTGCCGGTTCAAACGCCAGGCCAAATGACAGGGTGGCGGAGGTTGCCATGTTCATCCAGAGAATCTGTACCGGGGTGAGCGGCAGCAGGTTACCCATCAGGATGGCGATGATAATCAACAAGCCTTGCGCCAGGTTGGTCGGCATAATAAACAGGATGGTTTTCTTCAGGTTGTCGTAAACCCGCCGTCCCTCTTTCACCGCCGCCGCAATGGTAGCGAAGTTGTCATCAGCCAGAATCATATCTGCCGACTCTTTCGTCACCTCGGTTCCTTTGATACCCATCGCAATACCGACGTTGGCCTGCTTCAGTGCCGGGGCATCATTCACCCCGTCACCGGTCATCCCGACAATTTCACCGCTGGATTCCAGCGCCTTCACCAACCGCAATTTATGTTCGGGACTGGTGCGCGCAAAGATGTCATAGGTTTTTGCCGCCTGCGCCAGCTCGGCATCATTCATATGCTCCAGCTCGTATCCGGTCACCGCAGAGTTGCTGTTGCCAATACCCAGCATCTGCCCGATCGCCATAGCGGTTTCCTGATGGTCGCCGGTGATCATCTTGACGCGAATCCCTGCCTGCTGGCATTCGTGAATCGCCGAGATGGCTTCCGGACGCGGTGGATCCATCATGCATCCCAGGCCCAACAGCACCATGCCGTTTTTCAGTTCGTCGTGGTCGAGCGTGGTCACTGGCGCTGACGTTGGTTTCCACGCCGCCGCAACGGTACGCAGCCCTTCACTGGCATAGGTGGTGATGGCCGCTTCCCAATACGCCAGATCGAGCGGCTCAACCCCCTGCGGAGTTTGTTGTTGCTGGCACAGTTTCAGCAACACATCCGGTGCGCCGGTCAGCAAAATATACGACTGGCCGTCAGCGACACAGCTCACCGACATGTATTTATACAGGGAATCGAAAGGTAATTTACTGACCACCTCAACCGATTGTTTTTGCGTGATGCCCTTCGCCGCCAGCACTTTCATTGCGCCTTCGGTCGGACCGCCAACAATCACCCAATGACCATTGGCATCCTGCTGCAACTGGCTTTCATTACAGGTATCTACCGCGCGTAAAAATTGCTGGAACAAGGGATCGGTCGCCGAATTTAATCCGCTACCACCTTCCGCAACAATTTCGCCTTTCGGTTCATAGCTGTTGCCGCTCACACGCCATTTGCTTTTTGCCAGCACCACCGCTTTGACCGTCATTTCATTCATGGTCAGGGTGCCGGTTTTGTCAGAGCAAATCACCGACATCGCCCCAAGGGTTTCCACCGTCGGCAATTTACGGATGATGGCCTGTACGCGTGCCATCGACTGCACGCCAAGGGAGAGGATAATCGAGATAATCGCCGGTAAACCCTCCGGCACCGCCGCCACCGCCAGGCTGATAACCGACAGCGCCAGCTCAGGGAACGGAATGTCACGCAGCAACCAGGCAAAAATAAACAGCGCTACCATCATCAAGACAATGATGAAGAAAATGGCTTTACCGAGTTTGTCGATCTGCACCAGCAGCGGCGTTTTGACCTCTTTCACTGAGCTGATCATCTCATTGATATGACCCAACTCCGTATCGCCGCCACTGGCGACCACCACGCCTGATGCGGTGCCTGAACTGACCGTGGTGCCAGAAAATGCAAGGTTGAGACGATCGCCAAGCGATTTTTCTCCCTCCAGCGATGCCACGCTTTTTGACACCACCGTGGATTCGCCAGTAAGAATTGCCTCCTCAACGCGCAGGTTATGCACATCAAATAAGCGCAAATCTGCCGGAATTTTATCGCCAGGACGCAACATCACCACATCCCCCGGCACAATATCCTGGGTGGATATGGTGGTTTGTTTGCCATCGCGCACCAGAATTGCTTCACTGGCTAACATATTCTGAATGCTTTTCAGTGACTTCTCAGCGTTACTTTCCTGAACAAAGCCAATTAAGGCATTGATCACCGCCACACCAATAATGACAAAGGTATCAACCCAATGTGCCATGACGGCGGTAATAAGCGCGGCGGCAAAGAGGATATAAATTAACACGTCTTTAAAATGTGCGATAAATTTCAATAACGCTGACTTCTCCGCTTTTTGCGGCAGCGCATTAGGACCGTATTTCTTTAAACGATCACTGGCGTCAGTTGATGATAAGCCAGCCGGTGAACTTGCTAAGTTCTGGAAAGTTTCCTCTGTGGAGTACTGATACCAGGGTTGTGCACCCTTATCCTGACCTTGAACATTTTCCATATTGACCCCTAGCTACTAAGCTATTGTTAAAATGAGTTTTTATAAAAAAACACACATAATCTGAGGTAATTAGATTTGTAAGACACCTGCTGACATCATTATCCGAGAAAGCGATCTGACTAATGATTTGAATGAGATAAATTAAATCTAATCTATATTATCAGAATGGCAATGTTACTTTGCCTGCACCATCAGCTTCCGGCTGGATGCGTGCCCTTCCAGGATCATTGGATAAAAAAATAAAGGTAAACAGTAATGGAAATACAAACAGTTAAGTTGGTTTGTGGATTCGTTATCATGGCCGTTGTTGCCACCACGCTGGTCGGTTTGCTGACCTATGTTGTGGTATCGCATATTTCATGAAGATCGTTTGTTTAATCCTTGCGAGCTGTTTAATTCATGGCGTGGTATTTACGGGATGAGGGAAAATAATGATAAAATACAAGGCTATACTTTTACTTGCCTGTACATTGCTAATTGCGGGTTGCGATGAAAAAAAAGAACCGCCGCCTCCCCAACCCCGCGTCGTTAAAGCGTTTACCATCACCTCCGGCAGCGCCAGCAATGTGCGCGTCTTCCCGGCGCGTATCCAGGCGGGTGATAACACCGAACTGGCGTTTAAACGCGCAGGCCGTATTGAACAACTCGATTTACGTGACGGGATGGTGGTAAAAGCGAACCAGACCCTCGCCCGATTAAATGACACCGATGCACGTTTACGCGTGAAAGACCGGCAAAATAGTTTCCAACTGGCCGATCGGCAATATCAGCGTTTCCGTACCCTTTCCAATCGCAGCGCGGTGTCGCAAGCGGATATGGATGTACAGAAATCCAATCGCGATGCAGCAGCCACCGCGCTGAAAGTGGCTCAGGAAGAGTTGCAATTCCTCACCCTCAGCGCGCCGTTTGATGGCGTGATTGCCCGCGTCAATGTGCGTAATCATCAGGTGGTTGCCGCCGGACAACCCATCGCCTTGCTGACCCGCGCCGACGTGTTGGATGTGATTTTCACTGTACCGGAGAGTTTATTCACCGCCCTCGATATCCAGAACGCCAGTTATCAACCTGAAGTGCAATTCAATGCCCTACCCGACAGAACGTTCACTGCCAGCTACAAAGAACACAGCACGCAAACCGATGCCGCGACGCTCACCTGGCAGGTGGTGCTGACCATGCCCCGTCCGGCCGATTTACCGAATGTGGCCGGGCTAAGTGGCACCGTGCGTATTCAGTTGCACAACCTGCCGAACGCACCACAGCAATCGCAGGTGGTGGTACCCGCTGCGGCAGTATTCAATCCGGATCGAAGCCCAACCAATCAGCCACATGTCTGGCTGATTGTTGGTGAAGGCGACAATTTACACGTCAAAGATCAACAAGTTGAAGTGGGCAACATCAGTGCCGAAGGCATTGAAATTATCAGCGGCTTGAAAACAGGCGACCGCGTGGTGTCTGCCGGAACAGGCGAGCTGCGTGAGGGTGAAGCGATCCGTATCTGGACCCGTGAGCGGGGGTTATAATGCGGATTATTGACAACTTTATTAATAAACCTGTCCGTATCTGGATGGTGATTTTGCTGCTGGGCGTCGGCGGGATTTACGCCCTGCTAAACATAGGTCGTCTTGAAGACCCGTTGTTCACCATCAAGGCGGCGGTGATCGTCACGCAATATCCAGGTGCGTCGGCGCAGCAGGTGGAAGAAGAGGTCACGCTCCCGTTGGAAAATGCCTTGCAACGCTTGCCTTCACTCGACAACGTTAGCTCGATCTCCAGCAATGGTCTGTCGCAGATCACCGTCTCAATTCACACCAGTTATCTTGCCAACCAACTGCCACAAATCTGGGATGAACTCCGGCGACGGGTGGGTGACGCGGCGCGCCAGTTCCCACCTGGTGTCAATGAACCCTTCGTCAATGACGATTTTGGCGATGTCTATGGCTACTTCTTTGTTATTTATGGCAAAGACTTCAGCAACGACGAACTGCGCAATTATGCCGACCAGTTGCGGCGCGATCTGGTGTTGGTACCCGGGGTCGCGAAAGTTGCCGTCGCCGGGGTGCAACAGGAACAAATTCGCATCGCCCTCTCCAGCACCAAAATGAGCAGCTACGGCATCACGCCCGCGCGCGTGGCCGACTTACTCAGCCGCAGCAATGTGGTGTCTAACGCCGGGAGTATCCGTCTTGAGGGAGAATCGATCCGTTTCAACCCCACCGGGGAGTTTCAGTCTCTGGAGGATTTAGCCAACCTGCCGATATCCCGTCCTGGCACCACGCAAACGCTCCATCTGCATGACATTGCCACCCTGTCACACGATGTCACCGACACGCCGGATAACCTCTACCATGCCGACGGTCATGATGCGCTGGCGATTGGTGTCTCTTTCGCCCCCGGCGTTAACGTGATTAACGTGGGCGATGCGTTGACACAAAAGCTTCAGGATTATCAACAGGACAAACCCGCTGGCATCTCGCTGAAAGTGTTTTATAACCAGGCACATGAAGTGAAGCAGTCGGTGGATGGCTTTATCCTTAACTTCCTGATGGCGCTGGCGATTGTAGTCGGTACGCTGCTGATTTTTATGGGACTGCGCAGCGGTATTGTCATCGCTGCCTCGCTTACCTTTAACGTGTTGGGCACGCTGCTGGTGATGTACCTGTTTGGGCTGGAACTCCAGCGCATCTCGCTGGGGGCGCTGATTATCTCCCTCAGTATGCTGGTGGATAACGCCATTGTGGTGGTGGAAGGCATCAAGATCGACCAACAACGCGGTAAACCGTTACAACAGGCCACCACGCAGATGGTCAAGCGCACGGCACTGCCACTGTTAGGAGCCACGGTGATTGCCATCATTGCGTTTGCACCGATCGGCCTGTCACAAGACTCAACCGGGGAGTACTGTAAATCGCTGTTCCAGGTGCTGCTGATTTCTCTGCTGCTCAGTTGGATCACGGCGCTGACGCTAACGCCGGTGTTTATTAAATGGAGTGAAGCGCGCCGTAAAGAATTGCAGTTACCACCACAGGATGATCAATCTCCCTATCAGGGTGTGGTGTTTCGCATTTATCGCAGCACGCTGGTGAGCTTAATTCGGCTACGCTGGCTGACCATCACCGTGATGGTGGCCTGCCTCGCTGCCTCTCTTTATGGTTTCACCTTTGTAAAACAAAACTTTTTCCCCTCCTCCAACACGCCGATTTTTTTCACCGATCTCTGGTTGCCCTATGGCACGGATATCAATTTTACCGCCGCGACGGCGGCTGAAATCGAGCGTTTTATTAATCAGGAACCAGGCGTCGATGCCACCGTCACCACCATCGGTCAGGGTGCGATGCGCTTTACCCTGACCTATGACGCAACCCGGCAGTACAGCAATTACGCTCAGATTATGGTGCGGGTCAAAGATGGCCGCCAACTGGAGCGGATTGCCTTAGCCACCGAACATTACATTCAGCAGCAATATCCGCAGGTGAATGAGCGTATCAAACGCATTCAGTTCGGCAGCGCCAGTGACAGTGCCATTGCGCTGCGTGTCATCGGTCCCGATCCGGATGTACTGCGTCGTATCGGCAGCCAGATTGATGGCATTTTCCAGGCAGATGGCACCACCTTCCCGGTGCGCAATGACTGGCAGGAGCGTAGCAAGGTGATCCGACCGCAATACTCAGCGTTACGCGGTCAGGAACTGGGTATCGACAAGCGCGACATTGACCAGGCGCTGCGCATGAATTTCAGTGGCGATGCGGTGGGGATTTTCCGGGATGGCTCACGGCTGATTCCGATCATGCTCTTCCCGGCGCCGGAGGAGCGGCAGAATATTGATCATATCGCCAACATCCAGCTCTGGAGCGCCTCGCTGCAACATTTTGTCCCGCTCAGTAACGTGATTTCTGATTTCCGCCTGGAGTGGGAAGACCCGCTGATTATGCGACGCGACCGGATGCGCGTATTGACGGTACAAACCGATCCCGACCCGGCGCAAGGATTAACCGCGGCCCAGGTGGTGGCGCGCGTCCAGCCGCAAATTGAACAACTCCAACTGCCTCCCGGCTATCGGCTGGAATGGGGCGGAGAACTGGAAAGTTCACGCGAAGCCCAAAGCGGCCTGTTAAGCTCGCTGCCAATCGGGTTTCTCGTGATGTTTATCATCACCATTCTGATGTTCAATTCTTTGCGAGATGCGGTGGCGATATGGATCACCGTGCCGCTGGCTTTGATTGGTGTCACCTGCGGCTTTTTACTCACCGGCATTCCGTTTGGTTTTATGGCGTTGA
This sequence comes from Pantoea sp. X-Soil-TKNS-1279, assembly GCF_059730565.1. NCBI lineage: Bacteria > Pseudomonadati > Pseudomonadota > Gammaproteobacteria > Enterobacterales > Erwiniaceae > Pantoea > Pantoea sp. X-Soil-TKNS-1279. The sequence goes on along the minus strand of NZ_AP035949.1, from coordinate 103,316 downwards.
TTGGTTTGCTGAGTTTGTCCGGCATGCTGATCCGCAACGGCATCGTGTTACTGGAGGAGACGCGTCAGTTCCGACAGCAAAAAGCGTTGCAGGAGGCGATTCTCGATGCCGCCACATCGCGTTTACGCCCCATTTTGCTGACCGCGTTCACCACCGTGCTGGGTCTGCTGCCGCTGTTGCGCGATGTGTTTTTCCAGAGCATGGCGGTCGTGATCATTTTCGGGCTGGGTTTTGCGACGGTACTGACGCTGCTGGTGTTGCCGGTGCTGTATCGTTGTTTCCATGCCAGGGACGCTGATGATGAATAATATCGGGTTGAATTTGTTGAAAACCCTGGCATGTATGACGGCGGTCTCCTTTTTCACGATGTATCAGAGCTACGACCGCTACAATTATAATTACAGCCTCGCGCTGAATATCCTGAGTTTTATCTCCACCATCGCCACGCCGCTCTACTTTTTGTTGAGCGGCTATCTCGATGCCGGACAGAAGCACAGTCCAAACTGGCAGTTGGAGAAGATCCGGCGCATTTTGCTGATCTTTCTCTTTTGGTTTAGTTTTTTCTGGTTTGCCGGGGTGCAAAATAAAGGCTATCTGATTCAACCGTGGTTTGTGATTTCCCTGATTTTGATTTATGTCTCGCAACCGGTGATTGACCGCCTGCTTCTTTTCCCTGGCAAAATGGCGTCGATTATTTTTGTGCTGCTGTTGGCCGCTTTCCTGTATGACATTTTGGCCGTGCTCTACCCGAATACACGCGCTTTCTCGCTGTTACCGCAATATCGTATCTGGACCTGGGTGTTGTATTACTTATCTGGTCGTCTGATGGCATTGCCAGACGTGGTACAACTGCTGCAATCGATACGGGTGGTACGGCTCAGTTTATTATTACTGCCTGTGGTGTATCTGTTTACCTGGCTTTATGAACGTTATTATTTTATCGCGCGCTTTATCACTACCGGCAATGATTTCGTACTGACCGGCTCCCAGGTCTATTTCCTGGTGATTCTGATGGCGATTAGCGTCAACGGGATAACCGTGCCTGCGCACTGGAAAAAGGTGCCCGCGCTGTTCGCCACCCTCGGTAAAACTATGACCGGGGTTTATATCCTGCATTACCTGGTGTTCAACATCCTCGCATGGTCGATTTCCATCCGTTCGCTGGCCGATAAGATCATGGTGATTTGCCTGACTGTGGTGGTATCAATGATGATTTCGTTGCTGTTGTTACAGATTCCCGGAGTGAAAAAACTGATTAGCTTGTGAGTGAGGTGGCTGGCGGCACGCCGCACAGCCATCAACCCGCTCATTCATCAAGAATGGGTGAGAAACCACCGTAAATCATGCGTTTGCCATCAAATGGCATCGTCTCGCCCATCTCTTTCATGCGCGGATCGGCCATCAGTTTTTCATTAGCGGCATCACGTACCTCTTTGGAAGGATATTCAATCCAGCTAAACACCACCGTTTCTTCCTCTTCAGCTTTGACCGCCATACGGAAGTCGGTGAGTTTGCCGTCTGGTACATCATCCGCCCAGCATTCAACAATACGGGTCGCGCCGAATTCCTTAAACAAAGGCGCGGCCTTAGCCGCCATTGCCAGATAGGCCTCTTTTTTATCCAGCGGGACCGGCACAACAAATCCATCAACATAAGGCATAGGAATTCCTCCGTCGTTAATGACGCGGCCAGTGGTGGCCGCGAAGATTAAGTGTACGAAAAATAGACCAGTGGGGTTTGCGTGACGGGCGGCAAAATGACAGGTTGACAGCATCCAGGCTTGTTACGCTGATTTACGATACACTCGCCTTCATCCTCGTTAGTCAATACGGAATTTTATGCGCATTATCATTGATCAGGCTGACCAGCCCTTTATCCAGAGCTTATTTGGCGAGAAAGTTGAGAGCATCGAAACAGAGTCTCCCCAGTCGAAACAACTGCATCAGGCCCTTCAGGTTGCTCGCCAGCAGGTAAATACCGAGGCAGAACTGGACTGGAAACGCAGCGCCTTATTCCTCGCGCTGTTTGTGTTCCTCTATGCGGGACTGGGTGCGTCGCTGACCTTAGATCTCACAGCCAACAGCTCAAGCCATAAAAGCATTGCTTATGCGCTGGAAGCAGTGCCGGTATTGATTGCCTTTTCCGGGTTTTTCCTTTCTCTGCTGTTCCTGTTTTTTACCCGCAGTAGTGCACGCCGGGTACGTAACTGGGAACGCGGCATTCTGTTGCTGGAAAAGTACACCGCCTGCAACCTGAGCCATCAAATCAATGTGATGGGCGCGCGCACCACGCATTATTCTCAGCCAACGATCACCATCTCACTGGCGTTATTTATCAGCGTGACCTGGGTGGTGATGTATAACTTTTTCACTTTTACCACCAGCGGCGTAATTGGTAGCGTGATCTCCTTGTTTATCAGCACTATGACTTATGTGATCCTCGATCTTCAGTTACTTAAGTCCGGCCAGCAGAGCGAAATTGATGAACCGTTGATCCCCGCTGATGACGAAAAAGAGAAAGATTAAATCTGGTGTAGCGGCGCGATAAATCGCGCCGCTACGATTCCGCCTCCGATAGCACTTCTACCAGTATCAGCGGGCACTTTCTTACCCGACACGCTTGTGAGTATGCCAGCGAGCACACTGAACACAGATCCCGTACGTCTGATTGGTATTCATATTCGGTGAAATAACGAAACTGGCCACGCTCCGGCTCGGTTCGCCAGAAACGTTGTGGCTCGAGAATTTCATCAAGTTGCCTGAAAGTCAGGGCCGACGGGTTATGAAACCCGACTCTTACACGATAAATAGTCATGATTTGATTATTCGTCTCCAACCTGACATCAGCCAGACGTTATTAGTTTTCAATGCGATAGATCTCACTTATCACTCAGGATGACAGGCCGGATGTTCAGGGTTAAAGTGCTTCTTTTGTCTGATTTTACGAGGGAAAATGAAACGTTTATTTGTCTACGGCACGTTGTGTCCGGGTCGTTCCAACGCGCATATTTTAGAAAATATCGGCGGAGAATGGCTGGCCGGGCATGTGACAGGGACTTTTTATGAACGCGGCTGGGGAGCAGCGGCGGATTTTCCCGGCATTGTGCTGGATAAAAACGGCCCTCGCGTAGACGGTTATCTGTTTTTATCCAACAACCTGGAACCTCACTGGCCGATGCTGGATGAGTTTGAAGAGGGTTATGACCGGGTCGAGGTGGATGTGACCACCATCGAAGGTCAACGGATCACGGCATGGATCTACCAATTGCAACCGCGCATTGCCTGATGAGCATCGGCGGTCACGGCGATAATGTCCGTGGCCGCCAGTCAGCAATGCTGATCAAAACAACCAAAACCGTCGTAGTCTGTTTTAAAAGGAAAACTTTCCCTCATGAAATTACCATGAGGGAAACAGGGTATAATATTGAAATTAGTTTCTCCCTATTTTTCAACCCTCCCACTTATATTAACATCGATAAAAATTAAACATTAAATCCCCCACGTTATTTACATAAAAAAATACGCAAATATTTTGATCCATTTTCAACCTACGAAACTAAAGGAAAATCATGCCTGGCATTACCCTCAACGCGTCAGCATCCACTGCTGCACTATCCATTCCTGATAGCGTAAGCGAACCCAAAACCACACTGATCTTTCCCGGTGATAGTCAGATTGTCACAGGCAGATTCAAGGACGATGTATTAATCTATAAAAAACCAGAGCGCCCGGTCGAAATAAGAAAAGCAACCGCCAGTGAGATTGCACAGGGGAAATATCCAACATATATACGCCAGGATGGCTTAAAGAAGCTGGAATCGAACGTTGATCTCACTGCTGAATCTATTATTATAAAAAAACCCGATCTTATTTCTGCTAACGGAAGCGTTGATGAGAAAGGCATTATTACCATCGGCGAACTCACATTCTATAATGAATGGGTAGTAAAAAACATCAATAAAGCCGATGAGTTATATGATTTCAATCCAAATACATTAAGCACCTCCCCTCTCCGTTGTATCTCGAAAGAGAAACATGTAGAAGTGATAGAAATTGACAAGATAGTTTTAGAGTCACTGGGTGCAAAAGTTGGTGATAAAACCGTAGAGATTTCCGTTCCCTCATGGGGCCCTGATGGAAAGCAAAGAATAGTGGAAGGTGGATTACTGGTCCGAATTTGGCTGGGAAATACCGACAAAGGTGAGCCAGTGTATGAATACTATGGCCTCAGCCTGCTGGATCGAGAGGATTATATTCCTGAGTTTATCGTTCCTCCTGATTTTTCGATAGATCGCTAATCTTCGCACGGTTCGTACACCTATTTAGCCGCAGGCGGCAAAGCCTGCGGCTCATCCTCTGACTGCGAGCCACTGCGTGTTACCGATCCTCCATGCCACACTGCCCGACAATGCGCTCCCCAATGTAGTTGCAGGTTTCATGCAACCGCCCCGTCACGCAGGTATAAGTCGTCTCGCCATCCGATCCCGGTGAGATCCGCACTTTTCCACCCCCTGATTTGCAGCAACTTTTAAACTTCGATGCGGTAGCAAAAGTACATTGACGCCCGGAACTTTGACCTCCGGCAGCACTGGTTAACGCCGTCTGTATTGACTGCATCTGCTCAGGATCATCAGAGGTCGCAATCGCCACGTTATTAAGTTGCACACCCGTGGCCTGCATCACATCCTGACCGGTTGATGCGGCGACAGCAATGCCGGTCGCCGCCCCGACCAGTGAAGACACCAATTGCTGATTTTTAGCCTCATTCTCGGCTTCAATCCGTTGGTTATCGATTTGCGCTTGCGCATTGCTGGCGTCCAGCGCGGCCATATATTGTGACTGTGCAACATATCTGCCTGCGATATCCGCTGAGGTCTTACCTAATCCGGTGAAACCTTTTTCGTTCATCACGTCAGCAATCAGCTTATAACGATTGGCCTGAGTATCGTTATAATCACTTTGTCCACCGAAAGGATAAGCCGCCTCCGCTTTACGTTGCGAGGCTTGCAGCAGCGTATATTGTTGTTGTAACTGCTGGTATGATTTTGCGTAGTCTTTGTTATTCGCCATAAAATCCAGCAACGGACGATAATCGTTCGCTTTGGCATCTGGCATGGTATTCAACGAAACCGCATAATCATTAATGGTTTTCGCGCTGGTATCACCGTTCTTCATCATTGCCTGATAGGCGGGAATATCCAGCGTCGCCATATCATTCACAAACAGAAAATTCCCTCGCGAGTCAATAATATTGACATACTCTTTGTAGACATCAACCGGGCGGCTATTTTTCTTCGCCCTACCATCGTAAAGTTTAAAAAGATTACCGTAGGTCGAGACGGCCAGGTTCGATCCCCCGATTGATTTATCGAAAGGAGGAATAGCCGACAGCAGTTGATTAAATTGTTTGATTCCTTTCTCATAATCACCGCTTCTGCTAGCGTTTTCTATGATGATACTTTCCAGTTCAAACGTTGTGACTCCCTGAACGTCTTTGTATTCCTGTATATTACAACTGGCAAGAAAATGACTGTAGGCAGCATCGAACTCACTGGCATTACTCCTTAACGAGGGAGAATGTAATGCTTTCTCCATATCGGAACATTTGGAGTATTGACCTGCTGAGCAACCAGAAAGTATGAAAGTGATGAGTAGAAAAAATATTTTCATATTGACACCTTATTAATTTTATTGGCGTCCTTTTTTCATCGCGAGCAAGGGCGTTTTAATTACCCACGTCACGCGACCGCTGAGTTCCTTTAAGAGGTAGTTTCATCCCGAAACCAAAAGCTAATCTACGGCAACAGCTATAGTGTGTGAAGTGAAGATTAACAAGGGTAAAATTAGCGAGATAATCATTAGTAGATTATTGTTTTTTGAGTTGAGATAGTTCCAGTTATATCCTGCGTTTCTTCTTTTATCTTCGTGGTTGGCGGCGTTCTTTTAACCGGAGGTTGATGAATGACTGATAAAATTGGCCTGAATGCGCTATTGCGCCAGCGCGATGGGCACCATGCCCGCGTCACCTGGGAAGAACTGTTTTTCGATCTGGTTTACGTTTTTGCCGTAACGCAACTCAGTCATACCCTGCTGCATGACCTTAGCGCCAGTGGGATGTTGCAAACGCTGATTCTGTGGTTTGCGGTCTGGCTTGGTTGGCAGTACACCTGCTGGGTAACCAACTGGTTCAGTCCCGATACGCCACAGATCCGGGCGTTGCTATTTGGCGTGATGGCGGCTGCGCTGGTGATGGCCGCCGCGCTACCAGAAGCATTCGGTGAGCGGGTGTGGTTCTTCGTTATCGCTTACATCATCATTCAGGTGGGCCGTACCGCATGGATTGTCTGTATCCTAGGCCCGCAGCATGCCCTGACAGCGAATTACCGCCGGATGCTGGTATGGCTGGTGATCTCAGCGCTGATCTGGTGTGCCGGAGCACTGAGCAGCGGCGGTTTACGCACCGCCCTCTGGGCCTTAGCGGTGCTGTGTGAATATCTCTCGCCAATGACCGGTTTTGCCTTTCCCGGGATGGGACGATCCGCCACACGCGACTGGACTATTGAAGGCGCTCATCTCACCGAGCGTTGCCAGCTGTTCGTCATCGTCGCGTTAGGGGAAACCCTGCTGGCCACCGGTGGCAGCCTTGCGGAGAGCGAGGCATGGACCTTCCCGGTGCTATCAGCCATGTGCGCTACTTTTCTTTCAGCGCTTGCGGTGTGGTGGCTTTACTTTGGCACCTCCGGCGAGCAGGCAACGCAAGCCATCACCCATTCTCCTGATCCCGGTCGCATGGGCGCACGTTTTCACTATATTCACGTCATTTTGGTGGGTGGCATTATCGTGATGGCGGTAGGGAATGACCTCATCCAGGAAGGCCCGGAACATCATGTAACGCTGCTGCATGGCGCGGTGATTAGCGCCGGGTCGGTCATCTTCCTGGTGGGTAGCGCCATCTACAAACGCGTGGTGTACGGCGCCATCCCGATTACCCATATTCTTGGCGCACTGGCGCTGTGTCTGGCCGTGGCGCTGATGCCGGTCCTTACGCTGGAACAGGCCGGTTGGCTGACCACCCTTATCATGCTGATCACCGCCCTGGCGGAATCACGGGTGCATCAGCGCCGCATGATTAAAATGAAAGGTGTATGATAACCATCATCTTCATTTTTAAGTCTTTATCCATGAAACTCAATTTCGACAATGATCTGACGGTACGCAAACTTTTCATTTTCTGCACTTACATGGAAAGCGAAAATCTGGCGCGTACCGCAGAAACCCTCGGTATCAGTACCGTCAGCGTGCACCGCGCGCTGCATACGCTGGAAGAGAGTCTGCGTTGCCCGTTGTTTACCCATAAGGGACGCAATCTGGTGGCGCTGCCCGCCGCATGGACACTGCTGGAGTACAGCCGTGAAGCGTTACAAACCCTGAGTCAGGGGCTGGAGGAGACGCTCCGCACCGCAGGTATTGGGCTGGGGCATCTGCGCATCGGCACTTTGTATTCGCTGTCGCTGGAAACCGTGCCGCGTCTGATTATGAATATGAAGTTGCGCCGACCGGAGCTGGAGTTAAACCTGACGATGGGTTCGAATCAGGTACTGACGGGGATGCTGCAAAATAATCAACTGGACGCCATCATCATCTCGGTGACGGAAACGGAAATCGATCAGAAGGTGTTTGAGCAGGTCGGATTGTTTCAGGACGACATCTATCTGGCGGTGCCTGGCGCTGAACCCCGCGATGCCACAGAAGATGTCGATCTGCGTGAGTACAGTGACAAACCTTTCGTCTCGCTCGATGAAGGATTCGCTACCTTCACTGGCTTTCAGGAAGCGTGCCATGTCGCGGGGTTTGAACCCAATATCGTTACCCGCGTCAATGATATTTTTTCGATGCTCAGTCTGGTGCAGGCCGGTATGGGATATTCACTGGTACCGGGCCGCATGCGTAAACAATACGAACACGATTTGCAGTTCCGCAAGCTGGCCGAACCGTATCAGATGCGTCAGCAGATCGCCATCGTCTTCGCCCGCAATCGCGAACATGACCCCAATCTGCTGGCGTTAGTTGCGGAGGGCCGGATGTACGCGCTGAGTTTACAGGATAAGGCTCAGCCCCGGGCGTAGAGATGTTGCACCAGTTCCACGCTGCTGCGTTCCAGCGCCAGACACTCGCCCTGCGGCTGTGTACTGCGCGTCAGTCCGGTCAGCACCCCACCTGGCGGCATCTCAAGCACCAGCCGCACCTCACGTTCTTCTGCGGCTACCATCGCCTCATGCCAGCGTACCTGGCGCGCCATATTCATCGCCAGATCATCAGCAATGCGCTCCGGTTGCCACAACACCCTGGCGCTGTTACCGCTGAGGTAAGCACAACGTGGCCGTTGCAGCGACAGCTGTTGCATGTGCTGCGCCAGTATCCGCGCCGGTTCATTTAGTAACGCGCAATGGGATGGCACACTGATCGCCAACCGTCGTACACAGTTTGCGCCCTGCGCTCGGGCTTTATCACCGACGGCTTGCATCGCCGCCTCACTTCCCGCAATGACGATCTGCGCTTCTGAGTTAATGTTGGCGATAAAACTGTGCTGGTTATCCACCAGCGGCTCCACCTGTTGCAGCGGCAAGCCGTTGATGGCGGTAAGGCCATAACCGTGCGGATAGGCGCCTTCCATCAGATCACCACGCCGCGCCACCAGCCGTAACGCATCGGCGAAGTCCAGCGCACCGGCAATCACCGCCGCCGGATACGCGCCAATCGACAACCCACACACCATATCCGGTTGTACACCCTGCGCCATCAAGCCACGCGCCGCAGAAACCCCGGCAATCAGGAGCGCCAGTTGTACCGCACGGGTATGCTGTAACGCCTCATGGCTATCCAGCCGCGACAGTTCATCACCTAATACCTGTTGCGCCTGTTGCCAGGTGTCATCACGCGGCAGGTCACTGAGCATCCCCGGTCGCTGAGCGCCCTGGCCGGGAAATGTAAACAAGGTTTTCATGGCGTCTCCTCTGCCCAGGGGTTGTCCGTTAAACGCGGTCCGGTTGCGGTTTTTAGCAGCACGCGCCCACTGCGCAGCCACTCATTTAAGGCAAAACCGCCCTGCGGTGTCTCGATTTGGCTGTCGGCGCGACAGGGTAGCGTCGACAATACCTGTTGCCAGTGGGCCATATCAGCGGGTCGCAACGGGTTGGGCGCGCGGATCAGCAAATCCAGATCGCTGTCCTGATGCAGCACCGGCAGGCCGGTAGCCAGTGCAAATCCGGTGCTGCCGGTCACGCCCCACTCCCACGGCCAGTGATGCTGACGCAGCACCACCAACGCCTGCACCGTTGGATGGTGGTTTAACTGCCTCGGCACCACCAGCATTTCCGGTGACACTACCCGAACCACTTCAGTCGGGGCCACCCATCCTGCCGCCCGTTGATGGCGTGCCTGACCACGCACGCCAACCGGAATCAATCCCTGTTTCATCACATCACGTCGCACCACCACCGGTTGCTGACAATGCCACAGCTCAGCTACCCAGGGGTCTGTCACCCCGAGCAGCGCCGTATCATGGCGCAGCCAGAGCAAGTCATGGGGACGTGCGGTGATGTTCATCATCAGATTCCTGCGGTTAAGGAGATAAACAGCGGCAGCGAGAGAATCGACAGCAGTGAACTTAACAGCAACACCGCTTCCGCATCCGGCGACTGCACGCCAAAACGGTTACCGAATACCACACCAAAGAAACCGGCGGAGAGCGCGATCATCAGAATCGCGGTGATCGCCACGGTGCCATGTAAACCAAACACCAGTACGATACCCCAGGCCAGCGCCGGTTGAATCAATAACTTGGTCACGGTGGAGCTGATCACCATGCTGTTGATTTTCAGTTTGCGTGCCGAGAGGATCACCCCGGTCAGGAACAACGCCGCCGCAGTGGCCGCCAGTCCGAGCGGTTTAATCGATGCCAGCAACAGATCCGGCATCTTCACGCCAAACGCCGACAGCACCACCCCAAGCAACGGTCCCCAGACGATAGGTTTTTTCACCGAACGCCACATCAGCACCGGCAACATTGCCAGGGTGGAGCGTTGAGTTTCACCGGCAGCGCGCGCTTTTTCCCGTTCGAGGATCAGCAGGCAAAACGGCGTCATCAGCACCGAACCACAGGCGATGGACACCGCCACCGAGAGTGATGTCGCCGAACCTTCACCAACCACACTGCCCAGAATCGGCAGCCCCAGCGCGGCATAGTTCGGCAGTGCCACTGTCAGCGTCAGCACCGCGGCATCCTGTGGCGACTTTTTGAATACGCCAGTGGCGATGAAATACAGCGCTGCATAGGCAATCCACATCGCCAGAGTCAACACGGCAATCAGTGGCATCTGCGCCACGATACCGCTCCACGGCGTTTGCACCGTGGCGCTGAACAACGCGGCGGGTAAAGCAAAATCCATAACAAAAATATTCAGTAGCGAGACGTTCTTGTTATCGACCATCCCGGCTTTGCCCGCCCAGAAACCCAGCAGCATGATGACAAAAATGGGCGCGAGGGCATGAAGAATCACGTAAGTCATAAATCACCTGTTATTAGAAGAGTGAATACTGACGCGATGGTGTTTATTTAACAGACGCTACAGTTAGCCGGGTGTACCAACACACCCGGCCCTGTCGCTATCCGGCAGGTTTATTGTTTTTTATTTTTAACTACCAACTGGCGCGCATACGCGCGCGGACATCTGCCGAAGCCTGTCGATTGACAGCGACTTCACCGGAACCACGACGTGGATCCTTGCGGGCATCCTCGATCGCCGCCACTAAGGTATCGCGAACGCGTTGTACATCAGACGCGCCAGGCGCATCGGGGTCGGCGATATTCAGCAGCGAGGACAGCAAACCCAGTGTGGCGTAATTGCTGATGTCATAAGCCATCGGCGGTACGGTGGCCGCCAGTTTTTCCAGCGCTTCCACGGTGCGCAGCGTAATACGTGCGGCGGATTCTTTACCCATGGCATGAACCAATACGCCCGCGTCATTGAAGGCGATCAGGCGATTGGCCTGATAACCGTGCGCCAGAAACGCCCCGGACATCGCCTTACCGACAATCAAGCCGATCACCGGGTGACCTGCCAGACGTGCCTGGGCATACGCCCCTGCCGCACCCGCCAATGCCTGGTGGATACCAAACGCCTCTTCACGACGACCATAGGCCTGGCTCGGCACATCAATCACCGCCACAATCGGACGTTTGATGGCGCTGTTAGCATCGGCCGCGAGGGTTTCCTGTACCACTTTCGCCAGCGTCCATCCTTCCAGTAACCCCACCTCACCTTTGGCAGCGCGCGGATAGCGGTTATGTGCATCCGGGACGACCGCAATGTAACGGACACCGTCGGCGTCAGCGGCCAGTACCGATGGACACAACCCCTGAATCCGCTCTGCACCGCCGGTCAGTTGGTTAAACCACCGTTCACCACGGCTGTTATTTGTGCTCATTTTTTCACCTCCGGGGCAAAGACCTGATGAATCACAGCCGTATTGGCCTGCTGTTGGGTGTCGAAACGCGTCAGGCGATCAAGGTAAAAGGCGTAGTTTTCGCTACGATGCTGCACCGGAACGCCCTGAGCGACGGCGGCATCGACGGCGGTTTGCACCGCATTCACGCCATCGCCAACCAGCGCATCGACCAGCCCGCTTTGATAACGGATTTCGCCGCCGGTCATGCTCCAGATAAAGGGACGATCGCGGGAGTCGTACTCTGTTATCCCGGCTTCCTGTTCAATGACCTGTGGACCATTCAGGCCCAGACGCGCTTCACGGGTGACAATCAGATAGCTACATAACGCCGCCGCAATCGACATCCCGCCAAAGCACCCGACCGTACCGGCGACAATGCCGATGACCGGGGTATAACGGCGCAGATCCACAATCGCCGCGTGAATATCGGCAATCGCCGCCAGACCGAGGTTGGCTTCCTGTAGCCGCACCCCACCGGTTTCCAGACAAAGAATGGCCTGCGTCGGGATACCGTTACGGTTGTCCTCCGCCGCCAGCTCCAGCGCGGCGGCCATTTTGGCCCCGGACACTTCACCCATACTGCCGCCCTGGAAGGTGCCTTCGATTGCCACCACCACCGTCGGTTTGCCGTGGCGGCTGCCTTTCATCACCACCATGCCGTCATCGGCCTGCGGCACGATGCCCTGCTGTGGCAACCAGGGCGACATCACACCGGCGAACGGGTCGAGCAATTCGCGTGCGCTACCGGCATCCAGTAGCGCCAGCGCCCGTTGCCGCGCCCGTAACTCAATAAAGCTGCTGTCGTTACGCATGAGCGACCTCCTCAAACACCTGTTCAATGCGGATACGCGCCACACCCGGTGTCGCACCGAAGTCATGAATAACCAGTTGGCCCGCAGGCAAGTCGGTGAGCTGCGCCAGGCGATTGAACAATGCTTCCCAACGCGCGTGACTGTTATTGACTGACGTGGTGATAGCGATGTTCAGAACGTGGCTATCATCCGCCGTGAACAGCACCTCCATATCCCCCGATCCCACCACGCCCGCCAGCGCCTTGCCGCTGAGCGTACGGCTGGACGGGTATGACAACGTTATGTGTTCCATAGCTACCTCTTAATCATTAAATGTTGCTGCCTGAGCGCCGGTGATGCGGTCAAGAAACAGCGTGGCGGCCAGTAAATCGGCGGCCCCACCCGGCGAGGCATTGAACCTCAACATCGCGTTATCCAATTTTTCCAGCGCCTTGCGCCCTGCCGCCCCGGCATAGCCCCCGGCCGCCAGTACCTGGCGCGCACCCTCCTGCATGGCGCGCAGCGCCGGTAAACCTGCCCGGTGCAGTACGCAGGTGTCGGTTAGCGAGGTCAGGATGGCCATCAGCGCATCAATGCGTGCTGCCGTTTCATCGGCTCCGGCACGGCGACTGGCATGGAGTTGCGGCAGCGCCAGCCGGGTAATATGGGGAAAACCTTGCTGCGCCTCTTCACGCGCACCCGGTACACGAAAACGATGTACCACCCGTAACCCTTTGCTGAAGGTTTTCGGGGACGCGCGATCCGGCAAACGGGCAAGCTGGGCGGCAACCTCACAGACGCGTTGGCTGTCGCCAGTCCCCGCCAGCATCGCGCCAGCGCTGACCAGCAAGCCAAGCGCCCAGATAGCACCGCGATGGGTGTTAACCCCGGCAGTGGCGGCCATCATTTGCCTCTCACCTTCACGTCCCAGTTGTCCGATGGTTTCCCGCAGCGCAATATCCGCCGGTCGTTGCCAGCTTTGTTGTGCCAGTGCATAGAAGGTAGGCGTCAGGCTACGCGCAGAGCGCTCCATCAGCGCCAGCGTGAGGTCGTGATGCGCCCCACTGCCACGGCGATCCACCAGCCCAGGTTTGGGCGTGAGGTTCACTTCTTCGATCAGACACGCGGTCGCCATCTGCGCCAGTTGATGCAGATGATGTTCAACCGGTGTGGGTGAGAGTCGTTTCATTACCAGCTCCGGAATTTAGCGGGCGGGTTGTAGAGGCCGTCTGACCACTCGACCAGGTCAGCGACGCTACCGGCAGCCAGCAGTGAACGGGTGGCATCTGAACGACGAATGCCGATATCTTCCGGGAACACCACTTTGCCGCTGCGACGTAATTCAGCCACGCGTTTAGCATCCACACCCAGACCGATATCGGTGATACCCGCCACCGCAGCCACCATCGCCCGACGTTCTTCCAGGCTGGTCGCCCGGTAGAGGTAGGCAATACCCTCTTCGGTCAGAACGTGGGTCACATCGTCGCCGTAGATCATTACCGGGGCCAACGGCATACCGGCGCTTTTCGCCACTTCAACGGCATCGAGGGTTTCCACAAAGGTCGGTTTGACGCCCGCCTGGAAGGTTTCCACCATCTGTACCACCAGCTTGCGCCCACGTTGCAACGGATCTGGCTCGTTGATCATTGCCAGCCAGGCGGGTGTGGCATGACGGCGTCCGTGTGGGTCATGGCCCATATTTGGCGCGCCACCAAAGCCCGCCAGACGACCACGGGTGACGGTGGAGGAGTTGCCGAGGCCGTCAACCTGCAAGGTCGAACCGATGAACATGTCCACCGCGTATTGACCGGCAAGTTGACACATCGCGCGGTTTGAACGCATTGAACCGTCGGCACCGGTAAAGAAAATATCGGGACGCGCGCGGATGTACTCTTCCATCCCCAGTTCACCACCGAAGCAGTGCACACTCTCCACCCAGCCACTTTCGATGGCCGGGATCAGGGTCGGATGCGGGTTAAGGGTCCAGTGCTTGCAGATTTTGCCTTTCAGGCCGAGTTGCTCACCGTAAGTCGGCAGCAGCAATTCAATCGCCGCGGTGTTAAAACCGATACCGTGGTTAAGTGATTGCACCTGATGTTCGGCGTAGATGCCTTTGATGGCGAGCATCGCCATCAGGATATGTTCCTGTTTAATCAGGCGCGGATCGCGGGTAAACAGCGGTTCAATAAAGAACGGTTTATCCGCCACCACCACAAAATCAATCCAGGAGCCGGGAATATCGACACGCGGCAGATCGCACTCGTCATCCACCAGTTCATTGACCTGGGCGATCACGATGCCATCATGGAAGGCAGCCGCTTCCACCAGCGCCGGGGTGTCTTCGGTACTCGGCCCGGTGTACAGGTTGCCTTTTCGGTCGGCTTTGTAACCAGCGATCAGCGCCACGTTGGGTGCCAGATCGACATACAGGCGCGAATACAACTCGATATAGGTATGGATAGCACCGATTTCGAGGATGTTATCCTCCAGCAGCTGCGAAATACGCAGGCTCTGCGTACCGGCGAAGGAGAAATCGAGTTTACGGGCGATGCCTTTTTCGAAGATATCGAGGTGCTCGCTGCGCCCGACGCTCGGCATGATCATATGCAGATTATTAACTTTGGCGGGATTGACCTGCGCCAACATGCGCGAGAGAAAATCGGCTTGTTTCTGGTTGTTGCCTTCCAGCACCACCCGGTCACCCGAGGAGATCAACCGTTCAAGCATCTCTGCCATTTGATCGCTCGGTAGCACTTTCCCTGCCACCTTCACTTCTGCCAGTCTCCGCTGTTTTTCGATGCGCCGCGTATTCCAGACGCGCGGCGAATGCTGTCCTGATGACATGACTAACCTCCTGAATTCGCGAATCTCAATGATTGCTTCAACTGGATTCAGTCTGGCGTCAGGGGGCGGTTCCATCAATCAAGCAGCGGAGCAGATCATTAGCCTGAGAGTAATGATTGGATATTCAGAAGTTTGATGGGGATCAACGACGTTGGCGTAGCGGCGCGATTTATCGCGCAATTCTGTGCGCGTTGCCGGACAAATCCGCGCGATAAATCGCGCCGCTACGGTTTACTTAACGTTTCTGCCAGAACGACTGTTGCAGCGCAAAGGTTTCCTCATCCAATGCAGCCACCGGGCCGACTAAACGGATAGGTTTCTGCCCGTGAGCAAAAACCGCTGCTGCCGACAGGCTCATGGTTGGGTTTTCCTCATGGCTGCCGGTGCATTCCAGTAAGCGCGTTTCACTCATGCCAAATACCACCCGTCCGATATTGGCCCAGTAAATGGTTCCGGCGCACATGCAGCAGGGTTCAACGGCGGTATAAAGCGTACATTGCCACAAATATTCCGCTGGGAAGTTGCTGGCGGCGATGCGCGCCAGGGTCGATTCCGCATGGTTCACCGTGTCGATATTGCATTGCGTCAGCAAAACGGTTTGATTGTCCGGTGCCACCAGCACTGCGCCAAACGGATGTTTGCCTAATGCGATAGCGCGTCTGCCGACCTCATTTGATAAACGCAGAAAGTGGATATCCTGGTCATTAATCATGTGCGTGCCCCATAACCATTCAGGATGGCGTTCAATACCACGGCGGTGAAACCGCCCAGGAAGATACCGCTGTCAAAAATCAGTTTTAAGGAGGGCGGCAGGACATGGAAAATTGCCGGAAAGGCCATCGGAACAATCCCCACGGCAACCGAGACAGAGATGATCAGGATGTTCTTTTCATTATTGAAATCGGTATTTTTCAGCTCCTGAATACCCGCGCTGATGGTCATACCAAACATCAGAATACCGACGCCACCCAACACCGGGCTGGGAATGGCGGCAATGATCGCGCCTAATTTCGGGAACACGCCTAAGCCCACCAGAATCGCTCCCGCAGCAATCAGCACCAGTCGACTGGTCACTTTCGTCAACATTATCAAACCGGCATTCTGCGAAAATGCATTGTACGGAAAGCTGTTCAGGCAGCCGCCGAGCATGGTGGAGAGTCCATCGGCCCGAATGGCATCCGCCAGGCGGCGGGAGGTGGTGGGCTGGCCGATCAGTTTGTCGATCAACAACACGTTGCCGGTGGTTTCTGTCATCACAATCAGCATGGAGAGACACATCACCACAATGGGTGCGATATGAAACTCCGGCATGCCAAAGGCAAATGGCAGGCTAAAACCCACCCAACCGGCAGTGGTGACCGCAGAGAAATCTGTCATTCCTGCCAGGTATGCCAGTGCCGAACCACAAAACAAGCCAAAAAGAATACTGAAGTTACGCAACACGCCACGGGTCGCGCAGTAGAAAATCAGCGTGATGATTAAGGTTCCGGCCCCCAACAGCAGTTTATCTACGCTGGCAAAATCAGGCGCATCCGGGTTGCCACCACCCAGCCAGATAGCGGCCGCGGGCATCAGCGAGATACCGATTAACGTAATCACACAGCCAATCACCACCGGCGGAAAAAAGCGCACCAGTTGGCTGAAAATCGGGGCCACCAGCAGGGTGAATAACCCGCAGGCAATCGCCGCACCAAACACTGAGGTCAGACCAAACTCATGCCCGACCATTAACATCGGCCCCAGCACCACGAAAGAGCAGCCCTGAATCAACGGCAAACGCGCCCCAAAACGCCCTATTCCCCACGACTGTAAAAGGGTGGCTAATCCCGAGGTCAGTAAACAGGCATTGATCAGCACGATAGTTTCACTGGCTGAGAGTTTCAGCGCTGATGCCAGAATCAGCGGAACCGTTACGGTGCCGGCATACATCACCAACACATGCTGGAATCCCAGCGACAGAATACGTCGGACGGTGAGCGGATTTTCCGCCTGCTCGCTGTTTAACACGCTTTCCATACAGCCCCCTGAAAATGAACCATTGAATGATTGACCGCCCAACTATATGTAATTAAAAATGGCAACCAATAATTAGCTGCTTTCAATAAAACTGAAAGGTAGGGTGTCAGGTGAAGTATTCATTGGATCAACTTATGACCTTTGAGCAGGTTGCCCGCTCAGGATCATTTTCCGCTGCCGCACGGTTGATGAAGCGTTCACAATCCTCGGTGAATATGGCGATGAGCAACCTTGAGGACGAATTTAACCTCAACCTGTTTGTGCGCACCCCACGCCAAATCAGCCTTACCCCGCAAGGCCAGACTCTGCGGGAATATGTCAAAACCATTCTGGAGCAATGCAACGCGCTGGAGCAGCGGGTCAGTGCCTTCAATATCCAAACCGAGGCACACGTTAGCCTGGCGATTGAAGTCCCCTACACCACCGTCGCCGCCGTACTATACGAATTTGCTATGCATTTCCCGGAAGTGGATATCCATGTGCGTGAACCCTTTCAGGGTGACGTGGAGGCAATGGTAAGAAGAAATGAAGTGGATGTCGGTATCTCCATGTCTCGCCCGGTTGACAGCGATGCCATTGAGTTCGCGCAGTTAGGCAAACTGATCATGGTGCATGTGGTCAGCTCACAACACCCGTTAGCACAACGTCTGCCGGTGTCATTTGCCGATCTCCATCGCTGGCGACATATCACCTTCGGTGAGCAGCAGAAAACCATCTCCACCACGGAATATCTCGGCAGCCCGATGACCTGGCGGGTGGAGAGTTACAACGCGATGATTGATGCCGCGCTTGCCGGACTTGGCTGGGCTTCCCTGCCCCGCATTTTTGTGCAGCGAGAGCTGGAACAAGGTGTGCTGACGGAATTGCGCCAGCAGGAATACCCGCATACCGATTGGGTTGTCGGCGTGGACCTGCTATGGTCGCGCAAGAAACAGCCAGGCCGTGCATTAAGCTGGCTGATTGACCGGCTGATTAAAAATAAAATTTTTGAACGAGATGCGGCGGGAAATAGCACGACACTTTGAAAAACGTGGCTCGCCATTTTTTTTATTTTGCTCCCGAGATGTTATTCACGGTGATTATCATCATGAATGTAAATCCATAAACATATATTTACTGCCATCTGATTAATTAATAATACTTTTTTATATCTGGAAAACTTCTGTCTGGCAGAATAATTCACTGGGATTAAAAATCTAATCATCACGGTCAATTTAATTCGCCGATCATTTTCTGTACACCGCCACGCTCGTTGCTATTATAGCAACGCAAAGCACACACACAGCAACGTGCTGCGTACGAGAATTTTCCTGAATTAAATGTGCAGCATTTTAACCCGCTCCGTGCGGGTTTTTCTTTTCAATGGTTCTCCATTACCGTCTTGCAGACGTAAAGAGTGCGTTAAGACAAATAAAAATGACAAAATCTGGCGACAAGCCTATGATAATCAACTTAAAAAAAACGACCTGTCACTGTCGGAATAAACGGCTTACCAGGTTTACATAATTCGTTTTCATTTTAATTTTCGCATCTGAATCAGGGTCAGGGCGGAGGAATAATGTACATAAACGACAGTAGCGAAGATGGCTGCCAGCGTCTCGCGTTGCAGGTACTGCGGGACCCGGATGAAAGCCGGGATGATGTACTGAGAAAATTTACCAGCCTGGTCAGTAAAACCTTGGGTATCCCAAGTAGTTTTATCTCGGTAATGGACGATGACCACCAATATATAAAAGTCGCACACAACTTTTTGGTGGGGAAAACCGCCAGGGTTGATTCGATGTGCCAGTATGTGGTTGACGGTGAGGGTGCCATGATCGTCCATGACACCTGGCAGGATCCCCGTTTCGCAAACAATCCCTTTGTCGTGGGTGAACCTTTTGTTCGTTTCTATGCCGGGGTGCCGCTAACAAACCGGGAAGGTATGGTACTTGGCAGTCTGTGCGTGGTTGACCGCCAATCCCATCCATTCAACCCGGACCAGGTGAATACCCTTAAGTTACTGGCTGAACTGGTGATGTCATTTCTTGAAGCATGGCATGCGGTGGGTTACACCGACCCGGTAACGGGTCTGCCTAACCGCCAACGCCTGATACGCGATCTTCAATCTCTCGCATCTTCCGGTGATAACACGCCGCGACGCCTGGTGTTGATCGATTGTATTGATATGCCCAGAGCCTATGAGCTGGCACGTTCTCTGGGGATGGCTCCGGTTGAGGGGCTGCTTAAAGATGTGGCTACGCTGCTGCCCTTACGCCTGCGCCCCGGTAATGATGCGTTGCTGTATACCATCGCGACGGGACGTTTTGCGGTATTAACCAAACAAGACGGTCGTTTAAGCGCCGCCTGGGTTGCCACAAGGCTTGAGGGTATCAGTGCCGATATGGGAGAAGGTTTGTCGGTCGATCTGACCACCCACACCGGAGAGACGGACTTTATCCCCTCGCGACTTTCCGCACATGAGATTTTGCGACGTGCCGTCAGTGCCCTGCATGAAGCCATCTGTCGTGGTGTCCCCGCTATGAGCTTCAGCCTGGCGTCCGATGAACGCCGGACAGAAGATTTCACCCTGGTCAATGATCTGGCCTCGGCGCTCAAACATGACCGCGAGCTTTACCTGGTTTATCAGCCGAAAATTTGCCTGCAAAGCGGTGAACCGCTCGGTCTTGAAGCGCTGATCCGCTGGGCGCATCCCATCAGGGGAGAATTGGCACCCGCAGAATTCATTCCCCTCGCGGAGCCGACCACGTTAATAGAAGAACTGACGGTATGGGTAGTCACCCATGCGATAGATCGTCTGAAACGCCTCAAGCATAGTGCGATTCAGCTCCCGATTACCGTGAACGTTAGCGTCCGTGACTTCAGCAAAAAGGGCTTTGCCGACTGGCTCGAAAAGCTGATGATTGACGCCCGCTTGCCAACCTCGTTGCTCGGTATTGAATGTCTGGAAACCGAACGAATTATTGAAAGCCCGGCTGCCATTGATGGCCTGGAGATGCTGAAACTTCGGGGATTTGGCATCTCACTGGACGACTTCGGCACCGGTTATAGCAACATCAGCTATCTGCGCCGCATGCCGCTGGATGTCATCAAGCTGGATCGCTCAATCATTAATGGCCTGTCCACCGACACCGCTTCACGTATCATCACCAAAAGCATCATCTCCATGCTGAAGGAATTGGATTATATGGTGCTGGCTGAAGGAGTGGAGAATATGGAAACCCTTGAGGCATTGAAGGAATTTGGCTGTGACCAGGCGCAGGGTTATTTCTACTCCCACCCTTTGCGGGAGGAGGAGTTGGATAACTGGCTGGCCTGGAAACTGCGTAATGTTACTTGTCAGCGTTAGCTGATTATCAGGCACCAAACGCACCGTCAATGGTGTGCATGGCCCCGGTCACAAAACTGGCTTCCGGTCCGGCCAGCCATGCCACCATTCCGGCACCTCTTCCGGCCGACCCTGACGCTTAATCGCCATAACGCCGTGCATCAATTCTTTCAATGGCCCCTCAGCCGGATTCGCATCAGGTTACCGCACAACTACGTCAGATAGTCCAGATCAGGACCAGCTAAATGCTAAGCTCCGACTATCAACCTCCCCGGCGTAGTCTATATATAGACTCTGTATGCAATCACGATTTGAATGGATTCCATTAGTATCTACAATATTAAATCTGCTAATCTAATGATGAGATGTAAAATATTAATCGTCTGACCAGGCGGTGATTGGAGTTAATCATGTTACGTGAAAAGTTGAAAAGTCGCGAAGGTTTCCGATTTATTATCTGTGTTTCAACTATCTTCCTGGTGGCACTGGCAGTTCTTCTGCGTGCGACAATTGGTGGAGTGATAGAGGAATATAATCTGCCTTTGTCACAATGGAGTACTGGCATGTACTTCCTGCAAGGTGCTATGGTGTTACTTTACACCCTCATTATAACTGTCTTCTTCTCGCTACCATTGGCAATATTTTTCTTCGGTAAGAAGGATAATGAATAAAGAATTATCTTATCTATACCGATTCGTATCTCAATGACATCAATCTTCTCTGCTTTTAAGATGTGAACTCTTGTTTATGACAATGCCTGCGTTGCAGGCCATCTCTACCTCTGTCTCACTATTGGTAACACTAAATGTTAAAGGAAAGAAAAATGAAATTGTCCAGAATGAGCGTTTTGGCGCTTGCTCTCTCAGGTTTTATGCTCGCTCAACAGGCGCAGGCACATGCTCATCTAAAAAATTCACAACCCGCCGCGAAAAGTGAGGTCTCCGTATCACCCACTCAGTTAACCCTGAATTTTACGGAAGATCTTGAAGCAAAATTCAGTGGTGTTGAATTAAAAGATAGCAAAGGTAGCGTAATTAAAACTGATAAGGCAACACTCTCTCCTGATAGCAAAGCCGAACTCATCATAAAACTTGATTCACCATTAAAAACAGGAAGTTATGAGGTTGACTGGCATGCACTTTCCGTGGATGGCCATAAAACTCAAGGTTCCTATAATTTCAGCGTAAAATAATAACCACTAATCACAATGACATCCTGTTCTTACAGGATGTCATTTTTGGAATTAACGATTGATTTAAAGCCAGCACAGAAAAGTTAAAATAATGTTAATTGCTGCGGGTTTCTTTACCCAGAAATAAAATGATAGAATTTGATTAACCACTCGCAGCCATTTCCTTACACTATCGCATCTGAATTAACTTAGCTGGATGCACAGACGTGTTTTCTCTCATTCGACTCTCCCGGAAGAAACTGCCAGCAGTTATCGCAATTTTTGCGATTCTGATGCTGTTTGTTGCGCCGGAAGTATCGAAGACGCTGGAACACCGGCGTATGGAGAACCGTGAAGAACACAGGGTTGCTGCAGATCATGCCATGCCTCATTCACAAGCCGGGATGATGGATAACATGGACATGTCCACGTACCATGCCTCGTCAATGCAGAATATGTCAATGATGATGCATGGTGACATGATGGACGATATTGCCTGATGCTGATCCATATTCCATTAATGGTTTGGGTTTTCGCTGCTATTATCTGGCTGACCCTGCGTGTGAGCTGCGCGCCGCCGCCACGCATCACTATTCCGCTCTTTACCCCGTATTTTCCTGGCATTTCCCAACCTCGCGCCCCACCGGTTAAGTCATTCTGATCCACATTAGCCTTAATTGTCGCTAATGGTGTTCTCATTCTTTATTAAATAATGCACTCCGTGCAGGATGACTGACGTCTTTTAAAATCAGAGCAGCGAAGTCAATAAATTTCGACTTTCGGAACTGGCGCGTGAATTTATTCCTCGAATAACGCATGTGATCTGTCTCTGCATTTAATTTCGTCAACTACGCCCGGAGCCGTAATGTCTTCTGCTTTTGCAGCGGACAGGAATTGTGCACGTCAAAAATCAGAGATAAATATGTTTAAGAATAACCTTCCTCTGCGGGCGATTAGCTTATCGGTAGCCGTAGGTATTGTGATGCCAGGAATCGTTTTTGCTGATGAAACGCATGCAGTTCATGAAGAGAAAAAATCGAATAAAACGTCGGATCCGGTGATCACCGTGACGACTCCGGAAGTCTCTCCACTCACGGTTGTCACCAATCTGAAAACACCGCGTCAGCCAGTGCCCGCCAGTGATGGCTCCGATTATCTAAAAACCATTCCGGGTTTTTCGCAGATTCGTAATGGTGGCACCAATGGCGATCCGGTATTTCGCGGCATGTTTGGTTCACGTCTGCGTATTCTCACCAATAACAGTGAGATGCTCGGGGCCTGTCCGGCACGTATGGATGCACCGAGTTCCTACATCTCACCGGAAAGCTATGACACCCTTACTCTGATTAAGGGGCCGGAAACGGTGCTCTGGGGCCCAGGAAACTCGGCCGGAACCTTACGCTTTGATCGCGAACCACCACAGTTTGATAAACCCGGCATTCAAGGGAGCGCCAGTCTGCTGGCGGCCTCTAACCGCCGGTTTGATGAAAATGCCGATCTCAGCCTTGGCAGTGAAGTAGGCTACATCCGCCTGACCGGCAATAAGTCCCGTTCGAACGATTACAAAGATGGCGACGGTAATCGGGTTCCCTCTAAATGGGATAAATGGAATGCGGACGTGGCCATTGGCTGGACACCTGATAAAGATACGCTGCTGGAGTTCACGGCAGGTAAAGGGGACGGGGAGGCGCGCTACGCCGGTCGCAGTATGGACGGTTCGCAGTTCGAGCGTGAAAGTCTGGGGATGCGATTCGAAAAGTCCAACATCGGTGAGGTGTTCGATAAATTTGAAGCCAGCGCGTATTACAACTACGCCAACCATATCATGGATAACTACACGCTGCGCTCCCCCGCCGCATCTTCTATGGGTACGATGGACATGAGTAGCGCGATGGCCATGCAACTCGACCGGCGTACCGTGGGTGGCCGCATGATGGGCACCTGGCTGTGGGAGGATTTCCAGTTACAAAGTGGAGCGGACACGCAACTCAATACGCATCGCAGTCTCGATGATAGCGGCTGGGTAAAAGATGCCCGCTTCCATGATTACGGCATCTTCAGTGAACTGACCTGGTATGCGACGTCGCAAAGCAAAGTTATTGGTGGTGCTCGCCTCGATCGGGCCATCGTGGATAACTTTACCGACACCGGATCAGGGAGCCGCACGGATACGCTGCCTGCCGGATTTTTACGTTTTGAACACACGCTCGACAGCATGCCATTGATGCTGTACGCCGGGCTGGGTTATACCGAACGTTTTCCTGACTACTGGGAACTGTTCTCACCGACCTACGGTCCCGGTGGCAGCGCCAGCGCTTTTGATAATGTAAAAACGGAAAAAACCACTCAGCTGGACATTGGCGCACAATACAGTGGCGATCGCCTGAACGCCTGGGTTTCGGCTTATCTGGGGCGCGTGAACGATTTCATTCTGTCCCGTTACGATCCAGACGACACGTCAGTCAGCGAGGCCGACAACGTCGATGCCAATATCATGGGTGCCGAAACCGGTTTCAGCTATCAGCTAAGCGAAAGCTGGAAAACTGACGCCAGCCTGGCATATTCCTGGGCAGAAAACGCCTCTGACCATACCCCTCTCCCGCAAATCCCTCCTCTGGAAGCGCGTCTTGGTTTGAACTGGGAATCCGGCAACTGGAGCAGTGGCGGTCTGTTACGCCTGGTGAGCAGCCAGCATCGTGTTGCCGTCAATGAAGGCAACGTCGTGGGTAAAGATTTTGGTAGCAGTGCCGGATTTGCCATCTTCTCTGCCAACGTCGCTTATAAAGCCACGAATAACGTCAAGCTCAGCGCGGGTATCGACAACCTGTTCAATACCGACTACAGCGAACACCTTAACCTCGCGGGCAACAGCGCGTTCGGCTACTCCGCCAATACTCCGGTCAATGAGCCGGGCCGTACCTGGTGGGCAAAAGTTAACGTCACGTTCTGATCTTCTTCGCCGTGGAAATAGCGCGCACATCAGCGCGCTATTGTTGCACGCACCCTTATAACACCTGCCAGCAGGGAAAAGAGTTATGCGTAAATGTAGTCGTCTTTGCCAGATTGCTGTCGCCATCAGTAGCGTGCTGTCTGGAGCGACCATTGAGAATCAGGTCAGTACACTGGCGCTGAAACACTGGTTTAATGATGATATCGCCTTAAACGTTACGGGCCGCTATTACGACAGCAAGGTGCGTGATTACGGCAGCTTTATTACTGACGCGCCTGATGCGCTCGACGGGCTGGGCGGCAGCCATGAACTGATGGTGGGCGTGAATTACGATTACACCACCTTCAACTCAGCGGTGTCGGGTACTATCCCGATTGGTGAATTAGATCTGGCTCATCCTGACTACAATCTCGCGTATGGTTCAACGCCGGAAACGCTGGTGACGCAGATTCAGTTGCGCCAGGCTGAACAGAATGTGGATACCACCTCACACCGCGTTACTCACCGTATTGGCCTGAGTTATGACCTGACGGACAACCTCACCGCTTACACCGCCTATTCTACCGGGTTTCGTGGTGCCTTTAATTTTGTCGGTATGGAAACACCCAAACCCGAGACCTCGCGTAATAACGAGGTGGGTTTAAAGCTGGATCAGAAAAACCTGGGGTTGTCCGGCACCCTGGCGCTCTTTCAGCAGACGCGTCGAAACGTGGCCACCGCCGACCCGAATCCCGATCTTGCGCTCTACGGATACACCGTGCAAACCGCGTCACAGTGGACGCATTGCGGCACGTTATCGCATCCTGGATGGCATGGTGAAAGGCCTGGGTTTTGGTGCCGGGATCACCGCTGTCAGCGCGCGAGCTTACCCTACCTAATACCGTCTCTGTTCCCGGCTATGCGATGGTCGATGCGCAAGCCTCCTACGATTTTGACCGCTATACCATCCGCTGTCCGCTGTGAACCTGACCGGTGCCAGGGCATGGGACAGTTACGAGTATCTGGGGCTACCGGTGGTGATCCCGGTTCAGCCACGCTCTGTTTATCTGTCTCTGTCTGCTCACTTTTAAGGAAATTCAACATGATTGATAACGATATGCCCGCTATGCCGGATCATGTGATGCCTGATATGGGTCCTGAAATGAACAGCGTACCCTGGATGGGTAATGAAGAAATTGCGATGCTGGTGTATCCGGGGATGACCGTGATGGATCTTGTCGGCCCGCATTGTATGTTTGGTTCGATGATGGGGCAAAGATTCATATTGTGGCGAAAACGCTTGAACCGGTTACCAGTGATGCCGGTTTGATTGTGGTGCCAACTGCCACTTTTGACACCTGCCCGAAAGACCTTACCGTACTGTTCACGCCTGGTGGAACCGAGGGAACGCTGACTGGGTTTGGCGCTATTCCCACCGACGAAAGGATGATACGCGATCGTAACCGCATCACGGGTGCGGGTGTCACGGCCGGGCTCGATTTTGGTCTGCTGATGGTAGCGGAACTGCGCAATAAAATTTATGCGGAATGTTCGCAACTGATGAGTGAATACGATCCTCATCCACCATTCAATGCCGGATCGATGCACACAGCCCCGGCAGAGGTGAAAAAAGCGATGACTGAACTGGTTGCCGATTTTTCTAAACAGGCAGAGGTATTGTCAGCCCGGTACCATGAGCAGCACTTGAGTTAAGCCGCCGTTTGTAAACCCTACACGAAGAGGCCGTTATGCCTCTTCGTTATCGATGCCGTAATACAGTTTTCCCAGTTGAATCAACGGACGTCCCTGTGATTTACGGTGAAGGTTGGTGTCACGTAAAGAATAGACACAGCCGCAATATTCCTGCTGGTAAAACTGCTCACGTTTGCTGATTTCAATCATCCGAGCTGAACCACCCTGCTTGCGCCAGTTATAATCCCAGTAAGCCATGCCGGGATAGTGGCTTGCCGCCCGATGACCACAGTCATTGATCTGCTGCATATTTTTCCAACGTGAAATGCCCAAAGAACTACTGATCACATTAAAACCATTTTCGGCGGCATGCAGCGCGGTGCGTTCAAAGCGCATATCAAAGCACATGGTGCAGCGCACGCCGCGTTCAGGTTCTTTTTCCATGCCTTTGGCGCGTTCAAACCAGTTGTCGGTGTCATAATCCGCGTCAACAAAAGGCACACCATGCTGCTCAGCGAAGCGAATGTTTTCCTCTTTGCGCAACAAATATTCTTTCTGTGGATGAATATTCGGATTGTAGAAATAAATGGTGTACTCAATGCCTGAAGCCTGAATTGCTTCCATCACTTCCCCTGAACATGGAGCACAGCAGGAGTGCAGGAGAAGTTTATTTTCACCGTTGGGTAGGAGCAATTTCGGGCGCTTAAAATCACTTTGGCTCATTACAGGCTCAACAGTCAGTTCTTAAAGGCGTAGTAAACCTGTTTCTGTCGGTGATGAGGAAATGTGATGACAGGGTGGCATAATTTTTCCACCCCAGAGAGACTTACATCTGAGCACGCAACATAGTACAAAATGGGCAATTACAACCCATGACCGGCACCAGTTTAGTGACACCATTCACCACCGTTTCAGAAGGGATCGCGTGGGCGTCATAGCTACCATTTTCAACGTTAATATGTTGAGCTGATGGCGCTGAAGACTGTGCAACGAAAGCTGCCGCATGGAAAGATGTAGCGAGCAATGATGCACCGACTATTGCAAGAATTTTCATTTGGCTATCCCTCAGGAAAAGTAACCACTACAAGCTAAAACTCAGTGGTCAAAATATCTACTGAACTCACACAAGAAATCCGTATCAATTTGTTTCCTCATCCTGTGCCACTCATTATCTGTGTGATTGCTGGTGATGACGTATGGTTCGCATATCTTTATCCAGCTGAATGCGCAGTGTTCGCATGAACTCTCGGGCATTTTCGGACAGAGGCTTGCCTGGACGGAATATCATCAGCCCGGCAAAATTGATCGCGCTGCTAAAGGGGCGAATCACCAGGTCAGTATCCATAAAGTCATAGGCTACGATCGGGTTAACCAGCCCAACGCCCAGCCCGAGACGAGCCATTTCACAGATGGTCAGGGAATAGGGTGTTTCAACCCGCACCTGTAATGAAAAACCGAGATGTTCCATCAAACGGTTAAGTTGCTGCTGACTGCTGTCTTCAGGGCTTAGCGCCAAAAAGTCCGTTTGCGCCAGGTCCGCCGGGTGAATAATTTCTCTTCCGGCCAGCGGATGATTTTTCGCCATCACCACCACGCCTTCAGCCTGAAGAAAGGGGGAATGTTCCAGGCCGCCAGGGGGGATCTCATCTGCCATCAGACCAAAGTCTACCTGACCAGCCATAACCTGCTGGTACACATCCCGCGAACTCAGGACCTTGAGCGAAATCTGGATATTACGCTGTTCAACATTGAAGCTGGCAATTGCCCGGGGCAAAAACATATTGCCCACTGCCGGGTACGCTGCAATTGCCAGTCTGTCCAACCCCAGTTCACTCAAAGATCGCAGCCGGTGGGCGATCGCCTCCATACCTATAAAATGTTGATCCACATCGACCATCAGAGCCGTGGCTTCCTGCGTGGGGAGTAAACGGCCTCTCATGCGGGCAAACAGCTTTAATCCGGCATTCTCTTCCAGTTTGCGGATGGCCTGACTCACCGCAGGCTGCGAAATATCCAGCTTCTCCGCGGCCCGACTGGTGCTGCCTGTCAACATCACGGCACGAAAAATCTCAATCTCACGATACATGGCAACCTATAACCTGTGCTTATAAGGTAAATAATTGTCTGTATTGCTGTAATCATAACCATCACCGAGAATCAATGTCAGCACCAATACCAGTGGAACCTAAAAAAATGCAATTTATTGACCCTGCTAATCAGAAATTTGCCAGCTTGTCCCCTGCCGTGTGGCGTGCTTCTACGGTGGTTTTTGATACCTTTGAAGAGTTCGCTGCCCGTAAAGCACGCCAGCCTGACGGCTACAGTTATGGCATTACCGGGACACCGACCGCGCGCGAACTGGAACGTCGGGTTGCTGCGCTGGAAAATGCGCAGCACTGTGTGGTTGTGCCTTCCGGCCAGGCGGCCCTGATGGTTTCCGTGATGGCTTTTAAGTCTGTGTTGCTGGAATGCATAGACCTGAAATTTTTTCTTTGCATATCACCGTCTCAGGCGTAGCCTATATATAAAACATATACGTTTCATATAGGCTAAGGTGATGGGAATCGTAAAAATCTCCGATCTGATGCATGAGAACCTGCGCGTGGCGAGCACGGCGTTAAGTCGCTCCATTAACGCGCAGGCAGAACACTGGATGAAAATCGGCATGCTGGCCGAGCTTTACCCGCAGCTTAGTCATCAGGAGTTAACACGCCTGTTGATGCGCGTGGAAATTGATGGCGGCTCCGATCTGGCGCAGCTGCTGAACACCTCTTTACCCACTACGCAGGGAATTGCGCAATGAACAACATCAAACTGCACTCCGCGCAGGAAATCGAACTGGCGCGTGCAGCAGGCCACGACGCTGCCAAAGTGCTGGCGATGATCACGCCTTACGTGAAACCGGGAGTGACCACCGACGAATTGGATCGCATCTGTCACGATTTCATCGTCAATGAACTAAAGGTCATTCCCGCCAATATCGGCTATCACGGCTATACCCGCACCGTCTGCACCTCAATCAACCATGTGGTGTGCCACGGCATTCCCGGCGAGAAAAAACTCAAAGACGGCGACATCGTCAATATCGATGTGGCAATCATTAAAGACGGCTGGTACGGCGATACCAGCCGGATGTATTTCGTCGGCACGCCATCGGTACGAGCCAAACGTCTGGTGGAGATCACTTATCAGTCGATGGTGGCCGGGATTCGCGTAGTTAAACCGGGTGCCACCCTGGGGGATATTGGTGCCGCGATTCAGCAGGTGGCGGAAAAAGCCGGTTTCTCGGTGGTGCGTGAATATTGCGGTCATGGTGTGGGTGAAATCTATCATGGTGAACCGCAAATTCTGCATTACGGTACGCCGGGCACCGGTCTGGCGCTGGAAGCTGGCATGATTTTCACCATTGAACCGATGATCAATGCCGGTAAAGCGGGCACCAGCGTGTTGTCCGATGGCTGGACGGTGGTGACCAAGGATCGTTCTCTGTCAGCCCAGTGGGAACACACGGTGGCGGTGACGGAAACCGGGTTTGATCTGCTGACGCCGTGGCCGGATGGTACGGGCGAATACGAAGCGATTTGATTGTCGCGGCGCGATAAATCAATCGCGCTGCTACGGGTAAACCATTTATCTCAGGATCAGGATGTAAGTGTGAAACAAGAAAGCGCAATTTTTGCCGGTGGCTGCTTCTGGTGTACCGAAGCGATTTTCCAATCCATTGATGGCGTGATTTCGGTAGAAAGTGGCTATATCGGCGGCCATGTCGTCGCGCCCACTTATGACCAGGTGTACAGCGATACCACCGGTCATGCCGAAGCGGTCCGCATCGTTTTCGATGCTGATACCGTCAGCTACGACGACCTGCTGGATATTCACTTCGCCACTCACGATGCCACTCAGCCCAATATCAAAGATGGCGTCGAGCGTTCCCGTTACCGTTCCGCGCTGTTCCCGACCTCGGCAGCACAACGCCTCGCCGCTGAGCGGGGTATCACGCGTGCAGCAGAGGAATTCGGCCTGCCGCTGGTGACGCAGCTGGAACCGCTAAGCGAATGGTATCCGGCAGAAGATTACCATCAGAACTTCTGGGAGAAAGAGGGCCAGGAAAACGCCTTTTGTATGATGAATATCCCGGCCAAACTTCAAAAGCTGCGGAAGAAATTTCCCAAACAAGCCCGCTAGCGCCGCTGCGGCATCATCTCCTCAATCACCGCAGTGATGCGTTGAATCACCTGCTGTGCCGCACGCGACAACTGACGGGAGGGTGCGGTACACAGCGCCAGTGTCAACGGGCGTAGCACGCTATTTTTCAGCGGTACGAAACACAGCTGTTGCTCTTCCACCTCACTCATCACATCCAGCAGACTGAGGACACAGATGCCGGTGCCCTGCGCCACCAGGCTGCGGATCAGACGGATATCATTGCAGGCGATGATATTATCCGGTGCCATACCCTGCTTGCGATACAGCGCCGCGACACGTTCGTGCACCACCAGCGACTCGCCGGGAATGATATGTCGTTCGCCACTTAACTCGCTCAGCGATAACGCGTTGCGGCCACTCAGCGCGTGTTGCGGCGGCAGGACCACCCCCATCTCCAGCTCGGCAAAGGCCAGTACATCCAGACCGCTCTGCCCGGCCGGGTCGAGAATCAAGCCAAAATCAATTTCCGACTGGCGGATCCGCTGGCTGATGGCATGGCTGTTGTCGACCGTCAGCTCCAGCCGCAGCCATTGATGCTGGCGGGCAATATCCGCCAGCGCATCGGCCACCTTGCCTTTGGTCAATGACTGCACCAGCCCGGCACTGACATTGCCGCGTTTCAGGCCCTGGATATCGTCAAAACGCTGGCGGGTAACGCGAAACTCACGTTGCCAGCGCATCACATCGTCATACAACAGTTCTCCAGCCGTCGTCATGCGCAAGCCGTCGGGCAGGCGTTCAAACAATGCCGTGCCGAAGCTCTCCTCAGCCTGCAAAATTTGCCGGTTAATGGCGGATGCCGAGACGTGCAGCTTCTCCGCCGCCTTACGCAAACTGCCGCTACGCGCCACCTCAGCAAAATAAACGGCAAATCGGGAAAATGGACTCATGGCTCACCTGTACAGTTTTTTGCAACACATAATTGAATTAATGCTGATGGATTTGTACAGGCCTGATTATTCACAATGACCAGACAAAAATGAAGAGTTTATTGTGAGCTACTGACAGGACATCGCTATGAATACCCTCACCCCACCCGCCCACTGTACATTTGAACCCGATGACTGGTTGCGCCTGGCTCGCCAGTGGCACCCGGTTGCCCGCTCCTGCGACGTTACCGGTGCCCCCACCAAAGCGGTGCTGTTGGATGAGCAATTGGTGGTCTATCGCATCAAAGGCCAGGCCGTGGTGGCGCGCGATGTGTGTCCACACCGTGGCGTCCCCTTAACCCTCGGTTTTCATGACGAAGAGGGGGTGGTTTGTCCTTATCACGGCCTGCGGTTTGGTGAAGGTGGCAAATGCAACCGTATTCCCTCCAGTCCTGGCCAGCCCATCCCCGCCAAACTGAATCTGATCAACTATCAGGTGGAGGAGCGTTATGGTCTGATTTGGGTATGTATGGCACCGGATGCTGGCAACCCATCACCTTTGCCGGTAATGCCGCACTGGGACGATGCCGGATTCCAGCAAATCAACTGTCCAGGCTTTGATGTGAACGGTTTCGCCGGCCGCCAGGTGGAAGGGTTTCTCGACGTCGCCCATTTCGCCTGGGTCCACACCGAGACTTTCGCCGATGCCACTAATCAGGTCGTACCGCCCTACAATCCGGTTGAAACCGCTTACGGTTTCGCGGTGGATTACTGGAGTTCGGTCAGTAATTTCGCCGCCGACAGCGGCCAGCAGGCACCGGAAGGGTTTGAATGGCTGCGCCATTTTGAGATGCACCTGCCCTTTACCGCCACGCTGACCATTCATTTCCCTGGCGACGCCCGACTGGTGATCATGAACGCGGCATCACCGGTTTCGGCACGTAAAACCCGGATGTTTGCTCCCATCGCCCGCAACTTTGATCTGCATATCCCGGTAGAAGATGTGCATGCCTTTAACCAGCGGGTGTTTGAGGAAGACCGGTTGATGGTGGAAACCCAGATGCCGGAGCGCCTGCCACTCGACCTGGCGCTCGAAGCCCATATCCCGGCTGACCGCAGTTCCATCGCCTATCGTCGTGGCCTGAAACGTATGGGCTTCGGTGAATTTTTCCTGGTGTAACGGAGGCAACGATGAGCACAACATTACAGGTGGTGGTGGACGGGATGTTCCGCCAGGGCCGGCACAACCTCGCCGTTAACCTGGTCGCGGAAAATGGTCAGCCGTTACCGTGCTGGCAACCCGGCGCGCATATCGATGTTCATCTGCGCGAGGGATTGGTGCGGCAATATTCCCTTACCGGACAGAGTGACAACACCCGTCATTATCAGATTTGTATTGCGCGCGATCAGCAGTCACGCGGTGGATCGCGTTATGTCCATGAGATGCTGCGCCCCGGTCAGGTCCTCCGCATCTCGCCGCCGCGCAATCTGTTTCCCATGCAACCCGCCGGAAAAGTGATCCTGATGGCAGCCGGTATTGGCATTACGCCGTTGTATGCGATGGCAGAAGCGCTGGAAGGCGCGGGGGTGCCCTTCGTGCTGCATTATTATGTGAAACAACGTGGCGACGAGGCGTTTCTGCCCGAGCTATCCAAACCCTTCCAACATGGTTTTTGTGAAATCTGGCACAGCAGCGAAGGCCGCAGCCCACGCAGCCATGCGCCGGCAGAGTTGCTGGATCCGGCAGAAGATACCCATCTTTATCTGTGCGGCCCGGCGGGTTTTATGAGCCATATCCGCGCCACCGCAATCCGTCACGGTTGGCAAGAGCAGCATATTCACACTGAAGCCTTTAAGCCGCTGACGGCTGTCGCTGCACAGGGTGAAGCAGGTTTCACCGTCACCCTCGCCTCTACCGGGCAGCAATGGCCGGTCGCACCCGGACAGACCATCGCCACGGTGCTACTGGAAAACGGCGTCGATGTACCGCTTTCCTGCGAGATGGGCATGTGCGGAGCTTGTCTGACCCGTGTCACTGAAGGCGAGATCGATCATCGCGATACCGTGCAATCCGCGGCAGAAAAAACTGCGCCGGAACAATATATCGCATTGTGCTGCTCACGCAGTTTGTCGCGCAATCTGGTGATCGAACTTTAAAACAGTTCGCGCAGGTTATACCCCGCCCCCACCAGCACCATCAGCAGCAGCAGCAGCAGCAGCAGGTATTGGGAAACCATTGCCAATTGATGCTGCTGAATGCCATTGACCCAGCGCCGCACCGCGAGGATATAACAGGCCATGACGCAGAAATCGAAGGCTATCCACAGCAGCGAGAACAGCAGCAGGCTGGTGCTGAGGTGTGGCGTAACGGCAATGAACTGGGGAAACAAGGCAGCAATGCGCAAGCTCAGCTGACTGATGGTGAAACCCAACCAGCATCAAGACTGCCAGCGCAATCAACACCAGCGACGCACCGTGGGTGCCTGGCACCGTGTTAAACGCGCGTCGGCTACCGTGACGGGCGGCGACGGTGCTGCACGTCACTCCGGGCGCTATCAGTCGACATATCCGCACGCTGGAAACGTTGTTTGGCTGCGAACTGTTTATTCGTCGGGGACCTAAAGTGGAGGTCAGCGCCGCAGGCCGCGTGCTGGCGACACAACTACAATCAGGATTCGACAGCCTCGAACGCGCCTGTGGCGCCTTTAGCCAACAAAGTAAAAATCTGCGCCTGAAAGCCCCCTCGACCTTGACCATGCGCTGGTTGCTGGATGTGTTACAGGCATTTCGTGAGAAAAACTCAACACCTGAAGTGGCAATCTCCAGCGTCTGGATGGCAACAGACAGTGTCGATTTCAGTCGTGAACCTTTTGACTGCGCGATTTTGTTGGGTAACGGCGATTTTGGCCCCGGCACCGAGAGTCACCTGTTATTTAAAGAGTGGCTGATTCCTGTCTGTTCCCCCGCTCTGAAACCGCAGGCACAGCAGGATCTCGCAAGCTGCGAACTGATTCACCCCACCGCTGACCGGCGGGACTGGCAGCGCTGGTTAAGGGGCGTCGGGCAGACACCGGGCGCGAACCTTTGGCAGGGCAAAGTCTTCGACACGCTGGAGCAAGGCAATATGGCCGCAATCAGTGGTCACGGTATTTCGGTTGAGGATCTGTTGCTGAGTCTGAATGCGCTGCGCGACGGACTGCTGAGGCTACCTTTTCCCCAGGCGGTGGCAACCGGTGACGGTTATTATTTTGTCTGGCCGGCCAACGCCCCGTTTAGTGCCGCACGCGACACGCTACTGAGCTGGTTGCGTGATCATCTTCCCGCCCTGCCAACAACCGGAATCGATGGGTTAATACTGATGAAATAACCGACTCCTGGATGGGATATAACAGCACATGCCCTATTTTTCACAATGAAAATAGATAGCAACCTAACGAATATAAATAATCCTGAGTCGTCGCATTAATTATTTATTTCTTACAAGAACAAAACAGCAAAAATGCCAACTTAGGATTATTCTTAGTTTGCCTTAATTAAAATCACCGCTACAGTTATTCTTGCTTCCTGATGTGAGATGAAGCGCGTTCTGTTAATCGGCAAATACATCGAAGAGGAATAAATAATGACGCAACGTCGTGGTGGTTCAGGTAACTTTGCAGAAGATAAGCAACGCGCGGCTGAAGCGGGTCGCAAAGGTGGTCAGATGAGTGGTGGGAATTTCCGTAATGACCCGGAGCGTGCCATCGAAGCCGGTCGAAAAGGAGGAAAAATCAGTCGCCGCAAGTAAAGCAAACGCCCAGATATTCCATATTCAATCTCTTTTTGCGGAAACGCATATCCTGACCATCGCCTGTTCGACGTCGGGAGGTGTTTTATGACCCGCAAACACCAGGCTATTTCCCCACCATCTTATACAATCAGTCGATTTAATTTGTACAGGGTTATATTTCTTGTACAAATTAAATCTGCGCTATATATATTTATTCCGGCATTCTGGAATATCCGCTGAATACCCTAACTTAATAATAAATCATGATTTATTGCATCTTTGATGCTACTTTATGTTGCAAGCCCCAGGTGTCTGCGCCCTGGTGATTGCAGAAGATCTATACAATGCGCGATAAATCGCCCCGCCTCATAAAAGGAGCAGCACGATGGCAGCACGGGAACATCATTATCAGGTGACGGTTCGCTGGACCGGCAATCGCGGTGACGGCACCGCCAGCTATACCGCTTATGATCGCAATGGCGAATTGCTGGCAAACGGCAAACCCACCTTTCCCCTCAGCGCCGATCCCGCGTTTCGTGGTGATGCCAGCCGCTGGAACCCGGAAGAGTTGCTGCTCGCCGCCACGTCTGCGTGTCATAAGTTGTGGTATCTGCATCTGTGCGCCGATGCCGGGATTAACGTGGAAAGTTACGAAGATGCCGCTGAAGGCACTATGGTGGAAGGTGTGCGCGGTCGGTTTACGCAAATCACCCTGAAACCGCGCATCACCTTGCGCAACCCGGCAGATGCCGAGCGCGCAAGAGAACTGCATCATCAGGCGCATGAGGCCTGTTATATCGCTAACTCACTTAACTTTCCGGTAAGCTGCGAACCCCGCTTCGCATAAACGTCAGGCCGCGCCGGCCAGTTCGGGTTGCCACAACCGCACTCCGTTACGTCCGGCGCGTTTCACTTCATACAGAGCTTCATCAGCATGACGCAGCCAGTAGCCAAGTGACTCCGCACCGGCTGCTGCTGCGATGCCAATACTCACCGAACAACTGAAATCCGGCGAGGCCGGCAAACGCAGTTGCGCAATTTTCTCTTTCAACCGTTCCGCCAGCAGCACCACGGATTCATCACAGGAATGATGCACAATCACCCCCAACTCATCGCCGCCAAAGCGGGCGGGGATATCCTGGATGCCGACATAGTTGCGCAATAACGCGGAGATCTCCGCCAGCAAAAAATCGCCCGCTTCATGGCCCCAGGTGTCGTTAACCGCTTTGAAATTATCGACATCAATCAGCAACAGAT
The DNA here is from genome assembly GCF_059730565.1 of Pantoea sp. X-Soil-TKNS-1279. NCBI lineage: Bacteria > Pseudomonadati > Pseudomonadota > Gammaproteobacteria > Enterobacterales > Erwiniaceae > Pantoea > Pantoea sp. X-Soil-TKNS-1279. The sequence continues at coordinate 66,937 of NZ_AP035949.1, read as the reverse complement.
ATGCGCTGCTGTCACCACGACGGGTGCTGAGAAATTCACTCTCCAGCCGCCGTTCAAACAGACGCCGGTTGGGGATTTCCAGCCCAGGATCCATCAGCGCGATACGTTCCAGTTCGCGATTGCGTTTGCGCAACTGCCAGGTGAGGTTGTACGACGCAACGCTGAGCGCCAGCATATAAATCGTTGCCAGCGGCAGCGTCAGCCAGACAGTTTGCGTGCTGAAGGTGGGCCGGAAGCCAGTGCCATCCACCAGCCAGACCATCATAAAGGTACAAAAGAAGGCCTGAAGCGCGGCAATCAGTTGCGCACTGCCTCCCGCCGCATAACGATCCGAGGCCAGCACCGCCATAATAATAAACGAGGGCATGGGGCTGAGCCCCATCAGCGCGACCCAGGCCCCGCCAAAGGCCGCGTCCAGTGTCAAATTACGCCGCTCGGTGGCGGTGGAATCTACAGCGTGCAACGCCAGACGATACGCGATCCACGGCCAGATAAATGCGTTGGTAAACAGCAGACCGCACAGCTCAAGGCTACGGTTCATTTCCATCAACACGGAAAGAATAGGGAAGAAACACAAGATCGTGCCGAGCTGGCGCATCAAAAACATGCGGCGAACGAAGCGCACCGAACGACGCTTCAGGTGATTATCATCAGGTGAGTAGTAATTCATTCACGGGCAATATCAGACCGACAAGACATGCAGTTTATCGGAAAAGCGTTAAACCGCGTGTACTTTTTCAGATTTTTTCCCTTGAATAGACACGACAGCACAATTTTTTTCCATTATGGGGAAAATAAGCACTGACCCCATTGGTCGCAACGCGATTTATCGTGCGGTTTTCCCAAAAAAAACAGCGCGATAAATCGCGCTGTTCCTGAATGGTGCTCCGGTGCTTGTTAGCTTGCTGTACCTTGCAGACGGAATTGTGCCACCAGACGTTCCAGCATCAGTGCCTGTTCTTCCAGTGAATTTGCGGAGACAGACGAGGCGCTGACCAGCGAGGCGTTCTGCTGAGTGGTGGTGTCCAGTTCACCCACGGCACGGGCAATTTGTTCAATACCACGGCTCTGTTCATCCGACGCTGCCGAAATTTCTTCCATGATCTCATTCACGCGCGCAATGCTGCCGAGAATTTGATCCATAGTTTCACCGGCACGCGCCACCTGCTGATGACCGTTGCTGATACGGCTGACCGATTCGCTGATCAGCTGTTCAATATCTTTTGCTGCCTGCGAGCTGCGCTGTGACAGGTTACGCACTTCACTTGCCACCACGGCGAAACCACGCCCCTGCTCACCCGCACGCGCAGCTTCCACGGCGGCGTTCAGGGCAAGGATATTGGTCTGGAAAGCGATGCTGTTGATCACCGCGGTAATATCAGCAATTTTCTTCGAGCTATCAGAAATTTCACCCATAGTGCTGACCACATCGCGTACCGCGACACCGCCCTGATTAGCATTGCGTGTGGCTTCTGCGGCGATTTGGCTGGCCTGACGCGCATTCTCGGCATTATTTTTCACCGTAGCGGTCAACTGCTCCATGCTGGCGGCAGTCTCAACCACCGCCGCCGCCTGCTGTTCCGTGCGTGAGGACAGGTCGAGGTTACCCTGATTGATCGCGCTGGCTGCCTGCGACACGCTGTTGACGCTACTTAACACGTCGCCAATCATGCTGCGCAGCCGTTCATTCATTCTGCCCATCGCTGAGGTCAGCTTGCCTAACTCATCACGACGATCGGTGGCAAACTGCGAACTGAGATCACCGCTGGCAATGCGCTCCGCCAGTTCGAGGTTATGGAATACCGGCTGGGTAATTTGACGGATGATGTACCAGGCCACCAGCACGCCCAACAGGATCGCCAGCCCGCCAATCAACAGCGACAGGGTGGAAGAACCGTTAGCCAGTTCATCGTTGCGTGTTTTAACAATGGTGATGACTGTCTTGATGGCCGCGCTGCTTTTATCACCCGCCACTTTCACGCCGTCTTCCGCGCTGCGCAGTTGCGCATAAGCCTGAGCCGCTTGCAGGCTCAGGTCTTTAAAGCGTTCGGTATCCTGCCATAGCGCGGTAAAGCCCCCCTGCTGTTCTGGCGGCAGTTGCGCCAGTAACGCTTTCATCCCCTGATCGGCGCTACGGAAGTGGGCTTCCAGCGCGTTACGCAACGGTTCGCTGACGTTGAAGCGCAGCGCCAGCGCCTCTTCCCGCACATTGCTGATAGCAAACAGTTGATCGTAAATCTGGTTGGTCAATTCCGGCGTGGCTACCGGGGTGCGGATCAGTTGGGTATAACGGGAGGTAGTGTCCTGCTGGCTGATGTTATCGAGTTGGGCACGCAGGCTATTCAGTTGCTGGGTGGCCTGCGTCATCGCGCCGATACGTTGCTGGAAATCGGTGAGATGGCTGCCGATCTCGTCGATAATTGGTGCGGCATCGTCTGACCAGTTGAGTTTTTTGGCCTCCCCGGTCAGTTGCTGCGCATGGGTGACATATTTCGCCATCACCGCGCCAGACTGATCATCGCCATAAAGGTACTTCAGGCGGTTAATTTTTGCCTGGAACACTTCAATATTGATGTCATAAATCAGATTCGTTTTTTGATAGATATTATGAATTTCGTTGAAACGCTGTACGCTCAGCCCGGTAGCAAGCGCTACCAGCAACAGCACAATACCGAATCCTGCCGACAGTTTTCGGGTTATGCGCACGTTTCGCAATCGCGATACCAATCCCATGTTTCCCACTCCTGCGTTTATCATTTTTGTAAGGGTTACTGAGAGGGTTATCGGAGGGATTAGGGAATTGTTTATTGTCGGAAGCATAAAAAAAGCGCGATAAATCGCGCCGCAACGCTTGAATGGGATCCGTAGCGGCGCATTTATCGCGCAAGGGGTATTACTGCGGGGCCAACTGACTGATAAACAGCCCCGCCGCGCTGACCGCATCAACGGCGATACCGCCCAATTGCGCGCGGATACTATCGCCCAACGCGATGGTCGAGAAGCCGGTGCAGGAGAAGGCAATCACCTCAATCCCTTCGCGATACAAACCCTCGGCACAGGCCAAAGCACTGGCGCGGCCTTCCGTCGTCAGCAGATCGGTGGTGTTGCGAATCCCTTCTGGCCGCGCATAACGCACTGGCTCACCCAGTAACTGGCGGAACGGTGCCGGTGCGGTGGCACCTATCCCCATCACCGCCACCGGTCTTTTTAACATGCGGGCGATACTGGCCGCTGCACTGCCCGCGCTAATTACCGGTACCGTCACCGCCGCACGTAACTCAGACAGCCCCGGGTCGGCGGCACAGCTCAGAAACAGCGCATTGCAGCCCTCCGCTTCCAGTTGCTGGCCCAACGTCACAATTTTGGGCACTGCCAGCGCCTCGCTGGCATCGTCAAAAATACCTTTAGGTTGATCGGGAATCGCCCGGCTCACCGATGCAATGCCATACTCCTGGTGAATTAACCGCCCGTGTTCTTCAACAAAGTGCTGATCCGGGTGGGTCAAAACACGAATAATCCCCAGCATGTCCAAACTCCTGCATAATGTTGTCGTTATTTTGCTGACGCCGCTACGCCTGCCAGCGGCGGAAAATCAGGCTAGCATTGACGCCGCCAAAACCAAAACCATTCGACAACACATATTCCATCGGCATCGGGCGCGCGGTTAACGCCACCAAATCCAACCCCTCCGCCGCCACATCGGGTTGATGCAGGTTCAGCGTCGGTGGTGCCAACTGGTCACGCAATGCCAGAATGCTGAAGATGGCTTCAACACCCCCCGCCGCACCTAACAAATGGCCGGTGGCCGATTTGGTTGAGGTGATCGCCACCGGGCTGTCGGCAAACAGCGCGCGGATCGCCGCCAGCTCCCCTTTATCGCCCACCTGGGTTGAGGTGGCGTGTGCATTGATATGTTGAATTTGCGTCGGAGTAATCCCGGCCTGGCGTATGGCGGTTTGCATGGCCCGACGCGCACCGCTGCCATCTTCCGGCCCGGCGGTGAGATGGTAAGCATCGGCGCTGGTGCCGTATCCCACCACTTCCGCCAACGGGCTCGCGCCGCGCGCCTGGGCATGCTCCAGCGATTCAATCACCAGCAACCCCGCTCCCTCGCCCATGACAAAACCGTCGCGCTGTTGATCGAAAGGTCGCGAAGCGCTGGCAGGCTGGTGGTTAAATCCGCTGGACAGCGCTTTCGCCGCGGCAAATCCGCCGAGGCTGACACGATGAATCGCCGCTTCGCTACCGCCGCACAAGGCGATATCCGCCTCTCCACTTCGGATCAGGCGTACCGCATCGCCAATCGCCTGCGCACCGGCAGCACAGGCTGTCACCGGCGCACCAATCGGCCCACGAAAGCCGTGCGCAATCGAGACGTGACCCGCCGCCAGATTGGCAAGAAAGGAAGGTACGGTAAAAGGTGACAGGCGACGTGGACCACGGTTATGGGTGGTTTCTACCGCCGCCGCGATTTCATTAAAGCCGCCGATGCCGGTGGCAATGATGGTCGCGGTTCGCTCGCGCAACGCTTCTAACTGAGGAAACCAGTTCGCCTGGGTGAGCGCCTCATGAGCAGCAACCAGCGCAAACTCAATAAAGCGGTCCATTTTTTTGCGCTCCTTGGCCGGGATAACCGCCAGCGGATCAAAGCCATGCTGCGGGTCCTGTTCTACCGAGGGCACCTGACCGGCGATTTTGCAGGGGATATCCTGCACGATGGCTTCGGGCAACGGGCTGATCCCGGATTGCCCCTGCACCAGGGCGCGCCAGACATGTTCCACGCCGCACCCCAGTGGGCTGACGATCCCCATGCCGGTAACGACGATGCGTTTTAATGAGATATCCATATGATCTCCAGTTGTGATGATTAGGTTTTTGGCACTTTCATAAACGGCACCAGCAATGCGGCGATGAAGAATCCGATCATGATCAGCCAGAACGCGTCGGCAAAAGCCTGAGTTTTGGCTTCACGCAGCGTCAGTGCCGCAAGGTTTTTCAGCGCGGCAGTCTGTGCAGCATCGGGGCTGAAACCCTGCTGGATCAGCGCAGCGGTGGAAGTGTGCATAAATTCGCCCAGCGTCAGGCTGGCACTGTTGAGATGGTCTGCGAGACGGCTGTAATGCAGATTGGTGCGATCGTTAAGTATAGTGCCGCACAGGGCGATGCCGATGGCCCCACCCAGATTACGCATCAGGTTAAACAGCCCGGATGCCAGTTTGAGGCGCGGCGGTGGCAGGCTACCCAGCGTCAGTGTCACTGTCGGTGCGACGGCAAATTGCTGCGCCATACCACGAAACGCCTGTGGCAGCAGCAGCTGATCTGCACCCCAGTCGTGAGTAATCGGCACAAAACTGTACATCGATACGCCAAAAGCAATCAGCCCGGCCGCCAGCAGCCAGCGCAGATCGACCCGATTAGCCAGCCACGAGTACAGTGGAATCGACAGCACCTGGAACAGGCCGGTAGAGAAGATCGCCAGACCAATTTCCAGCGCGCTGTAACCCCGCACCGTGCCGAGAAAAAGAGGCGTGAGATAGATAGTGGCAAAAATGCCAACCCCCGCCATAAACGAAAAATAGCAACCGAGGGTAAAGGTACGATCTTTTAGCGCGCGTAAATCCATCACCGGTTGCGCGTGGCGCAGCGTACGGATGATAAACATCACGCCACATACCAGCGCCAGCCAGCCGGTGATGGTCAGGGTGCTGTCGTCAAACCATCCCCAGCGCGGCCCCTCTTCCAGCGTATATTCAAGACAGCCCAGCGATACGGCCAGCAAGACGATACTGAGATAATCAGCGCCGCGTAACAACGAGGTATCCGGCGTATCGATTTTTACCAGCGCAGGCACCGCCAGCGTGATGTATATGCCCGGCACGATATTGATGAAGAACAACCAGTGCCAGTTGAAATTCTCTGTGATCCACCCGCCGACAGTGGGGCCAAGTGTCGGGGCCAGCGATGCCAGCCCACCAATCGTGGCGGCGGCAATCACCCGTTGCTTACCCTGGAAAAAGGCAAAGGCGGTGGTAAACACCAGCGGGATCATCGAACCCCCAGCCAGCCCCTGCAAAGCGCGAAACGCAATCATGCTCTGGATATTCCACGCCCAACCACACAACACGCTCATCAGGGTGAAACCGGCCGCCGAGGCGGCGAACAACCAACGCGTTGACATGACCCGCGCCAACCAACCGGAAAGCGGGATAATGATGATTTCGGCAATCAGATAGCTGGTCTGCACCCAGACGGTTTCGTCATCCCCCGCCGACAGACCACCACCGATGTCACGCAATGAGGCCGAAACAATCTGGATATCCAGCAGCGCAATAAACATGCCGAGACACATAGTGGCAAAGGCAATGACTTTTTTGCTGACCGGCATCTCTAATGCCGGTGCAGCAGGCAAGGCCGTCTGGCTGCTCATGGCGCAGGTTTCTCATCAACCGTTACCGTAACCGACAGCCCCGGACGCAACAGCCCCAGCTTTGCCGCTTCGCCATCCAGCGCAATACGTACCGGGACACGTTGCACGATTTTGGTGAAGTTACCGGTGGCATTCTCCGCTGGCAGGATGCTAAAGCGTGAACCGGTGGCAGGCGACAGACTGACGACATGGCCAGTAAAGGTACGGCCCGGCAACACATCAGCGACAATCTGCGCCTGTTGTCCGGCCTGTAAATGCGCCAGTTGGTTCTCTTTAAAATTGGCATCTACCCACAACCCCTGTGCAGGCACCAGCGACAGCAATTGCGTACCGCTGCTGACGTAAGCCCCGGACCAGGCGCGGCGATTACCGATCACCCCATCAAAAGGGGCACGAATTTCGGTATAGCCAAGATTGAGTTTTGCCATTTCCAGACCCGCCTGCGCCTGTACCAGCGCCGCTTGCGTCTGTTTCTCACGCGCATCCAACACCTGTAACTGGCGCTCCGCAACGCTTTTATCGGCGCGGGCTTTGCTCTCCTGCGCCACCGCCTGACGGTAATCCGCCTGCGCGTAGTCACGGGTTTGCGCAGAGACCGTCTGCACCAACGCCCCATAACGTCGGTTGTCGCCTGCGGTTTTTTCCGTCATCGCCTGTGCGGCATTCACTGCCGCTACTGAACCGGCGATGGTGGCGAGTTGTAACTCACGCGTGGCGGCGATATCCGCCAGCGCAGCCTGCTGAGCCTCGACTTCTCCACTGGCTTTCATCAGTGCTGCCTGATAATCACGCGCATCAAGCCGCACCAACAGATCACCTTTTTTCACCCGCATGTTGTCCTGCACGGCGATTTCCTGCACGTAGCCCGCCACTTTGGCGGAGATGGTGCTGATATCGCCGCCGACATACGCATCATCGGTCGATTCAACAAAACGGCCGGACTGCCACCACCACAGGCCATAACCCGCAGCCAGTACCACGGCGGCAACCGCCACTAACGGGAGCACTTTGCGCCTCTTCATGGCTTATCCACCTGTTTCGCCGGTGGGACAAATTTCAGCGCTGGCTCACCCGCACGTTTTTTCTGGATGTATTCGTGACGATAGCGAATCACCGGCGCGGCTACCGGACCGGGCACGATCGAATACTTATCCGCGGTCAGCGGCTCACGCGTTTCGCTATCCACCATAATCGCCTGCACCGGACGTTGGGTGGCGGTTTCCACCAATTGCACCTGACGACCTTCCGGCGAGAAGTGGCGGCTACCCCACTCCACCAACGCCAGAATAACAGGACGAAAATCACGTCCGATCTCGGTGAGGTGATATTCGTAGCGCGGCGGGGTGCTGCTGTAGCACACCTTCTCCAGCAGCCCATCCTCCACCAGCTCCTTCAGGCGTCGGGAAAGGATGTTCGGGGCGATGTCGGCATTCTTTTGAAATTCATCAAAGCGGGTAAAACCTGCCAAGGCATCACGCAGAATAATCATGCTCCAGCTATCACCAATGCGTCCGAGGCTGCGGGCAATGGGACAAGGGGCGTGGCAAAGCGGTTCGTTTTTCATCTTGCTGGCTCGGGTTGGTTCGCAATGCGCTCAGATTTCCACAGTCACTATCAAAATGCAAGTCACTCTGATTGACAGGAACCGTCGCGGCGCGATTTATCGCGCGGTTTCGTGCACGCTGAAGGAAAAATCTGCGCGATAAATCGCGCCGCGACGGGTGAACAGGTGTGTGTTGTGTGAATGCATCCAGTCCGACCTTTCAGGAGAGACAGAACACAACTTCAGGATACAAAAATGTTTTGAACCGCTGTGTGCGCTGAGAATTTTACAGTCGGTTAAGAGCGATGAGTGGGAGTTCAAGTGAATTGATTATTATAATTGTTCAAATGATGCTTAAAATATCTTTCATATTCTTCTGCTGAGCTAATTAAAATCGTAACTTCAATGGACTCTTCACCCATTTCCGCTGAATTATCCACGATAGTTATGAATTCAGTGAGAATATGAAGATTTCCATCACGCTTAAAAAGCGCATATTCAGTCTTTGATTCAAGTTTTTGATAAAAAACAGTGGGTTTAAATGCACCATAAACGAATCCCATCGGAGGATCTCCAAATTCTAATTCAGTGACACCAATTAGCTTGTTTCCTTTTCTAACCTCAAATGTCATTTATGATCTCCTTTACGTGTCATTATATGTGAACTCTTCGCTTAACAAGCCAAAAATCCAGTCATCCTGCCAACGACCATGCAGGAAATAGTTTTGCCTGAGCGTGCCTTCCTGATGAAATCCAGCTTTAAACAAGGTCCTGCGCGAAGCTTCATTTCCCGAAGTCACCGTGGCGGTTAATTTGCGATACCCCAGGGTATTAAATGCGAAACGGACAATATCTTTTAGCGATTCGCTGCCAAAACCCTGACCATGAAATTCGGCGGCGAGGATAAACCCCACTTCCGCAATGCCTTCATCACGTTCGATAAAGCCGGTGACGCCTATCGGTGTATCTGTATTCTTTTGACGCATAACAAGGCATAACCAATGCTCACTGCCTTTATGCCAGGGTTGCAAACGTTTCTCGAAAGACTGGAGTCTGATTTCTTCATCCGTGCGTGAATCGCTAATAAAATGCATGACGTGACGGTCCTGATTTAACGCCTTGAAAAATGGCCAGTCAGCAGGTTCGAGGCAGCGATAATCCAGCCTGACAGAAGAGATTTCCTTGTAATGTTTAACCATATGGCCCCGGCCCGATAGATTCGCGCATGACCAGGCGCGCGGTGAAATTTTTGTTCTGCGCCATATTGCCGCCATCCAGCATCGACACCAGTTGTTCAATGGTCTGCTGGACCATTTCGGTCACCGGAATTTTCATACTCGACAGTGAAGGAATGGTAAACGGGGCCAGCGGGATATCATCAAAACCCACCACCGACACCTGTTCAGGCACGGCAATCTTCGCGGCAGCGAGTTGTTTCATAGCGCCAATCGCCATCTCATCGTTGCTGGCAACAATGGCACTGAAGTGACACCCGCGCGCCAGCAAGGACTCCACCGCCGCCATGCCACTTTGCGCATGCCACTTACCTTCAACAATCAACGCATCCTGCACCGCGATCTGATGCCCGGCCAGCGCCGCTTTATAGCCGGAAAGACGTTCCAGCCCGGTAGGAGAATCCAGCGATCCGGTAATAAAGGCGATATCACGATGGCCCAGCGCAATCAGTTGGTTGACCGCCAGCGCGCTGTTGGCGTGTTGATCGGAATAGATACAGAAACTCTGATGCTGCCGCAGACGGCGGTTAATCACCAGAATCGGTTGTTTATGTTGGGAGATAATGTCGTCCATCTCATCGATGGAGAGAAAACGGGGGTAAATGATGATGCCGTCGCAACGCAAATCCAGCAGAAACTGAATCGCCGCACGCTCTTCGGCTGCGCTGTGTTTGCCATCGGCGAGGATCAGCTGTCGCCCCTGTTGCTCCATCAGGCGCGCCGAGTGAGCCATCAGCTCGCTGAAGTAACTGCCGCTGTAGAGCGTGTTGGTAATCACCAGCCCAATGGTTTGTGTCGATTTCACCGCCAGATTACGTGCCAGCAAGTTGGGGCGGTAATCCGTCTCGGCGATCGCCCGCAGTACCCGTTCGCGTTTTTCCTCGCCCACATAGCCATTCCCCGATAACACGCGGGATACCGTTGCTTTTGACACACCGGCTTTTTTCGCCACTTCGAGAATGGTTGTCATCGTTTTCTCATCGCAATCAAGACGAATCGCAGTTTACCTAACATGCTCATAGATTAGGAAATTTTTCTCCTGACTGCCGCCCTGCCGTCACAGCCATTAAGTGATGAACGTCACAATGTTTTAAATCAAATTTCAAATGTCTTGTCAGGTTAAAAATACAACTTCATTATTTTGTGAAACCGGTTTCTCATGATGAGAAACTGAACATCTGGTTGCCTCTGCCCTACAGCTGATGCACGAACGGCCAGATACGCGACCTATTTTGATAAGAGACGAAAAATCCATGTCGAAGAATTATGCCGAGATCTCCCGCGCCATCGTCCAGGCGCTGGGTGGTGCCGAAAACATTGAAGCCGTCACGCATTGCATGACCCGGCTGAGATTTGTCGTCAAGGACACGGGCCTGGTGGATAACGCCGTGCTGAAAGCAATCCCCGGCGTAATGGGTGTGGTGCACGCCGATACCCAGTGCCAGGTGATTATCGGCAACAACGTTGGACTGGCGTTTCAGGAAGTGCTGAAGCTGGCAACACCGGGTTCAGCACCTGCCGCACAACCTGTACGGCGCAAAATCACCCTGAAACGCATCGGTGCCGGGATTCTTGATGCGCTGGTCGGCACCATGTCACCCCTGATCCCCGCCATTATTGGTGGTTCGATGGTGAAACTACTCGCCATGATCCTCAATATGACCGGCGTGTTCGCAGAAGGCTCCTCAACGCTGGTGATCCTCAACGTCATCGGCGATGGCGCATTTTTCTTCCTGCCGATCATGGTCGCGGCTTCTGCGGCGCTGAAATTTAAAACCAATATGTCGCTGGCGATTGCGATCGCTGGCGTGCTGGTGCATCCCAATTTTATCGACCTGATGGCTAAAGCCGCACAGGGCCAGGCGGTGGAGTTTGCTTATATTCCGGTGACGGCAGTCAAATATACCTACACCGTGATTCCGGCTCTGGTGATGACATGGATCCTGTCGCACATTGAACGCATCATCGATCGTATCACCCCGGCAGTGACCAAAAACTTCCTGAAACCGATGTTGATTGTGTTGGTTGCCGCACCAATCGCCATCGTACTGATTGGCCCGCTGGGTATCTGGATTGGTAGCGGGATTTCCTCGCTGGTGTACACCATCCACGGTTATCTTGGCTGGCTGTCAGTGGCCATTATGGGGGCGCTCTGGCCCCTGCTGGTGATGACCGGTATGCACCGTGTGTTCACCCCCACCATCATCCAGACTATCGCGGAAACCGGCAAAGAAGGCATGGTGATGCCCTCAGAAATTGGAGCCAACCTGTCGCTCGGTGGCTCCTCCCTTGCGGTCGCGTTCAAGACCAAAAACCCGGAACTGCGTCAGACGGCTTTGGCGGCAGCGGCTTCAGCGATTGTTGCCGGGATTTCAGAACCGGCATTGTATGGCGTGGCAGTGCGGCTAAAACGCCCACTGATCGCCAGCCTGATCAGTGGCTTTATCTGCGGCGCGGTGGCCGGTATTGGCGGTCTTGCCAGCCATTCGATGGCCTCGCCAGGCCTGTTCACCAGCGTGCAGTTTTTCGATCCCAATAACCCGATGAGCATCGTCTGGGTCGGTGCAGTGATGGCGCTGTCGGTGGTGCTCTCGTTTGTTTTGACCCTGGTGCTGGGCTTTGAGGATATCCCGGTTGCGGAATCCAGCCCGAAAACACCAGACGCGGTGGTTGACGCCGCAAAACCTGTAAACGCCAATTAATTGAGGTTTTTCATGTCTGAACTGACATTTCCTGCGGGATTCTTATGGGGCGGCGCCCTGGCCGCCAACCAATCGGAAGGGGGGTATCTGGCAGGCGGCAAGGGACTGACAACCGTGGATATGATCCCACATGGCCCACATCGTATGCCTGTCAAGCTGGGGCTGGAGCAGCGTTTCACCCTGCGTGAAGACGAATATTATCCCAGCCATCAGGCCATCGATTTCTACCATCGTTACAAAGAAGATATCGCGTTGATGGCAGAGATGGGCTTTAGCGTATTCCGCACCTCGATTGCCTGGAGTCGTCTCTATCCCAATGGCGATGAGCTGCAACCCAACGCGGAAGGTATCGCTTTTTATCGCGATGTGTTCCGCGAATGTAAAAAGCACGGTATCGAACCGCTGGTGACGCTGTGCCACTTCGATGTGCCAATGCATCTGGTGACGGAATACGGTTCGTGGCGCAATCGTAAAATGATTGAGTTTTTCGCCCGCTATGCCCGCACCTGCTTTGAGGCTTTTGATGGCCTGGTGAAGTATTGGCTGACGTTTAATGAAATCAATATCCTGCTGCACAGCCCGTTCTCTGGCGCAGGTCTGGTGTTTGAAGCTGACGAAAACCCTGAGCAAGTTAAGTATCAGGCGGCACACCATGAGCTGGTTGCCAGCGCGCTGGTGACGCGCATCGCCCATGAGGTCAACCCGCAAAACCAGGTCGGTTGCATGCTGGCGGGCGGTAACTTCTACCCGTGGTCGAGCAAACCAGAAGATGTCTGGGCCGCCCTCGAAAAAGATCGCGAAAACCTGTTTTTTATCGATGTGCAGGCGCGTGGCGCTTATCCCTCATACTCGGCCCGGGTGTTCCGCGAGAAGGGAGTGAAGATTGAGATGGCACCTGAAGATACCGAGATCCTGAAAAACACCGTGGATTTTGTCTCCTTCAGCTACTACGCCTCGCGTTGTGCTTCCGCCGAGATGAACGAACAAAACAGCAGCGCTGCCAACGTGGTGAAATCGCTCACCAATCCGCACATTAAACGCAGCGAGTGGGGCTGGGGCATTGATCCGCTCGGTCTGCGCATCACCATGAACATGATGTATGACCGTTACCAGAAACCGTTGTTCCTGGTGGAGAATGGCCTTGGCGCACGCGATGAGATTAACGCCGACGGTGAAATCCATGATGATTACCGCATCAGCTACCTGCGGGAACACATTCACGCGATGGCGCAAGCGATTGATGATGGCATCCCGGTGATCGGTTACACCACCTGGGGCTGCATTGACCTGGTTGCGGCCTCGACCGGTGAGATGAGTAAGCGCTACGGTTTTGTCTATGTGGATCGCGACGACCACGGACAGGGTTCGCTGAACCGTATGCGTAAAAAATCGTTCTGGTGGTACAAGAAAGTCATTGCCAGTAATGGGCGGGATTTGGCGTAAAGGCTGTCCGGTAACGGCGCGATTTATCACGCCGTTACCGCTTTACCAGCGCGTAGCCTGCATATCAATCACGAAGCGATACTTCACATCGCCGCGCAACATGCGCGCAAACGCGGTTTCGATCTCCTCTCCAGCAATCAGTTCAATATCCGCCGTGATAGCGTGTTGACCACAGAAATCCAGCATGTCCTGGGTTTCTTTGATGCTGCCGATGGACGATCCACTGATGCTGAGACGGCGGTTCACTATCGGGCTGACGTTGGGAGACGGATGCGGCTGCTCGGGAATCCCCACCAGCACCAGTTTGCCGTTGGTTTTTAACGTTGCAAGGTAGGGGTCGAGATCGTGCGGGGCAGAGACACAGTCGAGAATCAGGTCCAGAGAAGCCTGGCAGGCCGCCATCTGCGCGGCATCACGCGAGATGACCACTCGCTTCGCACCTAAGCGCAGCGCATCTTCGCCCTTTTGCGGCGAGGTGGTAAACAAGGTCACTTCGGCACCCAGAGCACTCGCCAGTTTTACGGCCATATGCCCTAAACCACCGAGTCCTACCACGCCGACGCGGTCCCCGGCTTTCACGTTACCATAACGCAGTGGCGACCATACCGTGACGCCCGCACACAACAGCGGCGCGACACCCGCCAGCGGCAGGTTGGTCGGAATCGCCACGACAAAGTGTTGGTCCGCCACCACATGCTGCGCATAACCGCCCCAGGTGCTGCCGCCAGTATATTTATCCGTGCCGTTATAGGTCGCGGTCCATCCGGCTTCACAATATTGTTCTTCCTGCTGCTGGCAAAAATGACACTCGCGGCAGGAATCGACCATGACGCCGACACCCACTAAATCCCCGGCCTGAAAGCGTGAAACGCTTTTGCCCGTTTCCACAACACGTCCAACAATTTCATGTCCCGGCACCAGCGGATAGTTGCTGACGCCCCATTCATTGCGCGCCATATGCAGATCCGAATGGCAAACGCCACAATAAAGGATCTCAATTTTGACATCCTGAGCCTGCACGCTGCGCAGCGCGATCTGACCAGAAGAGAGGGGTTGTGTGGCATGGGGTGCGACTAACGCGTTGATTTTCATTGCGCCTCCGAAAGCTTGTGGCAATGGCTGTGTGAAGGCGGCAGACTATAAAGAACAAGGTTCAGAATTGATAGTAGTCACCATTTGGTGACCATCCGAGGAGATAAGCACATGCCCGCCTGGGTTGACGGTAAATTGATGTTCTTCGCGGATTCCCCCCCGCGTCGCCTGATGGATCTTTTTTCCCTGAAGTGGAGCAGCATGGTGCTGCATGCGTTGTATCACTGGCCGGATCATCGCGCCCGTACTGGCGAACTTCAACGCAGTTTGCAGGGGATTTCGAAGAAGATGCTGTTTCAAACCCTTAAAGAACTGGAACAGCGCGGCCTGATCGCGCGCCACGTTTATGAGGTGATACCGCCAAAGGTAGATTACCGCCTGACGCCACTCGGTATGACCCTTGCCGTACCGATTGAACAGATGTATCAATGGGGACTGGAGAATCAGGCCGCGCTGGACCAGATGGCCGCCAACTACCACGCGGCTACGGACGCGCCATCAAACGCAGCATGCACAGCTGATCCTGCTCCCGACGCGGATTAAATACCACCAGGCTCAGACCGGGTTTTCCCTCGACGGCAAAGGTGCTGTACTCCAGCTCCAGCACCCCTTCGTCCGGTAGCCAGAGTTGTTTAATGCCTTCCCCGTGCTGGCTGACTTCCTGCGATTGCCACAGGTGACGGAAGGTTTCACTCATGGCGCATAACTCCGCCACCAGCGCACGCACATGTTCGCTGGCCCCGGTGCGCGCCACATCGGCGCGGAAGTTCGCCACCAGATCGCGCGTGACCTTCTCCCACTCGGGTAAGCGCTTTTTCATCTGTTCATCACGAAACATCATTAGCAAGATATTGCGCTGCTCAGGTGGCAGTTGCGCATAATCGACAAAAACTTTGGTGGCCGCCCGATTCCACGCCACCACCTGCCATTCGGCGGTTTTCACCAGCGCCGGAGTGCCCGGCATGCTGTCCAGCACCCGTTGCAATGAAGGAGATACGCTCACTCCGCCCTGCCAACTGACGCCAGGCAGACGATTCTGCGCCAGTAAAAACAGGTGATCGCGCTCGGCGGCACTCAACTCCAGTGCCTTCGCTAACCTTTCCAGCACCACTTCAGACGGCGCACCGCCTCTGCCCTGTTCCAGCCAGGTATACCAGGTGGTGCTGACGCAGGCGCGTACCGCCACTTCTTCCCGGCGCAGACCCGGGGTACGACGGCGCTGCATCGGAAAGCCGAGTCGGGCTGCATCCAGCCGCTGGCGGCGTTCACGCAGATAATTGCCCAGCAGATTGTCGTCTTGCATCGTCATGGTGTTTATCCTGTTAGTCCCGATACCCGTATAAGCTCACGACTGTTCACCCGATCGCTGGCTTTTATCATAGTGCCTGTTAACAGCCAGTGAGGAGCACGAATATGCGAATTTTTGTGACCGGGGCGAGCGGCTTTGTTGGCTCAGCCATTGTGAAAAAACTGCACGCGCGTGGTTACGCGGTGCTGGGGCTGGCGCGCAGTGAGGCGTCAGCTGAGAAATTACACCTGCAAGGTGTGACGGTGTTACGCGGTGATCTGGAAGATATAGCCAGCCTTCGCGCCGCCGTGCGCCAGAGCGACGGCGTGATACATGCCGGTTATATTCACGACTTCAGCCGCATGGATCACGCTGCCGCGGTTGATCAGCGGGCGATTCTGGCGATGGGCGAGGAACTGGCCGGTTCCGATCGACCATTGATTGTGACCTCCGGCACCGCCCTGGTGGCACCGGGACGGTTGGCGACTGAGCAGGATCAACCGGTGGCAGGCGCGCATCCGCGTTCTGCTTCCAACGTAGCGGCACTGGCGCTGGCGGAAAAAGGGGTGCGCGTGGCGCTGGTCCGCTTACCGCCCACGGTGCATGGTGCTGGCGATCACGGTTTTGTGCCGATGCTGATTAACCTGGCAAAGGAAAAAGGCGCGGCGTTTTACGTGGAAAGTGGCGAGAACCGCTGGCCTGCGGTCAATCGCTTTGACGCTGCCGAGCTGTTTTGCCTGGCGGCAGAGCAGGCGCAAGCGGGAGCGATTTTGCATGCGGTGCAGGAAGAAGGCATCCCCTTCCGCCAGATTGCGGAAACCATTGCCGCCGGATTAACGCTACCGGTAAAAAGCCTGACGTTGCAGGAGGCACAGGAAGCGCTGGGCTGGATGGCGCGCTTCGCCGCAACCGACAATCCGACCTCCAGCAGTTGGACGCGCCAGGCCTTTAACTGGCAACCAAACGGTCCGGGTTTGTTGCAGGACATGCGCGAGACGGATTATTTTCTCTAGCTATGCTGCATCGTAGCGGCGCGATTTATCGCGTGTTTTTTTAACACCAAAGGTAAAAATCGCGCCGCTACGGTTAGCTGTTATGCGAACGGAAATTCACGCGCCAGCAGACGCGCAATCACATTCAGCGCGCCCTCATCATTGTTGCTTTCGGTTTTATAACGCGACACCGCGCTGACTGGCGTGGCGGCATTCGCCATAGCAAAGCTGTAGCATGCCTGGCGCAGCATTTCGAGGTCGTTGGCACTGTCGCCAATCGCCAGCACCTCACAATCATCAATACCCCATTTCTCCTGCAACAGCGCGATACCATGCGCCTTATGGCAGCCGGGGATAATCAAATCGACAAAGCCAAAGCCACTGGAAACCGGGTGCATGATGTTTTCAATCGCATTCAGTTGCGTGTGCAGACGTTCCAGCAACGCCTCGACGCCTTCATGCGCCAGATTGAGCGAAAACTTGAAGATGGTGTCGTCGATATCATAAAGATTGTCGCGTTTTTCCAGACGATGGTAATGGTTGGCGAGCATCGCCATCACCTCATCCGGCATCGAGGTATGTACATAGGCGCCATTACGTCCACACACCACGGTACTGATCTCCGGCTCTTTTGCCAGAATATCGAGGATCTGATGCACCGCTGCCGGTGCCAGCTCTCCGCAGAATATCTCTTCGTTGCTGTCCGTTACCCAGGCACCGTTTTCAGCCACAAAGGCAATTTCGTTTTTAATTTCAGGAAAATAGCGCAGCAGCTGATAATATTGATTGCCGCTGGCGACCACGAAACGGATGCCCTTCTCTTTCAGCAACGCGTACTGACGCAAAAAGCGTTGTTTGTTGTACTGCTTGTTGTCATCCAGAAATGTGCCATCCATATCCACCGCAATCATTTTCACTGCCATAGTGCTCTCCTGTAACTGTGTGCCGTCAAATCCATCCGGCTTCAAAGGTTTTATTCAGCTTACTCGCGGTGTGGATTAATGAGAATGTGAATTATCAGATTGTTCACCGCTTTCAGAGATTTCCAGACCAATTATTACTGTAATTGGCCGCCTTTTTCCCTGATCCAGCTACAGATTCCGGCGAGGGCGTTGGTATCACACCCTCGCCTGACATCAGGCCGCAGCGCTCTCGCCCCTCAATCCTGCCAGCAGCGTCTGCGAGCCAGCTACCGCACCAAAGATGCCGCCCTGCATATGGATCATGCTTAAAGCAGCCTCATGACGTTTACGTTCCGTTGCGGCAAAACCGGGCACTGGAGTGCGATGCGAAGATCATTCCTTCACCTCTGACTCATAGAAGAAGTTACACAACAACTGCCAGAGATAGCTGGCTGCCGGGGTGAAACGATGATCGACGCTGCGCAGTAAATGACACTGGCTTTCGCGCGCGATACGGTGATCGATGGGTATCGCGCGTAATCCCTGCTCCAGCAAGGCGCGCGGTACCGCCTGTTGGGTCATAAATGCGATCCCTAACCCGGCCTGACACAGCGACAGCGCACTGGAAAACAGGTTGCAGCAGTATGCCGGTGCCAGCACCTGTCCTTCACTTTTGAAGATGGCGCTGAGATAACGTTGCAGACCAAAGGTGTCGCTCATGGTGATCAGCCGGTGCTGCGTCAACTCCGCCACGCTGATTGACGAGTAACGGGCAATCGGGTGGTCCGGCGTCACAATGGCGCAGATTGGCCCGCGCGTAAAACTATGACTTTTTAGCCCTGGCGGCCCGGCAGTACCAAAACCGACCGCCATATCCACCTCACCGCGCATAATCAGGTCAACGGTGGTTTGCATATCCCCCGAACTGATATCGATAAATACGCCCGGCCAGGCAACGGAGAACTCCTGCAAAACATGGTTAACCACCTCTTCCACCATGCCCTGGCCTATGCGCAACGTGACCGATCCACCGCGCATATGCCGCATATCCCGCAGTTGCCGCTCCAGCAGTTTGCGGCGCTGCGTGGTTTGCGCATAATCCTCGGCCAGCAACTTACCGGCCTCCGTGAGCACCACGTTGCGCCCGCGCCGCTCCAGCAGCGGCAATTGCAGGCTCCTTTCGAGCAGCGATAGCTGGCGGCTGACTACCGATGGGTTGATCCCGAGCGCATCTGCGGCACGACGGATACCGCCCTGCATCCCTACTTCATATAAATAACTTATCGCTTTCTCGGGATAAGCGGCATTTGTCATAAGATAAGCCTATCTGTTGCTTTCAGGTCAACAATTCTAGCATTCCCAGTTCATTTTTAACCGCTGACTTTTCTGCGCATACTGCCGTCTGGACTAAGGCAGGAAAACATAAATGAACCATATAAAAAATTACTTACAGCAACACGCCGACGAGATTCTGGGTGATATCAAGCGACTGGTACAGGCGGAATCACCTTCACTCGACAAAGCCGCCGTTGACCGTTGTGGCGAAGTGCTACAGGGTATTTTTCAGCAGCGCCTGGGGATCAGTGCTGAAGTCGAGCATCAACCGAGCTACGGCAACCATCTGCGTTTTGCGCTGGGTGAACATGGCCCGCAAACCACCGTGATCGGCCATTTTGACACCGTCTGGGATCATGGCGAGTTAGCGCTGCGCGAAGAGGATGGCAAATTCTATGGCCCTGGCGTGCTGGATATGAAAGCCGGGCTGGTACAGGCCATTTGGGCGGTGCGCGCGCTGGTGCAACTCAATCTATTGACCGATCAACGCATTGTGTTCCTGTGCAACAGCGATGAAGAAGTGGGTAGCCCCAGCTCCAGCGACTGGATTGGTCGCCACGCGATGGGTTCAGAGCAGGTGCTGGTGGTGGAACCGGCGGAAGTCGGCAGCGGCGCGCTGAAGGTTGCGCGCAAAGGCACCGGACGTTATGACGTGGTG
Source organism: Pantoea sp. X-Soil-TKNS-1279 (assembly GCF_059730565.1). Lineage (NCBI taxonomy): Bacteria > Pseudomonadati > Pseudomonadota > Gammaproteobacteria > Enterobacterales > Erwiniaceae > Pantoea > Pantoea sp. X-Soil-TKNS-1279. The sequence goes on along the minus strand of NZ_AP035949.1, from coordinate 47,320 downwards.
ATCACCGGTCTGGCTGCCCATGCGGGCAACAACCCGGAAGAGGGCGTCAGCGCCGTACAGGAGATGGCACATCAAATCCACGCCCTGCACGCCCTGAATGACCCGGCGCGCGGCACCACGGTGAATGTCGGCATCGCCAATGGCGGCAGCCGCATTAACGTGGTGGCTGACCATGCCGAATTGGGTATTGATACGCGTGTCACCAGTGAAGAAGAAGCGCAACGCATTCATGCCGCCATCAGCAACCTGCAAGCGGTGATGCCAGGGATTACCCTGAAAGTGACCGGTGAGCAGGGACGACCGCCAATGCGCCAAACCCCGGCTTCTGGCTTGCTGCTGGAACGGGCACAACGCGTCGCCCTGCAACTCGGATTTGCCGTTGAAGGCAAATCCGTCGGCGGCGGCAGCGATGGCAACTTCACCGCTGCATTGGGGCTGCCGACGCTGGATGGCCTCGGCGCGACTGGCCGGGGTATCCACGCGCGTCATGAACATATCAATATTGCCGATATCGTACCGCGTGCCGCTCTGGTTGCCGGTATTATCCTCAGCGACAGCACAGCAGGTGACGCAGCATGAGTCAGGTAAACATTGCGCCATCCGCCAGCGTGTCGGCAGCCCGTCCTGCGGGACAAAGCCCGTATCTGCTGCTGTTTATTATGCTGGTGGTGGCGGCTGTCGCCACCTGGCTGATCCCGGCTGGCGCATTCGATTACGAAACCCGCGAGGGGATTAAATTTGCGGTGAAAGGCAGCCTGCATGCTGTGCCGCAGTCCGGTGTGTATCCGCTGGAGATCTTCACTGCGATTGCCGATGGCATGGTGAAAGCCGCACCGATTATCTTTTTGATTTTGTTCACCGGTGGTGTGCTGGCGGTGGTGGAGTCAACCGGGGCGATTAAAACCGCACTGAACTCCCTCGCCCGCAGTACCCGCCTGAGCGATACCCGCATCATCCTGATCTTCGGTGTGATTTTCGCCATTCTCGGCACTACGGGTGCGGTGATCAATGCGGTGGTGGCTTTCGTTCCCATCGGTTTGCTGGTGGCGCGTTCGCTGGGATTGTCGCCGATCCTTGGCGCATCGCTGGTGTATCTCTCCTGCGCCGCCGGGTTTAACGTCTCGGTATTAGGTCCGGCCACCACCGGGCTGACGCAGCATCTGGCACAACTGCCGATTTTTTCCGGTATGCTGCTGCGCGGGCTGACTTTTTTGCTGTTTGCGTTTAGCGCGATGGGGTATTTGATCTGGTCAGTACGCAAGGCACGTAAGGCCGGTGAGCTACGTCCCAAACAGACGGAGACGCAGGATGCCACACTGGTGGTGACACCGCGACATAAGTTGATTCTGGTGACCTGTGCGCTGGCGCTGATTATTTTTATCAGCGGTGCCGTCAAACTGCATTGGGGCACCAATGAAATGTCGGCCATGTTTGTCTTGCTGGCGATTGTCGTCGGATTGATTGGTCGTATGTCCGGCACCGATATCGCCAACACCTTCCTTTCCGGCTGCTCTGGTCTGGTTAAGGGTGGGTTTATCGTCGGTCTGGCGGGCGCGGTTTCACTGGTGCTGCAACAGGGCCATGTACTCGATCCTATCGTGGGGTTCCTGACCGATTTGCTGGCCCCGGTGCCGCAAAAGGTCGCGGCCATTGGCATGTTTATCAGCGCAGCATTGATTCACTTTGGTATCTCATCCGGTTCCGGCGAATCGGCGGTGCTGATCCCGATCTTCTCACCGCTGGGCGATAACCTCGGCCTGACCCGCCAGGTCACAGTGCAAACGGTGTTGCTGGGCGAAGGCATCGTGAATTGCATCAGTCCGACGTCGGGCGTGTTGATGGCGGTGCTGGCGACCGCCGGTATCCCGTTCGGCAAGTGGCTACGTTTTATTGCGCCGCTGATTGCGGTGTGGTTTGCCATTTGCGTGGTGATGCTGCTGATCGGTGTCTCAATCAAGTGGGGACCGTTCTGATTTTATAATCCGCAACAAGCGTAACGGCGTGATTTATCACGCCGTTTTTTTTTTGCCCGCGTTGGTGAAAGACGGCGCGATAAATCGCGCCGCTGCGGACTACCCACCTTCTGGCTACCCTCAGATCAACTCACACAACATTTCACTGTTGCGGTTTTGTTATTTTCGCTGCATATTACGAATGAAAGTTAAAAATAATTCATTCGAAACCTCGTACCCGGATCAGGAGTTGCTATGAACATGCCTTTTACAGCGGTAACCCTCCCAGAAGATCACAAGGCGAAAATCCGCCTGATGAAACAACAACTCAGAAAACAAATTGGCGATGTCGAAGGTTTATTCCTTCAAGTGAAAGCCAAAATCAACCAGGCCATTGCGCAGGCGAAGGAAGATGAAGCACAACGCGGCACGGCCTGGCCGGTGGTGAACTGGCGGGATATCGCAGAGAAGAATGTCTCTCAGGAACAAATCGACTTTATCAAACGTCGTGGCTGCGTGGTGGTGGAACAAAACTTTGCCCGCGAGGAAGCACTGGCGTGGGATAAAGCGATGCTCGATTATCTTGAGCTGAACGATTTTGATCGTCAGTATCGTGGTCCGGGTGACAGTTTCTTTGGCAGCCTCGAGGCTTCCAGGCCGGAAATTTATCCCATCTACTGGTCCAAATCGCAGATGGAAGCTCGCCAAAGTGAAGGGATCTCGCTGACACAATCGTTCCTGAACCGGCTGTGGAAATTTCAGTCTGGCGACGTGACCTGGTTTGACCCGGATGTCAGCATCATTTATCCCGACCGCATCCGCCGTCGTCTGCCCGGCACCACCTCCAAAGGGCTAGGTGCCCACACCGATTCCGGTGCGCTGGAGCGTTGGCTGCTGCCTGCTTATCAGCAGGTATTCAGCAAAATCTTCAATAACCAGTTTGCAGACTACGATCCCTGGGATGCCGCCCATCGTACCGACGTCAATGAATATGATGTGGCGAATACCACCAAATGTTCCGCCTTCCGTACGTTCCAGGGCTGGACGGCGCTTTCGGATATGGAAGCCGGTCAGGGATTGCTGCATGTGGTGCCGGTGCCGGAAGCAATGGCGTATGTGCTATTGCGTCCGTTGCTCAGTGATGTACCGGAAGATGAACTGTGCGGCGTGGCACCCGGTAAGGTGTTGCCGATCTCTGAGCGTTGGCATCCCGATTTGATTGAGGGCTTGTGCTCCATTCCGCCGTTGCAGGCAGGTGACTCGGTCTGGTGGCATTGCGATGTGATCCACGCCGTGGCCCCGGTTGAAGACCAACAGGGCTGGGGAAATGTGATGTATATTCCCGCCGCGCCGTTGTGCGATAAGAATCTGCGCTATGCCGAAAAAGTCGCGAATGCGCTGGACTTCGGTATCTCGCCCCCCGATTTCCCGCGCGAAGACTATGAACGCGACTGGCAGCAACGTTTCACCACCGCAGACCTGAACGCCATCGGCAGACGTAGCCTGGGGTTAGCCTGACCGCCATCCGCCCGGTGCTACCGGGCGGGTTTCTGTTACACTGCCGACATTATCCTAACCGTGCCAAAGCCTGATGCGATGAATAGCCGACACCAACAGATTATCCAACTGGTAAATGAAAGGGGCAGCGTCACAGTTAACGAACTTTCGCAGTTAACCGGCGTTTCCGAAGTGACCATCCGCCAGGACCTTAACGCGCTGGAGCGCGAGAATTTCCTGCGCCGCGTTCACGGCTCCGCCGTCGCGCCCGACAGCGATGATGTGGGCGCGCGCATGCGCACCCGTTACAAAATCAAACAGGCGATCGCCGAGCGCGCTGCCTCGCTCGTCAATGAAGGGGAAGCCATTTTCATTGAAGGCGGCAGCACCAACGCCCTGCTGGCGCGCTGCCTGGCTAACCGCAAAGATTTAACCATCATTACCGTTAGCCACTATATCGCCCAGGTGCTACGCGACTCGCAATGCGAGGTGATTATCCTCGGCGGCCAATACCAAAAAAGCAGCGAATCGGTGGTTGGCTCACTGACGCGCTTCTGTATCCAGCACATCAATTTCCATAAAGCTTTTCTTGGCGTCGATGGCTGGCATGCGGAAACCGGTTTTACCGGCCGGGATATGATGCGCTGTGATGTGATCAATGCGGTGATGGCAAAGCAGACCTACACCATCGCCATAACCGACTCCTCTAAATTTGGCGTGATCCATCCCTACCCCAGCTCTCCGGAACACCCGTTTGACGCGGTGATAACCGATGACGGCATTCCTACCGCCGCGCGGGAAAATCTGTCTGAAGCCGGGGTGCGGTTAGAACTGGTGACACAACCTGAGTAATCTGGCAACGCACAAATTGATCGTTGCCCGGCCCTGGGATAAGCGCATCATGTCCTCCTTTGACCTAAAACCAGGATCAACACATGAGCAAATTGTTTAGTCCCATCAAACTGGGTTCACTTGAACTGGATAACCGCATTGTGATTGCCCCAATGTGCCAGTACTCGGCACAAGAAGGCTGTGCCACCGCATGGCATCGTATCCATCTGGGACAACTGGCGTTTTCTGGTGCCGGGTTATTGATCGTCGAAGCCACCGCCGTAGAAGCACAAGGACGCATTTCACCGCAGGACCTCGGTTTGTGGGATGACACAACGGAACAGGCCTTGCAGACGGTAGTGAACGATGTTCGTCAGTACGCCGATATTCGCCTTGGGATTCAGCTCAGTCATGCGGGACGCAAAGCGTCAACCTCCGCGCCCTGGCAGGGCGGTACGCAAATTCCGCTGGAGCAACAAGGCTGGCAAACCGTCGCACCTTCCGCCATCCCGATGCATGAAGGTGAGCACCCACCGACTCCCCTGACCCATTCTGACCTTGCTCGCATTAAACAATCCTTCGTTGCCAGTGCCCTGCGCGCGGTACGCATTGGTTTTGAGCTGATTGAACTTCATGCCGCCCACGGTTATCTGCTGCACCAGTTCCTGTCGCCGCTTGCAAACCAGCGAGAAGATGAATACGGCGGTAGCCTGGAAAATCGTATGCGCTTCCCGCTGGAAGTGCTGGAAGCGGTGCGTGCGGCCGTGCCTGATCATGTGGCCGTCGGCGTCAGGATCTCCGCTACCGACTGGGTCGACGGTGGCTGGGATGTGAAGCAATCCGCTGAGTTCTGTCAGAAAATTGAAGCGCTTGGCTCAGCGTATGTGCATGTTTCCAGCGGAGGTTTGTCAGCACAGCAGAAAATTACCGTATCGGCGGGTTATCAGGTACCGTTTGCCCGTGAGTTGCGCAAAATCACCCGTATGCCGGTGATCGCCGTCGGACTGATCACCGAACCACGCATGGCGGAAGATCTGTTACAGGACGGCGACGCCGACCTGGTGGCCCTGGCGCGTGGCATTCTTTATGATCCGCGCTGGCCGTGGCATGCCGCAGCCGAGTTAGGTGCCAGCGTGCATGTGCCGCCCCAATATCTGCGTTCAGAACCACATGGGGTTAAAGGCAGCATCAAAGCCCGTTAAGCCTCCCCTCTGTCGTCGCGGCGCGATTTATCGCGCGGATTTTTCACGCATCGCGCACGAAATTGCGCGATAAATCGCGCCGCGACGACTGTATTACGTCCTTAAGTACACGATAAATCCGCTCATCGCCGCACTGCGAGACATTAAAGCGTAAAAATCGGTCACAGCTCCCCGACTGGCTAAAGGTGTTGCCGGGCGCGAGTACCACGCCCTGCCTCAGGCAAGCGCGTGAAAACTCGGCGGCATCCAACCCTTCCGGCAGTTCACACCATAAAAACAGCCCGCTTTGTGGCACCAGCCACGGGCGAATACCGACTTCTCCAAGCCGCTGCATTACCTGTCGTCGGCTATCTGCCAGACGTAACTTGATCGCTTCCAAATGGCGTCGATAGCCACTATCTTTGAGCACATTCAGCAACAGATCGGCGGCCAGCCTGCCACTGCTGAAGCCGGTGGCAATTTTCATATCGATAAGTTTTTCCACCCAGGCCGGTTTGGCAGCGATATAACCGCAACGCACCGAGGCTGAAACCGTTTTCGAGAAGCTGCCAATCACCATCACCCGTGCAAAACCATCCAGCGCCGCCAGACGTGGCGCGGTGTGCGTCTCAAGATCGGCAAAAATATCATCTTCGACAATCACCAGATCCGAGTTTTCGGCGATTTTCAGCAGACGATGGGCTGTGGTCGGGGATAGCGTGCCACCCGTTGGGTTATGAATGCCCGAGTTGGTGATATACAGCCGTGGCGCATGCTGCGTTAATGCCTGCTGAAACGCCGCCAAATCCGGCCCCTGAAGTGTCCAGGGAATGCCAACCACCTTCACGCGCTGCGCCCTGAGCAGGGCGTGGAAGTTAAAATAGCAGGGATCATCCACCAGCACGGTATCGCCTGGCTCCAGCAGAAAACGACAGATCAGATCAATGGAGTGTGTACCGGAGTCGGTCAGCAACAGTTGGTCGGGCGTGGCGGAAAGTCCATAGGCTGCCAGACGCCGGGTCAACAGTTGGCGCAGTTCAGCACTACCTGCCGGAACGGCATAGTCAGTCAACAGTGCGCTTTCGCTGCGTGCCGCCTTGCGTAGCGCTCGCCGGATACCCTCTTCATACATCCACTCTGGCGGCATCCAGCCACATCCTGGTTTTGGCCTATCCGGTGCGGCGTCCAACGCCTGACGCGTAATCCACAGCGGATCAACATCGCGCTCTACGGTCGGTGCCAACTGTGCCAAATCGAGCGGCGCAATCGGCCCGGAAACGAAGAAACCTGCACCGGGACGCGAAACAATCACGCTTTCGGCTTCCAGCCGGTCATAAGCCTCCACCACCGTCGAAACGGATATCCCGGCAGATTGGGCACGCGCTCGCACTGAAGGCAGGCGGCTGCCTGGGGTCAAGGCCCTTGAGGCGATCTGCTGACGGATATCGTCCATCAATTGTTCGATACGGGTTTTGTTGCGCAATGTCATCACCCCTCAGCTGTACTGCCCAGTTAACCAGTACAGTTTCTTTAAATTGTACTGGATTGTATCTTTTATCGTCCCGGAAATCAGTGGTTAACTGCGCAATATTAACGAAGGAGGGATCATGAAAATTGCATTAAACGGTTGGCTGAGTGGTTTTATTGGGGTGATGATTTTTGCCGGTTCGCTGCCTGCCACACGCGCCGCCATCGGCGGATTTGAGCCGTTATTTCTTACCTGCGCACGCGCCACTATTGCGGCGTTGTTGGGTGGCGCGTTGTTGATGGTGCTGCGCCAGAAACGTCCTGCTCTGACGGATATCCCAGCTCTGGCGATAATCGCGCTGGGCGTGGTGGTCGGTTTTCCGCTGCTGACCGCATTGGCCGTACAGCATATCTCCTCTGCTCGTTCGATGGTGTTTCTCGGGCTTTTGCCGATGTCGACCGCCATTTTTGCCGTGCTGCGCGGCGGCGAACGGCCACGTCCGGTATTCTGGCTGTTTTCCCTGGCGGGAAGCGCCATTATTGCGGGCTATGCGCTGGGCGGAACGGCGGGAAACATGATGGCCGGTGATGTGCTAATGATTGCCGCCATCATTCTCTGTGGCTTGGGTTATGCCGAAGGGGCAAAACTATCACGACGGCTTGGCGGCTGGCAGGTGATCAGTTGGGCATTGCTGGTGGCCGTTCCAGTGATGTTACCCGCCGCGATTTACACCGCGCCTGCCACCTTTAGCGGCATTGCCATGCCCGCGTGGTTAGGGCTTGCCTGGGTATCGGTATTTAGCATGCTGATAGATTTTATCTTCTGGTATCACGGCCTGGCGAAAGGCGGTATTGCGGCGGTGGGACAACTGCAACTGATACAACCCTTTATGGGTTTTGCGCTGGCGGCTTTGCTGCTACACGAATCGATCAGCTGGGCCATGCTGGCGGTGGCGGGTGCCACCATTATGTGTGTGTTTGGCGCTAAGCGGTATGCGTCATAGCGTAGCGGCGCGATTTATCGTGCGCGGAAACGGGCGATAAATCGTGCCGCTACCTGTCCGTTATTGGTTCTGCGGATAACTCAGGGTTATCGCATCATCCGGCAGTTTGGTGAAGTCTCTGATAAGGGTGTGGAAATCAGCTACCGGATGGAGATCGCTAAACTGTTGCGGATAGAGGTCTTTCGCCAGAATTTCCATGCCAATGATGTTGTAAGGATGGTTATAGAAATGGTGATACACCCCATACACCCGGCCCTGCTTCACTGGCTCGATCTGCGCCAGCCCGGTACGACCCAGCAGTTTTTGGAAGGTCACACCCACATCTTTCGGATCGACACCGTAGCCAAACGGCAGCACGTTAGCGTTCGGGCGTTTGGAACCGGTCATGATGTAGACGTCGGGTTTCATGGCGATAATTTTTTCCAGCGCCACAAAGCCTGAATTGCCCGGCAGCAGCGCAGAGCCGATATTTTTGCCACCGACCGCTTCAACCAAGCCACCCCAACCGTTGTGTCCGTGGGTAAAACAGCAGTTGTCGCTGTTACCGGCGATCGGCTCAATAAACACCTTAGGTTTATTTTTAACGTTATCAATGACTTGTGTCATCTTCTGCATATGCTGCTGGTAGAAATCGGTATAGGCTTTCGCCTCTTTTTCACGGTTCAGAATTTTACCCAGCAACGTCACGCTTGGCGCGGTGTTCTGTGCCGGATGCAGTTCATAATCGACAAAAACGACCGGGATATGCAGGTTATTGAGGGTATCCAGCACACCTGATTGCTTCAACGCCGGTTTTGCACGTAGCTGGGCGATCATCAGATCCGGTTTTTGCGCCAGCACGCTCTCCAGATTGACCTGTCCCTGATCGTTAAAACCCATATCAACGATTTTTGTCGCTTCCGGCCAGCGGCCTTTCAGCATGTCCCAGGTCTGAGTGTCCTGTTTTTTCGGCAGGTTGTTCCAGGCAACCACGCGTTTAAACGGGTCATCACGATCCAGCAACGCCAGCGTCAGGACGTCGCGTCCATCCTGCAAAATAATGTGTTGCGGTTCATGGTTGATGGTCTGGGTGTGACCATCCATATCGGTGACACTCAGCGGATAGGTGGTGGCGCAGGCCGCCGTTGAAGCCAACAACCCGATAGCCAGTAACAGGCGCGTTTTCATCGCAAACTCCGTGATAAAAAGAATAGTTATTATTATCAATAACCTTAACACAACCTTAAGTTGCAAAAATAAACTGCACATCAATAGGTTGTGCCGGAGTACGAGGAAAATGCACCAGACTCAGGTGAAATCCGATAACTTTTGCCCGGAAACGATCAATTCTTTCAACAGCATCTGACGCCGTTCTTCTGGCGTATCGCGACTCACCATAAAGCAGATCGCCGCCACCGCCTGCCCGCTACGCGAACGAATCGGCGCGGCCATACAGCAGGTAAAACTCTCGGATAACCCTTCGGTCAGGCAATAGCCCAACTGTCCGGCACGATGGATATCTTCGAGGAAGGCCTGTTTGTCGAGGATTTGCCCGTTCGCCAGACGGTAGTCCTCTTCCGGGATGAGATTGAGAATGGCGCTATCCGACCAGTTACTGAGCAGCAAACGGCCGGTAGCGGTCCAGGTGATCGGTACCCGCACCCCGATATCAGACGTGATTTTAAATGGGTGGGCGTTGCTTTCCGACAACACCACGGTGTACTTATTCCCCTCCAGCATACAGAGCTGCACCGTTTCACCATGACGGGCGACGATCTCAACCATGAGCTGATGAGCACGACGGATAAGATCGTTATGCGCCATGTAGTCTGCACCGTAATAGTGCATTTCGCGGCCAAAGAACACGGCACCGTCGGCATCCAGCTCCACCAACCCGGCTTCACTCAGCAGGCTGACTAATTCATAGACGCTGGAACGCGGCGCACCGGTGGCGTCGATCAAATCACGCATCGCCATAGGCTGACGGGCGATATGCAACTGGCGAAAAATGTCGATAACCCGGTCAACGCCGCGCGCACGCGATGGCTTTTCGTCCGGCATAAGCAAATTCTCCTGATGCAGTCGGGCGGTCGCGCCAGACAGTAAAAAAGAAAAGCATCATACACCCAGCGCCGACGTTAACCCATCCCCGTTAATTAAAATTTTAATCTCTGACTTTATATTTCTTTGTTCTATTTTGGTGCCTCATTTTAGCGCATGGCAGTCAGATCTTTTTTTTAAATCACGAGAGTGGTCACATTTCCATTTGGAAATCTCCCTCCTCTCTTTTTTATTTTGCGATCGCGACGACATCACAAAAAATTAAATCCCTGGCGACATATTGCAAAAGTAAAAATCCTGTGCAAATCTTGCCCTATCCGATATTGCAGATAGCAGTCCGATATACCAGACAGTTGTCATGCAGTGCAAATTAGCATTCTCAGAACAAAAAGGAGCAGCGTTGCATGACGATCACACGTTATGGCATTGAAGGCGGCACGGGTACCGGTGGGCAAAAACTGCCGTTCGCACGGGCAGTTGAGGCCGATGGCTGGCTGTATATCTCGGGCCAGACACCGATGCGTGAGGGCGAAGTGGTGGAAGGTGGCATCATCGAACAAACTCGTCTGGCCTTTGATAACTGCCTGTCTATTATGCGCGAGGCGGGTTATGCGGTGGAGGATGTGGTACACGTCACGGCGGTGTTAACCGACGCACGTTACTTCAGTTCATTTAATAAAGTTTTCAGCGAGATATTTACCGGAAATCCTCCGGCGCGTATTTGTAGCGTGCAGGATTTAGTCGTCGACTGCAAAGTGGAAGTTGATATGAAATGCTTCCGCGCCGATCGAAAATAATATTATTCACCTGATTATAAACTGCGTTTTTATTTACCCGCCCACACCAGGGCAGTTCGTTAATAACTGATGCTTTTCATGTCGTCTCCATTAAATAAGCGAGCAAAACAATGAATGCAACTTCGTTAAAAATCATCGGCGGAGCGCTGGTCATGCTGGCCGTTGCCGGTTGTACCCCCACGGAAGAGAAAAAAGAGGCGGGAGCAGCACCGCAATCGGCGCTGCAAACCGTATTGCAACGCGGCACGTTGCGCGTGGGTGATTGCCTGAGTTTCGCCCCCTTCGGCTTTTACGATAAAGACGGCAATCCTGATGGTTATGACGTCGATTTGGCGAAAGCCCTGGCAAAAGAGATGGGGGTGAAGCTGGAGATGGTAAACACCACCAGCGCCAACCGCATCCCTAACCTGCAAACCAACAAAGTGGACGTGGTGTTCTGTAACTTCACCCGCAACCTGGAGCGTGCCAAAGAGATCGGCTTCACCAATCCGTATGTGGTGGCGAGCGAAGCGATGCTGGTACGTAAAGAGAGCGGCATCAAGTCGGCGCATGACATGGCCGGTAAAACCATCGCGACGGTGAAAGGATCAACCAACGGTGACGAAGTGCGCAGCATGGGCATTGACGTGAAAATTCAGGAGTACGACTCCTCACAGGCCGCCATTCTGGCGGTGAAGCAGGGTCAGGCCGATGCGATGATCGAGGATAACAACTTCCTCGCTTACCAGGCCAAGCTCGATCCGACGCTGACCGTCACCAACGAAGCGCTGGTGCCGCTGGAGTACAACGCTTTTGGCGTGAAACAGGGTGATCAGGTGTGGTTGAACTACCTCAACGAGTTCCTGTTTGAGATCAACGCCTCCGGTGAGAATGCCACGCTGTACCAAAAATGGTTTGGCGATAAGCCGCGTTACCCACTGAACCCGCAATTCTGATTGCCTGCGGCGCAGCAGCACGGGCTGCGCCGTAAGAAGGAGCCCATCCATGAGTTATCAATGGCTAACCCTGTGGAATTATGGCGAGACTTTTCTGGCCGCCGCCTGGCTGACACTACAGGTCACCCTTCTCGCTTTTATGCTGGCGGTCACACTTGGGTTGCTGGCCGCTCTGGCAAAAGCCACCGCGTTAGCCCCGCTACGCTGGCTGAGTCACTGCTATGTCGAATTCATCCGCAATACGCCAGTGTTGCTGCAAATCTTCATCATCTTTTTCGGTCTGCCTTCACTCGGTATCACTATGAGCGCCTTTACCGCTGGAGTGCTGGCACTGGGGATTAACGTCGGGGCCTATCTGTCGGAAACATTTCGCGCCGGGATACAGTCGGTGCCCAAAGGGCAACTGGAAGCCGCATGGATTTTGGGTATTCCACGCCATCAGGTGTTTTTAAGCGTGGTTTTGCCGCAGGCGGCGCGCGCCGTGTGGCCTGCCATTATCAACAATCTGATTCAGCTATTGCTCGGTACGTCGCTGTTGTCGGCGATTGCGCTGCCGGAGCTAACCGGTACCGCCACGGTGATTAACGCCCGTACCTTGCTGTACATCCAGACCTTCAGTGTGGTGGCGCTGGTGTATCTGCTGTTAAGTAATCTGTTTTCCTGGCTTGGTAACCTGGCGGGACGGCGCATGTTTCATCCGCCGCTGGTGACAAAGGTAAAAAAGTCCGCCTGGTGGTGGGCAAAAAAATGGCTGACTAATCCACTGAAACGGGAGAATGCGCTATGAGCGACTTGATCATCAGCTCGTTGCCGCTGTTGCTGAAGGGGCTGGGTATTACCCTGCTGCTTTCTGTCGCCGCCATTATTGGCAGCACCCTGCTCGGCCTGCTCGCCGCCGTGTTGCGAACCAGTCGTGTGCCGGTCGCCCGACAAATTGCCGTGTTGTACACCGAGCTGTTCCGCGGTACGCCGGTGTTGATCACCCTGATGTTTATCTACTTTGGCGTGGCTTATTTTGGCTATGAAATCAATCTGTTTGCTGCGGGTATTCTCGGTCTGAGTATTTACCAGGGTGCCTATATCGCCGAAGTGTTTCGTGCCGGGATTGAAGCGGTACCCAGGGGGCAATGGGAAGTGTCGTGGATTCTCGGCCTGTCAAAACGCCAGACCTTTCTTAGCGTGATTCTGCCGCAGACACGCGGCATCGTCTTGCCGCCGCTGGTGGGCCAGTATCTGTCCCTGATTAAGGACACCTCGATCGTTAGCATGATCGGCATGTCGGAACTGATGCACCAGGGCCAGGCCATTGTCGATCGTATCGGCCAGCCGGTGGTGATTTATGGTCTGGTGGCCGTGTTGTATTTCGTTGTCTGCTTTCCCCTTTCTCGTTGGGTTCAACATCATCAAACCAGGAGCCAGTTATCATGAGCAAATCCGCCATTACGCTGAGCCGTATCACTAAATCGTTTGGCAGCACGCAGGTGCTGAAAGAGATCAGCCTGGATGTCTCGCCCGGCGAAGTGCTGGTGCTGATTGGCGCGTCCGGTTCGGGCAAAAGCACCGTGTTACGCATCATGAGTGGGCTGGAAACCGCTGACGGCGGTGAAATCTGGGTTAACGATGTGCCGCTGCACGACACTAAACGCAGTCGGGAAATTTGTGGTCATGTTGGCATGGTGTTCCAGCAGTTCAACCTGTTTCCCCACAAAACCGCACTTGGTAACGTGACGCTGGCGCTGATTAAAGCGCAAAAATTGTCCGAAGCCGAAGCCAATAAACGTGGCATGGCGGCCCTGACGCGTGTCGGACTGGCGGAGCGCGCCCATCATTATCCGGCGCAGCTCTCCGGTGGACAGCAGCAACGTGTGGCGATTGCCCGTGCGCTGGCGGTAGAGCCAAAAATTATGTTTTTTGATGAGGCCACTTCGGCGCTCGACCCCGAGTTAGTCGGTGAAGTGATGGAGGTGATGCGCAGTCTGGCGCGTGAAGGCATGACCATGGTGGTGGTCACTCACGAGATGGGCTTTGCGCGCAAAACCGCTGACCGCGTCGTGTTTATGGATCAGGGCGTGATCGCTGAACAGGGATCGCCCGAGCAGATTTTTGTTCATCCGCAAAATCCCCGTACCCAGCAGTTTTTATCACGCGTGCTTGAGCATTGATCGGAGGCGTTATGTCGATTCATTTTCCGTTGGTGGCGGATGGCCTGCTGGATGCGCAACAACCCGCGCCACGCTTTAAATCCGTGGCTGGTCGTGGTGATACGCCGTTGCCGGCTGGCACCCCGGTGTTTGCCAGCGATCAGGTGTTTTCCCCGCTGATGCTGATGAAGCAGTCAGCGCTGGATAATAATTTGCGGCAACTGGCAGATTTTTGTCGCGAGCAGGGCGTGATGCTGGCGGCACACGGCAAAACCTCGATGTCTCCGGCCATCCTGCGCCGAGCGATTACGGAAGGCGGGGCCTGGGGATTAAGCGCCGCAACCCCGGCGCAGGTGCGCGCACTGCGTCAGTTCGGCATTCGTAACGTCTTTCTTGCCAATCAACTGGTCGACCCCGCGGGTATCCGCTGGATTGGCGAGTGGCAAAAGCAACATCCAGACCACGGCTTTCTTTGCTATGTCGATTCAATGCAAGGGGTGCGTTTACTGGAGCAACATCTTGGCGACAGTCGCATCGCCGTGCTGCTGGAGATGTCGGTGAGCGGCGGGCGCACCGGTTGCCGCTCAACATCTGCGGCACTGGAAATCGCCACCGCGATTGCCGCCAGCCCTGCCCTGCAACTGGTGGGTGTCGCGGGCTATGAAGGTGCGCTGGGCGCCGGACGCGATACCGTCGGTATCGCCAGAGTGCACGATTATTGTCAGATGCTGATCGCCACGGCGGCGCTGCTGGCAGAGAAGCAGCTGTTCAGCAGCAACACCATGATTCTCAGCGCCGGTGGTGGTGCCTGGTTTGATGTGGTCAGCACCTGTTTTACCGAAGCCCGGTTGCCGCTACCGGTCACGCCGCTGATTCGCTCGGGTGCCTATATGGCGCACGATAACGGGTTGTATGCCCGCATCACCCCGTTTGCCCAATCGGGCAGCCAGCATCATTTTGCCGCCGCGCTGGAAGTCTGGGGGCGGGTGTTATCGCGTCCTGAGCCTGGCCTGGCATTTGTTGATTTCGGCCGCCGTGATGTGCCATTCGACCAGGACTTGCCGAATCCGCTGTGGGTGCGAGATGTCGATGGCAGCGCGCCTCGCGTGGCTGCTGGCATGCGTATCAGCGAGGTAAATGATCAACATGCTTATTTGTTGTTGCCAGAAGAGGATGCGCTCAAGCCCGGTGACTGGGTGGGCTGTGGCATTTCACATCCCTGCACCGCGTTTGATAAATGGCGGTACTTACCGCTGGTCGATGACGATTATTGCGTCACAGATTCACTGGAAACAGCATTCTGAGTGATTTTTCGCCAACCGCCAGAGCAGATTCTGGCGGTACAGCTCACTTACGATTGATCAGCCCCAGCACGTCAGGAAATGAGATCTGCCACGATACCGCCAACCACTAATCCGATACTGGTCGAAAGACCACCCGCCGCCGCATATAATGAAATCGCGTGTGCACGCGCGTGACACCACCAGCCATTCCGCCGTGGGTGCAAGCCCAATACACAATGAGGAGAGCGTGAAAAGCGCTAACCCTGCCACCAGCAGATGACGACGACCTAAGATGTCACCAGCGCGGGCACACAACAGTAATAATCCGCCAAAGGTCAACGCATAAGCGCTGGATACCCAGGACAACCCGGCTGATGTAAAAGCCAACTGGGTTTTGATTTTGGGTAACCCGGTGATCACCACCGAGTTATCAATGACAATCATGGTATAGCTGACCAGGATAAGATTCGCATAAGAAACTGACGCGGTCGTTGACGGCGAAGCACTATCGCTCATGGTAAATGCTCATTTGTTAGCGAGTTAACGGTGGAGTATTAGCAGAGGTGTGATGTAGAAGAGGGGGAGTAACCGGGCAAACCACTGCCCGGTCAAGCATGGTCAGTTTAATGTGGACATATCGATCACAAATCGATATTTAACATCACCTTTTTCCAGACGTTCAAAAGCTTCATTCACCTGATCGGCCGTAATCATTTCAATGTCGGCGGTGATGTTGTGTTCGGCGCAGAACGCCAGCATTTCCTGGGTTTCATCAATCCCGCCGATATTTGAACCGGCAAAACTTCTGCGTCCTTTAACAACGTTAAATGCGCCGATCTCAACGGGTTCTGGCGGTAAACCGACCAACACCACGGTGCCATCAATCGCTAACTGTTGCAGATACGCATTGATATCGTGTTTGCCTGATACGGTATCGATGATCAGATCGACTTTACCGGCAAATTTTTTCATTTGGTCAGCATCTGACGTCAACACCGCCTCATGTGCCCCTAAGCGTTTAGCATCCGCCACTTTCGCCTGCGATGTGGTATACACCACAACCTGTGCGCCCATCGCACGGGCAATTTTAATTGCCACATGTCCTAATCCACCAATACCCAGCACGCCGACCACTTTTCCCGGACCCGCCTGCCAATGTTTTAAGGGGGAATAGACGGTGATGCCCGCACACAACAAGGGGGCTGCCGCAGCCATATCGTCAAAATGCGGCATTTTTAGGGTGTAACGCTCTTTACACACATAGGTTTGGGCAAAGCCACCCAACGTCATCCCCCCAAGATGTTTATCCGGTGTGTTAAAGGAAAGCGTGGTGCCATGTGCGCAGAATTGTTGCAGATCGCGTTCGCAGGCAGGGCAGGTTCCGCATGAATCGACAATGCAGCCCACGGCAGCAAAATCACCCACGTTGAATTTTTTAACTTCTGAACCTACGGCAGTCACCCGACCCACAATTTCATGTCCGGGCACCATCGGGTAGTGGCTGGCACCGAAATCATTTTTCACCTGATGAAGGTCAGAATGGCAAATTCCGCAGTAGAGGATTTCCATCTCAACATCATCGGGCAACAAGCCGCGACGCTGAATGCTAAACACCTGTAAGGGATGGGTGGATGAATCCGTGCCAATCGCTTTAATGGATTTGATCATGATTTCCCCGATGACAACTTGAGTGATAAGGGATCATACTGGCTGACGCCAGCATGATTAAGCCAGCCAGAGATATTGAGGATATGAATCACATTCATGAAATTCCCCCCTCTCATCCCGGCGTTTGCAGTTTCCCGGCTCGCATCGCCGCAATCACGCCACCATCAATCAACAGATCGCTTCCGGTGACAAACCCGGCATCCGGCCCCAGCAGGAAAGAGGCGGCAATCGCAATTTCCTCCGGAGGTGCCATGCGTTTTACCGCGGAGGCATCCACCATGGCACGATAAATATCACCAATTTCCGAGTTGAGTTCATGCAATGCCAGCGGTGTCACCACCACACCCGGACTGATGGCGTTCACGCGGGCGCCCTTCTCACCCCAACTGACGGCAGATGCCTGAACGCGCAGATGGTTGGCACGCTTCGCCAACATGTAGGCCACAAGCGTGTTCGGGACAGCGTCCTGTTGCAGGAAGGGTAGCGCCAGCAATTCTTCGGTTGGCGTATAGGCTAATGCTTGGTCCTGTTCTGCGGATAGCGCAGGCATCATATGACCGGCCATGCTGGAGATAATCAACCCGGCACCGCCCGCTGCAATGACCGTTTCGAAAACCTCAAACACCAGCGCTGCGCCATAGAGATCCACTTCCAGCACTTTTTCTACCGGTGCCATATTGGGCGACAAGCCTGCCGTATTGATGACCTGCATCACCTTGCCGAGCGAGGAAGCACGGGCCGCCAACTTTTCCACCGACTCACGCGAGGTCACGTCAACATCCTGCGTCTCGACGCTATAACCTGACACATTAAGTTGTTCTGCTGCCTGTTGCAGAGTTTGTGGATTGAAATCAGCCAGCAGCAAGGTTTTGCCAAAACCCTGACGGCGGGCAATCGCCTGACCAATGCCACCAGCGCCAATAATTACCACGATATCTTTCGTCATGTTGACCTCACAATCATTTGAATGGGGTGATCGCCCGACCAGGCGGTTCAATCAATGAGCGAAAGTCTATACGCGGCGGATTCAGGTGATAAGATGCTTAATAGTTAATGAACTTAGATCTGAGATTTATAAATGCTGCGAGATGAGCTGGGTGACCTGGCTGCTTTTTTAGTAGTGGCTGAAGAAATGAGTTTCACGCGTGCCGCCGCGAGGCTCTCAACCTCACAGCCTGCGTTGAGCCAAACTGTCCGACGTCTGGAAGAGAGGTTAGGCGTACGGCTGTTGATTCGTAACACCCGCAATATGGCTGTCACCGAAGCCGGTGAACAGCTGTTGAATACCTTGCGCCCGGCGTTTAGCGATATCGACAATCGTTTGCAATCACTGAGCCAGTTTCGCGATAAACCTGCTGGCACCGTACGCATCACCGCTGGTCAACACGCCGCAGATACCCTGATTTGGCCCGCCATTAATGAGGTGTTGCACACCTACCCCGATATTAAAATCGAGCTATCGCTGGATTCCGCGTTGACGGATATCGTCAGTGAACGCTTTGATGCCGGAATTCGTCTGGGTGAACGGGTAGAACAGGATATGATTGCCGCTCGTATCGGCCCCGAGTTACGTATGGCCGTGGTGGGCACACCTGACTATTTCGCCCGCCATCCAGCCCCTATGTCGCCACACGATTTACCTCAGCATGCCTGCATCAATATCCGCCTCCCCAGTTCCGGTGGCATCTACGCCTGGGAATTCACTCAGGGAGAACGCGAGCTTAACGTTCGCGTCAATGGGCCGTTTATTGTCAACAACCTCAGCGCGGCGCTGAAGGCTGCACAAGCCGGAGTGGGCCTGGCGATGGTGATGGAAGACATGGTGGAAACCCAGTTGGCAGAAGGTCAGTTAGTGCGGGTGTTGGCAGAATGGTGCGCACCTTTCGCCGGTTATCATATTTATTACCCCAGCCGTCGTCTGCTCTCTCCGGCGTTTCAGGTGTTATTACAGACGTTACGTCGGAGAAATGCAGCTGAAGAAAAACCACGCAGGCCGGTTATCGACGGTAATAATCAATAATCCGTTCTCTGTGGCGACGCGCAATATTTAAGCCCTGGGTAAAAATCCCCAGGGCAAGTAACATCATGCCTGCTGGCATGATAAACAGGTATATGAACGCATCGTCCTGAGTCTCTTTGGGCAAAGAGAAGCGAATCAACAAGATTTCAAGACCGATGAGCGAAATGAGCGTAATAATCTTGAATATTCCATGAAGTATCTGTAGCCAATTATTGTCATCATCTGCGGGGGAGTTGATACGTTCTCCAGACATCATCGCCACGTTAATTTGCTGTTTTTCGCCCTGTTGCGTTGCGAGTAATTGCCCCCGTTGCCCATGACGTATCGCCTGCGCCGCCCACTCCAGCATCAGCCACCGATAACCCGGCGTCCAGGTTGCAGCAACCGGTAAACGGTGCCAGTTATGCTCTGGTATGCCACTCAGTGTTTCGTTGAAGGCATCCTTGAGCAAATGCAAACCTTCACCCTGCAAATTCCCGGTCCATACGTGGCGTAAATTGGCTGGCACCACCTGCTTTGCGGCGAATAAGATATCCAGGTATTTCTCGACCTGATGCTGATGGCAGTTGAGGCTGCGAAAACACCACACCGGCATCCGGGTGTCAGGTGATGGGCAGTGATGAGCAAATAACAGCGCCGTGGCGTATTCACAGAATGCGTCGTCATTAGCCCCCTGTAACTCCATGATAATCAGCAAACGGGAATCACAAAAATAGGTCATGATCCATTCTTCCAGCATCGAACATTGTGGCAGCGCCTGGAGCAAATGGAGGGTCGGTTTTTGCAGTAATGTGTGGTTATGTATGATGGCGCTGGCATCCTGCTGGGTTGGTTGATCGGCGTTGCGGATGTATAGCCAGACTTCCGGCCTGTTAAGCGTTGCAATATCGAGTTGGTCTAACAAATGGGTTAAAATCTGTTGCGTGCGACTCAACCCCATGTCTTCATCAACGCCGACACTGAGTTTACGCGGAATATCTTTTAGCGGCGGCATTTCCCCTTCCAGGCGAAGCATTTTAAGAGCCGCATCTTCCACCGGAAAAAGCGAGCTATGTTCAGCCAGTCGGATACCGGCTGAGGCGTGGTTAATCCACCAATTACGCTGCTCAATATAACTTTTTTCCATCATGTCGGCCCAAAACTGACTGACACTGTGAAAAAGCAAGATAAGGGTGTAAATGAAAGCGCCTACAAGGACAGGGATCACCAGTATCCATATGATCTTCAGCTTTGTGGATGCCTCCGGTTCTAACACCAGTGCGCTGATAATCGCAATAATAATTCCCGGCAAAAGAGAGAAGAGCAGGCTGATCAGGCCAGGGGAGCGCAGATCGTCTGGCCAATAAGGTTCAGGGAGGGGTTTCCAGATATTCATGATTCAACAGCCCCTGCGACAGGTAATGAAGAAACGAACGAACAGCCGCATTTAGCCTGGTACGCCTCTGTCACCACATTCCGGCCATTCATGGTCCATCCAGGATGGCCCTCGTTAGCCTTGGTTTTACCATGAATGGTGCAACGGGCGCTGTCGTCCAATAACATGACGGGTTTGCCATCAAACATTTCACCGGTCGCATCAGTCACGCTTCCACCGTGCGATAATTTGTCTCCGAGACGGATAACGCCTTTTATCATGTACTTAATCCTTTAATATCCATTATTTATTGTGCACCGGGTAAATAATCAGAGCCCGGCATTCAGGTCGCATTTCATATGCGTCCAGCCTTGATAGTTTTTAACTTCGGGTATGCGGTCGGGCAGGTTCTGGAAGTTGGTGTAATACTGTTTTACTGAGCGATGTAAAATGCGCGGGTCGATATAGTCCCGGCCCCATAATGATGTATCCAGACCTTCAGCCGGACGTATGGCATAGATATGGTGTGCTATTTTCCTTCCTCTGAACTCCACAACATAATCCACACCTGTTCCGCCAGGTTGCAGACGCGGATCGTCAAAAGGCAGCGACGACATATAAATGCGTCCCTGTTTGGTGAGGAGAAAACCCTGATCGTTAACAACCGTGGCGGAAACAATGTCATCATAAGTAGGTGCATTAGAACCATTATCCTCTTCACCTTTAATTGATGCATTTTGCCAGGTTTTTCCGTAGTCTTTCGAAACCACAAACCCTGCTTCACCCCAGCTAGGAACCGCTATATATCTTTCAGAGGCATTAATATAGGGTTTGGTAAAAATGCGGTAAAACTGAGACCATATTTCGCTCCGAATGCCCCGTTGCTGATCCACAAACCAAAGTTCTCCCTCACAGTTATAACCTTTCAGTTCCAGCCAGCGGTGGTCATCAAACCGGTACACCACCTGTACCGGTTTCTGGCGTGGTTTTAAGAAGTTGTGCTGACACCCGCTAATCATGAACAAAGCAACAACCCATATCGTTGATGTATATCCCTTTAATTTCAGCATCATTAAAACACCATTTTGTGGCCGGTGGCGGGAATATCATAATGACTTGCCGGTTCTGGCATATCCCACTGATGTAATGGAATCTCTTTATGGTGAAATTCTCCAGGCCGAGCCGGATCAATTTTGGTTGCGGGGTGGTATTCATTAACGACGCCAAATTCACCTTGGGGTAAAACATCATTGGGCTTATTCATGAAACGCTTAGTGTTCTTTTGGGACAATCCGCCGGATTTGTAATAAGTTTTGGCATCCTCATTCGGATTATATTTATGCCGCCAGTCGGCCAACTTTCTTAGCCGCAGCCAGAATTCCGGATCCTCAAATGCTATACAGTTACCAATGGCGAGGTCATACGCCACCGCTTTTTCCTGCACGTTCGGATCCATCACAATGGCCGAGTGCTGACTGAATTTTACCGGGTCACCATATTTCGCCATCTCTTCAATTTCCTGGTCGGTTTTGCTCCGCAACAACCGATATTCCATACGCTGCTGAGAACCAATAACCCGGCCGCCGGTAAACTGCGTTTTGTAATAATAATTCACCGCACTCAATTCATTTTCAGTGAGTACATGCCCCGGTTGCATAAAATAGGCGTGTAGCTCCAGCACCGGCCGGGTTTCTTTTACCTGCCATACGCCCTCGTGGGCACGGGCGGAATAATCGATATAGCGATCCTCTCCCGCAATACCGGTTTTAAACTTCATCTCCCCTTCATTGCTGCTGCCCATCATGGTCAGTTCAAACACCTGTGGCAGCGCTTCGGCATTGATGGTTACACCGCTGTGGTGCGGATAAGTCGCGTTGGTGGCCCAACCGTCATAGCGGAAATCCCCTTCTTGCCAGGCAGGTTTCTCAAACGGCTGACCCGTCGGGTTGCCTCCGCTGGTATAGCGCTGGCAAAACGCCCGCTGGTAAAGGTTCTCCATCCCGGCGGCTAACTGGTCAGGGATCCCGCGCCAGCCAAAACCCTGCACGCTCTGGAGCGACACGATGCCATCGTCCGGGCAGAAGTAGTTGTACACCCGACCATAATTGTTACGGCTGTAGCGCGGGTCGCTGTGCCACTGATGTTTGCGCGCCAGCGTACCGTCGTTCATCATCGCCTGCACAAAGTCCGGGTGATAGCGCCCGGCAGGATCATATTTGGGGTTAGTCGCCATCAGCCGGCAAAAGTTACGCAGGGTTTCCTGACGGGCTTTCGCGGTCTGCTGGCGGCCTGGGAGCTGGTTTTCCAGAAAACGCGGTGCCAGCGAATAAGGGGAATGGCAGAGGATGGTGCAGTCAGCAACGTTATAGTCAGGTGCCTTTTGCTTGAGGATCATATTCGCCAGCATGGTGATAAGGGTGCCCTGGCTGTGTGCCACGATATTGATGGTATCGTAGCGGGTACTTTGGTTATCTCTGATTTCCCAGATAAGGTCCGCCAGCCGCTGCGCCGCAAAGAACTGATAAATGCGGTGCGGATTGCCGTAAATCGGGTGCGTATAATCCCCCCCGTTCAGCTTGCGGCTGTAAACGCCCGCCATCCAGATTGCGCCGCCGTTGGCACCCGGTCCGAGCATATCCGGGATGCAGGTGGTGGCATTGGCAAAAGTACCACCCCCTTTGGCGACGGCCAGATCCAGCACATTACCGTAGTTATCGTTGCAGAATGCGCGCATTTCCGGGTTAAGTTTTTTCAGGCGTTTCGGATCATTCTCCTGGAAGGCGTCATAAGGCAGCAACGATTCCAGCCCGAGTTTTTTGACCTCGTCACGATAACGCTGCTGGTCGTTGTCATACGTTTCCCGATCTACCGGGCGATATCCCCAGTAAAACGGGATCACTGGCGAGCGACCGCTTTGGGTGACGCGCCGCGCGGCACCTCTCAGGTCGGTTACGCCGCTCATCTCCCCCCATTCATGCGGATGCATATCCGTGCGTGCCAGCCGGGTATTCAGCCCGGCGACAATCCCCTGCTCCTGTGTCTCGTAGGCGTCACCGATATCGTTGACGCCATGTACCAGAATAACGATGCAGGGTAACGGGCTGCCGACCGCAAAATCCTGGGTGGTCATCGCTCCCCCAGTCTCACGATCCACACCAATAACAGTCCCGAGTACTGGGTTGTTGAACGCAGCGTTCGCGCGCTTTTCCTTGCTCATGGTTTTGCCTCCCTGACTAACGTAATTTCCAGCTGTTCTGTTTCCGCCAAATCCAGTAACGGTGAACAACCATTGGCATCCGTGGTTCCCTCAATCACGCCGCCATCTGAAGTGGTTACCCGAAAGCTTTGATGCAGCAGCGGATGCTTGCGGTCGCCATCACGGTACAGCCTGACCCTGCGCACCAGCTGGGTATCCGCAAATACCGGATCCACAATCTTAGCCATCTCACCTTGTTGGTAACTGAGCGTCGGTGATTTCTGTTCAATGTATTTTGGCGAAAAAATTTCAACGCCCCCGCCGGGATGGATACGGATCCCACCGCCGCCGCAGTGGAGAAATAACCCCTTTTTCGCGCTGATTTGCACTTCGCCGTTCACGCTGGTCAGTTGCATATCCTGATCCGCCAGCGCGCTTAATTTGCCTCGTTGGGCCTGTAAGCTAATGTGGCCGGACGCGGCAATCAGTTTGATCCCCACACGACGTACAAATGCAGAGATCCCCTGACCGGCCGCCAGAGATAGGGTTTTAAAGATATTCACGCTGCCGTTATTGCTGGCGGTAATCACGGCATCCTGCCCGGCGGAAAGTTGCAGGCTTTCCGGCGTGGCCTGCACCAGACCGGCATCGGCCCAGGCAACAATCCCCGCTTTATTCAACCCGACCAGTGACTGGTTGAGTTGTTGCTGTGGCGCGGTATCCACTGCATCAGCTCCGGCCTGACCTGCACTCCCTTGCAGGCTATAAGCCAGGCTCAGCGCCTGCTCCAGATGGCGGATGGTTGCGGCCATCTCAAGCTGGCTGCCATTAACATTCGGCTGAGCAGCAGTGGTCAGGAGAATCCCCTCCCCTGCTCTGACGGATGCATGGTGCTGAGTACGGAGTTCAGCACCCGCACCGCGAGCTTGACGCTTGCTGTCTACCAGATGGCCGATATTGAGCTGCGTTTTACCAAATTCGCTTGCCAGCTTGATATGCTCACGCCCTTTCTCATCCTCCATCCGCAGTTTGTTTTTTCCAAAGGTACGGATGACGTTGCGTGTGCTATTGAGATCATTGACCAGGTCAGGATTGATAACATCATGCAGGACATGCGCAATGTAGGGACGTTCCGGATCACCACCTTCAAAGGCAATCGCGACTTCGGTGTTATCCAGTAGCGGGAAATGCACGCCAAAACGGTCCCCCGCGTAGATTCGCGCCAGACGCACCGGCATACTCTCCTGCCCTTTAACCCATTCATCCAGGTCGAAGCTGAATTTAACCCGGTAGCGCCCCTGGCGATCGGGGCGCGCCAGAGTGTCATTAAGATGAAGCCCGGAGATTCGCGCCGGTACCGTGCCCGCAATAACGGGACGCGCGATCCGTTCGGGTCGCCACGCCACGCGTGCGCTGAAGGGAATGCCGCTTAACTCAGCCAGGAAAGGCGTATTACGACCTCCACGACAGTTCAGGCTCACCACCAGCATGCCATCTGCAAAAGAGCTGGGATGTTCCCCGATAATTCCCACCACCCTACCGGGTAACAGCGCGGGATCATCAACCTGTGCGGCGAGCCGGATGCGCTGACATAAATGGCGCTCATGACGAATACGGGCGAAAAACCAGGCCGTTTCGGCTTCGCCACCCTGCATACTTGCCCAGCGATCGCCTTCGCCGTGATGAATATCGCCGTAATGGTAATCACGGCCGCGAGTGAAAGGCGCTTCATTCCCCATATCCGCAGAGGATTCCAGGGCGGTGAGGCGTTGGATGCGGTAGTCATAGTCACGGGTGTGAACCGCCGCAGGCACCACCGACGCAGAGCTGGTCATATTGCGGATGGTCAGGTGCTGCCCCGACATACCAGCCTGGGGTAATGCGATGATTTTATGACCCAAAATGTACCGTGACGGCATATCGCCAAAAACCATGACCGTCAAATGGCTGGTCGTTTCATGTGGCTCAAAGCGAAACCAAATCCCCACTTCAGACAACAGACGCAGGATGAAATGCAAGTCGGTTTCCCCCCACTGGACAATCATTTCACGCTCGGGGTAAGTCCAGCACAGGCCATCCATATCGATTTCATAGCCATGCATACCGTGCGACTTGAGCACACGGCAAATCAGTTCAGGCACGGCGAGATTCTGAAAAATGGCAAAACGACGGGTATGAGCGAGCAAAGAGAGGGGATGTTCAAGCGTGATTTCGTATAGCGCTTCATCTCGGCTGGCAGCGACACGCGACATACCGGTTATCACACCATTGATTTCGCGTTGTTCTTGCCATTGAGTCTCGGGGGGATTGCCATCTGTGGGAGCGCGGATCCTGAACGAGGCCTTTTTCATCACCAGACTATCAGGCGGGATATCACGATTTTCAGAGCAAAAACGGATAGCATAACGCCACGGTTGGCTGAGTGCCTCCTCCCCCGTAAACGATTCAACATCGGCATAAACATCTTTATTTTCAAAGCATAACAGGTAACGATTGTGCGAACCCTTCCGATCATCCTCACGGAAATTTGTGTTAGTTAACATGCTTTCTCTCCCTGAAAGTCAGTTCACAACATTTAATTTCGGGAGAGAATAGTCAACACAGGTGATTTAGTGAACAAATACCTGTCAGTTTTGCGGCATAACACCAATTTTGGCGGGCGACTTTGCTACGACAACGCGACCTTCACCGCATCCTGAGCATGAATCAGTGTGGTATCGAACAGCGGCACGCTGGCATCCTCCGGCTTCACCAGCAAGGTGATCTCCGTGCAGCCGAGAATAATGGCTTCCGCCCCATCAGCCACCAGCTGCGCAATAATCTCGCGATACCGCGCGCGTGACTCATCACGAATGATCCCCAGACACAGCTCCTGATAAATGATGTCATGCACCACCTTGCGCTGCGCGGCGGCGGGCACCCGCACCTCAATACCGTACTCCTGTTGCAGGCGTCCTTTGTAGAACGCCTGTTCCATAGTAAAGGCCGTCGCCAGTAATCCGACGCGTTTCACGCCTGACTGACGGATACGCTCTGCCGTAGCATCAGCAATATGCAGCAGCGGAATATTTACCGCCGCCGTTATTTGCCCGGCAACCTTATGCATGGTGTTGGTACAGAGCACGATAAAATCCGCTCCACCCCGCTCAAGGCTGACTGCCGCTGCCGCCAGAATCTCTCCGGCCTTTTGCCACTCACCGGCAACCTGTAATTGCTCGATTTCGTGAAAATCAACGCTGTACATCAGGCTGCGTGCCGAGTGCAAGCCACCCAACTGCTGCTTTACCTGTTCATTGATGATGCGATAATAGAGCGCCGTCGATTCCCAGCTCATTCCGCCAATCAGGCCGATCAGTTTCATTCTGTGTCCTTTATCCTTTCCGGCCAGCGTGCCGTCGGAAACAACGATAACCGAATATTGAACAAATGGAACAGTGGAGCAAATAACGCACGTTCCTGCATGGCACCCGCTTCCAGGCCGAGTAATAAATGATTCAGCTCCATCAGCAAGGCTGGCTGCGGCTGCGTCTGCAATGATTTCAGGCGCAGCTTAAGGAACTGGCTTAACTCATGGAACATTGCGTTGCTATCGATGTGATGCGTCGCCAGTAGCGCCTGATGACGTACGTAAAAGTCATAGCAATTGGCTCCCAGCCAGGCTTCAGCAATCAGGTTGCCACCGGACACCAGATCCGGCACCGGATCAACCCGCTTACGTGGCAGGATCACGTTGACCTTATCCAGCGTACGCGCCACGAACTGCTGTCGCATCGACATCGTCACGCCATCCAGCCGCATCGCGGTGATAAATTGCAGCAGCTCACGAATGCCCTTACGTACCGCGCGCTTCGCCGTCCAGGAGGGACGTTTATTACGGATTAAGGCGGTGATCACCACGCCAATCACAATCCCTACCATCGTCGACAGCACCGCATTCACTACAAGCAGTAAGTCAGGTTTGAAGTGGTGACTCATCCCGATAAAACCCGGTATTTGGGTCGCCACAATCAGGCCAATCAGGTTGGTGGAGGGATTGGCAATCACCAGCCCCAACGCCAGTAAACCTGGAGCCAGACAAATCACCAAGGCTTCAAAAGTCACCGCCTGTGGAATGAGAAAGACGATATACATCAGGCTGATCGCCACCGCGATGATCACCCCCTTAAGGAACAGCTTCATCGGAGCAATCGGGCTATCCATGCCGGCAAAGAATGAGCAAAGTACCGCCGCCATCATCGGCGCAGTCGAACCATCGACCCAGCCGCTGCCAATCCAAAACAGGCAGGTGGCGAAGGTGGCGATAAAGGCGGTGAAAGAGGAGAGTAACAATAAGCCTTTGTCGATATGGCGGTGGCTGCGCACCACGGTTTTCCCCGGTTTCACCGTTGGTGTCCACTCACTGACACGCTCACTGACGCTGTGGTAGGCATTAGCAATACGGACAAAATTCAGCAAGCGCTCCAGCAATCCCAGCAGCAAAATGCTTTCTTCGCTGTTAAGCCGGCCCTCCTCCCACGCCAGTTTGAGTTGTTCCTGCGCCGCCAGCAGATGGTCATGCACCGGTTGGTCTTCTGCACCGTTCAGCCAGACGAGAAATTGCTGAAACGCCTGCGCCACATACTCGGGGAAAAGAATTTGCTGCTGTGCCAGCAAGTTAAGCCGTGACTCAATCGCCGTTAGCGTCGGGATCAGATATGAAAGATGTTGATACTGCACGCTTACCAGACGCACCAGACGGCGCGCCGCATCGCCTTCATAAACACAGTGAGTAATCAGCGTCTCCACATTGAGGGGATAGTTAGCCATCTGAATCAGGATGCCTTCCCGCTCAAGCGCCTTATCATTAGGTGTCGATGTCACCAGTTCGCTGCATAGCTTGCGCGCATTTTGATACCACTGGCTGACACTCTGCTCCAGCAGATGACGCATTGATACCGGCATGATCAGACGATGCACCAGGCTACTGCACACAATTGCGACGGTGATTTCCTCGATACGTGAAATCACGGTGTAGGTGATCGATGCCGGTGAAGTGACATCGGGGAATCCCATAATGGCGGCGCTGTAGCCCGCCAGCATAAAGACATAACTTTTTGGCGTCCGGTCATGCAGCGAGAGATAGAGACACACCGCCACCCACAGCGAGATGCACAGGCTGAACAGCATCGGTTCCTGTACCGTCATTGGATAGATCAACAGTGTGAATAACCCGCCCAGCACCGTTCCCATAAAGCGGAAGATGGATTTGGACACCGTCGAAGCAGAATAGAGCTGCGAGGCGACATACACGGTGGTCAACGACCAGGCCGGTTTATCGAGATTGAGTTCCAGAGCAATGTAAAAAGCCAGAAAGGCGGCAAGACAAGTTTTGGCAGAAAACAGCACTGCACTTTGAGAAAGCCACTTCATAAAGCAAAAAAGACCTTGAGCAGGCACGGATAAGCGTATCCTGGCAGAAGCCTGGGAGGAAGGCATTTTGATTTGTTATACAAATTATTACCGTGCTAATTATATGGGCATCTATGGAAATTTCAGCCGCCATTTTCACCCGACAACTGATTACAGTGAATGCCGCAAAACTCGAAATAAAGTTATAAGCGATCGAAAATCGTTATTTATTGGTTATATATGCGCTTTGCTATGGTGGTAAAAAAACCACGCGAGAACAATGATGAAACGTAAAACGCATTTATTAAGCACGCTGGCGTTAAGCCTTGGTCTGCTTTCCGCGCACAGCTTTGCTGCCAACCCGGAAACCGTCAACATCGGTTATCAGAAAGCCAATATCTTTGCGTTGCTGAAATATCGCGGCACGCTGGATGAAACCCTGAAAAAGGAAGGCATTAACGTTCGCTGGATTGAGTTTCCTGCCGGGCCGCAAATGCTGGAAGGTCTGAATGTCGGTAGCATCGACCTGGCGGCGACCGGAGACGCCCCTCCCGCTTTTGCTCAGGCGGCAAAGGCCGATCTGATCTACCTCGCCCACTCCCCTGCTAACCCGAAAACCGAAGCCATCGTGGTGCCGCAAGATTCCCCGATTCACAACGTTGCCGATCTCAAAGGAAAGCGAGTAGGTCTGAATAAGGGTTCGGACGTCAATTATCTGCTGGTTAAAGCGCTGGAAGATGCCGGGCTGAACTATAAAGACATCACTCCGGTGTACCTGCCACCGGCTGATGCTCGCGCAGCCTTCCAGAAGGGTGCCATTGACGCCTGGGTTATCTGGGACCCGTTCCTCGCCGAAGTTGAAGCACACACCGGCGCACGCCAGGTACGCAATGCCGAAGGTTTAGTGCCGCATTACACCTTCTACCTTGCCAGCCGTCGTTTTGCTGAGGAACATCCGCAAACCGCAAAACAGGTAGTGGATGAGTTAAGTAAACTGAGTGACTGGGCTAACCACCATCAGGACGATGCCGCCGCCATTCTGTCAAAATCGACCGGACTGGATAAGGCCATCTGGCAAACCACGCTGGCGCGTCTGCCGTATGGTGCACAACGCATGACGCCGCAGGTGTTTGATGAACAACAGGCGCTGGCGGATACCTTTACGCGCGTTGGGTTGTTGCCGGTGAAGGTGGATGTACGCAGCGCCACCTGGTCGCTGGATAAGCAATAAAGATCTACATCGTAGCGGCGCTATTTATCACGCATTTTGTCAGCCAAAAGGTCAAAAGAGCGCGATAAATCGTGCCGCTACGGGCAAAAGGGGCGCTTCACGCCCCCCATTTATTCTCCCCTGCCGATCTGCCAGATGGCGGTTGGCGATGTACCATTTACCTGCCAGTCACCGATATCACGCGCTTTGTAGATCACCGGATTATGTGATGCCACGGTGCGTGCATTACGCCAGTGGCGATCCAATGCTTTGCTTAAGCGGGTATCAGAAGCGCCTAACGCATTAAACAACTCAGTCGCGGCACGCGGCACCAGTTCGCTGGCGATCACCTGCGCCTGCCCGGCTTCCGCTTCTGCCAGGTCATTCACCTGTTTGAGATAAACCTCGTCACCGCTGATATGGGCCTCATATGCTGATTGCAGTGAATGTGCGGCACGGATCACCGTCGCCTCCACGGCAAAGGCGAGGCTGGTCACTTCGCCCACCACCTGCAACACCTGCACATCCTGGCGTGAGGCACTGCCGTTGCTGTGACTGTAGATACGCTGGCGTGCCTTTACCCCCTGTGCCGCATCACGCGCGGCAGCTCGCGCAATCCCGGCCAGCGTCGCCAGCAGCACATGCTGGTAGAACGCGGTCTGGTAACGGAAACGCTCGGCAAAATCGAACACATGATCCTGCTCAACGTGGGCATTAGCGAAACGGGTGGTGCCGCTACCGGTCAGACGCTGGCCGAAGCCATCCCAGTCATCTTCAAGGCTGACGCCGGGTTGATGCGTGTTGACCAGCGCTATCACATCCCCCTGATTGTCATTGCGCCGCGCATAGACATCAATCCAGTCGGCAAACAGGGTGCCGGTGCTATAAAATTTCTCGCCGTTCAGCGTCCAGCCCTTTTCACCTGGCGTGACGCGGGTGATGACATCCCCCAGTTTCACCGTACCAATCTCAGTCCAACCACTCCCCACCAGCTCACCATCAATAAAACGCCGGAACCAGCCATCGCGCGCCGGGCTGTCCGGCTGATTGAGACGATCTTCAACGAAAGCAAAATGCGCGCGCAGCGCCTGCGGCAGATTCGAATCAGCTTCTGCCAGTTCAGTCAACAATTGGAACAGCTGCGGCAGCGAAGCGCCCCAACCGCCTTTTTCCTGCGGAATCCGCACCGTGCCAAAGCCCGCTTCTTTCAGCCAGGTCAGCGGTTCATCCGGCAACGTACGATGACGTTCACGGTCGGCTGCACCTGTGGCGATGCGTTCAAATACCGGGCGGAAATGCGCGGCCAGCCGCGCATAGTCAGTACCTGTAGCTAATAAGGTCATGGTTCACTCCTGATGGGAAAGATCATCGATATCGTGGCGGGTTGGCTCGTGACGCACCGCCAGCAGGAAGAAAATCGGGATGATGGCGCTGAGCGAAACCACCCAGAACATGTTGGTGCCAAGTGAGGCCTGAAGAATCGGCAGAATAAACAGCGCTAACGCACTACCGATACCCGACAGTGCACGGCTAAATCCGACGCCGGTAGCGCGAATCGACGTGGGATATGACAGCGCCGGATAGACCATCAGCTGCGCGCCGGGTCCGAATCCTTCCGCAAACAGCCACAGACCGAGCATCAACACCGCAAACACAATGCCTGCCAGCGCTTCGGGATGACCAATCAAAGCCAGTGCGATCAGTGCGACAAACTGCAAGGCAAATCCGGCAATCGCCACATGGCGCGACGGATATTTCCACGCCAGGCGCATCCCCAGCAAGCCGCCGGTAAAGGCAAACAACGCATTCAGGCCCAGCGAGGCAGAAATGGTTTCAAACACCCCAGCCCCGAGGAACTGGGCCAGAATGGATGGCAGGAAGAAGGCGATGGCGGTGTATTCAAACGAGATGCAGATATTCATTACCCCGGCGACGATGGTGCGTTCACGCCACGGCTTCTGGAACAGCACGCGGAAACTGACTTTCGGTGCCGCCGAGGCCGGGGGCGTTTCGGGTTCCGCTTCATGGGCATGGATGCCGTAGGAATCACGCAGGATGCGCACTGCCGATTTCAGATCCCCCTGATTAGCCGCCCATAACGGGGATTCATTCATAAACTTGCTACGCACCGCGATAATCAGCAGTGCAGGCACCGCGCCAAACAGCAACGAAGCTCGCCACAGCCAGTCGAGGTGTTCTTTCGGGAGCAGAAAGTAGAGAGCAAAGATCAGCAGGAAGCAGAGCGTCGAGGCGGCATACCACATGGGGCACCACGCAGCGAGCCGCGCGGCTTTGTTGCCTTTCCCGGCAAATTTGGAGAATTCGGCCAGGTAGGACATCGCGACCGGCAGATCAATCCCCACGCCAATCCCCATCAGGAAACGGGCACCAATCAGTACCCAGACGTTGGGCGCTAACCCGGCGGCGATCGCCGACACCACGAAAAACAGCATGTCGGCCATAAATACCGAGTAGCGGCCATATTTGTCGGTAAGCCAGCCACCGATCAGGTTGCCAACGATAGTGCCAACCATGATCGATGACGTGACCAGCCCGGTAATAAACGGCGAGATCTGGAATTCACGAACCACATCATCAATGCCGTAGGAAAGCGTGGTGAGATCGTAGGCGTCAAGAAATACGCCACCAAGCGCAAGAAACACAATCATGCGGGCATAGTTGTTTTTCTCACTGCGGGTATTGATCAGGCGCGCAACGTCGCTGACCGAACGGACCGGTTGCGAAACCGGCAGGGTGTTTTCTAAAGGGAGTGTGCTCATACCGCCTCACGGTGTTATTGGTTATGCAGGTGAGGTTGTTATAAGCGTTAACCGGACAGGACCAAAACAACAAATAGTGATATTTATTTGTTTTAAATCAATAAGATAAACAGGAATAACACAAAAACCCAGGCACGCAGAACATGCCCGGGTGTATCAGCCATCGGCAGAGAATTAGTCGGCAGAAACCGGCACCAGAACCCCTTTTACCAGCGGATCATCCGTGGTCTTCAACCATTGTTGCAGGCGCGGATCGGAGAAGGCTTGTTTCAGCTTTGCGATATTTTCCTGTGACAGATAAGGCGTACCGATCACCAGTTGCGATGCAAAGGTGCGCGGCGCAGGCGGGAACAGAATGCCTTTGTCACGCGGCACTTTTCCGGCATCAAACTGCGACACGTAGCCAATGGCAGCATCCACCGAGTTCAACGCACGCGGCATTGTCAGCAAATCCAGCTCCTTAAATACAAAGCCATGTGGATTACCGGTGATGTTTTTTAGTTTTGCCGTGCGTGGTTCCACGTTGGGATCGAGGGTGATTAATCCCTGACGCGCCAGCAGCCACAGCGCCTGGCCCTGGTTTGCGCCATCATCCGGCACCACAATGGTGGCCCCCTGCGGCAGCGCATCCACTGAACGGTAGCGGTCGGAGTAGATACCAAAGGCCCACTGGAACAGCGGTAACGTTGGCGTTAGCGCAAAATTATTCGCGTCCACCACCTGTTTCAGCCACCACTGATGCTGATACACCGTTGCCGCGTATTGTCCCTCTGCCACGGCGCGGTCAGCCTGCACCGGGTCTTGCACCCCGACCGCTTCCAGTTTCAGACCGTAATCCGCTGCGATATGGTCATTCACATACTCAATCAGCTTCTGCTCACCCGCCATCGCCGGTTCATAGTGAATTTTTAAGGTGGTGCCAAATACGACCGCCTGCGGTTGCTGGCTACGCCAGAACCAGGCCGCAGCGGCGGCGGCAACGACCACTATAATCAGCAGCAGCCACGGCCAGCGTCGGGTTTTACGTAACTCAAATTCTTGTGTTGTCATAGCGATGTCCCCTGAGGATGACGTAAAGCGGTAACCAAACGATCACCGAGAAATTGAATGGTTTGAATTAAGGCGACCAGTACCACGATGGTGGCGATCATGATGTGATTGTCGAAACGTTGATAGCCATACACCACGGCCAGATAGCCAATGCCACCGGCACCGATGGTGCCGGCAATCGCCGAGTATTCGATCATGGAGATCAGATTGAGGGTGATGGCGGCGACAATCGCTGGCAGTGCTTCGCTGAGTTGTGCCTGGCGGATGATTTGCCAGCGCGATCCCCCACAGACCAGCCCCACAGCGGTGACCTCCCCTGGTAACTCACGCAGGGCGTTATCCACCAACCGTCCGAAGAACGGGATACCGGCGGCAATCATGGGCACCACCGCAGCCGGAATGCCGATAGTGGTACCGGTTAACCAGAAGGTGAACGGGATAATCGCAGCCATCAACACCAGGAACGGTAGCGAGCGTCCCATGTTCACAATCCAGCTCAACATCCGGTTCACGCCCCGATGAGGAAACAACCCGCGCGCGGAGGTGTTAAACAACACCACGCCCACCACCCCACCGCAGGTCACGACAAACAACATCACGATACCGACCATCAACACCGTTTCACCCAAAGCGGGTAGCATCAACGTGGGTATTTCCTTCCAGGGTGTATCCTGACTCATGACAGAGACGCTCATACCGCCTCCTTCAGCAACGGCGCACCCGCAGTGACGCGGCCAATCAACCCCAGTTGTTCCAGCTGCATCAGCAACTGCGACAAAGGAACTCGTTCACGCTGGAAGTGAATGCCAACCTGCAAGCGTCCCAGTTGCAGGCCATTCACCTGCTCGATATGCGCTCCCAGAAGATCAATACGCAGCGCAAATTGCTGACTCAGGCGAGTCAGCCAGTCACTGGCGACCGGCACATCGGTGCGGTAGCTCAGTTGAAGTACCAGCTCTGACGAGGCCGGTTGTGGCGCCAGCGACAGAAGTTGTTGTGCCAGGCGGGAATCAGGCTGCGCCAACAACTGCTTCACCACGCCGTAATGCACAATTTGCCCGTCACGAATTTCCGCCACCGCATCTGCCGCACGGCGTACCGCGTCCATTTCATGGGTAATTAACACAATCGCCAGTCGGTACTCGTCACGTAATTTACGCAGCAGGTCGAGGATGGTGACGGTGGCCTCGGGGTCAAGCCCGGATGTCGCTTCATCAGCCAGCAATACTGATGGCCGCAGCGCCAGCGCGCGGGCAATGCCAATGCGCTGACGTTGTCCACCAGAAAGCTGTGCCGGGAACGCCGAGGCTTTATGGCTCAGCCCGACGTGCTCCAGCAACTCCCCTACCCTCGCGGAGATGTCGCGTTCCACCACACCAAGATAACGCAGCGGCAAGGCGATATTTTCCCAGGCGGATTTGCGCTGCAACAACGCCGACGATTGAAACACGGTGCCGATCGCGCGTCGCTCGCGGCGCAGCACTTCACCACTCAGCCGGGAAAGGTCGTGACCGTTGACGCGGATGCTTCCGGCACTCGGTTGTTCCAGCAGGCTAATGCATTTTGCCAGCGTCGACTTCCCTGCCCCGCTCGGTCCCACCACCGCCGTGATGTTGCCAGGCTGTACCTCAAGGTTGATAGACTTCAACACGTCGGTCACGCGTCCGTCAGGTGCGCGATAGTGCTTACTCAATGCCTCGATCTCGATCATATGACCTCCTGCGGCACCGTCTGCACGCGATAACACGCGCCAGGATGGGGTGCCTGCAACTGTGGCCCGGCCCGGAATAACTTCTCGCGCAGCGTGCCGCTGGCGTACTCTTTCTTAAATACGCCCCGCTTCTGCAATTCCGGAATCAGCAACTCGACCACATCTTCAAAGGTTTCATGCGTCAGCGCGTAGGCAAGGTTAAAACCATCGACATCGGTTTCTTCAACCCAGCTTTGTAACTCATCCGCTACCGTTGCGGCGCTTCCCACCAGTAGCGGGCCAAAGCCACCGATACCTACCCAATCAGCCAGCGCAGCCACGGTCCATTGACGGTCAGGATCGGCGGTGGAGAAGGTTTCCACTGCTGACTGGATGGCGTTGGTGTGCAGATACTTCAGCACCTGATCCGGCTGATACTGGCCGAAGTCGATGCCGGTCCAACCCGATACCAGTGCCAGCGCACCTTCGTAGCTCACCCAGTTTTTGTATTCCTGCCACTTCGCCTGCGCTGCTTTATCCGTTTCTCCGACGATGACCGTTTGCAGATTGAAAATCAGAATGCTGCGTGGATCGCGTCCCGCTTCTGCCGCGCGGCGGCGGATATCTGCCACGGTTTTCTTCAGCAGCACTTTGGACGGTGCCGCAACAAATACGCATTCGGCATGTTCGGCAGCGAACTGCTTACCGCGGCTGGATGCCCCCGCCTGATACAACACCGGCGTACGCTGCGGTGACGGTTCGCACAGATGAATCCCCGGTACGCTGAAGAAAGTACCCTGATGATTGATCGGATGGATTTTGCTGGGATCGCTGAAGATACGGCGCTCACGGTCACGTAACACCGCATCTGCTTCCCAACTGCCTTCCAGCAGCTTGTACACCACCTGGAGGTACTCATCGGCATAGTCGTAACGGCTGTCGTGATCGGTTTGCGCTTTGTGCCCGATATTGCGCGCGCCACTCTCCAGATACGAGGTGACAATGTTCCAGCCAATACGCCCTTTCGTCAGGTGATCAAGCGTCGACAGACGTCGGGCAAATGGATAAGGATGTTCAAACGACAGCGAGGCGGTCAGTCCAAACCCCAGATGCTCGGTCACCAGCGCCATCGGCGTGATCAACGCCAGCGGATCGTTCACTGGAACCTGCGTGGCCTGACGAATGGCGGCATCACCGTTACCGTTAAGCACATCGTAGATGCCTAATACATCGGCGATAAATATCCCATCAAATTTGCCGCGTTCCAGCAAACGTGCCAAATCGACCCAATATTCCAGGTCCTTGTACTGCCACGAGCGGTCGCGCGGATGCGCCCACAACCCCGGTGACTGGTGTCCGA
The DNA here is from genome assembly GCF_059730565.1 of Pantoea sp. X-Soil-TKNS-1279. Lineage (NCBI taxonomy): Bacteria > Pseudomonadati > Pseudomonadota > Gammaproteobacteria > Enterobacterales > Erwiniaceae > Pantoea > Pantoea sp. X-Soil-TKNS-1279. Next base: position 10,476 of record NZ_AP035949.1, on the reverse strand, counting down.
CACAGTTCATATCAAAAGCATTCAGGCGTATTTCACGTTGCGATGGCATAGCAATCTCCATAGCGAGGCCGTGATCGCTGTGCGACCCGGCGTTCGTCAGTTAATTTTTAGGGGAATGTTGGGAAATCAGGGTGCTAAAGGGGGACATCGCTCCGCATGTTTGATATGCAGCGACAGGAGAATTTGGCGTGCCACCTCAGCGGCATGATCGGCAACCTGCGGTAATCCCATCAGTTCGCCAAAACGCGCCCTGGCGGCTGGGCCAACCACAAATACATTTTGGCTCGGCTGACCGGATCGCGTCAGCGTGTGGGAATGGCGATCGACGTCAATACCAAAACCTAACGCATCGGCGCGGATGAAGCCTTGTTGACTGAGCGACAGCAGTAACGGTTGGCTGGCGGTTAGCGCTTCATGGCCGGGCCCCGTGGTGACGATAAGATGGTCGAGCAGGTGGTGTTCTGCCGCCCCATCACGGGTATGCAACGTAATATCAAGCTGGTCACCACGGGATGCGATGGCCGTGAGACGGGCCGCCAGCACGCGCAGCGTTCCCGCCTGTTGCCGTTGCGTGATCTCTGCCGCCACCTGTGGCGCAATGCGATAACGATGCACATCCCACCACGACCGCAAATGACGGACAAAACGCTGTTGTTCACGCAATGACAGCGACTGCCAGATGCTTTGCCCCTGCGCGCGTACTTCATCCAGCACACGCTGCCACGGCAATTGCTGTTCTGCGGCGCGCGCGACCTCCGCCCGAATATGATGCAACCACAGACGCGTGCTGGGTTGGGGTTGCGCTGCCAGCGTCCACTCGGGCCATTCACCGCTCAGGTTGGCGCGTGACAGCTGCCCACGCCGGGAGAAGGCTAATAACGGGCCACGATGCTGTCGTGTTGCCAGTGAGGCCACCACATCGGCCATACTCAGACCGGTGCCGATAATCGCCACCGAGGCGTGGCTGTCGATGTTATCAAGCACGCCTGGTTGCCACGGATTGGCAATCAGGGCCGGGTGTGCGGAGAAAGGCAGGAGCGCCCTCGGCAGTGAAGGCGGCGGATGGCTGATTGCCAGTGCCAACACATTGCCTTCGAGCGTTTCACCGTTGCTCAGCAGCAACTGTTGCCCTTCCCAGGCGAGAGCGCTGGCCTGGATATGGCGTAAGGTCACCAGCGGGTGCTGTAGTGCAGCCAGGGCAAACTGTTCGGCGAGGTAACGGCCAAACATGGCACGCTGTGGATACACCGCGCCATCGGCACAATGGGCTACTGAATCCAGTGAACATTCCGGCTGCTGCCGATACCAGCGATCAAATGCCCCCTGCTCATCCCCGCTAAGTTGCATACGTGACGCCGGGACATTGATGCGATGCGCAGGTTCTTGCGTTGAATAGGCTACCCCTGCCCCCAGCGTCTGACGAGGTTCCACCACCGTAACGCGTAATGGCGCGGTCGCGTTACGGGCAAGATGAATCGCCAGCGCTGTGCCGCTGAATCCACCACCCACAATCATCACATGGGGTATCTGCATCGCCCGATCCTCACTGCGTGTCTTCAGCATCAGCTGGCGCTCGCCTGTTTGGTTGGCCGTTTGTCACCACCAATGGTTTCACCAAACGGGCCGGTATTAACGCTGCGGGCGCGTTGTTGCTGCCCGTGCGCCAGCGGCAGCAACGGTAAGAGTAACTCTGCCACACGATGCGCTTCTTCGAGATGCGGATAGCCTGAAAGGATGAAGTTGGTCACGCCCAACGCCTGATATTCGCGAATGCGGGCAGCGACCTGCTCCGGACTGCCGACCAAAGCCGTCCCTGCCCCGCCACGAACCAGCCCGACTCCCGCCCACAGATTAGGAGCAATGTAGAGATTGTCACGCGAACCTTTATGCAATGCGCTCATCCGCGCTTGCCCGGCTGAATCCATACGGGCAAAAATTTTCTGCGCTTGCGCGATCGTCTCTTCATCAAGGTGCGCAATCAGTTTATCTGCGGCCGCTTTGGCCTCTTCTTCCGTCTCACGCACGATGACATGCAGACGAATACCGTATTCCAGCTTACGTCCGTGTGCTTCTGCCCGCGCGCGTACCACCGCCAGCTTCTCTGCAACCTGCGCCGGGGGTTCACCCCAGGTGAGATAGGTATCAATTTGCTGTGCCGCAACATCAATGGCAGCATCGGATGAACCGCCAAAGTACAGCGGTGGACCATTTTCCTGTACCGGTGGGAACAATACCTCAGCACCTTCAACGTGAATATGCTGCCCCTTATAGTCAACCTTTTCGCCACGCAGCAGACGGCTGTAGACGTCCAGAAACTCTTTAGTCACCTCATAACGTTCACTGTGGCTGAGGAAAATGCCATCCCCTTTGTTTTCTACCGGGTCACCGCCCGTCACCACATTAATCAGCAGGCGACCGTCGGAGAGGCGGTCCAGCGTGCTGGCCATACGTGCGGCCAGGGTCGGTGGCTGCAATCCCGGACGCACCGCAACCAGATAGCGTAACCGCTTCGTTAACGGTGCCAGCGCCGAAGCAACCAGCCAGGAGTCCTCACAGCTTTTTCCCGTGGGGATCAGCACGCCATAAAACCCGAGGTTATCCGCCGCCAGTGCGACTTGCTGTAAGTAACCTAAATCAACCGGTCGCCCACCCTCCGTCGTGCCAAGGTATCGCCCATCACCATGTGTAGGAAGGAACCAGAAGACATTGATGTTCTCATTTGAGGAATCGGCCATTATGCATTTCCTATATAACTTTATTAAAAAATGATCATTTCACTTAATTTATTTAGTTATATAGCCGTTAGCGAAATGCGTGCCAATTTCTCATCTTCACTAAACGCCGATATATCAGTAGGTTGATGGTGTTTAGCGTTCGTTATCTGTTGCATTCGCAACTTTGCTTCAACAGCATTTGCTGCATTTGCAACTTCTTATGCTTTTTTCCTGCTGTTCATAGTGAATGTGCTTGTATAGCGTGAGGATACGCTTGCACAAGGATATTCATCATGTTGACACCCTATGCTGATTTTGCGGATTCTCCCCGTTTAGTCGATCCAGCCTCTCGCGCATTTCAATCTTTACTCGACAAGTTTGCCCCAACGGATGCCACCGTGCTGATTGCGGGTGAGACCGGAACCGGTAAAGAAGTGGTAGCCCGCTATCTGCATCATCATAGTACTCGCCGACATGGCCCTTTCCTGGCGGTGAACTGCGGCGCATTAACGGAGAGTCTGGCAGAAGCCGAGTTGTTTGGGCATGAGAAAGGGGCGTTCACCGGTGCCACTCAGGCACATCCAGGCTGGTTTGAGTCAGCCCAGGGCGGCACGTTGTTACTGGATGAGATTGGAGAACTCAGTCTGCCATTGCAGGTAAAACTGCTGCGCGTATTGCAGGAACGCGAAATTACCCGTGTCGGTTCGCGCAAACCCATAAAAGTTGATGTCCGAGTGATTGCTGCAACTCACGTCGATCTGGCTCAGGCCATCCGGGAACGTCGGTTCCGTGAAGATCTGTTTTATCGTCTCAACATCGCTGTCGTCCCCTTACCTCCTTTACGGCAACGACGTGAAGACATACCCGTACTGGCACAACATTTTCTGGCGCTGTATTCCCGCCGTCTGGGACGCCCGGCACGGCGTCTGTCTCCTGATGCGCTCGAAGCCCTGATGCAGTACAACTGGCCCGGCAACATCCGAGAACTGGAGAACACGCTGCATAATGCGGTCCTGCTCAGTCGTGAGGAGACCTTAACCCCTGCGCAATTACGTCTTGCTGGTTACAGTGAACATCGGCTGAGTGATGTTCAGGACTCCACCCTTGATAGTTTTCTACGTCAGTATTTGACGACTGAATCTAATCAACTGTTCGATCGCATGGTGCAAAGCCTGATTAATAACGCGCTGGAGCTTGCCGATAATAACCAAACCCAGGCAGCAACATTATTAGGTATTAGCCGCCATACTTTACGCACTCATCTGGCTAATCAGGGTGTCATTAAAGGACGTCGTAAAACCGTATCAGTCACCCCAGGCCAGGCTGTCTCAGCAGCGCAAGGAGAACGCGAGCTCCGCATCGGATATCAAAAGTTTGGCAATCTTGGCGTATTAAAAGCACGCCAGACCCTGGAACAATGCTTTGCACAGCAAGGCGTGAGTGTGCTCTGGAGTGAGTTTCCTGCTGGCCCACAACTGCTTTATGCTCTGCAAAACAACGAAATTGATTTTGGCACCACCGGTGAAGTACCGCCAATTTTTGCTCAGGCGAGCGGCAATGCGGTGACCTATATCGCCTGGGAACCGCCTGCACCAAGCAGCGTCGGCATCGTCGTCCCGCTTGAAAGTGATATCACGACATTGGCCGATCTAAGAGGAAAACGGATTTCAGTCAATAAAGGTTCAAACGTGCACTGGCTGTTGTTGCAGTTGCTGGATGAAGCAGGCATTGGTCTTGATGAGATAAAAGTGGTGTATGCACCGCCCAAATATCCGTTGACGGTCAGTGATTATCTCTCCGTTGACGCCTGGATGATGTGGGACCCGCTACTCAGCGCAGCAGAGAATAATCCGGCATTGCGCGTCATCGCTAATGGCGAAGGGCGTGTCAGCAATCATCAATTCTATCTGGCCCGTCGTGATTACGTTCAGCAGCATGATGATATCGTGCATCAGTTAGTGGAAGCGTTGCAACAGACCGGACAGTTTATCGATAGCCGCAGGCATCAGGCAGCGATGCTACTGGCGCAGGAACTGGGTCTGGAAACCGATGCCGTCGAGCGCGCCTTATCACGCCGCAGCCATCAAACCCGATCAATGGCATTCGAGGTGATTAAACAGCAGCAGGCTATCGCCGACCGCTTTTATGCTCTGGGCTTAATCAATAAACCCGTTCGTGTCAGAGAGGCTGTCTGGCAGTTTTCTTCGGGGTTACGTTTACTGGCGTAATATCATCTGGCGAGCTGAGCGAGCAGGGCGCCAGGCAAAGTTATCCACCTTTTCTGTGGATAAACTATTGAATATCATCTGGCTAATGAAGGCATTGTCTGACGACGACAGGTTGATGTGAGCTGCAACCCTGGCGATTTCAGGCTGAAATCGTTTTAAAAAAACTATGATATTCATAGAGATAATGATGAAATCGCTGTGGCGAAGCCCTATGATTTCATCTTTCCCATCGTGGCTATACGCCAAATCCAACCTTTTTCTGCTTTATGTTGCCATCGGTTAATCCTGCACCAGGCCAGCTGAATTCTATGGCGAAAAGACATTGCTGCGAGGCTGAAATTATGGCGATTTCAGCCTGAAATTTACCACGGCATTATCGGAATTTCATGAGGTTAGCGATGAAATCAGGCTGGCGAGGAGCAAAAAAAACCGCCCGAAGGCGGCGTAGCTTACTGATTGAGGTATTTGTTGAGGGTTTCGTTTATCACCCGATCAAGTTCGTCCTGTAACTCTTTTGACTGGCGATTAAATTCATAGCTGAACATGCGACCTCGTGTTTTTTTACGCGCGAAACGGTCTTTGTCGGCAAAGGTCCAGAGCGCGGTAGCAACCACTTTATCTTTTGCGGGTGACTGTACCAGCGTCTGGCTTCCATTACGCACCAACCGTAAAATACCGTTCTTCACTTCATCTTCCGCCAGCCCATCACGCGCACAGACAGTATCGACATCCATACCTATCGCATCAATCAGAGCCTCAACCGTCTGCCCGGTTTCCTGGAGCTTCTCATAAGCCTGCAACAGGGATTTATAGTCGGGATAGGTCAGTTCGGAATGATTGGGAAACAGCGTGATTAAATCTGCCGGAACACTCGCCGCCTGCAACGCACGGGTCACTTTAGCCTGCGACAATCCTTCACTCTGCGCGATTTCTTTTTGTGACAGGCCGCCGTCCTTCAGCGCCATCAGACGCATACCCACTTCACGCAGATTATGCTCGCGTGCAGTTTGAATATCCTGCGCCAGGCGACGGGCTTCTTCAGCACTGATAGCCGCATCAGTCACCAGGACGTCAAGGCCCGTTTTACAATGCAATGCCGCAGCACGACGCCGTGACCCATCAAGAATCTCGATACGGTCATCACGCTGCACGCCAATTGCAGGAAAGAACTGCTGGAGTTTGATAGTACGGATAATGTCACGCAGCGATTCGGGGGTGAGTCCCGCCTGGTCGCGACCATTAGTTTCCATCACCACATAGGTTCTTTCTTCAATCTCTTTCGCTGCGATACGTTCCAGGGTGAACTGGGCGCGCTTGCCTGTCGACAGGATAAAAGTTTGAGAGTGGCCTTCTGATGTTTCTTCTGTTTGCAACGGTGTCTGGCTGAATGTTCTGCCAATCGTAATGCGTTTTGCGCTCATAGTAACCTCAGTTCAGGCGAATAAATTCAATACGGTCAAACACGGCTTTGGCGAAATCTTCCGCCGCTGAACGCGCATTCTTTAAGGCTTCGCTGCTGCCAACATAGGTAGAAGGATTGGCCGAAATAACGGTGTCAAAGGACTCACCACAGCGCTCAAAACCATCCAGTCGCGGCAGTGCCGCATCCAGCATGTCACCGCCAAAGATTTCTTTCGCGAGACTGTGGCATAACTTATGGTCGGCCTTATTGGACAACTTCGACATGAAGCCAATATTGCCTTGTAAGCGGCAGCTGGCCCCGGAATCTTCAATGATGCCAATCAGCTCCGGCAGGCGGGTCAAATACTTCAACGTAGAGTGAAAATCGACCTGGGCTGGTGGTACGGGTGTCATCAGCAAATCAGACGCCGCAATGGCGTTCTTCAGGAAAGCATCGAGATGCGGGCCACTATCAATAAAGATGAAGTCATAATCCTTCTTCAGCTTAACGATGACGTTCTCGTATAACACCGAATGTACATTGTGCTGAGGCAAATGCTCGGCGCAGAGTTCATCCCAGCGTGAAGCAATAAAGGCATCATCAATTGAAGCGGGCAGCACATCTACACCCGGGATGATGGAGGGCACAACAAACTCGTTCAACAGTTCTTCACGGCTGACATTCTGCAACATCGCCTGCGCGGCTGTAGCCTCCACCAGACCAACAGATCGTTCATGATTGAGAAACATGGTCGCGGAGGATTGTGGATCGAGGTCAATAACCAGAATGCGTAAATCTTCAAACAGCAAATGCGGATGGGCGCGTAATGCGTGTGCCAAAGAAACGGTTGAGACGGTTTTCGATACACCACCTTTCAGGTTGCCCACAAATAACGTGAAAGCATCTGCGTGGCGGTCACGGTACTTGGGTACACCCCGATGGTGGTAAATATCGATGATGTTCTGAATTGACATGGCATATTTGGTTGAACTGCCCGCCGCGCGCTTATCAAAGGGATAGCCGTTTTCTTCCATCTCATTGACAGCATAATCAACACTGGCTCGCGTCAGCTTAGGCAGTTTTGCCAGCGCTGCTTTCGCGTAAACCTGGTAAAAGGTGTTTTCCTGCAATTCTTCTTTCTGTGCCTGGATCTGTTCCGTCAGACTCATCAGCATTCTCTCAGAACGCTGAGCAACCTTCAGAACTTGCTTTTCATCGTTAGCCATAGTTGCTCCACACATGTAGGATTTATGACTTTATACCGAAATCCTGCACATCAGGCAAATATATCTCATCTAATCAGAAAGAATTGATACTGATGAAGCTCCTTGAGGAAGAAGGGTGTTTGAAGGGATGTTCACTGTAATCAGTGCCGCAAAATTAGCCTCATCGGTCTGTTGTGTAAATCATGAGCTGAACACTTTTCGAGCCATCTCGCAAACATTCACTGTAATCAGTGAAAAGAAGGGAAGATGGATTGAGTCTGATCTGGAACGATAAAAATCTCAGGAGCGGAGCAGGGCATTAACGTTCACTGTAGTCAGTTAGAGTTGTCGATATCGCCTGCAAAGATTCACTGCAATCAGCATTACATTCACTGTAATCAGTAAATGGAGGCAGAACATTCACTGCAATCAGTACTCATCCTCTGACCAAACTGGATTGTGGTAGTACCAAGGGGAAGTGGCAGGCATAACATTCACTGTAATCAGCAAAAAGCACTACTGATTTACGTTACACGGATAAATGTTCACTGTAATCAGTAACATCAGGCAAAGAAACACCAGGGTGTTCACTATAGTCAGTAGAACAATCGAACTACAGATGAAGACATTCACTGTAATCAGAAAATATTGCGCATCCCTTATTCAATATTCACTGTAATCAGCAGAACGCCAGTTCGCTCACCTGGAAAACGTTCACTGTAGTCAGTGAGTCACTTCAAATGCTGAATCGACGACCGGTTTGAAATAGAGAGCATAGTGCCTGCCAGTTAAATGCCACAGAATCCAGCGTGTTGACATCAATTCGTTGCGGCGCGATTCACCGCGCGAACGGGAAGGGAGCGCGATAAATCGCGCCGCGATGGAATGTGCCTTGAGTTAATCGTGTTATGAAACAGGAAACAGAGGGAGCAGGGAGCAGGGAGCAGGGAGCAGGTGAATAATAACATTCACTGTAATCAGTAAAATCGCGCGGGTGATTTGCCGGGCGAGAACAGCATCGTTACCTGATACCTCATACAAAGATTCACTGTAATCAGTAGATGGGGAGTGGGTAAAAGTCATCACAGATGTTCACTGTAATCAGTATCCAATGGCGAGCCAGCCACAACAGAACGTTCACTATATTCAGTAACGCAACCCCGGCTTAAGAGACTAACGTTCACTGTAATCAGAAAGAGGGAGCAACAAAGACCAGGTTGGATCATTCACTGTAATCAGTAAGAGGTAGCCAGATAGAACGTGAGCAAGGTTCACTGTACTCAGTAAAACGCTCAGAATAAGTGCGGGTTGTTCAAAAGGGGAGCGAATCCGGAACGAATTTAAGCCAGAATTCACTGTAATCGGTGACAGCGTGACGTTGGGCTTTAATGCAACATTTCAGGCGTAACCTCTTCCTCAAATCGTCCACTGTAGTCAGTAAAATGGGGCAATCATTCACTGTAATCAGCAGACGTGACCAACCCTGTCACTTTTTATCCTCTACAAAGTAGCAAACTACCGATTACAGTGAACTCTTCATTAAATCTCAGATAAAATAATTTAAAATCAGTTAGATAAATATAAACATTCACTGCAATCAGTACATGAGATAAGCAGCTTACATTCACTATAACGAGTAATGTCTGCCTTACTTCAAACGTTCACTGTAATCAGTATCCCCCTATAAAAAGGGCGTATCTGAGACGCTTAAAAATAAAATGTAAGTGCTCACTATCAATAAAATCCTTGTAATAGGCTTGTCGAAAACGAGAACTATCAAAACTGTGTAGCAAAACGAAGCGTGATTGCTGATTACAGTGAACGTGACTGATTACAGTGAACAACAGCGCTGGCTACTGATTGCAGTGAATGATACGGGAGAGAGTCAGTGTCACTTTTACGCTAAAAGTGACACTGCAACATGCGAATGGCTGACTACAGTGAACGTTGAAATTCAGTCTTCAAAATCCAAATCTTCCAGAGAGTCGATACTCTCCAGATTACTGATTCCGTCCAGTTTTGGGGTTCGACTGTGGATAATGAAAAACACTGAGCGCCCACGCTTCACTTCGGAATAGTCGAGATAACCAATCTCCTTCAACTGCTCCATCGCACGACGAACCACATGGTTTTGCGTCGTGGTTTTAGAACCCAGGTTTAAACGCATACGCAGACGCGCCAGCGAAATAGGGGCAGGGTTAGTTGGCAGACTCTCCAGATAGGTATACAGCGCCTGAGCAGATTCCTTACGCTTAAGCCGCGAGATAGCACGCAGTTGCAGCAGAACCTTATGATCGAAGTTATACAGTTCGAATAACTTAGGATCCGCCTGAATACGCACCACATCCTTCTCACGATCGTAATAGGCCGATTGCACCAGATGGGTGTGATAAGCCTTACCATTACCTTCAAAGGAAAGGGTATTGGTGGCGATACGACGTAATGAGGCGTCAAGACGCTTACGCAGGGCCGCTGAGGAGTTCGCCGAAGGAATGCCACACATTTTAACGAAATCAATAAACGGCAACGTCACCGTGTCGCCTTTTGACGGATAGCGTGAGAATGACTGGATGATCCCGGCCCAGGTTTTGAAATCGTTATCCATATCCAGCCTGGCACCGGTGATGGTAATCTTTTCATAACCTTCAGCTTTCACCAACGAGAGGTTCTTCAGCTCTTTGGTCGCATCGGTGGAGGCCATTGCGCCTGATTTACCGCGTGCAGTTGACTTCAATGTCGGAACGAACAGTCCAAGGCGCATTAACGCCACCGGTTGTACGGTGTTATTTTTGTTAGGGTGGAGCTGAATAACTTCACCGCTGTTTTTTGTCACCGACAGAAAAGGTTCAAGTAACGCCTTGTTTTCACTCTCTTTATCTGCCATAGCCTGAGATCTTCATTCTGTGGATGAAAAGGATCGGTTTCTG